>OZ241921.1:0-2017484 GCA_965203935.1 Bdellovibrionales bacterium
GCGATAATAATCCAAACTGAACGAAAGCCTTTCAACAGGCTCTAATACCACACCAATATTAAATGATTCAGAAAATTCCGGCTTAATATCTTTATTACTGCGCTTAAAAGTTTTATACTGTGTGATGGTTCTACATTCAACAGGCAAATTGTTTTTATCTTGCTGAGCTAAATAATCATCATCGCAAAGAT
Source organism: Bdellovibrionales bacterium (assembly GCA_965203935.1). Lineage (GTDB taxonomy): Bacteria > Bdellovibrionota > Bdellovibrionia > Bdellovibrionales > UBA1609 > JANQSP01. The sequence continues at coordinate 192 of OZ241921.1, forward strand.
AAAAATCTCTTTCTGAAGGATAATCAACTGTTTCGTTCTGATATAAATCTTCCAAAGCGGGAGCTTTAAAACCCAAGCCCCATGAAGCTCTGAATTTTACTTCATCCGCAGGTTGAACAGACAAAGCCACACGAGGAGAAAAAGGAACAGGAATATCTTCAATTATATCCTGCCAAGCCAAACCAAAATCACTGTAATAGTCTGTACGGGTCGCCACCTGAAGCTCCGCCATTTCAAAAAGAAGAGCGGAAAGCTCGCCATAAAAAGAACCGTACATACGATCCCCGTCACCATCTGAAGTGTCACCACCCCCCCACTGTTTGCCCGCTTTTGTGATCTCGTCGTTTTCCTGTAAGTAGTACTGCCAAGCCCCTAAGCCGCCAATGGCAAACATCAGCTGTTGGCCGCTAAACTCCGCCAATTCTCCACTCAGTTGAGGCTCAAAGCTGATGAGACTGGAAAAAACCTCTTGTGTCGGCTCGTATGTCGCTTTGGAAATATCGCTTTTTTTGCCTGATGGAAGAAAAGGATTAAATAAGTCTTCATTCGCCATATTAAACAATTTTTCTTTATTCACATAACCTATATCTGTTCTTGAAGAATAGGAACCGGATACATTAAAGTGGCCTTCCAACTCCATTGTATCCAATAAAGACTGTGCGGCGCTAAATTGCGCCTGATAAAAATGAGTATCTGACAAAGCTTCTCTTCTTCCTGATCCTTCTTCCTCCACAAGCCGGTACCACACAGTGACCGGCGCACTGGCGCTTAAGCCCCACTTTTGTGCTGTTTCAACAGGAATACGGTAATCCTGTACTCCTGGCTTATCAGGTTTTGCAAAAGAATCCGGAGCGGGGGCAATAATAGCATGAGCTTTTGTATAAGAATAAAGCGCTTGAGCGCTGACATTCAGATTATCATTAACCTGCGTATCAGCCTGACCAAAGGCGCTGGCTTGCAAAACCTGTGGTGTAAACTGCATATAAGGGCCCCAGTCAAAACCACACTTTCCATCCGGTTGCTGGTGTTCCTTGGGGCAATCTGCGGCGGCTGTCCATGTTTTACCGTCATCATCACTCCAAGAACCGGGACTGCCTGCAGGACTTCCGTCTTTTGCTGAAGGAAGACGCCCAAAAGAACGATGCCTTAAGTAAAGAGGCGCGCTAAAACGTATCTGCCCCCCCACAAGATAATTAATGTTGTTTGCACTTCCTCCATAGCCGGCGTCAATACTTAACCTGTCCCCTTTTCCGGCCCATGAATTGTCCACTCTTTTAGCGCCTCTTGTGTCATCCCAGTTCCAAAAATCCACGAAAGAGGAAAGGCCATCCAAACTGTTGCCCTCCACCCTTTGAACCAAAGAACCTTGCACATTCACTTGCCCGCCTGTGTAGTTTTTTTTGGTTACAACATTAATCACACCTCCTACAGCGTCCGCGCCGTAAATAGCGGATGCTCCGTCTTTTAGTATCTCCACTCTTTCTATAACAGACAAAGGAAGAACACTTAAATTCATTGAAGATGTCCCGGCATGGGGACTTATACGCCTTCCATTAATTAACATTAAAATATCTCTTTGTCCCATCCCCCTAAGAGAGGTTGAGGTCGCAAAAGCGGGGCTGGTTATAGATTGTTCTGATGAGCTTCCAGAAGAAGCTACAGGAAGCTCTCCTAAAATATCTCCAAGGGAATCGTAACCCGACATTTCGATTTGATCGCGGTCAATCACCAAAACAGGAGAAGGGCCTTCCATATTTGTTCTTTTAATGTGAGAGCCCACTACATTAATTTTTTCCACTTCCTCTTCGTCGTCGTGCTCTTCAGCAAAAGAAAGAACAGGAAACGACAAAAAAGCAACAGACACTAAAAAAGACAGTAGATACCTCATGAGCTAAAACCTCCTCCAAAAAAGGGACTTGCATTTATAAAACGGGCCTGAAAAGACCACAGTTTGATTTTTTTGACAAGCCATTATTTTCTAAAAAAACCGTTTTTTTACCGATTTTTGTCTATTTTTTTCCGGTTTTCGGGCATTTTCAGCGATTTTCGGGAGTTTTTAAGCATTTTTTCACCTATTCACCAATTTTTAGAAGCACCGCGTTATTTTGTTTCCATTGTTGCTATAAAACTCATAAATAAAAGATACACCATCAGCAAGTGAGTGAGTTTTAAAATCACGGGGGAAAGTAGCAACAAATTCATCACGCCGGAAAGCAAAGTAACACATAAAAACAAAAGCAAAAGCCTGCGGGCGGGGGAAGTTTTTGCGCCTTGTTGATTTGCCCTTTCATAATCTTTTTTTTGAGCTGTAAAAAACATGTAAAATAAAAAACCGCCCCCCAACAGAAGGGCCAAAAGCGGATGCCATAAACGAAGGCGCACCAGCCAAGGAGATGTGGGATTAAAATCCAAACTAAGCCCCTCCCAAAGGGAGGAAGAAGGAAAAAGAGTAGAGGCCAAAGAGGAAAAAGAGCCAAAAAAAGCAATCAGAAAAAAAGCACCGAGAAATAAAAACAAATATTTGTGTATAAAAAACCGCCTGCCAAGACAAAGCCGCCAAGTGACAAACAAACTTCCCACCAGCAACAAAGAGTTTAATAAATGCAGGTTCATGGTAAGGGCGCGGGCCAAAGAATCATTACCGCCGGTAAGACCGGCTAAAACCAAGCGCGCGCCGATTAAGGCTTCACTTAAGGTAAACAAAAAGACCAAAAAAACCGCTTTGCGAACAGGGTGACGGCGGGGAAATTTACAAAAAGCCCCTGCGAAAAGCAACAAAACCATGAGGCCGAACAGGCCGGAAGTGGCTCTATGAATCCACTCAATCCATGTTTTGCCCTGCGCGCCGGCCTCAATAAGATACATTCCCTGGCAATCGGGCCAACTTTGCCCGCACCCGTCCCCGGAATGGGAGATGCGCACTAAGGCGCCCCACAAAATCACCAAAAGGCAAAAACACAAAACCGCAAAGCAAAACCGGCTGAATAAGCTGATACCCATTACTCCGGGTGTTTTTTTTAACTTAAGTCTACGATTAAAGCGCCCGTGTTTTCCACCCCTTGCGCTCTTTCGTACCTCCAAGGATAATGCGCGCCCTTTAAATATTCAATGGTTTTTTGCCTTACGATTCCCCTGCCCCTTCCCACAATCACACGCAGTTCCTCACAGTCACTGTGTTTGACAATAAATTCATCTAAAAGACCAAAAACCTCATCTTTTGTACAGCCATGCAGATCTAAAGTGGCAATGTTTTTTTTACGCATAATCCACTCTCATTTACAGCATTTTAAGCCTAACAGGAGACTGCTACAAAGCCGGGTAGACAGAGCAGTTTTCAGAAACCAAGGCCAGTTCCCGAATACGGCTTTCCTTCATGCTTTTTACTCCGGGCAGTTTTTTAAACACCTGTTTTTCCAAATTGATTAAGGCCTCTTTCCCGTAGAAAAACAAAATTCTTTCTTTTAAAAGACAAAACACAGACATATCCACATCGGAAAGCCATTTTTTTTTGTCCTGATAAGCCGTGGGAGGCTCGTCCCCCCAAGCTATGCGAATCATCAGGCCGTATACCGCAAACAAAGCCTTTCGCACTTCACTAAGACCGGCAAAAGAGGCTTTGCATTGCACAGCCACCACTTTAAAATCGTGAATCAGCCTTTTTATTCTGGAAAAAAGACCATAGCAACTGCCGGGAGAATTGTGCTGTTTACAGCTTTCCACCATTACTGCTATCAGTGGCTTTTGCCGTGTTTTGATTTTAGGATCCTTATAAACAATGCCTTTTTGCTGAGACTTAAAATTTTCTATCTGGGCTCTACAAACCGTATGAGGAGGATCCTGCGCCACTATAAAAACAATGGCTGTTCCCAAAACAAGGAAGGCCAACATACTTTTAGGAAGAGATAAAAGCCACTTGACCACTTGTGTATCCCGCTTGTTACTTACCAACCAAAGATCCGCACGAACGATGCTGTAAATGCAAAGGTTTTATTTTGCCCTTGCCTCCCGGATCCTGCATCCACACACTGCGATCGGCCGGACAAAAGAAAACAGCGTACTTTCTTAATCCATAAACATGAGCCATATAAGTCAAAGAGCGGTTGATAGAGGCGATATTGCTTTGCCTTTTACTGCCGGGGGTCTTTACAGCCTCTAACTGAGGCTTTAAACCCTGCAAAAGCCGGTGAATGTAAGAACCTTGATGATAAGGCAGTAGCCGGGGAGATTGCTCCAGCTCTTCTATTTTACGCGCCATTTTCAGGGAAATGATATTAATTTGATCTTCTTTTTTAGAATAAAAGGCCCTGTGCAGATCCACCGCTTCGTCCAATAAGGAAACCAAAGGCCCTTTCAGCTCCTCTTTTAGAGGAAAAGCAGGCTTTTTCATGGCCCAGCCGGCATGAGAAAGAAAAACAGCTAAAACGGCAATTTGAAACATATTTCCACCTAAAAAAAAGGCCGATCTTATTAAGACCGGCCTTTTTTATTAAAAATCAACTCATTAGTCAAAACATTAAAAATCAAATGTCGTATTCAGCTGAAACTGCCAATAAGGGTTCTCGTTGCTCAAATCAAACAGCCCGCCCTGCAATTTAAGGGCAAAACCACCGGCGTAACTCTTTTTCACATACAGATCAGCTTCAATAACCTGTTCTTTATTCAGCTCTGCGCCATCTTTGGGATGCTGACCTCCGTTACCCCACAGGCCCCAAGCTCCAATGCTGTGAAAGTAAACTCCCATAATACCCACTTCAAAGTCCTCGCTGGGCATGTAGGAAACACCGGCTGTGCCGTAAACAGTGCCGTTACCCCATTGAACCACATCTGACAGGCCGGATCTGCCGTGACGGGAGTAGTAGAAAGGGTTGTACTCATTTGATTCGTAGTGACCGCCTACATAAATGCGCGCGTCAAAATCAAGAGTGTAACCCAACTGCCCGTCAACAGCGTATTGACTGATGATATCGTTTATTTCTTTTCCGTGAATGGCCCCAATCAGCTTGTAATCAATGCCGGATATGTCTCCGCCAATACCCACACCAAAGCGGATATGGCTTTGCTCTTCATCCTCACTATGAACATACGCGCCGTACAGGTTGGCCAGTTTAAAAGCTTCAGGCAGTGAGCGCACATCCAAAGATAAACCCACTATCGTTTCATACTGACCTTCTTCTTCTTCGCCCATCCCCTGAAAAACCGGAGGCAGGTAAGCGCCCCATACATCAACAGCCAGATTTTCTGTGTTATAGCTCAGAAAAAGCCCATCCATAACATACGGGTAAGCTTCATAGTCGTTGATGCCGATTGTGGAACCATCCGCCACTTGAAAGGGAGACCTGCCCAGCCTGAGCATCAATTCATCGGAAACCTTCCAGTCGCCGTATCCGTAAATGCGCACACTATTGTCGGAATAGTCGCCACCCCACTTATAGTTTGTCATCAGCCAAAAATGGCTTTCAAACATTTCGTTTGGACGAAAAGCGCCGGAAAATTTAAACCGCTGGATGAATGCATCACTCATATCCTGTTGGTAATAAACTCCCCGGGCACGATGTTGACCGCCGAATTCCACATCCATCGCCAAAGCAAACGGACTTGTGAAAAACAAGGCCAATAAACAAAAAAACTTTTTCATAAATCAACTCCTTGGTTTTTATATTTTTTTAGCAATACAGCCCTCTTATACCAACCATTTTAAAAAAGAGTCAATACCTAAAACTTCCATAAAAATAGGACTTTTTGTTGATTTATGCCCCTTTTTTTGCGTAAAAACACAAAAAAAGCGGTCAAATGACCTTGAATACTCTTAACATGTAGTGTTATTTTTCATTTAGTTTGCTCCGCGCCAAAACTCTACCAAAGTATTGATTTTTACGGTTTTTCGGGGAGTGGCGCAGTCCGGTAGCGCATCTGCTTTGGGAGCAGAGGGTCGCAGGTTCAAATCCTGTCTCCCCGACCATAAAGGGAGAAGGGTTAAAAATTAACCCTTCTCCCTTTATGTATGAGGTTTATACAGGATTTGAAGCGAAGGAGCGACCTGTGTTGTTTGCGACCAAAGGGAGCAAAGAATACAGGGCAAAAAATCTTGGATGATTTTTTGAGCGACTGAGGGGGGCCTGCGCAATGAGTGAGCGGAATGTGAACGAATAAAGCAGGCAAATCCTGTCTCCCCGACATTTATTAGGATGCGAACGAATAAAGCAGGCAAATCCTATTTTCCGTAAAGCAGGTGGCTTGTTTTGATTCTAAAGTTGATCCCAATATAAGTGTCAGGGTTCCAGCCCTGTTCGGGGTATTCACTGTGATAAATCTGCGCGCGGACCTCAGCGTTTTCTTTAAATGCAGGAGAACCAAAAAAAGGATGAAAAAGCAAACCAAGGCCGTATTCTCTTGTCAGCTCATCAATATTGGTGTAACTTCCCACTAAGGTTGTTTTATCAGAAAGTTTTACCAAAACCCCTGTGGAAAAACCCCCTTCCCCTTTATCGCCGATTCTGACACCAAGAGGAGGGTTTTCAAACAAGTGCATTCCCTCAAGATAGGCGCTGACCTTGTTACTTAAATTTGTTTTAAAACCCAAAGTTATTTTTTCTTCAGGTTTGGTATAGCCTAAGTGCTCATTTTTTTGTTTGTTATAAGCTATCACCATATCAGCAGGCCCTATATCATATTCCACCCTAAAAAGCACTCCCACAGATTTTTCTTCAATATTAAAGTCACCTTCCCCGTCGTTAAATTGATCCCCCACATCACCGTTTTCCCCTTCGTACAAAGTGATCTCCAGTTTATCAGCCAATTTAACAGTCAAGCTGATAACATCGTATTTAAGCTGAAAGTTTTCCCAAAAAGTGTACGGCAAAGGGATTACTTCTGTAATATCATGAAGACCCATAATTAAATCTCTTTTTCCCGCCATCACCGCAACCGGGGAGTTGTTGATATTATGAACTTCAATATAAGCGTTATCAATAAAGTCTTCTATTTTAAAGTCTTCGTTAAAATCAATTCTATTGGAGTTTTTATACTTAAACAGGTGACTGAGGTTGGCTTTTGCGTAAGCCCGAACTTTGTTTTCCCAGTCAGCGGATAAAGCCAGCCCGGAGTTTCCAAATTGTGTTTGATCTGTGTCCCCGCCTTTGTCTTTGATATTGATTTTACGAATATCAATCAGAATGTTCATTCTGACTGTAAATGTTTTTAAGCCTTCATCTTGAGCCGGATGGCTTCTTTCTTCAGCGGAGAAAGCGACACATACATACGCCATAAAACTTATAATCAACAAATTTTTAAACTTCATCAATAACCTTCAGGTTGTTTATTAGTTAAATACATTGTGACTGAAAAATATCTAAAATTCAAGTAAAATCCAAAAGATGAATAATTGTCAGGATAAACTGAAAAAATTACACACTTGGAGGGCTGGATTTAAACAGCCTGCATAAAATAACGATCACAGAAAAGAAGCAACGGCAAAATAAGTCGCTTTGCGGGTGGTCGGGGTGACTGGATTCGAACCAGCGGCCTTCTCGTCCCGAACGAGACGCGCTTGCCTGACTGCGCCACACCCCGAAAAACCTGTCGTTACAAAAGCCCCCTTAGATTACACACTTTGCCCCACAATAGAAAGCGCAAAAATCCACCCGCAAAATAAGCTTGCGCAAGAAGCAGGTCAAGCTTTATAAATAATCGTGACTAAATAGTCAGGCGTGAAAAACCTCTGTCCTATTAGTTTTCAGCAGGCAAAGGCTTAAGCTTGTGCGTGACGGAATACCTTGGACACTCACCGCTTAAGCCTTTGCTTGCAGACATAATTTAAAGGGGTTTATCACGGGCTACTATTTAGTCGCCCGTGATAAAGTACCTGCTCATACCTACCGCGAGGCGAGTTCGGCTTTGAGCACGCCGCGTCTCACAAGACGCGCGCGTGGCAAAACGCATGTCTGAGACCGAGCGGTAGGTATGAGCAGGCATGCTTACACGAGCAAGAACCTTTGTTCAAACTCTACTAAATAATCGCTTGTGATAAAGTTAAGTCAGCAAATTTTTCATGTAGGAGGGATTAAAAAGCGCCATGACTGAAGAAAATCTTTTAAAAGAGCTGAAACAAAACCCTTTTTCGCTGGCCCCTATGGCCGGTATCACCGATTGCCCGTTTCGCTCTTTTATGCGGGAAATGGGCTGTGGCATCGTCACAACAGAATTGGTGTCCGCCAAGTCTCTGCAACTTAAGAACCAAAAAAGCCACACACTGATGCATTTTACGGAAGATCAAAGACCGGTGGGGGTGCAGATTTTTGGCGAGCAGTTTTCCGCCTTAGAGGAAGCCGCTCAAATTGTTGAGCAGTCCGGCGCGGATTTTGTGGATCTTAATTTTGGCTGTCCCGTCACTAAAATTATAAAGAAAGGAGCCGGATCCGCGGTTTTAAAAGATCTTGGTTTTTTACGCAAAATACTTCAAACAGTAAAAAAAGCCGTATCCATACCGGTATCCATTAAAGTTCGAACCGGCTGGGACCAAAATTCCCGCAACAGCCGTGAAGTGGCCCGCATAGCAAAAGAGGAGGGCATTATTTGGCTTGCCATTCACGGCAGAACCCGCACTGCGGGTTACTCCGGCCATGCGGACTGGGCTTATATAGCGGAAGTAAAAAAACAAAGCCCCCTTCCTGTCATCGGCAACGGAGATCTGATAAAGGCGGAACAAATTTTAAGGCTGAAAAAACAAAGCGCCTGCGACGGAATGATGATAGGAAGAGGGTGTTTAAAAAACCCTTGGATTTTTCAAGAGATCAAAAACACATACAACCGGGAAATAAAGCAAACCAAACCATACGAAAAAAACAACATAGGTTGCAATAAACCACAAAAAAACGAAAAAACAAATCACCGCGCACAAAAAGCTGAAGACTTAAAACAAAGCTCTGCAAACGGGCCGGCAAAAAGTTACATGGATATTTTAAACCGCTTACAGCGCCGGCTTGAAAGTTTTTACAATGAACAAATGTTTTTATTGCAGTATAAAAAGTTTTCCGCTTGGTATTCTTCCGGTTACCCTGAGTCCGCCCGCTTTCGCCAAAAAGTGTTTCAAAGCCGAAACAAAACCGAAACACTAAACATCGTGCGGGATTACTTCAGCCCGCTGGATTTAAAAAACAAAGCACAAACAGAATACGAACCCTCCTTGATGCAGGGGCACGGATAGGTTTTTCCATAAATTGTTAAAAAAGATAAGTTAAACCCACACTAAAAAAAGTTTGATCAGGATGAAACACTGTCACATCCGAAACCAAGCCGGAATGCTTAGGCCTTAGTATACGATCCCTCCAATGGAGCCCGGCCATAAACCTAAACTTTTTATGCACAGTGTAGACAGCGCTTGCGCTTAAAGAAACAACATGAAAAGGAGTGTTTTTAAAATTAAGAAAGAAGTGATAATCACCGTAAAAAAACAATGCGGGAATAAAAAAGTATTTTGAGTAATTAATGCTGAAACCCAGCTGATTAAACACCATCCAAGGCACATTATAGCCTTCGCCCTTTATATCAGCGGTTTCATAGAGATAAAAATCCTTTTTCACAAAATGCCTCGAAACAACAGCAAAACGCAAATCAGGTTTGGATAACACTGCATAAGAAGTGTTAAGCCCCACAGCAACCCCGCCAATAAGAGATTTATCAAAAGAAAGCTTTGAAAAAGGAATATGAAAATAAACAGAAGGCTCAAAATACAAACGATCTGTTACAGAAAGGGTTTTAAGCGCTCCAAATTGAATATCATTAAAACACAAAACAGAATGCCAACAGGTTTCCTGTATTTCCTGCGCCGTTGCGTATATAAGCCGTTTGTAACTGACAATAAAAACAGCTTCCATATTGCCAAGCAGGGGGGAACTTTCAAAATAAACATCTAAAGAGTGACTAAGCTTAAAATCACTTTTCACATATAAAGAATCAAACAACCCGCCTTGCCTGCCTACACTTAGAAATTGCTCCTCACTTACTCTTATATCCCGGGTAAACTCCACGGCAAAATAACCGGTAAGGGGCTTAGGAGAGGAATCACCGGATTCATCAAGCAAAGCCGGATCGGTGATAACACCTAAAACCGCTTTGCCGGCAAAGGGAAAGCACAACAACAAAATCAACAACAAAAAAATTAAAGAAAAAACATTTTTGTTAAACCGGCCTGTAAAAGACGCCACATATAACAACCCGCAAAAACTCCTCTTCATGGCATAACAGATAACAACACCCACTCTACATAAGATTTTTTATTCTCTAAGTCTTCGCAAGGCGTATCGGCGCTGTCGTTTGCAATACACTTTCTGTATTTATTAAATTTTCGGCACATCTGCAAACGGAAATTACCTTCGAAGGTGAGGGTAAAAGGAATAATAATTTTTTCTTGATTCGTTGGATGCACACACACATCAGGATGCTGTGTAATAAATTCCCTAAAACCGATATTTTGTTGATCTTTTATACTTTTCTTATATTCCTGATAAAGAGTTTGAACGGGAGGAATGGAAGTTCCCAACAAAAAGTTTTCGTCTAAACTTTCCGCTCTATCCCCAAGTACCGAAAATATTGAACTTAAAGAAGTATGATACATCCCAAAGTGCCTCTTAAAATCATTTTGTATGTTTTGATTTCCCAAGGTATTTGTCAAAAGAAGCTCAACATAATCTCTTAATGCATTTGATTTGTGAGCTAAAATTCCATTTTGCAATATCAAATCCATATTTAACTGTGTTCCTGTGTTAGACTCTATATCATAAGCCGGAAACCTCGGGAGCTTTGTCGCCAAGGGACGATTAAGGTAGGGGTTCAAATCCACACCTTCTAAAAAAAACATTTTTATTTCTTGTATAAATTCTTTTGCAAAATCAGGCTCAACAGTTATGTTAATTCCGGAGTTTATAATATACATCCAAGGAGAAACCACATGAAATAATTTTGTGGGGATTTTTGAGAGTCTTTCAAATTCTTCCCGGTCCAGTGTGGGAGGCATAAACATCGAAAGTTCATCAAATTCATCTTCCAAAGTGGTTTTTAAAAAATATGCCCTGTTTTCGCCAAAAACCCCCACTTCGGCGACAAATTCCCCTTTTTCGTTTTCTTCAGCCCATTTTTGAACCGCCGGAGATTGACAATTCATAAATATCTCTCTGGAATGTGAAGGATAAAAGCCTTCTATCCTCCTTTCTATCACTTCTAAAGCTGTCGCATTATAAGAGCCGTCTGACTTCCTGTAAACACAGCGCTTCACAGGTATGAAAAACAGCTTTTTATAAAAATTAAAAAAAGCCTGTCTGACACCATAATACAGTTTAAACTCCGGATTGCTTTCAATCTCCTCTGCAATAAGTTTTTTATATTCCTTAATATGCCGCTCATCGAGAAAGGAAAAATCCGAAATGCGCTTTCCGTGCCGGTGCATCAAATCGGTCCGTAACCCTATCCATCTGTTTAGCGCAACTACAATAAACGAATCCGGATGAAAAATTCCGCCCGTTGTATAATGTCCGGGGCGGGCGCTGTCATAACGATACTTGTCCCTCATAAGTTCAGTAAAAACCGCTTCAGCGATATTATTCATTATCTCAAAAGGAGTAACTCCATAATCAAATTGAGCACACACAGGGCCGGTTTTATGTATATCAGAGCTCTCCCCCCCCGGTTTACCATATTGTTTTCCCCCACAAACTTTGTATCTTTTAAACAGCACATTGTGTGTGCTTTCTGTTTCTAAAATGCTTTTCTGAGGCTTGTTGGAGTCAGTGTCCGCTCCCGCGGGAATATTAAAAAGTTTTCCTTTTCCCTGCAATTCCACTTTATTAAAATACACAAACCTGGTGGCCGCTATATCGTATTTTCCCGGAACGGTTAAAAGCGGAAAATATAAATTGCCGTAATCCATCACAGAAGAAAACTGAGCGGGATGAGGATGACTTTTTGTATTATCAAATAAAATATCCTTCCCAAAAATCTTTTTTATTTCATCATAATCGGAATAAAAATTATCTTCATCCACCGAAGCGGAAAACACATGTCTGTACGCGAAGCCATGACCCATTTCATGCAATATTGTGAATAAAATCGCGGGCCGGGATATTTCCATCACACAGTCTTTTATAATCTGTTTATCCTTTAGCGCTGTTTTCTCAGGATGAAAAGAGTTGTTTTTGGCTTTCTCCCGATTAATAAAACCCGTTACCTCAGGGCATACTTGCTGAATTTTCTCGTGCATGAGCCAAGTAACCGCAGGAGAATCAGGAAGCAATCTCCAAAGAGGAGGAAAAATATGAAACCGAATATATTTCCTTAAAATATTAGTGTATAAATCAATAATATGGTTGATCCACACATTGGCCGTAGCGGATACCACCTCCCCTGTAACAGGATTGGAAATATTAGGGCCAAAACCCAAGAGAAAGCCGGCTTGAGAGGCTTTAGAATACATCAGATTGATAATATTATACCGTATATCCCCCAGTTCTTTATCTTCACTCTCATCCAATACAATTCTTATTTTGTGGTCTGAGCCTTTTCCCGCCTCTTGAAAAGCTTTATCCCAAAAAACAACAGCTTTTCGGCCAAGATCACGGAGCCATTCCGAATGAGGGGTTTGTTTTGAAAAATGCCATTTAATAACCTGTGTTGAGCTTTCCACAGAACGCGGGTTGAACCGGGTCACCCGAAAAAACCTCTCTTTTTCCCGCTGTGTGTGTTCACTCACTCGATTATAATACTTTCTCACAGCATAAAAAACCGGAAAAAACTTAGTGCTGTCATCTTCAAACCACTGCTTTTCAACATAATGTTGATTTTCAGTCGCTTTTTTAAAAGCGTATTTAATCCAATAATTCTTATCGCCGCTTACTCTGATGGTAAAACTAAAATAGTCATCTGTAATAAAAACTGTTTCTGTTTCCGCGGTAATGCCGTCTTTGTTATTGTCTTTGTTGTTGTTTGTCGCTGTTGTTATCTCGTTTTGAACCAGATCTGTAAATTTAATCTTGAAATAAGGCCTTTTTATATCCTGCGTATCGGCTTTTTCTCTTTCTGCAAACCTGTGAATAATGTCTGAGTCCTGATCCAGTTCATACTCTTTCCACTCCACAGGAATGGCAAAACCGGTAATTTTATCTTTTTCTTCTATTTCATACCCGCTCGCATCCGAAACTTTTAAACTGTCAGGAGCTTTATTAAATTCCACTAAATAAGCAGACTTAAAAGCCTGATGAAACCCTGTCACAGTATCTTGAGAGGATTTAACAATACTTTTTACAAAAAACCACTGGCCGTTAAAAAAATTCTCCGGGAAAACATCCACTTTCGGCTGATAGTTGAAAACCTTTTTATCCTGCTCTTTTAAACGAATATACTCAGCGTTTTCTTTAGTTACACCTTCACATTTGGCTCTGTTTTGCCCGGTTTGCTCATTATTAATATTCAATATTTTTTCCGCCACACAATACTGAATAGGGTAGCCCACAAGAGGGGTGGCTGTTTTGTCCCCCACTTTAACTGAAACCGGCAGTTCATCATAAGGCACGGTTTTTGGATCAGACAAACGGTAAAATATCAGATAGTTGCTTTCTATATAAGGAACAATAGTATAAACCGTGCCGGGCAAGCCCTTAAATTGCTTTACTTTTCCAAAAAATCTTTTCAGCAGGTTTTGAGTGTCGGTTTTTGTTTCCAAAATGTCATAATCCAGAAAGTAATATTGATTCACAAAAGACAGATGAGAATCAATAAGAGCGCCGGATTTGCTGACGGAAACTTTGGCCTTTTCCCCCGTTTGGGATGTTTTTATTTGCAGGCTTTTTCCACTTAGCGCGTTGAGATTTAAGGTTTTTGCCGGGATATCAATAGCTTGAAAATGTGTAATATTATATAAATGATCCGCCTCGCCCTGTTTAAAAACATGGCTCAAGCCGCGGGTTTGCTCTTCTTTATTGGGAGTTGGTTTTGATCTTGTGCAAGAAACATTTAAAAAGCAAAAGAGCAAAAACCCTAAAGCAAAATAAAACTTAGGCGCTTGAACGCTTGAACGCTTGAACGCTTGAACGCTTGAACGCTTGAACGCTTGAACGCTTGAAAATTTCCAAATCAATGTTGACAATTTGTGTTCTCAATTTTTTATGTTCTCTATTACATAAACATTTTTTACCCGTAAAGGGTAGCACAAATGTACAGTTTTTGTACAGCCCAATGATAAAAAATGTGATTTTTACACTACGCATTGTATTTTATACACATTGTGTCAAAATTGGAAGCGGTCTTTTTTCAGGGTCGATCCACTCTCAGGATTTAATCCCAATAACATTATCAAGTTTAATTTTGCTGTTTTGACTTTTACCTGTTGCTTTCAGTTCATTACCCGCCGTTAATGTTTTTAAAGGGCGTCTTACAGCTGAAGGAGTAACACCGCTTTTGATCGCGTTTATAATTCCCACTGCCTCCAGATAATTTTCCACCTGAAAAAACTGTCCTTTGCTCCAAGGTAAATCAGATAAACAATTTCGCATTAAATTTTTATTTTCTTTTACAGCAATAACCTTTATACCCTGCTCCAAGGCTGAAAGGGTGGGAAGCCCCAAACAACCATCCGGTATAATCAAACAGGAAACATCTTTAGCTGAAATAATATCACTGGAATAAAGCACTCTTTCATCAGTAATGATTTTGGGGCTTTTATGTAAGCCCTTAAGCACACAATGAAAAAAAGCTGTGGACACCGCCTCTGCCGACATTCTGGCATCCACCACCCCGGGATCCATGTTAGCAATTTCAGGAGATTCAAACATGGGAGAATGAGCTGAAGGGACATTAAACTGATAAGAAACAGCGTGCGTGAGCATGGCTTCCACCCCTCCCCAAGGATTTACCATATCACCTTTGCTTAAGAAATAATCCTTATGGTAGTGTTTAGGAACTTTAACAACAGACGAAACCGCCACTGCATCATAATTTCCCTTATTTTGCTTCAAAATTGAAAACAGGTTATTGATATTTTCAATAATTCCTGTCGCTCTTTTTGAAGATGAATATTTTGATTTCATTGAAACAGAGGAAAACAATTTAACAATTTTCAAACAGTCAATACCCAAGGTGGCTCTTGCCGAGTTAATGGAATTGACAACTGCATTTTCAAACACCTTGTGTTTATTGTCATCTATAACCGCTAAAATTTTATTTGACCTGACCGACTGTAACCCAACAGCGCCCATCATAAGCCGACAAACAGCGCTTCCTTCGACATACAAGCTGTTTTCAGGCATCTCATTAATATCTGAACCGTTAAAAACATTGGGATGAGTAATTAAAGTATCACAAGAGGAAGCCAACAGCCGGGCGACAGGAGTTGCGTCACCGGCATGACCGCCGATTTCAGCGCTGATACCTGTAGGAACTAAAAAAACAATATTGAATTTACTTGTATTTTCATATTTGCGTTTTCTAAAATGAAAAAGACGCTCTGCTTCATTAAAGCCGCTTATATGTTTTGTATCCAAAACAGCAATTTCACATTTATATTCCGGTCCCAGACTGTCCGTAACAGCCAATCTGACCGGAAATAGCCCCTCCGCCTCCAACAAGGAAGAAAGCTCTTTTTTTAAGTAAAAAAGCGGGCTGTTATGATTTTTTGCCTTTGGTATGAGTATTTCTTTTTCAAAAACCTGCATAATAAGCTTACCCTCCGCAGTGGCTTACATAATCGTTAAAAGTATAGCTTTTGATTTTTTTTAGCTCAATATTATTTTCTATACAATAAATATCCGGCAAATTTATTCCATTAAACCTGTGAGCCTTTACCAGAGAATAACCCCCCACTTTGTTAAATATGACTTTTGAGCCTGTTTTAAGCTTGTTTTTAAAAAAATAGGCTCCAAACACATCCCCCGCCAGACAGCTACAGCCCGCCAATATGTACTCATAAGAACCAGATGAATCACATTCCAATATATCGGGCTGATATTGATATTCAAATACCTCCGGCAGATGATTGGTTGTTGTATCCAAAACAGCAATATTTTTTCCACCTCTTTTAAAGACATCTATAACCGAAGAAACAAGATAAACGCTGTCTCTGACTATAGAGGCCCCCGGTTCTATAATAATGCGCTCAAATTGATATTTTGTCCTGATATATTGCGTTAACTTGTAAAATGCAGGTAAATTTTCCTTGGCGTCAAGGATATATCCCCCTCCCAGATTGATCCACTGAAACTGTTTAAAATATCGGCTTAGATAAGACTCTATTTTTTTGAAAGTTTTTTCGAGTTCTAAAAAATCACAACTGTCACAGTTATTGTGAAAATGCAGTCCTTTCAAGGCTGTGCCGGCATCTGAGTTTTTAAGAAACTTTACTGTCTCCTCAAGCGGTACCCCTAATTTTGAAGAATCCCGGCAGGGGTTATATCGGGCGTCTTTAACAAAAGAAAGTTCAGGGTTCAAGCGAAGACCATAGCTGACATCAGAATGAAGTTTATCTTTAAAATGTGCATATTGCTCCAAAGAATTAAAAGTAATAAAGTGAGCGCTTTGAGACACCTTACTCCATTGGCCGGTTTTTATCCCGGGACTTACAAAGTGAACAGTATGCTGATTATTGCTGATACCTTCAACAAGCCGGGCCTCAAATACAGAGCTTACAGAAAACCCTGCAACATATTTTGCAATTTCTTTTAAAATTTCTATATGAGAAAGGGACTTAACAGAGTAAATTAATTTAACATTCGCATGTTCAGCTGTTTTCTTATGGTGAGACAGTCTTTTTTTTAAAGTTCCTTTATCAAACAGAAAATAAGGTGTATCATCCGGCAGATAATTTTCATTTATTAATTCGTTAATCATTTCTTGCAATCCTTACACAGTTTTTCACGGGCTGTTAAATACAATCACTTAAGCTATGATGAGTTTTAAATTAGTTCAAGAACCTTGATAAAATAATACCTTGCCATACCGGCAAAAGGATTCGACAACTGCACTTCCTCTTTTATTTCTTCATATACTTTTTCTTTTTTTTCTGTATCATTTTTTAATACAGAAAAAATTCTGTACAAACGACAATAACTTTTGAATTGATAACCTCTTGCCAAAAGAGTAACTTCAGAGTTTATTCCTGTCAGCTCACTTACTGTTTTATCCCCTCTTTTATTTTTTCCAACAGCTTTTATCATCAGTGGCTGTGTGTTGTTTTTAGGAATATCATATTCTATAAAATCTTCCGGGTTTTCTGTTAAAGGGTTTATTAAAAAAGGTTCCTCTTTTTTAATGTCATCATGTTTGTTAAAAGCTCTTTTACTTTCCTCCTGCAAAGGAAACTTCACGCCTTTTTTTGTGTTGCATATTTTACAGGCTGTAAGCAGATTATCCCATTCATAAGCCAACCACCAATAGCCGGTATGTTTGCTGTTTTCTTCCACTCCGGCTTTAGGGCGAAAGTGCTCCACATCCATTTCTCCTTTGCCTCTTTTCTGTTCGCAATAGCAACATTTTTCATATTGAGATTTATAAAGATATTCTTTTACTGTTTTATCTGTTGTCCATAAATTTGGAATATTTATCTTGTTTCCACGATCAATAGCTTTTTTTATCTCTGCAAGAGCTGTGGTTTTTTTCTGATCCATAACGATATTTTGAGGAGGAGAGGCACGATCAATTTTTGTCATTTTAAATTTTTCTCTTTTTCTTCAATGAGTTTGGTTAACCTTTCGACTTGCTCTCTGTCTTTCACATGATCCCACATTGGCAAATCTTTAAGCTCTTGTTCTATTTGCTTCATCTTTTCTGTCTCTTGCGTGGTTCTTTCATTCTCGCTTTTTAAATAAATACCCCGGTACTTTTCAAGGGTTTCTTGCATTGTTTTGCTTCTGGCGCTTTTCAAGTCAAAAATGTTGGAAGTGAGTATTTGATCCACTCTGTAACCTTTATAGCTCTCCTTCATATCAAAACTTTCCACTTCACTGTGCCGGTTCTTATAAGAGGCTTGAATAAGCTGTGATTCGCATTCCAAGTCATTAAGCCCCAAGGCGCATATAGGAGTGTGAGTGCTCCCTATAAACTGCATATTTGGAAACTGCCCTGCAAGAATGCTTATAATGTTTCTTTGCCACTTAGGATGCAGATGTTGCTCCACTTCATCAATAATAAAAATTCCTGAAGTTTTGTTTAAATCAAAACTTTTACTGTCATATAAAAGCCTCCAGCTTAGAAAGTCTAAAATCGCAGTCGTCATGGACTGATAACCGTCACTTAAAGCGTTAAAAGAAACTTCCCCCCATTGCCGGGTTTTGACAAACAAACCTTTTTTTGATAATATAAAATCATCACTTTCATCCAACATTAATATTTTTTTTAAACAATTTTTAAGAGAATTAAATTCTTCAGCATTAGAAATGATTCTTCTTAATCCCAATTCCACATTCTGCAAAGGATATTCATAATTAAAAAGACTGTACACAAAGTCCACAATCGCGTATTCGTCATAAGACTTCGTGCCGGTAATAGATCTTCCTGATCCATAACCTACAGCAAAAATTTTATTCCTGACTGTGCTCTCTTCTGGCTCTTTTACTTCAGTTTCTTTGCCGACAGGGTCCAATTTATATATCTTTTGAGATGTCGCTTCACTGTTCCCTTGCAATTTTATTTTCGTTACGAACTTGTATTTTTTCTCTCTGTCTTTCGAGGTGTCTTTTAAGATGATTTCCACAGAACCTTCTTTCTCCTCTTCTCTTAAAATTCCTCCGTATAATTCTGCAAGTAAAGCGTCTGCCCCGGATCTATCGCAAAGCCCAAAGGCAAGACACCTCAGAATAGTGGTTTTGCCGTCTCCGTTATTACCCACAATAAGAGACCAATTTTTGATATTTCCCGCTTCGTTTTCAAATGGAATATTTACTTCTTTAAAGCATTTAATATTTTTAATTTTTAAGTTTGATATTTTCATGTAGGTTTTTTACGAATGATTATTTAATATTGCAACAGTTTAATTCAGTCACCCATAAAAAAGCCTGTTATTTTGACCTGATTCCCGCTTAAATTGCGGAAATGGCGACTAATATCCAACACAACTTTCATTATATCAACCGATTCTCAGTGGTTTAGCGGTCCAGTTCGCCGGCGATGACATTCATGCTTCCCAGAATGGAGATCACATCCGCCACCAAAGTGCCTTGCACCTGCTTGGGGAAAGATTGGTAAATGGCAAAACAGGGCGGGCGCACCTTTAAGCGATAAGGCTGACCGCTCCCGTCACTCACCAAGTAAAAGCCCAGCTCTCCGTTGGCCGCCTCTGTTGCGGAATAGGTTTCCCCCGCAGGAGGTCTAAGCCCGTTCATCACCAGCATAAAATGTTGCATAAGACCCTCAATATTGCCGTATACATCTTTTTTTTCCGGCAAAACAATATTTTTATCCCGAATGCTGTAATCCCCGGGCGGAATATGAGGGGCCACCTGCTCTATAATTTTAAGGGACTCGCGCATCTCCGCCACACGCACCAAGTAGCGGTCATACACATCCCCTGTATGACCTGTGGGAATATCAAAGTCCAATTCGTCGTAGCCATAGTAAGGGTCCGCCTTTCGTAAATCCAAGCTCATGCCGGTGGCTCTTAA
Organism: Bdellovibrionales bacterium; assembly: GCA_965203935.1. Classification (GTDB taxonomy): domain Bacteria; phylum Bdellovibrionota; class Bdellovibrionia; order Bdellovibrionales; family UBA1609; genus JANQSP01. Next base: position 19,826 of record OZ241921.1, read on the forward strand.
GCAAGGCCCCGTGTATCCCCACTTAACAGCCTCTTCCACAGACAAAGCGCCAATACCCTGTGTGCGGTCCATCCATATACGGTTTTTCGAAAGCAAAAGCTCCAACTCGTCCACCCCTTTTTTCATTTCTTCGCAAAAAATCAAAACATCCCTAAACCAATTTTTAGGAGGATCCTGGGCCATCCCCCCCACCCGGGTTAAAGAAACCGTAAGCCTTGCGCCGCAAAGTTTTTCAAAAAGGGTGTAGACTTTTTCGCGATAAGTAAACAGATGAAAAAACCCGGTAAGCGCGCCCAAGTCCACAGCATTGGCGCCAATACAAACTATATGATCAATAATGCGGGAAAGCTCACAAAGAATTACCCTAATGGCCTTGGCTTTAGGGGGAACCTCCACCTGTAAAAGCTTTTCCACCGTCCGGCAATAACCAACATTGTTCATAGGGGCGGAACAATAGTTAAGCCTGTCTGTATAGGGAATAACCTGATTGTACGGGTGGGTTTCAGCCATTTTTTCAAAACAGCGGTGCAGGTAGCCTATCTCCACCCCGGCGCGGTGCACACGCTCCCCCTCCATTTGAGCCATAATCCGTAAAGTGCCGTGGGTTGCCGGATGCGAAGGGCCGATATTTAAAGGGATGAGATCTTTTTCATCAGCCAAGTCGGGGGTGGAGCCTTCCGGTTCTTTATCAAAATGAACAGGCAAAGCCTGAGTGCAATGCTGTTGATGATCGGCCGGGTAGTCTTTTCTTAAGGGGTGGCCTTTAAACTGATGATGAGTCAAAAGACGCTTCATGTTGGGATGGTTTTTAAACTTTACCCCGAACATGTCGTAAATTTCCCGCTCAAACCAGTCGGCTGTCTTCCATACAAACTGCGCTGTTGGTATCTCTTCCCCCTCCGCCACTTGGGTTTTTATTCTCAGCCTTTCCGCGTTTCGGGAGGAAAACAGCTCATACACAACTTCAAATCTTTGTTCTTTTTCAGGATAGTCCACAGCGGACACATTCATCAAAAAATCAAAACCGCTTTTTAAATACTGCAGAAGAGGCAAAACCGCCGGGGGGGGAACGGACAAAACGCGGTCCCCAAAGTCCTCTTGAAAAGAAAAAGCTGTATTGGGAAATGTCCCGCGCAGATCTTCTTTAAGAGACTCAAAAGACCTTTTCATCGCCAAACACCCGGTTTCCAACTCTCCTTCCAAGGGCGGGGCGCCCCGTCTGTAATCATCTTTTGCACCACCATCACCCCGTCCATAACCGCTTCAGGGGTGGGAGGGCAACCCGGCACATACACATCCACGGGGATAATTTTATCCACGCCCTGCAAAACATGATAAGCCCGGTAAAAACCCCCTGAGCTGGCGCAAGCCCCCATTGATATAACAAACTTAGGCTCCAGCATTTGCTCATAAACCCGTAAAATAATCGGGGCCATTTTTTCTGTAATGGTGCCCGCCACAATCAGCAGATCCGACTGCCGGGGGGAAAAACGCACCACCTCCGCCCCAAAACGGGCCAAATCATAGCGTGGCCCCATGACCGACATCATCTCAATGCCACAGCAGGCTGTGCCGTAAGGCATGGGCCAAAGAGAATTTCTCTGACCCCAGGCCGCTATTTTCTTAAGCCGGGTGGTAAAGGCAAAAGATCTGGCGCCCTCCACCAAGGCTTTTTGCTCCTGCAGGCCCGCTTTCGGCAAAGCGCCGGACTTAATACCCGTATCTGACTTTTTTTGAAAAAATTTCATATTGCAAGGTTTTAAATGTAACACTGAACCCCGAAAAAATCAAATCCGCCCGCAAAAAAGCTGGATTTACCAAAGAAGAGGTGTTATGTCTTTAAAAGAGTCGGGGCGCGCCCTTAACAAGGAAAACATCTTGATCAAAAAACTCTCAGTGCCTTTTCGCCCCGGAAAGCTGTTTAAAAATACACACACCACAGACAAAATCCGAAGGCAAAATAAAAGCAAGCCCTTATACACCCTGACAGGGACAGTAAAAAGACACCCCGGCGGATTTGGCTTTTTTATTCCTGAAAAACCGGAGCATCCTGACATATATCTGCCCAAGAACCAAATGCCGGGCCTTATGAACAACGACAAAGTTAAAATAGCCGTCATTGCCCGCCCGCAAAATCGCCGGGCCTCGCCCGCAAAAAACCGTAATCACCTGCAAAAAAGCCGTAACTTTGGCCGAAGGGGCCTTTACTCAGGAAAAATCCTTCACCTTGTGGAAAGAGCGCACGAATACATAGTGGGCCAATATTTTCCTCTCTCAGGGGGTGAGGGGGGCCTCATCAGAGACGACAGCTCCCAGTGGGGTGAGGACCTTAAAATCCGGCTCAAACAAAAGCAAAAAATCAAACAAGGTGAGTGGGTGCAGGCTAAAATCCTGCACTACCCGGACAGCTCCAAAGGCTTAAGCGGCGAAATTACATGTTCTTTGGGCGATTTTCCCTCCGCTTTGGAAGACAATATCCGCGTGGTGCAAAAAAACAATATTCCGGCTGTTTTTCCCGAAAACTGCCTGAAAGAGGCAAAATCTTCGTTTTTGGATAAAGGCCAAAGAAAAGACCTTAGGCACCTGCCCTTTGTCACTATTGACGGCGCCACTGCACAGGATTTTGACGATGCGATTTATGTGTCGCAAAGCTTACAGGGCTGGACTCTTTATGTGGCCATAGCCGATGTCAGCCACTATGTCACAAAAAACTCTGCTATGGATAAAGAGGCTTTTCACAGAGGAAACAGCCTTTACTTTCCCGGCTGGACTCTGCCCATGCTCCCTGAAAAACTAAGCAACGACCTTTGCTCCTTAAAACCCGGGGAAGACCGCCTGACTTTTGTAGCGGAAATACATTTTAATACACAAGGGGAAAAGCAAAAAGCCAAGTTTTACACGGCCCTTATTCACAGTCAGGCCCGCCTGAACTACGGCGAAGCCCAAGAAATAATAGAAAACCCTGTTTATTCCCGTAACGGGCGCGTAAAAGGCGGGCAAAACGGCGGGAAACAAAAAGCCTTTTCTGAGCCTGTGGTGCAAAATGTAAGAGCAAGCGAAAAACTGGCACAAAGGCTGATTAAAAACCGGCTTAAAAAGCATTTTATCAATTTAGAGATCCCGGAAACAGAAATCAGCTTAAATGCTTTGGGGGAACCGACAGATATCAGGCAAACACACCGGCTGTTTTCTCACCGGCTTATCGAAGAGCTTATGCTCTCCGCCAATACCGCTGTTGCGGAATACTTACAAAAACACAAAGTCCCTTCCATTTATCGGATACACGACCCGCCCAAAACGGAGTCCTTAAAGTTTTTGGAGTCTTTTGCAGGCCATCGGGGCCTGAAAGTCCGGCTGACTGAGCCACATTTACATAAAAAAATATCAGACCTTATTCAAGAGTTTGCCGGGCAGGCTTTAACGGAGGTGGTTCAAACTTTAATCCTGCGCTCTCTTTCACAAGCTGTCTACAGCGCCCAAAACAGCCGGCATTTTGGCCTGAACACCCGATATTACACCCATTTTACATCCCCTATCCGCAGATACAGCGATTTGACCCTTCATCGTATATTAAAGGCGGTTTTGGCCCAAAAAAAGCCGGTTTACAGCGAATCGGAGTTAAGCCGTATCTCCGCCGTCGTATCCTCCTGTGAACAAAGGTCCGTAAAAGCCGAACGACAAATAAAAGACATAAAAAGAGCGCGCTTTATAAAAAAACATATCGGAGAGGAAATGGAGGGGATGATTTGCAGTCTCACCCGATTTGGCCTTTTCGTCAAATTAAGGCTCTATGATGTGGAGGGCCTTATCCCCATTAACAGCTTACCGGGCAGGTGGGAGTTTGAAGAGGCTTTGCTGGAGCTGGTCTCCCCCGTTTCAGGAAAGCGCTTTAAAATGGGGGAACAGGTGAGCATTCAAGTGGCCGGCGCCGATATTGAGACCGGTCAAATTGATTTTGAGCTGAAAAAGCACGCGGGAAAACCGGTAAAACAGCCTGCCCGGCCGATCCGTAAAAAAAAGAAAAAACACAAAAAAAGCGGAAGAAAAGGCGGAAGAAGGGGCAAAAAAAGCGGAAGAAAAGCATATATGTTCAAAAAAAGAAAAAAAAATTCAAATACACCGCAAAACAGCCGATAAAAATAAAACTTCAGGAGAAAAAGCTAATGAACAATATTATTATTCGTTTTCACGGAATGGAGCAAAAAGAGCAGTCTCACCGCTTAAAAGACTATTTGGAGTCTTTGCTGCGCCACGCGCCCTCCCGATCCACCTGCCACCTGCATATTTTTAAGGAAATCAAGGGCTATTTGTGCAAATTGACCGTGCACTCCAATATTAAAACCTTTTCCTCTTATGCCAAAGACGAAACGATAGAATCCGCCATGAAAGCCGTCCTGAAAAATGTCAAAAAACAAATCGCCGGGTGGAAAAACAAGCGTTCTTCTCTGGAGCTGACCGGGGTCACCTCCATCACCCGCCTGAATTTGAACGCTTTGGACACAGAAGAACAAGAGGCTGAGCACTATAAAAAAGCCGCTTAAGAAAGGCCGAAAAATCCCCGCCAAGGCATAAACGCGAACAGCACTTTTAAAAACTATAAAAAAACCTTGAGAAAACAAGCCACTGAAAGTACAAAACAACATACAATGACAAACGAAAAAACACAAAAACCGGTTCCCCTTTCTGATATTTTACCTTCTTTTTTTAAAGAGCACTTAAAAAATACAGATCAAGGGTTTGGAATCCGGCTTTGGCGGGATTGGAAGCGGTTTGCCGTATACGATGTTTTAAGAAACACCCGGCCCGTTAATTATCAGGCCGGCCGGTTGGTCTTGTGGGTTAGCCACTCTACAGATCTTCAAGAGTTAAGCTTTCACACAAACGATCTAAAAGAAAAAATCAACAAGCACTTTAAAAAACCTTGGGTGCAGGAAATTCACTTCACCTTAAACCGGGACATTTTAAAATTAAGAGAACAAACGGCAAAACTTCTTAAGGAAATAGAAACTTAACCGGTAAAAATTTTTTATCTTTTGTTTTGCTCATCCACCAAAGCCGGCAGGTATTTGTGGTAAGGGCGCCTTCCTAAAAGACCCAGCACTCTGTGGTACAGATTTTTGTTGTTAATCAAGGCCCCCACAGTGCCTTCCCCTTCATCCAACTTCGTGAGTATACTGTTTATCCTCTTCAGCATACGGGATAAATCCCGGGACTGACTTTCCGAAAACATATTAGAGATACTGCCCGCGGTTTTGCTGATTTGCCGAACTGTTTTTTCTGAATTAAGGGACTTTATAAGGATCGCCAGCTCATCCAAAACAGATTTTATTTTATCGCCCCCGGCAGAGGAATTTAAAACCCCAAGCAGGCCGCCCGCGGGCTGAGTGGGTATGTAATCCCCTTTTTTAAGCCTTTGCCCCTGCTGATCCCCACGGGTGATAATGGCAATGTACTTATCCCCCAATAATCCTTTTGTAGCCAAAGAGGCAAAAGCTTTGTCTGTCAAAGCCGGAGCAAAGTCACGCAAAACAGAAACCACCACACGCACCTCCCCTGTTTTACGAATAAACTCTATATCCACCACATTGCCGGCCGGCACACCATTTACTTTCACCACAGAACCGGAAAACAAACCATCCACAGAGGAAAACTGTACCTTATACTTATACGCCAAACTAAAATAAGTCCGGTTGGTCCCCAGTAAAAGGGTGTAGGCAAACAGGCACACCACCCCCGCAAACACAAAAACCCCCACTTTGAATGTGATGTTTTTTTTACGCTGTCTCATAATCCTCTCCTTGTTTAATGCCTTTGACAAAATTATTTAAAACCACATTTTTATTTTTTTTAAAGTTTTGCATGGTTTCCAGGGCCTTAATTTTCCCTCCCTGCAAAAGCGCAATGCGATCGCAAACCCTTAAAACAGTCTCCATATCATGCGTTACTATTACAGAGCTGGTTCCTTTTTTTTGCATTTTTATAATCGTGCTTTGCATACTTCTTTTTTTATAAGGATCCAGGCCCACAGTCGGCTCATCATACAAAATCACCATAGGTTTGATAATGGTCGCCCGCGCAATGCCCACCCGTTTTTGCATGCCCCCCGAAAGCTCCAGGGGATACATATCCTCTGAGCCTTCAAGAGAAAACTCCTTTAACTCCTGTAAAACCTCTTTTTTAATCCGGCTTTCCGAAAAATCTGTATGTTCCCTTAAAGGAAAAGCCAAGTTTTCATAAACCGTCATAGAGTCAAACAAAGCCCCCCCCTGAAAAACATAAGACACTTTTTTTCTAATGGAGGTTTGCTCTTCCATGTTCAGATCCAACATGTTTTTTCCTTCAAATAATATTTTGCCGCTTGTGGGATACTCCAGCCCGATAAGTGATCTAAGTAAAGTGGATTTACCCTCCCCGGAACCGCCAATCAAGGCCAAGCACTCCCCTTGAGTAAGAGACACAGTAAGCCCTTTCAGCACTTTTTTGCGGTTAAAGGAAACATAAATATTTTTTACTTCAATCACAGACCGCATTTTATATCCTCACCCTGTAAAGTTTTGTCAAAAAGTCCCGCCTAAAAAAGATATAATCACCCAATAACATTTTGTCAGAAAATAATCCCCTATGACAATTAACAAAGAAGAAAACACCACCGCTTTGGTGGTCGCGTTTCCCACCTCGTAGGCTCCGTGACTGACCTGCAAACCAAAATAACAGGCCGTTAATGTGATAAAACAGGCAAAAAAATAAGTTTTTATATGGCCTGAAAAAAAGTCACGCAGTTCAGAAGTGCCAAACACTTTATGCAAAAAATACGACAGATCCAAATTCAGCTCCAAATATCCCACTAAAGCGCCACACAAAATGGAAATTAAACAGGAAAACAAACACAAAAGCGGCACGGCCACAAGCCCCCCCAAAACCCGGGGAATAACAATCCTCTTTATAGGAGAAGTCCCCAAAACCAAAAGAGCGTCAATCTGCTGGGTCACCTTCATGGCGCCGATTTCCGCCGTGATGCCCGCGCCCACCCTGCCGGCCAAAATTAAACTTGTAAACACAGGCCCTATCTCCCGAAATATAGCCAAAGACAAAATTTTGGGGCTGTATATTTTTCCCCCGAACTTTTCCAAAGTAAGGCCAAACTGCAAAGTCAAAACCATGCCTGTGCAGGCCGCAGTCACAAAAATAATGGGCATGGATTTCCACCCTATTTCATAAATCTGACGCAAAAGAAGTTTAAAATAAAAAGGGCGGGATTTCAGCTCCACCAAAACATCGCGAACAAGAAGAGTCATGCCTCCCAGAAAATGAATAATTTGTTTAAGCCAGCTCACGGCGCACGAAACTCCCTGATAAATGTTTCAAACACTTTTTGCCGATTCGGGAAATCCGCTTTTGCAGAAGAAACAGTTAAAAAACTGACAGTGTAAAAGCAATTTTCCTTTTTAAACAAAAACAAATGCATGTTCATTTTTTCGGGTGAAGAAAAAAACCTCTTTAAAGATACAAACCGCGCCGTAAGGCCTTGATGAAGGCCACTTCTTTGACTTGACACACGAAACTTTTTTAAGCCATCCAAAAGCTCTTTTTGAAAATCTGTCACAGAGCTGAACTCCACGGCGGTTGAGCAGTTGGAAAAAAAAGAAAGCGTATCGCCGGTTTTCGGGTTTTCCCAGGCCAGATCCATGCCCTTTTTGATCACTTTTTTATACGGCTCAGGCGGAGGCTGAAAAACCACCCCGCTTGCCGTTTGATCTGTCAATGAACCAAAATCAAAGGATATACAGGAAGTAAAGCAAAACGCCAAAAAAAGCATTTTCAGCAAAAACAGGGAACTTTTCATTGTCCGTTACAAATTCCCACAATTTCACACAGCTTTCAAGAGCTTAACGGCCGCCCCGACCTCCATAATAACCGTCTGAATCATCCCGGCTTTGATCTTCCAATTCAGAAGTGCCGATGATGTTTGCTTCTTTTGCGGAGCCTCCATAGTACAAAGTAATATTTAATGCGCTGTGCTCCCCGGGGACACCATTTGCGCTTCTTACCGTCACAAAGCCCAAACCTCCGGCCAAATCGGTACTGCCCGCAAACTGCACATGAAATCCCTCATAATTGCTCCAATACCTTGCTTTCCCCTCAAATTTTATGGGGCTTAGAGGATTTACAGGCTTACAAGCCCCAAAAAAACCCTGAACAGGCCATATAAATTTTTTTTCGGAATAAGGTTTGATCGTCAAAACAGCTTTGGCGGGAAGCGCCAACTGTTCAAACTCTATTTTGACATCCGCTCTGGAATCAAAGTGTTTACACTTGGCAGGCCCAAAATAATTTGTGCAGGGGTCACATCTTCTATATTCGCTTAAAAGCGAACGGTATTTTGCGGCGTTTGTAAGTTCCAAAGACCCGGTGAAAAGCCATTTTTCCGAAGGTGTGGCATCATCAGAATCAGCCTTTACGCCGGTTGCCCTGCCCCCGGAGGTATCACCGCCGCCTGTTTGATTTAAGTGACAGGCAGGCAGATACAGAAAAAAGCCAAAAAACATAAACAACAGCAAATTCTTACATGCTTTCATAAGTAAAAAACCCCTTTTAAGTTATGTCTGCAAGCAAAGTCCAAGCTTGTTCGAGACGGAATACCTTGGACTCTCACCGCTTGGACTTTGCTTGCAGACCAGCAGTTAACACCTTTTTCACAGACGACTAATTAGTAGCCCGTGATAAAGTCCTTGCTCATACCTACCGCGAGGCGAGTTCGGCTTTGAGCACGCTGCGGCTGAAAGACGCGGGCGTGGCAAAACGCATGTCTGAGCCCGAGCGGTGGGTATGAGCAAGGATACTTACACGAGCAAAAAAACCTTTTTCACGCCCGACTAATTACTGTATCGGTTGCCCCTGTTGCTGTTCTTAAACAATTTTTGACTAAATTATTGACAATCCAGGCTAAAAGGCCTTAAAATAAGGGCCTTGGGGGCGAGTGGCTTCGACGCGGGTCATGAAGCTTCAGGAGCATACAGAGGAGTATGAGGACCTCTTAAAAAACATACAAAACAACCAATCGGCAACTTTAGTGTTGCTCACGCCGCCTAATTTAAACAGGTGGCCGCTGACCGCGCTCCTGACGGCGGGGTGTGCAAGGCGTTGATTAAGCTGTCTCGGTTTTTTATCGTTTTATCGGGGTAAAAACACTTAAATTTACCGGTAAAAACCCTTCCTGCCGTGTTGGCGCCGGCCGGTTGCTGTACTTCGCGCCAACTAAGTATGTAGCCTGCCTGAATGTGGAAGATTTGCGGACACGAGTTCGACTCTCGTCGCCTCCACCACTTAAAAAAAACTCACATCTTAAATTTACAGTCTTGTTTGACAACAAACTGCAATCTATTATAATCAAGATAATGAACTTCAAAAAACAATTACCTCTTGTGTTTTTGCTTTTTTTTACTCTTTCCTGCGATCTGCAACTAAAAAGCGGTAACCAAGCAAGCAATGTGCCGGATGACACCTTAAAAATTTTTGTCGTTCCTATAGATGACGAAAAAACACCCCATATTTTTATTCATGAAGCCCCTAACAAAATATGCAGAAGACGGCCCTTAGACACAGACTATGGTCTGGAGCCGGAGGACACAGGAGAGGATGAAGAAACGGGAGGAGAAGATTCCGGCAACAGGGAAACAACTGAGAACAATCAACCGATCCCAATAAGAGTGGGTGAAAACTGGTTTCAAATCGGTTTGGTTGTGGCCAACAAGCATAACTCTTATTACGCTGTTATTGAAAACTTAAGATTTATTATGTCCGCCAAATACGGATCAGAAACCCTACAAGGTTCAAAAGAGATTTCCTCCGGCTACTGTCAAAGTGACCCTCTGTATATCGCCCCCCCTCTTCAAAAAGGGGCCAAAGCCAACGCTTACAGAGGAGAGCCTTTTGAGCCTATGGATCCTAAAAGCCGAAACAATCTTATCCTTTTCGTCGACGGAGTGCCCGTTCCCACCGACTACCCTAAAGAGGAGGGGGAAGATTCCGGCGGCTTAAACAATATCCGGCAAGCCGCTGAAGAGGCGGGAAACAGAGGAGGCATCACCGCGCGTGAGCCTTTTATTTTAACAAGTCTTCCAAAATACACTGTCCGGCTTCAGGTGTTCGGCTACTGGATTGACAAAAGCCGAAAAAGAAAAGCCATTTTACGAAAAAGCGCCACTTTTAATCTCTCCTCCCGTTTTCTGGATTAACCCCCCTCCCACAGAAACAGCGGGCAGGCGTAAAAAAAAACTATCTTAGCCCATCAATCTTTGCCTGAACTAAAAAATGCGGTTTTTTCAGGCTTAATTGATTATTTTTTTAAAGATGGGGGGCATTTTTGACGATGATAACTAAAAGACATACAAATTTTTAAGGACAGCTCTTATGAAAATACAAAAATGCTCCGCCCCCTCCCCCTTAGTGCAATCCATAGTGAATTTTGTGTCGCAAAGCCGGGGTTTAGGCTTTTTGGAAAGCGGAACAGACGAGCTGATTATCTGCCAAAGCCTTGACGGAAAGCACTTAAAAATGAACACCAAGACCATTGCTGAAGTCTTATCCCGCAAAGACTCCAAAAAAGAGCCTTTTTTGCAGGTAAACTTCCGCGACGGGAAAAAGGTCATACTGACCGACAGCCTTATAGGGTTTAAGCCTGCGGTGTATTCTGACTTGGACATGAACCGCCTGCCTAAAGTGGTAACCACCCCGGACTTAATCAGTTTTATCGAAGTTCTGGAAGACTCCCTTTACGACACAGAAGTGGGTATGGATGAAATTGAAGATGTAAAACAATATTTTGAATCGGTTTTAATGGGCGCGGAGGCCATAGGCTTTAACCTGATTTGCGAAAGAATATGGATCGCCCGGCTCCTGAACCATCAAATATCCACCGGCAGGGCTTAAAACCGGGCCTTAAAGGGCCGTGACCGCACCGGTTTAAACCACCTCCATATATATGTCACATCATTTATTTTGATAATGGTGGAGGTGACAGGGATCGAACCTGCGACCTTCTGAATGCAAATCAGATGCTCTCCCAGCTGAGCTACACCCCCATACTCTTAGCAGTATAAAACACATTTATATAATAACATAGTCCACTGTGAAAAACACCTGTAAATTATGTCTCAAAAGCAAAGCCAAGCGGTGAGGGTCCAAGTGTAAAACTGGAAGTCGCCTGTGCGACTTCCAGCCTGAACAAGCTTAAGGCTAAAGCATACAAGACTTACAACGGGAAGTGTTTTAACGGGCCACTAAATAACAACTAATATGACAGTTTAAGGTTCCTGACGGCCCAGTTCAAAAAGGTGTCCTTGTGATTTGTGCTCCCCTTGCTTTGCCGCCCGCTCGTAAAAGGAAACAGCCAATTCAAGATTAGGATCAATTAAGCCCGGGATGCCGACATGGTATATCCGGCCCATACGGTAAAGGGCAAACATAAATTCTTGATCAGAAGACCGCTTAAACCATTTAACCGCTAACAATTTATCCCGAGGCGCCCCCATCCCAAAAAAATACATAAGCCCTGTTGCATATTGCGCTTCCGCCAACCCGCCTTCGGCTGATTCTTTATACCACTTAAAAGCCTGAGTATACATCTTTTGCCTGGCAAACAAATTACCCAAAGTAAGCCACGCGCGCGCATCCCCCCGCTCCGCCTCCGAAATCAGCAGGTTCATCGCTGATGTTATACATTCATCATCAACACAGGAAAGAGGCTCACGCTCCATCAACTTGATGATATGCTCCACTCGGGTAATCCTTATGTACTTCATCCCTGTAGACGCTTGCATGGTTCCCGCCAAAGTTCCATCCTCAAAAAAAACAGGCCCGCCGCTCATCCCAACTATATGAAAAATTTCACTCATCCTTCCAATCATATAAAAAGGATCTGTATGAACAGTGTTTAACATCTTTGCGCGCAAAACTGTGCCGGTTTTGCTTTTCGATGGAAAACCAAAAGCGGTCAAAAACCCCTGACTTCCTGTTTGCCCCTTGTTGTTTAACACCGCATTGCCAAGCCATCCGGTAATGTTAAGAGGCCGGCCCGCTGAACCCTCCTCCCCCTCTCCCACCGGAGGATAAAATCGAACAAGGCGGTAATCTTTTGGCGCTCTTAAAAGAGCCAAATCCGATTTAGGATCCAAAGCGATAATTTTCGTAACGGCATAAATACCCCCTCTGTCCTCAAATAATATGTGCCGGCTTACTTCCCCCGTAAGATCCACCACACCGTGAAAAGCCGTAGCCAAAATACCGTCTTCGGAAATAAAATATCCTGTAGACAGGGAATGCAAAACATCCTCTCCGGTCTTAGGGTCTTGCTTTAATATACGAATTTTAACAACGCCGGGAGGAACAACGGATTTATTAATAAACTTTTTGAAACACCGGGCGGGGGGCTTGCAACCTTGAACAAGGCCGGAAAAAGCAACAGACTCTTTCGCCCTTGCAGAGGAAACAGCCAAAATAAAAACCGTAAAACCGTAAAACCATAAAATTTTTTTAAAACTGTTAAAGCACAATTTTTCCACCACCTTTCAGTGGTTATATCATCTCATTTTTAAGAAAATTATCCAACTTATTTTTTTATAGTGTGTAAAATTTACTCGGATTTTTTAGTGGCGATGGCCACTTTTTTTAAACCCAGGGATTTTACGATATTTATAACAGAAATAACTTTTCCGTGAAGAACATTTTTATCCGCAGAAATCAGCGCCTGCACTTCCTTTAGGTTCATATCTTTTATATGATTTTTTAAGCTCTCTTTAATGCGCTCCCCTTCCGTAAGGGTCCCGTTTAACAAAACCTGCCCGGCGGTATTAATGGTGATATGCAGTTTGTGTTTAATGTCCGGCAAAGCTTTGGAGGATGAAGCTTTGGGTAAATCCAAAGAAAGCCCGGTCTTGATGATAAAAGGAACGGTAACCATAAATATAATCAGTATGACAAGAATAATATCCACAAAAGGGATGATATTGATTTCCGCTATGGGCCGGTGATCGTCTAATTTCATAACATATACACCTTATTTACTGCAATTTTTGGCAAAGGAGAGCAGTGTTTCCTTCATGGATTCCAAGTGGTGAAAAATCATCTTAAGCTGTTTTTGCAAAAAGTTATAAGCGGTAATGGCGGGAATGGCCACAATCAGGCCCACGGCGGTCGCCACCAAAGCTTTTGAGATGCCCGCCATTACCACACCCGTGGATCCACTGCCGTCCGCCGCCCCTCCTAAAGCCTCAAAAGCCTCCATAACCCCGAAGATGGTGCCCAAAAGGCCGATAAAAGGCGCGTTGGATCCCAAGGTGGCCAAAAAGCTGAGCCGGGTTTCCATTTTGGGCTTAAGAGCCAGCAGGTGAGAGTTCATCATTTCCTCCAAACCTTTTTCTCTTTTTGTGATAATATGTTCCCAGGATTTTTGTAAAAGCTTTCCCGCAGGCAAAAGGCCGTATTTGTCATATACCAATTTCATGTGAGAGTTTCTGCCGCTCTCCAGCGCAGATATCATTTCAGATAAAATAAGAGAAGTTTCAGATAAAAACTCCCTAAGGAAGAAAAAACGATCCAACATAACAGCAACAGAGAGCACACTTAAAACAATTAAAAACCAAAGCACCACCTCGTGGGCTATTGAAGAAAGGGACAAAAGCTGATCGGTAAGCATATTTTTATCTCCATGTTTTATGGTTTGCGTAAAGCCTTAGAGCATCCTAACCTTTTTTTCTCAAACAGCTCAAGAAAAAATATGCTGTGTCACACAGGTTTAATACCTTAGGGGTCAATCAGAATTAAGCTCCAACAAAGCCAAATAAAAAGGAATATCAGGGTTTTCTTCCGCGGCCAGACGGCTTAGGTTTTCCAAAGTGCGCTCCTTTCTTTGGAGACTGAACCACCCGGCGGGAATGGAGCTTCGGTTAAGCAGGATCAGCCGGTCATCCGGCTGAAAACGAAAGAAAAAGGGATGGCAGGAAATATCCTCCTGCACGCCCAACAGCTCCTGCGGTAAAGGAGAAAGCCTCCCCCCCCGGCGGGGGATATTTAAAGCCGGTGCGTTAAGTCGGCCGACACCACACAAATGTTGATGAGGGCGGTCAATCAGCAAGGCGGGCAAACCCACTTGAATAAAAGTGAATACATTTTCCACTATGACGGCAAAAAACAGCTCAAAGCCCATAGAGTATTCCTCTTGATTAACACTGCTGTATATTTGTTGATTAACCTGCATAACGGTGGTTCTCATATCGTTTTGTGTGGAGTTAAGGCTCATCAATTTAGGAAAGGGGTGGGTGCTTTCTTTGTCCTCGGAAAGCAAGCGATATTGAGAGGTAATATTGTCAAACACCTCTTTGGCGCTCACCGCTTCCCGCCCCCAAGGGGTTAAAACCGTAATAAGTTTTTTGTTGCCGGATATACAGCACTCAGCTTTGGGAAGAAACACTTTTCCGGCAAAAAACCGCTCCTGAATTTGCATAATGCGCCTGTCTCCGTTTAATCCCCTTGGGGCTTAATATTTGTTCAGTTTTTCTTTTGCTCTGTTGTAGTAAACTCCTGTATTAACATCCCTACTTAAAATTTTATTCCAATCCTCCTTGGCGGCTTCCACTTGGCCAACGCTTTCGTTTAAACCTGCTGATTCATAAATAGGCTTCATAACCGCTTCCAATTTATGCCGGGCGCGGGTTTTTAAAGTCAAAGTTTTTTGGTTATGGGGAGCCGGGATTTTTTTTGAGGCGGTTTTACAGGTGTAATAAGCTTTTTTAAATTGTCCGGCCTTAAATTCTCTTTCACACTCACTGCTCATTTTGTTATTGCTGTCGTTAAACTTTTTTTGAATGGCGGCCAGCTCTCTTTTAGCGGTTTCACGGGCTGTTTTTAATTCCCGGTGAGAGCTGATATTGATAAAATGCTGATAAGCGGACATGGCTTTTAAAACCTTGCCGGCCTTGTACAGGGATTTAGCGTAAGTGTATTTGCTGAAAACAGATTTAATCAGCTTTTTTCTCTTAAGCGCCTGCTGTTTTTTTTCCTCTTTTTCCATTTCAATGGCGTCAAATCTTTCTGTTAAGCTTTGTATCCGGCTGTCTGCCGGAGCAAGCTCTATAGCCGGGTTCAAACAAGCCACCAAATCATGCTTAAACTGAAAGGTGTCAAATTTCTTTTCGCATTTATCGGCAATGTCCTGAAGGCGCTTTTCTGTTTGTTCCGCTTTTTGTTCTTTTTGCTCTAAATCATGCTGTCTTCTTTGATTTTCCGCCGCCTGCGCGCATTTAATCTCAAGCTTTTTAGAAAGCAGATAGGAGTCTGTGTAATCATGAATTTTCTTCACTTCGCTTAAGCAATATTCAAACTTTCCCTGAGTGTAAAGCTGTTGGGCCTGAGTATAAATATCTTTTACAAGGCCGGCCTGCTCATCACTTAAGCCGGCCAGCTCCCCCGCCCCTGTTGCTGTTTTCTCTTCCCCGGCTGGTTCTTTATTACCGCTTAAAAAGGCGAAAGCCAGAACAGCCGTCATAATGCCCCCGTAAAGAAACAGCCGTTTTTTGTTTTTCTGAAAAAAAGAATTTACGCCTTTTTCTTCCGGCATTTCCACAATAACCCCCGGAAGGTGAGCCGGCAAAGGCCCCGGCGAAGCCCCCGGTTGCTCCGGCCGCCCGTACATACCCGGCGGACCGGGCGCCTGATATTGAACCGGCGCGGGCTGAGGGGCTTTAAGCCCCGCCAGCTCTTTTTCCAATATAAGATCTTTAATTTCAAAGGCGATTTCAATATCCAGAATATAAATCATATCCCCGGATCTAAGAGGGTAAGCCTTCCCCGAACTTAATTCTTTATCGTTTAAAAGGGTGCCGTTAGAGCTTTTTAAATCTTTTATATAATATTGTCCTTTTTCATCCCGGCTTATCCGAAAGTGCGCGCGACTGACATTGGGGCTTTCCACCATGATGTCCGCCGACTCGTCCCTTCCAAAAACCCATTCCGATTCTTCCTCACTTAATTTAAAAATATCCCGGGGGGTGTCGTCGTCGTAAGAAACCTTTAAATAAGCCGACAGTCTCAGCCCCGATGACATATCCACCATTTGGGTTTTCCCATCCGCCAAAACCGGAAGTCCGGCTGTGGAGGAAGAAGCTAAATCCCCCCCGCTTTGCTCTTCCCGCGCTTTTTTTTGCTCCTCTATCTCATTTATCTGCGACTCCGTTTTATAGCCCGCGGGAACAGGTGATTCTTCCGCGGATTTTTCCGCGGATTCACCGGAAACAAGCGCTTTGCTTTGCTCTTTATCTGTAGGGCCTTCCTGTTTTTCTTCCAACAAATTGAACTGAAAATCCCCCGCCTGAAAAAACTCCCCTGCGCGAACCACAGCTTCTTCTTTTTCCTCCCCCTCTATGCTAAGCTCGCAAGACTTAGACAAATTTTTTACTGTCCATTGTCCGTCTTCCCCGGGGGACAGCAAAAGATGACGGCGTGAAACACCCGGCGCTTTGGGCAAAATAATATCGCTGTCCGCCCCCCGGCCAACGGTAATCCCGCCTTCCGCCTTAAGAGACACTTCTTGAATAATTTTTCCCTTGTGTCTGATAATAAGCTTTAACATCAGTAACGATCCTCGTATTGTATTTGACAAATTTTCCAGCTTTCCTGCGCTTCCTTATAAAGATGATTGCTTTTATCTTTTAAAGCCATCATCACATTTTTAAAAGAAGACATACAGGGGACAAACCTTCTTTTTTTCCTGTACTCTTTGCCCGCCACCATCCAAGCCTGTATCAACTGCTGATGTTTGACTTGCGCTTTTTTTAAATAAGAGTCGCAAAGCTGATGCCGGGGATAAAGGGTTTTGCAAACACGAAAAGACTCAATGGCGCGGCCGTACACCCCTTTTCGGTAATCCCTTATTCCTCTGGTATAGGCAAACTGAGCGTGCTTATAAGAGCTTTCCACATTCTTGCTCCTTTTTTCCCATTCTTTTTCTTTAAGCTCTGTTAAAGTTTTAAGGCTCTCCTCTCTTTGTTTTTCTGTTCTTAAGCGGTCTTCCTCTTTTTTGTTTTCCGTATCACTTAAGAAAAACCAGCCCCCCCCTAAAACAAAAACAGCTGATATTATTATAAGTCTTTTTTTTTTGTTTTGGCCGACAGCAGATGAAGTTTTTAAAGAAAAAACCGGGTCCTGCAAACCCGCGGGCGGCAAACCCGCGGGCGGCAAACCCGCGGGCGGCAAACCCGAAGAAGGATCCTCCCCCGGCTTTAAACCGGGAAGACCGCCAATCGGCGCGCCGGGCACATCACCCGAAGGCGGCACAGACGCCGGAGGAGCCACACCCTTATTAGAGTCTTGCACAGGCATTGGCGCTAAAACCGGAGGGGGGGCTTCTTGCGAAACTTTAAATTCAAACTGCAAAACAGTGGAGCCGAACTGAATTAAATCTCCATCTTCCAAATCCGCCTGAAGTTTAATTATATTGTTTATTTTCACAGAGCTTTTGTTGCTTAAATCTTTGATGATCCAGCCTGCGCCTCCAGATCTAAGGCTTAAAAGGGCCTGAGATCTGGAGCATTTATCGTCGTCCATAAGAACAATGTCGTTTTCTGAGCTTCTTCCTATTGTGATTTTTCCCGACACCAATTTATAAGACACCCCTTTGTGCGGACCTTTAGTCACTTTAAGCCGGGCCACAGAGGGCGCAGGCAAAGGGGGATTGTAGTTTTTTGCTTTCATACCTTCACACCTTATTTAACCGGCCTCCGCCTGCTCTTCGCGGTTTAACTGTATAAAGGAGATAAGCGTGTACGCCAAACCCTCCCGACCGTAAATTCCCTTGGCGGAAAGCTGAAACTCCACCCCACTGAACTCCAAAGCGTCTGAGGCTATTTCATGCGGATACTGCTGTACTTTCTCAAGCAAACCCGTAAGGTTAAGTTTAAGGGCTTGGTCATCTAAATCCTGAACAGTACAGTGTAAAATCCGCTCTGTGCTGACCCCTGTTTCCTCTTCAAAAAGCGCGCTCGCCCCTTGAATTTTCATGCTCTCCATTTCCACTCCCAAAGTGGGATAGCCTATCATTTCAATCAGATGGTTCATCTCTGTTAAACGATCGTGCTCATTCATGCTTTGGTCGGCCTCCTGCGCGGCGGAAATACGCGACAAAGCCGAGTTAATATTGCCGGTCAGGTTTTTCAGTTGCTCAAAATCATAATCCGTCTGCACAGAAAGAGAATCGTCCTTTAAGGCGGAGCTTAACTGCCTGTTCAAAGAGGCAATAGGAAACTCAATCATTTTATAAAGAAAGAAAAAAAGCAAAACCCCCAAAACCAAAGCGATAAAGCAGGTTTGCACCAACAGGCTTATGGTCCTTTTATTTCCAAAAGCAAGCGCGCCCATATCATACATCACCACAGAAAAGGCGGCCGGGCTGTGCGTATTGGTCTTTTGGTTAAAAAAAGAAATAGGCTCCATAGCGGCCACAGTGTTGGAGTCAAGCTTTTTTACCGAGCCGGTGTTGTTCTTTCGCCCTTTGTTTACAAAGGGGATTTTAGAATAAGTGTGCGCTTTCTCCGCGGGGGCTATAATTTTTCCGTTTACGGCATTCACAACAAAAGCGGACTTAACACCCGGCCTTCTAAGGGCCGGTTCCACACTGACAGAGGAATGAATACGGCTTTTAACAGCCTCATGGTTTACCTGAGCCAAGGTTTTGGCAATGCTTTCGGCGTGGTTCATGCTCTCCTGCGCGACAGAGGAATTTAATATCTGAATCAAAGGAAACGCAGACAAAACAGTCATCACCACCACGAAAAAAATCATAAAGCCCGCAAGCACCCACTTAAACTCCATATAAACCGGCAGTTTATACACCCCTGGTAACACCACTTTTTCCATATAATTTTTAAACCAATTTTTTAAGGTAAGCTTAACCGGCTCATTCGGTTTGTTTTCCCCTTGTTCAGCGGCCCCACTGCCGGCAGGTGGCGCGGGCGCGGGGTAAGGCGTGGCGGCGGGATACGCACCCGCATAGTAAGGCGCGCCTCCTTGAGCTATCGCGCCGTAAGCGGGATCTTGCTGTTGTTGCTCAAAAGCCTGCACCGGCACCTGCTCCACTTCCTTGGCGAGCACAATATCAAAAGTGGTTTTGCACAAAGACACCCTGTCTTTTTCCTGCACTTCGCATTCCTGCACCTGCACGCCGTTTAAAAAAGTGCCGTTGCTGGATTTTAAATCATTTACAATCACCCCTTCCTCATCCACCTGCAACTCCGCGTGTCGCTTGGATATTCCGGGATCGGAAACAGTAATCTGGCAATCCTCACCCCGACCGATAATATACTTTCCCTCTTGAAGGGGGATCTCATGTCCGGCTAAACTGCCGTTTAAAAATCTAATGGCCCACATAAAGCTGATCTCCTTTTTGTAAAATATGTTTTTCCAAAGCGGGGCTTTGAAATTCAAAAACAGAATGCGTGCTTGAAAACAAAGAAAAAGGGTAAACAATCTTACAGGGAGTGATGTTTTTAAATACACGGGTAATTTTTAAACCGCGGTTTACAAAAATCAGATCAATAGGAAACTTCATAAAAAAAGTGTGTATCCCCCCCTTACAAGGCAAAATCCAAAAAGCTGTTGAGGGGGAAAGGTCTTTTTTCCCCATAAGCCCCTTGACCCGGGCAAAAAAAGAGCGGGCGGTAATTACCTTCTCAGCTAAAGTTTCGTTTTTGTGTATAAGGCGATTCATTATTATTTACCCCCGTAAAAAAACTGTAAGCCCACAGGGGCAAATATAGTCAGCATCACCGCCGGTAAAATCAGCAATATCATGGGAAGAAGCATTTTTTGCGAAGCTTTGGCGCCCTCTTTTTCTGCGCGGGCAAAGCGCTCATAGCGCATCTGCTCCGACTTGGCCTTAAGGGTTTTGGCGATGCTCGCCCCGGTTTCGTCTGAGTCAATGATCATGGTGCAAACACTGGTGATTTCATCCATGTCCAATCGCTCCGCTAAACCGGACAAGGCTTCGGTGCGGGAGCTTCCAAGTTTTATGTCTTTTTGCACAATCAACAGCTCATCGGCCAACACAGAGTTTTTGGCTTTTTCTGTAATTTTTTGTATCGCGCCAAAAAAATCCAGCCCCGCCTCTGTACTAAGGGCCAGCAGATCCACAAAAAAAGGCAGTTCCGCAATAATAGAGCTGTGCCTTTTCTGCTTGTGGCTGTTGCAGTAAAAATGCGGAAAGCCGACCCCTATAGCGCCTATAACCAAGCCGAACCAATAAGGATAATTCAGCTGAAGGGCAAAGTTCATAATAAAGAAAAACAAGGGGAACATAAGCCCCCATAAAATTTGCAGGCCGATAAATTCATCTGTATTAAGCTCCCGGCTGATACCTGCTGTGGCGATTTTACGCTCCACAGATTTTCGATATTTTGGGGACTTGATGTTTTTGACATATTTTAAAGCCAAATTATGGACCAAAGGCCGGGACAGCTGAATCAAAGGCATCTTAGACGGAGCGGGGGCATTCCCCTCCGCCCAGGCCAAAGATTCTGAATCTGTTTTTTTCGCAAAAATAACAGAACAGAACAAATATACGGACATAGCCCCCATAGCCAGCCCTGAAAACAAAAACACAGTGTCAAAATCCATGATTTAAAGCCTTTTTTTTGTTTTTAATGGACTTCCTTATGAAAATATCGGTATTTAAAGCTTTTAAATTAAGAAAAATGGGGCTTGTTATGCCTGATATATTTTCCCGGCTGGTGTACGGCTTTATGGGGGCCGGTTCCCTTTGCCGGGCCTTTTTACGCGGCTTTCTGCAAGTGGCGGGGCGACCCCGGCAAAACATTTTACTCAGCTCCCGCTCCCCCGGGCGGCTAAAAAAAACCGCCAAAAGCTTTGCTGTTGAGCCGGTTTCAGGAAACGAAGAGCTTGTTCGCCGGGCAAAGGTGATTTTTTTATGCATGAAACCCCAAGATCTGCTTACAGCCCTTGAGCCTTTGGCCGGGGATTTAAGCGAAGATCACACAGTCATCAGCTTTCCGGCGGGTGTGCCCCTTTCCGCATTGCGAAAAGCCCTTCCTTATGTAAAGCGCCTTGTGCGGGTTGTCCCCAATACAGCGGTCAGCGTGGGCGGGGGGCTTTTGGCCTACAGCCTTTTGCGCGAAGATCCCGGTTTAAAATCTTTTGTGGAAGGGCTTTTTTCCCCATTGGGAAAGGTCTTAAAAATGGAAGAAGAACATTTAAGCGCGTTTACTGTAGCAGGAGGTTCAGGCCCGGCTTTTGTGCTGGAGCTTATGCAATATTGGAACGAATGGCTGGAAGATCGTCACTTTTCCCCTGAAACAGCCCGGCAAATCAGCACGCAAACCTTCTTGGGCACAGCCCTTTTATCAAAGGCTTTTCCTGATTTATCTTTGGCTCAGTTGCAATCGCAGGTGGCAAGCAAAAACGGCATGACCGCCGAAGGTCTTAAAGCTTTTAACACAGCTCAGTTGGATTCCCTTCTGCACTACGGCTTTGAGAAAACCGCCATGCGCGAAAAAACCCTCTTCCCCAACCCCTCTGATCAGTAAACTATAATAAAGTCCTTGTTTATTTGCCTGTATGCGTGAGCCTTAAGCGGTGAGAGTTAAATCGTATTCCGTCTCGAACAAGCTTAAGGCTCACGCATATAGAACCTTAAATCCAGGGCTTTCCACGCCCAATTCCTTTGATTAGCTGGGCCAAAGTCGAGCAATATGCAAGCTGATCCTCTTTAACACACCCGTTCAAAAAAAAAAACTAACGCAAGGAATAAGTGTTGGATTTATAAAAAAAAGTTTTTTAATCTGAAATTCATAAGCGGGAAGCTTTGGATTTTTGCTACTGTTCGGTAAAAATCCGGGAACACGGATGTTCTCTTTTTATACTTCGGGGTTTTAAAAAAGCCCTGAAGTATAAGGCACACAAAGCTTAAGGATTGAGCTTTTTTCAATATATGGATAAGGCCATGAAGTTCAATCCGGAAGATATTTTAACAAAAACCTTTACCCGCAAAATCGTAGGCGGGTACAGCTCTAAAGAAGTGGCGGATTTCCTCCAATCCATAGCCGACGAATGGGAGGAAAAAACCCGCAAATCAAAAGATCTTTTAGGTAAACTCAGCGAAAAAGAAGCCACTTTACGCGAGTACCGCGAGCGGGAAGAAGTCTTACGCGACACCATTTCCACCGCCCAAAAAATGGCGGACAAAGTCAAACAGGATGCGGAAAAAGAAGCCCGCTTCATCTTAGAGGACGCCAAACAAAAAGCCGACATCATCGTGCAAGACGCGCGGGATTCCTTAAAAACCGCTTATCAGGATCTGTCGGACTTAAAACGAATCCACATTCAGCTCAAAAACACTTTAAAGTCTGTTCTGCAATCGCATCAAGATCTGCTGGAGCAAGATCCTATTCATTCTCTTCTTCCCGACTCTTTTCAAAGCCCGGCCGACTCCTCTCTGATCGAAAAAAAGGTGCACGAATCCCTAAGCCAAGCCAAAAAATCCCTTTAAAGCCTCTGATAAAAAAACCGGGGCCAAAAACTTCCAAAACACCGCCTGAGAAAACCCTTGACAAACAGCATTAAAAAAGGCATTTTTGCCTGCGGATGTATTTCAGTAAACAGGTGTGATTTTAAGACTTAGGATAACAGACTTAAGATACACGAAGGAAAAGCAATGCAATTAAAAGTTCATATTCAAAATATCGGAAAAATAAAAAAAGGAGCTGTTTCCGTTCGCCCTTTTACTGTGTTAGCAGGCCCCAATAATACCGGAAAAAGCTTTTTTTCCAAAACACTTTATTCCGTGCTGGATACCATGAACACCAACCTTATCTTGATAAGACTTCAACATAATTTAAGCCCTTTGCGTAAAGCTGTAAGATTTATGCAGTATACATCACATTTAAGAAAGCAGGTTAATAAAAAACCATCATCAGAAGACAACAAGCAACTCCAGTACAGCAAAAAAATTAAATCTATAACCTCAAACATAAGATCTTTAGAAAAATTATTTACAAAATTTTCTCTTGATCAAAATTCACCTGATTTATTGTCTTTAATGACCGATAAAGAAAAAATCAAGCCGGCCATCCGGCAAGTGATTGAGGACAGCCAATATATGCAGTCGTTTTTATCAGATTTAAAAAAAGAAGAACATGAACTACTGGGAATCAAGCAACAAGATTTAATACGAAAAATTAAAGAAAACACAGAAGATTTAAAAAGTTTTTTAGAAATTTCGCCTGACAAGATTTTAGAATCAGGTTTTTCAACAGTTTTAAAAAGAAATTTAACAAGCCATTTTCAAGTTGATCAGTTGCATAAACTGATAAGAAATAGTCAAAAACCGGCTGAAATTAAAATCGTCCGCATGAACGGCTACAATCAGCCGGACAAACAACAATCACTTAACACTGATAAAAATACTATATGCCAGGCCACTATTAAAGACGAAAGTATTAGTTCCCGTATTTCGCCTGCCGGTTGGATGGAAATGCAAAACAGATCCCATGTTGTGTATTTAGAATCCCCCACCCATTGGAAATTAAGAAACGCTTTAATGCGCGGGATTGAAAGACGCTTTTGGTTTTTCCCCGGAGGAAAAAGAAGTTTATTGGTTCCAAAGTATTTTTCTGATCTTAGTGCCATGTTAACGGATAATTTTGCAGGGGAAATGGATTTTAAGAATATTTTTCAAAATTTAACTGAAAAAGTTTTAAAAGGCAAAATGAGTGTTAGTGAATCCAGCTCTTTGCAGTTTAAGTTCAAAGGGGAAGATAAGGCACATTCTCTGCCGATGACAGCCTCCGGCGTTGTTCAAATGGGCTTTTTAGCCTTATTGATAGAGAAAAAAATTTTAGATAAAGAAACAGTTTTATTTATGGACGAACCTGAAACAAATCTGCACCCGTCTTGGCAGGTGGAAATAATGAAAACGCTTTTTCAGCTGGCCAAAGAAGGCGCACATATTATTTTGGCCACACACAGCGCCGACATGATGAAATGGCTGGAAAGCCATTTAAAGAAAAACCCGGAAGATAAACACTTGGTGGCTGTTAACCAAATGACTGTCAATCAAGAAGATGGATCCGCCTCAGTTATTGATTCTGATCAAAAAGACTTGGAATCACAAATAAAATCTGTTCAAGAAAACCTTATAGAGCCTTTTTTAGATCTTTTTTTAAAAGAGCAAGGAAATGACACACAAGGCGATGACTAATGCTCAAATCAAAAGATATAAGCCTATCTTTATTCAAAGAACCGATAACTCCTCAAACACGCAATTCATTGGATATTTACGCTTACCGTATAGATGCAGATGGCACAAAAACCCCTTCTATGGTGGAATACGCCGGGCTTGTGAAAAACAACAAGCCTTTTTGTTGCGATTATCTGTATATAAACGAAAAGCAGGCCGTGCTCATCGAAGACACACACTTGGGAGAAACAGCACAAAATATCTTAAAGGAGCTGACAGAAGAAAAACCCGGTAGTGCAATAAACAATAAAAAAAAGCAAAAGTATATAAAACAATTTATTAGAAAAAAATATTGTCTTAAAGTGTATGGATCTTTATTGATTCTTTGTCGGCTGATGCGAAAATATGCTGATATTTGCGAGGAACTTGATAATAAAACATTTTCCTTTTGGCTCATCATAAACGATATAAAAAATATTCCAGTCATCCATAGTATGGATTTAATACCTTTTTTAAAAAAGAGTCTGGATGACGCTTTAAAGAAAAAAAGACTGGTGGCACACATAAAAATATTCGTTGTTACTCAATTAAAAGAAAAATTGGAAAACTTACAATAAACCACTTCAGCTTAAAAAATGTTTTATGTTTTTGAGAAAAATTTTATAGGGCAGTATTAAAATGCCGTCTTGTGTTTTTCTCATGGTTTTTTCACAGCACACAATCAGCTTTTTTTTCACTTTAAAGCCCTCAGTCAGTTTTCTCAAACCTTTAAGGTGATCTGATCTAATTTGCTCTGATGACTTAGCCTCTATGGCTATTCTCATATCATCAATAATAAAATCCACCTCAATACCGCTTGCAAGCCTCCAGTAAAAGATTTTTTCAAAAGATTGATAATACTCCCTACAGCAATTTAACTCATGAAAAATCCAATTTTCAAAAGCTTTGCCAAAACTTTCGTTTTTTTTGTTAATGGAAAACCGGTTAATCAAAGAATTAACCAAGCCCACATCGGCAAAATAAAACTTGGGTTGCTTTAACACACGGCGCTTTTCCCGCTTTTTATAAGCGGGTAAAAAAGATCCCAACAAAGTGTCGCTTAATATGGAATAATATTCTTTTATGGTGTGGCCGGACACAGCTAAGTCCCGCGCAAAAGTGGAATAGCTCACAATTTCCATATCAGACAAAGCCGCTTTTTCCAAAAAGTCAGAAAAAGGGCTTAAGTTTCTGACCAAAGCCTCCCCGGCTATTTCCTGTTTAATGTAATCTGACAAATAGCTGTTCAGCAAACGCTTGGAATAAGGATGATTGTAACAGGCGGGCAATTTTCATCATTCCCAAAAACCCCGTCATTCCCAAAAACCCCGTCATTCCCAAAAACCCCGTCATTCCCAAAAACCCCGTCATTCCCAAAAACCCCGTCATTCCCAAAAACCCCGTCATTCCCGCGCACGCGGGAATCCACTCCCGATTGGTCAAATCCACCTTTTCCCCCTTCGTCATTCCCGCGAAAGCGGGAATCCAAAACCTAACAATTCTTAAGTAGTTTATCTTAGGCTAAGGTCCTGATTTTAGATAAAAGTCTTAATTTTCCGGATCTATCTGTCGAAACAATATGTAGTCGGGTGTGAAAAAGTCTGGATTGCATAGATGGCATAAGCAAAGTCCAAGCTTGTTCGGGCTGGAAGTCGCACAGGCGACTTCCAGTTTTACACTTGGATTCTCACCGCTTGGCTTTGCTTTTGAGACATAATTTAAAGTGGTTTTTCACGGACGACTAATTAGTGGCTCGTGAAAAAATGCCCCCTTAAGCATTTTTGTCCAAAGTCCGTGCCGTGAGTGTTAAATCGTACTCCGTCACGAAACGGTGCGGACTTTGGACAAAAATAACTAAAGAACAAGGGTTTTTCACGGAGAAATAATTAGTGAAGGGGATTTTATGAAATATCGGAAAAAGTGTTTTTTTGGCTGTGTTTTTTTATTGGTTTTGCCGGTTGCGATCTTCTTTTTTTCCTCTTGCGGGTTTTTGTTTGGTGGAGCACAAAACCAAACAGAAGAAAGCGCGCTAAAGCCTGAACTGGCCGGTGAAACTGTTACCTGCTCCGAAAGCAGCAGGTGCAACACACTTTGTAAAAAAATGTTTTCTGCAGAGGCCGATCGTTTGGAAAAATGCCTTAAGCTTAAGTCCTCCGATGTGGGAGAGCTATACACCGCTTACTCCTCTATGGAAAGAGGAAACTGGAGCGTCATTAAGGCGGAGTACATGCAGGTCTTAACCGACTTTGACGAAGATATATGGCCGGAGTTTGCAAAAAGAAATGACAAAGTGTCCGCCCGCGAAATGCTGTTATGGGTGGCAAAAGGGAAAGATGTGGCAACTCTTTTGGATAACGAAGATGACGATGAAGAAGAAGGCAGTAAAATTTTAAAAAGAGCTTTTGCTGTGCTTGGGGCGCCTGCCGAAAAAGACAAAGTGGTTATTGAGGGTATGAAAAAAAATGTGGATACAACAAAACAGCAAAACTTTTTTCAAGTCAGCGTGCTGAACAAAAACGATGATGCCTTTCAGGCCGGCCACACACTTTTAAAAGCTGAATGTAAAAACCAAAAATCCTGCATAAAAAGCTTTTACTGCGCTACAGACGAAGACATTGTGTTTGGCAAACTAAACAGCCTTGGCTTGGGCGCTGAGGTGGACGGGGGCGGCCTCTTCCCCGACGAATGTTAGCTAAGTAAAACTTCTTGTGCTTTGTTTATCTTGGTCTAAGGTCCTGATTTTAGATAAAAGTCTTAATTTCCCGGCCCCGCCGAACGAATTATTCGGGTATTAAGGCTTGTATGTGGCTTCTCGCTTTATCGGAGCTTTGCATCAACAGTAAAATTTCAGACAATTAAACTGTAGTGTTTAACATTATTTTTTCACTGTATTAACAAGGAATTTTTGTGCGTCCAAAACTGCTGGACCTTTTTTGTTGTGCGGGCGGAGCCGCAAAAGGATATGAGCGGGCGGGGTTTGAAGTTATCGGGGTGGATGTCGCTCCACAACCGAACTATCCGTTTCCGTTTATTCAAAAAGACGCGTTAAAGCTGGATCGGAAGTTTCTACTGTCTTTTGACGCTGTTCACGCTTCTCCTCCCTGTCAATCTTATTCCGTATTGGCCAAGCGAACAGGAAACGGCTCCTCATGGCCGCGCCTGATTGAGCCGGTTCGGAAAATGCTGGTTCATTCCGGCCTTCCTTATATTATTGAAAATGTTGTCGGCGCACCCCTTCTGAACCCGATAAAACTGTGCGGGACAATGTTTCCCGGGCTTCGTGTTCTCCGCCACCGGCTGTTTGAAACTAATTTTAAAATTACTCCACCCCCGCATCCTCCGCATCCAAAAGTGCACACCAAAGACAGACGAAAAGCCCATTTTGGAAAAACAAACGAATGGAAAGATTATGTTCAAGTGACCGGAGGAGGAAACTGCTCCATTTTGGCCGCTCGGGATGCTATGGGTATTAACTGGATGACAAAGCGCGAGCTTAACGAAGCGATCCCTCCGGCTTACACACACTTTGTCGGACGAAAGCTAATGAGATATATTGTTAATCAAAAAAGGAAAAGCATACATGGCCCGCCCTCCAAGCTCCAAAGAGAAAATCAAACAGTTTTTGCGTAAGCGCGTGGGTCAGGTTGTAACCGCGCATCAGCTACAACAAGCGGCTAAAGCAACAGAATGGGCCAGGCGTGTTCGGGAGCTGAGAAATAAAGAAGGTTGGAAAATACTCACTCATAACGACGATAACCGCTTAAAGCCGGGGGAATATCTCTTGGCGACTCCGCCTCCTTCACCGGGATCCTATAGTTTTACCCGATCCCTGTCAGCCCGAGTTCGCGCTCAAGTCTTGGAGAGAAACGGTTACACCTGCCAAATGTGTGGCGCGGGCGCGGGAGAGCCTGACAGCCAAAATCCCAACCGAAAAGTCAAACTGCACATCGGTCACATTACAGATAAAAGCCACGGCGGAACGGATGACCCGGCAAATCTTCGCGCACTTTGCAGTACCTGCAATCAGGGGGCAAAAAACCTTGTCCAAGAACCGCCACGCTGGACTTGGCTGTTAAGTCAACTGCGTCGGGCAAACCTTTCCGATCAAAAAAAAGCCCTTAAATGGCTGAATCGCAAGTTTAAAAAATAAAAAATGTCTGACACATTAACCAAAAAACAAAGAAGTTACTGCATAAGAAAATGGATTGGACTTGAAAAATGAACAGCCGGATATATTTCTATGTCTTCTCATTTTATATAACAGCTACCGGGGTTTTAACCGCCTTTTTTTAAAGGTTGCGGGTTTGTAGAGATAAGTCTGCCTGTCTTTGGATCCCTGCGAACAGGTATATCAAGCGCTGAAAATTTAGATACATCATATCCATGAGAATTAAGATTTTTTGTTTTTGAATTGTCATTCTTGTTGGAAAAAGCCCGTTTTTTTATTTTATTCATAAAAACCCCCTTAGACTTAACTTCTACAAAACTTATCTTTCAAAGTCCAAATTGACGCAATATCCCAGACAGCATACAGAGCACGTAAAAAGGCTTTTTAGCCAAAAACCCATACACATCTTAAGCTACAACAAAATCTTAATGCTTATCTTGGGCTAAGGTCCTGATTTTAGATAAAAGTCTTAATTTCCCGGCCCTATCTGTCGAAACAATATGTAGTCGGGTGTGAAAAACCTTGTGGATTTAAGGTCCTGTATGCACAAGTCTTAAGCTTGTTCGGGACGGAATACCAGAGAAACGGAAGGCCAAATCGTTGGCCTTCCGCCCGTCACCGCTTAAGACTTGTGCATACAGACAAACAACAAGATCTTTTTCACGGGCCACTAATTAGTTGTCTGTGAAAAACCCTTGTTATTTGTGGCATAAGCAAAACATCGCCGGTGAGGGTTAAATCGTACTCCGTCCCGAACAAGGCGAGATTTTGCTTATGCCAACTATGAAAGCCAGACGTTTTCACACCCGACTAATTGGTGAAGGGGATTTTATGAAATATCGGAAAAAGTGTTTTTTTGGCTGTGTGTTTTTGTTGGTTTTGCCGGCGGTTTTTTTCTTTTTTTCCTCCTGCGGGTTTTTAATGGCGGGCGGAGGCTTTAATATCGCAAGCAGTGTCACCGGCCCGGGAGACGGCGCCACTCCACAGCTTGCATCCCGAATTGCCGCAGATCCAAAACTGGCCGATAAAAATTGTAGCGAAAACGACAGATGTAAAGAAACCTGCCGGGACATATACGAAGAGCAAACAAGCCAAAAAGCCTGCGACAAGCTGACTGTGGGAGAGGTCTCCGCCCGCGAAAATGTATATCACGCCCTTTTAGACGCCGACACAGATGACTTAGATGACATTGAAGAAGAGGATCTAAAAGCCTTTGTAAAAACCGGCCTTGACGGCTGGAAAGAAGTAATAATAGGAAAACAAAAAGAGTTCTTGGAAGAGGAAAGAGACAGTGCCAACGCCGCAAGCTCAAGCGATGCGTATGCGGTATTTGAACGCACCTTGCATTGGATAGTGGAGAAGGAAAGCACAGTCATCCCCATTTTAAGAGCCGAAGATGAAGACAACACTATTTTAAAAGATCTGGTCCTACACTATTGCGACTTAGGAGATGGTTCTCATACCCCAGACTCAAAAACACCCCGGTATAAATGTCGAAACCAAAACAGCAGACATCCCTCCAATACTCACATCAATTCTGAAATTCCATATTCTTCAACAACGACAGAACCTAATCAGAACTTTCCTGTGCCATATTATACTAATGGTCCTTCTCCATTTTGTTACATTAATATAAGCACTCGTACCCCAGAAACATGGAAGAACCCCACTACTGAAGAGAGTACACATCAGCATGAAGACACAGCTAATGTATCTATCCACGCTGATAAAAGGAAGTTTGAATACCCCACCCCCCCTGCCACTCAAACTGATCACAGAAACGGCATTATCATGAGTTATGAAAAACAAAGCCTTTACTATTGCTATTTCGACCCATTAACACCAAACCCAAGAACAACATCCGGCAACACCACCCTTAAGCATAAAAAGTTGGCGACGGTAAGTGGCGACAACAGAGATTTATTTTTATCTCTCGTAGGCGTTACAGACACTTTGTTTTATAAAGCGGTGGATGAAAACAAAGCGGAAGCTTTTTCTTGGGCACACGACCTGCTGACACAAGCCTGCGACGGAAGCGCCACTTCCTTAAAACAATGTATCGCCGTCTTCTACTGTTTCCTAAGCGGTCACATAAAACACCACCTACTACAAAGTGAATCAGGCTATGAAACAATTAACGACTTTTTAAATGATGATGATGATGACGATGACGGTGTAGAGGCACAAATCGGCGAAACCGAACTAAACAACTGCAACTACAAAGACAGCTTTACCGGCCTTTAAACACCAAGAACAAATCGGCGAAACCGAACTAAAAAAATGCAACTACAAAGACAGCTTTACCGGCCTTTAAATTACTCCCTGTTTTAAGAAAAACACAAAACTAAGGAGGCTTTTTGATGAAAAAAACCCCGATATTCTCTGGAAAAATAGAGAAATTTGACCATAAAATATTAACAAACTATGAGTATAAAAATATCTTAAGCAAACATATTTCAGGTAAGTCTGGAATTTACGCCTTATATAATAAAAATGAAAACCTTTACTACATAGGACGAACAACACGAATGTTCAAAAGAATAAAAGATCACAAGCAAGATCATCATGCTAAAAAGTGGGAAACATTTTCGGTTTTGTTTACCAAAAGCGAACAACATGCAGGGCCTTTGGAAGATGCTTTTATTTCTATAATAAAACCTAAAGGGAACAAGAAAACACCACTCAAAATAAAGTCACTAAATAAGCAAATCACAAAAGAGATGCAAGAAGTATCTGCTAAAACAATACATGACTTAACTGAAAAAAAATCATTAAAACGAAACATAAAAAAGAAAAAACGAATAAAAGCTGTTAAAAAAAGAAAGACAAACAAAACTCAAGCGGGAAATCCATTTAAAAAAAGAGTAACCTTAAGAGCACAATACAAGAACAAAAAATATAAAGCTTACTGGCTCCCATCAGGTAAAGTTAAATACAAGAGTAAAAACCCATATAACTCTCCCCATGCCGTAGCACAATATATTGTAAACAATGTGTGTGGAAAGAAAACAGGAGTTAATAAAAAATTTTGGAAAGTTCAAAAAAAAAGAAATAAATGGGTAAGCCTTTATGATCTATGAATCCACAGGAGCTTAGGACATTAACAAACCCGCCAGCCCAATAACGAATAAAATTGTATCTGTAACCAGATTTTCAAATCAAGACTCTAAACCCAAGAGCTGATAGATAAGCGTTTTATTCATTAAACAAATTAAAGAAGCACTGGCCTTTACGAAACATCAGCAATAGTATTTGTGAAGTTTCACCAGATTTTCAAAGGGCCAGTCGCTTCAAACAGGCGCCTTATGGCGATATTTGATTTTCACGACTGAAATATTGTTCAAAAACAGTACCTTATTTGAGACATGCTGTTTGGCTTTACGAATCTTGTGAGCTTTATTTGTTCCGACTTTGCCATTACTCAAATATCGCCAAAGGCGAACTTTAGCCTCGGCCCTTTGAAAACCGGGTGACCCTCCCAATGTTCGTTTTGCACCCTCTTTTCACAAAAAAATACATGTTTCTTAAAAAAAAATATTTTTACTCAATATCGCAGGAGGCGAATTCAGATCCAGCCTTTTGAAAAACAGGCGAACCTCGCAATTTTCATCATTTCCTTAGCTTTTTTCTTCCCGTTTCGCGCAGGTAAAATTCAAGTCAAAATAAGAACCTTTTTCACAGGCTACTAATCTAACCACCCGCGAAAAACATTTGGCCAAACACAAACCAGCACCCTAACACCAAACAACCACCCGCGAAAAACATTTGGCCAAACATACACCAGCCCATTTCTGATAAACTATTCAGTTTGTAAATATAGAATTTTTACCAATTTTTAGGCTTTGTAATAAGCCCATCCGACAACTGAATATCGTGAGAAAACACACTATTTTTTAGATGTTCTACTTTTATCTTTGAACTTTTGTTTGCTATTTGTTTTAAAGTCTCAGCTCGCCCATTTATTGGAATAATAACATGAGACTCTTTATTTGGAAAATACTTTTGTACCATTTTTATTGCAGGAACTAAGTCAGTATCTGCTGTTAAAAGAAAAAATTTATCAAACTTATTTTGAAAAGCAGTGCTTAATAAATATAGTCCTATATTGACATCCGTTTCTTTTTCCTCAAAGGTTTTGTATCTCTTATAGCATATTCTACATTTTTTTGTAATATATCTAAAATTTCCATATATAATTTGAATATTCGTTGTTTCCAAAGCTTTTATATATTGTTTGTGCCTTATGACTTTTCCTGCATCCCATTTGGCTAAAGCGGTAAAATAATAAATATCTGTCAAGATTTCATCAGAATGTGCGATAAAGCATTGACATAATTTTTTTAGATCAAGCCATCTGTATTTTTTTGTTTGTGGATTTAGAGCCAAAGAATGATAAAGATTGAAGCCATCTATAAAAGCTGTAACTTTTTTCATGTGTACAGAATAAAAAAAACCCGGTCGCTCAGGCTCCCGGGGCCAGCCAGCTCGAAAGCCAAACTGGTGGTATAATGCGGTTATTATCGGATAAAAGTTGTTAAAATGCAAGAATTTTTTTTATGCAAGACATAATATCGGTAAAACAGACAGAAAAACCGGTTTTTTTGCCTCCATCGTTAGGGCTTTCCCACCAATCCGCCACCCGTGAAAAACCTTTAGCCAAACACAAACCAGCTTACCTCTTAAACACCAAACAGTCCTCTATATCAAGAACCGTTTTTAAGCCTGTTGATTTGATCCTCAGACAAACCCGTCATTTCAGAAATATAGGAAACCTCAGCTTCTTTCTTCAGCATATTCAAAGCTACAGCCTGCATGCCCTCCTGCCGTCCTTCCTGTCGTCCTTCCTGTCGTCCGGCTTTTAGGCCCTTTTGTATGCCTTCCTGCATAGCATCTTCTCTAATCTCTTGTCTTATGTCCATATATCCTCCATTCATGTATATCAAGAACCGTTTTTAAGCCGGTTGATTTGATCCTCAGACAAACCCGTCATTTCAGAAATATAGGAAACCTCAGCTTCTTTCTTCAACATATTCAAAGCCACCTGCTGTTTTTCTTCCTGCCGTCCGGCTTGCATGCCCTCCTGCCGTCCTTCCTGCCGTCCGGCTTTTAGGCCCTTTTGTATGCCTTCCTGCATAGCATCTTCTCTAATCTCTTGTCTTATGTCCATATATCCTCCTCTTGTTAATAATCCTCTTTCCACAGCTCTTTTCTCCACCTGCTTCCAAAGCTGAGCGCTTACTCCTCCGGCTGTTTTTAAGTAACTCACCACACTGAGCAGTAAGTCCTCACGCTTTCCCGAAAATCCTGCAAAAGCCTCCACCACAGCCGAAAGCTCAGCCGGACTGCTTTTTATAAACCAAATCTTGGCGAGCAAGGCTAAAATCCCCCGGCTTTTAACAGCCGGATCCTTAAAAACTTTCCTCACCTTCGGATCGTTTGTATCTACAACCTTTAGCTTAAAGTCTAACATACTTTTACGAAAAGCGGGAGGGATTTCATTAAAAAACCGGCCAAAAAAGCCTTTTTGAAAGCTGACAGGCCACTTCCACGGGCTTTTTCCGTGGTAAAACAGTATGGGAATAACAGCTGTAATGTTTTCGAACTTTCTTTCATAGAGCAAAGCCTGATAAGATAAAACCTGCTTGAACATTCCCTTGTCGTAAGCGGATTTATGCTCCAACAGCAAACAGAGCAGGATTTTAGCATGCTTTCTTTTTTTAAGGGACACAGTAAAAACAAGGTCAGCTCGCTTATCTTTTAGGGAGTCTTTTTCGGCCTTTAGAGTGCTCCAGTCACAAGCGGAAAACTCTTTTTTGGAAAGAGCAAGCTTAAAAATTTCAACAGCAAACTGAGGCTCTGAGTAAAACCTTTTAAAAAACCTGTCGTGCAGGTTTGTGCGGTTTTTTGTCGGGTTTTCTGTGTTCACTTTACAGCTCCTTTGTGGTTTAAGCCCCACGAATATCAAAATGCGTGCCAAAAAAATTACCGGCTTTTTCTTTATATATGCAAAAAGGGAACCCGTTAAAACAGGCTTTTTGAGGGGTCTTGGAGGAAAAAATGTTCGGATCTCGAACAAAGTGTCGGTATCCGACACTTTTTACGCACAACCCAGCCGGGGTTAAAAAAATAGAAAAACCTATTTTTTACTTGACTTTAGGTCGGGAAAGCCACCTATAATGGAAAAAGTACAATTTGCGCGCACAATTTCGATTTGTGAAAAAAACTGTTTTTTGACAAATTAAAGCAAGATGGAGGATATATGGGAGTCAAACAACTTGCGACAACAATAGATGAGAGAGTAAAAGAAGCTTTGGATCGTTTTTGCAGGCTTAAAGGTTATAAAATCAAAAGCTTTGTGGAAAATGCTATTTTAGATAAGCTGGAAGAATACGAGGATGTTGCCGATCTGGAAAAATTGCGTCAAGAGCCTGTGCGATCCTTTAAGAAAGTTATTACAGAATTAAAATTAAATGGTAAAATATAATATTCTTATTTCTTTTTCCGCTGAAAGATCGCTTAGGAAAATCCCAAAAAACCAGAGAAATCAAATTATACGCTTGATTCAAACATTGGCAGTTAACCCCTTACCTCAAGGGGTGAAAAAACTCAAGCGACATACCTATAAGGTGCGACAAGGCAATTACAGAGTAATTTATGAGCTAAGAAATAGAAAACTAATTGTTCTTGTTTTGAAAATCGGCCATCGAAAAAATATATACCGCTGAAGGAACACCCTTAAAGCCGAGGTTTTGCTTATGCCAACTATTAAATCCCGGTTTTTACGGATGACTATTTAGTCCTTTTTTTTCAGCTTGTTGATTTGATCCTCAGACAAACCCGTCATTTCCGAAATATAGGAAACCTCAGCTTCTTTCTTCAGCATATTCAAAGCTACAGCCTGCATGCCCTCCTGTCGTCCGACTTGTAATCCCTCCTGCCGTCCGGCTTGCAGACCTTCTTGTATGCCTTCTTCTCTAATCTCTTGTCTTATGTCCATATATCCTCCATTCATGTATATCAAGAACCGTTTTTAAGCCGGTTGATTTGATCCTCAGACAAACCCGTCATTTCCGAAATATAGGAAACCTCAGCTTCTTTCTTCAACATATTCAAAGCCACCTGCTGTTTTTCTTCCTGCCGTCCGGCTTGCATGCCCTCCTGCCGTCCGGCTTGCATGCCCTCCTGTCGTCCTTCCTGCCGTCCGGCTTTTAGGCCCTTTTGTATGCCTTCTTGTATGCCCTCTTCTTTGATCTCTTGTCTTATGTCCATATATCCTCCTCTTGTTAATAGTCCTCTTTCCACAGCTCTTTTTTCCACCTGCTTCCAAAGCTGAGCGCTTACTCCTCCGGCTGTTTTTAAGTAACTTACCACACTTAAAAGTAAGTCCTCACGCTTTCCCGAAAAATCTGAAAAAGCCTCCACCACAGCGGAAAGCTCAGCCGGACTGTTTTTTATAAACCAAATCTTGGCCAGCAAGGCTAAAATCCCACGGCTTTTAACAGCCGGATCCTTAAAAACTTTCCTCACCTTCGGATCGTTTGTATCTACAACCTTTAGCTTAAAGTCTAACATACTTTTTCGAAAAGCGGGAGGGATTTCATTAAAAAACCTGCCAAAAAAGCCCTTTTGAAAGCTGACAGGCCACTTCCAAGGGCTTTTGCCGTGATAAAACAGTATGGGAATAACAGCTGTAATGTTTTCGAACTTTCTTTCATAGAGCAAAGCCTGATAAGACAAAACCTGCTTGAACATCCCCTTGTCGTAAGCGGATTTATGCTCCAACAGTAAACAAAGCAGGATTTTAGCGCTTCGTCTTTTTTTAAGGGATACAGTAAAAACAAGGTCTGCTTGCTTATCTTTTAGGGAGTCTTTTTCGGCCTTTAGAGTGCTCCAATCACAAGCGGAAAACTCTTTCTTGGAAAGAGCCAGCTTAAAGATTTCAACAGCAAACTGAGGCTCTGAGTAAAATCTTTTAAAAAACCTGTCGTGCAGGTTTGCTACTTTTTTGCCTGATTTTTCCGCTTTCACTTTACAGCTCCTTTATGGTTTAAGCCCCACGAATATCAAACTGCGGGCCAAAAAAAATTACCGGCTTTTTCTTTATATATGCAAAAGGGGAACCCGTTAAAACAGGCTTTTTGAGGGGTCTTGGAGGAAAAAATGTTCGGATCTCGAACAAAGTGTCGGTATCCGACACTTTTTCACAGGCTACTATTTAGTCGTCCGTGAAAAAGTCTGGCTTTCATAGTTGGCATAAGCAAAACCCCGCCTTGTTCGGGACGGAATACCTTGGACCCTCACCGGCGGGGTTTTGCTTATGCCACAAATAACAAGGGTTTTTCATGGGCCACTATTTAGCCATCTGTGAAAAAGCTTTTGATAATTTAAGAAAGTTACTTTTGCCTGCCGATAAGTAGTAACAGAGTGTGAAAAAATTCGGGTTTAAGGGCGCGTAAGTCTTAAGCTTGTTCGGTAAGACTCACACATAAAGACAGCAAGAGTTTTTTCACAGGCTGTTTAAGTAAGAGCATGTTTTTAGAAGGGTAAAGATGAAATATATTGTTTTTTGTACTTTTTTTCTTTTTTCCTGTGGGTTTTTGGGGGGCTTAAGCACCAACAGCTCTTCATCTTCGCTTAATTTTTTGGATTCCCGCGCAAAAGATGAATCCACCGGAGTGTACAACAACCCAGCCGGAAGGCTGGAATCCGGCTCCCGTTGCTCTGAGAACAAAGACTGCGTAAAAATGTGCGACACCATGTTAAGAAGGCTTGCGCATCAGGAAAAATGCTACAAAAAAAAAGAAAACGAAGTGCAGGAATTAAGAGACACCTATAACCTGCTCGCTCTCGGAAGGCCCGAAAAATTAGTGGAGATAGAGCCGGAGGAGATGGAAAACTTTTTAGACTTTGGTCCTGAGCTTTTTCAAGACGCCATTTACGGCTTTGAAAGACAAAGAAAAAAAGGCTGTGAAGTTGAGACCAATCCCGAAGACCCAAGAGACAGAGAAGACTGCAAGCTTGAAAACTATTACAGGCAAGACGGCTACTTCAGCCCGGGTGCAAGCCATGCCTTGGCTTGGATTGCCCGAAACAACTGGCTTGCCAAACTTATACTGGAATACGACAAAGACGACTTAAGCATTATGCTAAGCCTATTGGATGTTCTTGCCCACGGAGGCGGCCAAAACTTAGGTGATGAAAACAAACGAGAGCGGGAAACCAAGTACACTGGCGGAACAGAAAATCCCGGCATCGGCGATCGCCAAAAAACTTGTAATTTTGATGGTCTGAACGAACCAGATATGGATGCACCGGGTACGATTGGGTACGGAACATGCAACGACACATCCGAAGATGGTAAAAATGGCGGTAGATTTAATTGCACATTGGATACAAGTCCAACCACAGAGGATACCAGCATACCTACTAACAACAAATTAGATATTCTTACCGAAAACCGGGATGGTAGTAGTGGTGGTACTCCTCACGACTGTACTCCCGATACCGATGGCACAAAACACGGTTTGTTGGCGATTGATGTCAAAACCGGTAAAGCCTGCACAGAAAACTCTTTACAATCAGAAAAGATAAAAAATCAATACAAAGCTTTTGGAGCTGAGTGTTTAAAAGACAACCAAGATGAGCGCCAAACTTATATGCTTCTCGCGGTGAAGGGCAAAAACACAGCTTCCATAAACTTAGGGCATCAAGTGGTAAGGAATCTTTGCTCCGGTGGCAATACAAAATGTGTAAAGTACTTTCACTGCTTTACCTACAGCAGTAATGACGACAGAGACGAAGCAGAAAATTACATAGGTACTGGCTCCGACATTGACGGCTGGGACACAGACACCCTTGAATGCCTATTTTAAAAAATTACAAAAAAAGTTTTGGATTTAACCCTGACTGTCTGATTATAGCTCTCAATGTTCCTTTGTCAATAGTTTTATGATTCGGCACTGTCAGCATTTTCTTAGACACAGCCTGCCGTAAAATAATATGACTTCCTTTTTGACGGCGAAACTCAAATCCATGTTTCTGAAGGATCTGCACACATTCTTTCCCGGAAAGGGTGGGAAGTTTATTCATATTGCCACTATAACGGATTCCATTTTGTCATCAGGTATAGGATCTCCGTCCTGCTTTAGGACTTCCAAGTAACCTTGAACAGCTTCCCTGATATTTTTCACAGCCTCCTGTTTAGAGCGCCCCTGACTGATACAACCCGGTAAACTGGGGCATTCAGCCATCCAAAAACCATCTTCCCCCGGTTTGATAATAATTTGTCTCATTTTACATCCTCTTGATCCCTTATTTTTTTATAAATAACACTATATCTTCCAAAAATCAACTCTAAATCACCAACAAAATGTGGAAAAACGGCAAAAAATAACAAAATATAGAGTTTCTTAGGGTTTACTCTTGATTTTTTTTAAATATCATACTTTACTAAAAACAACATCCCCCATAGTTTTCGAACGATGGGGCACGAGGCGGTCCTAAAGGATCGCTTTCGTCTTTTTTATGAGGTTTATATTACATACAGATTCAACTTTTAGAGAAATTCACAATAGAGGTGATAAATGGCTTCAGTAAAACCTACTCATTACAAATATAATGAGTTGATACAAGATATAGAAAGAGGGCAAATAAAGATTCCTCAATTCCAAAGAGATTTCGTTTGGGATTTGAAAGGTTCAGCAAAACTGTTGGACAGTATTTTTAAAAATTATCCTATAGGTTCTTTTATTTTCTGGCGTACTAACGAAAGATTGCGCTCAATTAAAAATATAGGACAACTTAACTTGCCTGATCCAAAAGAAGGTGAGTTTGTTACCTATGTCCTTGATGGTCAACAAAGAATAACTAGCTTATTTGCCAGTTTGAAAGGATTAAAAATTAAAAGAGAAGGGAAATATGAAACTGATTACTCAAAGATTTATGTCGATTTAAATAAGAACGCAGATGAAACAGTGGTTACTACTGATAGAAAAAACTTAACTGAAAAAACTTATATTTCAATAAAAGATCTGATTGAAAGTGATTTTGATTTATTGAATAAATTTTCCAAAGAAATGCGCAATAAGATTAAAAAATATGAAAAAGCTTTGTCAGAATATGCTTTTTCTACTATTGAAATTAAAGATGCAGAAACTGAAGTTGCAGCTGATATTTTTACGAGAATCAATGTTGGAGGTTGCTCTTTAACTTTGTTTGAAATAATGGTTGCAAAAACTTATGATCCTAAAAGACATTTTGATTTGGCTAAAAAGTTTGAGGATCTTTGTGAAGCTCTATCCACCAGTAAATATGACACAATACCTTCTGTGACTGTACTGCAAACACTTGCTATATTACACAGGAAAGACTGCACAAGAAAAGAAATACTGAAAATACCGAAGAGTGAATTTATTGATATGTGGGAACCAACAGTAAATGCTATTAAATTAGCTGTTGATTATTTTCGCAGTTGTTATAAAATCCCTGTCTCAAGGCTTTTGCCATATAACGCTTTAATTGTTCCTTTTGCATATTATTTTTACATATACAAAGATCGTCCTACAGGAGAAACTCAAAAAAGAATTCAAGACTTTTTTTGGAGAGCTTCTTTCGGGGCCCGGTATTCTTCCGGAGTGGAGAGCAAACTTGCCAGTGATATCAATAAAATTGATCAGATATTAAAAAATGAAACAGTTAAATATGATTGGACAATAAACACCACAGATCAATTTATAAAAAACAACGGAGAGTTTAGAACTGGCCGGAGTTACATCAAAGCTATACTTTCTATTCTTGCCAGTTTAAAACCTCTATCGTTTAACGATAACTCTGAAGTAATGATTGACAATAGCTGGCTACAAAGATCTAACAGTAGGAATTATCATCATTTTTTTCCAAAGTCATATCTTAAAAAAACAAAACTTTTTGATAAGTTTGATATTAATCATATTATAAATATCACTATCGTTGACGGCCAATCTAATTTAAAAATAAACACAAAATCTCCTTCAAAATACATTTCTGACTACAGTCAAAAAAATAAAGATATAGCCAATTGTTTTAAAACACATCTGATCGGTGATCCTAAGAAATTTGGAATTTTAGATGATGACTATAATAAATTTTTCAATGAAAGAGCTGTTTTAATTAGCAGAGAAATTGAAAGTAGAGTGATTCTAACCGAATCGGATAATCATATAGAAAAATTAAAAGAAGATACAGAACCTGAAGATATAACCTAAAATCTATCTTCTCACGCCAGCTGTGGGGAGCAAAATTCTTTGAGAATAGCTGGATCGGCGATTTTATGCCAAGCGCTGAATGAGGGTCAAGGACATCTTTAAATTGTGTCTCAAAAGCAAAGCCAAGCGGTGAGGATCCAAGTGTAAAACTGAAAGCCCTATACTTAGGGCTTTCAGCCCGAACAAGCTTGGACTTTGCTTGCAGACAACCCTTAGTGGCTTTTCACAGATGACTATCAATAGTTTTATGCTTCGGCACTGTCAGAATTTTCTTAGACACAGCCTGCTATTTTAAACAGTAGTTTCGTCCTTTAAGCTTTCAAAGGTTTGTGTTTCTTATTCCTGTTCACAAGCTTTTCTTAAAACAATAAAAGCTTCTTTTAGTTCCTGAGAAACTGCACTGGCAGGCTCACTTAAAACAAGTTTTTGATATTCATTCAAAAAATTCATTCTGATTCTATAAAACAGATAGAGAAAATGTTTAATAAAATCTATACAGCTCAAAATGGAGATCTCAACTCCTGTTAAGGAATAGCTTTTTTTTGCAATCTCCCGAACAGTTTTCTTTACAGGTTCTGTGGTGATAAAAATGTAATTGTCCAAATGAGATGATTTTTTAATTTTCTCCAAAGCAATATGAATATCACTTTCAATAATTTTTTTTGTTTTCATTTCATAGCATGTCACTACATTATCATCATCAGTTAAAGTTATTTCCACATCTCCAAAAGCCTTCGTTTGTTTATCAGCTGAAGTATGAGGCTGTAAAGACAAAATTTTTTGTTTTAGGTATTTTTCAGCTGATTTATAAGCCGCCGCGATAATCA
Source organism: Bdellovibrionales bacterium (assembly GCA_965203935.1). Classification (GTDB taxonomy): domain Bacteria; phylum Bdellovibrionota; class Bdellovibrionia; order Bdellovibrionales; family UBA1609; genus JANQSP01. Next base: position 61,340 of record OZ241921.1, read on the forward strand.
GAACAGAAAGGCGGGAGGAATTTTTACAAGCTAAGTGCTGAATCAATAAATTAACGATTTCCTCAACACTTAAATGAGCCTTGTCTCCAGAAGTTTTAAGACCAGACATTAAAGTCTTAAGCCTTTCAGTATTTTCGTTTTTGACTGTTATCAAACCCCTAATACAATCTAAAAGCATAGCTTTGGCCGTAACCTTATTTTTATTGATAGTGTCCAATAAAAATAAAATATCTCTATAGACATCCCTCGGTCTCCCAATCAACTCCACATCCAAAGTCAAAGCTTTATTGATATTTCTCAGAGCGGGAGTTAAAAAAGCAGTGGTCGCATTGCAGGGCAATTTATATTTATTGATAAAATTAGATAAATATTTTTCGTCGTAAGCTCTCCCTGAAAAAGTCCCCTTTCCGCTGATTTCAGTATAGGGCTTTCTAATATCAATTTCAGGCTTATGAATTTTAGCCAATAGACAAGACATTAAAAGTCTGACAGCCGCTCTGTTTGTTGAACATCTTGCCACATAATCTATTTTTTGGAATAAAGCTGAATCAAAAACAGATCTATTTGTTAAACTTTGTTCGGCCTCTTTGTATAATTTTTCCAAAATGGCAGAGCATTTTCTTCCTGAGGTCATAAAGTCATCCCTAATTCATTAAAACCTTTTTGCACATCCTCATTTTTAGAAAATATCCCAACTTTCGTTATTTTTTCGGGATCATAATTGGTCCATAAACTTTCCACCCTTTTGTCTTTTGTGGAATGAATGGTTTTTTTTGGCCCTGTGGTTTTGAACCACTTTTTCACAGGATAAAGGCGGTTCATAAAATCGCAATCATAATTGCTGACAGCGACAAGCCCCTGCACAGAATTTAAAACTTGGGCCAGTTCCTTATGATCTTGATCGTTCATTTCATTGGAATAAGCTTTTGCGTCACCTCTGGTTTTGTGAATATAAGGAGGATCGCAATAAAATAAAGTTTGAGGGGAGTCATACAACTTAATAATCTCAACAGCCGGTCTGTTTTCTATTTGCACCCTGAGCAATCTTTCAGCAATGTCTGGTAAAGCCTCCGCTCCGCCAAGCCAACGGGAAATAACCCCTGACATACCTCTTCTTGAGGTGTTTTTGCAGTTGGCCCAGCGACCAAGAGATGCTGTTTGAGCTAAACCTGTTCTCACTTGTCTGGCCCGAATGTAAAACCTTCGCGCCCTTTCAAAATTGCTTAAACTGGATCGCAATTCACAGGAAAGGGCAAACTCCTGTCTGGAAAACGGAGTCAAACTTATAGCCTCAATCAGTTTTTCTTTTTCGCTTCTGAGAACTCTAAAGAAGTTAACCACTTCTCCGTCCAAGTCATTGTAGGTTTCCACTTTAGCAGGCGTCCGATTGAGCAAAACCGCTCCGGAACCGGCAAAAGGCTCGCAGTAGTGGCGACATTTCGGCAATAGCGGAAGAAGCCAATCTAAATGGCTGAATTTTCCCCCATACCAACCGAAGGGGATAAGTTTTTTGCCCTGAAGAGTGCCTATTGGAGAAGGTTTATTTTTGCCCACGGAGCAATCCTTTCAAAAAAACATGAATGCTCGACAATAATAGTAACCTTTTAGTGTTGTTCAATAAATTTTGGAATAGTCTGATACACCACAGCAGAAGGAGCTGAATCGGCTAAATTGACCTCTTTAGCCGATTTTTAGCCCAAAAAAGGGAAATATCAGGTGCTTTGCCTGATTTAAGAAATTTCCGTGAGAAAAGGAGAAAAATCTTGAACAAAAGGGATTTTTCAGCTTGTCTGACCTTCTTTAAATATACTATGAGTGTTAATTTTTGCGGGTTCGTTTCATGGCGCGGCGGGCGGACCTATCCATTTCTTTTCTTTTGACGGCCTCTCTTTTGTCTCCTCTTTTTTTGCCTTTTACCAAGGCCATTTCCACCTTGGCTCGATTGTTTTTAAAATAAATTTTTAAAGGCACACAGGAAAGACCTTTTTGCCTAAGCTGACCGATAAGTTTTTTTATCTCCCCGCTGTTCAGCAATAGCTTTCGTCTTCTTTCCGGCTCGTGGTTACGGTCCGCCGCCGGGCTATAGGGGCTGATATAAACACTTTGAATATAAGGCTCAAGTTTTCTGAACACCAAATAAGAATCCTTTAACCGACAGTTGCCCTTTCTTAAAGATTTTACTTCTGAGCCAGTAAGGACCATTCCCGCCTCGAAAGTCTCTAAAATGGAATAATCAAAGCGCGCTTTGCGGTTTGTGGCCACCACATTATTACCGGCCGGTTTTTTTGCACCCTTTGGTTTACCCTTTGGTTTTTTCATAACTAAACCCTTTTTGCCCTAAAATGCAGAAAAGATCTAAAAACACTCAACTGTTTTTTTGCCCTAAAATGCCGAAAAATTTTAACACTCACCGAAGCTTTACATAAATCAAAAAACCCTTTCCCGATATATGGCTTCAAATCAGTATATTAAATAATTTGATAATTTTTAATGTATTAAGCTTGATATATTAAATTTTTTGATAATTTTTAATGTATTATGACCAATATATTAAAAATGTGTATATTTCAAAAAACCATCCAAAATCGGATCAAAACCCAGCTCAAAAGGGGCAAAACCAGCCAAAACCAAGCCAAAACTGCCCTAAAATCACACAAAAATCGGGCAAAAACGCTGTTTTAAAGAAGGCTATTCAGAAAATGGCGGTAAAATTCTGAATATGATTCAGAGATTTTGCAAGTTACAGAAAAAGCTTTTTCATTATTCAAAGCCACCTGCAAAAACAAGACATTTTAACAGGGCTTAAAGTTAAAGAGCTGGAGCGGAGGAGGCTTCTGCAAAAAAACAAGACATTTTAACAGGGCTTAAAGCTCTTGAAATACAGAAATGAATTGTGAGGGGGAAAGCTCCTCAGGGCGGGCGGTGGGGGAGATTTTTAACTTATTAAAAACTTTTTTGATATTTTGCTTGGATTCCCGCTTTCGCGGGACGGGAAGTCGTTCAAGCGACTTCCCGTTTAGCGGAAGTGACGGACTGGATTCCCGCCCCACTCTTTCGCGGGGGCAAGCTTTTCGCGGGACGGGAAGTCGTTCAAGCGACTTTTCGTTTGGTGGCGGAAGTGACGGACTGGATTCCCGCCCCACTCTTTCGCGGGGGCAAGCTTTTCGCGGGACTGAAAAGCCCTGAAAGTCGCACAGGTGACTTTCAGTTTCTCTTTGGCTTTTCAGTTTCCTTGAGCCATGCGGAAATGACGAAGCCTGCAACCTGCTTAATAAAATTTTTCTTCTTTGGGAAAAACAAAATTTTACGAACAATAAAAAATTTTTTGGATCTGATACAGAATGCTTTTTCTTTTCAAAAATTAAGACCCGCCCTGCCACCTTGGGGCGGGGGTAAAAGTCGGATGTACCGGCCTGTAGCAACAGGCGCGGGCGCCAAAAACACTGCGAAAGTACACTTAAAATCCCGTAGTTTTTTGAGCCGGGGCGGGCCAAAATCCTTTGCGCCACCTCTTTTTGAAACATAAGCACCATTGCCTTAAGCTGTGGCGGGCCGGGGCAGGATTTTAACAGGAGTCTTCCTGCTATATTATAAGGAAGGTTGCCCGTCAGTACAGAGCCGGGCAAAAGCCGGGCATGCCAAGCAAGCTTTAACACATCCCCCTTCAGCACAAAGCCCAAGGGCTTTGGCGGGACCTTAAGGCGGGCATGCCCCGTTGCCGGTTTTAAGTGTGGCGGGGCCTTAAGACGATTATGCCAGTAACGGCAAAGGCTTAAGTCTTTTTCCACCAGAAAAAGAGGTTTTTTAAGCAAAAAAAGCCCCTCTGTTAAAGCCCCAAGCCCCGGCCCCACCTCTACAATTAAAGAAGGCTTTAAATCCGCCACAGCGGACAAAGTTTTTTCAATCACCACGGAGCTGATTAAAAAATTTTGCCCCAAAAATTTTTTGGGATGAAAACCCAGCTCTTTCATTTTTTTTTGCAACTTTTTTTGACTGATAATGCACCCCTTTTTACATCCTTAAATAACTTACTATATAGTGGCCCGTGAGAAAGCTTTATATTGCACTATCCGCCCGGCTTTTAAAGGGCCGGAGGGTTCAAACAGGCGCCTTATGGCGATGTTTGACTTTCACGATTGAAGTATTGTTCAAAAAAAATACCTTATTTGAGACATGCTGTTTGGCTTGACCAACTTTTTAACTTTACTGTTCCGGTTTTGCCGTTACTCAAATATCGCCAAAGGCGAACTCACCTCCCACCCTTTAAAAGCCGGGCGGATACTAAAACCTATTTATCACGGAGGATTATTTAGTAGCTCGTAAAAATCCCCAGGCAAAAAATGCGGATAGCAGTTAAGATCTTGGGAAGAGCGCAGGCCCGCCTTTAAATGTTTAAGACCTGCAAGACCGATCATGGCGGCGTTATCCGTACAGTACTTTAAAGGAGGAAGAACCAAAGTGATGTTTCGGGACTTGGCCCACTTCCCCGCCCGCTCGCGAAGCAAAGAGTTGGCGCTCACCCCACCGGCAATAACCACAGACTTAAAATCCCCCGACTTAAAAGCCCGATCTAAACGATCCATAATATGATCCACCACCGCAGATTGAAAGTCCGCACAAAAAAAAGGAACAAGATCGCTTTGATGTGACACTTCAAACTCTTGTGATTTGTCCGCCAAAGAAAATGATCCTAAAGACTTACCGGGCTGTGCCTTGCAAAAACGAGGATCAACAGCCAAAGGGCTTTTATTTTCCCGATCTTTTATTTTTTGAATCCTGCGAAAGGCGGAAGTTTTTAACCCTGAAAAACTAAAGTTTAAACTTTCCTCTTTTAGTTTCACTTTTGGAAACAAGTAACGGCCCAAGGGCACGGACTGAGAGAGCTTATCCATCTTGGCCCCCCCAGGCCAGCCAAGGCCCAAAAGCCTTGCCACTTTATCCAACACTTCGCCTGCGGAATCGTCTATTGTTTTTGCGATTAAAAAATATTCTCCAAAATTTTTTACAGAAAAAAGCAGGGTATGCCCCCCGCTTACAATTAAAGCCAAAAAGGGGAATTTTAAAGCGGAAGGCTTAGCTTTTTCCTTATCCCACAAAAAAGGGGACAGAATATGCCCCTCAATATGATTTACAGCCATATAAGGTTTTTTAAGTAAAAGAGAAAGGCTTTTTACCGTCACCAAACCCACAATCAAAGAACCCACCAAGCCCGGGCGGTTGGTGACAGCAAAGCCCTTTATATCTTTAAAACCAAGGCCGGTTTCGCTAAGAGCCTGTTCCACCAAGGGCAAAAGGCGCTTCGCGTGATTTCTGCCGGCCAGCTCAGGCACCACCCCCCCGTAGGGCCGATGCACCTTATCTTGATTTACCACCCGGTTAAAAAGCACAAAGCCGTCTTCCCTCACAACAGCCACGGAAGTGTCGTCACAGCTGGTTTCCACAGCCAAAACTTTTTTCATTTTTTTGTACGCGCCCCGGCTTTTGACTTTTTGGGCGAAGCCCCGGCGGGCGGGTTTTGCACGGGCGAAGAGTCGCCGGATGATTTTTTCGCGCTTGCAAGTTTTTGTTTTGCCTCTTTGGCGACAGCGCTTTTGGGGAAAGAGCTTAGCACCTCTCGAAAAAACACTTTCGCCTCTTTTTGCATTTTTAATTTTTGAAAACAAAGCCCTATCTGTAAAGTGGCGCGCCCGTAAAATTCACCTTTTTTGTTTTGCGCGCGATATTTTTCGTAATGAACAATAGCCGACTTCCAGTTTTCCTCTTTAAAAAACTTTTCCGCTTTTTCAAAAGCCACAGGCTTTTTAACAGCTTTTTTCCCCGGCTTTTGTTGCGCACCCGGAAGGCCCTCCACAGGCAGTTTAAGAGTCTGAGTGACAGCTAACAGATCTTGCTCCATCTGATCCATTCTATCTTTTTGCGCTTTGTTTTGGCTTTCCAGCTCGCCCCTTAACTCCCGAATACCGGCCTCAATATGCGAAAGCCTTTGAGAAAGTCCGCCTGTGGAGGACAATTCTTTTTCAGATTTTTCAGATGGCAATTTATTTTTAAGAGACCCCGCCGGTGCTGAGGTTTCGACAGTTTTTACATGTTCCCCCTTGGACTCAGCCTTTTTTCTAATATCCTTGTGGGTTAAACAAGCCGGCAAAAACAGCAACACCAAAAATCCGCATAATACTCTCATATACCCTCCCCTTTACTCATTTTAAACCTGCTGATATTTTCTGCTTTTTCCGCCCATTTAACGGATTCATTAAAAAGTTTTTCAGCGGATTTATAGTCCCTTTCCCTAAACCGCATTTGCCCTTTTTGATAATAATCCAGCGCCTTATACCAATAAGAGCCTGTATTTTTTTCCGCATTAACTTTGCGCGCGGATTTAAGAGCCGTCTTTGCAATAGTGTACTCCAAAAAAGGAGGCTTACCCGCGCAGGATAAAAAGCAAAAAGGCAAAATTAAAAAGCCAAACTTTTTCATCAGTACATGGGCACGAAATTCACCCTGCGGTTCTTGGCATGGTCTACTTCTGACAGGGGACGCTCTTCACCGTAGGAAATAATAGACAAACGGCTTGCAGACACCCCTTGCTCCACTAAAAAAGCTTTTACAGATTCAGCTCTTCTTCGGCCCAAGCCGACATTGTAAGATTCTGAACCCATTGTGTCGCAATGCCCCTCTAACTCCAAGCTGGTCACATCCGAATGATTTTGAATCCATTTCAGATTGTCCATCAAGGCAGACCGACTGTCTTCTGATAAGACAGCGCTGTCGTATGCAAAATATACAGTGCTCAAGCCCTCAATGCCCTCGCCGTCACTGCCTTTATTATCCGAATCTATATCCTGAGAGGAAATATCCCCGGCCTCATCCCCCAGCAGTTTATTCTTATCCGCTTTTTTCCCCGTCAGACCGGCACAGGAAACCATAACGCAGGAAAGAAATACAAAAAATAATGTTTTCATTGTCTTAACCCCCCTATAGACTGTTTTACGCTCACTTAAGTATACTTGACTTTCCTTTTTTCTCACTATACTTTCTCAGCCGGGCAAGGTCAAGCAGGAGAGGCGCCGTGATTGCAGATGAGCACAAATCAGCAAAATGGATCAAAGATCTGGTTCGTCTGGAACAGGATATGGAGGCAAAAGGGCAGATTTCCCTTCCGGAAAATGACCCCTCCAGGGAACAGCTTAGCGAGCACACTTTTGAGTTTATGCGGCATTTACGCACCGCTTTTACCGCCAATTCCGCCGTCTTCAACCATATAAAAGGTTTTTTAGGCAGTCTTAAAATCTACGGCATTGCCGAAACCAAGGCCGATTTTATGCTTTTTCGGAACGGACATAAGCTGATTTTTGCCATTAGAGAGCCGGGCCTTATCTCTGTCCGCATGAAGTTCAGCGATCAGCCGGTTAACAAAAAAAACACTACAGAAGACTCGGCAGATTTTATCAAAGGGACTTGGGGGCCTTTTAATGAACTGCAATGGACTTACAACAATCAAAAAATCAATATTGATTATCTTATTCGTTACTATATGACTGTTTTTGTAAAAACCAGTGTCAGATGACTATGGTGAGTCCGTAAAATCCATATTGGTAAACGGAGATTCGCCAAAGCGAAATTCCCGCTCCTCCTTTACTGTTTTTAAGGAAGTTTTTTTTTCTTCGCACAGTAAAAGCTGATTTTTTTTGCCGGCCGGGGGTTTACCCTCCTCCACCACCGCTGTAACAGGAGGCCGCCGGGGGGGGCTTTGTGGCCGGGGGTTTACCGAAGAAAAATCATCAGAATCTTGAATCGCGCGGGCTATTTCAATATTTTTTTCCAACCTTTTGCAAAGCTCACGGCCGTGTTGCAAAAGGCTTTCCAAGTTTTGGCTTTTCTCATTTAAAGTCTGTATTTGACGATCCACTTGGGTATCCACTGTCAAAGACAAATTTTCCAGATCACCTGTTTTTTTTCTTAAAACCTGAAGGCCCGTGCTTAACCGGGTGTCTTTTTTCAGAAACTGATGCCAGATCAAATAAAAGGCGAAACAAAAAAAAGCGATAATAATACAGCTGGTGAAAAACAAAGTTACGACCTCCGGTTTGTGATTCACCTTCTATTAAAACAGGATAAAGGCCCACATTCAACCAGCCTCAAGTCGAGTATTTATAGGTTTTTATGATTTTTAGGCGCGCTCGTTTCAAATCCTGATCAGTCCATGAACAAGAAAAGGGCTAAAGCCCTTTTCTTGTTCATGCGGATGAGAGGATTTGCCTGCTTTGTTCGTTCGCATCCGGCTCACTCACGGCGCAGGCCCGCCTCGCTTGCTCAAAAAATCATCCATGATTTTTCGCCCTGTGATGAATGCTCCCTTTAGTCGCATTCAACACAGGTCGCGCGCTCGTTTCAAATCCTGATCAGTCCATGAACAAGAAAAGGGCTAAAGCCCTTTTCTTGTTCATGCGGATGAGAGGATTTGAACCTCCACGGAGTTGCCTCCACTGGACCCTGAATCCAGCGCGTCTGCCGTTCCGCCACATCCGCAAAAGCACAAAAAAAATAAGCTTAAAAGGCCCCGGTAAAACAGTGTGCCCGAGGTCAGACTTGAACTGACACGGTTTTGTTAAAAACCCCAGGATTTTAAGTCCTGTGCGTCTACCAATTTCGCCACTCGGGCTTTACCAAAAATGAGATTGTTTTTTATACTAAAACATGTCAAGATTTTTTTGATTGATCGTCCGTGAAAAAACCCGCGCAGGAGCGCAAATATGAGCAAAGAAATCACCACTCCGCTCTCCCCCTTGCAAATTGTAAAGTCCGCCTGCTTAAGCGCAGGCCGGCACTTTTTGGGGCTTACCCGGGACATCAGCTTTCCCGCGCTTTTATGTATCTCAGCTTTTGTGCCTTTATGGGTGCGGTATATTAAAATATTCGGCCAATCCGCTTTTATTCTTACAGCTTACGAAATGTTTATGTCAGGAGCTTTATTGATTGTAGCCCTGTTTATGACAAGCCTTTGTTTGTTCAACAAAAGCTCTGACTCCTCACAAAATTTAAGCTTTTGGAAATTCACGAAAGAGGTCAGCCTTCCTTGGACAGTGGAAGGCTTAAAGGCGACTGTTATTGTAACAGCAGGGTTATTTTTGTTTATTGTTCCCGGCATTATTAAGCAAATTCATTACACTTTTTTCAGCTTTATTGTGTTTTTTAATAAAAGTTACAAAAAGGGAAACACAGATTGTTTAAAACATTCCAAAGCGCTTAGCCAAGGCTTAAGGCTTTATTTATTGGGTCTTTGTGTGGTTTTGCCTTTGATTATCAACAGCTTTCCCGGAAAGTCAGCGAAAATTATTTTTGAAAACACAAATTCCTTATATGTGGTGTACCCGCTTTTGGCGCTTTGTTTGTATATCGTGTGCTTATGTTTTATTTACTTGTCCGCTGTCTTGTATTTTATTTATGTCATCAAAGACAAAGATAATATTCCGCAGACACATATACCGGCCTGTTATGAAGACCCACAGTGACAAAAAAAAAAATATTACCCGGATTGGGGTGTTTGACTCAGGACTTGGGGGGCTTTTTCTACTTAAGGAATTAAGCCTGCGGTTTTCGGAAAAATCTTTTCTGTATTTGGCGGATCGGGCGGGCTTTCCCTACGGAGAAAAACCCCCCGCTCTTATCCGCACTTTAGTGACACAAAATATAGATTTTTTGGTAAATCAAGGGGCACAGCAAATTATCACCGCCTGCAACACCGCCTGCTCGGTTTTAAAAGCCCCTTATCCTGTAATGGTAAAAGAAATTATCTCAGCCTCTTTAAAACAGGCATACAAAAGCTCTTTAAACAAAAAAGTGGGCCTTATGGCTACAACAGCCACTGTGCAGTCTGGTGTTTTTCAAAAAAAGGCCAAAGAGCTGAACATGGATTTGCAAATTTACCAACAAGCCTGCCCCGGGCTTGCCCCTTTTGTGGAACAAGAAGGTTGGAAAATAAAGCTTAAAGAAAAAAATAAAAAACTGCTTTGTCTGCTTAAAGAATATTTAACTCCGCTTAAGGATAAGGGGGTGGATACTGTCATACTGGGCTGTACGCACTATCTTTATTTAAAACCGGCTGTCCGGCGCTTTCTCGGAGAAGGAAAAAAAGCGGTGGGGCCGGTTGAAGCTCTTATACAGGATCTGCAAAAAGAAGGGGCTGGAGCAAACACACCTCCGACCGGCAAAGGTTCAAAAAAAATCCGGTTTTTTGTCCGCGGGAAAGAGGAAAATTTTAAAAAACAATACCTCGAAATAATGCAATAACATCTCTTAAAAAAGTTATATTTTAAATTTTTTTGTCAAGGCCCGCGCCACAGGTTCCGGGATCCATTTGCTTAAATCGCCACCGTGTTTTGCAATCTCCTTTACCACCTGAGAGGACAAATGCGTATACTCCGGCCGGGTAAAGGCGATAAAAGTTTCGCATTCCCCAAAAAGCTGTTTGTTGGCGGAAGCCATAGTCAGCTCATACTCAAAATCAGAAACAGCCCTTACCCCTCTTATAATCACTTTTATATTGTTTGCTTTGGCGTACTCTGCGGTCAGGCCGCTATCGGATACAACCTTCACATTTTGCACATCTTTTAAGCACTTTCGGGCTAAATGTACCCTTTCTTTAAGAGAAAAAAGATATTTTTTCTCAGTGGAAGTGGAAACCAACAACACCAACATATCAAAAAGCCCGGCAAGCCTTTTTACCAGATCCACATGACCGTTCGTAATAGGATCAAAACTTCCCGGGTAAATGGCTTTAAATGGTTTTTTCATTTTTTGTTATCCTTCGACATGCGCTTTTTTCAGTTTCTGTATTTTTGCGCTCCCGGCACAAAGTTTTTTTACAGCCTCTTTTAAGTAAAACAATAAAACAGCGTCTGCTTGTCGCCAAATGTCTTTTTTCGCTTTAAGAAATAAGAGTCAGCGCCCTCCTCCGGGGCTTTCTCCTTTGAGGAAAGCTCCAAAACAAGCATTGTGTTTTGGTCTTTTACTTTAGAGGAAACACAAGCTTTTAAAATTTTTTCGCCGTAATGCTTCTTAAAAGGAGGACTTGCAAAAATCAAATCAAAACTTTTACCTTTATAAGAGGATAAAAAACGAAAAACATCTTTTTGATAAATTTTCACATTCTGCGGGCCGGCTTTTAACAGACGACGGTTTTCCTTTATAATCTGAACAGCTTTTTTACTAAAGTCCACCATATACACTTCCTGCGCCCCGCGTGACAAGGCTTCTAAAGCCAAATTGCCTGTTCCTGAAAAAAGATCCAAGGCCCGGCGGTTTTCCCAGTCCTTGTAAAAAGAACAAAGGCTGTTAAAAACAGAGGTTTTTACCCGATCTGTCATGGGCCGGATAAAATCAGCGGAAAAAGAACAAAGACGCCTGCCCTTATAAAGGCCGGAGATAATTCTCATTTTCCCGCCTTAATAAATCCTCCCCTTTTTTTAAAGGCCCTTTAAAAAGCCGCTCGGCCTGTTCAAATAAAAGCCCCATATCCTGAAAAGGCTTGGATAAAAACATATCCACATCATCCTGCATAGAATTGGAAAAAGCTTTGTGTGCAGACATCATCACCACTTTTTCATTATTATTTTTGCCCGCCTGCCGTAAAATGGAAGGGCCGTTTAAGCCGGGCAAAAGAACATCCAAAAAAATCAGATGAGGATGAAACCGCTTCCAGATCTTAAGGCCTTCTTTTCCATCCCCGCTTACCCGAACAGTATGGCCCCGGGAAAGCGCCACCCGGCCAAGGCACTTTCTGATTAAAGCCTCATCATCCACTATTAAAACTCTCATAATCTATTATATACCGGATTTATCGGACAAAGGCAAAGACATGGTAAAACAAGCCCCGCCTAAAGAAGATCTGCCCGCTTTTAAGCTTCCTTGAAAGCTCTCCACGATATTTTTACTCACACTCAGCCCCAGCCCGGTCCCTTGAGATTTGCTTTTGGTTGTAAAAAAAGGCTGAAACACATTTTGATAGTCCTCAGGTTTGATCCCCATGCCGCTGTCCTCCACGCGCAAGAAAGCCCGATCAGCGTCCTTATACACTTTAACAACCACCTCTTGCGAAGAGCTGTTAAGCGAAGACACAGCCTGAAAGCTGTTTTTGATTAAATTAAAAACCACCTGTCTTAAAAGCCCGGCCTCAGCTTTTATATGAACAGCCTCCTTAGAGAGCGCCACCCGCAAATCAGAAAAACACAGTAAAGACTTTAAAAAGGGCAGGGTTTTTTTAACCACTTCGTTTAAATCGCATACATTAAGCTTGCCGGCCATGCCCGCAAAATCCCGAAGATTGACAATAATCTTTTGTGAGCGGGACACCCCTTCAATAATATCCTTCATGTCTTTTTTAAGCTCCGGCCGAAGCCTGCCGGAGCTTAAAAGCCACTCGGCCATAGACAGCACGCCCGCCAGGGGGTTGCTTAACTCCTGCGCCACCTTCTCACCTAATTCTCCAAGAGCGGACATTTTCATATTTTGAATCATCCGGGTTCTTAAAGATAAAGATTCACTGATGTCTGCATAGTGGCACACTGTGTATTCACCGCTTTTTGTATTAACAGGGTAAATGTGCTTTTCAAAAATTTTGTCCTTCCAATAAAAAGGAGACTGGTTTAAAGTCTCCTTTTCAGAAGAATCGAATATCCGGCTAAAAACACTGTTGGCTTTTTCCAGCTTGTTATCACAGTCAAAAACCGCTAAAGGCTCGCTTAACCTGTTAAAAGTGGAGGTCCAAAGCCTGATTCCGGTGCTTAAATGATCGTTCAGCAAAAGACGATCTATACAATTTGTCATAAACAACAAAAAAGACTCATCATAAAAACGCATAAGTTTGTCCGGGCTTTTGGCAAAAAACTCCAGAAAGAAAAACACCGGCTGATTCACACTAAAACGCTTTGTATAAATGGGAATGCTTAAAATATTTTGCACCGGCCGGCCAAGAAAGTCCGCCAGATATTGGCTGTCCGCCCGGTCTTTTACTCTAAAGCCGCCCTCCCGATTTACCGGCAAAGCAGAACAGTTTTTTTTATACACCCGTAAGGTTTGGCACACATACTGAAAAGGGCCAAAATGCCCGGAGCGCAGGCAAAGTGTAAGAGCGCCAATTTTAAAGCGCGATCGGGTTTCTTTATAAAGAAGAAGTAAAAAATCCTCTAAAGCGGAGGCGGAAAATAATTTTTCGTAAAGTTTTAACTGATTATTTGTCTCTTGAATTTGAGTTTTTAAATGTTTTTGTTCCTTAAGCAAGGTGAACCTCACATACAATCACAAAGGATTATACAATCAAGTGTGAAAAAGTCTGGATTTAACGGTCTTGTATACTTTAGTTTTAAGCTTATTCAGGACTTTCATACGCTTTAACCCTCACCGCTTAAAACTAAAACATACAGACAAACAACAAGCGCTTTTTCATGGGCTACTGTATACTTTTTTTAAGCAATTTGCTCTTCTATTATATCATCACCCGCATTGTTTAAAAAGGCATGAATCATCATATCCTGCTGTAGAATGGAGTGCGTGATTCTTCTTTGCTCCTGAAACAGCTTAAGCGCGGTTTTTTTATGCTCTTCAGAAAGGTTTTTGGATTTGTGTTTTTTTAAGCGCTTGTCAATATCTTCAATTTTGTCCAACAGGATCTGCCGTTTATAATAAAACTTATCAATATGGCTTGCATCCCCCGCCTGCAATCTCCGACATTCAAAAGAGCTGATTTTTTCAAATTGAGTCAAATGATTGTTTTTCCTGCGCAATAAATCTATCATCAGTTTCATGGCCTTACTCCCTCAAAAGTGTTGGTGCTCCTCCTTATTCTTATTATTATGCCATAAAAGTTAAAAAAAAAAGAGTCAATAATACAACTTGTCCAAAGATGAGACATAAAAAAAACCTTTTTATCCCGTAAACTTATAAGAGGTGAAAAACCCTTGACAGGGTCAAGGTCCAGTCCTGTTTTTTCCTAAGCCCCGCCAGCCCCGACCTTCCACAGCCGGCCTTAAGCCGGTTTTTTTTTGTGTTCCGGGGCTATTTCGATTATTGCGGGAGAGGTAAAATTAAGTTTTTTCGGCCACTTTCGGATATAATAATAATTAAAATTCCACATTTCAGCCCATTTTTTAAAGCGCAGATTATGGGAGTTTAAAAACACCGGATCAGAAAACAAGGTGGAAAAAATTTGCCCGCCTAAGTTGTTTATAACCACTATAAAACATTTTATTTTTGGATCCATCTGAGAAAAAACCCAAGGGGCGGACAAATCATAAAGGCAGGTTAAATCTCCTATCAAGCACCAGTTTTGCCGGTCCGCCTGCGCCAAGCCCAAAAAGTGAGACAGCATGCCGTCAATGCCGTTGGCGCCCCTTTGGCCTTTGTATTTCAGCTTTCGATCGGGGTGATAAACGGCGGACAAATTCCATTCCCTTATGGGCAGGCTGTTGCCCAAAAACACAAGAGATCCTCCGGGGATTTTTTGGGAAAGCCGGCGGATAAGGCCCGGCTCACTTAAAGGTCGCAGGCGTAGAAGTTTACTTAAAGCCCGGCTTTGTTTTTTGTCTTCCGCAAACACTTTTGGATCTGTTGGAACAAATTTTTTTACCGCTGACCGGCTCTTCATCCACTTAAAAAACAAAGGAAAAGACACCGCCAAAGGCAAACCGGCGAGGCCGGAGTAAGCCTGATCACTTACAGACAAAACCGGAAGCTTAAAACCGGGCTTTTCCAGATCTTTCCAAAAGCGAAGGCAGGGTCTTCGGCCAAAGCGGATAATGCCGTCTGTTTTTTTATTTTCCAAAATCCAATTTAAAATACTTTCCCCTGATTTTAAAATCAAAGGCTGTAGCTTTGGGGACTGTCTTAAACCGGAAAGGGCCTCTGTGTAAATCGGCCGGGAAAAATATTGTAAAAGCTCTTCCATATTTTTTCTTACATTTTCGGGAAGTTCAGCCAAAAGACATACCGGCCGGCTGACTTTTGAAAAAAAATTCTTTATTTGCTTTTTTTGTTCCGACAAAGGCGGAAAAGGCGGATGGGTTTTATGGTACTTTGTTTTCACAAAACTTTTTTCGCTTGGCAAGGCCGGGGGATTCTCCCCCGCGCCGGAAAAAAGGGGAGGTTTTTTATACCGCTTAAATTTAACTGTTCCGACTTTGAGGGTGTCTATCAAAGGCTCTTTAAAACAAATATTGATATGACAGGGGGAAGATCTGTCCCAAGAGGAAAAATCAAAGTTTAAGCTGTTTTCCAGATCCCATGTTTTTGTTACATAATGAGAAAATATCCCCACCTGCTTAATGCTTTGAGGCGCGCCGGTCCCCCTGTAAGAGGAAGGGCGGTCCGCCGTTATGAGGATCAAAGGGGCATTAACATAATACGCCTCCACCACTGACGGCAAAAGCTCCGCCACAGCCGTACCTGAAGTGGTAACCACGGCAGAGGGGCTTTTATCCCTTAAGCTTCTTCCCATTGCGAAAAACCCGGCTGATCTTTCTTCAAAAAAAGAAAATTTTTTAAGACCTTTTGCTTTGGACAACACAGTAATCAAAGGGGCGTTTCGCCCGCCGGGGCAAAGACAAAATGTTTTTACCCCTTGTGTTTCCGCCAAGCAGGTGATAAGTGTCTTAGCCAACAGGATATTACTTATACGGGATTGTTTTTTTAATTTAGTTTTTACCATTTTATAACTTTGTTTTGCCTGTTCCTTATTTTTTAAGTTGATATTCTTTCGTAAGTGATGAAGGAGTATGAGGGGTTGGCGGATCTGTCTTTTCTGTATGTCTCTTGAAATATATTTTTTGGGATTTCAGGGTAAAAAGCGTCGCCTTCATAGTTTTTGTGAATGCGGGTTAAATAAATTTTTTGCACGAAAGACAGGCTTTGTTTGTAGATTTCTCCGCCTCCGATAATGAAAATCTCCCGCCCGTGTTTTTTTACCACTTCCGGGCGGGAGCAAACCTTTAAGGCAAGATCTAAACAGGGGCATATTACACAAATTGACGAAAGGCGCGACTTTTCGTTTATTGAAGGGCCGGGTGATGGTGAAAGCCCGGGAAGGGGTTTTTGCCGGGTTAGCACTATATTAAGGCGATGAGGCAGGGGCCGGCCCAAGGACTCAAAGGTTTTTCTGCCCATAATGAGCGCCTTTCCTTTTGTTTTTTCTTGAAAAAACTTAAGATCTTCAGGAATATCCCAAGGAAGTTTTCCTTTTAAGCCGATACTGTTGTTTTTCGCCACGGCGCAAATATGAGAATAAAAAATATTTTTGTTTTTCATACAGAAATTTTTGCTTTAATGGCGGGATGCGGGTCGTAGCCACTTAATTTAAAGTTTTCGTATTTGTAGTCAAACAGAGTTTTTTCCGGTTTTATGTCCATAACGGGCAAGGCTTTGGGCCTTCTTTTAAGTTGTTCCCGCGCCTGCTCAATATGGTTCAGGTAAAGATGCAAATCCCCAAAAGTATGCACAAAAAACCCGGGCTTTAAGCCACAAACCTGAGCTGTCATCATAGTCAAAAGAGAATAGCTTGCGATATTAAAAGGCACGCCCAAAAACAGATCTGCACTTCTTTGATAAAGCTGACAGGACAAAGCCCCCCCGGCCACATAAAACTGAAAAAAAGCGTGGCAGGGTGGTAAAGCCATCTGATCCAGCTCTCCCGGGTTAAAGGCCACCACCAAGTGCCTTCGGGAATACGGGTTTTGCTTTATGTTTTGAATCACCTGGGATATTTGATCCAGCGACTTGCCGTTTGGCGCCCGCCAGTTTCTCCACTGAGCGCCGTATACCCGCCCCAAGTTGCCGTTTTCATCCGCCCACTCATCCCATATATGAACACCATTATCTTTCAGATACTGAATATTGGTGTCTCCTCTTAAGAACCATAAAAGTTCGTGGATAATGGAGCGCAAATGCACTTTTTTAGTGGTCAGCAGAGGAAAACCCTTGCTTAAATCAAAAGACATTTGACAGCCAAAAAGGCTTTTGGAACCGGTCCCGGTGCGATCCGGCCGCTCAAACCCTTTATTTAAGACTTTTTCTAATAATCGAAGGTAGATTTGCATACCACTTTTGGTATAATAAAAAAAACGAAGCTTTGGAAGGGGTGGATCTTTGGATAAGATACAAAAAAGGCGTTTTTTTTCACTCTTTTACTTTTTGCCTCCGAATCCGCTTCGGAATCAGCGGGGGCTTTCCCTGCTTGAGATTATTATTTCTGTTGGGGCTTTAGGTTTTTTTATCATTTTAATTCAAAGTATGCTTGTGCTGGGCCACTCTTTGACAACAACCCAAAAAAATCTGTTTGAATCTTTTCAGAACGCGCGCATGATTAAGCAAAATATCTGCACAGTCAATATCTCTTTTAAAAACACAAATATAAACCCCGCGCAAAGTTATACGAAAAAAGAAAGGCTTTGCAACGGCAAGATCGGAGACAGCACATTGCAGGCTTTACAAACCTGTGAAGTACGAAAAGACGCGGGAGGAAGAACCATACAAGACTCAAACGGCAAGCCCGACTATATCAGACAATACACCAGATCGTATCAAAAATTAAGCACGATAAACAAAGCAAAGCCCATAATAGGGCTTTATATCGCCGATATTGCCTCAGAACCTGGTTTTAAAAATATCGTCGTCAGCAAGCCTTCAAGCGATATTAGAATAAAAAACACCAATATAGAATTTAAGAGCCAAGATCCGCAGTATTACAAAGTTTATCAGGACAGCCACACGATCGTCCGGCTCAATATGAATGTCAGCACCGGCGCAGGCGACTTCACATCCGGTTATATTTTTGCCTCAAGGTGCCTTAACCACACCACCGGCGCTCATTCAGCCTATAATAAATTCAGCACCTTTCACCCCAAGGCTAAAAAAAAGTCGGCAATGTATATACTGGAAACACTTACAAAAAAACCTTTTTACTTTCCCAGCACAAAAACAGATACGGAAGTCATACAGTGCTGTGACACAAACGGGGCAGAACCTGCCGGATGCCTGTCCGCCTCACGGGAATGGACACCGCGTATTTATGTGATCCATTTGGAGAAAGCGCCGGAAGGCGTGCCACCCCCTTCGCAAGGCTTTGCCCTACAGGCGGGGCATATACAAGAGCTTCCTGAAATGCAGGATTTAAACACTGTTTGGGGCGCGGGGTTTATGCTTTCTATGAACAAAAAAATTCAATTCAGTCAGTCTTCTTTCGCGCTGGACACTATGATTTTAAAAAACCATTGCTCCACCTCCATCACCAGCATACAAAAATGCATGCCTCTTTCTTTTGGTGTAAGCCCTTTTACGCAAAGTCTTGTGGGGGCGGGCGGTATGAAAATGACCGGCTTTATAAAGCCTGATGTCAGCAGTTGCTCAGGGTATTCAACAGGAGTGGACACAACCGGTATAATAAGGCTGTAGTTTTTTTATTGCAGAGGAGAAAAGCCCTCCCCGGGGCGGGGTTTTGCAATATCAGGTTTTTTTTATCTGTTTGCCTGACGATTTTTGGAGAAAGACAAAATTAGAGTGTCTATTTTAGTATTTAAGGTGTCCATTCTTACATTTAAGGCTTTTATTTCTTCTTTTAGCTCTGTTCTGACCACTTTTATGTCTGCTTTCAGATCTGTTTTAACAGCTTTTATTTCTGAATCCACGCGATCTATACGGGTGTTGAGGCGGGATTCCATGCGACCCATACGGGTCTCCATATAGGCGATGAAGGCAAAGATTAAAATCCCGAAAGTGAAAAGAGGGGCGTTTTTCTGTAAAAATTCCATACGCAAACCATTATAACACAGGTTTTTTCATGCCCCACTATTTAGTCAGGCGTGAAAAAGACTACTAAACTGCTGGTCTGCAAGCAAAGTCCAAGCTTGTTCAGGACGGAATACCTTGGACCTTCACCGCTTGGCTTTGCTTGCAGACATAATTTACATAGGTTTTTCACGGGCTACTATTTTTAGGTGCAATAAAAAAAGCCCTTTCTTTTGGAAAGGGCTTTTTTATTATCGCGCGATTATTAAAAAACTAAAACTTTATTAACTTGCGGCGGCCAAAACAGCTTTGCAATTTGCATTAGCTTTAGCGGCTTTAGCAGGAGCACCTGTTGCCGCTTTTACTTCCAAGTTATCCGCTAAACATTTTACAGTACCGGCTGTGTTGTCACACAGAGTAGTGCTGCCTTTTGTAATTTTTAACTTGGCTGAGTCAGCTTTTTTCACTTTTACACAACCCATTCCATCTGCGGCGGCGGTATTAGCGGCGCCACCTGTGCCTGCAACAGCAGAAGCCAATTCCACCGATTTGTCACCTACAGTCACTTTTACTTTAGTAGTGTCGTCACCGGTGGATGGGATCACCAAGAGGGCAGTGATAGTGAGATCATCAGCAGGTTTTGCCAAGGGCTTACAAGCTGAAACATTATCCAAATTTTTAGCAAGCGCTTTTACCTTTTTATCCGCGCCCACTTCATAATGCTTACCACCTGATACTCCACAATCGTTTTCTTTGTTCTCATCGCTGTTGTCACAGGCCACTTCAGTTCCGACAGAAACTTTCAGCTTGGCTTCCTCTGCACTTTTCACACTCGCACATTCGTTTTTTGCCAGTTTCACAGAAAAATCGCCTGAATTCACTGTCACTGCATCGTCTTGATTATTCATGATGTAGGATAACTTTGCTTCCGCGTCACCGTCCGCTGTATCTCCTTCACCTTCCTTCTCCTTGCCTTTACCGCAACCTGCAAGGCTTAAGGCAAAAAGAGCAGTTAAACTCATAATTATAAACTTCTTCATTTCATATCCTCCTTAGATGTTTTTTTGATTTGCCCACAGTTAAACACAGTTTTTTATAAATGCAAAGGCTTTATTTTTCGCATTGTGTATAAAATTTTTAGTCAAAATAACGCTGTGGGCTAAAAATAAGGCTTTTTAAGCCAAAAAACGGGCTTTACAGGGGTTTTGAGGGGTTTTAACAGACAGTTGAAGCCAAATATCAGCTTTTTTTGGGGGCTGAAGGAGCGAAAAAGGATAAAAAAACCAAGAATGTCTTAGAAAGCTAACACCGCAAAACCCTGCAAATGCCCTGTTTTATGATATTGGCCCGTGAAAAAGGCTAATTTACAGGGGTTTATCACGGGGCTATTATGATAGTCCCCCGTGAAAAAATACCCCCTTAAGCATTTTTGTCCAAAGTCCGTACAAAGAATATTTGTCAAGTATACACAAAAAGCCCCTTTCTGAAAGAAAGGGGCTTTTTTAAAACAATAAGCTTTACTCTTTTAGTTCTTTGGTGCAAGGGGTGGCCGGCTTTGAAACCTGTTCTGGAATTCTGGATAAAATTGCACTCTTCACCTGCAAGTGGCCTTCAGGACACCTATCGCTCACATTGTTGCTATTAGTGTCACATAATGTTCTGTCAACAATAGCGTCAACAACAATTTTTAATTTTTTCCCCTGAACGGCTTTTGCTAATAAGGATTTTTTCACCTTTACACATTCAATTTTAGCGGGCGCCGCAGGGGACAGGCTTACCGTGGGGCGCGGCCTGATAGCGGCGCCACCGGTAACAGGGTTAAGGCGTATTTCCAACCCGGCCACACTCACCTTAATTGGGGAAGAGACATGATTTTCTATAGTGTAAAAATCATCGTCGAGGTTTTTTGCCAAGATTTTACATTTTGAAGTATCCGCCGGCGCGTCCGCTTTTTCCAACTTACCTTCTGCATTCACTTTGTGATTTCCACTTGCAACACACTTATTTGCAGAAGAGCTGTCACAAACAGCCTCCGCCACGCCTTCGAGAGACGCTTTTAACGCAGACACTGCAGATTTTTGAACAGCCACACATTCACCTTTTATCGCCTCTGCAGAAGCAGTACCCGAATATAGGATTAATTTTTTTTCGTTCTCATTGATGAAATAAAGAACCAACGAATCCTCTTGAATTTTTTGACATTTACCATCTTTATACTCTTCATCCGCTTTGCACTTCTTTCCCCCATTACCACAACCCGCAAGGCTTAAAGCAAAAAAAGCGGTTAAATTCATAATTATAAGTTTCTTCATAGTTGTCCTCCCTTTTGAAGATTTTTTACTTATATTGATACAGTGTCCTTGACCCCCATTTTTAGGCTACCTTCTGAAAAGGAGGTAGCCAAAAATAGGGGCCACTCCAACAGATAAACATAATTTTATTGTCAGCACAAAAGTCCGTTCAAATAACCGGCCTTTTGTCTTACATGTAATCGTCATCGTCGTCCTGTAAAGACTCCTCATCATCAAAAAGGCCAACAGCGGGGTCGTCAAAAGCCTGATCCTCGTCATCATCGTCCATAAAGGAATCTTCCTCAAACACTTCAGAAGAGGGATCATCAAAATCAGAACCCCCTAAATCCTCCTCCCTCTCATGCCCCATATCGCTCATAAAACCGCCCTGATGATCCTCTTCTTCAAAAGAGGATAAGCCCTGAAAATCCTGCCCTGCGGGGGCGGCGGAACCTGATTCCTCCCGAAGAGGAACCGGAGGAGCCGGAGGGGTCGCCGGCGAAGCAAAGGAAAGATCTTTCTTTTTGGCTGTAGTTTTCTTTTTTGCCTTTGAAGGTTTTTTGCCCCCCTTTGCAACAGACTTGGCTTTAGCCTTTTTGGAAGGCTTTTTGTCTGCTGACGCCAAGGATTTTTTTGAGCCGGGTTTTTTAAGCTTTTTCTTCGATTTTTTAGGCTTTAAAGCCTTTTTTTTGTCTCCGGCCTTTTTTACAGCTTTTTTTGGCTTCGATTTTTTAGGCTTTAAAGCCTTTTTTTTGGCTGTGGCTTTTTTTAGAGCCTTTTTCGAAGATTTTGATTTCTTTTTTGCAGGCATTTTTAAACTCCTTGGCTATTTAGTCCCCTGTGAAAAAGGCTACCAAGTGTATTGTCTGCAAGTAAAGCCAAGCTCATTCGGGACGGAATACCTTTTGGACCCTCTTCGCTTGGCTTTACTTGCAGACATAGTTTAAAGGGCTTCTTCACGGGCTACTATTTAATCCCACACAAAAACCTTTATCCTCTAAAGGTCTGTCTTTCTGCAAGTTTTTTTTATCCCTTTTATTGACAAAAGCCATTTTAAGCCCATTTTATCCCTAAGACAGGGCGCTTTCGCAGGGCTTGGCCTTAAGCTTAAAACAAAACCGGAGACAAAAAAATGGAAAAAGAACAAAAAAAACCAGATATTCTGGCTCAATTCAGCCGAAATTTGACCTCTTTGGCGGAAGAGGCTCGGCTGGATCCGGTGATCGGCAGAGACACAGAAATCCGCAGACTGATTGAGGTGCTGGCCAGAAGGACAAAAAACAACCCGGTTCTGATTGGAGAGCCGGGGGTGGGCAAAACCGCCATTGTAGAGGGGCTGGCGCTTAGAATTATTAAAAAAGATGTGCCGCAGGTTCTTTGGAATAAACAAATAATGGCTTTGGATATTGCCGGTATGGTGGCTGGCAGTCATTTCAGAGGGGCTTTTGAAGCCCGGCTTAAAGCCATTATAAAGGAGGTAAGCCAAAGTGAGATTATCCTTTTTATTGATGAGCTTCACAACCTCGTAGGCGCGGGCAAAACAGAAGGCGCAATGGACGCCGGGCAGATTTTAAAACCGGCCTTGGCGCGGGGGGAATTAAGAGCCATCGGCGCCACCACCTTGGACGAATACAGAAACTTTATTGAAAAAGACAAAGCTCTTGAGCGGCGCTTTCAGGTGACATTGGTTAAAGAACCGGACATCCCATCGGCCATTACCATTTTAAGGGGCCTTAAAGAAAAATATGAAGTTTATCACGGGGTGCGGATTAAGGACTCAGCGCTAATCTCCGCCGTAAAGCTCTCTCATCGGTATATCAGCAATCGTTTTTTGCCGGATAAAGCGATTGATCTTATTGATGAGTCCGCAAGCCGGCTGAATATTGAAATCAACAGCGTGCCTGCGGAAATTGATGAACTGCAAAGGCAAATCACCCATCTGCAAGTGGAGCAAAAAGCCCTTAAAAAAGAAAAAGACGAAAACTCCAAAATCCGCCTGAAGGCTTTGGAAAAAGAGCTTTCAGAACACAATAAAAAATATTCCTCTCTTAAATCACGCTGGGACTTGGAGAAGAAAAAAATATCCACTTTAAAACAAATTAAAGAGCAGATTGAAAAAACCCGCGCCGGTATAGAAAAAGCGGAGCGGGAAGGCAAATTGGATCAGGTGGCGGAGCTGAAATACGGCCGTCTGCCTGAACTGGAAAAACAGTTAAAACAATTTAGCAGGCAGATACAGGAAAACCCGGCCAAAAGACTTTTAAACGAAGAAGTGGGGCCGGAGGAGGTGGCAGGCGCCATTTCCCGCTGGACCGGCATTCCTGTAGACAAAATACTGGAGTCTGAATCACAAAAATTGATCAATATGGAGCAAAACCTTGGCACACAGGTCGTGGGGCAGGATCAAGCCCTTGAGCTTCTTTCAAACGCCATCCGCCGGGCGCGGGCGGGCATTGCCGACCCTAAAAGGCCCATAGGCAGTTTTATGTTTTTAGGCCCCACAGGGGTGGGTAAAACAGAAACGGCCCGCGCGCTTTCCCAATTTTTGTTTAACTCCAAAGAGGCTATGGTTCGTATTGATATGAGTGAATACGCGGAAAAACATCAGGTGTCCCGGCTTATCGGCGCGCCTCCGGGATATGTCGGGCACGAAGAGGGCGGTCAACTTACAGAGGCCGTTCGCCGTCAGGCTTACTGCGTGATCCTGCTGGACGAAATTGAAAAAGCCCACCCGGCAGTGTTTCCTGTTTTGCTTCAGGTTTTGGACGACGGGCATTTGACCGATTCCCTTGGCCGGACAGTGAATTTTAAAAACACGATTGTGATTATGACCTCCAATATCCGACCTTCCCCGCCCAAAACAAGCGGGCAGGCTTTGATAAAAAATTTGCAGAAATATTTTAGACCTGAGTTTTTAAACCGCATTGATGAAATTATACTTTTCAAAAAACTCTCACACGAAAACATCGCCAAAATAGTCGGCCTGCAAATTCAGGAAGTGGAAAAACGGCTTAAGGAAAAAAATATCTCCCTTAAGCCGGATCAAAAAGCCCTTGATTATTTAAGCCGTAAAGGCTTTGACCCTGATTTTGGCGCGCGCCCCTTAAAACGGGTGATACAAAAAGAACTGCTGAACCCTTTGGCGGGCAAAATCATCAGCGGAGAATTAAAAGCGGGGGCAAAAATCAAAGTCAGCGCGAATGACTTAAGCTTGGAATTCAAATAACAATTTTTTTTCACGGGCGATTACTTACTTATAGCTTTTTTTGAAGTAAAGCGCGGGTCAGGTAGTCCGCTTCAAAAGTCAGCAGGGCTCCTTTTTTTTGATCCGACAAATTAGAGCGCTTTAAAGTTTCAGGAACAAGACACAGCTTAAGAACGCGCCCTTTTACGGCATTTACAGTAAGGCTTACTCCGTTTAAAGTGATAAAGCCTTTTTTATAAAAAAAGGCCTTAAATTCATCAGGAATTTTCAGCTCCATTAAAACGCTTTCCCCCTGCTTTTTACAGCACAGTATTTCAGCTGTTCCGTCTGCATGACCTGTCACAAAATGCCCGCCGATAAAATCCCCCACTCTTAAGGCCGGTTCCAGATTGACTTTTTTTCCGCTTAACTGAGATACATCCCAACCGGTTACTTTTAAAGTTTCGATACCCAAATGAAAGTGCATGACTTTATCTGAAATTTTCTCCAGTGTCAGACACACCCCGTCCACCGCCACACTGTCCCCCGCTTTTAAGCCGGAAAGTTGCGCCTTAACCTGTATTTTATACTCCCCTTTGTGCTCTGTTACCTTTCGAACAAGCCCCAGGCTTTTTACAATTCCCGTAAACATATACACCTCACAACTTGGTTGTTTATCACCGATAATCCAAGCTTTTACAATCAAAATCACAAGCTTTTATTATAGTTGCCGATAAAAAAAGCTTCCAGTTTAAGATACGCATTTGCGGTTTTTTAAAATTGTGTTATAATTGGGATTATATGACTTTTAATACTGTGCCGGAATTGATAAAAGATCTGAAGTCCGGCAAAATGATTATCATTGTGGATGATGAAACCCGCGAAAACGAAGGGGATTTGGTTCTGCCTGCGGATTTTGTAAGCCCCTTTGCCATTAACTTTATGTCTCTTCAGGCAAGAGGGCTTATTTGTGTGGCGCTGACATCAGAGCAGGTGGAGCGCTTGGGGCTTTCTCTCATGGTGGAGCATGAAAGAAATCTCTCACCCAACAAAACCGCTTTTACAGTAAGTGTGGAGGCGGCAAAAGGTATTTCCACCGGTATTTCCTCCGCCGACAGGGCCAGAACAATTAAGGTGGCGGCGGACAGCTCTTCTGACAGAAAAGACATCATCACCCCAGGCCATGTGTTTCCTATAAGATCCCATAAGGGGGGTGTGCTTAAAAGAGCGGGCCATACAGAAGCCGGTGTGGATCTTTGCCGGCTGGCGGGGCTTAACCCTTCCGCCGTAATATGCGAGATCATAAACCCGGACGGTTCTATGGCCCGGGTGCCGGACTTAAAAAAATTTGCTCAAAAGCACAAAATCAAAATCGGCACTATCGAAGATCTCATCCGCCACCGCATCACACACGAAAGCTTTGTGAAGGAAAAAATTTCAGCCCCTTTTAAGTCCTCTGTATGCAAGGGCTTTACCGTTCGCGTGTTTCAAGACAGTATTAACGACCGGGAGCATCTTGCGCTTTCCAAAGGAGATATATCAGGTGGCGGGCCGGTTTTGACCAGAGTGCATTCCTCCTGCCTTACAGGGGATCTGTTTGGCGGACAAGTTACAAAAAGCGGGGAATATTTGCAGGCTTCCTTAAAAAAAATTAATGAGGAAAAAAGAGGTATTTTAATTTACCTGTGTTTGGAAAGCCGTAAAGGACGGTTGATAAACCGGGTGCGATCGTATTTAGACCCGCCCAACTCCTCAAAAAAACCCGGCCCCCTTATGGCGGACGAAAAAGATTACGGCGTGGGGGCGCAGATTTTAAGATCTTTAGGCGTTACGAAACTGCGTCTTTTAAGCAACTCCGCCCAAAAAAGAGTGGGGCTTAAGGGCTACGGGCTGGAAATTGTAGAGACCGTGCCCTTAAATATCAGTGGCTTGTAGTAGTCGCCTGTGAAAAAAGCTTAAAGTTTTATCGCGCCGGTTAAAATTTTTTGAAGTGTGGACACATACAAAATTTGTTCCGCTTTTTTGACTTTTTCCTGCAAGGACTTAGGGCTTTCCCCCGGGGATACAGGAACTGTTGTTTGCGCCAGCACCGGCCCGGTATCGTACTCCGCATGCACCAAATGCACAGACGCGCCGCTTATCTTTTCCTTTTTTTCTATAACAGCGCGATGCACATTGATACCGTACATCCCAAGGCCCCCGTACTTGGGAAGCAAAGAGGGATGGATACTTAAAACCCGGTTTTCAAAAGCGGACAGCACCTTGGGGCCTATTTTTCTAAAAAACCCGGCAAGCACAATCAGATTCGGGTTTTGGCTTTTTGCAAAACCGCAAAGGGCTTTATCCCATTCCTCAAAGCCGGAAAATTTACTTTGGTCCAAAATTTTTACCGGTATGTTTTCTTTTTTGGCTTTTTCTAAAACAGGTGAGGAGCTTTTATTGCTGACAAGAGCCGAAACTTTAGCCTTAAGCTGTCCGGTTTTACAGGCCCGCAAAATGCTGTTAAAAAGGGTTCCCTTTCCGCTTGCCAAAATCAGCAGGCGGTTTTTTTGAATATTTTTTACCTGTTTTTCTAAGGATTCCATTTTACCACTTTTTGTTTTATGGTTCCAAAAATGTTTTGCCCGGCTTTGTTTATCATTTCTATTTTTATTTCATCCCCGGGTTTCATAAAAGGGGTGCTTATTTTTCCGGTCTTGATTTTTTCCAGCATTCTTTTTTCGGCTATACAACTGCATCCCACAGAGCTTTCTTTATTAGAGACTGTTCCGCTTCCTATAATAGATCCCGCGCTTAAACTTCGGGTCTTGGCGGCATGGGCGATAATCTGCCCAAAATGAAAATGCATTTGACTTGAGTCGGTCCGGCCAAAGGTTTTCTCGTTAAAATCCACCCGCATGGGAAGGCAGATCCTCCCGTTACGCCAGTTTTCCCCCAATTCCTCTTTGGTGACGGCAAAAGGGGCGAAACTGGAGGCCGGCTTTCCTTGAAAAAAGCCAAAACCTCTTTTTAACTCCTCCGGGATAAGCGCCCTTAAGGAAATATCGTTAATAAGCACAAACAAAATAATATGGTCCAAAGCTTTTTCGGGGCTTACACCTTGGGGCACATCATCCACAATTACCCCGGTTTCCGCTTCAAAATCTGTGCCGTACATAAAGTCCTCTTGAAAAATATCCTCTTCAGGCCCCAAAAAGCCGTCACTTCCCCCTTGGTAAATTAAAGGGATAGTTTCTAAAGTTTCGGGTATTGGCGCGCCCCGGGCCTTGCGCACTAATTTAATATGTTGAATGTAGGCGGAGCCGTCTATCCAAGCAAAGCTTCTTGGAAGGGGCGCTAAAAGCTGTTTCGGGTCTATGGAAAAAGCCCCAGGGGCTTTTAACCGGTTTAATTTGTGATACAGATCTTCCAAGGCCGGTTTTTTAGAGGCCCAGTTTTCGACAGCTGACCTTAAGGAAGGGGCAATAGAGCCTGCGAGCGCCGCCTGCCTGCCGCTTGAAGAGACCACAATCAGCTTTCCGTCCCGGCTGTTTGACTTAAGGCTTGCCAGTTTCATTTTGTTCCTTACTTCGTGGGGCAATAAAGCCCCCCGGCTTTAAGCTTAAAAAGCCTAAAGCACCGGTTTAAAGGGCATTAAAGCCCGTAAAATAACACCACAGATCTAAAAGATCAAGCAAATCGTCTGCAAAGCTTCAAAGGCCGGTCAAAAGCAAAGGGGAGTGTTTGAGTTTTTCTGACTTTAATGCTAATTTTTTATTATGAAAGAAAGTACAGAGCAAAATTTTGAGCTGTCCAAAGAGGGACTGGCCTTTGTCAAAAAAGAGATGGAGCGCTACGAAACCAAACGCTCCGCCATTTTGCCCTGCCTTTACCGGGTGCAAAAGGAAAACGGCGGCTGGATTTCGCCGGAGGCGGTTTCTCACTTAAGTCAGGTGATGGATATTCCCACAGCCTATATTAACGAAGTTTTGTCTTTTTACACCATGTACAACAAGCGCCCGGTGGGAAAACTGCATATTCAGGTTTGCTGTAATCTTTCCTGCGCCATAAACGGCGGGCGGGAGATTTTAGGGCATTTATGCGAAAGTTTTAATGTCAAAGAGGGGGAGCTAAGCGCGGGAGGCGCTGTCACCATAAACCGGGTGGAATGCTTGGGGGCCTGTGACATAGCCCCTATGGCGCAGGTAAATGATCAATACATCGGCCCCTTAAAAAAAGAAACTGTGGCGGGGGAAATAAAAACACTGCTTTTGAAAGAACAAAACAACACACCTTCAAAGACGGAAACATAAATATTATGGAGCATAAACTTTTAAGTGAGCATTATGATAAAGCGGGCTATGCCTCTTTAACAGGATATAAGTCCTTTGGGGGGTATAAGACTTTTGAGCGCGCGCTTTTAGAAAAAAAACCGGATGAGATTGTTCATATAGTAAAAGAGGCCGGCTTAAGGGGCCGGGGAGGGGCCGGATTTCCCACCGGGGTAAAATGGGGTTTTTTGCCGGATAACGGGGAGCCTCGTTACCTGCTTTGCAATGCGGACGAAGGGGAGCCGGGCACTTTTAAAGATAGATTAATTATGGAAAAAGCCCCGCATCAGATGATTGAGGGCATGCTGATTTCCGCTTACGCCGTTAAGTCTCATAAGTCCTATATATACATCAGGGGGGAGTATCAAAACTCACTTCGTATTGTGGAAAAAGCTCTTAAGGAAGCTTATTCCGAAAGGCTCTTGGGTAAAAATATTTGTGGATCCGGCTTTCATCATGACATGGATGTTTATGTGGGGGCGGGGGCTTATATCTGCGGAGAGGAAACGGGTATGATTTCATCTCTTGAGGGAAAACAAGGCCGGCCCAAGCTTAAACCCCCTTTTCCGGCGGTGAAGGGCTACTTGGGAAAGCCCACCATTGTAAACAATGTGGAAACTTTATCCGCTGTGGTGGTGATTTTGCGCGACGGGGTTAAAGCTTTTAGATCTTTGGGAACAGAAAAATCCCCCGGCACCAAGCTGTTTTCGGTAAGCGGACAAGTCACAAAACCGGGGAACTACGAAGTTTCAATGGGCTTTCCTTTAATGGATCTGATTGAGCTTGCCGGGGGTTTAAAGCCCGATCGTAAATTAAAAGCAGTGATCCCGGGCGGATCTTCCGCCCCTGTTTTAACAGCCAAAGAATGTGAGAAAGCCCGCATGGATTTTGAGTGTTTAAGTGATATGGGCAGTATGCTCGGCTCAGGGGCAGTGATCGTGATGGATGATTCCTGCTCTATGGTGGATATGCTTTCGGTGATTGAAAAGTTTTATCACCATGAATCCTGCGGGCAATGCACCCCCTGCCGGGAAGGGACCGGCTGGCTTTCCAAAGTGATTGAGGATATTTTAAAAGGCCGGGGCAGAGTGCAGGACTTAAACCTGATTCAAGGTATTTCCGAAAACATGATGGGCAAAACAATATGCGCGCTTTCTGATGCGGCGGCCCTTCCGGCCATAAGCTTTGTCACCAAGTTTCGGGAGGAGTTTGAAACTTATATCAGAAAGTGGCGGCCCTCCCCGGCCCGTAAAGCGGTATAATCAGTCGGGCGTGAAAAACCCTTATTTTTTTATTGTAATATAAAGAAACTTAGGTGACAATAGTGTGAAACCCGATCTTTTTGGAGGCCGATTATGAGCAAAATTATGAGAAAAAAAGGACCTGTAGAGGAAAGAATAGTTGTTAGGGAGGAAATAAAAACTCTGGAAAAGGAAATAAACAGAATAAAAGATCATATCGCGGGAAAAGAAAAGCAAGCGGCCGGGGATTGGCACAAATACAAACAAACCGGGCATAAAAAACACTTTATCAGCGCCGGGGAAAAATACAAAGAGCGCAATAAAATGAAAAGCGCCTTGCAGGCCTTAGAGCAGGAAAAAGAATTTTATCAAAACAAATGGAACCGCTTAAAAAAAGCGGCTTAGAAAAAAATGTCTGAAAAAAAAGTAAAATGTGAGATCAACAATCAAGAAGTGCAGGTTAAAGAGGGAATCAGCATTATTCAAGCTTTTAAAAAGCTTAATCAGCCCATTGCCCATTACTGCTGGCACCCGGGGCTTTCAGTGGCCGGGGTGTGCCGGCTTTGCATGGTGGATATTGAGGGAATGCCCAAACTGCAAATCGCCTGCAACACGCAAGTCAAGGAAGGCATGAAAATCAGCAATCAGTCGGAAAAAGTAAAGTCCGCGGTCAGGTGGGGGCTTGAGTTTCATCTCATCAATCATCCCTTGGACTGCCCGATATGCGATCAGGCCGGGGAATGTGAATTGCAGGAGCAATATATGCAATTTGGAAAGTACAGCCCCAATATGGCTGAGAAAAAAGTAAAAAAAAGAAAGGTGATTGACCTTGGCTCAAAAATTGTTTTGGACTCAGAAAGGTGCATCCTTTGCTCCCGTTGTGTGCGTTTTACTGATGAAGTCAGCAAAACCCATGAACTTGGCATCTTTAACCGCGGCGACAAAAGTGAAATAGGAATTTTTAAAGATAAACCCTTGGAAAACAATTACGCCGTAAACACGGTGGATATTTGCCCGGTGGGCGCGCTTACTTCAAAACAGTTTCGTTTTCGTCAAAGGGTGTGGTACCTTAAGACTGCGGATTCAATATGCCCGGGTTGCTCCACCGGCTGTAATATAAAAGCGGACTACAACGAAGAGGGGCTTTTTCGCTTTCAGCCCCGCTATAACAAAGAGGTAAACGGCCATTGGATTTGTGATCAAGGACGCGCATTGTACGCCCTCCCCAATAAAGCCGGCAGGCTTTTAAAAGCCAAAGCGCCTTTGGATTTTTTAGATGATGAAATAGGAGATGATTTTTTTGAAAACGGCGGGGCCAAGCCGTTTTTGGGCGGAGGCGTAAAAAAAGAGGTTTTTAATGCTGAA
This sequence comes from Bdellovibrionales bacterium, assembly GCA_965203935.1. Lineage (GTDB taxonomy): Bacteria > Bdellovibrionota > Bdellovibrionia > Bdellovibrionales > UBA1609 > JANQSP01. Next base: position 92,499 of record OZ241921.1, read on the forward strand.
AACCGGGCGGATACTGTAAAAGTTTTAAAAAAAATAAAAAAGCTTTTTGTGGATAAAGATAAAAAAGACAACAGCACAAAAACCACGGCCGGCCATATTTTGGTGCTGACAGCTCAATACACTTTAGAGGAATATGAAAGCATTATATCTTTTTTTCTTGAATTTTTAGGTGATAAACATTCCATTTATTATTGGAAAAACAACCCTAAAAGTTTTAATGACTTTGACGGCCTGCTTTTGCGGGGGGATAAAAACCCCAACACCAAGGGCCTGCTGTATGTATTAAGCAAACACGGCTTGGAAGAAGAAACTAAGTCTTTGGAAAGCTTACAAAAAAACAACAATATAAACACTTTGTGGGTATTAGGCCCGGAAAATCAAAACGCCTACCCGGATTTGGAAAAGAAAGTTAAATACTTTGAACAGCACTTTCAAAATATTATTTGGTGGACCGCCCATCCCCTTGCAAATTCAGATCTAAAACGCACTTGGCAAATCCCCTCAAAAACTTTTTTTGAAAAGGAGGGAACTTTTATAAACTTCAAAGGGCTTGCTCAAAAAATAAAGCCGGTGCGGATATTGGTGTCTTCCGCGCTTTCGCTTTCTGAGTCCACAGCCGTCCTTAAGGGGGAAGACTTAAAACAAAAAACCCCAAAGTTTTTAAACCCGATGAAAACAAATTACTTTCCTGAAAGGAAAAAAGCGCTATGAGCCGTATTAAAAGAACAAGCGCCGGATCTGTGTGGTATCTGCCCGCCATACTCAGCGGTTTGCTTTTTACTTTTAAAAAAATGTTAAGCAACTTATTTGGAAAAAACAAACTGCTGACTTTAAATTACCCGGAGGAGCATTACTCCTACGGCCCGCGCTTTAAAGGAAACCATATTCTGACAGTGAAAAAAGACGGGGCTTTGCGCTGTACGGCCTGTATGCTGTGCGCCACCAACTGCCCCGCCAACTGTATTAAAATCACGGCAGGTGAGCATGAATCACCGGAAGTGGAAAAGTACCCTATTTCTTATGAGATTGATATTCTTCGCTGTGTGTTCTGCGGCTTTTGCGAGGAAGCCTGCCCGGTGGATGCGATTCGCATGGGGCCGGAGTGGCAGACCGCAGGCATAAACGGCGCGCCTTTTACTTATGATATAAAATATTTGGCAAAAAGAAAAAGCCTTAAAGGCGGCGTGCTTTCCCGCGTGGATGATGAAGAGCGACTTAAAGCCGGAATGTAAAGCCGGGCTTTACTTTCTTAAAAGCCCCCCGGTGTTGGCTTTGCTCTCCGGGGTTTTAATCGGCACAAGCTATATTCCCTTTCCCCCTTGGGCCGTGTTTTTTTGTTATGTGCCCCTTTGGCTGTTCGCGCTTAAGGCCAAAAAACTGTCAAATCTGTTGGCGGCTGGTTTTGTTTGTCAGTCAGCAGTCACACTTATTGGTTTTAATTGGGTCTTTTACGCTGTAAGGGAAATGGAATTTTCTTTTATTCCCTCCTGCGGGCTGTTTTTTGTTTTTGTCTTAATATCCAATTTGCATATTCCCCTTTCGCTCGCGCTTTGGTGGTTTATTAAAAACCCTTCGGGTTTTAAATGGGGGCAATTTTTTTGCAATGTTTCACCTTTAGAGGAAAAAAGCTATAAACCTTCCAATCCGGCTGGTACAAAGCTTTCCTCTGGGCTTTTACTGCCTGTCTTGCTTGGCTTATGCACAGAGTATTACCCCATGATTTTTGAATGGCACTTGGGCTATACCTTTTTTTACGCCAAGTGGCCCGTGTTTCAAACCGCGGAAATATGGGGCTTTAAATTTTTAAACACTTTTATTTTGTTTTCCAACCTTATTTTTTTACACATTTATTTAAAAATCCGGCAATTTGACTTTTTGTTTGTATGCAAAGTCTTAAGCGGTGAAGGTCCAAGGTATTCCGTCCTGAACAAGCTTAAGGCTTTGCATACAAAACTTACAACCGGAAGGACTTTATCATGGGCTACTAAATTACAAAATCCTTTAAAGCTTTTTTTGTCTTGGTTTGCTTGTTTTGCCCTGCTTAATGTATACGGCCTGTACTTAAAAAGCCGCCTTCCTGAGCCTGATATAAAAATCAGCGCCTTGATTATCCAACCGGCTGTGGAAAATCGTCAGCAGGATAAAAAACAGTTTAACAATTTTATTTTGTCAACAATCCTACAAGAAACCTCAAAACATTTTTACCCCCAAAACACTCCCACAAAGGATCAATCAGCGGGTAACAGGATGACAAAAAATGATGAACAAAAAAACTTAAGTAAAAAACCGGATTTTATTTTATGGCCGGAGGGGGCTTACCCCTATCCTGTTAATTATCTGTTGGCTAAAAAAAATCAAGACCCTGTGCAAAAATGGGCGCGGGTTTTTGGCGCGCCCCTTATAGTCTCCGCCAAAGGGGAAAACACTTTGTCGCTGTCTGAGCACGGGGGAATACACCCCGCCCCCGCTGACAAAACAGAAAAATCCAAATCGCTGTCTGAGCACGGGGGGACACACCTAACAAAAAGCTTAAATTTTAAGTCAGATCACAAGAGCTATACCTTAAAAGACAAGGGCCAGACGAAAAAACACTACACCAATTCTGTTTTTGTGTTTGATAAGAACGGAAAGCTTATAAGCCCGCCTTATAATAAAACCCGGCTTTTGCCGTTTGGGGAATATATGCCCGGGGGTTTTGCTTTTCTTAACCGGTTACGCTTTGGAGAGGAAAGAGCTTTTAAAAAAGGAACAGGCCCTTATAAAGTTATCAGCTTAAAACCGCCCTCACTTTCTAAGGAACAAAAGTATAAAAGCAGTAACCACACAGCCCAAAAACGCTTAAAACCGCCCTCACTTTCTAAGGAACAACAGTCTTTACCAAGGGGCAAGGGGGCTTTAAGTAACGATTTTACAGTTAAAGAGCAGAGTATAAACTTGGGCTTTCAAATTTGTTATGAGGGTCTTTTTGATTATCTTACGCGGGAAAGTGTGCAAAAGGGCGCGGATCTTTTAATAAATGTTTCAAACGACGCATGGTTTGGAACATGGCAAGAGCCTTATCAGCATTTGTACATGACTTTAAGCCGGGCGGTGGAAGTGAGAAGACCCCTTGTTAGAGGGACCAACTCCGGTTTTTCGGCTGTGGTCTCCGCTAAGGGAGAGATAACCGGGCCTTATAGGCACGGCAGATACAAAGGATTAAAAGAAGTGTCCCTTTATTCCCGTAAAACCAAAGCTTTAAGTTTTTTTATGTCTTACGGCTACTATATCAATCAAGCTTTTTTATGGCTCTGCCTCCTCATCATCCTACTGTATGGCTCCGCTTCCTTCTCGCGGAAAGGGGGAAGGCTCACCTTCGGCTGAAGGTGATTCTACAGGCGCCATTGCCATTCCCCCGCTCATCATTACCTGACATTGAAAATCCAGGCAAGAGGCGGTGTAGGTCCGGGTTTCTGTTTGACGCTCAGAGGGCCGGGGCGCTTCACCCTCTCTTGTGGGGTACACTGTTTCTCTTCTTATTTCTTCTTCACTTTCGCATCGGCACTTGCCGTTACATAAAGCGGGCGCGCCTTTGTTTTGCATGCAAGAGATATAGTGCATTTCGGCTGAATGCTTATTCATAGGTAAAAATTCAGGCGCTAAGTAGTCCCGGTTATTTTGCTCTTGTACCATTGGTTGCTCTTGTACCATCGTCGGTTGCTTTTGTACCATTGGTTCACCACCGCCTGTTCCCCCTCCAGACACCAGAGCCTCTCCGTTACAGGCAGGGACCAATGTGCAGTCTGAATCCTGTTTGCAATATTTGGGAGAGCTTTTGTTAGGGGCAAGAGAGCGGTAAGTGGTTAAAGCGCTTTCAGCGTTTTCTCTGAACCCGGCCTCACCATAGATACAGGCTATTTTTTTCCACAGTTCTTTATTTTTAGGGTGTAAAAAAGCCTGCTTTCTTAATTTTTTAAAAACTTCGGCTTTGTCTGCGCAATTTGCAGACGAGCTGTTCAGATCTTCTGCGGTACAAGTTGTACTGCATCCGGGGAACGCCCGATTTATTTCATCATCAAGAGAGGTATCAATTGGAAAATTGTAAATATCGTTTTTTCGAATTAAGTCTTTAAAGCAGGATATATTGCTTCCGCAGGCTTTTTTTAACTCTTTTCCCACCATAGCCAGTTTATAGGCGTTTACCATGCCCGCCCCGTTTTTTCGGGGTTTATTGTTTGAGTATGGGGTGGGAATGGCGGTTTTTTCCAAAAGCATTTTGGCCTCGATGGCTGTGGGATGGTAGCCCGCCAGCCACTCAAAGCCCGCAAGGCTTCCCGTCACAAGAGGGGTCGCACCGCTTGTTCCGCCAAACTCACGATATTTCCCTGTTGAAGTGGCGGAGGTGATATGATAATCTGAAGGGGCCATAATTGTGACAGCAGGCCCCTCTTGAGAAAAACCACTTTTATAGCCGGAAGGTTTAAGACTGCCCACAACAATCATATTATAATCCCGACTTGCTCTTTCTTTTAGTTCAGAAACAGGCTTAGGATGGTCATTTCCGGCGGCGGTAACTATAACGGAAGGCGGGGAAAGCGACTTAAAAGAGCGATAGTTCGTTATTCCTACATCTATTTTCCCGGACAATTTTCCCTTTATCCCTGATGGTCTTATTTGTGCCGGCCCCCAAGACATAGAGTTGTTAATAAAAGAGGGCATAACAGTGGCCCGGCACTGCTGATAAGCGTTTTTTCCGCCGGTTGCTATAGAGGACTTTGTCGGGTGATGCTCTTTAGCTTTTGCGTAAGAATCATGAATAGAAGGGCCTTCTGTTGGTGCTAAGTCTTTTGATGTGATGTTTGGTGTTAATTTTTTTCTAACTTTTTTTTTAAGCCCCCCGGCCTCTGCGGAAGAAAGATAAAAAGCGGATACCAAGACCAACAAAAAAGGTGAAATATAAAACAATTTAGTATGTTTTTTAATAAGCTCCTTAAAGTTTTTTGAAAAATTATAATTTATGTTCATATTTCCTCCCGGTAATTTATTACAGACTGCTATTTTAACAGTCCGTGAAAAACATCTGTAAATTATGTCTCAAAAGCAAAGCCAAGCGGTTGAAAAGTTAAATCGTATTCCGTCACGAACAAGTTTGGACTTTGCTTTTGAGACAAGCAGAGCCTTTATTACGCCCGGCTGTTTTACTGTACAGCTCCTCCGCTTTTAAAAGGGCGGGTGGAGGCGGACTTACACTTTTGCTCCGCAGTACTCAATAAACCATTTGCTGATTGTGAATAAAATGATGAGATAGATGAATCAAAAGTGGTTATGCTGTTTCCTGTTTTTGGCAAAACTGCGTGTCTTCCATCATCTGAAATTAAATTTTTAACAGCTATATCGTGTCTAGTGCCGGAAGGGGTGTCAAACACCGCCACCAAGTGTTTTTTTACAGGAGGGGCGTTTTTAAGCTCCTCTTTCATAAGATCTGAGCCTATCATTTCCTGCGCCCAATAGTCCGAAAGCTTTCCTTTAAACAAACCTAATTTTGAAGGCGTGATTTCACAGGACTTAATATTTCCTGACTGTTCTGTAGAAAAAGCTTCAACCGGTTTAAGGACAGGTCCATTTGTGGGTTCTGTTGTTCCTCTTTGATTGTTTTCTTGGTGTTGACGTATTTTTTTAACGGCTTTTTTTTTACCTTTTTTTCGTATCATGCCTGTTGCGGGGCCTTGCAGAAGATCCGGCTCGCAGTAATCTAAAAAATCAAGGTCTGAAAATTTATCGCATACATCAAGGGCTGATTTTCCCTCCCGCCAGTTTTCCCATTCAAAAACCATCATTTTAAAGCGCTTGAATACAGTTCCTTGTTTAAGGCCCGCGGGCGCGGTTTTTGATAAAATTTTATTTTTTTGCTTTTCTGTTAAGGGGAAGCTTTTAAAAGCTAATATAATGCCCTTGGCGATAGGCTTTTTTTTGTCAAATACAGGAAGGGGTTTTTGTTCTTCCAACCCCGGCGCTTGAACAGGAGAGCCGGCAGGATCTTCATTTTGAGCAAAAACCGGATAAGATAAAGCCACCCATTTTACAAGCAGAGCAAAAATTAAAATTCTTAGCATGGCTTTCTCCTTTTATATTTAACAGCCTTTTTCATATATAGGTGTGAAAAACCTTCATTTTGCCCTGTTAGTCAGTCCCTCAGACAAAGACTATGCGGTGAGTGTTAAATCGTACTCCGTCACGAACAAGCATAGTCTTTGTCTGAGGGAGATCTAATAGGTCAGGGGTTTTTCACACCCTTTCAAAGATAGAGTACCCCCCCCCCCGCATCGCGTCAAATGTAATTACAGTTTTTTTTTGGTTTTTTCCGCTTTTCTCATATTGAAACACTTTTTCGTTCTGATTTTATACAGCTGTATAATTAGTGGGGCGTGAAAAAGGCCAGCTTGAGTAGTTCTGTATGCTTTAGCCTTAAGCTTGTTCGAGACGGAATACCTTGGACTCTCACCGCTTAAGGCTAAAGCATACAGACAAATAACAAGGGTTTATCACGGGCTACTAATTATTTTAGGGCTTTAGCCCTGTAGCCTGTGAAAAAGTGTCGGATACCGACACTTTGTTCGAGATCCGGCACTTTTTTCCTCCAAGACCCCTCAAAAAGCCTGTTTTAACAGCTTTCCCTTTTGCATATATAAAGAAAAAGCCGGTAATTTTTTTGGCACGGATTTTGCATAAGAATATTCGTGCAAAACCTCAAAGGAGCTGTAAAGTGAAAGCGGAAAAATCAGGCAAAAAAGCAGCAAACCTGCACGACAGGTTTTTTAAAAGGTTTTACTCAGAACCTCAGTTTGCTGTTGAAATTTTTAAGCTTGCTCTTTCCAAAAAAGAGTTTCAGGCTTGCGACTGGAGCACTCTAAAGGCCGAAAAAGACTCCCTAAAAGACAAGCAGGCGGACCTTGTTTTTACTGTGTCTCTTAAAAAAAGAAAGCATGCTAAAATTCTGCTCTGTTTACTGCTGGAGCATAAATCCGCTTACGACAAGGGAATGTTCAAGCAGGTTTTGTCTTATCAGGCTTTGCTCTATGAAAGAAAGTTTGAAAACATTACAGCTGTTATTCCCATACTGTTTTACCACGGCAAAAGCCCGTGGAAGTGGCCTGTCAGCTTTCAAAAAGGCTTTTTTGGCCGGTTTTTTAATGAAATCCCTCCCGCTTTTCGAAAAAGTATGTTAGACTTTAAGCTAAAGGTTGTGGATACAAACGATCCGAAGGTGAGGAAAGTTTTTAAGGATCCGGCTGTTAAAAGCCGTGGGATTTTAGCCTTGCTGGCCAAGATTTGGTTTATAAAAAACAGTCCGGCTGAGCTTTCCGCTGTGGTGGAGGCTTTTTCAGATTTTTCGGGAAAGCGTGAGGACTTACTTTTAAGTGTGGTAAGTTACTTAAAAACAGCCGGAGGAGTAAGCGCTCAGCTTTGGAAGCAGGTGGAAAAAAGAGCTGTGGAAAGAGGACTATTAACAAGAGGAGGATATATGGACATAAGACAAGAGATTAGAGAAGATGCTATGCAGGAAGGCATACAAAAGGGCCTAAAAGCCGGACGGCAGGAAGAAAAACAGCAAGTGGCTTTGAATATGTTGAAGAAAGAAGCTGAGGTTTCCTATATTTCGGAAGTGACGGGCTTATCTGAGGATCAAATCAACAGAATGAAGAATGGTTCTTGAAGGAATGGAGGATATATGGACATAAGACAAGAGATTAAAGAAGAGGGCATACAAGAAGTCTACACCTTTCTCACGCCCTACTGCTTAAGTGGGAGAGTTTTGCGGGTAAAGAGCGATTAAGTTTTTTCTCCAAAAAGCGGGTGGCGCTTATTAAGCCCGAAAGCTTAAGGCCGGTTTTAAACTTCATTTTCTCCAGCATATAGGCCAGATCTTCGGTAGCCACATTGCCACTTGCGCCCGGAGCAAAAGGACAACCCCCCAAGCCTCCGATGCTGGAATCAAACACCCGCACCCCGCTTTGAAGGCCCGCCGTCACATTGGCCAAAGCCATCCCCCGGGTATCGTGAAAATGCAAAGCCAGTTTTTTAACAGGCGCTTTATTTTGAAGATGATCCATGAGCCTTAGCACATCCGTCGGGACAGCTGTTCCTATGGTGTCACTTAGGGAAAGCTCATCCACCCCCTCCTGCATAATCCGCTTCGTGAGTAAAGACACTTTTTTAACAGGCTGTCTTCCTTCATAGGGGCAGGAAAAAGCCGCGCTTAAATACACCCTTACCTTTATTTTAAGCCTTTTAGCCCTTTGGCAAATGGAGCTTAAAACTTTTAAACTTTCTTGAACATTCATGTTGATATTTTTTTGGGAAAAAGCCTTAGTGCAGGAAACAAAAAAAGATATTTCCTTAAAACCACATTCCACCGCTTTTTCAAAACCTTTTTGATTGGGCACAAAAACCGCGTAAGATATATTTTTTGGAAGCTCGCCTTTTTTTTGCGCGCGCAAAACTTTTTTTGAAAGCCTTCCCACACATTGCATTTGAGGAAGCGCCTTAGGGGAGACAAAAGATCCAAGCTCCATTCTTTTTACACCCGCAAGGGAAAGCTTTTTTACAAGCTGAAAGCGATTTTTAAGGGCCAAGTCCTTTTTTTCATTTTGCAGGCCGTCTCTTAAGCCCACTTCGAAAATCCGCACAACAGACATAAAAAAACCTTTTTTACAACATAAGTCCTTTAGGTGTAACAAACTTCCATAAGTTTTTGATCGGCAGACACCCTGTCCCCTTCCCGAACACTTATAGATCTTACAACACCTTTACCAAGGGATTTTACAGTGTATTCCATTTTCATGGAAGAAAGAATCACTAAAGTTTGAGCATCTTTCACCTTAGCGCCTGTTTTAACCGGGATTTTCACAATTTTCCCCGGCATGGGTGACATAATATCGGCGCTTTTTGATTGTTCTTTGGAAGAAGAACCGGGCAGGCTTGTTTTTTTTACTTCATCCCGATTTAAGACAAATATTTTGCCGTTTAAATGAAACCATATTCGGCCTTTAATCTCCTCCGCTTTTATGAAAAAAGCTTTGCCTTTTATTTTGACCAAAAGATTTTTTATCCGCGACACTTAAAGCTCCTTTAAGAAAAATGTGTCCAAGGGTTAAAACGGCTTTTAGGATGAGGCGCTTTTTCGCCCGCGCGCCGGGCGGAAAAGGCCCGGCGAAGGGCCAAAAGCGCTTCTTTATCCACTGATTTAAGCCCGTTTTCTTTCCAAGATTTTAAAAACACCTCTTCCACAAAACGGGTAAAAATTTCGCCTTTGATAAAACTTTTATGCGAAACAAGATCCTGTAAAAAAGAAAGGTTTGTTTTAAGGCCAAAAATCACAGTCTCTTTAAGCGCGTTTTTCATTTTCTCTATCGCCCGCGGGCGGTTTTCCTCCCACACAATAAGCTTTCCCAGCATGCTGTCGTAAAACCCGGGCACTTCATCCCCCCCCTCATAGCCTATATCAAAACGCCTGCCCGCCCCCTGAGGAAAAAGACAAGCCCCTAAGGGGCCAAAAACCGGCGCTTGTTTTTGCATATCCTCCGCATAAATGCGGCACTGAATGCTGTGCCCGCGGGGCTTAAACTCTTTTTGTATAAAAGGGTCTTGACCTTGAGCGCTTAAAATCTGCGCCTTTATAAGGTCCACTCCAAGTATCATTTCTGTAACAGGGCACTCCACCTGAATGCGGGGGTTAACCTCCATAAAATAAAATTCTTTTTCTTGATATAAAAACTCCACTGTGCCGGCCTGCCGGTATCCCACTGATTTTAAAAGCGCCAAAGCCCCCGCCTTCATCTCCCGCTGAATGGAGGAGGGAAGATGGGCCTGCGCTTCTTCTATAATTTTTTGATGCTTTCTTTGAACAGAACAATCTCTTTCAAAAAGATAAAACACCCGCCCTGAAGAATCCGCAAAAACCTGCACCTCTATATGCCGGGCAAAAGGCAGATATTTTTCAATAAAAACCTCGGAAGAACCAAAAGAGAGCAGGCATTCCCTTTGAGCTGAGGCTAAAGCCTCCGGCCAGTCTTTTTCTGAAGAAACCAGCTTTAAGCCCCGCCCGCCCCCTCCTTTTGCGGACTTTATCATCACCGGAAAGCCGATTTTACGGGCCTGTTTCAGCCACTTTTCAGCAAAATCCTCTGCCGTATGCGGCCCGTCCGCACCACCCGTGCCACCACCCGTGCCACCACCCGTGCCACCACCCGTGCCACCACCCGTGCCACCACCCGTGCCACCACCCGTGCCACCACCCGTGCCGAAAGATCCGGTATAAGCGGGCAAAACAGGCAGGCCGCATTTTTGCGCTTTAGCTCTGGCCTGCCGTTTATCCCCAAAGATCTTAAGGCAGTGTTCAGGAGGGCCGATAAAAACGATATTATTTTCCCTGCAAGCCTTTGCCAACTCCGCTTTTTCAGATAAAAATCCATAGCCGGGATGCAAGGCCTTAGCCCCCGCGCTTAAAGCCCCTTCCACCACAGCGGACACATTTAAGTAGCTTTCCTCCGGCGAGCCTTCTATGAGAATTTTTTCCGCGCTCATGCGATAGGCAAGACTGTTCTTATCCGCTGAGGAATAAAGCAGTACCGGAGTAATGCCCATTTCCCGGCAGGTGGAGATAATTCTAACGGCTATCTCGCCCCTGTTTGCCACCGCTATCTTTTTTATGTTTTTTTGCATATCGCCGGTTTTATCTTAACTTAAATCCAAAAGACAGATGTTTTTATCAAACGGGGGATTTGATATGGTTTTCCATTTGCAGGTTAAGGCGCATCCAGTCTTCCTCTGTTTTTACCAAAGGCTGGGACAGAGTTTTTAAGAACTTAAGCCGGTGCTCCTCCGGCAAAAGAGCTTTTCGAAAAGGGGCGGGACCTGTATAGTTCATTTTAAAAAAAAGCGGCCAGTTAAAACAATGTCCGGGGTCCACTTTGCCCCGGTGTCCGGCAATATGCTCGTGCCCTAAAATACGCTCAGGGTTTTTAAGGGCCGGGTAATGTTTTTTGAGCCTGCTTAAAATCGCTTTAAGCGACCGGTACTGCTTTTTTGTGTACTCAAACAAATTGCCGTTTTTATTCACCAGCTCTATGCCTATGGAAAAATCATTAAATCCCCGATAGGTTTTGTTCTCTGTTTGCCACCTGCTTTCTCCGGCGTGCCAAGCTCTAAAACACCTGCCCTTTAGGCAAAAAACCGGCTCATATATTTCCCCCTTTTCCCCCACCACAAGGTGCGCTGAGGCGCGGCTTTTAGGATCTTGAAAAATACTTAAGGTTTTATCAAGCCCCGCTGAGCTGTAATGCAAAATAAGAAACTTAACAAAAATTTCTTTTTGATCGCAGTTAGGGGAAAGCGCTGTTCGGGGAGTGACAAGAGACATTTTTTTTATTATAGTGACTTTTTAAAATAATAGAAAGGACTTAAATAATGACTGAATTTTTTTTCGAAATCGGCGTTTTTACAGGTAAAACACTTATTTTTGTGGTTTTAATCGGAGTTTTGTTTGCTGTTGCCGGTTCCACGGTGGCGGAACATAAAAAATGGAAAAAGAAAAAAAGGCTGGAAGTGGAGGACTTGGGGGAAAACCTAAAAGCCCACCGCCTGAGGATTCAAAGCTTTACCCACAGCTCTAAAACAATCAAAAAACAAATAAAAGCGGATAAAAAAGAACAAAAAGAGAAGAAAAAAAAGCAGGAAGAGCAGGCCCGGGCCTATTTGCTGGATTTTGAAGGGGATATGGAGGCCAGCCAAGTGGAGCTTTTGCGGGATGAGATTTCCATTTTACTGCAAACCGCTGATCCCAAAAAAGACGAAATTATTGTCCGGCTCAATAACCGCGGAGGGCTTGTACACAACCACGGTTTAGGAGCAAGCCAGCTTGAAAGACTGAGAAACAAAGGCTTTTTCCTCACAGTCTGCGTGGATGAAGTGGCGGGAAGCGGCGGCTACCTTATGGCCTGTGTGGCAAACAAAATTTTATCCGCGCCTTTTGCCGTTATCGGCTCCATTGGAGTTTTAACACAAATACCTAATTTTTATCGGTTTTTGCAAAAACAAAATGTGGACTACGAAGAGCACCACGCCGGAGAATACAAACGCACTGTTACCATGTTTGGAAAAAACACAGACGAGCAAAGAGAAAAACTTAAAGCGCAGTTAGCGGAGATACACAGCCACTTTAAGAACTATATTGTAAAATACAGGCCCAAAGTGGATTTGTCAAAAATCGCGACCGGCGAACACTGGCTGGGAATGAAAGCCATTGATTTGGGCTTGGTGGATGATATTCAGGTCAGTGACGACTATATTTTATCCTTGTTGGAAAGCAAAAAAGTGTATCAGATTAAACTAAAAGAAGAAGAACCAACAAGCATTAAGCGTTTGCTCTCAAAAACAACAAAATATATTACAGCCGACAAGCTTTTTCTTTTTATAAAAAAACTTTTTGCCGGAAGGGCCAAAAAATAAGCTGTATACCCTAAAGGCTAAAAAAAACAGGCAGAAAATTATTTCTGCCTTTAAATAAGGGCTTAAGGTTTTTTTACTTGCGACACCAATATTTTACTTTGGCGTAAGAGTTAAAAGAGATGGGGTCTTCTATAAGCACTTTTCTGCCGTCCAAGCGAAAGCGCACTTTCTCACCCCCCACCCGAAGGTAGACTCTTTCAGGATCACAGTGAAGGGGAATGGAAGGGGCTTTAATCAACATATCAGCTATGGGGCCTAATTGAGAGCTGTAATCACGGGCGCAGATAGAGCCAACATGGCCGGCCCGTACATTGCCGTAAAGAGACAGTGTTTCAGCGGAAGGTTTGGAGGCCTGCTCGTAAATACGGCCCTCTATTCTTATATCGCTTTTCGCACAGGGGCCGGTCGCGCAGGAGCTTCCCGGAGGGGCAATAATGGAATGCACTGTCACGGTCACAAAAGGAAGGGCCTCGCGGCTGTTCCTGAAAAAAGCGCCGGGTTTATCGTCTTCTTCCAGCGGCAAAACAGTATTATCGCCTGAGAGAAAACATCCTTCAGAAAGCTGGGGAAACTTGCCCCCATAAGTCCTTTCATCTTCATCGGAAACAATAATCGCCATAAAAAGTGAGTGAGGAACAAAAAAACCACTTTCCGCCTGTATCCTTAAAACCTGATTTAAAACAAAAATTCCTCTTTCATCCTCTCCGGCTGTGGTTTTAGTCAAACCCGCCATTTTTTCTTGAAACAGCTTAACATTTTCTCTGTGTTTTGAGTTTTCCTTTTCAGGATTGGAAAGAAAGGACTGACCGTTGGAAAAAACCAAAAACGAACCATCCATTGAATCGGCTGTGACAATGGCCACCCGATAATCCATCGTTCTAATGGTGCTTAAGAAAGGGTCAAACTGACTTCCTATGGATTGTAACTCCTCTGTCATGGACCGGGAGGTGTCAATCACAAATAAAATGCTTATTTTTCCAAGGCGGGTTTTAAGATAAAAAGGGCGAGATCTGCCGTAGGAAACACTGCTCCCACTTTCTTCATCATCCCCATCTTCTTTAGTCCAGTCCCAATCTTTTTTATTCCAAGTCTTGTCACCGCTTTGAACCCCCCCGCCGGTTCGAATATTTTTTCGTAAATCCCCTTCTAAAGCGCCTCCGCCTCCGCAGGAAAGACCTTCCACCATTTCCAAGCTCTCATCACAGCTTTGGCCGGGAATGGCGTGAAAGCTTAAGTCCTGACATCCCACAATGTACAGCACCAGAAAAAAAACCCCGGCAAAAAGCGCGCAGGTCAAAAGTTTGACATACCAAGGGCCTGAGGCATTAAAAGCTTTTATTGTTTTCATCATCTTCACCAAGCGCTCCTTTATTTTATTTAACGGCAAAAAAAAGACAATAATTAAGAAAAAATCGGGCGGGAGGCGGATCTTTTTTCATAAAGCAAAAGCCGGCACACCCGGCCCTGAGCCATAGATTTTCGCTCAAAAGCCGTGCAGGGTGGCGGGAGAAGGCGCAGATCTTTTATGCTTTGCATATTACAAAACTGTTTCATTTTTACTTTGCATTCCTCGTAATAGCTGTTTTCGTTTGTACGGACTTCCAACCGTCCCCCTTTCTTTAAGCAGGCCGTCAAATAAGACATAAAAGAGCGGTTAAACCACCTTAAATTGCTCTGCCGGGCTTTAATATAGATATTGGGGTAGAGGATATAAATATTATTCAGACTGTTTTTTTGAACAAAATGGCTGATCCACCAGACCGCGTTGGTATGAAAAATCCATAAATTGGGCAAGGGCCGGGTTTTTTGTCTTTTCTGCAAAAGACGAAACAAGGTCCTGCTTTTTTCAATAGCTATAAACTGAGTGTCCGGGCGGGCTAAAGCCCGGTTAAAGGCAAATTCTCCGTCCCCGGCGCCGATTTCCAGCTCTTTTCGGATAGAAGGCTCACGCAAAAAAGCGGGAGCTTTAAGGCCCAAAGGTCGGGGCACAAGCTGTTTTTTAAACTCCCTTAGATCCATATATTTTCCTTTTCCCGGCCCGCCCGGGCTTAAATAATGCCCAAAATGGGCCAAGCGCTTAAAAAAAGACAGAAAAACCCCAAAAAACCCTATCAAAGTCTGTGCACGGTTTTTGCATGTATTTATATATCAGGAACTCTTATCAAGGAGAAATAAAATGAGAACTGAGCATTTAAAAGAACATTTTGAGTGTAAAGAAAGCGAAAAAACAGACTTTTTAAGGGAACAAACTGAGTGTCCCGTCTGTCAGGGAGCTTTGGATATTTTTGTCGAATTTATTAACGCCCGGCAGATTAAGGAAGAAGCCCGTTGTACCCAGTGCATGGCTTTATCCCGGGTGCAGGATCACCTTCTGCAGTAATTAATAGCCCGTGAAAAACCCTTGTTATTTGTGGCATAAGCAAAACCCCGGCGGTGAGTGTCCAAGTGTAAAACTGGAAGTCGCCTGTGCGACTTCCAGCACGAACAAGCCGGGGTTTTGCTTATGCCAACTATGAAATCCAGCCTTTTTCACGAAGGACCTTGTCAATTATACGACACTGAGAGGGTCGAAATTTTGACTTTTTAAAGCCTTAATCGGCTTAAAAAGAAAAGGCCACGCCCCCGCGAATACCAATATAAAAGGGTTTAAACTCTCTTGCGCCTTTTTTAAGAGACTGAAAAGAAAGCACCACCAAATTAATCCAATTTACATCAAGCTGAATGGGAATATAAAAGCCGGAAAAATGAATATCCAAACCAAGCCCCGCGCTGAGGGCGCCATGAAAACTGGAAAAACTTTTTTTATCAAAACCCAAATCAGCTGTTTTATCCGCAAAAGGCCAAAAAAGAAAGCCCCCTCCACCCAGCCAAGGCTGAAACATTAAATGATCCAAAAAAACAAATTTTAACATCAAGCCCCCGCCCGGGTAATGAACCAACAGATTACAGCTGTTAAGACCGCAGTCTTTGCCGGTGGCTATAAACTGCTGATAGCCCAGCATGAGCCGCAAAGCCAAAGGATTTACAATAGACAGATCCACAAACAAGGCGCCTTGCATGCCGTTTCCTTTAACGGATTTGTTTTCCCCTGTAGCGACGGAATTAAAATTTAAACCGGCCATAAGCCCCATACCTGAAGAAAACGCGCCACCGGAGGAAGTATAAGATTTTTTTGACTTCAAAGGCTCTGCAACTGAAGCGGTCTCTTCATCGGAGGCGCCTGCGGAATGCTCCAACAGCCAATTCACCCCCATTTTTCCTTTCAGTAAAACGGCAATGGCTTTTCCTCTTTTGATTTTTTTAATCTCCAGCAGGCCCAAGGCTTTGCCGTACAAATTCAGCGCATCGAATTTATCCCCCGGCTCCGCCTGCACCCCTTCCAGATCCACCAAAGCTTTTCGTCCTTTGACTTTAAGAATCACAGCGGAATAAGAGGAGGGCACAAGTGAAAAACAAAGCGCGAAAACAAAAAAAAGATATATGATTTTTAACCTGCACATATTGTATGCCCATAAAATCTATTTAGTAGCCCGTGAAAAACCCTTGTTGTTTGTCTGTATGTGTGAGTCTTAAGCGGTGAGGGTCCAAGGGTAAAACTGGAAGTTCTGGAAGTCGCACAGGCGACTTTCAGTTTCTTTTGCGACTTCCAGCCCGA
Source organism: Bdellovibrionales bacterium (assembly GCA_965203935.1). GTDB lineage: Bacteria > Bdellovibrionota > Bdellovibrionia > Bdellovibrionales > UBA1609 > JANQSP01. The sequence continues at coordinate 108,640 of OZ241921.1, forward strand.
ACAAGCTTAAGACTCACGCATACAGACCATTAAATCCAGATTTTTTTTCACTATGTGCTCCGCTTTAAAATTTTAACAGCTTTTAAAGGTCCTGCTTTCTTTATATCACTATCTGCGTGAAAAAGAATCAAGATTCTGATGCGCGCCTTTTTACTTTGATTCCAAAAGGAAAAAACTGTATTCTTTTTAAACACAAGTGAAGAATCTTAAATCCAAAACCGTTTTTACCTGTACTGAATGCGGCGCATCTATGCCGAAATGGCAGGGAAAGTGCCCTTATTGCGAAAAATGGAACTGTATTGTGGAGGAGCCTAAAAAACATGAGCCTTTTGCCAAGTTTGCCCCTTATTCCACAGATCCGGTCTCACTTACTCAAAAAAAACAAGGCCCGGTAAAAAGAGCCACCACCGGCATTAAAGAGCTAAACAGAGTCTTAGGCGGAGGGCTTATGCCCGGATCTTACATTCTCTTAGGCGGGGCGCCGGGCATAGGAAAAAGCACCCTTCTTTTGCATACAGCAGACGGGCTGGCCGGCGAAGGGCTTAAAACACTTTATGTTTCCGCAGAAGAAAGCCTTGAGCAAACGGGCTTTAGAGCAGACCGGCTGAAACTTAAAAACCAAAAAAATGTTTTTATTTTAAATGAGATCTCTTTGGACAATATTTTTCAGCATATTGAAAAAGTAAAACCGGATGTATTGATTGTAGATTCCATACAAACTGTTCAGTGTGCTGAAGTTCCTTCTTCGGCCGGCACGGTGTCGCAGGTGCGGGAATGCGCGGGAAAGCTCATGCACTTTGCCAAAAACTCAGGCACTTCGGTGTTTGTTATCGGGCATATCACCAAAGACGGCCAACTCGCCGGCCCCCGGCTTTTAGAGCACACAGTGGACACAGTGCTGTCTTTTGAAGGGGATCCTCATTATCCTTTTCGCTTGCTTAGAGCTTTAAAAAACCGCTTTGGCCCTGTAAATGAAATAGGGGTTTTTCAAATGTCCTCTGAGGGATTAAAAGAAGTATCCAACCCTTCTGAGTTTTTTTTACAGGAGAGAAAACAAGATCTGATTGGCTCTGTGGTGTTTACCGCAATGGAAGGCTCACGCCCTTTGCTTTGTGAAATACAGGCGCTTTGTGTGCGAAGCTTCCTGTCCATCCCAAGAAGAACCGCCCTTGGTTTGGACATCAACCGCCTGCACAAGGTGATTGCCGTATTGGACCGCTACCTGAACACACAATTATACCGGCACGATGTTTTTTTAAATCTTGCGGGCGGACTTAAAATCCGGGAGCCGGGAGCGGATTTGGCCATAGCCAAGGCTCTTATCTCCTCTAAAAACCAAAAACCTGTGTCGGCGCAAAGCTGTTTTCTGGGTGAAGTGGGGCTGACCGGGGAAATAAGGGCCTTAACTTTTTCAGAAGAAAGAATAAAAGAAGCCCAAAAATTAGGCTTTAAAAATATTTACCTGCCCCAAGGAAACAAAAAACATCTTAAACAAAATCTAAAGCCGGAAAACTTAAAATTGCATTATGTGGAGTCTATAAAAGAGCTTGTTTAACAGGCCGTGAAAAACCCTTGTCCTATTAGTTTTCAGCAGGCAAAGGCTTAAGCTTGTTCGAGACGGAATACGATTTAACTCTCACCGCTTAAGCCTTTGCCTGCCAACATCACCAACAGGACAAAATGAAGCTTTTTCACGCCCGACTATTTAATCTTCGGCTATGATTTTAATCGCCTTTACCCAAGTCTCTATGACCGCTTCGGAATCATTAGAGCTACTCCCCATATTAAAGGGCTTTGCTATGAGCGTGGCAAAGCCGACACAAGCCACTAAAAGAAGCACATACTCCAGCATAATGGCGCCTTTGTTTTTTCGGCGGGGGCTTTTTTTAAGCGATTTGCTTTTTACATCAAGTTTTTTACACTTAAGAGCGGTTATTGCGGACTTATAATTTTTACTGCCAAATATAAAATGCCCCGCCACCAATACATCAGCCTCTGAGAGCAAGGGCAGGTTTTTATCATTAACCCCCCCGTCCACATGAACCGGCAGATCTGAAAGCTCTTGCCTTGCAAGCTCTTTTTTAAGAGCTGAAATTTTAGCCGTTTGCTCAGGCAGTAAAGCCTGCCCTCCAAAACCCGGATGAACAGTCATAACTAAAACAATATCCAAAAAAGGAAGAAAATGAAAGAGCTTTTCCACTGAAGTGGCGGGCTTTAAAGTAAGCCCCGCTTTTATTTTTTGTTTTTGAATTTGCTCCAAAACTGGCCTGGGATCTTTAAGGGCCTCTATATGAATGGTAATTGAGTCCGCGCTGGCGGGCAGAAAAAGACCTGTTATTTTTTTCGGCTCATTCACCATTAAGTGAATATCCAAAGGCAGGCGGGTGATTTTTCTGATACTTCTTACCACGGCGGGGCCTACACTTAAGTTGGGCACAAAATGCCCGTCCATAACATCAATATGAAGCCGGTCCGCGCCGGCCTTTTCTATGGCTTTTATTTCCTCCCCAAGGCGGGAAAAATCCGCCGATAAAATACTGGGCGCCACTAAATGTTTTTTGCTCATACCGCGCTTTTCCTTTCACAAACAGCCTGCCAAACAAAAGCCTTTGGCTTTAAGAGAACTTATCTCCCGGTTTTAAGCCAAAGCCTCTTATATATTCCCCGGCGGACATTATTTTTTTGGATTCCGGCTGAACCTGCTTAACTTCCAGCAAAGACTTATAACAAGCCACTTTAAAATGATCTTTTGCCACCTCCACCACCTGACCGTAACAGGCTGAATCTTGAGTGCCGGCCAAAAAATGAGGCTTTGCCAACTCCAAAGCCCCACCGGCTTTTTGCGTAAAGTCCTTGTTTTCGACCGGGGAGGCTTTAAAAATTTTAAGTCTTTTCCCTTTGTAAACAGTATAAGCCTGAGGCCCTACAGCTAAAGCCCTTATTTGGTTAAAAATTTTTAAGGCCGGTTTATCCCACATAATCCGGCTTTCCGATTTTTGGATTTTTCGGGCATAAAGCGCCCGGCTTTCTTTTTGGGGCACGGGCCGGATATTTCCCTTCATATACTCCAGCATATCAGGCAAAAGATCTTTAATCAAAAGCTCCATTTTCAAAAAAGCATCCCGGGCGTCCATATCTTTTGTGAAAGCAAAGGATCTTTCACCAATTAAAGGCCCTGTGTCCAGTTTTTCTTTCATAACCTGAAGGCTCATTCCAAGGGCGCTGTCCCCTGCCATAATGGCCCGCTGAATCGGGGCGGGGCCTCTCCAACGGGGAAGCAGGCTTGCATGAAAATTCAAAGCCTTGTCAGGAAACAAAGATAAAAACTCCGGGGGCAGGATTTTGCCGTAAGAAAGCAAAACCACCCATTTAGTTTTTAAATGTTTTACATCGGATAAAAAGTCAGAAGACTTTAAGTCTTCCGGGGTCCATACAGGAATTTTAAGCTCCCCGGCCCTTTGCGCCACTAAGGACTTGGTAAAGCTTAAGCCCCGGCCTTTGGGGCGCGCTTTTCGCGTGACCACGGCCTTTACTTTAAATTCTTTTTCAAGCAAAAGCTGATCCAAGGCCTTAAGAGACAAAAAGTCTGTACCCAAAAACAATAAAGGAAAAGTTTTCACTTTTCCTGCCTAAGATCCGGGTAACCGTATTTTTTTATTTGGGCGCGAAGCCGGTCGGCCTTGACCGTACTTAAATGATCTATAAAAAGCTTTCCGTTTAAATGATCTATTTCATGCTGAATACAGACCGCCAATACGCCGTCTGTTTTTATCTTGATTTCCTCTCCGTTTTTACCCTTTCCCCGAACTTCAATAAGGCTTGCTCTTTTTACTTCCGCGTAATAAGAGGGAAAGCTTAAACAGCCTTCTTTAAAAATTATCTCCCCGGACTTACTTAATATTTCAGGGTTAAAAAGTATCAAAGGTTGAGAAATTTTTTGCTCGTAAAGGCCGGGTTCAGCGCTTTCGTACCTGTCATTTCCGCCTCCGTTTTGTGTGGAATCGTAAAGCGCGCGGGTGTCCGCCGTTAAAAGACGCACAAAGCGCCCCACCTGAATGGCGGAAAGCCCCAAGCCGCTTGCGGAATACATGGTCTTCAGCATATCTTCCGCCAATTTTTTAAGCGCGGGAGTAATTTCCCCCACCGGCTTACATTTTTTGCGAAGGCGGGGATCGGGAAATTTTAAAATATCCAACATAAGCCAAAAATAACATAAAATCCGCCTGCAAGTCACCCCCAAACCACAGCCTCGCTTACAAAACGGGGAAATAAAAGCCCAAATAAGTAAAAATAACCTTTAATAAAACTTTGGTTTTTTGCCTGATAAAGGTTGTTTTTAAGGCTTTACCGCCTTCAGCAAGGCATAATCGGGCCTTTTTGCCCTTATTTGCGGTTTTTTAAATAAATACCTTGACAAGAACAAAAAGTTTTTTTATATAGAAAACGGCTTTATTTTAAAGAACCTTTATTTATTCGCAATCGCCCGTGAAATTAAATAAAGCTTTTTTCCACAAACGGGAATATTTCAAAAAGCAAGAAACTAAAAGAGCAAGAAGCTACAAAAGCAAGAAGCTACAAGAGCAAGAAGCTAAAAAAAATGTAAGAGGCAAGTTATGATGAACCTAAGCAAAGACAATTTTATATTCAAGGGTTTTGATCCTTCAGATGACCTGCGGGTATACGGCAAAGAAGTGTACAGCCGTGTGGAGGACAAAGCGCCCAGTGAATCAACAAAAATCGCTTTTATCAGTAAAACCCGCAGGGGATATGAGGGCACTTTTCGCATCACATCCGCTTCCGGAGTGTTTAAAGCTGACTCAACAGGCTCATCCGCCGTATCCCTCATGGATGAGCTGTATAAAAAAATGTCCCTTCAAATTCTGGATTGGAGCAAAACCCGAAAAACCGGCCACCATTTTGAATAACACCCCTTTATAAGAACAATCGTCTTAACGGCAAAAGCCTTTTTACAGGCTTTTTAAGGTTTTTCCTAAAAAAAATCCGCTATGAATCCACACCGGGAAAATCCTTTTATAAGCCTTTTGTTTAATATCTTGATTCCTGTTGTTTTTTTAAACAAGGGGCATCTGATATTGGAAAACGGCCTGTTAACATTGTTATTGGCTCTTGCCTTTCCGGTGTTTTACGGCCTTTTTGATTTGTTCAAAAACAAAAGAAAAAACATCATCTCCGGCTTTGGTGTTTTAAATGTGCTTTTTACCGGGGGCTTGGCGCTTTATCAGGCGCAAGGAATATGGTTTGCCGTAAAGGAAGCGGCCTTTCCCCTGCTTGTGGGGATTTTTGTGTTGATATCCTCATACACAAAAAAAAGTTTTTTTGAGTATATTCTTCGCCAGACCCCTTTGCTCAAATGGGATCTGGTGGAGGAAAGGTTACAGCGCTTTTCATCCCCGGATCACTTAAAAAGTTTATTTAAAAAATCCACTCTTATGTTTTCGCTTTCTTTTTTTATCAGCGCGCTGTTAAATTTTGTACTGGCTCTTTACATTTTTTCGCCTGAAAAAGGGGGCCTGTCTCAAGAGGAGCAAGAAGTGCTTTTAAATAAAAAAATTGCAGACATGACTTACTTGGGATTTATCGTGATAGGTCTTCCGATGACGGCCTTTGCCTTGGGAGTGTTCTGGTGGTTTTTAAAAAAATTAAGCCATGCCGTCCGCCTCCCCGTAGAACATATACTAAACACCACAAAATAGCCTCTGATAAAACAAATCCACTTATACTTTTGAAGTGGCGGGTGAATTGCACTGACCGGAGCTATTATATATCCTTCTGCAATAGCGGGTTATTTTCTTTTTTTGGGGCAGGTGGTTTTGTTTATGGAGATTTTTTGGGGCGGAAGCAGAGTTTCACCGGGCGGGGGGATTTTTTGCTTCATATAAATAAGCTCAATTTTTTTGATAAAAGGTTTATCCGGCTTTTCGTTCCATTTATCACATAAGTAAAGCAGATAATTCCGGCTGTATTGTTTGTATTTTCCTGTAAGATTTTCAAGCATTTTGCGAAAACGAAACACCGGAAAACTGCTGTCGTAATCACGAGGCTTTTTGTTGTTCAAAGGGCGGCCTTTTTGCCACAGGTCTATTTTTTCCTCCTTTACTAAGGCTGAAAGCTGGATCCAGCCGGTTGCATCTAAAGGCTTGGGGGAAAACATATTCCAATGTTGCTGTAAGTGAAAAAACGCGGCAAAGCCGTTTAACTTCCGCGGCATATATTTGGAATAATGTTTAAAATTAGTGGATCTGATGTTCCACATTATCACATACACAAAGGAAAAAAGAAAAAAAGCAGACAGCAAAAGGGACACCACCCGGGACGGAGCTTTCTTTTTTTCTTGAAAAGCGGGCAAAAAAGGTTTTAGGTTTTTTCTTTGGCCGGCCACCTTTCCGTAACACCAGTCCCCTATAAGGGAAAAAGCCCTTGTTTTAAGCAAAGGCGTTAAGTAAAAAAACAAGGGCGAACAGGAAAGCAATACCACAAAAGCTTTAAAACGCCCGTGCCAATTTTGCCCGTCAAAGGCCAGCCATGAATCTTTTTTTTGCATTTCCTCTAAGGCTTGTTTATTTTCCTTGGCCGGAGCAAAAAAAACATGAGGAAGAATTAAAAATGTTTTAAGCAAAAAAACAGCTTTGCGGCAAAAAACACAGTCCCCGTCGTAGTATACCGACAGTTTTTTCGCCGGCAAAAAAACTTTCATTCTTTCCCAAAACTCAGGAGGCAATAAAGCAAGCCACCCGGCCATGCAGATCCAGGAAAAAAAACCCAAGTGCAAAAAAAGGCCCAAAGACAGATGAAAAAAACACATAAGCAAAATCAAAAAAACCCTGAAACGCCAAAAGACACCAAAAAACACAAACAAAAACGGCGCCAAGTTTTCCACCACATAGTAAGTGATAAGAGACAAAATCCGCATCACATCAGGATACCTTAATAAAATATCTCCGTAAGAGGTGCGAAAGTTATCCAGCATCAGAGCATAATAAACCGCCTGCCCGGTTTTCCACACAGGGTCTGTTTTCATAAGGTAAGTAAAAAAATACACCAGCAGAATCTGAAAAATAAAAAAAACGGAATTAAAGGAAAACACAGAAAAAGGTTTGTTATTTTCTCCGCTTAAGGCGCTTTCCACAGAAAAATGTTTCCCCAAAGGAAGACACAAAGCCCAAAACATCAACAAACCAAGAAGAGTGTCCCCGGAATTTAAGATTAAAAAATTGCGGGACTGAAAAGAGGCCAGCAATATCCATGAACCCAGCAAAGCCCACTTGGTTTTATACCCTGTAATCAGAGCGAAAAAAAAGATGAGAGCCAAAACACATAAAGCCAGTTGATACACTGCAGAAGAGGATATAAAATTTAAAGAGCTGGTCTCAGCCCAAAAAGTGCTTTGCCTTAACAAATCCCTCATCGGCAAAAGCCCTTTATTTGTGTAAAACAGGCGAAAATACGGCAAACGGGTGAATAAAAAATCCACAAGCAAAATAAGCGCCACAGCCACCCGAAAAAGAGCCAAAGATCTGGAATCCAAAGAAAAATTTTTTTTAATGGAACGCAGAATCACGCAAAACATATTACCTTTTATTCCTCCACCGAACGGCTGAAGGCATGCACTATGCTTTCCGCTAAAGCGCGGTAATCGGGCAGACAGATACTGAAGGTTTTGCCTCCTGTTTTTTTACTTAATTCGGCGATCTCCACTGAAAAAGCGCCTTCCGGGAATAAAAACTGCTGATCCAAGTTTTGACTTAGACAATGCTCGTCGCCTTCTTGAATAATTAAACCATAGACTTTAAATCTTTTGCGCAGGCCGTGCTTTTTTTTAAATTGTTTAATCACTTCGTCCGCCTGCACAGCCCGATCCGGACTTCCCGCTCTTTCCCGTGAGTTGCCGGCGACCACCACCGCCAAATCCGCCTCAGGACGAAAAAAGTCCTGATTTTTCACTAAAGCGGACCTTAAAGCTTTAAGCGGCTGTTCCTGATCCCCTTCACAGCCGGGAGGTAAATCACAAGGAGGCACATCTTCTATGTGTCCGTCATAGCCCACCCTCTCATACTCTCCCGGACTGTGCAGAGAAACACTGTCCAGAAAAATCTGAACATGGCCCGGCACATCCGGGGACAGATAACGAAGATCCAAGACCTCCCCCTTTTTTTCCAAATGCATAGCCTCCCCTTTTAAAGCGCTGATATTATACAAAAAAAACAGATTACTGCCGTGGTTGGAGTTGGTGAGCATCCACTTCCAGTCCCAATCGGTAAAATATTCAAAAAAGCCCGCGAACTTTTTTTTAAACCCGGTTAAATGCTGAAACATGGATTGAGAGGTGTCCAGAATAAATAAAATATCCAAAGGGCGGGGGATAAATATCTTATCAGGAGCGGTTCTCTCCCACCGCGCCTGAAAGTCGGCGGGGGAAGGCGAAGATATGTCGGGCAAAACCTCCGGGGGAGGGGGGCCTTCTTTTTCTTTTTTATCAAATCCGACAACCAGAGGAGAGGGCGGAGGGGGCGGGGGCGGAGGGGGCGGAGAGGCGGAAGACACCTTTAGCAAGGGCGCAGGCGGGGGAGGCGGGGTTTCGGGCGGTTTAAGACTTGATGAATCGGGCGCTGTCACGGGCAAAAAACTTTCCTGCGGAGGGGGGGGAGGATCTGTCACACGGTTTATATCTGAAGAAAAGACCTCAGATACAAAGGCCACTTTTGCGTTTAAGGCCGGAGGATTTTCAGGGCGGGCGGGGCGGTAGGACCTTCTTTTTCTGCGAAGGGTTTTTTTTCTTTTTCCCACTTCACTAAAAGGCCCTCTTTTGGAGATAAAAGGTTTTACTTCAACAGGTCTTTCTTCACTGAAAAAACTAACCTCCTTGGAGCAGGAGACCAAAAAAACACATAAAAAAATCAAGTGATGCCTCATAACTACCCTCGTCAAAAGAATAGCAAAAGAAAAAAGAAAAAGCATAAAACAGGGCCTTTGTTCAGGACTACAGGCTTATAAACACCGGATCACTTAAAGGTTTTATGGAAAAACAAGACTTTGGTGTTAACTAAAGAGGCGGGAAAAACACCAAGAAAGACCTTTAGTGAAAAACCAAATAATTTTTACTTAAAAAAAACGGCAGGTCAATATCACAGGTCACGGACAATGGCTGTCGCCAAAGGGGAATAGTCTTCGGCGCAGATACTCATGGTTTTGCCTCCCGTGGCTTTCACCAGCTCGTGAATGTTCCTGCTGTAAGTGGAATGCGCAAAATTGTAATGAGCTGACTTATCTTTATCCAAACAATTTTTATCTTCCGGAATAACGGCGATACTGTACACCTTCATTTCCTTGTTTGGGCCTTGGTGTTTTTGAAACTCATCAAACACCCTTTCTGAATCAAGATACTTGCCATCTCCGTTGGTAAAAATAACAGCCACAAACCGGGCGTGCTTTCTAAACAGATCTTTGTTAGCTGAAAAAGAGCTGATTAAGGAGCCAATGGGGTCTCTAACGCTTCCCTGACAGTAGGGGGGAAGATCGCAGGGATTTATGTATTGATCGGAATACCGGGATACATCCCCCGGCTGATACCTTTTTAAAGTGTCTAAAAAAATATCCTCTCCATCCGCCACATAAGAGTATAAAAATTTATACGGCAGAAGATCTCCTGACAGCTCCAAAAACATGGCCTTTCCGTTAAAAAGATCCTGATTATAATAGGAAAACACCTTAGAATCATAATCCGCATTGGTAAAAGTCAGCTTCCAGTAAGCGGGCCCAAGACCGGCTAAAAAATTTTTAAATGTTTGATCCACTTTGTTTAAATGCCGTGTCATGGAATAGGAGGTATCCACTATAAAAAGAATATCCACCTCTTTGAGCCGTCTGGATTCCTCGTATTCCCATTTTCCGTCCAAAACTTCTCTTAATTCGTCGCCCGAAAATTCTGACTCCGACAAAAGTGTATAAGGAAGCATGCCACAGGCGCAGAAAAACAAAGGAAAAAGAAATACAGCCTTAAGCAACATGAAAAAGTCCGTTTCTCCAAGTGTGCACCGGGTAAAAATACAAAATTTTACTTTTGAAAATCAACAACTATTTTTTTCGCGAGCGGCACATAAGTGTTTTCACACAGACCGAAATCAGCCCCTCCTGTCATTTCCACCATTTTAAGAAGCTCCGTTCCAAAAACCCCTTCCCCGTAGGCCAAAAAGCCTTTGGAATGTTTTTTAAGGCAAAGCGCGTCCACTTCCGGTCTCATAATAATGCCGTAAACTTTAAGAGTTTTTCCGTCCGTGCCCCATTGCTCTTGAAACGCTTGAAGCACCTCTTTAACTTTTGTTCTTTCCTCAGGCTGTGTGTGCTCCCCTTCGTCGCTGTCGGAAAAAATAATGGCGGCGACATCAGCGCCCGGACGAAAAAAAGACCGGTTTTTAGCAAAAGAATATTTTAAAGCTTTAAGCGGCTGTTCGTTCCAACCCTGACAGCCCGGGGACAGCGTACAGGGGCTGATTTCTCTTTCCCCTCTTTCATCCATATATTCAAAGGTGCCCTGCAATCTTAAAGTGTCCAAAAAAATAGATTCACTTTTTGCCGTATTCTTTGTCAGATAGCGTGTGTGCCAAAGCGATTTGCCGTTGTCTTCCAAAGGCATGGCCCGGCTTTGTCTGCCGAACAAACCACCATATTCCGCATTAGTAAACATCATCTGCCAGTCCAAAGACGAAAGCGCAGGTACAAAACCGGCAAAAGTCTGCGGAACATCTTCTAAAAAAGGATTCATGGAATTAGAGGAATCCACAATAAACACAATATCCACTTTTCCTGTGCCGGAAGATGCTTCAACCAAGGGCGGTGACACGGCGGGACGGGGCGAAGCATCACCCACCAAGTCTGCGCCTTCAGAAACATGACCTGAGTGTTTGTCCACTTTATGCATGTTTACCTGTTTTTTTAATTCTTGCACAAATGCAGGCGGGGCGGCACTTACAGGCGGGGGAGGAGGCTGTGCTGTTACCACATCAGATACAGGTTTAACCTTCCGGCGCTTTACCTGCTTTTTTCCGTTCCGAATTTTTTTGTCGGAGCTTTGCGCCACTTCCGAAGAAAGGTCTCTCACCCAATCTGCCGGCCCGTCAAAACCCACCGGAGCGCTACATCCCGCCGTTAAAACCACTGCAAACACCAATAAAATTAAATTTTTCATAATTACCTCCCGGACATTTATTCGTATCGGCCTGCAAAACAGCAAACTGAATAAAAAATCCGACAAATAATAAAAATAAAGAAAAAACAGACTTTAGGGCTTAAGATGATATACCTGTTAAACAGACTAAAGGTTTAAAAATCCGCTTAAAGATCTGATAAATTCAAAATCTATTTGCTTACTTTGCATCCGTCGAAAGGCTTGTTTGAAGGCGGGGATGAAATTTTAATTTTGCTTCTGCCCGTAAAAAACGAAGCCAAGATAAAAAATTAAGGCGGGCCGACAGGGCGGAGGCCAAAAAATAATCCGGCAAAACTGTTTTTTCCTCTTTTAAGCCCGCAAAAGAGTCCACCCGCAATATAAAGGACTTGTCCCGAATATGAATAATTTTTTTAATAAGACCGGTTTCAGGAAAATGATTAAACACAGAATCAAAAAGTTTTTTATGAGAATTAAGTCCGGGTAGAAAGGTCTGGCTTAAGTCAAAAGTCCCGGTCTTTTCCCATTCCCATTTTTTTTCTTTTATAAAGGGCTTAAGCCCGTGACCTTTGCGCAATATGGCCTTAAGGCGATCCAGCTCTTTAGGTTTTAACTCTGAAAATTCAATATAACTGACCTCAGCCTTTTGGGATTTGAGCCACTTTCTTTTTTCTTTCTCCGCGGAAGAGACAGGAAAAGCGCCGTTAAACATATTTTGAAATAAAGTCCCTTGTATTTCTTTTCTTATCAGATTTTCAAAATAAGCCGGTTTGAGCCTGCGGGCGGACAAAAAAGAGCGATAAAGAGAATGAGTAAAGCGCCCTTCTTTTTGAAATAAAGGCAGTTTTAAAATTTTATCCCGAATCTCACTTTGTGCGGGATTTAAGCGGAGTATGCCAGCCTGCTGATTTATCAGCTCCGCTTGAAGCAAAGCTTCAACAGCCTGTTTTCTTATTTTTTCCTCCCGGCCGGCGGGGGAAGACGAAGATTGCTCTTTTATCATCTCCATATAATTTTGATACTCCGACCAAGAAATAATCCGGTTATTTACCGTAAAAGCGGAACCGGCGGTTGAGGATTGCTGTCCCAAAGGAACCCCGATAAACACAAACACCAAACACACCATGCCAAAAACAAGGTAATAAGCGATATTCTTTGTCTGAAAAGGTTTTCTGAATTTTTCCAACATATCACTCAAATCCGGTTTAAAAGGGAATCAGCGGTTTGAACCTAAAAAAAATTAACTTAAATAAAGAAAAAAAGCAATATGTGATATATAAAGAAAGAAAGAACAAGGGGCTTCGGATTTTGCCGTTTTTTAATTTTGACATAAAAAAAGCGCTTTTAACTGCTTTTTTGGTAATTATACCCGCGCTTTTCCTCACTTTGAGCAGGCCCGGGGAAGAAGGTCATTTTCTTTTGCGATCAATGGCTTTCGTAAACAGCCGGGTACAGCTTTTTTACCACTCACTTGCCGGATCTATCCGCAACACAACAGACACTTATATAAATCTCATCCATATTCGAAAAACCAACAGAAAGCTCAAAAAAGAAAACCGGTCACTCAAAGCCCGCCTCTTTCTTATGGAGGAAATAAATCAGGAAAACAAAAGGTTAAGCCGTCTGCTGGATTTCAAGCAAAAAAACCCCCTTAATTTTATTTCCGCGCAGGTGATCGGCAAAGACCCCATTTCCAAGTACCGGCTCATAATGGTCAACCGGGGGCGAAAAGCGGGGGTGAAAAAAAACATGATCGTTATTAATGAAAAAGGGGTGGTGGGTTATGTGTTTCGCGTTTTTGCCCGCTTTTCCCAAGTGATTTTGCTGACAGACCCCCACGCAAGCCTTCCTGCAATTATCCGGCGCTCCCGTGTTTACGGGCTGGTGGAGGGCGCAAATAAAAATATCTGCCGGTTAAAGCACTTAAAAAGAAGAGATGATGTAAAGACAGGGGATATTATCGTCACTTCCGGGCTTAGCGATCTGTCCGCCGGAGGCTTTCCTATTGGAACTGTTACAGACATAAAAAAACAAAAATACGGCCTGACCCAGGAAGTAAGTGTCCGGCCTTTTATCAACCCCTCAAGGCTTGAAGAGGTGCTTATTGTAAAAAAAAAACACCCGGCTGAGGAGGAGCGGGAGTGACATTTGCAGGCTCAAAAGCGGTTTTTGTAAATTACGGAGGCTTGATCATTTTGTTTATCCCTGTGATTGTGATTACACAAAACAATATTTGGCCGGGTGTTACCGGAATAAATTTTCCACTGTATTTATGGATACCTTTTTTGGTGTATCAGGCGCTTTACCGCAAAGCCGGAGAGGCTGTGTTTATGGCTTATTTTATCACTTTCAGCTCCGCCTCCACTTCATCCATGCCGGCCGGTTTTTTGCTGGCTGTTAATGCCTTAATTTTACTGGCGCTTTTTTTATTTAAAAGAATTTACTACAACAGCCTGATGTTTTTCAGCACGGCATCCATTGGGGCTTTGCTGTTTTTCCCCATAGCGCTTTGGTTTTTATTTTATATTATGACCGGAACAATTTACTTTCACGGATTTACAGCCTTACTGGGGGGGGTAACAGTGACATGGCTGTTTTCTTTTCCTCTTTTGGGCCTTTTAAAGTGGTGGGATCGTCTCACCATCCACGAGCGAAAACCAAAGGGCGCCGGAGGCTTGATATGAGAGAAAAACTTTCCCGCATGGAAGAGGAGTTAAGGGAAATTCTTCAGCGCTGGAAATGGATCAGCTGGGTTATGGCCGGAGCCGGGCTGATTCTCATCAGCAGGCTTTGGTATTTACAGGTCATTTATGGAGAAAAACTCAGGAAATATTCTGAAATCAACCGCCTTAAAGAAACAAAAATCGAGGCGCACAGAGGAATGATTTTCGACCGCAAAAACAAAATTTTAGTGGACAATCTTTTGGACTTGGAACTGACTATCACCCCTCAATACATCAACCGGCTGAAAGAAGCGGCACAGGATATTTCCACCATCATTCAAGTCGCCCCCCGGCACATTACTGAAAAAGTGCGAATGGGAGAAAAAAAACAAGGGCCTTTTCGGCCGGTGCTTATTAAAAAACATTTAAGTTTAAATCAAGTCGCGCGCCTTAAACTTTTGCAATGGGATTACACGGGGGTGGATATTCAAACGGCTGTTATTCGATATTATCCTTTAAAAAAAATCGGGGCGCACCTGTTTGGCTATTTAAGTGAAATAACCAAAGATCAAATTCCTGAGTTTAATAAAAAATACGGCAGGCGGTTTGACTTTCAGGCCGGAGATCTGATTGGAAAAAGCGGACTGGAGTTTATATGGGAGTATGAGTTAAGGGGCAAAGACGGCTTTGAATTTGTGGAGGTGGATGTGTATGGCAGAAAATCCCTTTCCCATATTGCCGGTTTTTGGAGCTTTAAACCTCAACAGCCAAAACCCGGAAGAAATCTTACCCTCACCATTGATAAAACTTTACAGGAAAAAGCCCACTTAAGTTTTTTAAGAAAAGACAAAATCGGCCCGCGAAACGGCTCAGCCATAGTGATGAAAACCAATGGGGAAATTTTGGCCTGGGTGTCTCATCCCTCCTACGATCCTAATATTTTTTCCCTTGGGCTTTCCACCGCTGAATGGGTGAAACTGGCGCAGGATCCCGGCCGGCCTTTAAGAAACAAAGTTTTACAAGATCACTACGCCCCCGGCTCTGTATTTAAACCTTTTGTCGCTCTGGCCGGCCTTGAGGAGGGGGTGATCACAGAACAAACTTTAATGGATTCCCCGTCCAAAATTATTTTTGGCCGAAGAGCTTATCACGATTACAGAAAAACCGGGCACGGCGCCATTAACTTGATTTCCGCTGTTGAAAGAAGCGCCAATGTCTTTTTTTACAAGTTGGGAATGGAAATGGGTATGGACACCATAGCCCGGTACGCCCGGCTGTTTTATTTAGGAAAAAAAACAAACATAAAACTGGATGGGGAAACAGCGGGTTTTATTCCTGACACAAAATGGAAGAGGAAACATTTAGGGGAAGACTGGCAGGCGGGGGAAAATCTGGTGCATGCTATTGGCCAGGGTTTTACCCTTGTAACCCCCTTGCAAATGGCCGTAGCCTATAACGCTCTTGCCACTTCAGGAAAAATCGTAAAACCTTTTGTGGTAAAAAAAATCACAGATATCAGCGACAAAGAAATTAAAAGCTTTTCTCCAAAAGTTCTTAAAAATCTTAAAGGGGATATTGAGGAAAAACATTTTCATACCCTGCAAAAAGCTTTAACACAGGTGGTGGAGGGGGCTTACGGGACCGCCCGGTGGTGGAAAATCAAGGGGCTTGAGATCGCCGGCAAAACCGGCACGGCCCAAGTTATGTCCTTTGCAAAAGACAACATTTATAAAAAATGCCGGTCAAGGCCCCTTCCACAAAGACATCACGGATGGTTTGTGGCTTGGGCGCCTGCGAAAAATCCTGAAATAACAGTGGTTGTTCTTACAGAGCACTCTTGTTCCGGATCCGGCGGGTCAGCGCCTATTGCCCGCGACATTATTCAGTCTTATTTTAAAAACAAAGAGAAGGCGAAAAAGGCCAATCAAACATGAAAATACAAAACGCCAAAAGCTTAAGCTTTGTAAAAAAACTCAACTGGAGCTTGGTGGTCACAATAACCACGCTTTTGATTATCGGACTGATTAACTTATACAGTGTTTCCCACCGCGCCCATTCCACCACCGCCCACTTGTTTTATCTTCAACTGATTTGGATGGCTTTGGGCTTTACTGTGTTTTTTGGTGTCTCTTTTATTAATTATCATTTTTTTACAAGGATTGCTTACTTCCTTTACGGGATTAATTTGATTTTCCTGATAACAGTTTTACTTTACGGAAAAGAGCTTTCGGGCGCGCGCAGATGGTTGGACTTGGGCCTTTTTCATTACCAGCCCTCAGAAACATTAAAAATAGCGCTTATTTTTCTTTTGGCCCGGATACTTTCTGTTAAAAGAAGCTGGCGCTCCATGAGCTTGATAGAGCTTATAAAGCCTGTTGTTTTTATTCTGCTTCCGGTTTTGTGTATCTTAAAACAGCCGGATTTAGGAACCGCTCTTATTATCCTGATTATCACCGGTTCCATTATCGTATTTGCAAAAGTGCGAAAAAATATTCTTTTGTTTTTTGGTTTATTTGTTTTGTGCGCCTCCCCTCCGGCTTGGCACTTTTTGCTGAAGGACTATCAAAAAAACCGGATCTTGACCTTTATCTCCCCCGACCGGGATCCCCGGGGCGCCGGGTACAACAGCATTCAGTCTAAAATCGCCATTGGCAGTGGACAGTTTTTGGGAAAAGGCTTTCAAAAAGGCACACAGTCCCAACTTAAGTTTTTGCCCGAACGCCACACAGATTTTATTTTCAGTGTCTTAAGCGAAGAGCACGGTTTTATCGGAAGCCTTGTCACTGTCGCCTTGTTTTTCTTTCTGATTGTCATTGGGTTTCACACCGCTTTTCAGTCCAAGGACAAAGTGGGGGTGTTTTTATGTGTGGGAATGTCTTTTTACATCTTTTGGCATATTTTTATCAATATCGGAATGACAATGGGGCTTTTACCGGTGGTGGGTATTCCTCTGCCGCTTTTGTCTTACGGCGGATCCAGCCTGCTGAGCGTGATGACAGCTCTGGGGGTGATATCCTCTGTATCCTGTCGGCGCGGGCTTTTTTAAAACCAAGAGTTTTAAAAAAGCCCGCCTCACTTACGCGCCTTTTTTAAACAGATCCATCAAACTTTTTCTGGTTTTTTTGCGCACAACACCCAAGGCGTGTCTTTCCACACGGGCCACAGTCAGTTTGGAGTCAAGCAAAAGCGCTTTCGTAAACAAATCAAAGGCAGACCTTCGATCGCCTTTTGACCTCATAAACAAAGCTTTAACAAAGAAAAACATCGAACTTTGCTTTTGATCCAAACCAACATTTTCGAAAAGCTCTTCTATTTTTCTTTCTTCCGAACGGCTGATTTTAAAATTGCGGCTTTTTATAATAGCCCATATATAAAGCAAAATAGTGTCTCCCCGGGCTTGTTTGTTGATATAAATAGACTTTAGTTGCTTTTCCGCGGCCTCATAGTGGCCGCTCTCCAAACTCTTTTTTCCTTTGATATAAGAGTTTTTTATCGAAAGCGCGCTGATTTTGTTTTCCTGACTTAACATTTCCAGATATTTTTTCTTTTCCTCCGGATCACTTAAAGTTTGATATATCTTACCCACCAAGATAAAACACTGATCGCATAATTTAACCAGATCTTCGGGCATATCTTGATCTCTTCTGTCCGGGTGAAAAATCTTCACCATGTTTCTGTAAGCCTCCTCCACCTGCTTTCGGTCAGCGTCCAAAGGCAGGTCCAAAAGATTAAAGTAATTATTTGTATCCGCGGCTTTAAGAAAGGTTTTGTATTGTTTTTCCATAAACTCATAACTTTTTTCCGGGTTTTGAGTATTATCCATGTATTCCAAACAGTTTTCCCCCACCAGCAGACGGCAATAAAGATCCTGCCGAACCTGCTCCTCAGCCTCTTTTTTTTGCTGTAAAACAAAAGCCACTGTTTTTCCTTCAGGAAGAGGCGGAGAGGCTAAAAATTTAAGATTGAAGTAATATTTTTTTCCGCTTAGTTTCTTTAAAGTCTTGATACACATTTTTTGATTGTTTTCAAAAAAATCCTTAAGCCAGACCTTATTCACTTTGGAGTGTATCCAGTTATCCACCAAACGTAAGAGATCGCTTATGCCCAAATAAGCCGCATAGTTAATGTCTTTTGAAGCGACAAAACTCTGACTGCTGACCGTTATAGAGGAGTGCGCCATTGTCTCAAATAAGCGAATGGCCAGTTGTTCCTGCAACATTTTCTGCAGTTGGTGCGGACTGATATAACATTCCGCCACAAGACGATCCCCCAAGGGAAGATCACTTTTTTGCTCAAGCAGTTTTTGTATATCTTCTTCCTTCACCAAGTTGTTTTTCACCAGCAGACGGCCAAGATATGAGCTTTTGTCCCCGCATTTAAAACTGCTTATACAACCTTCTCTGAATAAAATTTGCTGTGTCGCCCCCTCCCCGCCTTGCAGTTGAATGTCCAACACACCGCTGAAACGAATAAAATACAAATAAAAACAAACAAACATCAGCTCATGGCCTTTGATAATATACTTTTTGTTTTCCAGCTCATTTACACCGCCTGTCCGGTTAAGATAAAAAAAGAGCAGGTTTCTGATCCGCTTTTCAGGGGCCGTAAAAAGCCTGTCTATATTTTTTCCCAGGGTGTTTGGATGAAAAGGTTTTTTTAAAAAAGTGTCTACATGGCCCATTAGATCTTTGGATATCACCTGCTGATTTACCACGCCGGACACAAGCCATACTTTACAGCTGGAATGAAGCAGGCCCAAAGGAATAATTTTTTTCAAAAAATCAATCCCGTTTATTTTCGGCAAAACCACATCCACCACGAGCAGGCTGTATTTTTCCAAAGAAATTAAATGTTCCGCCTGCTTGGCGGAGTGACTGACCTTTACGGAAATGTTTCTTTTGATAAAAATATTTTTCAGGCTTTCCGCTAAATTTTTATCATCTTCAACAATTAAAACTCTTCGATTCATGGCTATTCTCAATCCTACAAAAACAAGGCCGGTGTGACCGCTTGCCCCAACATCATAAAACCTTTGCTAAGGGCTTGATTTTATCAGCTCCGGGAAAAGACCCGCTTTTATTCTTGCTTTTTCGGTTTATTTCATCGTAATATAAAATAATTGTTAAGTCGCTTGAGCCTTATTTCATCAATTTTTGATATACATACAATGAACAGACATTATTACCGATTTTTCCACATCTTCCTGCCTGAAAACGGAAAAAAATCCGGATCTGCCCGATTTTGGGCTGTTTTTCTCCGGTTTTGCGCCTCATTCAGCCTGTTTTTTCTTTCACCGGCCGGGGCTATGGAAGACTCACCCACCCCTCCTTTTTCCCGCGGGAAAAACGCCTTCCACACAGAAATCCATACCGGCTACTACTATACAGAAAGCAACTACACGCAAAGCTTCAAATCCAGACAGCTTCGAGATGAGCTGGAGCTTTCGGAAGGCGATGCCCCTTTTTTCCAATACATGAATATGGAGGCGGGTCTGGGCTACACGGTGGCCAAGTGGCTGTCTGCTGAGATTTTTGCCACAGGTTTTTGGTTCGCGCAAAGCGGAGACGGCAGTCAACTTCGGTTTTCCGGCACACAACTAAAAAGAGGGGGGGGCGCTTTACGCAGTGAACAAAGCCTGCCTGCGGGCTTTGGCTTTATACCTGAATTTAGCTTTTCTGTCCCTTTTTTGTCTCTGAACCGGCAAACTCAAACACCCATTACAGACGATGGAAGCCTGCATTTTACCCCCTCGCTTTGGATTTATGCCGTGATTGAGGACCTGTTTTATCCTTTTGTCTATACAGGATTTAAAATACGCACTAAGGGCCTGTCCTCTCTTTTACAATGGAAGGCCGGATTGATGCTAAAAGCGGATATTGCCGAACTGGGCTTTTACACCTACGGCTTTTGGTCTTTAACGCGGGACCGGTCTTCGGGACAGTCAGGGGACCGCACCCGCTTGCTTAAACGGGTTAATGCGGGAAGTTTGAGATTTTTTTCCTCCAACCCCGGGGCTATAGGTTTTACCGGCTTTCTGGGCTGGAATTTTCCTTATGTGAGCCTTCGCCTCTCAGGGGATATGGACATAAACGGCACACACTACTCCAAGGGATATTCTTTTTTGGCTTCACTAATCTTCCAGCTTGGCGGAGGCGGTAAGCCCAAAATGCATGACATGTTTAATCAAGAAGAAAGCGATTTTCAGCCCGGGAACATGGAATCCACTGAATCCGAAAACAGCGGCTTTGAGGAGGATCTTCTTATGCGGGAATCAGCGGAAAAAGCCTTACAGGAGGCCGAACGCCGGGAAGAAGACAAAATAGAAAACGAAGAATCAAGTGATGAATCCTCCAATAAACAGCCATAGCGCCCGGTATTTAAAAGCTTACCTACTACAGGTTGAACTTTAAATTACCGTCCTTCCAGAGCCGTCCCAGCTCTTTACAGGCCGTATCCGGCCATTCCCCGGCCTGTTCTTTCAGCTCCAATCTGTGCTCAGGAATGCCCAAGCCCCCTTCCTTTAGAGGGTCCTGTATAAATTCCGTCACTTGCAGATCGTCAAATTCATCCACAAGCTTTCTCCTGAACTCCTGCCGGGTAAAAAGATCTTGATCGGGATCCACTGCCGGATAAAACCCTTTTTTATAAGAACCGGTTAAATGACAGTACACAGCCAGCACGCAGGCGGAGTGATGCCGGTCGCTGGAATAAAGGACCGGGCGGGGGGGATTTATGGAATATTCACAAAGATGCCCTGAAATAATTTCCTCATGTGTCAGCTTTATCAGACTTTTATTTTCCGCTCTTAAAAGTAAATGAAAAAAAGTGTCTTGTTCTTCGACAGGGGTTTTAAGACCTAAAAGCAGGGCATTATCGTCCACCAAAGGGCCTTTTCCGCGAATGTTTTGTCTGAACAAAGCCGTAAGCAGAGCGCGCGGTTTTTCTCCTGAAAGATTTTCAAAAACCAGACGGCTGATATTTTCCCGCCCGGCCAGCCAAAGTAAAACAGTCCGCGCGGTAGTGCGGCTGTAATTATGGATCCTGCTTAACCAGGATCTTTCAGAAATTTTTAGAGCGGACCAAAGTGCCTTAAGTTCCAAAGTTTTCAGCTCATCGTAAGAAGGTTTTTTCAAAATACGAAAAACTTTATGTATGCCCTCCGCCTCACTCAAAGGAAGGTTCAGGCAGGCGCTTTTATGCTCCCTGAGATGGAAAAGTCTATCGCAGTTTTTAAAGCAGGAAGCCTTATTTCCGCAACAATCCGGCCCGGAGCAGGCGGGAAGAGCGCGATAAGACCCGGCAGGCTGTTGCCGTAAAGCCTCGGCTGACTCTTCACCGGCAAGATTTAAAGAGGAACTTTGATCCCCCGTAAAGCCACAGCCAAAAAGGCAGGCTGTTAATAAAAGAAGGCTGATTTTTTTTGTATTCATAAAACTTGGCTTATCGTCCCTCTATGCCTCTTAAGTTTCAATCTTTTAATATGACGCATTAAGACTTAAAGGAATAGGGATTAAGAAGCTTTGCTTAAAAGCTTGTCCAGCTTGGTATTGACTTCTTTAACTTCTGATCTGACTTCTTTAACTTCTGATTTGACTTCTTTAACTTCAGCCCTTACAGCATCAATTTTTGTGTCTGTATCAGTCACATGATTAGTTAAGGCAAGCTTTACTTCTGAAAGGTTTTGATTTGTTTTTTCAATATGATCAGTAAGGCTTTGCTTAACTATCTTAATCTCCTGATTTGTGTCTTCAATGAGAGACGAAAAAAGGTCCGCCATTTCTTTCTTAAACTTATCAAAAGGCGGCCAACCGGGCAAAAAGCCATTTTCCTGTTTCATATATCCATATTATATCAAATGCTTTTGTGATAAAGCAAGCTGTTTTTTGTCTATATATTTTTGATAGCGCCGGGGATTTGCCCACAAATCAGCTGTGGCGGGCTTTTTGTAGAGGGCACGGGTGTTGGTTTTGGGGAATATAGGCCCAAAGGCGGGCTGTATCCACAAGCGGGGAATGGAAAAGCTTAAAAGGCCGCCCGGGGAAGACGACCTGATAAGGTTGAAGGTTTATTTAATAATGGACAATAATTCCGGGGAGAAACGGTATGTTAGCAATCCGCCCGTCGGGATACTCTATTACAACACGCCCGTCGGGATGCTCTGTTAAAATATGCCCGTCGGGATGCTCTAATACAATATGCCCGTCGGGATACTCTGTTATAACACGCCCGTCGAGATACTCTACTACAACACTCCCGTCGGGATTCCTTGTTACAATATGCGCGTCGGGATTCCTTTTTACAACACTCCCGTTGGGATTCCTTGTTACAACACTCTTGTCGGAATTATTTTCGGAAAGCTCTTTTATCTCAAGCTCCCCTTTTGCGTGCGTCGCCAAAGTGAAAAGTCCCAAAAACAGGATTATAAATAAGTGTTTCATGTTTCCTCCTTGAAAAAAAAAATTATTCATTTCAGTCAAAATAACATACCCGAAAGCCAACTCAAATTTTTTCAAGCTTTTTTAAACTTTTTTTTTGTGAAGGGTGTAATATTTACATAGTCCCCCGTGAAAAACCCTTGTTCTTTGTGGCATAAGCAAAACCCCGCCGGTGAGGGCGTATAGGCCAAGGATTTGGCCTTCCGTTCTTCTTTGTTTGTTTGTAAAACTGAAAGCCCTATCCGTAGGGCTTTCAGCCCGAACAAGGCGGGGTTTTGCTTATGCCAACTATGAAATCCAGCCTTTTTCACGCCCCACTATATAGTATAAGAGAGGTGTTTTTTCAAATCGGCGGAGTTTGATATACATTTTGGCTTAGAAGGCGGCCCGGCTCTCCGGTAAAAAAAATATAACAGGAAAGAACAATACCCCGCTTTATCCATAAAAAAATCAGCCCCCGGCGATAACCGGCGGAAGAGCTGTTTTTATCAAGAAACAGATCTGAGTTTTTTAAGAACAACAGGTAAAATTTCCTTAAGGTCTTGAGCCATTAAAGAGTCCGCGTCTTTTCCCGAAGAAAGCCAATGTTCCGCCAGCAGGCCGTGAATAAAAGCGCCAACAGAAACAGCGGAAAAAGCAGGCAAACGACGGGCCATAAGCGCGCCGATAAAGCCGGTAAGAACATCCCCCGCTCCCGCTTTGGCCAAGGCGGAGTTTCCTGTGGGAATAATCCAGCATTTTCCCCGGTCAGCCAATACAGAATGAAAGCCTTTTAACAAAAGCGGGCAACCCGCCCTGTCCCCTGCCTTAAGAGCGTAAGACAGACGATCCTGATCCACCTGCCGGCCTGTAATATCAAACATACGGGCCAGCTCGCCACTGTGGGGGGTGAGCGCGTAGTAAGAAGGCAAAGGAAAAAGCCCTTCTTTCACGCACACAGTAAAAGCGTCTGCATCCACAACCACAGGGAGTTTTGTTTTTTTTAATCTCAGTAAAAACTCTTTTGTTTTTTTATCTGTCCCAAAGCCCGGTCCTATTGCAACCGCGGTTTTGTTTTCAAAAAGATGAGGATTAGATAAACTTTGCGTAAGCACATCGGGGACAGCCAAATCGGCGAAAAAATCCCGCAAAGACATATCATCAGGCACAGCCAAAGTGACATAACCCGCCCCCATGCGATAAGCGGCTATAGAAGTCAGCCACCCGGCCCCCCACATCCCTTTACTTCCCGCCAAAACCAACAAATGCCCCTGCCGGGCTTTGTGATCGGCAGGTTTGCGGACAGGAAGCTGAGTGGACACCCAATGCTCATCAATAAGAAAGCTCTTATAAATTTTGTTTCTTACCTTGTTGCCGTGCAGGCGGTCAAACTTTTGTGCTTTATCCGCCAAAAGGGGACGGCTTGAAGGCTTGTCAAATTCCAAACCCGAAGGCTGATCATTGTTAGAGGATAAGCCTCGTCGCCCTAAAGGCTCACTCCGGCATGCGGGGTTTCCGATGGAAAACACCTTAAGCATTCCGACATGAGCCGGACCTTCCATTAAATAAAACCCCGGCTTGGCCAAACCAAAACTGAAAGTAAGATCCGCCTTTACCGCCTGTCCTTTTATACAGCCTGTATCCACATCAAGGCCGGAGGGGGTGTCCAGCGCAATAACTGTTTTTCCACAGGAGTTTACAAGCTGTATCAAATCGGCATAAAAACCTTCCACATTACGGGCAAGGCCCACCCCAAACAAAGCATCCACAATCAGAGCGCTGTTTTCAGCATATTGTTTTACCTTTTGTAAATCCTTTAAAGAAAAAATATCCACACCGATAAGGCGCAATTTTTGTTTTTCCCAAAGCGGATTTTTAATCCTGCTTTGCGCATTTTGAGCCTCCGGTAAAAAAACTTTGACATTAAAACCTTCGGATAAAAGATGGCGGGCTGTCACCAAACCGTCACCGCCGTTGTTACCGGGGCCGCATAAAATCACAACAGGTTTTTTTTCGCCTGTGTGTAACTTAAGGGATATAATTTCCCGGGCGGAAAGAGCGCCCGCGCTCTCCATTAACACTTCAGCGCTTAAGCGGCAGTCCTCTTGAGCCAGTCGATCTATCTGCCTGCTTTCCCGCACGCCTGCCAAAGGAATAAAATTTTTTTCTTTTTGATTCATTTACACACCCCGGAAAATACTTTTTTAAAACAACAAGCAGGGCTGTTTTTGAAAACGGTCTGTGAAAATACCACATCCCGAACAATAAATGCAAGAGCTTGTCACTATAATTTTTAAAATAAAACTTTGACAATTCAATAAAAAATTTATAAATTATAAGGTGTGTGAGTCTTAAAAAGAAGGCCCTAAAAACATAAAACCCAACCGGTAGCTCTGTTTTAACAAAAGCTTTTTTACAGGCTTATAAATAGCCTCCATGTCCGGTCGCATCGGATCCGAGGCTTTTTTACAGGCCACTATTTAGTGAGGTGTGAAAAAGGCTGGATTTCATAGTTGGCATAAGCAAAACCCCGGCTTGTTCGTGCTGAAAGCCCTACGGATAGGGCTTTCAGTTTTACACTTGGACCCTCACCGCTTAAGGCTAAAGCATACAGACAAATAACAAGGGTTTTTCACGGAGGACTATTTAATCGCCCGTGAACAAGTGCCCCCTTAAGCATTTTTGTCCAAAGTCCGTGCCGTGAGTGTTAAATCGTATTCCGTCACGAAACGGTGCGGACTTTGGACAAAAACAGCTAAAGAGCAAGGGTTTTTCACAGCCCTGCTCATTGCCGAGATTTATAAATAGCCTCCATGTCCGGTCGCATCGGATCCGGGATCACCGGAAGAAGAACTGCCTCCATCATCATTGCCATAATCATGCCAATCACCGCCATCTCCATTTCCACCACCAGAGGAGGAGGAAGAAGAGGAAGAATAGGCGACACATTGGGATCCGTGCCCATTCGGGGCGTATGTACCGCTTGGGCATCTGGTCCAGCAATTACTTCCATGAAAGTACGGATAGGAATTTGGGCAACAAGTGTCAGCTTCCCTTATATATGTACCATGACTATGGGGGCAACAACCCCCATTAGACAGAGTATAACCGCTGGGGCAGGCATTACATCTGCTGTTATAATATAACCGGCTTTTGCACTTATGACATCCGCTGTGGTGGTAGTGGGGCTTACCGCTTGGGCACACGCAATTTGAGCCGTTCCAACTTTGACCGCTGGGGCAGGCCACGCAATTTGAGCCGTCCCACCGGGGGGTGGCGCTGTCATAAGCCGAACAAGTTACACAGCTTGATCCGTTCCACTTGGGGGTACTGCTGGAACAAGCCACGCAGTTTGATCCGTCCCACCGGGGGGTGGCGCTGTCATAAGCTGAACAAGATACACATTTTGAACCGTTCCACTTAGGAGTGGCGCTGTTATAAGCCGAACAAGTTACACAGCTTGAGCCGTTCCGCTTCGGAGTATTGATTGGGCAAAAGTTGCACTTCCCGCTGTGGTAATGAGGTGTATAACTCGGGCAGGATTGGCACCCCCCACTATGATAGTATGGCGTGGCTTCGGGACAGCGGTGGCACCCGTAGTAGTATTTGTAGGGGTAAGGGGAGGTACAACTTTCTACACACATGTTCGTATGCCTATTCCAAATCCAGCCAGCCGGGCATTTGCATTCTTCGCTGTCGCTGTACCATACTTTTCCCCTTAAACACTCACATCTGTTGTTTGAGTGCACCCAATATTGTCTTCTATCTCTTTTATTATTCGATCGTAGATATTGATTCGTACGTTGTCTTCCAGGGCATATACAGCTTTTCTGTTCAGTATTATAACGACTGCCCCCAAGGCATTCACATCGGTTTAAATCACTGTTAAATGCCCGCTTGCCGTAAATAAACCCATGACTTGTATTGTGGTTCTCACACATTATTTCGCACTTTGGCCTTCCTTCATTATCAAAGCCTTTTAAAAATTGCCCGTCAGGACAAGCAAGCTCCTGAGTAAGAGTCTCAAAAGAGGCACAAATTGGCCTGCTCTTTTCATCAAATCCCTGTAAATACTCATTCTCCCCTGTGCAGGTAAGCTCTGTAAGGCTTATTTCACCGGGGTTTTGGCACCCCGAAGACTGACATTTATCCGGGGGAGTTGCTGTTAAATCCCGACAGTCCCCATCCACATCGGAACAAGAATAATCCATGTTACAAGACAGAAAATAACAGCCTTCTTGATTATCAGCAGAACATTCGGCGTTCGAAAGGGTGGAAAGATCCCCTAAGTAAGGTTTCTTGTAGTAAACTTTAAAAGTTCTTTCTTTTTGGTTGCTGTTTGCCGGATCTATCAGCTCCATTTTAACAATATGAATAAGACCGTCCCCAAAACGCTCTCCCGAAGTAATAAGGGCTGTGTCATCGGAAGTGTCAGGGCTTGTGCCGATATTGTTGCCGCCGGTCTTTATAAGTGAAACCACTTTGCCTTTTTTATTTGTTTTGTCCGAAAGCCGTGAAGGCTTTAAGTTAAAAGCGCATTCCTTGGCTTCGCTTAACAGGCTGTGTACGGTTCTTTTAAGCCTTTGCTCCGAAAGCGCTGTGTTTTCAATCTGCGCCGAACGAACTGTTACTTGAGATAATTCTAAAAAACCTGTTCCTACAGCAAGCCCCACCCCGGCAAAAGTTAAGGCCCCCGCCAAACCAACACCCCGGGAATTTAAAAACCTTTTCATAAGTAACCACACCCATCACTGCTAATACAATATTGACCGGCAGGACAACATTCATTACTGGGAGGGCAATGTTCTCTCCCTGTAGGGCACTTGCACTTTTTTTCTGACTCATTCCATGTAAAACCGTTTTTACATACGCACATGCCTTTTGCAAAATCAAAGTTTTGACGATTAGAACAACTACAAGAATTAGTGGAAGAGTTAAAAACCCTTCCCCCGGAACAAGTTTGATCCACACAAATCTCGTCCCCTGCTGAATCAAAACCTTTAAAAAGCTCCCCGTCCGGGCACTCTTTATTAGCCACATCCATACATCTTGGGGTGACTGTTTTTGTTCCGTCTGTGGCTGTTTCTATCTTGATGCCTCTAAATATTTTGCCTGTAGGGCAACTTAAAGACACACAATCCGGCGACCCGTCTGCCTTTAATCCTCTTAAAAATTCATTTTTATTAGTACACTTAAGCCCCGCAAGGTTTAAGCCTCCTCCTTGGCTCTCTCCAAGGCAGTCCAAAGGCTGACATTTATCTTTATACACTTTAGGACTTGCGCTTAAGTTCTGAGTTGTATCCCGGCAGTCCCCGTTTACATCCTTACAATGGTATTCCATTTTACAGGAAATAAAGTAACAGCCGGACACATCAGTTTCTGAGCATGTCCCGCCGTCAAGGCTTGAAAATTCACCAAGCCGGGGTTTTGTGTAATAAACTTTAAAAGTTCTTTCTTTTTGGTTGCTGTTTGCTGTATCCGGATCTATCAGCTCCATTTTAACAATATGAATAAGACCGTCCCCAAAACGCTCTCCCGAAGTAATAAGGGGTGTGTCATCAGAAGTTACAGGACTTGTGCCGATATTGTTGCCACCGGTCTTTATAAGTGAAACCACTTTTCCTTTTTTATTTGTTTTGTCTGAAAGCCGTGAAGGCTTTAAGTTAAAAGCGCATTCCTTGGTTTCGCTTAACAGGCTGTGTACGGTTCTTTTAAGCCTTTGCTCTGAAAGAGCTGTACCGGCCACCTGCGCGGTGCTGACAGAAATTTGAGTTATTTTCAAAAGCCCCATACCCAAAGTCATGCTTACCCCGGCCACAACCATACTCTCCACCAAACCAAAGCCGGCAATGCCGGCTGATATTTCGACGCGACTCCATCGCCGTACTTGTGACTTATGTGAAAAGAAACCGCTGATTAACCGGGAAAGATCCGTGGCGAAATAACAGGCTTTGCCTGCGATGTGGCTTAAGTTCCGTATTCGTGACTTTGTGAAAAGAAAACAAGCTCTTAACCGGGAAAGATCCGTGGCGAAATAACCCGCTTTGCGGGAGCTGGATTCCCGCTCAAGGCGGGAATGACATACATCTGTAGAGTTCCGCACGCTTTTTAAAGGGCTGGAGGTGAGTTCGCCTTTGGCGATATTTGAGTCATGGCAAAGCCGGAGCAATAAACTTAACAAGCTTCGTAAAGCCAAACAGCATGTCTCAAATAAGGGACTTTTCTTGAACAACACTTCGATCGTGAAAATAAAATATCGCCAAACGGCGCCTGTCTGAACCCTCCAGCCCTTTAAAAAGCGTGCGGAAACCCACATGAATGAATGAATGAATGAATGAATGAATGAATGAATGAATGAATGAATGAATGAATGTCTCATGTTTTCTTTTTTCCTGTCAAGTTTTTTTTTAATTTTTAACCCTTTATCCGCTTAAGCTTTAAAAGCAGTTTGTGAAAAAACCTCTTTTATCAGCGGTTAGAGAAGGCATTTTTCCCAAGCAATTTAACTTATCGGGCAAAAGTTTTTTAAACTTTAGCTTTTTTGAAAGAAAAAACCTGTTTTTTTTATGAAAAGGGGGTTCAAAACGCGTTCGGCGGTTTAAGCGACATCGCCACTGCAAGACGCGGGCGTGGCAAAACACATATCTGATTTGAACCCTCTTTTCTGACTAATATTTCGTAAAGCCCGGCGCTTGTCTGACTGCATAAAAAGTGTCGGATACCGACACTTTGTTCGAGATCCGGCACTTTTTTCCTCCAAGGCCGCTTAAAAAGCCTGTTTTAGCAGGTTTCCCTTTTGCATATATAAAGAAAAAGCCGGTAATTTTGTTGGCAGGCATTTTGAGATTCCTGCGACTTACACCAAAAAAGGAGCTGTTGGTGGAAAAATCAGACAAAAAAGTAGCAAACCTGCACGACAGGTTTTTTAAAAGATTTTACTCAGAACCTCAGTTTGCTGTTGAAATCTTTAAGCTTGCTCTTTCCAAGAAAGAGTTTCAGGCTTGTGACTGGAGCACTCTAAAGGCCGAAAAAGATTCTTTAAAAGATAAGCAGGCTGACCTTGTTTTTACTGTGTCCCTTAAAAAAAGACGAAGCGCCAAAATCCTGCTCTGCCTGCTGTTGGAGCATAAATCCGCTTACGACAAGGGGATGTTCAAGCAGGTTTTGTCTTATCAGGCTTTACTCTATGAAAGAAAGTTCGAAAACATTACAGCTGTTATTCCCATACTGTTTTATCACGGCAAAAGCCCGTGGAAGTGGCCTGTCAGCTTTCAAAAAGGCTTTTTTGGCCGGTTTTTTAATGAAATCCCTCCCGCTTTTCGAAAAAGTATGTTAGACTTTAAGCTAAAGGTTGTGGATACAAACGATCCAAAGGTGAGAAGAGCTTTTACAGATCCGCGTATCAAGAGCCGTGGGATTTTAGCCCTGCTTGCCAAGATTTGGTTTATAAAAAGCAGTCCGGCTGAGCTTTCGGCTGTGGTGGAGGCTTTTGCAGGATTTTCGGGAAAGCGTGAGGATTTATTGCTCAGTGTGGTAAGTTACTTAAAAACAGCCGGAGGAGTAAGCGCTCAGCTTTGGAAGCAGGTGGAGAAAAGAGCTGTGGAAAGAGGTTTATTAACAAGGGGAGGCTACATGGACATAAGACAAGAGATCAAAGAAGAGGGCATACAAGAAGGCATACAAAAGGGCCTAAAAGCTGGACGGCAGGAAGGACGACAGGAAGGACTGCAAACCGGTATGAGGCAGGTGGCTTTGAATATGCTGAAGAACCGGTTGGATATACCTCTGATTTCGGAAGTGACAGGCTTATCTGAGGATCAAATCAACAGGCTGAAAAACGGTTCTTGAAGGAATGGAGGATATATGGACATAAGACAAGAGATTAGAGAAGATGCTATGCAGGAAGGCATACAAAAGGGCCTAAAAGCCGGACGGCAGGAAGGACGACAGGAAGGACGACAGGAAGGACGACAGGAGGGCATGCAGGCTGTAGCTTTGAATATGTTGAAGAAAGAAGCTGAGGTTTCCTATATTTCGGAAGTGACAGGCTTATCTGAGGATCAAATCAACAGGCTGAAAAACGGTTCTTGAAGGAATGGAGGCTATATGGACATAAGACAAGAGATTAGAGAAGAGGGCATTATTTTTTGTAAAAAGGGGATTCAAAACGAGTTCGGCGGGTTAAGCGATATCGTAACTACAAGACGATTCGCGACAAAACGCATATCTGATTTAAACCCTCTTTTCACAAATACTTTGACTGATGTTTCGTAAAGATCGGCGCCTGTTTATGACTAAGCTTTTTGGCATACAATAATATATTCTTTATGTATAGTATTAACTTTTTTTCCAACAATATTTGTCGGGGAATTTTGAGCAGGCATAACCTTTGATGAGATAGATCGCTCATAAGTTAAAATATGGCGAAAATTGTGTTTTTCAAATTGTTCTGCAATAAATTGATCTGTCGGCAAAGTAACATTTTTTACTGTTCTGTTTCCAACAACATAAACAACAAAACCTTTATGTGTTATTGCCTGGGACACCTCTTTAATGGATTTTTCCAAGTCCATATAAAAAGAAGAAATTTCCAAAGCCCTTTTACAGTCAATTTCAGATATTTTTTTTATAAAAGGGAATAAGACTCCTTTATTATATAAAGTTTTAACTTTTTTTCCGCCCATAAGTTGAGAGTCAATTTTTCTGGAATTGGAAAAGCCAATCCACTCATTGGAAAGGGCGGAAAACTGACCGTAAGCCACTGTTGTTCTGCTGTCCCCGTAAGGAGGGCTGGTTAATACCACATCGTATTTGTCTTTTTTATAAATAAACTCTTTATTATAAAACAGAAATTTTTGTTTTGCAAGCAAAGGCAGGTATATTTCAATATAAGTGTTTAAAACTTTATCTAAATTTTTGAAATATAAATCAAATACATCAGGGTAAAATGATTTTCTTTTTTCTTCCGGCATTCTATAAAGTTTAAATTCACTGTTTCTGGTATAAGACACAAATCTTACTGTCTCAGAAAAAGCCAGCCAAAATAAAGGCTTATATTTTTTATTGTCAATTTCCGTTAATATAGAACTTCTGATAACAGATAAATCTTTTATCACCCTGTTTGAAAACCAAAAATTGATATTTGTTACAGGGGGCGGTAAAATATTTTCTTCTTCATAATAGACGGCGCATTCCACATTTTTTCTGTATTGGAACAATTTTTTTGTGTTTAATTTTGAATATCTTGCTTTAGATATCAAAACAGCCAAAGGGTTTATGTCGAAACCATAAAATTCTGAAAACCCTGAGGCCATTCCCGCAAGCACA
Source organism: Bdellovibrionales bacterium (assembly GCA_965203935.1). Taxonomy (GTDB): domain Bacteria; phylum Bdellovibrionota; class Bdellovibrionia; order Bdellovibrionales; family UBA1609; genus JANQSP01. The sequence continues at coordinate 140,226 of OZ241921.1, forward strand.
GAAGACCCTGTTCCGCAATAAGGATCCAAGAGCCTGTTTTTATTGATTTTTAATTCTTTAAAAAGCTCAATACCGATTTGAGGCAACATTGTTGCCGGGTACTTATGAAGGTTAGGAAAATAAGTGGAGTAATTTTCCTTTTTAAAATCATAATTATTGTTTGTTTGTATGTCATACATAATTTACTCCAATATTTATAGTTCTATTTCTGATATATTTGAAAATAAATTGATCAGTTTATTTTCTTTAACTCTAAAACCTGTTCCATGATTTCTTGCCATAGTGGTTTTATCATGCAGTCTTAAATCTATTACAAAATCTCCTGATATAAAAGCATTAATTAATCCTGTTTTACTCATATTTCCTTGTAATAACCTTGCCCGATAATAATAAAAATATTCACAGCCTTCTCTTAATTCCACTTTAGCGGATACAAGAATTACTGTTTTCACTTTTGATGAAAATTTTTTAGCCACAGAATCCACTGTCCATTCTAAAATCACTTCTCCTGAAATATGTTGAATTTGAATATTATCATCATTACAAGCAAGAAATAATCCGGCGCTGTTTGGTTTTTGAGTAATTGTATAATACATTCCCCTTCTGTTATTTATATCATAACTGCCGTATTTTTCTATGGCCAATAAAGGATTTATTCTCCAGGCTTTTTTGTTAAAAGTAAATAGAGTAACTAAGCTTGTATGGTGTTCTCTATGTGATTTTAATTCAGCAAAGCCCAAGTCAGGGACAGCTATATTGTTTTCTGTAATTCCTAATTCACATTCCAAAGTGTAGCCGATACCGGTTGGTCCTTTTCTTTTAGAGCGAATAAAGCCTTTGTTTTTTATATTTTTTAATTTTGACTGAAACTCTGTAATGTTCATAATGTTTGCATTATTTTGTTATCCTGAGTATTAGGCTGTTTTTAAGTAAAAGCAGTTTAAAGCGACCTTCGCTTTTTTATAACTCAAAGGGCCAAAAAATAAAGTTATGACGCGTGGCAAGCCAATATACCTGATAAAAATAATTTTTTAAAGCAAAAACATATATTATTTTGTGAAAAGGGGGGCGAAACGAAAATTGGGAGGGACACCCGGCTTTCGAAAGACCCCGGAGCTGAGTTCGTCTCCCAAGATACTGTAAGCCCTATAGTATAGGGCTTACAGTTTTAGGTTCTGGATTCCCGCGTTCGCGGGAATGACGAACAAAGAGAAAATAACAAACACCGCAGAAATGACAAACATCTGGAGGTCCGCCCAGCTTTTAAATGGCTGGAGGTGAGTTCGCCTTTGGCGATATTTGAGTCATGGCAAAGCCGGAACAATAAATTTAACAAGCTTCGTAAAGCCAAACAGCATATCTCAAGTAAGAGACTTTTCTTGAACAACACTTCGATCGTGAAAATCAAATATCGCCATAAGGCGCCTGTTTGAACCCTACAGCCCTTTAAAAGCTGGGCGGAAACCCATGATATTGACTTTTGAACCTCCCTTTTCGTGAAATATTATTGCTGATGTTTCGTAAAGATCGGCGCTTGTTCTTAAGCTTACGGCCCTTTAAAAGCCGGGGGGTTTTAGAGGACGGAGGATTCGGGGACGCGGGTCAGGATGTCTAACTCACAAAAAAGAAACAAGATCACCAAAAAAAAGACTCCGGTTAAAAAAATTACCAAAAACAATTTATTGTCGTATTTTAAGTGCATAAAAAAGAGCAGAACCAAAACCGCCTTGATGGTGGCGATTCCCATAGCTATAAGCACATTTAAAAAACCAAAGTCCACCTGCGCGACCCCTACAGTAAGCGCGGTTAAAACCAGCAAAGCGGATAGCACACGGGCATAGACCGACAAAGGAACTATATGGTTTTCTGCACTCATTATTTCTCCAATTTAATTAGTAGCCCGTGATAAACCCGGTTTCATAAATCACTCCACCAAGTATAATAAAGGAAAAAGATAAATCCAAATTAAATCCACCAAGTGCCAAAAAAGCCCCACGCACTCAAGCGGGGTGTAATAAGAAGGGCTGAAATGTTTTTTGCGGGAGCGGAGGATGAGCCAAAAAATTAAAATCATGCCCGCCAGCACATGAGTTCCGTGAAGGCCGGTCATCAGGTAGTAAAAAGAAAAATAAAGGGGCAGGTTTTTTAAAAAAGGGGCTTCGCTGTAGGAAAAAAACTCACCCGGGGCAAGGCCCAAGTGCAGTTTATGGGAATACTCCATGTACTTAACCCCCATAAAGACAAAGCCACAAAGAAGGGTCAGCCATAAACAGGCGGTGGAGCGGCTGTTTTTTCCTTTTTGCGCGTAGTAAATGCTTAGGGCCATAGTAAAAGAGCTTATAAGCAAAACCACAGTATTAAGCGCGCCAAGCTTCCAGTCCAAAAATGTCGCGCCTTGAAGAAAAACCTCCGGGTACATTCTTTTGTAAAGGGCGTAGCCTACGAAAAGCCCCCCGAACATAAGCACTTCGGTACAAAGAAAGAGCCAGATTCCCAATTTGCAGGCGGATTTTTCCTGACCCGCGCTCTCAAAATGATGCGCCGGATGATGATCTTTTGCCTCTTTTTGCCCGCTCATATCAAAAACCTTTTAATAATCCCCGGCCATGCAAAACTTAAAATCAAGCCTCCTCCTCTGAGGGGTATTGATAGGGGTTTTTGCCTGTGACTGAAGGGGTTTTATGAAAGTTTTCGTGCGGGGGGGGGGAGCTTGTTTTCCACTCCAAGGTGACAGCGCCCCAAGGATTTGCCACAGCTTTTTTGCCTTTAAAAAGAGCCTGAACAAGCACATAAAATACCAGCACAAAACCAAGCCCTATCATCCAAGAGCCTATAGTGGAGAGCTGATTTAAAGGCTGATAAACCGGCGCGTAATCATGGTACCGGCGGGGCATACCCATAAAGCCCAAAATAAACTGCGGAAAAAAAGTGACATTAAAACCCACAAAAACCAAAACAAAACTGATGCGCGCCCAAAATTCATTGTACATACGGCCGAACATTTTTGGAAGCCAGTAAAAAAGCCCGCCGGTTATGGCCATAAGGGTCCCCCCCACCATCACATAATGAAAGTGCGCCACCACAAAATAAGTGTCATGCACATGAACATCAAAAGCCAGGGTGGCCAGCATAATGCCCGTCACCCCGCCAATCACGAACAAAAACAAAAATCCCATAGCGTAAAGCATGGGGCTGTCAAATTTAATGGAGCCTTTATACATGGTGGCCACCCAGTTAAAAACCTTAATGGCCGTCGGCACCCCCACCAGCATTGTGAGAAAAGAAAACAAAACCCCCACCCACTCTGACTGTCCGCTGACAAACATGTGATGCCCCCACACAAAAAAACTTACCGCCGCAATCCCCACGCTGGAAAAAGCTATGGCCTTGTAGCCAAATATGGTTTTGCGGGAAAAGGCGGTGATAAGCTCGCTGATAATGCCCATTGCCGGAAGAATCATAATATACACCGCCGGATGAGAGTAAAACCAAAAAAAGTGCTGAAACAAAACAGGGTCCCCCCCCAGTTTGGGATCAAAAATGCCCACTCCCATAAGCCTTTCTGCGGAAAGCAAAAGCAAAGTTATGGCCAAAACCGGGGTGGCCAAAACCTGTATAATGGCCGTGGAGTAAAGCGACCACACAAAAAGAGGCATTTGAAAAAAGCCCATGCCCTTGGCTCTTAATTTATGAACTGTGACAATAAAATTAAGCCCGGTTAAAATAGAAGAAAAACCCATAATAAAGGCGCCCAAGACCACCCATATTGTTCCGTTATCTGTGCGGATGCTGTAAGGGGTGTAAAAAGTCCAGCCTGTATCCACCCCGTTAAAAAAAAGCGCTAAAAGGGCTGTTAGCGCGCCCGCGATCAAACAGTACCAGGAAAGAAGATTTATCCTTGGAAAAGCCACATCTTTTGCCCCAATCTGCAAAGGCAAAAAAAAGTTTCCGAGAAAGGCGGGGATACCGGGAATAATGACCATAAACACCATAATCGCCCCGTGAAAAGTCATAAACTGATTATAAAGCCCGGCGGGAACAAAGGTTTGGCCGGGGCTGAAAAGCTCCAAACGCAAAAGCAGGGCGAAGATCCCCCCCACCAAAAAAAAGGTAAAAACAGTTATCATATAAAGAACGCCGATTCTTTTGTGATCCAAGGTAAAAAGCCAGGACGCAATGCCTTTTTTCTCGTTTAAATAATTTTTTTCAGACATGTTTTTTTATCCTTTTTATTTTTTTGCGGGCTTTTATTCCTGACCTTTTTCGCCCGCGATTTTTAAAGATTTAATATATTCCATAAGGCCTGTCATTTCCTCTTCCGTCAAGAGGCCGGCAAAAGGGGTCATTAAATTTCCGTATCCTTTCACAATACGAACGGCGGGGTTTAAAATGGACTCCCTGATATAGTTTTCATCCACTGTCAGGCTTGTTTCGTCTGTAAATTCCCTTTTCGCGCCAAAAAGGCCCGCCATTCCCGGACCTATTCTTTTTTCCTGTGTGGTGGTGTGACAGGCCGTGCAGGTTTTTTGAAACACCCTTTCCCCGATTTGAGCAAGGCTTAAGCCTTTGTAAGGATCTGTGGCAAGCCATTTTTCCCACTGTTTGGGGTCCATGACCTGAAGAACAGCCGACATACGGGAGTGGCCCTCGCCGCAAAACTCCGCGCAAAAGACCGGGAATTTTCCTGTCTTTTGAGCCGTAAAAGAAAGCGCCGTGTAGGCACCCGGCAGTACATCCTGCTTTATGCGAAAAGAGGGGATAAAAAAACTGTGGATTACATCCCGTGAACTCATCACCAACTTCACCGGCCGGCCGACCGGCACGGTTAAAAGACCTGTGCTTTTTCTCCCGTTTTTATATACAAAATCCCAGTTCCACATCTGGCCGTAGACATGAATTTCCAAAGCTTTTTCCGGGTGATCCCTCATTTTATCGTATAAAAGCCATCCCCATCCGAAAACAAACATGAAAATCAAAAAGGGAATAAAACTCCATAAAAATTCCAACAAATAATTATGGGTGATGGCCGGTGGTCTTTGTGTTTCCGATTTTCTGCGAAAGCGAATGGAAAAATAAACAAAGCCCCCTATCACCAGCAAAGAGGCCAAGACACTTATTTCCACCAAAAAATAAATCAGCTGATCCAACTCTTCAGCCCATTTTGTGGCGGGAACAGGAAGCCAGTTTCCCAATACTGCAAAAGGCAAGCTCAACATGTTTTCCCCCGTTTTTTGCTTTCCCTGATCCAGACAGGAATTAAAAAACCAAAAAGAATAAGAAGAGTCAGCGCCCCTCCCGCTCTCATAATATTATAAGCGTACCAAGCGTAGCGCCTTCTTTTGGGATCAAACTGAAAACAAAAAAGAAGGGCCTTATCCAAGATGGAACCTGTTTTTCCCTGACCGGCCTCCACAAGGGAAAGCCGCAAAGTCCGGGCGTAAAAAAGCACTCCGTAAAGATACCGGGAGATTTTACCCTTTGGGGTAAGGACATAAGCCACCGGCAGGTGCGCAAATATTTTTTGTCTGTCGTCCCACCTGAAACGAAAGCCCACCTGCCCGCTTAAAGCTTTAATGTTTTTTGCAGAACCGGTTAAAAAATGTGTTCTTTCAGGGGACAGGGAATATTTTTCTATGTAGTTTCTTTTTTTTGCCAAGGCCAGTTTAGCTGTTTCTTTTTCGTCCATGCTGAGCAAAACAAAGTTAAACTGTTTTCTAAAATCCGCAGGCAGATCTTTTAAGCCGGCAAAAAGGCCGTTTAAGTGGAGGCCGCATAAATTGGGGCAGGCGTAGTACACTATAGAAAGCAAAACCGGCCGGTCAAAATAATTTTTAAGAAGGACTTTTTCCCCTTTGGAGTTTGTAAATTCCAGATTTAAGTCAACAAGCCCGCCCGGGTTTTCTAAAACCTCAAGGCCTTTTAACTCCTCTGGAACCCGGCCGGGGGAAAACTCCCTTTGAGGATTGTAAGCCCCGGCAAAGCCTGTATAAAGAAAAAACAAAGCTGTTATTACACTGTTTTTTATTATTTTTTTCATTTGGCGGTTTTGGCAAACTCCTCTAATTTTTTTACATCATCTTCGGGTTTATCTTTTGTAATGGATCTTACATAATGCACCAAAGCCCAGCGGTCTGTTTTGGACAAATAGGAAAAAGAAACCATTGAGCCTCCCTCAATGCCATTTAGCAAAGTTTGATAAAGGGCTATGGAGCTTCCCCCGTTTTTCCATCCTCCTTTTATTAGGCTTCGGGGGGGAGGGTCTAAGCCCCCGCCCGCCGGGCCGTCTCCCGCACCGCTTGCTCCGTGGCAGGAAGCGCAGTAAGTTTGATACACTTTGGATCCGTGAAGAAGCATCTCAGGACCACCAAGCCAAGGCTTTTTTAGTTCAGATAAATCCACCCGATCGGCGGAAGATGTTTCATCAAACTCGGCAATCTCCATCGGCGGGGAAAACAAAATCAGACCCGCAAAATAAGCAAAGCTGAAAAACACAGAGCTTAGTAAAATCAGCAGACCGGCTTTGTTGTAATTCATGCTGTTATTCCTTTTAAAACCCGGGATTTTATTTCATAATAAAAGAATGGCGTTTTTCTTTTTGTTTGTCAGTTTGCCGGTTTTGTCCTCCTGTGTGAGCACTTATACAGCTTTACAGGAAGTTCAGCCCGGATCAAGTAAAGAACGGGTGCGAAACACCATTGGCCGGCCCGATTCTGTGGGCCGGGCGGAGGGTATGGACCGCTGGACCTATAGGTTTAATTGGAAGGGCCGGGAATACACAAGAGATCTGCTTTTTGATGAGGGAATGGTGCAAAAAACAGGCCCTTTAAGGCCCTACCCCGACTACGAGCGCAAAATGAAATCCGCAGAAACAATGGACGAGTACGAAACCAACGCCATTTTATACCAAAGGCAAAAAGAAAAGGGCTTTCGGGAAATCAACTCCTTAAAGCCCCCCGGACTCTGATTCCTCCTCCGGTTTTTGCTCCTCTTTAGAAGCATCCAAAGCCATATACTGTTTCCAACTTAGCTTTACGGGTAAAAAAGACAGTTCAGAGACCAAACACAGGGCCTTAATGGGATTTAAGTTTTTTATCACCAGCACGCCTTCTTTTTGAGCCTTTAAAATTTCTTTCGCGCTCCATTTAAAACGAGGATCTTCCAGCACAAACAAAATTTTTTGTTCTATATCCTGCGAATCTATGCCGGATACACGAAGATCATAACGCAAAAAACCCTTTAATGAGCTGGCGGGGGCATTGCCGTACTCCGCCACATCGGAAAAATCCTCAGGCGGGGACGGACTTTCATCGGATGGGCTTTCTGCGGGCGGGTTTTCATCAGGCATACTCTCATCTGGTATACTCTCATCTGGCATACTCTCATCGGGTGAGTCTTCCGCAGAAACTTCTGAAGCCTGTGGATCTTCGGCAGGCAAATCGCCTGCTGTTTCCTCAGGCACAAATTCTTCTTTCAAAGCCGGATCTGCCGGGTGAACTGATTCCGCAGACTGAGCCAAGTCTGCTGATTCTTCCGGCTCTGCCGGAGCCACAGGCTCTGCAGGATCCTGAAACAAGCTTTCTTCCGCAGGCTGAGCCGGATCTGCCGGGTGAACTGATTCCGCAGACTGAGCCAAGTCTGCTGATTCTTCCGGCTCTGCCGGAGCCACAGGCTCTGCCGGAGTCGCAGACTCTGCCGGAGTCGCAGACTCTGCCGGAGCCACAGGCTCTGCCGGAGTCGCAGACTCTTCCGGAGTCGCAGGCTCTGCCGATTCCGCAGGCTGAGCCGGGCCTGCCGACTGCTGTTCATAAACCACCTTCAGCTCTCCCGCTTCCTGTTTAAGAACCGACTGACAGCCCTCACAGGAAAACAAATTCCCCATATCAGAAGAAGAATCAAGACAGGGAAGGTTCAGCTTTTTACCGCAACAAGGACAAACTTTCATGTTTTAATCTCCAAACTCTTACAAAGCGGGACAAATTTTTATATTTTAATTTTTCTTTTTTTAGCGCTTTGTTTTTGCCTTCTTCGCTGTGCGCGGTTTAATGTCCGCTGAGGGGGGCCTTCGGAAGGGCTTTTTTCCTCCAAGCTGTTAAAATTTTGAGGAAGGCTCAGCCCCGCCACCGGGCGATCATAATCCCAGCGCTCATCACCCGGGCTTTTTTGCATTTTATAATCTTCCGGCTCTTCTGTTTGAATTTGAATTTTAAACAGTTTTTCAATCGCCTCTGACCCGACCTGCGAACTCATTTGCTCAAACAGAAAAAAAGACTCTTTTTTGTATTCAATCAAAGGGTCTTTTTGTGCGTAAGCCCTTAAATTGATGCCCTCTTTTAAACGATCAATGTTTTCTAAATGCTCTTTCCAGCGGGCATCCAGAGTTTGTAATAAAATCAGCTGAGCCACCGGCTGAAAATGCTCTTTTAACTCCTTCTTTTTTTCATCGTATGTTGTTTTCACTTCCTCCTTTACCAAAGACACAAGATTTGTATCACCGGCGGGGTTTTTCAGCTCCCCTTTTATCCGGCTTTCCGGCAGATCCAGGCCAAACTGCTTGTAAACAGCCTGCTGTAAACCCTTAAGGTTCCATTGCTCCTGTTTCACATCCTCGCTGATATAAGTGTCCAATAAAATGGAGGTGACTTCACTTAAAAAGTCCAAACACTGCCTTTCCACTTTTTTTAAGTCCATGATATTTCTTCGCATTTGATAAATCACTGTTCTTTGCCGGTTCATAACATTGTCGTATTCCAAAAGATGTTTTCGAATATCAAAGTTATGCCCTTCCACCCTTTTTTGGGCGCGGGCAATGGATTTTGTAACCGCCCGGGCGGTAATGGCCTCATCATCCGGCACCTTAAGCATGTCCATTATTTTTTGCATATTTTGCCCGCCGAAAATCCGTAACAGATCATCCTCCAAAGAGAGGTAAAACCGGGAGGCGCCGGGGTCCCCCTGCCGGCCGGAGCGCCCTCTTAACTGATTGTCAATGCGCCGGGATTCATGCCTTTCTGTTCCGATGATATAAAGCCCTCCTGCGGAGAGCACTTTTTGCTTTTCCTCCTCACAGATTTTTTGAAACTTGTTTAAAGACCGCTCCCTTAATTCCCGGTCGGCTGTTTCGGAAAGCTCCACCCGTGATAAAAATTCCGGGTTGCCCCCCAAAATAATATCCGTTCCCCGGCCCGCCATATTCGTGGCGATGGTCACAGCTTTAAAGCGCCCGGCCTGAGCAATAATATCCGCCTCCTTTTCATGATGCTTGGCGTTTAAAACATTGTGTTTAATGCCCGCGGACTTTAAAAAAGCGGAAAGCTTTTCTGAAGTGTTAATGCTCACAGTCCCCACCAAAACCGGCCGGCCAACTTTATTCGCGGTTTTTATCTCCTCAACAATCGCCTGAAATTTGGCCGGTTGATTTTTATACACAACATCATTTTTGTCTTCCCGCTTTATGGGTTTGTTGGTGGGGACCACAAAAACCTTCAGTTTATAAATTTTTTCAAACTCCACCGCCTCTGTTTCCGCTGTTCCCGTCATACCGGCCAATTTGGAGTACATTCTGAAATAATTTTGAAAAGTCACAGAGGCCAGGGTTTGATTTTCCTGTTTTACTTTCACTTTTTCTTTGGCCTCTATGGCCTGATGCAAACCGTCGCTCCATCTTCTGCCCGGCTGAAGGCGGCCGGTAAACTCGTCCACAATAACGATTTCATTTTCCTGAACCATATAATCCACATCTTTTTTAAAAAGATGGTGCGCTTTTAAGCCCTGATAAATATGATGCACCAGCTCAATATGGGCAATATCATAAAGGTTTGTGATTTTTAAAAGCTGTTCCACCTTTGCGTTTCCCTCTTCCGTAAGAGAGACTGTTTTGGATTTTTCCTCCATAGTGAAATGCCGGTCCCGAATCAGCTCAGGAATAATGCGGTTGATATAATGGTATTTTTCCGTAGAATCTTCTTTCGGCCCGGAGATAATCAAAGGAGTACGGGCCTCATCCACCAAAATAGAGTCACATTCATCCACAATGGCGAAATTAAGTTCCCTTTGCACGCAGTGCTCCAAATCAAACTTCATATTGTCCCTTAAATAATCAAAGCCAAACTCATTATTGGTGCCGTAGGTGATATCCGCCCCGTAGGCTTTTTTTCTTTCCTCATCATTTAAGTCGTGCACTATGGTTCCCGTGCTAAGGCCCAAGTAGTGATAAAGCCTGCCCATCCATTCTGTATCTCTTTTGGCCAGATAATCATTAACAGTTACGACATGCGCGCCCCGGCCCGAAAGGGCGTTTAAATAAATCGGCAGTGTCGCCACCAGTGTTTTTCCCTCCCCTGTTTTCATTTCCGCGATCCGCCCTTCATGCAAAACCACCCCTCCTATGAGCTGAACATCGTAATGCCTGAGGTTCAGCACGCGACGGGAGGCTTCCCGGCAAACGGCAAAGCTTTCGGGCAAAAGCTCTTTCAAAGAAGCGCCCTGCCCTATCTTTTCTTTAAACTGAGCGGTTTTGGCCTTAAGATCTTCATCGGAAAGGGCTTTTAAGGCCGGCTCAAGGGAGTTGATTTTTTCCACCAAAGGGTGAAAGCGCTTTAATTCCCTGTCATGGTGCGTGCCAAATAAAGAGGTTAAAAAAGAAGTCATCATTAGAAGTATACCAAGAAAGATAATTCCTGTCAGGGCCGGAAAGGCTTTACTTTTTAGGCTTTAAGGCCCGGCGGGTGAACAGGCCCTTTAACCAAACCGGCTAAAGAGCCTTAAAATGCCGGGGAACTTTAATGGAGAACATCTCCCGCTTAACTTCAGGGGAAAAAGAAAGATAATGAAACACAAATTCAAAGTCTAAATCCCGGAAAGAAAGCAGGCGGTTTTTCCCCCTGATCCATTCAATAACCAGAGTTTTGTTTTGACATTTTAAGGGGATTTTTTTTTCGTCGTTTTTGCAAAGCCATTTTTTGCCTTTTGGGGGCCGATCAAAAAAGACCTCCTTAAACAGGGAAAACTCCAGATTTTTTGAAAAAAACAAAGGAGATTTCGCAACAGAGCCTTTATAAAATTCTTTTTTCCTCAAAAACAATAAAATCAGCTCTTTTGCGTCTGAAAGCAATAAGCTAAAGGCGGGCGAGGCGGGAAAAACACTTAAGTCCATCCTCAAAAACCCCTCTTTCGATATAAAAATATCCCCGTTAAAATGGTTTTTTTGGTTTTTGTGGTAAACTTTAATCGCACCGGAAAAAGCACCGGCTTTATACAGGCTCAAATCCGCGGGAATAAAAGATTTTTTTAAAGTTTGACAGGATAAAAAGACAAAAAAAAGCGAAAAAAGAAAAAACGCCTTATATACCCGGATCTTGAACGAAAAACGGCTTTTTCTCCGGTTATTTGCTCTCATTTATCTCCAACCCAATGGTTTTTTTGTACAATAAAGCAGGCTGTGTCAAGCTATTTAGCAGGGCGTGAAAAACCCTTGCTCTTTAGTTGTTTTTGTCCAAAGTCCGCACCGTTTCGGGACGGAATACCTTGGACCCTCACGGCACGGACTTTGGACAAAAATGCTTAAGAGGGCACTTTTTCACGCCCTGCTATAGTCGCCGGGAGGAAAAAGAGTGTCGCACCGCTTAACAGCCTTATTTAGATAAAAACCGGCCCAAAAACAAGCTTATTGGCGGAAGAAAAGCCACGAAAAAAAAGATCGGGGCTGAATTTCAGAGCTTTTTTAAAGAAATTAGGGCTTTATCGGCTTTTATTGTTTTATTTTTATTTTTAAATGGACAGGCTGTGACAAGCTGTTATAAAAGAGCTTAATAAAAAAACACTGTCATTCTTTTTAAAAAAAGATATTTAAGAAAATTCAGTAAATATCTGTATTCACTTGAATATCCTCACTTAAATATCCTTATTCACTTTAGGGAACAGTGAGGCTGTAAATAAAAATCTTACAGCCCTTTATTTTTTCTTTCAGGTTTTTTAAATATCACAGGCTTATTTTTCGACAGGCAAAAAAATAAAAATATTTTTTTTTAAAACACCGCTTGACAGCGGGAAACGAACATTTTTACTATACGCCCCGGTAAAAAAATAATTGCCGAGGGCTGAAGGTTCCCTTCAGAGCGGACAGGCAATATAAAAAAGGAGGACAGCCGTGGATCAAAATCTCATCAACAAAGCAACATCAATGAGTGGATCTCCCGGGCAGGCAAAAACCAAGGTTATTAAAAGATACGGCAACCGCAAACTGTACGACACAGAACAAAGCTCTTATGTCGTATTAAACGATATCGCAAAAATGATCCGCAACGAGGAGGAAGTGCGGGTGATTGACAATGAGACCAAAGACGACATCACTTCCGCCACCTTAACGCAAATTATTTTTGGAGCGGAAAAAAAGTCCTCTTATTCCGCGCCTTTGGATATATTAAAGTCCATTATTAAGAAGGGGGATGGAAGCCTGTCTAACTTTCTGGCGGAAATGGGCCTTTTTAAAGTTCGTATCTCCGGCGGGAGATTAAGCCTTGGGGGAAGAGACAGCTCAAACAAAACCGGGATTGTGTATAACAACAGGATTGCCCGCAACTTTCAACACAAGACTTTACAGGAAAGAGTGGCCAACGCCGCTTTGGCTCCGCCGGACCCGGACGAAAACGAAAAAACCATTCTTCCCACTTCCAGCAACCCTTAAGGAAGCACACGGGAAGAAGAGTTTGCAGAGTTGGCTGTGGTGGAGGGGCTCGAACCCCCGACCCAGTGGTTAACAGCCACTTGCTCTACCAGCTGAGCTACACCACAATCCTTTTGTTTATCTGTATGCACAGTGTAAAAAATCCTTTGCCTTTTGTCAATCAGGAAAGGTCTTGTTCTTTATTTTCAGTTTTTAACTTTTTTCCCGGTTTGTATTCGGGCGGAGCGTTTGGTCTTTTCATCAGTTAAGGAGGGAGAAACAAACACAGCATTTAAAGCGGACTTAAAAGAAGGGCCTGCTGTTTGTTTCATCAGCAATAAAACAAAGAAAAAACAAAGAACCATAATATTGAGTTTTATGTACCATGATATTTCCATTTTTTTGGTTTTTTTTGTCATTTTAAAATCCCAGCTTAAGGCCCTGGCCTGCGGAGAGGGTGAGATTCGAACTCACGAGACCCGTAAGGGTCTGCCGGTTTTCAAGACCGGTGCATTAAACCGCTCTGCCACCTCTCCTTATCCTTTATCCGCTATCATTATATAAACCTTTGCCAGCACAAGCAGTAAAATAAAGAGCAGATCCACCAATAAAACCGCTAAAAAATCCAGTTTTTTTACCATAGCAAAAAAAGCAAAAAACACTGTCAGGAACAAAAACATAAAGGAAAAATAACGATAATTCATCAGGGCCTGAAAAATCAAGGCGATCATAAGACCCACCACCGCCGAAGAAAAAATTTTGATACAAAAAAGACCAAGTCTGCCGGCCCGGGACTTGTTTTCCCCGCCGGACTTCCATAAAACCTTCCACATAAGTTTTCCTCCTTTTAACCGCAGTTTTTTATTTTTTTTCCGGTTCTTTTAGCCAGCTTTTTCATGCGGTTTTCAATATCCTTGCGGTCCGGGGCGCGCGGAAAAAGATTCAAATAATTACAGTAAGAGCCGGAGGCTGATTGATAAGCCCCTCTGATTTCATAAATCATGCCAAGCTCTTTATAAAGCTGAGGATCACCGGATTTTATTCCTGAGGGGGCGTCATCGCCTCCGGCCTTTTTCAGAATTTTAACGGCCAAATCCAAATGCCCGGACTGCCTGTAACAACGCGCGGTTTTAACATAAAAGCTTATTTCCTCCGGCGCCAGCTCAATGGCTTTTTGATATTCCACAGCGCAATTTAAAAACTGCTTCATTTTTTCATAAGCCTCCCCCACCAACAGATACGGCAAAATCAGGCGGGGATTGGACCGGCTTTCCAAACGGGATTCTTTAACAGCCTTTTCGTAATTTTTCTGTAAAAAAGCAATCCGGCCCAAATAATAATGAGCTTTCGGGTATAAACTGTTTAAGGCCAAAACCTTCATAAACTGTTTTTCAGCCAGAGAAAACTGTTTTTCCTTAAGCCTTAAAAGGCCGATATAAAAAGTCGGCCTGGGATCGGAGGGGTTCAGCAAAGCGGACTGTAAAAAAGCTTCATAAGCTTTTTTAAAATCCTCTTCAAACATTAAAATTCTGCCCAAGTAAAAATAAGCTTCATTATATTTCGGCTCAATTTCAATAACTTTAACAAGCGCCTGACGGGCCTGAGTGTACCGTTCGTCATCAAACAGATATTTAATCATCTCCATACGGTACTCCATGATCAAAGGATAATTTACCACTAATTTTTGAAAATAATTAATTCCCGTCTCCGTCCCGTAAAGATGCCCCAAAGCCCGCGCGTAAGCCACTTGAACCTTTACCGCATTGGGGTCCATCTCAAGCCCGCGGGCGGCGGAAGCCAAAGCTTCATTGGTGTTACCAAGTTTGGCGTAAGCCTTGGATAAAATCACATACGACTCCACATCCGCCGTGTATATTTTAAGAGCTTTTTTCGCGCTTTGAACGGCCTTGCCATACTCCCCTTTTTTTAAAGACAAATACGCTTTTCCTCTGTGCAGTTCATAACTGGCGGGGGCTTTGCGAAAGGCCAGACGCAAAATATTTTCAGCTTTGTTAAAATCGTACAGTTCAGAGTAATATTCCGCCATAAGCACATAAGCTTCCATCATTTCTGCATTGGCGTTAATGGCTTTTTTCAGCCAGCTTAAGGCCTGATCAGAAAAACTTAAAGCCCAATAGGTTTTGGCTGTTTTTACCGCTGTTACCGCGTTTTTGCCTTTGTCCACGGCAAAAGCCTCTTCATAGTATCCAATGGCGGAGCGAAACTTGCCTGAGAGCCTTAACTGATCCCCTTTGTACACCAAGGGCCTGCTGAACGCCTGTGTTTGTTTTAGCTTCTTCAAGCCTCCAATTTGAACCACTAAATTTCTTCCGGCTTTGCCGGCCGGGTTGTATTTGTAAGCCTGACGGGCGTATTTCAGCGCACTGTCGGAATCTTCCCTTTTCAAATTGATTTTCGCAAGAGCCAAATAAGCCTCTGACAGAACCTGACTGGAAATCAGCTCCGGGTAAGCAAGAGCTATTTTCAGAGTTTTTTCCGCCTTGGCCGGTTTATTAAAATGCTTATACTCTATTAGCCCCTTTTTAATTTTGGCTGTTTTATGCCCGGGATTTAAAGTGATGACTTTATTGTAGAAAGACAAGGCCTGATTTATTTTATTTTGCTGAATCAACACTTCGGCCATCAGCATATAGGGCGCGATCCACCGGGAAAGCGCTCTTTGAATGGTATCCAAATAGCTCATCATGGTGCTGTAATCCTTTAGATAATACAAAATACGGGCTTTTAAATAATAAAAAAAAGGAGCCAGCTCTTGAGACTTCTTGTCGTGAGAACTTCCTGAAAGACCATCAAGCGAACTTTCCACCATTGTTTTGGCCTCTTTGTATTTCCCCTTGGTGATCAAACTCACGGAGTGGCACATCCCGCTTTGAACCCCTCCCCGATTTAATATGGAAGCCTGATGCGTGAGTTTGGAAATCGTGTTTACAGACTTTAAGTCCTGCTTGGTAAAGGGCCAAAGCTCCAAATACACCAAACACAAAAGAGCCATCGCATAAGTGTTTTTTGGGGATCCGGAAATAGCCTGTGACAGCAAAATCTGCGCCTGCAAATAAGAGGGAACCTGACTGTTTAAATATTTTATCAGCGCCTTTTTTATCAGCAGTTCTGTTTCCTGTGGAGCTAAAGCGTTTTCGCTTTTTCCCGGATCTGCTAATTCCACATATTCCCGATGGGCGGATGTTTTGTCCTCCCCGACAAAAAACAAGAAACCAAAGACAAGGGCAATAAGAGCTAAAACCGGGGCCTTAGAGCGAAGAAAAAACGGACGGGCGGAGGGGGGGGGGGAAGATTCTTCCGCCTCCTCTATCTGTTCTTCTTCCGGTTGAAAGATAATGGTTTTTTCCGCAGAAATCCGGGCTTGTTTCTTTTTTTCACCCGCGCCGGTTCTTCTTTTTTTCTTCCGCCTTTTGCGAACAAAGTTCAGCTGACTTAAGTCCGCCACCACTGTCTGGCCGATTTGACTGTCCTTACTTGTTGACTTGGACTCAGAAGGCCGGTCTTTCAAAGCAGATGGGGATTCTTCCTCCGGCGGATCCTGCTCAGTTTGGGAAAGCGCTGAAAGAAGTGGCTCATAAAACAAAGGCTCAGCGGATACAGGCTTCCACTTTCCCTCAGGATAAAGAGAAACACTTTCCTCTCCACAGACTGTTTTTTCCCGGATTAAGCGGGTGATTTCATCTGTGGAAAGAGGCCCTTGAATACGGCCGTTTGTATGCTTTAACAGCCACAGCTTTTTCTGACTCATACCTGTATAAGCTTATCACAGTGGCCCCTGAAAAAACCCTGTAAATTATGTCTGCACTCTTTTTCACAGGAAATTATTTAGCCGTCCGTGAAAAAACCTTGTAAATTATGTCTCAAAAGCAAAGCCAAGCGGTGAGGGTCCAAGGTATTCCGTCCCGAACAAGCTTGGACTTTGCTTTTGAGACCAGTAGTTTAGTAGCCTTTTTCAGGCCCGGTTATTTAAGCCTTTTGATATTTGCGCCTAAAACAGACAGTTTTTTTTCCAAAGATTCATAACCCCGATCCAAATGATACACCCTGTGCACAAGGGTTTTTCCCATAGCTGAAAGGCCGGCCAAAATAAGACAGGCGCCAGCCCTAAGATCGGTGGCCATAACCGGTGCGCCCTGCAAAACTGAGGCCCCTTTAACAAGAGCGGTATGAGCTGAAAGCTGAATATCCGCCCCTAATCGAATCAGCTCTTGAATGTGCATAAAACGATTTTCAAAAATTGTCTCTTTAACCAAAGAGGAAGAGCCTTTTCGCGCCTGAGTCATTAAAGCCGTAAATTGGGCCTGAAGATCTGTTGGAAAGCCGGGGTAAGGGGCTGTCACAATATCCACTGCGGAAAATTCCTTTGGAGAACAAAGCTCCACAAAGTCTTTTCCAAGACGCAGGGTAAATCCCGCCTTCCGGAGTTTTAAAATCAAAGCCTCTAAATGATCCGGCCGGCAAGAGGAAACCAAAACATTTCCCTTTGTAATGGCGCCCGCGAGCAGTAAAGTGCCCGCTTCAATGCGATCTGGAATGACTTTGTGCTCCGCCGGAAAAAGCTCTTTTGCAGGGGTGATGCGGATCATATCCGTTCCCGCACCCTTAACCCGCGCTCCCATCTTGTTTAAATATTCCGCCAGATCTTCAATTTCCGGCTCCCGGGCCGCGTTTTCAATCAGCGTCTCACCTTCCGCCAACGCGCCCGCCATCATCAGATTTTCCGTTCCCCCCACAGTGGGATAATCCAGTAAAATGTGCGCCCCGATTAATTTTCCTTTTGTGTGAGCTGTAATAAGCCCTTGAATAAGATCTATGCGCGCGCCCATTTGCCTTAAGCCATTAAGGTGCCAGTCCACGGCTCTTGTGCCAATGGCACAGCCTCCCGGAAGACTGACCTGCGCTTTGCGAAATGCCGCCAATAAAGGCCCTAAAGAAAGAAGACCCGCTCTCATCTGTCGCACCAACTGATAAGGGGCTTTAAAGGATTTTAAGGTTCCGGTTTTTATTTTTAAAGAGTTTTTATCCCGCTTAATTTCAGAACCAAAATGCCTGAGCAAAAGGCAAGCGGTCTTTACATCTTTTAAGTCCGGGACATTATGAAAAATATGCTCCCCTTTGGCCAGCAAACTGGCAAAGATCAGCGGCAGGGCGGAGTTTTTGGCTCCCCCCGCTTTTACCCTGCCCTGCAATCTGCGCCCTCCGGCAATGCTGATTTTATCCATCGCGACAACGAAATTCCATAACACGAACAATACCGGACAGATCCCGAAACTGAGCGGTTTTTCGCATATTTTGTTCTTTTGCAAAAGACAGATCGTGATCCGCCCCCACCTCAAAAAAATAAGCGCCTGAAGGTTTTAAGAGTTTTTCAGCAACTTTTAAAAAGCCCTTGATATGCCTTAAGCCCTTTTCACCGGAAAACAAAGCCTCAGCCGGCTCAAAACGCAAAGCCCGCGCCCGGGGATCCTTAAAAGCCACATAAGGGGGGTTGCTGACCACAAGGTCCGCCTGCTTTATTTCCCGCAGATGAAAAACATTTTTGTTTAAAAAACAAACTCTATCTGCAACAGCCATTTTTTTTGCGTTTATCCGGCTTAACTCCAAAGCCTTTTCATTAAAATCCACAGCGGTCAAAAAAGCTTTCGGCATACGGGACAAAAGACTTAAACCAACAGCGCCCGCCCCACAGCCCAAATCCCATATATTCCACTTTTGCTCTTTATCCACCTGAGACAGCACAGCGGAGACAAGAGTTTCTGTTTCCGGACGGGGAATAAAAACCCCGGGCCGGACTTTAAACTTGTATCCGTAAAATTCCTTTTCCCCGGTAAGATAAGCCACGGGCACACCCGCCATCCGTTTTTTTAACAAAGCCTGAAAACTTCTTAAAGAACTGTAATGTAATTCCTTTTCATAGTGAATGTAAAGATCCTCTCTGCGGCAGTTTAAAACATGGCTTAAAAGCAGATCCCATTCCAGCCGCCAAGCCCTTTTCGCAAACACCGGGGCGGGAACAGTGGAAAAAGATTGAAGCAAATGGCCCAAGGTCATTTGTTTAAATTCTCCAAAAGTTTTTCTTCCCGCCGGGTTTTAAGAGGATTTATCAGATCATCCAGCTCGCCTGCCATCACCCGCTCTAAAGCGGACAGGCTGAGACTGATACGGTGATCGGTCACAGACAGCCGGGAAAAATTATAGGTTCTTATTTTTTCCGAACGATCCCCTGTTCCTATTTGGGAAAGCCGAACAATATCTTCTTTTTGTTTTTTTTCCTCCCTTTGTTTTTCATGTAAACGGGCGCGTAAAACTTTAAGCGCTTTTTCTTTGTTGGCGTGCTGGGATTTTTCATCCTGACACTGCACGGTGATTTTGCTTGGAAGATGCACCACCCGCACCGCGCTGTCGGTGGTGTTTACATGCTGGCCGCCCGCGCCCCGGGATCTAAAGGTGTCTGTTCTTAAATCCGCGGGATTTATTTTCAGCTCTTTTTCTTCCACTGAAGGCAAAACCGCCACCGTTACTGTAGAGGTATGCACCCGGCCTTGGGTTTCGGTTTTCGGCACCCTTTGCACACGATGCACCCCGCTTTCATACCTTAAAAAGCCGTATACATCAGAGCCGGAAACAGAAAAAATAATTTCCTTAAAACCCCCGGACGTGCCCGAAGTAAAAGAGACAATATCCAAACTCCATTTTTTGCCGGCAATGTAGCGGGAATACATGGCAAACAGATCTTCACAAAAAAGGCAGGCTTCCGCCCCGCCCGCGCCTGCGCGAATCTCCATAAGCGCGTTTTTTTTATCCAAAGGATCTTTGGGAACAAGCATCCTTTGAAGCTTTTTTTCTGTTTGATCCCGCTGTTTTCGCAAAAGCGCCAACTCCTCTTCCGCCAAAGCGCAAAGCTCTTTGTCCTCTGACAGCAGGTTTTTGTGCTTTAAAATATTTTTTTCCAGATCCTGATACCGGTCGTAAAGCTCCATAATCCCGCTTAACTCCGCGTACTCTTTCATTAAATTTGCTCTTTGATCCGGCGGAAATCCGCTGTGAAGCAGGTCCTCCAGCTCTTTTTGCCGGGATTTTAGATCTTGCAGTTTTTTTAATATTTTCATGAAAGCCACAGCCCGAAAGGCCCTTAACCGCTCATATTGTCCAAAAAGTCTTGATTGGTTTTGGCTTTTTTTAATTTATCCAAAAGAAACTCCATACTGTCCACCACATTCATGGGAGCCAGCACTTTTCGCAAAATCAAAAGCCGGTTCAGCTCGTTTTCCTGAATCAGGAGATCTTCTTTTCGGGTTCCTGATTTGTTGATGTCCATACAAGGGAAAATCCGCCGATCCATAAGTTTTCTGTCCAAATGAATTTCCGCGTTTCCGGTGCCTTTAAATTCTTCAAAAATCACTTCATCCATTCGGGATCCTGTGTCTATCAGGGCGGTGGCGACAATGGTCAGGCTTCCTCCTTCCTCTATGTTGCGGGCGGCCCCAAAAAATCTTTTGGGCTTGTGAAGCGCACTGGAATCCACACCCCCTGAAAGAATTTTCCCGGAAGGCGGTATCACTGTATTGTAAGCGCGGGCAAGCCTTGTTATGGAGTCCAATAAAATCACCACATCTTTTTTATGCTCCACCAGCCGTTTGGCTTTTTCTATCACCATTTCCGCCACCTGCACATGTCTGGTGGGAGGCTCGTCAAAAGTGGAGGAAATAACCTCCCCTTTGACATTTCTCAGCATATCCGTCACCTCTTCAGGACGCTCATCAATCAGCAGAACAATAAGAAACACCTCTTTATGATTTCTGGCTATGGCGCCTGCGATATTCTGCAAAAGCACGGTTTTTCCTGTGCGGGGAGGGGCGACAATCAGGGCGCGCTGGCCTTTGCCCAAAGGCGCCATAAGGTTTACCACCCGGGTGGTGTATTCCGCAGGACCCCATTCCAGATTGAGTCTTTTTTCAGGATAAAGCGGCGTTAAGTTATCGAATAAAATTTTTTCTTTTGATCTATCCGCGGATTCAAAGTTAACATTATCCGCTTTTAAAAGGGCAAAGTATTTTTCCCCCGACTTGGGCGTGCGAAGCGTGCCGGTAATACTGTCCCCCGTCCGCAGGCCAAACCGGCGGATCTGGGAATGACTGACATAAATATCATCTATACCCGGTAAATAATTATAGTCCGGGGAACGAAGAAAGCCATAGCCGTCCGGCAGGATCTCAAGCACCCCGCCGCCGAAAATATCCTCCAGTTGCGCCGCCCGCTTTAAAATCTCAAAAACCATGTCCTGCCGTTTCATCCCGGCCGGATTTTCTATTTTAAGCTTTTGAGCCAAGGTCATTACTTCCCGTATATCCTTGGATCTTAAGTTTTTAAAATCCAGATCTTTTCTTTCTTGTTCCGTCAAGTTAATATCGGAAAGGTCCACTTCCGGTAAAGCCTCCTCGCGAAAAGACCGGGATCTCATCTGCTCTTTATTAGCGCCGGGGTTTTCGGAATTATTGTTTCGATACCAGTTTCGGGATCTTTGACCTGTAGGCCGCCTGCCGACGGGTTTTCTGTCGGACCAGCTCTCCTTCTTGGCGGAGTAGGGTTTTTTATCTGAATCTGAAACACTCATAACTTATTATTTGTTTGTTGATTAAAAGGGGGAAAACAGAAACCTTTTTTTTTATTTTTTCTTAATTCTTATTTTAAGACAACATTAAAGGAATAATTAAATTAAAACGAATTCTTAAAAACAATTTTGCGCCCGGCAGACCTGCTTTGTCAAGAAAAAATAAAAAAATTTTCCGGTTTTTCGGATTTTATTCCTCAATTTCAAAATTAGTGGCCGTATAATCGAAATTTTGCTTTCTTTTTCTTTTTCTCATCACCACAAAAAAGGCCACAAAGGCCACAAAAGCCAAAGCCAGCCCCATTACGACATCTGTGGATTGAAACATTTTTGAAAATCCGGAAACTTTTTGAGCGGGCACATCTTTTTGCATCTCCTCTAAAACCTGAGCTTGAGAAGGAGGCGGGGGAGGATTATCCTCCACAAGCTGTTCTTCCGCCGTCAAATTATCTTCCACCGCCGGATCACCACCCCCTTCCGCCTTCAAATCATCTTCCGCTGTCGGATCACCTATAGAATCAACAGATTCTTGAGATTCCGCGCTCAAAGGGGGGGATTCGGTTTCTTGTTGAGAGATTGGCCAATATTTAATCTCTATGGCTTGACCAACAGTCCATTTGGACTGCAAATTCGGATTGGTGGCCCATATTTCCTTCCAACTGCTTTCGTGCCCTAAAAGCTCTTTAGCCACTTCACGAATATTTTGCCCCGCCTGAATTTGATGATAATGCGCCTGAGCGCCCTGTTCCTCAAAATAAAACAGTATTTGACTTGAGTCCGAAGGCCTGCGGGGGGATTGATAATAAATTTTATCCCCCACCTTGACCTGCCGGAGCTTTAAGTGGGGATTTAAAGTTTGTAATTGGCCGGTCTCATCTGATCCAAAAATTTTATTGCTGATACTTGTAAGGTTTTCCTCCGGGCGGGCAATATAAACCGCATTAACCAAAAAAGCCCCCGCCTTATAGGTCTCGTTTTTAATTTTTTTATAAGAAAGACGGGGAGGCGGGGAAACAGAACCTCCACCAGATCCTCCGCCTAAGTTTCCGCCGGAGTCTCCGCTTGAGTCTTCGCCGGACACAGCAGGCGAAGAAGAAGCAAAAAAAGAGCCTCCGCCTTCATCGCCTTCTCCACCTTCACCGCCTTCAGCCGGGGTGGAAGCTGTTTCATTATCTGCGCTGGCTTCTTCTTCACTTACTTCATAGCTTTCTTCTTCTTCCACTATTTCACCTTCAGCCACCATATCTTCATCTTCTTCGTCAATATAATAAATATCCTCTCCCTCAATGGAGGGGGGGGGGGTATCTACACTTAAATTTTGATCGCTTTCATAAGAATCCTCGCCGGAGGCTGTCACCTCCTCCTCCTCCTCTTTTGTTTCTTCCCCTTCTTCATCATAATAGCTTTCCCCTCCCGCCTGCTCATCAGATGAATCGCCGGAACCAAAAAGAGTGCAAGAAGGGAGTAAAGACAAAGAAAACAACAAAGAAAAAAGAAAAATTATCCGCTGTATCATAATTTTTTTTACCCGGCGGGTTTGTTAAATTTAAGAAAAGGCTTTTTTATCCTTGCCCGCTTAAGCCCTATTCAAATTGAATCAGGAATAAAAAGCAAAGTCCAATACAGAAGTCCATAATCTGGACTATAGGCCAAAGGGTATTTACGAAAAAGGACCTGCCTCCAAAAATTTTATTTAAAGGAATATAACAAGCCGTGCCTTAAACCCGCTGTGGAGACAATACATTCCGTTTTATTAAAATGCTCCATAATTTGCTTTAATATACTTAAGCCCGCAGGCAAGACATCCGCCCGGTAAAAAGGCATACCCTTAAGGGTTTTTCTTTTCTCCAAAGGAAGATGAAATAAATAATCCCGCCAGTAAAGCACCCGCCTGTAAGAAAGGCGCATTCCGTGCAGGGCTTTCGGGTCATCTGTCGCCCGCTCCAAACCGGCCAAAGTAACAGATGTACCCGCCCCCGCTGTTAAAACAAACTGTTTGGAAACAGAAATGCCATTCAGCACGCTTTTAATTTTCTTTGTAAGAAGCAATACCTCTTTTTGCGAAGGGGGGTCTTGGTGAATAAACTCCTCTGTAAGACTGACAGATCCTATAGGAAGGCTGATATTAAAACCTTTGGCGCTTAACTCTGTGGAGGCGCCCCCGATATCCAGCGTCGCCAAAGAAGAGGCGGACGGGGCTTTAAGCCCAAACAATATCCCCTTTTGGCTTAAGCGGGCTTCTTCTTCTCCTGAAATAATGTCAATGGAAAAACCATATCGTTTTCCCATTTCCACCACTTCTTGCGCGTTCCCGGCCCTTCGGCAGGCGGAGGTGGCCACACACTTTGTTTTTTCCACTAAATATTGATCCACAAACTTTCGGGCTTTTTCAAAAAAAAGATTTTGCCGTTTAAGGGCGCGGTTTGTAATTAAAGGGGGGGAGGTTTGTTCCCGGGGCGTAAAAAAGCCTTCTGAAAGACGGGTGTAAAAAATTTCATCTTTTAAGATCTTAGGATCTTTGCTGTTTTGAAAAACACGGGCTATCAGCAACAAAGAGGTGTTGGATCCTATATCCATCACGGCGGTTTTCAATTTTTCAGTTTCTCCTTTAAAATTTGATTTAAAAGCTTGGGGTCCGCCTGTCCTTTGCAGGATTTCATAATTTCACCAATAAAAAAGCCAAACACTTTTGTACGGCCCTCACCGTATTCTTTTACCTGCCGGGGAAATTTTTTAAGTGTCTCTTCCGCTAAGGCGGAAAGCTCTTTAAAATCTGTTATTTGTTTTAAACCTTTTTTCTTGATGATTTTTGCCGGATCTTCTTTCGCGCTCCACATTTCAGCAAACACTTTTTTTCCTATTTTGCCGGAAATTTCTTTTTGATCTATCATTTTAAGAAGCTGTCCCATCCGCCGGGGGGGGACAGGGCTTTTTTCAATATCAGATGTTTTTTCCTCATTAAGGCGGGCCAGCACTTCGTTGATAAGCCAAGACGCGGTAAGGGCGGGTGGGGCGCCTTCTTTTACTGTTTGTTCAAAATAATCCGCACGGGATTTTTCCTCTGTAATAATAAAAGCCTCACCTGCCGAAAGCCCGTACTGATCTTTAAAGCGATCCGCTTTTTGAAGAAAAGACTCCGGCAGGGCTTTTTTTTGATTCTTAATCCATTCTTCAGACAAAATAAGAGGCGGAAGATCCGGGTCGGGAAAATAACGGTAATCCCCGGCTTCCTCTTTGGATCTCAAGGGGAAGGTTTTGTTTTTATTGGAATCATAGAGCCGGGTTTCCTGAACCACTTTATGCCCTTGATTTAAGCTTAATATCTGGCGGCGGATTTCATACTTCAGCGCCTTTTCAATAAATTTAAAAGAGTTAAGGTTTTTCAGCTCTGTGCGAACGCCTAATGTTTTGTCCCCTGTTTTTCGCACACTGACATTGCAGTCACAACGAAGAGAGCCTTCCTGCAGATTGCCGTCGCAAACAGCAATGTATTTTAGAATTTTCCTGACAGTGCGGGCCATCTCCGCCGCGTCTTCCGGGGAGCTTAAGTCAGGAAGAGACACAATTTCCACCAAGGGCGCTCCGGCCCGGTTAAAGTTAACCAAAGAGTAATGCCCTTTATGGTGAAAGCGCCCTGCGTCTTCTTCTATATGCACTCTTTGGATGCGAACTTTTTTTCGTATCCCCGCGCGCTCAAATTCCACATACCCTTTTTCACAAATTGGCTTTTCGTATTGGGATATTTGATAGCCCTTGGGCAGGTCGGGATAAAAATAGTTTTTTCGGGCAAAAAGGGAGTGGCTGTTCACCCGGCAGTTTAAGGCCAGGCCCGCCCTTACCGCATACTCCAAAGCTTTTTCGTTTAAAACCGGCAACACACCGGGAAGAGCCAAACTCACAGGGTGAATATGCTTGTTTTCCATTTCCACAAACCGGGCTGAGTCCGGGGAAAACAGCTTACTCTTGGTTAAAAGCTGAGCGTGTATTTCCAAACCGATAACCGCCTCAAAGCCGAAAAGCGGATCAGAAAAATTTTGCGCCTTTTTTTCTTCCATTGTGTTCTACCCTTTTTTCGTAAAAAAACCGAAAGCTCTGTCCTTTATATAAGGGTTAAATCCCCGCAGGTCTTTTTCCCACAGCCTTTAACTCTTTTTGAATCAGCAAAGCCGTATCAAAAAGTGTTTGTTCATTAAAATGATTCGCTATCAGCTGAACTCCCACCGGAAGTGAGTTTTTAAATCCCGCTGGCACAGAGATTGCCGGAAGCCCCGCAAGATTGGCCATAACCGTAAAACTGTCTGTCAGATAAGACTTAAGAGATCCGGCCGGTCTTTGCCTAAGCCGAAAGGCGGGGGTGTCTGAGACCGGGGCTATCAGCAAAGACAGATCAGAAAAAATTTTCATAAACTGATCCCGAATCATCCGGCGAAGCCGGGAGGCTTTATTGTAATATTCATCATAGTATCCTGCGGAAAGACAGTAAGCGCCCATGAGTATTCTTCTTTTAACCTCCGGGCCGAAACCCGCCCCCCGCGTTCGGCTGTAAAATTCCTCAAGCCGTACAGGCTCACCTTTAAAATCAAAGCGCAGGCCGTAGCGAACCCCGTCATAACGGGCCAGATTGCTGGAAGCCTCACTGGTGGAGATTAAATAATAGGCCGGAACGGCGGCTTCCATAAAAGGAAGAGACACTTCTTTTAAAATCGCCCCCTGCGACCTAAAAAGATCCTCAACATCCTGCAAGACCTGCAAAACCTCAGGGGAACAGGATTTTTCCAAAAACTTTTTGTTTAGAACGCCCACTTTTAAATTTTTAATATTTTTTTCGTTTAAAGCTTTTGACCATTCAGGGACCGGTTTTTCAAAAGAGCTTTGATCTTTTGTGTCTTTTCCTGAAATCAGCTCCAGTATTAAAGCGCTGTCCTCCACATACATACTCATGGGGCCTGCCTGATCCAAGCTTGAGCCGTAAGCTATCATGCCATACCGGCTTACCCGGCCGTAAGTGGGTTTTACCCCCACCAAGTTGCAAAAAGAGGAGGGCTGGCGGATGGATCCCCCTGTGTCTGTGCCGATAGATCCGGCACAAAGCCCGGCGGAAACAGCCACCGCTGAGCCTCCGCTGGATCCGCCCGGCACATGATCTTTTTTCCAAGGGTTTAACACCGGGCCAAAGGCGGAATTTTCGTTACTTGTTCCCATTGCAAATTCATCTTGATTGCATTTTCCAAGGATAATGGCGCCGGCCGATTCCAGCCGGCGGGCCACCTCTGCGGAATAGGGGGCGATAAAGTTTTCCAATATTTTTGATCCGGCGGTGGTTTTAAGGTTTTTTACACAAAAAACATCCTTCAACAAAAAAGGAATCCCCGGCAGTGGAAGATCCTTATACCGGCTGATTTTACTGTCCATATCTTTTGCCCGCTTAAGGGCAAAAGGGCTTAAGCTTAAAACCGCGTTAAGCCGGGGGTTTAAGGATTCAATACGGCACAGGTAAAAACGGCAAAGCTCCTCAACTGAAATTTTTTTATCCCGAATTAAAGCCCTTATATCTTTTATCTTCATCTCAAGCAAATTCATTGTTTTAAACTCCGCGGAGGAAATATAAAAAAAGGGTGTTAAGCGCGCGCTTTAAAAAAAGTTATTCCACCACCGGCGGGACTTTATATTCATTTCCCATTTTCTCCGGCGCGAGGTTTAACAGATCTTCCCGGTTTTTTGTCTCTTGCGCTTGATCCGCCCTTAAAGCGGGGGGGGGGACCAAGCCCTCCAAGGGATACACCAAAGGGGGGATACCTTTTGTATCCACAGAGGAAATACATTTAAAATACGAAAAAACCAAGGAAAGCTCACCTGAAAAAGCTTTTTTTTCCTTTTCAGAAAGCGCCAACCGGGCAAGCCTTGCGGTTTTTTCTAAAGTATCTTTATCCATAATTTAAACACTCCTTTGTGAAAAAGTCCAGCTTTAAGTGCTCTATGCAAAATCTCAAGCTTGTTCGGGCTGGAAGTCGCACAGGCGACTTCCAGTTTTACACTTGGACCCTCACCGCTTGAGATTTTGCATACAACAAATAACAGGGGTTTCCACAGTCCACTAATTTAATTTATTACGCAATCATTTTATCAATAGCAAGATTTTTTTTTCACCTGCGATTAAATACTTTTGTTTGGCCTGTTATGCCCTTATAATAAAAGCCGGCCATGAAAGAAGAAAAAAAACTAAAAGCCCGCTTAAAAAAACTAAAAGCCCTTATTAAGGCGCATGACCATCATTATTATAATATGGACAGCCCCCGGATCTGCGACTATGAGTACGACCGGCTTTTTAATGAGCTGACGGCACTGGAACAAAAGCGCCCCGATTGGATAACAGCCGACTCCCCCACGCAAAGAGTGCCCGGAAAAGCGCTTTTAAGCTTTGAAAAAGCCTTCCACAAAAAAGCCATGCTGTCTTTGCAAAACACCTATAATGAAGAGGAGATTGTATCTTTTTACGAAAAAACTTTAAAAACCCTTACATCAAAGCAGGTGGAGTTTTTGCTGGAGCCTAAGCTGGACGGAGTGGCTGTCAATTTACTTTACGAAAAAGGCCGTTTAAGCACAGCTCTTACCCGCGGAGACGGCATGCAAGGGGAAAATGTGACGGCGAATATTAAAACCCTTAGATCCATCCCTTGGCTTCTGCCCATAACGGCGGAAACTTTGGAAATTCGGGGGGAGGTTATTTTGTTAAAAAAAGATTTTCAAAAAATAAACCGGGAGCAAAAACAAAAAGGTTTAAGCCTTTTTGCCAACCCCCGAAATATGTCTGCCGGGAGCCTTCGCAGGCTGGATCCATCGCTTACCGCAAAAAGACCCTTAAAGTTTTTTACACACTCACTGGGTTTTTTTAAAGGTCTTCAGCTTAAAAGCCAAAGCGAATTTTTACAAAAAGCCCGCGAGCTTGGCCTTCCGGCTTTTCCTGTCATGGAGCTAAAAGCTTTTTTCAGCAGTCATAACAAAAAAAAGCCGGTGCCGGCCTCTGTCTTTTGCCGGACAAAAGAGGATATTCTTAAATATTTCCGCTTTATGGAAAAATCAAAATCCCTTTGGCCTTTTGAAACAGACGGCATTGTGCTGAAAGTAAATTCTTTTTCCGAACAGGAAAAAATGGGTGAGATAAGCCGATTTCCCCGTTATGCCAAGGCGGGCAAGTTTGCGCCGGAAACAGGACAAACCACTGTTAAAGATATTGTGATTCAAGTGGGCAGAACCGGGGCCTTAACCCCTGTGGCGGTTTTTAAGCCGGTAAAAGTGGGGGGGGTCCGCATCAGCCAAGCCACCTTACACAGCCCGATGGAGACCGCCAAAAAAGATGTTCGCGTGGGAGACACAGTAACTGTGGGCCGGGCGGGGGATGTTATTCCTGAAGTGATTGAAGTGCATTTTTCCAAAAGGCTGTCTGACTGCCGGGCCTTTAAAATACCTGAATATTGCCCCGCCTGCGCCTCAGCGGTAAAAAAAACAGGGGAGATGATTTTTTGTGTTAACTCTTTTTGCCCGGCGGTGAAGCTACAGTCTCTTATTCACTTTGCCTCCAAAAAAGCCATGAACATTGAATCTTTAGGATCTAAAATGATGGAAAAGCTTTACACTGAGAAACACATTCAAAACTTTTCAGACATTTACCGGCTGACAAAAGAAAAACTTATGACTTTACAGGGAATGGGGGAAAAATCCTGCCACAGGCTTTTGCAAAATATTGAAAAAAGCAAGCAGGTTCGGCTTTCCGCTTTTATTTTTGCCCTTGGCATTCGCCACATTGGAGAAAGCAATGCCCGGGAGTTAAGCGATTTTTTTACCAATTTAGAAAACACCGCCCCCCTCCAAACTAAAAACCTGAAACAGATTTTTTTCGAAAAGCCCCCCTCCCGTCCCGGGGAAAAAGCTCTTACTTTTTTGGCGCTTGCCGAAGAAGAAAAATTAAAACAGATACCGGATATTGGCTTGGTGGCCACCCGATCCCTTAGGGAGTATTTTACCTGCAAAAATTTTATTTTGGAGATTAAAAAGCTTTTTTCTTTGGGCCTTCAGATCACAATCCCGCCAAAAAATATTAAAAATGGGCCTTTTTCAGGGAAAAATCTGGTCATCACCGGCAGGCTTCCTCAGCCCCGGGCCAAAGTGGAAGAGATGATACGCTTACTCGGCGGACAAACACAAAGCGCGGTAAGCCGAAACACAGACTTTTTACTCAGCGGGGAAGAAGACGGTATTTCCCAAAAAAAGAAAAAAGCCCTTGAACTGAATATTCCCGTATTAAGCTGGGAGGTTTTTAAGAAAAAAGCCGGGAGGTAACAACATAAGCCCCGGCGGTTTTCCACCCTCCCTTAGAGGCCGACTTTGGGGATATGAGCGCTTTTTACAGTTTTAAGCTTGTTGGCCAAGACATTGTCTGCGGCCTTTTGACAGATTTTTTCAAATTCCCGGTTCAAAGCTTTAACGGCTTCATCCGAAGTTTTAAGCCCGCGGGCTTTAAACAGATCTTTTGTTTTTTTTACGATAATCAAAGACATTTTTCTTTCTCCTTTTTAATAAATGGTCTTATATTTATGATAAATAACCGGCCCTTTGTCCAGAAAGAAAAAGGCTTTTTATAAAGTTTTTTTCTAAAAAAGAGCTTTTTTTGCTGTTTTTCAGGCAAAAACCCCGGATTTTTTTACTGAATAGCCCCGCCGGAACCATCCCCGGGTCTGCTTTCATCCGACCTTTCCTCAGGCAGAAGATTGGCCAGAACATTTTCAGGATTGATGTCCCGACTGCCGGCCGATTTATTTGCCCGGCTTTCCGTACTGTACTCACAGGCTTGGGCTTTTTGATCTAAAGAGTTATCCACAGAACCAACATAGCTGTATACAGCAGAGCTTAAAAACAAAGAAAAAGTAAAAAGCAGGCTTTTGACTAAAGGCGCTTTTAAAACACCCCGGCGGGCAGGCTTTTGGGACTTGTAAAAATTCACATTTAAGCGGTATAAAGCTTTCATTTTATTCCATCTCCTTACAGGCTTAAAATTTACCTTCTTCCCCCGCTTGGCCCACAGCAAGTGGCTTGTTCATCACACGGGGCTTTCTTTACTTAAAGCCTATCATAACTTATCGGCGGGCTTTTGATTTTTTTAAAGTTTTTTTAGCTTTTAAGCCCGATTTTTATCGGGATTCTACAAAATAAGATACTTTCAGCTCTGTTCCCGGCTCTAAAGCGGGATGAAACACCAATTTATTTCCCTCCAGCCGAAAGTCCGGGCGGGCCGGGCCTTTTATAAATTCCACCTGAATTTCCCCCGGCAACACCGGAACTGAAGCAAGTTTGACACTTTCTATCAGATTTTTCAGCAAAGCGGAAATATCCCTTAAAGAGGGGCCGTAATCGGCTTCACAAAGAGAAATGTTTTTGCCGCCGGTGAGGCGGGCCAGCTCAGACACCTTTTTGCCGTATTGAGAGGAAGGAGAATGCTTTTTTTGCTTTATCAGGCAATCTTCATCCTGAATCAAAAAGGCAAAAGAATAAAAAGATTTTTGAGGAAAAAGTTTTTTAAAACCGGCAAGCACCTTATCTGCGGTCAAGGCCTGATCCTGATCCTCCGCCCTTTCGTCTTCATCTGTCACGATAAAACTTACAAAATCCGCAGAAGGTTTTGCATAAGTTTCTTCCTCCGCCCATCTTTCAAAAACAGAGTTTAAAACCTGAAGAGGCTGTTCCAAAGGGCCTTGACAATAAGGGGCAAGCAAGCAGTCCTCCCCCGGCTTTCGGGTCAGGCTGTCTTGAAACACCTGCGCAAAATCCGGGGTGCCGGCATTTAACTCTTTTTGATTTAAGGTTTTGCCTTGATACTCCAGATCCATAAACCGGCCAAAATAAGGCTTTTTCCCTTTGTAATCCCGCCAGCTTTGATGAGAGCCGACAAGGGCCTCCATACCCCCGGTTACAGTATTAAGCCTGTAATCCCCGTGATCGGCTGTGGTGAAAAACATTCTCCAGTCGCTGTCTTTTATATGAGAGATAAGAAAAGAAAAAGCCTGTCCCAATCTGCTTAAGTCCTCCAACATGGAGTCCGACACATCCAAAACAAAAACAAAGTCCACCGCTTTGTTATTTAAGCTTTTTATGTAAAAATTTTGCGTTTTTTGCTGAACACAGATGGTTTTTCCGGCAAGGGTTTTTTTCAGGCAGTTTTTTTTTGCCACGGGCCTATCTTCTTCTTCATCCCCTAAGTGGCTTAAAACCTTTATTTGAGATCCGCAAGCCATAAACCAGAACACACAAATAAGAAGAAGAAAAAAAAATCTCATAAAACCGCTGTGCCTCCTCTTCCCCCGGTTTTTGCCTTATAAAAACAGTAACCGCGATCTTCTTTAAAATAAAGCCTAAAGCCGGCCCTAAGTATTGAACTTCGAAAAACCCTTTTTCACAGCCCACTAATTAGTAGCTCGTGATAAAGCCTTGTTATTTGTGGCATAAGCATACAGACAAATAATCAAGAGCTGTTCCACATCAGGCTGTTTAATCAAAGTTGTAGCTCACACTGATTTTGGTGTTTGGCTCAAGAGGCTGAGAAAACTTAATTTTTCTTCCCGTGAGTTTCCAAGACACATGAGGCTGATCCGGATTAAGCCTGACCTGAACAGAGTCCGGCTGGATAAACAGTTTTTGCAAAGTCAAAGAAGATTCCATAAGAGATCTGGCGGACCGGGAAATATGGGCCAGCGCTTTGCCGTAATCTTTTGCGCAAAGGGATAAATTGATCCCGCCTGTCAGCTGTGGCAAACGCCCCACAATATGCCCGTAAGCCGCGCGGGAGAAAAACCCGTTTTCAGACTCATAACATTTTTTATCCTGAACACTGATACTGAAGCCAAAAAGTCTTTTGTTTTGGCCCTTAAAAAGACTTTCATAAGTTTGTATCACCTGTTCCGCGGTGGTGGCGTTTTGAAAGTCCTTTCTTCTTTCATCTTCGTCCGTAATAATCAAGACCCAGGTATCCACATTCGGCTGAAAAAACCGCCGGTGAAGGGGGTCTTTCTTATAACGAAGAAAAAGAGCCTTAAGCGCGCGAAGAGGCTGTTCATTCGGCCCCTGACAATAGGGGGCAAGCGAGCAGTCATAAGAGTTTTCGCGGGTTAAAGTGTCTTTGAATATCTGTTCGTATTCCGGGGTGTCTTGACTTAAAATAAACTGATCAAGAGGTTTTCCTCTTTTTTCCAGCCTCATTAGTTTTCCAAACCGGGGCATGTCCCCTTTATAGTTTTGCCATTTTTCAAAGCTTTTTCCTGTTTCATGATCCCCGTGATCGGCCGTGGTAAAAACCACTCTCCAAGTTTTATCCTGCACAAAAGAAAGAAGTGATCTTAAGTTTTTTCCTGTTTTTCTTAAGTTGTCGTCCATAGACTCTGAAGTATCCACAATGATCACAATTTCCAGCTCATTTCGGCCTGTTATTTCAAAGTGCTCCCTTAAAAAACCGGCCCGTTCAAAATGCCTTTTTCGTAAAAAAGGGGTTTGCTCCCCTTCTGAAAGACAGTTGATTTGTTTTTCATCACATTCCAATAAACGGGAATTAAGATGAGCCTTCCCTCCGGCAGTGGAAGAGGCGGTTTTTTGGCCGGCTTTTTGGCCGGAGTAAAAACCAATGGGACTGCAAGCCGACAAAAAAAACCCGCTTAAAGCATATAAAGCAAAACTTTTAAGCCACGGAATTTTTGAAAAGAAACAAAAATTTACAAACAAAAAAGCAAAATTCTTAATTTTTTTCATAGCTTTTAAGCTTTTCGGACAAAAAGCCCCTGATCTTTATTTTAGCTGGACAAAATCTGGACTTAATGCTCCTTTCTGCTTTAGCCTTAAGCTTGTTCGGGCTGAAAGCTCTGAAAGGCAAGCCTTTGCCTTTCAGTATAGGGCTTTCAGTTTTACGCAAATAGAAAAAGAAACGTATAGGCCAAATCCTTGGCCTATACGCCCCTTACCGCTTAAGGCTAAAGCAGACAGACAAACAAGCGGAATTTTTTCACAAGCAACTGTTTTAGTGGTCCGTGGAAAATACGAAAGGCTAAGACATAGGTCCGGGTTTTTTAGAAAGAAGTTTTACGGGCGAGCGCAAATACACCGGATTAAGATTTTTCCAAGTGGTTAAAAAGACCGGATCAAACTCTGTTCGTAAAAGCTCCATAAAACATTTTGCTGAAGGAAAAACATTATCCCTTACATGCAGGCGGGCTTTTAAATTTGGGCAAAGCGCGTTTTCATAGGCCCGGTATCCGTCCCCCAGACAAAGAAAATCCTTTTTTCGGCCTAAGGGGTGTTTTTTTTGCGCAGGCGGAAAAGGCTTTTGAGTAAGAAGGCCGGGCAGATCTTTTAACAAAAGGGTTTTAGGAGATATAAGCTCTTTTAAGCCTTTAGCTTTTTTTTGATAAAGAGCGGTGTAAAGGCTGTTCTTAAACGCGTTTTGCAAAACCAAAACAGGTTTATCCTGATCAATCCCGGAATAAGCCAATATTTTAAGAGAACAAACCGGATAAACAGGAACAGAGCAAACAAAGCTTAATGTTTTGGCAAAGCTGATACCCACCCGAAGGCCGGTAAAGCGGCCCGGCCCAAGGCTTAAGGCCAATACTGAGGGAAAAGGCTTAAAAGGCTTAAAAGATTCAAAAGCCTTGGTGATAAAAGCGCTGTGATGTGCGCCCTCCCATGTTTTTACTTTTTTAAGAGTGGCTACAGCCCCTTTTTGTCCCGGATTTGAAATTTCCGCAAGAGCCAGAAAACCTTTTTCCCCGCTTGTTTCCACCAATAAAAAATTCATTATTGATTCTCCCCTCATGAAAAAAATCTTGTTCTCTGTCTGCAAGCAAAGCCAAGCGGTTGAAAAGTTAAATCGTATTCCGTTTCGAACAAGCTTGGACTTTGCTTTTGAGACATAATTTAAAGAAGGTTTTTCACATTCGACTAAATATAAGTAGAGCGTGAAACAGTATGTGATTTTACCAGATAAAAAGCCAGTTGTGCAAATCATTGAAGGTGGTAAACAGAAGCAAAAACAAAAAAAACAAAACCCCGGCTTGCTGGGCTATCATTATTTTTTTTATGCTTGGGGGCCTGCCGGTCAAAAACTCAATGGCGTAAAACAGCAGGTGGCCCCCGTCAAAAACCGGAATGGGCAAAATGTTAATCAAAAAAAGCTGAACAGATAAAATGGCCATGATTTTAAAAAAATACTCTAAGCCGTAAGAGTAGCTGTCGTAGGCGGCCCGGCCTATGGAAATCGCGCCTCCCAAGGTTTTTCGGGAAATGTCCCCTGTGATAAATTTTTTAATATAAACCCCCACAACGGCGCACCAATAAAATGTTTTTTCCACACCGATCCAAAGGGCTTTAAAAGGGTTTTTTTGTTTTTCGACATAAGTTTCCCCCACAGGAACATGAGGGGAATGGGCGACAATACCCAGCATGTAAGAGTTTTGCTCTTTTCCGACGATGATCTGTGTTTTTTTCTCCGGTATTAAGGAAAAAGATTTAATTTGCCCCTGTCTTTTTATCTTAAGCTGTAAGGGGCCTTTTTTTTCATCAAAATTTTTAATGGCTTTTACCAAAAAATCCCAACTTGGAACAAGCTCTCCTTTAAGCTTAAAAATAAAATCGCCTTTTTTAAGGCCCGCTTTTTCCGCAGAGCCGTTTTTTTTCAAATCTGATATAAAAAGATTAGAGCCGGTAAGACCTAATTCTAAAGGCGCGCCCTTATAGCCTGCCGGAGGAAAAAGGTTTATTTTTTTTATCTCCTCTTTCCTTTTAACTTTGATCCGCCACATCTTAGATTCTAAAGAATCGCTTAAAATACGAAAAAACTGTTTTCGGTTTTTTACCTCCCGCCCGTTTACAGATAAAATTTTATCAAAGGTTTTAAGTCCCGCCCGCCCGGCGGGGCTTTTAGGATCTGTAAGACCCACCACTGCGGCAGGAGTGGAAAAAGAAAGCCCTTCC
This sequence comes from Bdellovibrionales bacterium, assembly GCA_965203935.1. Classification (GTDB taxonomy): domain Bacteria; phylum Bdellovibrionota; class Bdellovibrionia; order Bdellovibrionales; family UBA1609; genus JANQSP01. The sequence goes on from OZ241921.1 coordinate 175,526, forward strand.
ACCACTCCGCCTTGTTCCGAAAAACCCCATCTTCCGCGGGTAAGGGCTTTACCGGAGTTAAGCCGGGCGGTGAATATTTTGCCTGAGCTTTTTCGCGCTTTCACATTTAAAGCTGTGTTCGGGTTTTTAAAAACAATGTTCTTAAATTCCTGCACGCTTTTTACCGGAATCCCATTTACAGAAATCAGCAGGTCGCCGAAAGAAAGCCCCGCTGATTTAACCTTAGGCAAAAGGTCCCCCACCACCGGAGACATCTTGTGCCTTCCGACCATAAGGCTCAGCCCCGCAAAAATAATAATCGCCAGAAAAAAATTCATCAAAGGCCCGGCCAGCACAATGGCTGTCCTTTGCCAAAGTTTTTTATATAAAAAAGCAACCGGTCTGTCCTCTTTTTTAACTTCCTTTCCGTATTCGTGCCCGAACATTTTGACATATCCACCCAAGGGAAAAAGACTGATACAGTATAAAGTTTCGCCTCTTTTCCACTTTAAAAGTTTTTTTCCAAAACCAAGGCTAAAGACCTCCACCCGCACCCCGCAAAGCCGGGCCAGGATAAAATGCCCCCACTCATGGATAAAAACCAATATCCCAAGCAAAACCACAAAGGGAAAAAGCGCCGTAAGCAGGTTTAAAAGGTAAGAAAATCCGCTTAAGATAAAAGACATAAACACCATTATAGCCAAAGCTTATAAGTTTTGCTAAAGTTTTTTTATCTCCCGCCCAAGGGACGGGAAAACCGGCGGGGACAAATAAAAACTTAAAAAAAGCGGAGCAAAAGACATAAAAAGCAAAAAGCCGGTAAAAATCCGTCCAATCTGTCTAAAAGCCCCCCGTGCCCCGGCAAAAAACGGCCGGTGTTTTTAAGCCCCGCTCTTCTTTTAAGCAAAGAGATAAAAAGATCCCCTGTTTGGGCCAGAAAAAAAGCCAAAATCCCAAAAAGAAAAAACAAAAAAAAGTTTAACTTAAAACTAAAGTGAAAACCCAGACCTGAGACAAGGCCCGCCGCCAACAGTCCGCAAAAAAACCCGGCTCGGGTTTTTCCCGGGGAAATGCCCGGCACCCATTTTTTGCCCTTAAAAAAAGCGCCTGCAAGGTAAGCAAAAACATCCCCGGAAAACACCACCCCCAAAAATAAAAGGCTTTGCGCTTCAAAACCCCGGGAAAACACACTTAAAAACAAAGCCGAAGGAAAAGCAATATAAAACAAAGATATAAAACTTAAGCCAAGGCTTTCCGCCATATCTTTTAAGGAAAAAAAATACAAAAGCCAAAAAGAGATTACAAAAAACAAAATCGGAGGAAGTGTCAGCAGGAAGAATCTATCCTCCAAACTTAAAAAGAAAGACCAAAAAAGATAAGCGCCAAAACAAAGCCCGCACAAAAAAAGCCTTAAGACAGCCTGATGATAAAAAATCAGCCTGAAATATTCATAAGCAAGACCCATTGCAACCAAAGACACCAACAAAGGCATTCCCCACCGGGGAAACAAAAACCATGTCAGAAAAAAAAACCCGCAGGCTGTGAGCGCCGTTACGGTTCTAAAAATAAAATCACGATTTACCATCTTTAACCTTTAAAGCAATCCGTCACGAAAAAGCTCTTAAATTATGCTTGCAGACTGTCAGTGATTTTTTTCACCGCCAAAGCGCCTTTGAGTTTTGGCGTAAAAATTTAAAGCCTTTGTTAATTCCTCTTCGTTAAAATCCGGCCACAATACGGAGCTGAAATAAATTTCCGAATAGGCCGAAGACCACAGATAAAAATTGGAAAGCCGGTGGACCGCGCCCGTTCGGATAATCAAATCCGGCGGAGGAAAGGCGGAAGAGCTTAAATATTCAGAAATTTTTTTTTCGTCTATGTCTTCTAATTTTAAAGCGCCCTCTTTTACCTGCCCGGCCACTTTTCTTAAGGCTTTAAGAATCTCGCGCCTTCCCCCGTAATTAACCGCCACAATTAACTGAAGACCTTGATTGTTTTTTGTGCTTTCCGACACTTCATTAAAAATATCCTGAACCGGACGGCCTAATTCTTCCAGATCCCCCAGAACCCGAAGACGAATATTCTCTTTTTTAAACTCCTCAGTATAACGGCTTAAAGTCCGGCGTATTAATTTTACGATCACCGATACTTCAAGGGAGGATCTTTTCCAGTTCTCTGTGCTGAAAGCAAACACAGTTAAAAAAGGAATATTCAGCCTTGAGCAAAGCTTAACAGTATGCCTTAGCGCCTTAACCCCGCGAAAATGGCCGAAGTAACGGGGCCAGCCCTTGTTTTTCGCCCAACGCCCGTTCCCGTCCATGATAAGGGCCAGGTGCTTGAGTTTTGGGCTATACCCGCATAAGCTCTTCTTGTTTTTTTTCCGAAAGCTCATTTACTTTTTTAATAAATTGATCTGTCAGCTCTTGAATTTCCGCCTCATGGTCTTTGGCCAGATCTTCGCTGAGGGTTTTTTCTTTTAAAGCTTTTCTTACTTTTTCGTTCATCATTTGGCGGATTTGACGAAACTCCACCCGGGATTTTTCCACATCTTTTTTAAAAGCCCGAATAAGCTCCCGTCTTCTTTCCTCTGTCAGCTCCGGCACTTGAAGGCGAATTACTTTTCCTTGAGTTTGCGGGGCCATCCCCAAATCGCTTTTAACAAGTGCGGACTCAATATCCTTTAAAGTGTTTTGATCATAGGGGGAAATAAGGAGCTGACGGGCGGAAGGGCAGGAAATAGAGGCGATATGCTTTAACTCCTGTTCCTGACCGTAGGAGCTGACTTTTATCCCCTCCAAAAGGGAACTGTGCGCAGATCCGGTGCGCACTTTTTTTAACTTATCTTGGATATGCCGAAAGGCATTTTCCATTCTTTGAAGGGTTTGCTCTTTTATTTGTGTTTCCATTTTTACTTTCTATAAAACATTTTTTTAAGGTTTTATTAAAGTGCCTAATTTTTCCCCTTTGGCGATGCGAACGATATTTCCTTTTTGTTTCATGTTAAAGGCGATAAGAGGCATTTTATTGTCCATGCAAAGGCTTACGGCTGTTGAGTCCATGATCTTAATTCCCTTATTAAGCACATCAATATACTTAAGTGTATCATATTTTACGGCGTTTTTGTTCTTTTTTGGATCTTCGGCGTATACTCCATCCACTTTGGTGGCTTTAAGCAAAATATTTGCCTCCATCTCCATTGCTCTTAAGGCGGCCGCGGTGTCTGTTGTAAAATACGGGTTACCTGTGCCCGCGCCAAAAATCACAATACGGCTTTTTTTTAAGTGGCGAAGGGCTTTTCGGCGTATATAAGGCTCCGCCACCTCGGAAATACGCAAAGCGGTTTGCACCCGCGTTTGAACCCCTTGTTTTTCAATGGCGTCTTGAAGAGCCAAAGCGTTGATACAGGTGGCCAGCATTCCCATATAATCCGATCCGGCCCGATCCATCCCTTTGGCTTCATCACTTAAACCCCGAAAGATATTGCCGCCCCCCACCACCAAGGCGAGTTCAGCCTTCATTTTCGTAAGTTCCACCAATTCTTCGGCCAGATCTGAAAGAGCGCGGGGATGGATGCCGAAAGGCCTGTTCCCGCTTAAAACCTCTCCGCTGACCTTGATTAAAATTCTTTTATATTTAAGAAGGCTCAAAGGGCTGACCCCTTGGAGGAATTTTCCGGAGCCTCCCCCAGCTCAAAACGGACAAACCTTCGGATCTGCACATTTTCCCCCAAACGGGCTACAAGCTCTTTAAGGCTTGCCTCCACAGTCTTGGGAGAGTCGCTTTGCGTGGAGCTTAAAAAAATCTGCTCCAACAGGCAGACTTCTGAAAACCATTTGTTCATTCGGCCCGCCACCACTTTATCCAATATAGAATCTTTTTTGCCCTCACTTTGCGCCTGTTCTCTAAAAACCTCTTCTTCTTTTTGTTTAAGTGAAGAAGGCACATCCCCGCGGCGGATAAATCGAGGATTCATAGCGGCGATATGCAGGCAAAGCTGATGCGTAAAATTTTTAAAGTCTTTTCCCCGGGCGGCAAAGTCTGTTTCCACATTCACTTCCGTTAAAACCCCTATACGCCCCTCGCCGTGCAGGTAAGTGGAGATACGGCCCTGTTTAACCAAACGAAGAGACTTTTTTTCCGCACGGGCAAGGCCCTTTTTTTTAAGATATAAAAGCGCTTTGTCAAAGTCCCCGGCGCATTCACTAAGAGCTTTTTGACAGTCCAAAACCCCCGCACCGGTTTTGGCCCGTAAAGTTTTAATTTCCGCAAGACTCAAAGCATCCCCCTTTTAGTCATCCGTGAAAAATCCTACTCATTTGTCGTCCATGAAAAAGGCCACTAAACTGCATGGTCTCAAAAGCAAAGTCCAAGCTTGTTCGTGACGGAATACCTTGGACACTCACCGCTTGGCTTTGCTTTTGAGACATAATTTAAAAAAGTTTTCCACGCCTCACTAATTTGTCTTTCTGCAAGCATAATTTAATAAAGTTTTTTTACACCTTACTAAACAAGTCATATTAAAGCTTTGGATCTTAAGTTTTTTTTTCCGCCTCCGGTGCAGTGTTTTCCGCACTGTCCGGGAGATCCTTTTTTTCCTCCAGCTCAAGGGAAATTTCCACATCGTCGGCTGTGCCCGCGGCCACTAATTTTCTGGTTTTAAACACCTTTACCACAGTGGGGCCTGCCGACCCTTCTTTTTTAGCCGGCAGTGTAGACTCAGTCTCCCGCCCGCTTTGACTTTCTTCGCTTTGGCCTTTTTGTCTTAAAAGCTCTTTCCATTTTTCGCGCCCTCTCAAACAGGCCTTGCTTACCAGCCGGATAAAAAACTCTATGGATCGGGTGGCGTCGTCATTTCCGGGAATGGGAAAATCCACAAGACCGGGATCACAGTTGGTGTCCACCACGGCCACCACGGGAATATTCAGCCTTCGGGCTTCCGCCACAGCGATACTTTCGCGATTAATATCCACCACAAACAAAGCCGAAGGCGGTTTTTTCATATTCCGAATGCCTTTAAGGTAATCGTTAAGGCGGGCGTATTCTTTTTCAATACGGGCTTTTTCTTTTTTGGAGAAGGGCTCCAGATCCCCCCGCTCTCTCATCCGCTCAATTCTTTTCATGCGGTCAATGCTGACCTTAATGGTCTGAAAATTGGTAAGAGTGCCCCCCAGCCACCTTTTGTTCACATAAAACTGCCCGGCGCTTTCCGCACACTCGCGGGTAAGAAGCACGGCCGGTTTTTTGGTGCCGACAAAGATAAAGGCGCCCCCTTCAGCCGTCACCTGTTCCACAAATTTAAGCGCGCGTTTTGCCATCTGCAAAGTTTTTTGCAGGTTGATAATATGAATACCCCCGCGGGAGCTGTATACATAAGACTTCATTCCGGGGTTCCATCTTTGAATTTGATGACCAAAATGCACCCCGGCGGAGAGCATATTTTTAATATTAAGTTCCATAATCTTCCTCTTAAAAACAAATTTTTGCCTAAGGCAAAGCCTCTTTCATACAGGCAGAACTGTGATTTATCACAATCTCCCATGAAAAACCACTATTCTTTAATTTTTTTTTATCTATACTTTAGGCTTTTAAACCCAAGCTTCTTCACAGACCACTAATCAGTCCCCCATGATAAACCCTTGCTCTTTAGCTGTTTTTGTCCAAAGTCCGCACCGTTTCGTGACTTCCATACGCTTTAACACTCACGGCACGGACTTTGGACAAAAATACTTAAGGGGTACTTTATCACGCCCGGCTAATTAGTCGCCCCTGAAAAACTCTTGTTATTTGTGTCATAAGCAAAACCCCGCCGGTGAGGGTCCAAGTGTAAAACTGAAAGCCCTATCCGTAGGGCTTTCAGCCCGAACAAGGCGGGGTTTTGCTTATGACAACTATGAAACCCAACCTTTTTCATGCCCGGCTAATCAGTTGCCCCTGAAAAACCCCGGATTTTAAAACATATTGACGGGGTCTTTGTTGATAATCAGCTCTACAGCGGAAGGGCTTTTAAAAGTCAAAAGGGCTTTTTCAGCCTTTTTTAAAAGGGCCGGACCCCCGCTTTTCAGCAAAAGGTGATAGCGGTACCTGCTGATGAGTCGTTTTAAGGGGGCGGGGGCAGGCCCCAAAATTGTAAGCCCTTTGATATTTTTTAAGCGGTCTTGGATCTTAAAGCAGGCCGAACGGGCGCGAACCTCAGACAAGGACTCCACGCGCAGTAAAGTAAGCCGGCCAAAAGGGGGCCAGCCCCTTTTTTCTCTTTCCTTAAGCTCCCGCTTTACAAAAGCCTGATAATCCCCTTTAATCAACTCTTCCATCACCGGATGAGAGGGATTAAAACTTTGTAAAATCACCCGGCCGGTTTCTTTTCTGCGGCCTGACCGGCCCGCCACCTGAGTTATCAACTGAAAGTTTTTTTCCTTTGCTCTAAAATCAGGATAATTTAAGCCTTGATCGGCCAAAATCAGCCCCATTAAAGTAAGCCCGGGAAAATCCAAGCCCTTGGCTATCATCTGTGTTCCGATTAAAATATCGGCCGATCGATCTTCAATTTTTTTCAATACCTCTTCCCATTCCTTATGATTTTTAACCGCGTCCCGATCCGCTCTTAAGATGCGGGCGGTGGGAAAAAGCAGTTCCAGATCTTTTTGCAGTCCTGCCGTGCCCACGCCAAAAGAGCAAAGCTCTCCACCGCATTTCAGGCAGGATTCAGGCTGTTCCTCCCGAAAGCCGCAATAATGACAAAGCAAGTGGTTTGACTGATGCTGAGTAAGGGAAATATCACAATTAAGGCAGTAAAGACTCCTTCCGCAACGAAGGCAAAACACAAAAGCGGACTCTCCCCGGCGGTTTAAAAACAGGGCGGACTGCTTTTTGTTTTCAAGATTGCTCTTTAAAGCCTGATAAAGTGTATTGCTCAAACATTTGGGAAGAAAATGGGATTTTTCTTCTTTTTTCATGTCCACCACCTCCAAGCGGGGCGGGGGGGTTTTAAACACCCGGCTTTTTAAGCGGTGGTAAATGTATTTTCCTTTTTGCGCATTATAACAGCTTTCCAAGCTGGGGGTGGCGGAAGAAAGCAGTAAAGGAATATTTAAAAATTTTGCCAAAGCCACAGCGGAGTCCCGGGCATGGTACTTAAGTTTTTCCTCTTGTTTAAAGGAGGATTCGTGCTCTTCGTCCACAATGATCCAAGAAAGCCGGGGCAGGGGGCAAAACAAAGCCGAGCGCGCGCCGATGAGGATTTTTTTCTCCCCTAAAACAAGCTTTCGCCACTCAAGATATTTTTGCTTGGGGCTTAAGCCGGAGTGAAGACAGGCCACTTGGGAAGGAAAGCGACAAGAAAAGCGCTCTGTATGCTGAGGGGTAAGGGCTATTTCAGGCACTAAAATCAGCGCGCTTTTTTGCTCCTTAAGGCAAGGCTCAATGAGCCTAAAATAAATCTCCGTCTTGCCGGAGCCGGTCACCCCATGCAAAAGATGCACCGAAAAGCCCTTTTCACCTTGGCCCGCTATGTTCTTAAGGCAAAGTTTTTGCTCCTTCGTTAAAGAGGGTTTTATCAAATTAAGCGGCGGATTTTTCGGGTTCAGGCTGTCGCGATTTTTACAAAAATCAGTATCTTGAAGCCGAAAAGCCTCCTGTTTTTTATTTTTTCTGACAGGGGGGCGGTAAGAGGGAAAGCTTAAGTGAATCACCATGCCAAGGCTGTGCTGATAGTAATCCGACAGCCAAAAAAGCCATTTAAGGCGGGCGGGGCTAAGGCGGGGGCAAAGGCTGTTTTTGGATAAAATCGGCTTTATCTTAAAAGATCTTTTTTTAAGCTCTCCTGATTTTAAACAGGCAGGCTTTAAAATCACCGCCAAGTAAGTTTTATTTCTTAAAGAAACCTTTACGCTTTCCCCGGGCAAAAATTTTTGATCGGAAAAATAAATTAAATTTTTTTGCAAATTAAGAGGGAGCGCCACTTCGTAATAATATTTCATATTCTATCTATCTAAATTGTTTATAAAATTCACGAATCCAATCGGGAAAATCCGCCGGAAAGCGGTTTTTGCGCTTCAAAGCCCCCCGGCTTAAAAGTTTTTTGCTCATTTTAATTTTTTTAAGCAAAAGGGTTTTTATCAAAACCTCCTGTTGATTTACACGAAAAAGTCTTTTTCCGGGAAAAAACATCAGGCCGGGATAAAATTTGTAATCCCAGGCCTTAAGCTCCCCGCCCGCCCATTTAAACCGGCTTATTACAAATTCATCCTGCTCAAGCCACAGCCGTGCCCCCCCCCGGCCCAGCTCATACTGCAAAAGGCCCCCTTTCCGGCTAAGACGCACAAAGGGGTCAGATCCTGTGCCTTCTTCTCTTTCCGGCGGAAACAAAGGGGCCAGCTTCCAGAGCGAAAAAAGTTTTTTTAGTTTCTCAGCGGACCTTAAGTGAAAAGGCCTCTCCAAGTGATAAAGAGGTATGGGAATATTTTGGATAAGGCCTTTTTCGTTTCGGAATATTTTTTTTTGCCGGCGGTAAATAAAGCGCGCATAAAGGTCTTTTTCCTGTGGAAACTTTAAATCCAGGCGCAACCGCCCCCCGCTTAAGACATGCCAAGTCTCCGTTAAGGTTAAAGGGCTGTCCCCACTCTTAAAGACCAGAGTCTGCTCAATACGGCAGGCCCCTCGGCCTTGGCCTTTCGCCAAGCGGGAAAGCAAAAAAGGATAAGAGGGGATATAAGCCCCCGCTGAAAAAGCAAAAAAGCCAAAAATCACCGGAAAAAGGCAGACTTTTGAGGAGACAGGCCTTAAGTTTTTAAACATTTTGTCCGATAAATTAAAAATCATGAGGTATTTTTTGTTTTTATCGGTTTTAGCACTTTTGATCGGGGTTTTCAATGCCTGTTCCGGCGCGGCCTTGAGAAAACAAGAAATTCTTAACTCCTTAAGCTCCTCCCTTGATCATGCACAAACAAAAGATCTTTCAGCTGAGGAATTAGAAAAAGAGGTGGATAAAAATCTTAAAACCGAAGCACCCCCTGAAAAAGCTGATCCTAAAAAGTTTAATCATTTTCCTTATGATTTAAAGTTAGACACCATTGCTTATATGGGCCATGTGGACACAAACTCAAAAAAAAATCCTAAATATTTCACCTTTAAGGCCGGGGCTTATTTTTCCCAATCAGGCTTAAGGATGAGTGAGTATTTTTTGGAAAAATCGGGAACAAGCGCCGGGGCCTTAACAAGCCTTATTAAAAGCTCCACAACATACGGTGCTGTGCCTTATTTTTCCATAGTGCCGAAAAACGACCTGTCCGCAAGCTATGGGGCGCTTACTACTAATCACTTTTTGTTTCAACCCTCAAAACTGACTCAAGAAATAGTAAACGCGAAAGAAAGCAGGATACGAACAACAGAATATGGAGATCCCATTGAAGCCTCTCTTAACCTACAAGCAGGTCATGTAGGAGTACTTAAAAACAGAGATAAATTGATCCTACATTATAAACAAAAACAGGGTACTGAAACTGTCCACATACCTGATTGGAAACATGCCGGGGGGGAAAATGATATTTACGGCAGGCTTTACCAAGTAAAAATGATGGAGCCTTCCCAAACGACAGGCACAGGCGAATTCCGGCGTATTATCCAATCCATTACGGAACAAAGACTTCCTAAAAAACATTTTGAAAAAGCGAAAAAGCCTTGGCTTTGTCCCTCCTCTCTTCGCTTTGAAATCAGAAGAAATGCGCGCTGGGCATGGAACCGGGCAGAATATTATCATGGGCCGCATCAAACAGCATTTAAAAGAAAATACGAGATAGAAACACTCCTTCCTGATGAACAGCGGTGCAGTAACTCCTGCTCGGAATCAAACAACAGCTGTAAAATAGCCAAAAAAGTTCTGGGGGATGACTGGAATATCAACACAAACCGAAAATGTATCTCGCTTAAAAGCCCCGCTGAAAATGACAGATTTTATATGTTCCCGGACCCCCACAGGTCACCGGACTACCGCTTGGCCGACATAGGAAAGCCGTGCAATGCCACAAGCACAGTGGTTGTAAAGATAGATCCACCCAGATCCAGTTCACATGGGAATTATTGCCCGTTTTTTCTTTCCATCTGCGTACGAAAAAACTAAGAAAAGTCAGGGCCTTTTTATAGGCCTTTTTAGGCTTTTTTCAAAACAGCCTGCTTGATTTCCGCAATATCATGTTTCAGGCTGGACACATCCTGCTCCAGCCGGTCCAGTCGGCTTTCCATGCGGTCTTGGTTCTTCCGCAAAGGAGCTAAAAGCGCATTAAAACCAAGCAGTAAAAAAGACAAAAGCGCGAGCAAAGAAATTATGGTTTGCGGATCCAAAGCGGACATAAAACCTCCTTAAAAGGGCATTAGCCTGCATTATAACACAAGGTTTTTAAAAAAATCAAGTCGAATTTACTACTTAGTAGCCTGTGAAAAAGGCTGGACTGATTGCTTTTAAAGGAAGAAGCGCGCGCTTATTGTATGCAGGTATTGCTTGGTCGGTAAATAGCTAAGGCCGTAGTCTAAGCTTAGGTTTTTGGCCAATAAACTCAGCCCTCCGGAAAAAACAAAAGTTTGTTCTTTAAAATCCCGGCCGGCCGAAAGGCGCAGAACCAAAAATTTACTTAAAAGGCTTTCCAGCCCCGCCCCCGCAAACCACTTGCCCTGAACATTATAAACCGCATCTGTTCTAAAGCTTATCCCTTTATAAACATTCCAAGAAAAGCCAAAGGCCCACTGTCTTTTGTTTTTAAAAGCGCCTTTTAAAGGGAGTATATAATCCCAGCCTGCGGAAAAAGAAAAAGGGGAGCCTTTGGGCCGAACCAAAACACCTGCCTGAATATTCCATTCAGCGCTGTTATTCCTTTGCCATCTGTTTACACTTAAGCCCAAGCTCCAGCCGGAAAGCACAAAGCCCGCCGTGCTGATACTTAAATACTGTTCATCGGACTTTCTTTCCTTTATATAGCTTAAGGCAAAGGGGAGTTTTCGGTTTTCCGAAAGGGACAGGCCGTAAGCGGGATTTCGCGTATTTGTGCCAAAAAAATAATAAGCTGAGCCGTTAAAGCCCGCGGAGTGCGCAATAACCGCCGGGTTCAGCAGATGATATTCCGCAGGCGCAAAAGTTAAAGCCCTGCCGCTTTGGCTTAAAGAAAGAGCCAAAGGGCCTTTAGGGTCCAAAGCCCCGGCCAAAGCCGGGCCTGTCATTAACAGTAAAAAGCAAAAAATTTTTAGCATTGCCGTTTTAGTCCCGATTACTGAGCCTTGGCTGTGGGAGGGCGCACCCCTAAGACCGCCCGCTGTTTTATTTCTTTTTCCATATCCAACAAAAACTCCACCGGGTGCCTGACCCAGCCCTCTTGTCCGGGGTGGTAGCGATAACGGGACAAAGCTCTTAAGGCTGAATTGTCCAAAACGGAATGGCCGGATGAGCGCTGTAGCTGGATTTTTTCCACAAAGCCTGCTGGATTGACATAATAAAAAAGATCCACCCGGCCCTCCCATTTTTTTTTCAAAGCCTCCTTAGGATAAACAGGAAGGGGGTTACCTTCTATTTGCCTTAATTGTTTATAAGTGCGGATGCCTTTTTTTAAGCCTCCGGCTTTTTCTAAGTCTTCGGCGGTTTTTAAAGCTTCGGGTTTTGAAACATTCTTAACAGGGGGCGCTGACTTTTGTGCTTTTTCCGGCCCTTGAGAAGAAACGGAATTTTTTACTTCCGCAGGGCTTTTTTCTTTTTTTGTCTCTTCAGAAGAAACGGGGTTTTTTATCCTATCTTCTTCCGCATAAGGTGCGGGGTTTTGTGTCTTTTTCGGTGTTTGAGAAACGGGACTTTCGATAAGATCTTCTTCATCCATCCATTCCGGTTTTTGTTCTTTAAGTGGTTTTTTTTGTTCCTCACCTATCGGCAAAGTTCCCGCCGAAGGTAAAGACTTTTTTTCTTTTAACTTCTCGCTGTCTTGTAAAGATTCTTCGCCTTGTAAAGGCTCTTTGCCTTGTAAAGGCCCTTCGCCTTGTAAAGGCCCTTTGCCTTGTAAAGGTTTTTTATTTGCTTGCTTATTTTCGGCGCTTGGTAAACCGGCGGACTTTTTATTTGCTTGTTTTGTTACAGCAGAAGGCGCGGGTTTTTTGTTTGCTTGTTTTGTTCGCTTATTTTCAGCAGAAGGCACGGGCTTTTTGTTTGCTTGTTTTGTTCGCTTATTTTCAGCAGAAGGCACGGGCTTTTTTAACTTGGCGCTTACAGCCTTGGATTGTTTTACAAAAGCTTTTGTTTTGGACTTAAGCTTTTTTGTGTTAACAGCGCCTTCTTCTTTTAAAACAGGCTCTGCCGGGGGTTTTACCTCACCGGGAAGGGCCGGCGAAGGAAGCAAAGCCTCTTCCAATTGTATACTTTCCTCCCCTACTCCCCTTAAGAACCCGGTTCGGGAAACAAGCAAAGCCCCCACCCCTAAGTGAAAAAGAAAAGACAAAAGAAAAAAAGCAAAAAAACGATTCATAAGTTTATAGCACCTTTACTTTAGTCGGGCGTGAAAAACCCTTGTTCTTGAGTTGTTTTTGTTCAAAGTCTGCACCGTTTCGGGACGGAGTACCTTGGACCCTCACGGCACAGACTTTGAACAAAAATGCTTAAGGGGGCGCTTGTTCACGGGAAACTATTTAATCTCCTGTGAAAAACCTTTATTCTTTGTAGCATAAGTAAAACCCCGCCGGTGAGGGTCCAAGGTACTCCGTCCCGAACAAGGCGGGGTTTTACTTATGCCAACTATGAAAGCCAGACTTTTTCACGCCCAACTATTCAGTGGCCCGTGATTCGGTTAAGCTTTGCGTTTAAGTGTATCATACCATTTCCAAGAATCATCCAATCTTTTTTTAAGACTCTTAAAAGAGCTTAAGGGTTTTATGCTGTGCGTATTTTGCCATTTTTCCAAGGCCCGCCGGTCTGATATTTGCTTTTCTTTCGGCTTTTCCTCTATTTTTTCCCTAAGAGCTTCTGAAAAAGAGAGCATATCCAAAGGCTCACATTTTAACAAAACATCCACCCCGGCTGAAAGAGCTTTAAAAGCCCGATCAACACTTGTAAGGCCGGATAAAGCCTTCATATCCAGATCATCTGAAAGAACAAGACCTTTAAAGTTCATTTTTTTTCTCAAAACTGTTTTCAAAAAAAAGGGGGATAAAGTCGCGGGGCTGTGAGGGTCCGCCGAAGGATACAAAACATGAGCGGTCATAATCAGTTTAAGTCCTTCAGAAATTAAGGCCTTAAAAGGCAAAAGATCTTTTTCTTCAAGCGCGCTAAACGGCCTTTGATCCACAGGTAAAAGCAGGTGAGAGTCCTCCTTTACCCCCCCGTGCCCCGGAAAGTGTTTTGCCACAGCCAAAAGCCCCGCCCTGTGGATACCCTTAAAAACCGCCAAAGCTTTTTTGGAAAGATCTTTTTTTCCCAACAGCCTTCCTTTAAAAAGCGGATTTTCAACAGAGGCAATATCCACTGAAGGGCTTAAACTTACCGCAATACCCAAGTCCCGCATTTCACGGGCTGTATAAAAATAAGTTTTTTCCAGCTCCTTTAAGGAACAAAGGGAGGAAAGCTCTTCCGGCCCGGGCCAAGGGGGGAAGTCAGGCAGGTGGCTTAACCTATCCACCGCTCCCCCTTCCCTGTCCATCATCAACAGTAACAAGGGGTTTAAGCTGTGAATTTCCCTTAAAAGATCAAAAAGCTGATTTAAGGACTTAATATTTCTTTTAAAAAGCACAAGGCCGAAAAGGCCCGCTTTTTTAATGGCTTTTTTTTCTTCTTCAGAAAGGCTTAAGCCTTTAATACCCAAAGCCAAACAGGGAGCTAAAGTTTTTGTTTTCATACTTGGTCCTTTGTCTTTTTCGTGAAAAACCCCTGTTATTTGTGGTATAAGCAAAACCCCGCCGGTGAGGGTCCAAGTGTAAAACTGAAAGCCCTATCCGTAGGGCTTTCAGCCCGAACAAGGCGGGGTTTTGCTTATACCAACTATGAAAGCCAGCCTGTTTCACACCCCATTACCTTCTGCGGGTTTTGCTGTAGCGGGGATCAAAAAAATCCCTAAGTCCTTCGCCCAAAAGCTGAAAGCTTAAAACCAAAGCAAAAAGCGCAACCCCGGGGAACAGGCTTAAGTGCGGGGCCTCCATCAGAGTCTGCCTGCCGGAGGAGATAAGTCTTCCCCAGCTTGGGATTTCCGGCGGAAGCCCCAAGCCCAAAAAAGTAAGGCCCGCCTCCGCTATCACCACCGCCACAAGGGCAAAAGCGGACTGCACCATTAAAATCCCCAAAAGGTTGGGGTAGACATGACGAAACAAAGCCCGAAGTGGGCTTGAGCCAAAGGCCAAAACACTTAACACATATTCTTCTTTTTTTAAGTGTAAAATCTCCGCCCGTATCAAACGGGCAAAGCCCGCCCAACCGGAAAGGCATAAAGCCAAAATTAAATTAAACAAGCCGGAACCTAACATGGCGGAAAGAGCCAGAGCCAGCAAAAAGCGCGGAAAGGCCGAAACCATATCCACAAGACGCATCAAAAGCTGATCTGTCAAAGGGCCCGCCCAAGCGGAAAGAGATCCCGCCAGCAAACCTATAAGCAAATTCAGCGTCACCACCAAAATCGCCACTAAAACAGATATACGGCCCCCGTAAAGCACTTGAGACAAAAGATCCACCCCTTTGTCATCTAAACCAAAGGGGTGCTCAAAGCTTGGAGCCTCAAGCAATCTGCTTAAATCCATTGCCAAAGGATCGTAAGGGAAGAGCCAAGGGGCAAGCATGGCTAAAAGCAGGATCAGCAAAAAGCCCGAAAGCCCCAAAACTATTTTAAAGTTTAAATGTTTTTGCATAACTTTATACCCACCACCCGTGAAAAACACCTGTAAATTATGTCTGCAAGCAAAGCCAAGCGGTGACGGGCGTATAGGCCAACGATTTGGCCTTCCGTTTCTCTGGTATTCCGTCCCGAACAAGCTTGGACTTTGCTTTTGAGACCAGCAGTTTAGTAGCCTTTTTCACACTCTACTAACATGATCTCCTGTAAAAAATCTGTTGGCACATCATAATTATCAGGTTCTCATTTGAGGATGAACCAGCAGATAAATCAGATCCACCGCAAGGTTTACCAGCACATAAATAAGGGCAATCACCAGCAAAGCCCCCTGCACCACGGGGTAGTCCCTTTGCTGAATGGCGGAAAGCAGTAAAAGCCCAAGTCCCGGCCAGTCAAAAATGCTCTCCACTATCACTGTTCCGGTTAAAAGCGCGCCGGCTTGAAGCCCTAAAACCGTAATCACCGGCACAGCGGAATTTTTAAGGCCGTGGCGGATACCCGATCTGTTAAAAGAAAGCCCCTTGGCCCTTGCGGTGCGAATATAATCTTTTTCCATCACTTCAAGAAGTGAGGCCCGGCTCATCTTCAGCAAAACCGCCCCCAAGGGCAAAGCCAAGCTTAAGGCCGGAAGAACAATATAAGAAAAGCCCTCCCCTCTTTCACTGACGGGAAACCAAGACAGCTTTAAAGCAAAAAGACGGATCAAAAAAGGGGCCATCACAAAAACCGGAACAGACATGGCCAAAACAGCAAAGCCGGAAAGGCCGGTGTCTAAGGGGCCTTTTCTTAAAGCGGAAAATATCCCGCACGGCAGGCCCCAAAGTAAAGCCAAAAAAAGAGCAAAAAAAGCCAGCTCGATAGTGGCGGGCAAAGCCCGCTTAAGAGCGCCCGCAACCGGCTCACCGGAGTAAAGAGAAGAAGATAAATCCCCCCTTAAAAGGTTTAAGATAAAGTCCCTGTACTGAAGCCCAAGAGCTTTATCAAGATTTAAGCTTTTTCGCAGATTTTCCCGGTCAAAAGCGCCCGCCTGATCCCCCAGAATTAGATCCACCGGATCTCCCGGTACAATATGAATCAGAAAAAAGCTGAAACTGCATACAAAAAAAACCGCGAGCGCGGTTAAAAGCGCTCTTCCCAAAATTTTGCGCGCCATGCTTTTACCCCCGCGCTTTGGCTATAACACAAGTTTTATTAAATCAGTAGAGCTTGAAAAATTGTTCCCACTTGTAATAAGCTTTTTTGCGCATACTAAAAAAATCACTTAAGTTTTTTTTGCCAGTAGTCCACCGCTTTTTTATGCTCCTTATAGGTTTTGGAAAAAACATGGGCGCCGTCGTTTCGGCTCACAAAATAAAGAAAAGAAGATTTTTCCGGCTCAAACACAGATCTTAAGGCCTCCTTACCGGGGTTTGCGACAGGGCCTTTGGGAAAGCCCGAAAAACTGTAAGTGTTGTAAGGGGTTTTTCTTAAAATATCCCGCTTTCTGATATTAAAGGGCATAAGCCCCCCCGCCTCAAGCATCATGCCGTATAAAATGGTGGGGTCGCTTTGAAGACGCATTTTTTTTTGCAAACGATTTAAAAACACCCCGGCAATAAGCGGCCGTTCCCGGGCAAGGCCTGTTTCTTTTTCCACAATAGAGGCCAAGATCACCGCCTCGTGACGGGTGAGCTTAAAAATCCCCCCGCCAGCAGAGGCGCCTTTTTGGTTTAAACCGCCATACACATCCCAAAAAGCTTTTACCATTTTTCGAATAAGCCTTTGGGGGCGGACCGGGCGGGAAACATAATAAGTATCAGGAAAAAGATAACCTTCTATGGAGGGTCTTTTTTCCCCAATCAGCTCGTAAATAAAACCCGGCTCATGGCAAAGGGAAATAAAATCTTTTTCTTTAAGCAGGTTTTTGTCCTGCAAAATCCGCGCCATCTCATAAAGATTTAAACCCTCACGAAAAGTAACAGGGTAAAGAAGTGATCTTCCCTCCACCAGAATATTTAATATTTCCCAAGAGCTTAAGCCTTGTTCCAAAAGATATTCACCGGCTTTTATTTTTTTGCCACTTCGGGAAAAAACAGCCAAAAGCTTAAAGTAAAACACATTTTCAATCAAATTTAAGGATTTTAAACGGCGCGCTGTTTGATCCAGCGAAGCGCCCCGCTCAACATGAAAAGACACCGGGTGTTTCGCAAAGCCCTCGATCGGAAAAACCAACACAAAGAAAAAAAGAAAAAAATACGCTTTCATCATAAGCTCCAACACCACCTGCACTTTGAAAAACCTTTGCCCTATTAGTGTTCGGCAGGCAAAGGCTTAAGCTTGTTCGGAACGGAATACCAGAGAAACGGAAGGCCAAATCCTTGGCCTATACGCCCATCACCGCTTAAGCTTTGCCTGCCTAACTAACAGCCCGTGAAGAACCCCTGTAAATTATGTTTCAAAAGCAAAGCCAAGCGGTGATGGGCGTATAGGCCAAGGATTTGGCCTTCCGTTTCTCTTTGTTATTTTCGTAAAACTGAAAGCCCTATCCGTAGGGCTTTCAGCCCGAACAAGCTTGGACTTTGCTTTTGAGACCAGCAGTTTAGTAGCCTTTTTCACGGACGACTAACTAACAGGACAAAAAAAGTTTTTCATGGGCCACATATAACCTCCTGCGGACAATTTATTATTTTACAAAAAATTTTTTATCCAACAAAAAGTTTTTTGAGGGGCCGGATTTTTCCATCCAAGCCACACTGTTTGAGCATTGGCGAACAGCAAAAAGTCCGGCCGGGCGGGCGTTCCCGGACTTTCCTCTTCCCCCAAAGGGAAGAAGAGACGAAGCCCCGCTACTGCTTAAGTTCCAGTGAAAGACCCCCACCTTAGAGTTTTCAAGAGCTTTTTTCGCAAAACTCCCGCTTTTGCAAAAGACCGAAAGTAAAAGGCCGTATCCGGCTTGATTAACAAGATGAAAAGCCTCATCCATGTTTTCCACAGTATAAACCGCCGTTAAGGGGGCAAACAGCTCTTCGTTTTGATAAAAAGAGGAAGGATTGTACTTTAAAGGCTCAATGACAGCGGGGCTGACATAAAAACCTTTAAATTTTGTTTTTAAAATTTCCGGCTTTAAATGAATAAGCGCGTTTTGTTTTTTGGCCTCAAAACCTGCGGATAAAAAGCGCGCCACCGCCTTTTCATCAATCAAAGGCCCCATAAAAGGGTTTTGGCTGTAATGCCCGATTTTGATTTTTCGGCTAAGCTCTATAAAACCCTTAAGAAAAGTCTTTTTTATATCCTTATGCAAAATCAGCCGTGAGGTGGCCGAGCACCTTTGGCCTGCTGTCAAATAAGCCCCTTTTAAAACCTCATGCAGGGCGCTTTCAAGATCAGCGTCCTTCCAGATAAGCGAGCTGTTTTTGCCCCCCATTTCCAAAGTCAGTGTTTTTTCAGGATGATCCAACAGCTGTTTTTTGATTTTACGGCCCACAGTGTAAGAGCCGGTAAAAAGCACGCCTGAGATTTCAGGAGCTTTTAGTAAAGCTTTAGCTGTATCCGCACCGCCTTGGACCATATTAAACACTCCCTTTGGAAAGCCCGCCTGATGAAAGCACCGGGCAAGCATCTCACCTGATGCCGGAGTTTTTTCTGAAGGTTTAAAAACCACTGTATTGCCCACAGCCAGGGCCGGCACAATATGACCAAGGGGCAGATGAACCGGAAAGTTAAAAGGCCCAAGCACCAAAAGCGCGCCGTAAGGCCGGTAAAGGATCTGTCCTTTAGCCCCCGCCTTTAAAGGAAAAAGCGCTGTGTCCCGCACAAGAGGCAAAGCCTTGTTTAAAGTAATATCCACTTTTTGAGAAAGGGCTTTTGCCTCAAGCAGGCTTTCCCAAAGGGGCTTTCCTGTTTCTCTGGAAATAAGAAGCGAGATTTCTTTTTCACGGGCTTTAAAAACCTTGGCCAATTTTTTAAGATACACATTTCGCGCGCTTTGCCTTAAACCGGCCCAAGCGGGAAAGGCTTTTTTTGCGTAAAAGGAGGCTTGTTCCCCACCCGCCGGATCAAAAAAAAACAAAAACACTTTGTCTTTAAGATCCGCCGGGCTTTTTATAAGGCGCTCTTTTTTATTAAGGCTCACCGCTTTAACAAAGCGCCCTGCAATATAATCCCCTTTACTTTTTAAAGTTTTCATAAAAAAGCCCTTTATTTCCCGCGTGAGGGGGGAAAGGGGGAAACCAAAACCCGCATTCCCGGTTTTAAGCCAAAAGCTTTAAAAAATTTTTGCGAAACAAAAAGCCTTTCCTTTTCCAAAGCCCCTTCAAGAAGTCCTCCACTGAAGTCCCCGTTTTTTTTTATAAAAGCAAAAAGCCATTTTTTTTTAAAGCTTTTTTCGGAAAAAGCCAAAACAGCGGGACGGCTTTTTTTAATCAGTAAAATGTTTTTTGTTTTCGCGCTCAAATAAGGCCCGCCGTCAAAAGGATCCACCTCCTTGGTAAAAGTAAAGCCCTGCCCTTTTAAAAGCCCCAAAGCCTTTTTGCTTAAAGGCCCGGGCTTTCCCAAACACAGCCTAACCTCAGAGGGAAGAGAAGAAAATAAAATTTTTTTTACAGGATAGCTTAAAAAAAGCTTTTGCTTATCTGTTAAAGTCAAATAATCAATTTCTGTTAAGGAATAAGAAAAATATCTCTTTACAAAATGTTCAAAAAAAGGGCTTTTTCCTTTTTTATCCAAAACCGGGGCCACTTCCGCAATAAGGCTTTTTTCAAAAAACCGGGGATAAAGCGCGCAAAAAAGAAAGCGGATAAGGCTTATTTGTTTACCGGCCTTATGCCCCCGGTAAGCCTCATCTAAAATCAGCCCGCCCAAGTAAGAAGGGCCTGATTTAATTTTTCTTAAGCGAAGGAATTTTTCTTTCCCGCTTTTAAAAATTTTTAAGGAGTAAGAGGGATTTTTTTTTGTCCCCGATTTAGCAAAAACTTGAGAGCTCCCAATAAGCTTTCCGGTTTTAAGGGTTTTTAATACAAATAAAAAGTTTCTGTTTTCTTTTTTTCCCCGCCCGGCAAAAGAAGCCCGGCTTAAGCGGATTTTTTTCTTTAATAAAACAGGATCTGAGGGCAGATTAAGCAACGGATACTTTAAGGCCAGCCTTCTTAAGGCCGAATAATCTTTATCCGAAACAGACTTTATAATAAAATTCATAAAAGACCTCCGAATATTGGACTTATAAAAAAACTCTTGATTTTTTCACGCCCGACTAATTAGTCCCCCGTGAAAAACCCCTTTAAATTATGTCTGCAAGCAAAGCCAAGCGGTGAAGGCGTATAGGCCAACAATTTGGCCTTCCGTTTCTCTTTGTTATTTTCGTAAAACTGAAAGCCCTATCCGTAGGGCTTTCAGCCTGAACAAGCTTGGACTTTGCTTTTGAGACCAGCAGTTTAATAGACTTTTTCACACCCGACTGATTAGTGAGACATAAAAAGTCAGCAGTCTTTTTTAAAATCTTTAAGGGCCTTTGTTAAAACTTTTTTAAATTCCTCTATGTCTTCATCTTGTATCACCGCCGGGCTTAAAAACCTGACGCGGGCGGGATTCCCGCAGGAAAGAGCAATAAGCCCTCTTTGAAAAAGCTCTTTTAAAAAGCTTAAGGTCTTTTCCGGCTTAGGCAGGCTCAGCGCTGACATCAAACCAAAGACATCAAAGTCCCGGATAAGG
The DNA here is from genome assembly GCA_965203935.1 of Bdellovibrionales bacterium. GTDB lineage: Bacteria > Bdellovibrionota > Bdellovibrionia > Bdellovibrionales > UBA1609 > JANQSP01. The sequence goes on from OZ241921.1 coordinate 196,027, forward strand.
GACTTTTTTTTGAGCTGATGAAAAAAATCCCTAAAGGCGGTTTCCACTTCCGCAATTCTGCCGAATTTTCCCATATAGCCTTTCTCCAAAGTCTCCAAAACCTTAAGCCCTATAGCCATAGCCGGCACGCTCGCGCTGAATGTGCCTGAAACAAGACCCGGGGCGGGCTTTAATTCTTCAGTAAAAAAAGTGGCTGAAAGCTGAAGACCCTTTCCCACTGTTAAAAGGTCAATATACTCCCCTAAGCCCCATTTTTCAAAAGCAAAAAATTCCCCCGTTCTTAAAAAAGTCTGCACTTCATCGGCCCAGATAAATATCCCATGCGCCCGGCACTCCTTAAACAAATCGGTAAAAAACTCAGGGGGCGCGGAACAAAAGCCCCCCTCACCACATACAATCTCAAAAATAAAAACAGCGATATTGTCGGCCTCAGCTTTTAGGTGTTTTTTCAAAACCCTTAAGCTTTGACCCGGATCTTTGGAGCTGTAAAAAGGCAGTCTTAAAACCTCATCATAAGCGGGAAGCCCCTGCCGGACCTTGGGGTTTGCGGTAATCTCTGACATAATGGTTGTTCTTCCGGCAAAAGCCCGGTCAAAAGCCAAAATTTTTCGCCGGGGGCTGTTTTTTTGCCGGGCCATTTTAAGGGCGTTTTCGTTCGCCATACTGCCGGAAGGGCAAAGCCATACATGTTTTAAGCGGGAGTTTTTTTGCGAAAGGCTTATGAGTTTTTCACTTAAAACCAAATACTCCTGATTTATCAGCAAATGCCCCTGCATAAAAACATCCGAAAGCCCCGCCTTAAGTAAGACCCTTATCAGATCCAACCTTCCGTGGCCCAAAATCTGCACCCCCACACCGCCTAAAAGATCCATTTTGCAAGAGCCGTCCAAAAGCTCAACATAAACCCCTTTTCCCCGACCGGCGCCCATATAAGGGTATAAAAGCGCCCTGCCCCTTATCCCCTCCAGCCTGTGAATGCGGGACAGATAATCGTCTTTTCGCTCTTTAAGCGGGGGGCGGATTTTCCATGAGCTGTAAAGATCCTTTTCATAAAGGTCCAAAAGCTTTTGAATCAAAAGGTCTTTTTTCAGCTTTTTATCAGACATAATTTAAACAGCCCTTGTTTTGCGCTTGCCCGTCCGGCTTTTTTCTGATTATACACTAAAGGCATGAAACAGGTTTTAATCTTATGTGTTTTTCTTACGGCCTGCAATTCCCTTTCCTCCTCAAAAAACCCTAAAACGGCGCGTAAGGAGGTGTTTCAAAAGGCCCAAAGCCTAAAAGAAAGAGGCTATCACAAAGAGGCCTTATCGCAGTTTCGCAAATTCAAAAGCCGGTTTCTTTACTCCCGGGATTTAAGCAAAAAAGCGGATCTGGCTATAGCCGATATTTACTTTATGCAAGGGGAGTGGGAAAAGGCGCACCGGGCTTTTGAAAGTTTTTTTGAGTTAAATCCCCGGCACGAAAAATCCGACTACGCCCTTTTTTATGTCGCGCTTTCTTATTTTAAACGATTGCCAAAAACAGAAGACAGAGACTTACACCTTGCGGATAAAACGCTTTTTCATTTAAACCGGCACTTAAAACTTTTTCCCAAAAGTCCTTTTAAAGCCCGATTGCTACAGCTTAAACAAAAAGTCTTAAGTCTTTTGGCCCGAAAAGAATGGATGATCGCCCGCTTTCATATCCGGCGGGAAAAACCAAGATCCGCCCTGCCTTATATGCTGAGCCTTTTAAAAAATTACGGCTTTATCCTGCCCAAAGATCGCCCGCCTGCAAAGGATGTGCCGGAAGACAGCTTGGAAAAACCGCCCACAGCGGGCCTTCCCTCTTTAAAAAAACTTAAAAGCATGATAAAAGACTTACAACAACCGGAATGAAAGGAACCGATTTAGCAGGATATTGAAAAAGGCTACTAACTATTTGTCTGCAAGCAAAGTCCAAGCTTGTTCGGGACGGAATACCAGAGAAACGGAAGGCCAAATCGTTGGCCTATACGCCCGTCACCGCTTGGACTTTGCTTGCAGACACAATTTACAAGGATTTTTCACGGGCGAATATTTAGTTACTTTTGGAAAAAAGGAAAGATATGGAGCTTATCGCTAAAGAAAAACAAGCCAAAGGTTCTGCTTGCGAAAAAGGCCTTAAAAACTTTCTTAAAGGGGAGGACTATTGCCTGCGGGCCGAAGAGCTTTTACAAAAAAGAAAGTGGGAATCCGCCCGAAGGATCCTGCAAAAAGGGCTTTTGGAAGTGGAAAAAAAGGGGCGGGCCTGCCATTTGCTGGGGATAATTTTTTATCATCAGGGCTTTTTTCAAAAAGCCCTTTTGGAGTTTCAAAAAGCCTGCGAAACCGAGCCGGAGGCGGAGTATTTCTTAAACCTAAGCATTGCCTTAAACGAGCTTGGCCGATACGAGGAGGGCAAAAAAGCTTACAGCCGGGCTTTGCAGATTAAAAGCCGGTCCCGAAAGCAAAATTTAAAACAGGAAATCAGCAAAAGGCATCACCGCACCGCCGAAATGTACCTGAAAGACGGACAATTAAGACCGGCCTTAAATGAGTACATCAAAAGCTTTAAAGCGCACCAAAGCCTTTTTGCCTGCCGGCAGATTGCACGCCTGCTTTGGAACTTAAACCAAAAGGAAAACGCGCTTAAACACTTAAAAAACCTGATAAACTTTTATCCTCAGGATATTGAGGCCCGGCTTTTGCTTGCCAAATGGCTTTTTGAAACTCAAAAACCGGCTCAGGCCGTAAATGAATGGGAAAGTGTGTTGGCGGTCGAGCCTCAAAACAAAGAAGCCCTTAACTCCCTTAAGAAAGCGCAAAAAATACCGGAGGCCTTTTGATGATTAGTCGGGCGTGAAAAAGATCCGTATTGCACTCTGCCCGGTTTTTAAAGGGCCGGAGGGTTCAGACAGGCGCCGTTTGGCGATATTTGATTTTCACGGCTGAGGCAGTCTCATAAAGAGCTTAACCAAAAAATAGACCGCCTGCTGGCTGACAAATAAAAGCCGGGCCTTTTTAATTGTACACTTTGTGATATACTTAAAGCTCTTTCATAAAACCAAAGGACAAAAAAAATATGATTAAAGGACTTGTGCCCTTTTTAAAGGCTGAAGAAATAAGCCGGATTATTAAAAACTTAAGCCGTCAGATCACAAAAGACTATCCTGAAAAAACCACGCTAAATCTTATCTGCCCTTTAAGAGGCTCGGTGTTTTTTCTCTCAGACCTTATCCGCTGTTTAAACAGGCAGGTAACACTGGATTTTGTGCTGACAGAGCCGGTGGGGGATTCCTACAGAATTAAAAAAGACATAAGCTTAAACCTTAAAGGCCGTAATGTTTTAATTGTGGAAGAGATTATTGACTCAGGCTTAAGCCTTTTTTTTCTTAAACAAAGGCTTAAGCTTGCAGAACCTTACTCCTTAAAAACAGTCGCGCTTTTAAACAAATCCTCCCGCCGAAAAGCCCTTGTGCATGCCGACTATATCGGAAAAAACATTGACGACCGCTTTATCGTGGGCTACGGCATGGACCTTGACGAAGAAGGCAGACACCACCCCGACATGTACCACTTAGGCCAATAAAAAACCCCGCCCGGCCTTTGTTTTGCAGGTTTTTTACGCAGTTTTACCTCTACTCTAAAGACTAATTAATAGCCCGTGAAAAAGGTTTTTTTGCTCGTGTAAGTATCCTTGCTCATACCCACCGCTCGGGCTCAGACATGCGTTTTGCCACGCCCGCGTCTTTCAGCCGCGGCGTGCTCAAAGCCGAACTCGCCTCGCGGTAGGTATGAGCAAGGACTTTATCACGGGCTACTAATTAGTAGCCCGTGAAGAACCCCTGTAAATTATGTCTGCAAGCAAAGCCAAGCGGTGACGGGCGTATAGGCCAACGATTTGGCCTTCCGTTTCTCTGGTATTCCGTCCCGAACAAGCTTGGACTTTGCTTGCAGACCAGCAGTTTAGTAGCCTTTTTCACGGGCTACTAATTAGTATATTACGCGCTGTACCGATCCTTAAAATCTAATTTTTCATCAAAAATTTCATAAAAATCACAAGGTTTTTTGCAAAAAAAAGCTGTTTTTCGGGATTTTGGCACGGATTTTGCATGAGCATATTTGTAGGGCTTAAACCACAAAGGAGCTGTTAGTGGAAAAATCAGACAAAAAAGCAACACACCTGCACGACAGGTTTTTTAAAAGGTTTTACTCAGAACCTCAGTTTGCTGTTGAAATTTTTAAACTTGCTCTTTCCAAGAAAGAGTTTTCCGCTTGCGACTGGAGCACTCTTAAATCTGAAAAAGACTCCCTAAAAGATAAGCGAGCGGACCTTGTTTTTACTGTGTCCCTTAAAAAAAGACGAAGCGCCAAAATCCTGCTCTGCCTACTGCTGGAGCATAAATCCGCTTACGACAAGGGGATGTTTCAGCAGGTTTTGTCTTATCAGGCTTTGCTCTATGAAAGAAAGTTCGAAAACATTGTAGCTGTTATTCCCATACTGTTTTACCACGGAAAAAGCCCGTGGAAGTGGCCTGTCAGCTTTCAAAAAGGCTTTTTTGGCCGGTTTTTTAATGAAATCCCTCCCGCTTTTCGAAAAAGTATGTTAGACTTTAAGCTAAAGGTTGTGGATACAAACGATCCAAAGGTGAAAAAAGCTTTTACAGATCCGCGTATCAAGAGCCGTGGGATTTTAGCCTTGCTCGCCAAGATTTGGTTTATAAAAAGCAGTCCGGCTGAGCTTTCGGCTGTGGTGGAGGCTTTTGAAGGATTTTCGGGAAAGCGTGAGGACTTACTTTTAAGTGTGGTGAGTTACTTAAAAACAGCCGGAGGAGTAAGCGCTCAGCTTTGGAAGCAGGTGGAAAAAAGAGCTGTGGAAAGAGGATTATTAACAAGGGGAGGATACATGGACATAAGACAAGAGATCAAAGAAGAGGGCATACAAGAAGGCATACAAAAGGGCCTGCAAACCGGAATGCAAAAAGGTCTGCAAGCCGGAATGGAAAAAGAAAAACAGCAGGTGGCTTTGAATATGCTGAAGAAAGAAGCCGAGGTTTCCTATATTTCGGAAGTGACGGGCTTATCTGAGGATCAAATCAACAGGCTGAAAAACGGTTCTTGAAAGTCACAAAAAAAAAGGGTTTTTGGCTGTAAAAACTTTAGACAGCTTACAGATTTTAAACACTATGCCAGTCCTCCGTGAAAAACCCTTGTTCTTTAGCTGTTTTTGTCCAAAGTCCGCGCCGTTTCGTGACGGAATACGATTTAACACTCACGGCGCGGACTTTGGACAAAAATGCTTAAGGGGTATTTTTTCACGGGCTACAAGGTTTTTTGTAAAAAAAAAGAAAAAAAGTATTAAAGTTTTTTTGGCTTTTGCCGATCTGTTAGAGTATGCGCTTTTTTTCTTTATTTTTTAAGATTCAACAGGCTTTTACCCGCCTTCTTAAGTGTTTTTCAGTGAACCGCATTTCACTTAAGACCGGCCCTCGTTTTGCGCGCTTCCTTTTAACCGATGTTTTTCAAAAAAAACAGGGGACAGAAAGCCCCTTTTTAAAATCCAAAGCAATTTTCAGGATAAGTGCAGATTCAGGCGGTATTTCCTTAAACAAAAAAAATCAGCCTGTAAAATTAAATACTTTGTTCTTAAAAATTTTTTTTAGTAATCTTCAAAAGCTTTTTCAAAAATTTTTCACCAATACTCAAAAGGTCTTAAAAAACCTTCTGTTTCTGTTTCTGTTTCTGTTTCTGTTTCATGGATCTTTTTATGGGAGGGACTATCACGACGATTTGCCTCCGGCAAATGCAAAAAATAAACCTTTGATTGGAGGAGGGGGCGAAGCAGAACTTAATCCTGATAAAGCTAAAAGGTGGAGAGTTGATAGAGGACTCAGGATAGCTCTTGCACAAAAAGCACTGGCGGAGGACACGCCGACAGCCTGCACCAATGAAGAGCTTGACGACATGTGCCCAACACCGAAGAAGAAAAAAACAAGCAGTACAACCAATACAAGTTCAGCTGGTACAACCGGTTCAGCCGGTACAACCGGTTCAGAAGACAAGCCTACTGACTGTGAGAGTGTTGCAAAAAAAGCCGTAACATGTTGCTCTAATCCTGTTTCCTGCTTGGGGGGAGACGACCTTGCCACCTTTAACAAGATAAGCAATGTCGTAGGCACGGCGGGGCCGGGATTAACAATGGCCGCTCAAAGCCTAAAAGGAAAGGGCATGCGCGGTATATGCCAAACCATACAAGGCTTGACCGCAGGCAATGCCACTTTATCCGCCACCGCCGCCGCGAAATGCAAAAGCAAAATCTTCGCCTGCAAAAGCGCCTGCGATAAAGACATAGCGACAGCATGTACAACATATCAAGAAAAGAAACAACATTGTATACCACTCACAACGCTCCCCCATCAGGTGACACTGATGCTCAGGCTCAGGCTCAGGCTCAGGCTCAGGCTGAAACAGACTTAAAAGAGAACAGCCGACTCAGGATGTCAAATCTCATAGTCAAAGGACTATGATCAAAACTCAAACAACGCTTTGTACAGCTCTAAGCGCTAATGCCACAAAGCTTTTTGAAAATATGGCAGGGATGACAAGCTCCGCTTTGGCCGCTGAGGCCTGCAAAATGCAGGCAAGCAACCTAAATGACGAAGAGGACTGCAAGGCAAGAGCCAAAGAAAAGGGCTGTAAATGGACAGGCTCAGAATGTAAATGCAAAAATTCCAATGAAAAAAATCCCCCGGTCAGGCCTTTTGTGGATAACAGTGTACAAGGCGTCACTTCCGGCACGCCCCAGCTTACTCAAGCTCCCCCACCTGACAGCACCACAACAGGCACAGCAGATGGAGATAGCTCCACTGGCACAGACGGAGGAATGGGCGGAGGGGGCAGAGAAAGCCCAGACAACAGCATCGGCCTTCCCACGGCAAGCGCCGGTGAGCCTTTAGACGAAGAGGACAGCACAGCAAATACAGAAAAAACAGCTGATAATTCAGCCCTTAAGCTTTCCAGATCTTCCGGCTTTAGCTCAGGAGGGGGAGGCCGCTACTCAGGCCGAAGAAGGCGAGGGGGAGGAGAAAATGAGGAAAGCTCTATCCCAGGCCTTGGGGGCGGAGGCTTTTCCGGCTACGGCGGGGGCGGGGGCTTTGGGGAGGATGATTCCACCACAGCGGGCCTTGGCTTAAGCAAAAAAAAACTTAAAGAGCTTGAAAAAAAACAAGGGGCAAAAAGAGGCACGGCAGGTAAAATGCTTGGCTCCTCCCACCAGAATATTTTTGAAAGAATAAGCAAACGCTTTCAAAGCCTTTGCCAAACAAAAATTAACTGCAATTAGCGACCTGTGAAAAACCTCTGACCTATTAGGTTTCTGTCAGGCAAAGGCTATGCTTGTTCGGGACGGAATACGATTTAACCCTCACCGCATAGCCTTTGCCTGACAGATCGACTAACAGGACAAAATGAAGGTTTTTTATGGAGGACTACTTAATGACTTGTGAAAAAATACTTAAGGGGACACTTTTCACGGAGGGCTAAATAGTGGCCCGTGAAGAAGCCCTTTAAATTATGTCTGCAAGCAAAGCCAAGCGGTGACGGGCGGAAGTCCAACGATTTGGCCTTCCGTTTCTCTGGTATTCCGTCCCGAACAAGCTTGGACTTTGCTTGCAGACAATACACTTGATAGCCTTTTTCACAAGTTATTACTTTAGTAGTGAGTAAAAACATGGTGTCACAGCTAACTGGTGTCACAGCAAACTAAGGAGGTAAAGGTGAAAAAAATAATATTTGTTCTTATCCCGATGCTTTACGGGCTGGTTTTAGTTAAAACAGCTTTGGCAAATCCTCCTGAATGTATATGGACAGACAAACGAAGTCATAAGGATCTTGGCGGTGTCAGGGAAGAAAAGCTGACTTTACAAGTGATTTATACAGACGAAGAAGGTACGCTCGTGTATGAATCCTGTGATGCCGCAAAACAAAACAGGCAAAAGCAAGCGGACATGGCAAAGGGCAGACAACACGCGAATAAATATGTTACAGGAGAAGGCCCGGGCGGTTCGTGTATGTTTCAAAACCCCTATACGAAAGAAGAAACCCCCCTTACAAGAAAAATAATAAGCACGCCCGATGAAGAGGAACATCCGCGCTATGAACCCTGCTCAGAGACGCAAAGAAGAAAACTCTTAGAGTGGGGAAAGTCAGAAGGCCATGACGGAATAGAGGACATAAATGCTGAGCTCACAAGAAGAAATGAGGAAATTACGAAAGAAAACCAAGCCGCAAGTGAGCTTGCCGAAATGGCGACCCGGCAAAAGGAAAAATCGGCGGCGGTAACCGGGGCGGGAGCTACAGCTATGGGGGCTTTAGGTATGGCTTGTATGGCCGCATGCAGTACAAGCTGCCAACCTAAGTGTTGGCCTTTATTTGTGTTATCCGCGGCCTTAGGGGTGGCAAGCTCTTTGCAAAGTTTGGATGCAGTTGACGCGGCGGATGTAAAAGACACTTTATCCCTTGTAACAACAGGTACATCAACAAGTACAGATGCGGATCCAGGTACAGATGCGGATCCAGATACAGATGCGGGTCCAGGCCCACCACCACCACCACCCCCCGGTCCACCTCGAACTACAACAACAAAGAATCCAAAACCACCACCTGTAAAAGAACCTGTTAAAGACAAACTCAGAAAACACAACTTAACTCTGGATACTAAAAACAGACGGCTTGTTCTTCCTGACGGGACAGCTGTTTCGGCGGATGATATTAATTCACCTCAAATGCAGGCCTTTTCCAACTCACCTGCCGGACAACGGATCAAAGCAAAACTTGCCGCCATACAAAAAAAAGCGGGCAAAGAATTTGATGAAAAAATGGGTTTGGCCGATAATACCGGGGAAACAGAAGGCGGTATGGGAGGGGGAGGAGGCTTTTCAGGATATGCCGGAGCACCCGGCGGAGGGGAAGACAAAAACCTTATCGCCGGCCTTGGCCGAAAGCCCGGCAGTCATAAAAAGAATAAAAACTCAAAAGTCGCCGGGATGAGTGTTAAATCAGGAAAAGACCATGTCGGAGTGGGGCAGGACAATATTTTTGAAATGATTCACAGAAGATACCAAAACAAAAGACAGCGCCTTCACTTTATCGAAGGCCCCGCCCTTTAAAGGTAAAGTTCGGATTTTAGGCTCTGGTTTAAGACGGTGTTTTGCCCTAAAACGGCTTGCTCCAAAAGCAAGGGGCTTTTAAGCTCAGAATAATCCCCCAGCACGGCAAAATCTTTAAGGGACAGGTACTTAAGGCCCTTAACTTTTTTTCCACAAAACAAAAGGCTTTTTTTATCCGGCAAAGGATCTTTAAGCTTTGTTGCGGAAAAATAATTTTCACTTCTAAAAAAATCCCAGCCGGGGGAAAAAATATCCAAAACATTTTTTAAGTACCTCCCCGCCTGATAAAAACCTTTTGTGGCGCCTTTTTCTTCAGCAAGAAGGAGGCTTAACATCTTAAGAGCGGTTTTTGTGCCCCTTAGATAAGAAGAAAGCTGATTCATGTCCAAAAGTTTTAAGCTTGAAACAGAATGCACTCTTAAATGAGGAGTTAAAGCTTCCAATACATCTTTAAAAATATGAAAAGCTTTGGGCGGTATCTCATTAAAAATCTTGCTTGAAAAAATCGCCAAGCCTGAAAAATCGTAGCGATTGCTGTTTAAAAAAGCCTTGGGCTTTTTTGCAAAAGAATGCACTTGGCCGGTCTTAGGATCGGCCCGGATCCCCGTTAAAGAAGCTTTGTGCGCCGGGCGGACCAAAAAACTTGCCAATGCACCTGATTCAATATGACTTTCGTAAAAATTATTCAATAACTCCTCTTTTTGGCTTAAGGGAATAATCATGCTGTCGCCGTTTAAATAAAAAAAATGCTCTTCCTCCTTAAAAAAACTCTTAAGTTTTAAAAGACCCCCGGCAGAGCCAAGAAGCTTCGGCTCATGGCTTAAAAAAGGAAGATCAAGGTCCGCTTTTGCCATTAGGGCGGGAAGATGTTTTTTAAACAAAAAAGCTTTTTTATGGGTATTAAGCGCCACTTTTTTAAGCCCCGCGCCTTTTAAAAGAAAAAAATTAAAAGCCAGCAGGGGTATATTTAAAAAGGGCAAAAAAGGCTTTGGCAAAACCTGAGTGTGGGGGTAAAACCTTTTGCCGTCTCCCGCGCAAAGTAAAAAAGCTTTTAAGGGGGGCATAGTTTATCCATTAGCTGACGAAAAAAAGGGTAAGATCCACTATCTTCCTTTAAAAGTTTTTTTATCATTTTTAAAGCGGGATCAATATATTTTAAATGGGATTTTTGCTTTTTTATTTGGTAAAAGCCGGCAAAGCTCCCCACCGCCTTAAAAAGCCTTTGAAGGGCCGTGATAAAAATCTCGCGCTTTATGTCCTCAGACGTAAAAACTGTGGCGGGCGGGTTTTGGCTTAGAGCCGGGCAAATATTATTTTGAAACTCTTTGGCAAAAGATCTGATAAAAAAATCAAAAAGCGCTTTTCTTTCCTTGGGGCTGAGCCAAGAGGGATACAGATCGCAGATCAAACTTACCGCATCGTAAAAACGGGGAAAAAGCCCTGCATCCTGAAAATCAATCATATAAAGTTTTTTGCCTTTGATAAAAAGGTTTTTACTGTGAAAATCTCTGTGGGCGGGGGCTTTTGGAAAGCGGGCAAGATTTTGGCAAATGTCTTTCCATTCCTGCAAAACGCCCGCCCGAAATTTCTTGCTTAAAGATATTTTACAAAAACCTTTTATAAAATGCTTTTCCGTTAAAAGCATTTCTTTTAAAAAATCCTGTTTCGTAAAAACCCTGAGGCCGGTTTTTGAAAGACTTTGAATTTTAAGTATTTGTTTTAAAGCTTTTTTGTAATAAACAAAAGATTTTTCTTTTTCCAAGTTGTAATCCCCTAAATCCTCCATAAGGGCAAAGCCTTGGCTTTTGACATACACTTCAGGCACATTAAGACCTGCACGGGAAAAAGCCCCGGCTTTTTGCAAAAAAGTTTTTTGTAAAAGAGGACTTGCGCAGGAAAGAATATAAGACCGGGATTTTTTGCCGGAAAAAACATTTTTTTGGTTTTTTAACGGCTTTATTAAATTTTTTAACTGCTTTGCTTTTTTTGCTTTATCCAAGATAAAAACACGAAAGTACCGTCTGTCGCTTCCTTCCTGAGCAAGAGGGATTTTTTGATAAGGCTTATCCCTTAAAGCTTTTTTTAAAAAAAGATCTTCCGCTTTATCCACCGGTCTTTATTTCCTTTTCAAAAAATTTTGTCCGTAACACATTTAAACACCCCTAATTTGTTATTTTTCCATCAGGCAAAGCTTATGCTTGTTCAGGCTGGAAGTCGCACAGGCGACTTCCAGTTTTACGAAAAAACAAAGAGAAACGGAAGGCCAAATCGTTGGCCTTCCGCCTTCACCGCATAAGCTTTGCCTGATGAACCAACTAAAAAAATATAACTTTATTATTTAAGCGCTCACAGATTTTTTTAAGCTTTTTTTCATTTCAGGCTTGCAAAACCGGCAAACAGGGGCTAAAATATACCCGTTATGGCGGAACATGTACAAGAACAACAGAGGCTTTATTGCCCCAAAACACCAAAGAAACAGGTGTTATTCAAAGGCTTCGGACTGATATTCAGTGGATAAAGTGGATTATAGGGGCGGGCCTTGGTATTATTCTTACTATGTTAATGTACCTGCACAAAGACAGTAATTCCCGTATAGTCCGTATGGAAGAGCGTATGACCGGTATGGAAAAAGATCTTTCAGAGATAAAGGCCGATATAAAGCTTGTTTTGAGAAAAAGCGGGTAAAAGACCCTTTTATTTACACAGAACCCGGTGATTTTAAAGGGCGCGGGCAAACAAGGCGCGCCATTTTTCGGGAAGTGATTCTTTTTCCCCAAGACCCACTGTCAGATAACAAGAAAGCTTTTTTTGCGAAAGGGCTTTAATCAAGATCCGCTTTTGAACAGGGCTAAGAGCGTAAAAAGAAGGCACACACACAAAAACCTGTTGTAATTCCTGAAACACATTTTTTTTCCATATCATGTCCTCAGCATTTAAAAAGGCAAAAGAGGGGGTTTTTAAGTAAATATCGTGCGCGGTTTTTAAAAGCGCGCTCTTGGCCCCGCCCTTTAACAAAAGCGGAAAACAAAGGGGGGGCAAAACCCCATTTTTAAGGGGCAAAGCCCCATTTAGTAAACTCCTGTGGGATAACTCAGCTTTTGGGGGCAAAACCCCATTTAGTAAACTCCTGTGGGATAACTCATCTTTTGGGGGCAAAGCCCCATTTAGTAAACTCCTGTGGGATAACTCATCTTTTGGGGGCAAAGCCCCGGTTTTAAGGGGCAAAGCCCCGGTTTTAAGGGGCAAAGCCTTAAAGAATTTTTGAAGGCGGGCATCCACAAAGGCTCTTATTTGCCGGGCTTTTTCCTTGTTAAGCGCTCTAAAGCAAAGCAGGTGGCCTAAGGCCCCGCCCTGAACAGGAAAACAGGTTTTGCCCTCAAAAACCAAGTGGCCCTCAAAATACAAAGGAAGAGAAGGCAAAAGGTGCATAAAAGACAGCCCATGCTCTTTTTTAAGAACAGACAACAGGTGGGGAATCTCCCACCTTAGGATTCTTTCTTTTCGGCTTTCGCTTAAAAGCTGTAAGGGCGGATTTTTTTTCATCATACCCTTTACCTTGCAAAAACCGTGCCAAAAGGGGCAAAGCCCCAAGTTTAGGGGGGCAAAGCCCCGGGTTTTTGGGGCAAAGCCCCAAGTTTAGGGGGGCAAAGCCCCAGGTTTAGGGGGGCAAAGCCCCAAGTTTAGGGGGGCAAAGCCCTAATTAGAGACCTGTGAAAAAGGCTACTAACTGCTTGTCTTTATGCAAAATCTCAAGCTTGTTCGTGACGGAATACGATTTAACACTCACCGCTTGAGATTTTGCATAAAAAAACACTTAAAACCGGATTTTTCATAAGGGACTAATTAATAGCCCGTGAAAAAACCTTGTTATTTGTGGCATAAGCAAAACCCCGGCGGTGAAGGTCCAAGGTATTCCGTCCTGAACAAGCCGGGGTTTTGCTTATGCCAGCTGTTAAATCCAGACTTTTTTATCACGCCCCACTAATTAGTCGGGCGTGAAAAAGGCCGGTAATAAAAGATTTGTTTTTTTATCTTTAAGTTTTTATTAAGGGCTTTAAAAGAAGAATTTTTGCCTTTTACACCTTAAGAATTTTGAATATTTTTTAGACAAACAGATAAATTTTACACAATATTAAAAACCTGTTTGATTTACTGGATGGCACTGCCTTCTCCGCTTGAGCTGTCCTCTGCCTGACTGATACTTGCGGTTTTGACTTCATTTATCACTTCCTGCACATTCACATCTCTATCCGCGGCCCCGCCGGCGCCTGCAATAACGGCGGAGTTGCAATGCTCTGAAACCGCGCCCGCTTCACTGCCTTCATCCCCGGCAGATCCCGGATCACGGCAAACCACCTGCGCAACAGAAGAAAAACTTAAAAAAAACAAAAGCATAACTTTCATAACTCAATCCTCCTTAAAAAACCTTTCTTTTTTCCCAAGCCACTATTCAAACCTTCGTGAAAAAACCTTTGCTTTTTATCTGTATGCAAAACCTTCCTTTATTTCACAAGCCACTATTCAAACCTTCGTGAAAAACCTTTGTTTTTTGTCTGTATGCTTTAGCCTTAAGCGGTGAGGGTCCAAGGTATTCCGTCCCGAACAAGCTTAAGGCTAAAGCATACAGAACCAAACCCAGAGCCTTTTCCACAAACCACTAAATAGTGGCTTAAATGGTGATGTCGACCGCCACCGGAGATATAATCTCCAAAAAGCCGTTAAACACCCCCGCAACTTGTGTGGCCACTGTGGGATCGGTTTTAACTTTTCCCGTATCCACCTGTCCGTTTTTATCATAAAAAACCTGAATAGAGCCTACCCCCGGGCGGGTAATCCGCTTGGGCTTTCCAAAGCGCTCGTTATAAGCCACAATAATTCTTTTTTTGCTTTGGTCCCGCATCTCGCTGATTCGACCCTTATGATCCCTTTTCACCTGCACCCAACGACCGGTGTTTTTTTGCCGGGCCATTGTCAGGTGACAGCGGGTGGGATCGTAAGAGATCTCCGTTCTAACTTGAGATCGAACTTTTTTGCCCTGAATATCCTGCACCAAAACCTCTTTGGGTTTTTTGCACTTGCCACTGTACTTGGAAAACAGCACTCTTCTTCCCGGCCGCATACGGGACTTTAAAAAACCGTTTGCATAATAAGCGTAACGGGTGGTGACCCTGTTGCGGGTAACGGAAAGAGGGGAGCCGGTTTTCATGTCATAAGTCACATCCGCAATTTGGTTGTTTACTTTTTGCTTTGCGCGGTAAAGGTATTTGCTTCCGTCCGGTTTTGGCTTGTTCCAAAATTCGTAACGGCTGATATTGGTTACTCTTTTTCCGCAGATTTTTTTAACATCTGTCCAATAGTGATCTTTATTTCTTTTGTTGTTAACATATTGATACCGCTCTTTACAGCCTCTTCGATCTTGAAAAGATATCACCCAGTCTTTATCTTTGTTGTAGGACAAAAGCTCTTTGGTGTTGTCAGGATAGCGGATCTTGGTTAAGTTGTGGTAATCGTCGTAAAAATAACGAAACTCCTCGCCTTTGCTGTTTACCGCCTTTACCAAGTTGTCGCCACGGACTGTGTATCGGGCGCTGATTTTTCCCGGCCCTTTTATGGTCAAAACGCCGTTTTTTCTCTTAAAACTTAAGCTTCGGCCTTTGCTGTCCATAATTTTTGTGATCAGGCCCTTTCTTCTTTGAAAACTTATCCAGTTGCCGGATTTGTCCATTTCTTTTACCAAACGGCCTTCTTTGTCAAAAACCTGAATACGGCCTGAGGGCAAAAACCTTTTAAACTGCGCGCCCGTAAAATGGATGCTTTCGTTTTGTCTTCCCAAGGCCTGATAGACCTGCCCGCTCTTGGCCTTTCCTTTAAGGCCAAAGGCCCGAATCAGCTCAGACTGCAAAAGAGCCGATTTTTTAAGATCTTTTTCCACCTGCCGGATATACTTTTCGGTTAAGCCCTTTTTCTTTTTTACCTCCGCCATAATTTTTTGAATCATCAGTTCGCGGTCACCACTGGAAGTTTTGGATGTATAGGATATTTCCGCGCCCCCGCCACATTCCACCACCATCAAAGTGCCGTCCGGCATGACTTCCAGCCGGGTCTCCAAATTGGAGCACCATCCGTAGCCAAACATTCCCCGGTATAAAGAGCGGGAGTTATAGGTGCGCTCCACCCGAAGGGGAAGGCCCGCGCCGGGAAAAAAAATATCCACAAAAGTTTTGGTGTAATTGGCGTTTTTGGTGTCCACCAAAGCCTCAGCCGAAAAAACCAGCAGAAAAAGCCCTGCAAGCCCCGCTGTTTTCGTGATTTTTAATATGTTCATCGCCCATACCTCCTTATTTTTCAGACTTAAGTGGCCTTAAGCACCTTTCTCCTCTAAAGTAGTAACCCAAAACCCCTTTAAATTATGTCTCAAAAGCAAAGCCAAGCGGTGAAGGTCCAAGGTATTCCGTCCTGAACAAGCTTGGACTTTGCTTTTGAGACCATGCAATTTAACAGCCTTTTTCATAGACTACTAAAGTGTACAATCAAAAGGCCCAGCCTTTTAGATTTTTATTGTAACAATTTTTTTCATCATATAGCCACCTAAAGCTATTAAAATTATGATAATCATCAAAGAAAGCAGGCCCAAAGGCGTGCCAAGCATCAGCTGAGCGTAGTTTTTGTTCATGGCAAACATGATCAAAAGCATAATAAAAGGCACGGCGGAGATAATCATCGCCTGCATCGTACCTTGCGCCGTTAAGGCTTTTACCTTGTTTTCCACTTTTTGTCTTTCCCTTATGGTCTCTGATATAATGGCCAAAGTTTCCCCGATATTGCCCCCTGTTTCTTTTAAAATATTAATGGCGGTCACCATCATGGTGACATCCGGCCGGTCAATTCTTTGCTCCATTTCGTAAAAAGCCTCTTCCACGCTCATCCCCAAGTGGGTTTTGTTTAAGATCAGCTGAAATTCCTGAGCCAAAGGCCCGCCCTTCATGTTTTTAATCACTCTTTCCAAAGATTGAGTGATGCTTAAGCCCACCTTCACCCCGTTGGTCATAATGGTAAGCCCCTCCACCATTTGAGCCACCACGGAATGACAGCGGATCTCCCAAAAGGTGCGCGAGATCTGCTGAACCGCAAGCCAAGAGCAAAGAAAGCCCAAAGCCCCCAGACAAAGACCCAAGGGCAGATTCGGCCAGCAGGCAAGAAAAATCAAAAAGCCGAAACAAAGACCCAAAGCCCAAAGCCAAAGAATCATTTTTTCTTTTGGCGCTTTAATCATCATTTTGTCGGCAATCTCCAAAACCTCTTTTTGCGATCTTAAGGTTTTATCCTGAAAAAAGCGCAATATACCGGGAAAGCGGATATAAAAAAAGATAAAGACCAAAAGTCCCACTAAGAGAGACAAAACAAAGGGGTGTAAAAAAAAGTTTTTTATTGTTTCCATATTCAGCCCGCCTTTTTAACAGGGCCTTTAGGGATGGGCCTTTTTCCAAGAGCGCCTGCTGAAAAAGCGGGCCTTCCTGAAAAGGCGGGTTTTTTACCTGCAAGGGATTTTTTTTGCGCCCCGCCCGCAGGGGAATCGGTGGTAAATAAAGACCTTGGGATTTTAAGGCCCCTTTGCTCAAATTTTTCAATAAAGGTGGGGATCATCCCCATCGCCTGAAATCGCCCTATAATTTTGCGGTTTTTGTCAAAGCCTTCTTCTTTAAAGCGAAAGATCTCCTGCAAGGTGACTGTATCCCCTTGAAGGCCCACCACCTCCGCCACATTTTTTACTTTTCGGCTTCCGTCGCTAAGGCGTCCTATCTGAATAATCAGGTTTACCGCGCCCGCCACCTGCTCTCTTATGGCTTTTACCGGAAGATCCATACCGGCCATTAAGCATAAGGTCTCCAAACGGGAGCAGGCCTCCCGCGGGTTATTGGCGTGGACTGTGGTCATGGAGCCGTCGTGCCCTGTGTTCATGGCGGAAAGCATGTCCAAGGCGGCGCCGTCCCGGCACTCCCCCACCACAATGCGATCCGGCCGCATTCTAAGGGAGTTTCGAATAAGATCTCTTATGCCAATCTCCCCTGTGCCCTCCATATTGGCCGGGCGGGTCTCAAGGCGCACAACATGCTCTTGTTTTAACTGGAGTTCGGCGGCATCCTCTACAGTGATAATTCTTTCATTGGCCGGGATAAAGCCGGAAAGCACATTCAGCAGGGTGGTTTTTCCGCTTCCCGTGCCCCCTGAGATCACAATGTTTAAGCCCTGCTGAACACAGATTTTAAAAAAGTCCGCCATTGCGGAGGTCAGAGATCCAAACCGGCTCACATAATCCTCCATTGTTATTCTGTCTTGCGGGAATTTTCTGATTGTAACGGCCGGGCCGTCAATGGACAAAGGCTCAATAACAGCGTTTACCCGGGATCCATCCTGAAGGCGGGCGTCCACATAAGGGGTTTTTTCGTCAATCCTTCTGCCCAAAGGGGTGACAATTCTTTCGATCACATTTCTTAACTGCTGATTGGAGGTAAAAGTAATGGGGCTTAATTGGATTTTTCCGCTTCTTTCGCAAAAAATTTGATCACTCCCGTTTACCATAACCTCCGTTACCGCCGAATCCGCTAACAGCTCCTCCAAGGGGCCAAGACCCAAAGCTTCATCCAAAACCTGTTTTATCACCTGGCTTCGATCTTGACGGCCAAGCCCTTTTCCTCTTTTATCCACAAGCTTGGAGACCACCACTTGCGTTTTTTCCCTTAATTCTTTTTTGGAAGCTTCGTCTTTGGCTTGGGTGAGATCTTTTTTTAAGTCCATTTCTTTTATAAGCTCTTGGTGAATCTGCATTTTTAACAAGGTAATCGGGCTTATTTTTTTACCGGAGGCGGAAGAGGAGGAAACAGACTCCGAAGAAGAAGAAACAGGCTTTTTAGGACGGTTTAAGCTTTTGTTTTTTTGTAAAATCCCGCCCACAAGTCTTCTTGCCAAATCGTGACAGGATTGGGAAAGGGGTGCGTCCGGGCGGGAGAGCACAAAGGGGTTTGCATTTTGCAAAGCCTGCCGGGTGAGAGCTTCATCCTTTGGCAAAACCCCGATAATGGGAAGTCTTAAACTGCCTGAAATGGCCTGAACGGAAAGCCCGCCCCCGCCCGCCTGATTCAGGACAATTTGAAAAAGCGGTGAGGGTAAAGCCTGCCGGTGCATTTCATTTAAAAGCCTTTTGGTTTGGTTGACCACCAAAACTTCCGGGGTGAGCGTCACCAATACGGCGCTTGCCTGATCCAGCGCGAAAAACTGCAAGGGATTTAAAAAAGATCCTACATCCACCACAATATACTTAAAGTTTTGAGAAAGGCTGTAGAGCTGTTTTCCAAAAAGCTCCGGATCGCCTGAAAGACTTTGCTCCGGGCCTGTAACGGCCGCCAAGTAGGCAAGGCCTGTTTTATGAAAGGCCAACAGCTCTTTCATATTTTGCGCATTCACAAGACCTGAAAAACGGGTCATTTCCAAAACTGTTTTCCGGGGCCTGAGACCGATGATAACACTTTGGTCCCCACAGCTTTTTTCATCCAGATCAATAAGCAAAACCTGGGTCCTCATCTCTTTTTGAAGAGCAAAAGCCAAGTTGGCGGAGAGCACGCTTTTTCCCACCCCGCCTTTTCCGCCTGTAAGGGCAATCAGATGACATTTTGGATTTAAAGCCATAATTAATTCTCCGTGATAAAGGCCGCTAAACCAGCCTTTTTCACACCTCACTAATTAGTAGCCCGTGAAAAACCCTTGTTATTTGTGGCGTAAGCAAAACCCCGCCGGTGAGG
Source organism: Bdellovibrionales bacterium (assembly GCA_965203935.1). Classification (GTDB taxonomy): domain Bacteria; phylum Bdellovibrionota; class Bdellovibrionia; order Bdellovibrionales; family UBA1609; genus JANQSP01. The sequence continues at coordinate 214,993 of OZ241921.1, forward strand.
GTCCAAGGTATTCCGTCCCGAACAAGGCGGGGTTTTGCTTATGCCAACTATGAAATCCAGCCTTTTTCACACCTCACTAATTAAATTCGCTTTTTTTAAGCTTATCGGTTTAAAAGTTTATTTTGTTTAATAAAAAAACTTTATCTTTTGGAAATTTTAAATTTTTGTTTTATCCGGCTCACCCCGGAGCTGGCCGAGCTTTTAATAATGGGGGTTACAAAAACCACAAACTGGCTTTGCGTGCGGTTAAATTTCTTGGAGGAAAGAAAAGACAGCAAAGGCGTGCCTCCACTGCTGTTGGGCGGCTCTCTGTTGTAATCAGAAAAAGTGGAGTTGCTGATCACCCCCCCTATAACCGCGCTTAAGCCGTTTTGAACATAAATATCCGTTTTAAGCTCACGCTTGGTGGTGATGGGCTTTCCCCCGGCGGAGCCTACAATATCATTTACCGTAAACCGTATATTTGAAAGCCGTACGCTGTCTTTCCTTGGCCCCACCACCTTGGGTTTTATACTCATTGTCACTCCTGACTGGGCTGTTGCCACGGTCTGCTCCCCGTTTTGGCCTACGGAAGCCAAAAAAGGGGTTTGTGTTGTGGAGTTTATTGTGGCTTCCTTTTCCTCTTCTGTAACAACATTTGCGCTGTGGAGGATTCGGGCAAAGCCAAAGGATTTCGCCCAATTCAGCTTGGGTAAAAAGTTGTTGATCGTGCCGGAGATAATGCCCCCCACCGTGCCCAAGCCCGAAGTGCCGGAGGTAAAGGTAAAATTGGTGCCGTCTTCAATCTGAGGCGTCCATTGAAACCTAAAGCTGTCTGCGTAGTTTTTATTCAGCTCCACATAGTGCACCACAAGCTGTATAAGTTTTTTGCGATCGTCTTTGGGCTGTTTCTTTTTTTTTCTCTGCTCCTCTTTGGCCACGATATAGTTTATAACCGGTTGTCTTTTCCATTCCTTTACTTTTCCCGCACCTACGGCCGCGTCCATAACATGATCGGGCAGATAGAGATAAGCTATTTCCATAGCCCTTGCTTTTTCCTTTAAGGTTTCCACAACACCTTCCAAAATAAAAACCCCGTTGGCGCTTTTTACAGTGACATTGGGGTTATTGATCTCTCTTTCAATAAATTTGGCCACTTTTTGCTGGGCCAAAGCGCTTAAGGTCACAAGGGAAGTGGCTTTTGGCCTATACTCCTGCACCACATCGTGGATCCTGCGCATGTCTTTGGGGACTAAAATTTCCCCATCTATCACCACCCGGTTGTTTAAAATTTTAACCTGAATGCCGTCCACTGTGCGCAAAAGGGATTGAATTTCAGTGGCGGTTTGCTGAAGGTCTGTTTTTCCCACCTTTAAGGCCAGCTTTTTCAGTATGCGCCCTTTGGAGTCTTTAATGTTAAGCGCGCTTACCCCGACTCTTTTAGGTGTAAAACGAATTACATTTTCTGTGGAGTTGTGGCTCAGCCCCGTATAAGGGCGAAAAGGCCCTTCAAACTTAAGCTTTTTGCCTTTAAGATCTTTCGGCAGATTATAATCGTATTGAACCCCCACATAAAGAAGCAAAGACTCAAGCTGAGAGGCGGAAAACCCGCTAAAAGAAAAAAAGAAAAACGCTGATATAAAAAAAACTTTTAGGCTTTTTTTTTCTTTTCGTGGGCCTTTGGCCTGCCGGTTTGCGGCCTGCCGGGTTGCGGCCTGCCGGTTTGTGGCTTGTGATTTTTTAAAATAAAAGTTTTTTTTATTTCTCATGCTTACCTTTTGCTTACCTTTTTCGGGATCTTTTTATAATGGAGGCATTATTGGAAGCGGGCTTTCTTAGTTTTCGGCCCAATAAAGAGCTTAAGCTTGAGACCGGCAGATGCCGGCTTTTGTCGTGATCACTGGGATGCCTTAAGGAAAGAAAAAGAGAACCGGGGGAGGTGGACATCACATACACCAGATCTTGAATGTCCTTGGGGTCGGCCTCTACAGTTATGGAGTTAAAGTCTGTTGCGGATCGAATGTTGCGGATAAAGTTATCGCCGCTTATTTCCTCAAAAACCCGGGGAAGCTCATTAACCACCTTAATTCCGGTGGCCAAAATCACCACATCCTGCATAAGGGTTTTAATTTCTTTTCTGGATCTGGCGCCGTCCCGAACATCCAAGGCCACAATCACATCCACCCTGTCGCCGGGTTTTAAGAGCTTTGCCACGCCCCTTGTTTCGTCAATGGGAATGGTAAGCGCCCTTTTAGTGGGGGAGACCTGGAGAGAAAGCCCTGTTGTGGGGCCGGGGCGGGTGATCTTGGTTCTTAAAACCTGCTCCCCTTTGCTTATGGGGGCAAGGGCCACAAGACCTATGGCCTCTTCCATTGCCAAAAGCGCCTCCGGCTGAACGAAACTGCTGGGGTATTCTTTTAATTGAATCATGGAATCATCCACTGTCTCCATTTCCCCTATCTCCCGAACGGCGGTCACCACAGAGCTCATGGCGCCGAATTTTTTAGCCACCTGATCGCTTTTTTCCTGTGTGTAGCTGTATAAGAGCATGACCGCAAACACGGCGGATCCTATGCTGAGCCAAAGGGTTAAAGTTTCGTTTTTGTTCATAATCTCATCCTAAAAATGACAATCCCTGGTTTTAAGTTCTTATACCTGCCCGAAGGTCCGGGTGGCCCGCCGGTTTGCGGCCCGCCGGGTTTTAATATGTATCGGAAAAAAAAGCTCTAAGGATAAAAAAAAGATTTTTAATGATTATCCGGGTGTGAAAAAGGCTGTTTTATGCGACTTATGTGTTGTTTATTTGCTTTTGCATAAGAAAGTCATACAGCTTGTCAAATTGATCGCTTTGCTTGTCAATTCGATCGCTTAACTGATCAATCCTTTTGTTTGTATCTGAAATTCGATTGCTTAGATTGTCAATTTTTTTGTTAGTATCTGAAATATGATTGCTTAATAATTCTTTTATAGGCTCTATTTGAGCATTTATTTGCTTTGTTTGAGTCTTAAGCATCCAGTTAAAACCCGCAAAAATAAAACCTGTATAAAGCACAAAAAAAGTGACCGCCGGCCATATATTTGACAAATATTCCATATCCCCACTATAACACAGATAAATAGTCGGGCGTGATAAACCTCTGACCTATTAGGTTTCCGTCAGGCAAAGGCTATGCTTGTTCGGGACGGAATACGATTTAACCCTCACCGCATAGCCTTTGCCTGACGGATCGACTAACAGGACAAAATGAAGGTTTTTCACGGGCTACTAAATAGTTATTGAAAACAGCTCAAAACCGCAGAATATTGCAGTTTTACGGCCTCTTAATCTCCGCATCGGGCGTCAAGGCAGATTCCACAGCCCACCATAATCCAAGCCGGCGCCGCTTTTTTACCACCGGAACCCAAGTAATTTCTTGGGTCAATAACGCCCCACCAAGTGGTGCTGTTACGATCGGAAGCCTGTAACAGATCCGGCTCAGAGCTGTAGTCTGAAAGATCTTTCCCGAAAGCGGGAAGACGGGTGATGGTTGCTTTGTCCTTTGTTGCGATAAAATGAAACCTTTTGCCGTGTATTCCCGTGCCCCCTCCCCGAGCATCCGACCTGTAGTACACCGGTGAACTATTATTGATTATTTTGTTTGAATCTCGAAAAACATTTAAGTACGAAAGATCTGAGTTGTTATTGAATGTAAAAAAGGCGTAATTGCGGGCGGCAATAGAGTGTAAAGTCGCTGTGTGCACAATGCCCCAAGAGCCAAGGCTTGCCCCCAGAAAAATAAACATCATCCATATAACCGGCAAAAGCTCCAGCATGGCCATGCCCTTTTTTCCAAAGCCGGGCAAAAAAAACCGGCAGGCTTTTGGATAAATTTTAGTGTTTAAACAAAACATCAACAGCCGTTGTCCTCCACAGGATTATATGCGCTTTCAAAGATATTTGCAGACACAGTATTAAATCCATTTCCGGCAACAGCCCTTCCGCGTTTCTGATTAAAGTTTTCACATTCCCTTGTGGAAGGTTCACGGCCAAGGTAAGAGCCTATACCTGTTTTAAAAGGCCCCACTGTGGCGCCAAAAAGAGTCTTTATCTCTAAAACTTTGGGAATAAATGTGGTATAAACTCCGTAAAAAAACTTTTTGTTATTAAAGCGCCCTCCCTCCCCCGCGATTGACCCCACTGAGAGATTCTCCGGCCTATTCACTTCAAAAAGCGCGAAGGAAAAGCCCTGACCTGTGGGATTAAAGAGTCCTTTAAATGATTCTTGCGCGCCGTGGGATCCATGCGCCAGCATTGCATATTTTTTTTTCGCATTTTCAATTTGCTCCTCTTTCTCTTGCATCCCTAAAAACAATTGCCGGGCGGAAGCGTAGGTGATGTATTGGGTGATGGAGGTTGCTATAATCGTAAAGCTCATCACGGCAAAAAACATAATAAAGCCAAGGCACAAGATAAAACCCAGTAAAAACTGAAGAGTAAGGCTTCCCTTGTTGGATAAAAAAACTTTTTGCTTAAAAGTTCTTTGCCTCATAGCTCCCTTTTACTGAAGAATAAGGTTTATAAAAAACTTTTTGCTTAAAAGCGGTTTGCATCATGGCCGGTTTCCTTCTGCAGCCCACATTTTGTCCTCCTGATTGGGATGCTCCGAACAAGCCGGCCCGCAACCTCCATGATCTCTTTTGTTCCAGTTGCCTGATTCTATCATGCCGGCCAAGGCCTGCCAAGGGCCGGAAATAAACTCAACAAGAGGGTTTTTGAAGTTCGGATCTTTAAATTTGTTTAATACCAAATAGCTGGAAGCCGTCAGCAGGCTTGCAATTAAAACCATCTCCACTGTTGCCTGGCCCGCTTTGTTTAAGCGGTGTTTTTTTAAAAAAAAATTCGCCTTCATAAATCCCGGCCCTTTGTAAAGCATTTACAGTTTTATTTTACCCTGCCACAGCTTATCGGCAACAAGCCTAAAAAACTTAAACCCTTTTTTTACATCTCCATTTTTATTAGTCATACCCGCAGGCAAAGGGCTTAAGCTTGTTCGGGACGGAATACGAGAGAAACGGAAGGCCAAATCGTTGGCCTTCCGCCTCACCGCTTAAGCCCTTTGCCTGCTGAAAACTAATAGGTCAGATTTTTTTCACAGACGATTAAAAAGGCGAGAAAATGATGAAAATTGGGGGTTTTTTGCCGATGAAAGGCCATAAAACTGCAATATTTTGCGTTTTTAAGCTATTTTCAATAACTTTTATCTGTGTTATAGTTGGGGTATGGAATATTTGTCAAATATATGGCCGGCGGTCACTTTTTTTGTGCTTTATACAGGTTTTATTTTTGCGGGCTTTAACTGGATGCTTAAGGCTCAAATAAAGCCTATAAAAGAATTATTAAGCAATCATATTTCAGATACACACAAAAAAATTGATAAGTTAAGTGATCAAATTGACAAGCAAAGCGAACGATTGGACAAGCTAAGTGAACGATTGGACAAGCAAAGCGATCGCTTTGACAAGCTGTATGATTTTCTTATGCAAAAGCAAATAAACAAAACTTAAGCCTGTTCCTCTGTGAAAGGTTTTAGTCTCCTTTTTCACACCTCACTATTTAGTAGCCCGTGAAAAACCTCTTTAAATTATGTCTCAAAAGCAAAGCCAAGCGAAGAGGGTCCAAGTGTAAAACTGGAAGTCGCCTGTGCGACTTCCAGCCCGAATGAGCTTGGACTTTGCTTTTGAGACCAGCAGTTTAGTAGCCTTTTTCACGCCCGACTATTTAGAGTCTCTTGTGAAAAAAAATCAGAGGTGGAGGGCGGAGAGCCAGCCCAAGAACAAGCTTATGGAAAAGGGAAAACTGTGCAGGCTTTCAAAAGAGGGTTTTTTAAGTTTAAGCAAAGAAAGCAGATTCAAATACAAAAGGCCTGTTTTTTTGTCCAAAATCACTTTCAAAAGGCCAAGGACAGCTCCGTAAAAAAAAGCGCAAATAAGACTTAAAAACAAAAGGCGGGGAGAGCTAAGACTTAAAGCCAAGACTGCGTAAAGCTTCATATCGCCCCCGCCAATCACCTTAAGCAAAACCAAAGGAATGGCAAAACAAAGGGCCATAAGAAAACGCAAAAAAGCGGGAAAAAGCCATTCAAAACCCTGCAATAAAAGAGCTGAAAGAGCGGTAAGAATCAGCAAAAAAAGAACCAGCAGATTATGAATTTTCCGGGACCTTAAATCATCCACACAGGCTGAGAGGAGGATAAGGGCCGGAAGACCGTAGCTCATATACATATACTCAAGAGGCATGGACTTTAGAGTAATACGAAAAACAGGATTTGTTAAAGCAGAAAAAACCTTTTTTTGTCAGGCTTTTTAGCTTAAAAGCCGGGTCAGATTATCCAGCTTGATATGCACTTCCTGAAACTGCTGTTTTGTGTCTTTTTCCATGAGATCCATTCTTCTTTCCAAATAACCCATCCTTTTGTCCAGATTATGCCGGTTTTCTGTAAGCTTAGAGAGCTTTTATTTCACCTATACCCGTCGCGCGACGGGTCCAGATTATGCCGGTTTTCTGTAAGCTTAGAGAGCTTTTGATCCATCCGATCCTGATTTTCCCTAAGGGGCTTTAACTGAAGATTAAAAATCAGGCTCAAACCGGTTAAAACAGCCACAAAAGCTATAATCGCCTGAAGTAAAAAAGAAAGAGGTTCCATAATGTTTAATTATCGCAAAGTTTTTTTTACTTTGCAAGTAAAAAACTTTGAAATTGTCCCAGGCGGTTTAAGGTTTCCATTTATAGCCGTTGCCGGTTTGACTGCTGTAAAAGCCAATTCCGGTGGAGATATTTCGCTCCAGCCGGGCCGAAAGAAAGGGGAGATTATTATGAAAATTACTCACCACCCCGTACTCAGGAGAAACAAAAAGGCCCATGATAAGCATGGCGTATACGGAAAGCAAAAGCACTAACTCCGCAGTCATTTTCTCATCTCCTTAACCAAAGGTATTGTTAAATAACAGCTTGCTAAAAAAAACTGTAATAGTCCTGTGTGCTTTAGTCTTAAGCTTGTTCGGGACGGAATACCTTGGACCCTCACCGCTTAAGACTAAAGCACACAGACAAAAAGCAAGGGTTTCTCATGTGCAAAGGCTTAAGCTTGTTCAGGCTGGAAGCCCTACGGATAGGGCTTCCAGTTTTACACAGGGAAACAGAAAAACGGAAGGCCAAATTGTTGGCCTATACGCCTTCACCGCTTAAGCCTTTGCCTGCCCTAAGCAAGAGGATAAAATAAAGCTTTTTCAAGGCCATTTCTTAGTTTGCTGTAAAAACGCTGATTTTGCCTCCTAAATCACCCATTTTTTTTCCAAGTATCTCTCCGATTTGTCTTTTAAACAGCATGGCCGCGCCCAGAACGCCCACCAGAATTAAGACATATTCGGCTGTGCCTTGGCCGGATTCGTCCCTTAAAAGCTCAAGAGCTTTTGATTTTAGTTTTTTCATTAAGGTCCTCCTTTTTTTTGGTTTTAAATCCCCGCCACAGCTTAAAAACCGGCTTTAAGCGCGTGAGGTAAAACTTTAGTCGGAATAAGGGGCAAAAAACTTTAGACTTTTTTTTGATTTTTTTTAAAAAATTTTTTTAGCCCTGCAAAAATACCGCTTTTTTGGCCTTTTTCACGCCTTTTCACGCCCAACTATTTAATCGCCTGTGAAAAAGATCTGTATTGCACTCTCCGTCCGGTTTTTAAAGGGCCGGAGGGTTCAGACAGGCGCCTTATGGCGATATTTGATTTTCACGATCGAAGTGTTGTTAAATAAAAAGTCCCTTATTTGAGACATGCTGTTTGGCTTGACCAATTTTTTAAATTCATTGTTTCCTGCTTTGTCATTACTCAAATATCGCCAAAGGCGAACTCAGCTCCAGCCCTTTAAAAACCAGATGGAGATCAAAGTCTGTTTTTCACGGAGGACTATTTAGTAGCCCGTGAACAACCCTTGTTATTTGTCTGTATGCTTTAGCCTTAAGCGTTTGAAAAGTTAAATCGTATTCCGTCTCGAACAAGCTTAAGGCTAAAGCATACAGAACTACTCAAGCCAGCCTTTTTCACGCTCCACTAATTAGTCCCCCGTGAAAAAATATCCCTTAAGCATTTTTGTCCAAAGTCCGTGCCGTGAGTGTCCAAGGTATTCCGTCACGAAACGGTGCGGACTTTGGACAAAAACAACTAAAGAGAAAGGGTTTTTCACGGGCTACTAATTAGTGTCGGATACCGACACTTTGTTCGAGATCCGGCACTTTTTTCCTCCAAGACCCCTTAAAAAGCCTGTTTTAACGGGTTCCTCTTTTGCATATATAAAGAAAAAGCCAATAATTTTTTTGGCACGGATTTTGCATAAGAATATTCATGCAACCTCAAAGGAGCTGTAAAGTGAAAGCGGAAAACCCGACAAAAAACCGCGTAAATCTGCACGACAGGTTTTTTAAAAGATTTTACTCAGAGCCTCAGTTTGCTGTTGAAATTTTTAAGCTGGCTCTTTCTAAAAAAGAGTTTCAGGCTTGCGACTGGAGCACACTTAAAGCCGAAAAAGACTCCTTAAAAGATAAGCGAGCGGACCTTGTTTTTACTGTGTCCCTTAAAAAAAGAAAGCATGCTAAAATCCTGCTCTGCCTGCTGTTGGAGCATAAATCAGCTTACGACAAAGGGATGTTCAAGCAGGTTTTGTCTTATCAGGCTTTGCTCTATGAAAGAAAGTTTGAAAACATTACAGCTGTTATTCCCATACTGTTTTATCACGGAAAAACAGCCTACAAATGGCCTGTCAGCTTTCAAAAAGGCTTTTTTGGCCGGTTTTTTAATGAAATCCCTCCCGCTTTTCGAAAAAGTATGTTAGACTTTAAGCTAAAAGTTGTGGATACAAAGGATCCAAAAGTGAGAAAAGCTTTTAAAGATCCGCGTATCAAGAGCCGTGGGATTTTAGCCTTGCTGGCCAAGATTTGGTTTATAAAAAACAGTCCGGCTGAGCTTTCGGCTGTGGTGGAGGCTTTTTCAGAATTTTCGGGAAAGCGTGAGGACTTACTGCTCAGTGTGGTGAGTTACTTAAAAACAGCCGGAGGAGTAAGCGCTCAGCTTTGGAAGCAGGTGGAGAAAAGGGCTGTGGAAAGAGGATTATTAACAAGGGGAGGATACATGGACATAAGACAAGAGATCAAAGAAGAGGGCATACAAGAAGGCATACAAAAGGGCATGCAGGCTGGAATGCAAAAGGGCATGCAGGCTGGAATGCAAAAGGGCATGCAGGCTGGAATGCAAAAGGGCATGCAGGCTGGAATGCAAAAGGGCATGCAGGCTGTAGCTTTGAATATGTTGAAGAAAGAAGCCGAGGTTTCCTATATTTCGGAAGTGACAGGCTTATCTGAGGATCAAATCAACAGGCTGAAAAATGGTTCTTGATATATGAATGGAGGATACATGGACATAAGACAAGAGATTAGAGAAGATGCTATGCAGGAAGGCATACAAAGTAGAAAAAGCTAATCAGGCCCTTTTTAGCAGAACTTGAACCGCCTGCTTTAATTCCCGCATATCTGATTTTAATTCCTGCATATTTTCTTCCAATCGGGCTTGATTTTTCTCCAAACGGGCTTGGTTTTGTTCCAAGCGGGCTTGGTTGTCCTTTACAGGCGTTAAAAGCCAATGAAAAATCACACTTAAAACAGTAAGCACCGCTGAAAAAGCAATGATTGTAATCAAGGTTGTGTGCAAATCCATTATTCCTCTCCTTCAGAAGGATCCGTCAAGTAGAACCATTGTAACATAAAATAAAAAATATTGTGTGGCTTTTTCCGGCTTTTTTGGCTTTTTTAAGCCTTTTTTTGCTATTATACTATATGGACGATGAAAAAACCTTCTTGTTTGTTAGTCAGGCAAAGGCTTAAGCGGTGAGTGTCCAAGGTATTCCGTCACGAACAAGCTTAAGCCTTTGCCTGACAGAACACTAACAGATAAGAGATTTTTCAAGGGATTATTTATGATAATGAAGCTCAAAAAAAAGCGGGGGCAGGCGGTTTTGGAGTATGTTTTGCTTCTAACTGTTGCGGTGTTGGTAACAGGGGCCTTGGTCTTTAAGTTAAACAAAGGGCTTAAAGTTTGGGCCAAAGCCCTTATAGGAAATGATGGTTATATCGCCTGCCTTATGCAAACGGGAAAACTTCCGGGACAAACACAGATCTGCCGAAAGCCCGCCGATGTGCAGGCGGATCTTACTCTTTCCGAAGAAAAAAAAGGGGAAGGCGGTGCCGAAACAAACGGAGACGAGGCCAGTAATAAAGAAGGCAAAGGAGGAGCCGGCTCATCCCCTGATAAGAGCGCGGAAGAGGGGGATTATGACTCTTCTTCTTCAGCTGTAGCCTCCTCCTCAAAGCGGGGCCGAAAAAAAGGAAGAAGAGGAGGAAGAAGAACAGCCCTCCCAAACCCTGAGGGAGAATTGATACCGCAAACGGCGGGAGAGGGATCTTTTGGAGGAGCGGATGAAGACGAAGAGGAAGGAGGCGGAGGGGGAGGTCGCAAAAAAAAGCGCATGGGCTTTAGGGACGATTTAATCTCTCAAGGAAAGCCTGGCTATAGAGGAAGGCGCTTTAAGGCTGTTACCTCAATCGGCGCTTTTAATCAGGAACAAGAAGAAAACAGCTTAAAGCAAAAACCCATAGCTGTTGCAAAAGGATCTGTCAAAAAAAACCGGCTTACCGGCAGTAATAAAAAAAGCTATCTTGTAAAAAAAAGGCTTAAGAAAAAAACCGAAGAGGTGAAAGTCGGAAAATGGAGCTTTGGAAACATGTTTCGCATTATTCTTATTATCTGTGTGATAGCCACAGTGGTTTTACTTATAGGAGGGCAGGTGACACAGGTCAAAAAATCCATGAAATAAAAAAGGATGCTAATGAAAAACCGGGTTTTTAAGAAAGGCAAAAAAAATGAAAATAGCATTGGGGCAGATAAATCCCCGTACAGGAAATATCCCGTTTAACAAGAAAAGAATTTTAAGTTTTATCGAAAAAGCGGGGGCTGAAAAAGCCGGGCTTTTGATATTTCCCGAAATGGCCCTTACCGGCTATCCCCCTTTGGATTTGATAAAGCGGGGTTTTTTTCTTAAGCAGGCTTTAAGCGCGCTTAAAAGCCTTAACCGGCGCCTGCCAAAGGGCTTAACAGTGCTTTTAGGGGGGGCAGGCCCGGGGCCTTCCAATGCGGTTTTTGTTTTGCAAAAAAACAAAAACATTAAAGTTTTTTCCAAACAGTGTTTGGCGGACTACGATGTTTTTGACGAACAAAGATATTTTAAAAAAGGAAATTTAAAAAATAATTTTTTTGTTCTTAAAAATTGGAAAATCCAAGTTTTAATTTGTGAGGAGATGTGGAAAAACCCAACAGCTTTTGAAGAAAAAAAACCTTCAGGCCGAAAAAAAGACTTTTTGATTGTAAGTGTAAACGCATCGCCTTTTACTTTAAACAAAAGTTTTTTAAGAAAAAAGCAGGCTGAAAAATGGGCAAAAAAAAATAAGAGTTTTTTTGTGTATCTTAATTCCGCCTCTCAGCAGGAAGAGCTGATTTTTGACGGTGGAAGTTTTGTTTTAAACCCCAAGGGAGAAGAGGTTTTTCAAAGCCCTTTTTTTAAAGAAGACTTAAGTTTTTTCTTTCTTCCTGATAAGAAAAAACCCGCGGTTTTGCAAAAAGCCTTAAAAAAACCCGGGGCCAAAAAAACCCGGCGCATGGAAAGCCTTGCTCAAGCTTTGACCTTCGGCTTAAGGGAGTTTGCCCAAAAAAACGGCTTTAAAAAAGCGCATATCGGTTTAAGCGGAGGTGTGGACTCCGCCCTTGCGGCAAGGCTTGCCTGCCGGGCCTTAGGGGAGGTAAGCCTTTTGTTTTTGCCGGGGCCTTTTACATCTTTGCTTTCTGAAAAATGCGCCCTAAAAACCGCAAAGCTTTTAAATAAAGATCTTACTGTTTTTGAGATCACCCGCTTTTATGTAAACATTTTAAAAAGCCTTAACTTAGAGGGGGGAAAAACAGATGATATTACACAGCAAAATATTCAGGCAAGACTTAGAGCGATTTTTCTTATGGCTTACGCCAACAGCAGGCGGGGAAGCCTTCTTATTTCCACCTCCAACAAAAGTGAGCTTTCCTTGGGTTACGGCACCCTTTACGGAGACCTTGCTGGAGGTATAGCCCCCTTGGGGGATCTGTTTAAAAGCGAGGTGTATGAGCTGGCCTCTTACCTTAAAATCCCCTCTCTTATTCTTAAGAGAAAAGCCAGCGCGGAGCTTAAGAAAAACCAAAGCGACGAACAAGACCTTTACCCTTATAAAATTTTAGATCCGGCTTTAAAAAAACTTATGGAAAAAGAGCAAGACCCGAAAAACAATTTTGAAAAAACAATTTTAAAGCGCCTTATAAAAAGTGAGTTCAAAAGACGGCAGGCCCCGCCGGTGCTTAAAGTCAAAGAGCGATCTTTTGACAGGGGCTGGAGAATCGCCCTTTCCACAGACATTTAATCATTCATGAAAAACCCCTGGTTGAGTGATTCTGTATGCTTTAGCCTTAAGCTTGTTCGTGACGGAATACCTTGGACACTCACCGCTTAAGGCTAAAGCATACAGACAAATAACAAAAGTTTTTCATGGACAACTATTTAGTCGCCTGTGAAACAGTGCCCCCTTAAGCATTTTTGTCCAAAGTCCGTGCCGTGAGGCGGAAGGCCAACAATTTGGCCTTCCGTTTCTCTTTGTTTTTTCGTAAAACTGAAAGCCCTATACTGAAAGGCAAAGGCTTGCCTTTCAGAGCTTTCAGCCCGAAACGGTGCGGACTTTGGACAAAAACAGCTAAAGAGCAAGGGGTTTTCACGAAGGACTATTTAATCGAAGAAGGAGAGTTGGCGGGCTTTAAGGGCGGGGAAGCGAAGTTCTTTTTTTCCTGTAATTTGGCTTAGCCCGCTGAAATCCCAAAGACCCGCTTTGGGCCTTATTTTTTTCAAAATAGCGCTAAACAGTTTTCCGCAGGCAGAGGCATCCTGCTTGGCCCGATGAAAGCCGGATTCGGAAATTTTTAAATACTCCGCCAAAGTGGAGAGTTTATAATTGCTCAGCCCCGGGAAAACTTTTTTGGAAAGGCTGTAAGTGTCAAAAAGAGGGCCTGTCGGGGGGGGAAGATGGTGCTTTTCCAAAGCCACCGCCAAAAATTGAAAATCAAACTGAGCGTTATGCGCCACCAAAATATCCCCGGCGCAAAACTCATAAAAAGTTTTCAGCACTTCTTCAATTTTTGGCTTACCTTTAAGCATTTCATCTGTAATGCCGTTTACACGGGAGGCCTCCTCCGGCATGGCAACACCCGGATTTATTAAAGAAGAAAAACTTTCTTTCTCCCGCCCGTCAATAAAACGCACAACAGCCAGCTCCACAATATGATCCGTATAGGATAAAGTGCCTGTGGTTTCCAGATCCAAAGCCACAAAATTCATTGTTCCTCCACTTCGCTTTTTTGATAAGCCGGCGAAAAAAATGTTTTTTCTTTTTCTCCCCCAATGCCAAATAAGCCTTGATTTTTCCCGTTATAAAAAATATAAAGCATATTGGATTTAGATGTCTTTATAAAAATACTTTCTTTTCCCTTTAAGACTTCAAATTGATCTTTTTTTAAGGAAAGCGACTTTTTTTGCCCTTTATCCAATCGGTAAGAAAGCTTAAGATCCCCTAAAGCCTTGACAACCAGCTCCAAAGGCTGTTTGCTTTCCCCGGCTTTGGCAAGAGGTTTTTCTGCGGAAGGCTTTAAAGCTGTTTTCCCTTCAGCCTCACCTTCGGAAACGGGTAAAGAGCCTTTTTCCGCCACCTGGCTTAAGTCCTCCACAGGGGCTTTTTTATTGTAAGACCTTATAATATTGGCAAAAACCAAAATACTTCCCAGTACAAATAAAATCAAAACCGCCAATATTACAGGAGTAAGACGAAGATCTTTTTCCACTAAAGTTTCTGTGGAAGAAATAAAAGGTTTTTCAGAGTTTTCCCCAAGGCAGAGCTTTAATTCCTTTTCCACCTCTTTTTCGTCCATCTTTAAAACTTTGGCGTAGGTTAAGATAAAACCCCTTAAATAAGGAGGGTGGGGGAGTTTTTCTGTCCTGCCCTCTTCAATCGCCTGCAGAATATGTTTGCTGATTCTGGTTCGCCCGGCGATGTCTTTTAATAACAGACCTTGATCTTTTCTGTTTTTTCTTAAAGTCCGCCCCAAGTTCAACAGGTTTTGGTTGGAATACATTTTTAAGAGCTTCCTTTCCAAAACCGGATTTGCTTTTGGGCTTGTTTTATGAAAGAGCTTTTACGGGATTTACTTAAAAATATTTTTAAGTCTAAAACCGCTTTTCGCCTCTGATTCAGTTTATTGTAAATCTGCGCGCTGAAAAAATAAGGCTCATAAGAGGGATCGGCGCAAAGGGAGGTGTTTTTCTCACACCATTTTTTGGCGGGGTTTAAAATGTTTAAAGATTTTTTCAGTTCTCCCGCCTCATACAAAGCGCGGGCCTGATAAAGCAAAAGAGAGCAGGTGTTTTTTTTCACAGCCGAGGCCACGCTTAAATGTTTTACCGCCTCTTTATATTTTTTTTGCTTGTAGTAGGCAAGCCCCAAGTGCGCGTGAATATCCTCCGGGTGATTGTAAGAAAGATCATCTTTGGCTTTTTTTAGTTCCATTACCGCCTGTTTTAAAGATCCTTTTTCAATCAGAGTTCTGCCAAGGTGGACCCGGGCGGCGGTAAACTTCGGCTCAAGCTTTAAAGCCTTTTTAAAATGCCAAATAGTTTTATCGTATTTCTTAAACTGAAAATAAAGAAGCGCTATGGAATAATGAAAAAGAGGTCTGTCGTTTTTAAGATCCAAAGCTTTCTTCAGCTTTGATAAGGCTAAGGGGTATTGGCATTTTTGCATAAGGGAAATGCCTTTTTTATGATACAGCTCGGCTTTTTTTATATTTTTTTCCGTGGAAACACAGGCGCTTAAAAACAAAAAAAGACTAAGTGCTAAAAAAAACTTCTTCATTTCCATTCCGTTTCATCAAAAAAAAGAGCCAGCTCTTTTTTAGCGGAATCCGCTGAGTCACTGCCGTGGATGGAATTTTTTTCCACACTTTGCCCGAAAAGCGCGCGAAGGGTGCCGGGGTCTGCTTTAGCCGGATCTGTATGCCCCATGATTTTTCTAAGCCTTGTTACGGCGTCCTTACCGCTTAAAGCCATAACAAAGACCGGGCCTGAAAGAATAAAGTCCACAAGAGAATTAAAAAAAAACTTTTCCTTATGATCTGTGTAAAAAGTTTCACAAAGCCTGCGATCCATGTAAAGAAGCCTTCCCGCCTTTAATTTAAAACCCTCGGATTCCAACTTTTGAAGAATGGCTCCAATCACATTCCGGGAAACAGCATCGGGCTTAATCATGCAAAAAGTGGTGTTCAAAGTTTTTCCCCCAAGGGAATATAAATAAAAACAAGATAAAATTCAAGAGCAAGCGATAAGAGCTTTTTTAAGGCTTTCGCCAATTTCAGCCGGGGAGCGGATAGTGAGAGCGCCGGCTGAACTTAAGGCCTCCTGCTTGGCCTTTGCCGTGCCGGATCCTCCACTGATGATGGCTCCGGCATGGCCCATTTTTTTGCCCGGCGGGGCGGAGGCGCCTGCGATAAAGGCCACCACCGGCTTTTTAAATTCCCGTTTTATGTACTCCGCGGCTTTTTCTTCGGATGTGCCGCCGATCTCCCCTATAATAACCACCGCTTTTGTCTCTTTGTCCTGATTAAAAAGCTCCAAAAGCTCCACAAAGTCTGTTCCGGGAAGAGGATCCCCCCCTATGCCCACACAGGTGCTTTGCCCAAGACTCAAAGCGCTTAACTGCCAAACCGCCTCATAAGTCAAAGTGCCGGATCGGGATAAAACCCCCACCGGCCCGGATTTATGAATATAGGCCGGCATAATACCTATTTTGCACTCACCGGGTGTTATCACCCCCGGACAGTTAGGGCCTATCAGCCGGGTCTTTTTTCCCCTCATAAAGTGTTTAACTTTCAACATATCGTGCACGGGAATGCCTTCTGTAATACAGACGGCCAAATCCAACTCGGCCTGCACGGCCTCCATAATGGCCCCTGCGGCAAAAGCGGGGGGAACATAAATTACAGAGGCTGTTGCCCCGGTTTTTTCTTTTGCCTCCGCCACTGTGTCAAACACGGGAAGGCCCAAGTGATTTCTTCCCCCTTTACCGGGTGTCACCCCTCCTTTTAAAAAATCGCCGTACTCCAAAGCTTTTTCGGAGTGAAAGGTGGCCTGCTTTCCTGTAAAGCCCTGACAGATAAGCCGGGTGTTTTTATCAATTAAAATACTCATGTTCCCTCCACAAGGGAGACAATTTTTTTTGCGGCGGCTTTTAAATCCTCCGCAAAAACCAAATCCCTTCCTGAGCTGTCTAATATCCTGCGCGCTTTTAAGGCATGGGTCCCCTCCAGCCTCACCACCACCGGCACTTTTATATTGAGCTGGGAAATAGCCTTTATCAGACCCTCTGCAATGAGATCGCATTTTACGATCCCGCCAAAGATATTAACCAAAATACCTTTTACATCCGGATCTTCTTTTAAAATTTGAAAAGCCGTATCAATTTTTTGGCTGTCCACCCCGCCGCCCACATCCAAAAAGTTGGCGGGCGCCCCCCCCTGCAACTGCACAATATCCATTGTGGCCATAGCAAGACCCGCGCCGTTTACCAAGCAACCGATATTTCCTGAAAGCTTTACAAAGGAAAGGCCGCAGGCTTGAGCCTTTTTTTCCTCCGAAGGCAAACTTTTTAAATCCTTAAAGGCTTTTATGTCCTCTTGACGAAAAAGAGCATTGTCGTCAAGACTCATTTTGGCGTCCAAGGGCAAAAGCTCCCCAATTTTTGTGCGCGCAAGAGGGTTTATCTCAATAAGAAGCGCCTCTTTTTTTATCATCAGATCACATAAAGCTTTTAAAAGGCGATCCATCTTGGGCACAAAAGAAAGTTCTAAGCCTAATTTTTTTACAGCTGTTAAAACCTGAAAGGGCAAAATAGAGGACACGGGATCAATAAAAGTTTTAAAAATTTTTTCAGGGTTTTTTTTGGCTGTTTCTTCAATCGTCATTCCCCCCTCAAGGCTTAACATCAAACAAAGCTGTTGAGAGCTTCTGTCCAACAAAAGGCTTAAGTAAAATTCCCGCTCAATGTCGCAGGCGGACTCCACCAAAACCTGATGAACTATATGCCCTTTGCTTCCGGTTTGAGGGGTGATAAGTCTTCGGCCTATCATTTCTTTTGCGATTTTACGGGCCTCACCCGGATCCCGGGCTTTTTTTATACCGCCTGAAAGGCCCCGGCCCCCGGCATGAATTTGCGCTTTAATGAGCCAAAGCCCGGGCGGACCGGACTTTACCGTTTCAAAAACCTTTTCCGGCAAATCCGCCACCCGGGAAAAAGGAATGTTCACGCCAAACTGTTTAAAAAGGGCTTTTGCCTGATACTCATGAATATCCATTTTTACAAATTCAAACTTTCTATATTTTTTTTAACCGCTAAGACAGATTTTTGAAACTCTTTTTTTTCCTCTTCCGTCATGGGAAACTCCATAATGTTTTCCACCCCTTTTTTTCCTAAAAGGCAAAGCACCCCCATAAAAAGCCCCTTTGCCGAATACTCCCCGCTTAACAGTGTGGAACAGGGTAAAATTCTTTTTTGATCCTTTAAAACGGCTGTCGCCATCTCCGCCACACTTAAGGCGGGGGCGTAATAAGCGGAGGCTGTTTTCAGTAAAGAGACAATTTCCGCCCCGCCTTTTCGGGCTTTTTCCACCAAATACTGAATGCGCCCCTCAGGCAAAAGATCTTTTAAGGGAATACCACCCACATGGCAAAGCCGGGGAAAGGGCACCATTTCATCCCCGTGCCCGCCCAGCACAAAAGCCTGCACATCCTGAGGGCTGACATTTAATTCCTTTGCGACAAAAGCCTTAAAACGCGCGCTGTCCAAAACCCCCGCCATACCTATGACCCTGCGGGCGGGAAAATCCAAAATTTTCCAAGCTGTGTAAGCCATTATATCCAAAGGATTGGTCACCACAATCACAACGGCCTTAGGGGCTTTTTCTTTAACCTCAAGGCACACTTGTTTCATTATGCTGGCATTTGTGTTTTGCAGTTCCTCCCGGCTCATTCCGGGACTTCTGGCTTTTCCGGCCGTTATCACCACCAGATCTGAATCCCTGATATCTTCATAATCCGCTGTCCCCTGAATCTGAATGCCGGACTTTGTCAAAGGGACGGATTGAAGCAGGTCCAAAGCCCTGCCACGCACCTTATCTTCGGCAATATCCAGCAAAACAATGTTCCCCAAATCCCGGGTCAAGAACCAATGGGCGCAAGTGGAACCGACAAAACCTCCCCCGATGATGGAAATTTTAGCCATACTTTAGGTCCTTAATTTTTTTTTACTATTTAACAACCTGCGTAAAAAAAAGACTTTGAAATCAAAAAAAACAGATCTCCCGAAGAAAAAATCATCGGGAGATCCCAAAAGGCAGTTTGCTTTTCCGGCGGGGAATGTCCCCCGCCGGGTGTTTTTAAATACTTACTTTTTCTTTCTTCTGCGGGTTTTTTTTCTTCTTACTTTTTTACGGCCCGCTTTCTTTCTTCCCGCTTTTTTTCTTCTTACTTTTTTACGACCCGCTTTCTTTCTTCCCGCTTTTTTCCTTGTAACTTTTTTACGGCCCGCCTTTCTTCTTCTTACTTTTTTACGGCCCGCTTTCTTTCTTCTTGTTACTTTTTTACGACCCACTTTTTTACGGCCTGCTTTTTTTCTTCCCGCTTTTCTTCTTTTTTTTCCAGCCATTGCTCCTCCTCCAGGTTGAGTGCTGATTAGCTTGTTGATGAATAAAATTCATCGTTTTAAACAGTGTCTTTCCTCTTTTTGCTCCAGTCAAATAAAAAAATGGCACGGATTTTGCATGTAGTAATTTTATATGCCGGAACTTCAATTTTTCTTTTTATTTTGTCATATCCTCGTCTGCCTGAGCTGTTTGCTGAGTCTTTACCGCCGGGGACCGGCTTTTACGGAGCAAGCCCTTTGGAAAACAGGTTTTTTATTCCTGACTTTACCGCTTTTTCCCCTTATTTCCCGGATTCCCGCTTTTCCTTTCAAATGGACACTGCTCTACCTGCCTTTGATTTTGGCTTTTTTGCTCAAAAGCCTGCTAAATCACCGGGGAGAGCAAAAACTAATGGCGCAATTTGAATTTTTTATCCGACATCTTATCGCCCAAATCAAAATCGGGCCGGGATTCAGACCGGCCTTTAAAAGCGCCCTGCAATTTCTTGCCCCTTGTTTTCAAAGTTATTTCAAGGAGATACTGGAGAGCATCGTCTTTTCCAAAAAACCTTCAAAAGAAAAATCTTCCCCGATTTTGCGACATCTCACAGAAGAATTAAAAAGAGCGGACAGCTCTTCCCGCGCCCTTCCGATTTTGGAAAACCTGCGACATCATCTTCATATCCGCTCTGTTTTTCGCCAAAAAGCCGAATCCGCTCTTTTGCAGGTTCGGATTCAATCTTTGGTTTTATCCCTTTTATACACGGGGCTTATAATTTTCGTTCTACATAAATACGGACTTAAGCACATAAAAATTTTATCAGGATCCCTGCTCCTTTTTATTACCGGGCTTTTACTTTTACTGAAATGCGGAAGGAAAATCAGATGGACTGTTTAGCGCCTATTTTAAACGCTGTGCTCCAAATTCAGCTGAAAATCAAAAACGGCTTTTCTGTTAGAAGCGCCATTCAGATCTACACAAAAGACTTTGCGGACTGCGATTTTGCGAAACAGTTAAGCCTTTGGCTGTTTTTTCGGGAGGCGGGAAAAAGCTTTTTCCCTCCAGATTGGGCAAAAAAAAGCTACAGAAAAGTTTTTTTGGAGATTTTGGACCGGGGACTTAAAGGTGAGCCGGTGCTTTGTATTCTGCAGGAATTAGAAGAGGAATTAAAAAGGGCCTGTTTGCAGGATCTGGAACAACAGATTCAAAAACTGCCTTTTATCTGTCTTATTCCGCTGTTTTTATTTCAGGTTCCGGCTTTTTTTCTGCTTTTACTTGCCCCTTTGCTTTTGGAATTAAAGGCCGGGTTTTAAAAAAACTTGGAGTTGTCCGTGAAAAAGGCTGGATTTCATAGTTGTCATAAGCAAAACCCCGGCTTGTTCGTGACGGAATACGATTTAACACTCACCGCCGGGGTTTTGCTTATGACACAAAGAACAAGGGTTTTTCATGGGCTACTAAAAGTCAATTTTTTAATGAAACAAAACAGGAGGTGTTTTATGTATCAGGTTTGGATATTTTGGTTTTTGGTTTTTGCTCCAACCGCGGAAGGTGGGGGGCTTAAGTGGCTGAAAGCGGAAAGTCACACTGCGCTAAAGACAATGATAAAAAAACAAGAAAGGCGGGAAGAATTAAAAGCGCTTTGTCTTCAGCAGTTAAACAAAAAGCAGATTCCTTATTATTGCTACGAATGGCTTTTGCACACCCGGACAAAAAACAAAGAACAGCTGATCCGGTATTTGGATGAAAACTGCCTTAAATTTCCGCTATTAAACCCGGAAAGCGCGCAGGAAATATTAAAAGGACAGGGACTTTCCCGAATTTGCCGGAAAAAAATCCTTCAGGAGAAAAAAGAGCGGGAGTACCGGCTAAGAGACGGCCCTCCCTCCCGCTTGCTGAAACAGCATGTCCCGTTTTGAGCGGTAGGGCTTGCTTTTTGCTTGTTCCTAAGTTACTTAAGAAACAAAAACATTTTGGAAAAAACATGCCTGTCAAGCTGTCTGCCCCGTCCCATGTTTATGAAATTCAGGAGGTTTTAGGGGAAAGCCCTTTTAACAAGGTTTATCTGGCCTGCAGAAAAGACAAAAGCTTTAAAGTCCGGCAGTTACTGGTTATCAAAACATTTAAACAAAAAAACAGCTCCGCTTGGCTTTTGCATACGGAGTCTTTATTGAGGGCAAGGCACAGCTCCCACTTGGTGAAAGCTCTTTCTTTTGAAACTTTTAAAGGCAGGCCTGCGCTTATACTGGAATACATCAAAGGCCTTAATTTAAAAGAACTGATAAGAAAAAGCCCTCCTCTTAGCAAAAATGAGGCCTTTTGTATATGCTCGCAGGTTTTAAGCGGATTAAAAGAGCTGAAAAACATCGGGCTTTCGCACGGGGATTTAAGCCTTTCTAATATTTTAACAGATACAAAAGGCCGGGTGTATCTGACAGATTACGGAACGGCCAATTACAAAGAGGGTTTTTACGGAACAAAGCCCTTTACGGCGCCTGAGCTTTACGAAAAAGAAGAGTCTTTAGGATTTGCCTCCGATCTTTTTTCTCTTGGGGTTTTGGAAAAAATTTTAACCGGAGATTTTACTCAAAAAGAGCTTAACAAAATGGAAAGCCGGGATTTTATCCGCAAAGGGGACCCGCTTTTAAGCGCTCAGCCTCAGAAACGAAAAGAAAAAGAATTTTGTTTTTCCCCCAAGGCTTTTTTTCATCTTGGAAAAAAAACAGAAAGGATCTTGTTTGTCAAAAACTGCCTTCCCGGAGCGCAAAGATCCAAAAAAATATTAAAACCCGGATTTTTGGCCAAAAAAAACCCGGAGTTTGCCAAACCGGCAAAAAAGTGGAAAATTTTTCCGCTTGGAGCTTTTGCCGCTTTTTTGCTTTCGGCCAATCCTTTTATTTCCTACGGTAAATACTCCCCCCCTCTTTACGGAAAAAGCGCGCAAATTATCATCCGCACGCAAAAGTGGGTGCATATACAAATGGCGGGCTTTCACGGCTACACCCCCTTAAGCATCCCCGTGGGAAAACCCGGGGCTTACAAATTAAGATGGAAAGCAAAAGGTAAAGCGGGGGCCAAATACATTCATGTAAAAGCCGGGCAAAAATTAGTGTTAAAAGACCATGATTTTTTCTGAAGAAATAAAGGCTTTGTTACTGGGTTTTATTCAAGGTTTTACGGAGTTTTTGCCTGTATCCAGCTCCGGGCATTTGGTTGTTCTAAGCCGGGTTTTTAATTTTCCGGCTCCCGATCTGCTTTTTGTTTTGGTTTTGCATGTAGGAAGCCTTATGGCGGTTTTAAGCTATTACAAAAAAGAACTGACTGAAGTTTTTAAATGTTTTTTTAAAAATCCTTTTAAGGTCTCAGGCTCCGGTCGCTTTGTGCACTTGACAGCTGTGGCCGTGCTTCCAGGCCTTGCCGGGGCTTTTTTACTTAAACCTTTGGTGGAAAAAAGTTTATCCCGCCCGGACTTAACAGGCCTTTTGTTTATTTTAACCGCTTTTTTGCTTTTTTGCACCCGCGGAAAATTAAAAAAAAAGCGCCCGCCTTTAAAAGAATTTTCCTTTTTAAGCGCTTTTTTAATAGGATGCTCACAGACTTTGGCTTTTTTTCCCGGGATGAGCAGAAGCGGTTTAACAATTGCTGTCGCCTTGTTCCTTAACCGGCCCAAAAAACAAGCTGTTTTTTTTAGTTTCCTGCTCGCCCTGCCCGCCATAATCGGAGGCTTTTTATGGGAAGGCTTTAATAACTGGGATGATTTACAAAAAAATCCCCCGGCGCTTTTCAGCTTAAGCCTTGCTTTTTTCAGCTCTTGGCTTTTTGGCCTTATCGCTTTAAAGTGGCTGGTCCGCTCTTTGCAAAACCTGTTTTTTCCACTTTTTGCTTTTTACCTTTTGCCTCTTGGAATATTCAGCCTGCTTTATTTGTAAAGCCTTTAAACTGTTACAAATAAACATTATAGGCTTGACCCAAAACCGGTAAACGGGTTTTGTTTAAAATTAAAAAATTATGAAAATAAAAGATATAGACAAAAAAGCTTTTGCCACCCGGGCCATTCACGCGGGCCAGGAGCCGGACCCTGCCACCGGGGCTTTGATGACCCCCATCACTTTATCTTCCACTTACGCGCAAAAAGAGCCGGGAAAGCATAAAGGATATGAATATTCCAGAGCAAAAAACCCCACCCGAAAAGCGCTGGAAGACTGTATAAGCTCTTTGGAAAAAGGCCGGTTTTCCTTTGCCTGCGCCTCCGGGGTCTCAGCAAGCTCTTTGGTGTTTGAGTTTTTAAAGCCGGGGGATCTTTTGGTGGCGGAAGAAGATCTTTACGGAGGAAGCCTTCGAATCCTCACAAAAATTTTAAAGCCGCGGGGAGTGCATATTAAGCTGATGGATCTTTCTAAAAATATTTCCCGCATTCCTAAAAAAGCCAAAATGATCTTTTTGGAAAGCCCCACCAACCCCTTGATGAAGCTAATGGATATTCGAAAAATAAGCCTGCAGAAAGAAAAAAGCCTGCTCGTGGTGGATAATACTTTTATGAGCCCTTTTTTTCAAAATCCTCTTGAGCTGGGCGCGGATATCAGCCTTAACTCCGCCACCAAATATTTAAGCGGTCACTCAGATATTATTGCGGGGGTTCTTAGCACAAATTGCCCAAAACTTGCGGAAAAACTGGCTTTTTGGAGCAAGTCCCTTGGGCCGGTTTTGCCCCCTTTTGACTCTTACCTGCTTTTAAGAAGCCTTAAAACCTTAAGCCTGCGCATGAAAGAGCATGAAAAAAACGCAACAGCGCTTGCCCGCTTTTTGGAAGAACGAAAAGAAGTGGAAAAAGTGTTTTATCCGGGGCTTAAGTCTCATCCTCAGCACAAGCTGGCTTTACGGCAAATGTCCGGCTTTGGAGGAATGCTCAGCTTTCATATTAAAGGAGGCAAAAAATCAGCCTTAAAATTTTTAAGCCGGTTTCAGATATGCGCCCTTGCGGAAAGCTTGGGGGGGGTGGAGTCTTTAGTGGAGCACCCGGCCTTAATGACCCATGCCTCTTCCCCTCATCCTCCCCCGGATTCCCTTATCCGTGTCAGTGTGGGTTTGGAGGATATACAGGACTTAAAGGATGATTTTTCAAAAGCTTTTGACAGTTTGGCGCGGTAGAGCAGGAAACTGAAAACTTTGTGTAACAGGCTTAAAATTTTACTTTTGGCTCGGTAGCTGAGGCGCGGTAGAGCAGGAAACTGAAAACTTTGTGTAACAGGCTTAAAATTTTACTTTTGGCTCGGTAGCTCAGTCGGTAGAGCAGGAAACTGAAAACTTTGTGTAACAGGCTTAAAATTTTACTTTTGGCTCGGTAGCTCAGTCGGTAGAGCAGGAGACTGAAAATCTCTGTGTCGGCGGTTCGATTCCGTCCCGAGCCATATTTTTTCAAAAATCCACCGCCAAATTTTAAACAATAAAAAAAAATTATATCCCTCAAAAGCCTGCAAAAAGGCTTTGATTTTAAGACCAAAGACCTTAAAACCACCTTTTTTCAAGACCAATGGCCGGGAATTTTTAAGAAAAAATGTTTAAAGTTTAAACACTTTTTTTACGATACTAATAAATAGTGGGGGATAAAAAAAGTCCATTAACTGTTTGTCTGCAAGCAAAGTCCAAGCGGTGAGGGTCCAAGGTATTCCGTCCCGAACAAGCTTGGACTTTGCTTGCAGACATAATTTACAGGGCTTCTTCACGAGCCAATAAATAGCGGGGGGTAAAAAGTTATGACCAACTGGAATGATTTAAGCAGACTTCATGTTGTTAAACAAAGCCAAAAAATTATTTGGCGGTGGTGGAAAGCGGATCTGCTGATTATAAACGAACAAAATATTTTGGATGAAAAAACAGAATTGTTTTCTTTCCAAAATCCTTTTTTAAAATCCCTTTTCCAAACGCCGGATTTGATTAAGTCTTTTTTTAAAATTTTGCGCGAAGTTTATGAGCAAAAAGACTGTGAGCTTACTTGTTTTATGAAAAAATGGGCCGGGCTTAATATTTTTATCTGTCCTGTTCAAAATCATCTTCACAAGGCGGGCTTTGTCGTAAGTCCCGGATTTTTAATTCAAAAATCCGGCGAGGAAGATGAAAAAAACCTTAAGGCCTTAAGTGATTTTCATCTTAAGTCCGGGCGGGAATGGAGCAAACAAATCGAAGAGCATGTCCCCTGGATCCCGGCACAGGATAAAAATCATTTTATAGATCTTATGGAAATGACGGCAAAAGAAATTGCTGAAGTGCAAAACGAGTTTATGGAGCAAAAACAAAAACGGGAGAGTATGTCCGGCCCACACAGCCTTTCTTACGGCAATATGGTCGGCAAATCCCCGGTAATGTGTCGTCTTTACAGTCTTTTGGATAAAATAAAACACTCTCACAATATTGTGCTCATTCAAGGGGAAAACGGAACGGGAAAAGAGCTGATTGCCAAGTCCATTCACTTTAATTCCCTTAGAAAAAGTCAGGCTTTTTTAGCGCAAAACTGCTCCGCCTTAAATGACAATCTGCTGGAATCCGAGCTGTTTGGCCATGTCAAGGGGGCTTTTACAGGGGCTTATAAAGACAAAAAGGGCCTGTTTGAGCTGGCCGACAAAGGCACTTTCTTTTTAGATGAAGTCGGAGACACCTCCCCGGCCATGCAGGTAAAACTTTTAAGGGTTATTCAGGAAGGTGTTTTTTTTCCTGTGGGCGGGCTTAGCGCCAAAAAGGTGGATGTCCGTATTATCGCGGCCACCAACAAAAACCTTAAAAAAATGGTGGAGGAGGGAAGCTTTCGGGAAGACCTTTATTACCGCTTAAATGTCATTAATATTAAGGCGCCCGCCTTAAGAGAAAGAACAGAGGATATTCCCCTTTTGGCGGAGTTTTTCATCAATCAGTTCAGCCCTCATTTAAAAGTTTTTACAAAAAAAGCTCTTGAAAAATTAAACCAATACCATTGGCCCGGCAATGTAAGGGAACTGCAAAACGAAGCGGAGCGGCTGGCTGTTTTTACCGGAAACGACGCTTATATCAAAGCGGAGTTTTTATCCGAAAAAATAAGAAACAAAAACAGTGATCCGCATTTTATTTCCCTCTTAAACGCGGGTCATCACGGAAAAACCATGAAGAAAGCCATTGCCCAACTGGAGCGCCAGATGATTTCTCAATCCTTAAAGCAGGAAGGCTGGAACAAAACCCGGGTGGCTAAAAAGCTTGGTATTTCGCGCGCGGCGCTGGTCTCTAAAGTCAAGGACTATAAACTGGAAAGAAGAGTGCCCGTTTTAAGAAAAAAAACCGGACTTTAATATTTAGTCCCCCATGAACAAGGCTACTAATTAGTCGGGCGTGATAAAATACCACCTTGAGCATTTTTGTCCAAAGTCCGTGCCATGAGGGTCCAAGGTATTCCGTCCCGAAACGGCGCGGACTTTGGACAAAAACAGTTAAAGAGCAAGCTTTTTCACGCCCGACTAATTAAAAACCGTCATTTTTAAATTGCGTAATATGCTCATAGACGGCAAGCGAGCTAACCTTAAGCGCGTTGGCTACGGGGATGCTGATAATCATGCCCAAAACCCCCATAAACTGCCCGCCCAGAATAATCAGCAAAACCACTGTTACGGGGTGCAGGTTTACAATCCGGGCCACCAAAATCGGAACCAAAACAAAGGCGTCAATAAACTGTGCGATAAGATACACCCCTATCAGCATAAACAGATCCCAGGTTTCATAATGATTCACCAAGGCTATAGCCACCGCCGGTAAAGCCCCTATAATCGGGCCGATATAAGGGATAAGATTAGTCAGGGCCGCAAAACCCCCAAGCAAAGTTGCAAAAGGAAAGGAAATAAAGCTTAAGCCCGCAAAAGTCACCAGCCCCACAATAAACGCCTCTAAAAACCGGGCGCGGATAAACTGCCCCAACTGCCGGTTGATCCGATATTGAAGATCCAAGACCATTTCAAACAGGCTGTTGGGCACAAGAAGCATAAATCTTTTGGATATTTTATGGCTGTCTTTTAACATAAAAAAAGCCAAAAACGGGGCAAGAAGCAAGACACTAAAGAAGCTTAAAAGCCCGGTGGGAAGATCTTTTAAAATCACCTGACTTAAGGAAAAAAGTTTTGCCTTGCCTTGTTCCTTAAGTTCAATATTTAAGCCCAGCCAATTTTTAGCTTTCAGCTCAATGTTTTCTATCAAAGAAAGAAGCCCCTCTGAATAACGGGGCCACTCTGTTTGAAAGTGGCTTATCTGCCCGGACACCAAGGGAAAACCCCATATCCCCAAAAACCCGGCAAGCCCTATCCCAGTTAAAAAAATAAGAATCAAAGCCGTATTGTAAGTTAAGCCTGTTCTTTCCAAAGGGGCTATGAGCGGGCGGGCCAGATAGCTTATCACAAAAGCCAAAAGAAGGGAGATAAACAAATTATTGATCATAAACAGCAGGCAGACTGTTACAGCCAAAATACCCACGAAGACCAATAGTCTTATGATATTGATTCTTTTTAACCGGGCTTTGTGCTCCGCCGTTAAAGTAAGCATTTTTTATGTGTCCATTGTTTGTTTAAAATGAGAGAGTTTTTCCCCCGCTTTTTGAAGGCGCTCCCCCAATACTTCCGAAAGCTTCATTAAAATATTTATCCCTGTGGAGGGGGTTTTTTCTGTTAAATTTAATAAATCAGGACGAAAAAAACCAAGCAGTTTGGATTCCTCCAAGACCTGCGCAGAAACATGATGACAGCCTTTTTCCTGCGCCAGACACAGCTCACCGAAAAAATCCCCCTCTTTTAATTGGGAAAGAACCGCCTGTTCCGCGCCGGGGGAAGAATCGCCGTGCAGAATATTCACCCTTCCGCTTAAGATAATGTACATTCCCAAGCCTTTTCCTTTTTGAAAAACAAACTCTCCGGGAGTAAAGGACCGTTTATGCACCATATTACTCAGCAGTTTCAGCTCCCGGGGACTTAAATTTTCAAACAAAGGGTTTTCTTTTAAAATCATTTCAATATTTTTTTCCTCTTTTTTGAAAAAATTTTTCCATAAAAAGTCAATCATTGTAAGTCTCCTCCCGTATATCCCTTTGTTATTCAGCAAAAAAGCTCTTTAAAGGAATATAACAGTAAAGGCTTTTTTATTGCAATAAAGTTTTGCCCCTTGTTTTTTTAAATTTTTTCCATACCTTAAGGCAAGGCGGGATTTAAAGGCAAAAAAGCCTGCGATCCAATCCAGCCGGAGCCGGAAGAGGGGATTCGCACTAAAATCCAGCCGGAAGGTTTTTGTTTCACAGGCAAAAGTCTTGCCAAAGCGCCCGCTTTCCCCTCAAACAAGACTCCCGCGTTTTTTACAGGCGCGCTTAAAACCGGCAAGTCTTTGATTAAAGTGCCCATTGGCTCAGCACGAAAATAAAAATAAGCAACACTAAAAGATTCAATACAAACAAAAAACAGAAAACAAAAAAACTTAAGGCTTTTGTTTGTTACTGTTTTATCGTAAAAAGATCCGGCCCCTTCCTTAAGCCTTTGCCCCCGAAAGGGCAAAATAAAAAGCAAGGCTAAAGCCGCTAAAATTAAGACTATGTCTTTAGGAATCCAGAGCCAAAAATATTTTTTGTCCCCTAATTTACGCAAAAAAACTTTAACCTCTTTGTTATAAGGTTTTTCAAACAAGATCTGCCTTAAATAGGCCCTTGCGGGATCCGGCTTTGCGCTTTGCCGGTAAAGGGAAAGAGCCAAGTTAAAACGGGCGGAAAGGGAGTTTGGATCAAGCTTTAAAAACTCATAAAACAAAGCGGAGGACTCTTTGGTTTCTCCCTTACTTAATTTTAAAACGGCTTTATCAAATAAAGCTTTAGGGCTTTGCGCTTTTGCGGCAAAACTGAAAAACAAACAAATAAACAAAACCGCTTTCATTCCGCCCTTTCCATGAAGAGACTACTTAATCCTCCGTGCAAAACCCTTGACCTATTGGGTTTCCCTCAGGCAAAGGCTATGCTTGTTCGAGACGGAATACCTTGGACTCTCACCACATAGCCTTTGCCTGAGGGTTCAACCAACAGGACAAAATGAAGCTTTTTCACGGGCTACTACTTAGTCCCCCGTGAACAAATGCCTCCTTAAGCATTTTTGTCCAAAGTCCGTGCCGTGAGGGTCCAAGGTATTCCGTCCCGAAACGGCGCGGACTTTGGACAAAAACAACTAAAGAGCAAGACTTTTTCACGCCCGGTTATTTAGGACCGGCTTTAGCGTCTTTTAAAAATTGCAAAAGCCCTTTATCCGTCAAGGGATGCTCTGTCATCCGCCAAAAAAGAGCCGGGGGAAGGGTTACAATATCCGCCCCCAATTCTGCAGAAGCCAGCACATGAGATACATGTCTTACACTGGCAACCAAAACCTGAGTTTTGATTTTATATTGAGAAAAAATTTGTATCACTTGAGATACCACTTCCATTCCGTCCGCACCGGTGTCATCCAAGCGTCCCACAAATACGGACACAAAAGTCGCCCCCGCCCGGGCCGCCATAAGCGCCTGAAGAGCGGAAAAACATAAAGTTAAATTAGTGGAGATATTTTGCAAATTTCGCGTTGTGGCAAGTCCGGCCGGGGTCAAGGGGAGCTTAACCACCACCTGCGGGTGAATTTGAGCTAAAGTGCGGGCCTCCTTCAGCATATCTTTTTCAGAAACCGCCAGCACTTCTGCGCTCACAGGGCCTTTAACCTCCTCGGATATGGCGCGGATAAGCTCTTCGCGGTTTTTCCCGCTTTTTGCCACCAAAGAGGGGTTGGTGGTCACCCCATCTAAAGGAAAACTGTTATTGATCTTCCTTATTTGCTCCAAGTCCGCTGTATCCACAAAAAAACGCATCTTACTCCTTATAAAGATCTTTAAAAGAATAAAGCCCTGCGGGCTGTTTGACCAGCCATTTTAAAGCTTTTAAAGCCCCACCCGCAAAAAGTTTTCGGCTTAAGGCTTTATGCTCCAATAAAACCTCTTCTTCGGGGTTTTTGATTAAAATGCGGTGGGTGCCGAAAACTTCGCCCACCCGTTTGCTCTGGATTCTTAATTTTCTTTTTAAAGCCTGGGGAAAATGTTTTTTTAACTTCAAAGCCGTGCCGCTTGGGCGGTCTTTTTTGTTTTTATGATGAATATCCTGCAATAAAAGCTCCCCTTCCGGCAGGCGCATATTTTGTATCCACTTCGTGATTTGC
The DNA here is from genome assembly GCA_965203935.1 of Bdellovibrionales bacterium. GTDB lineage: Bacteria > Bdellovibrionota > Bdellovibrionia > Bdellovibrionales > UBA1609 > JANQSP01. Next base: position 245,052 of record OZ241921.1, read on the forward strand.
TCTATTCCCCAGCTCATGTTTTCCTCATAAAAGACCGGGATTTTTTGTCCCGCCTGTTTAAGCTTTCTTTTTTGAGCGGGGCTTAAAGCCGTGGTCCCGCTTACAAAGGGCTTTTTATGTTTAAGACACCAAAAAAGAGCTTGTTCAAAAAGCGGAGGTGCGGAAAAATCAATCACGCCGCTTATTTGCCGGGCCTGCCAGCTGTTAAAACCGGAACTTTGCTTCTTCCGCAGGCCCCCGGCCTTAGCACATAAAACAAAGCCGGAGTTTTTTTTGCGGATAAGGCTTTTTACCGCCCCTCCCATTCTACCGCTTGCTCCACTTAAGCCCACATTTAAAACAGATTGTTTTTTCATTTTCTTTAGCAAATATCACAAAAGCCCGGCGGATTTTAAAGCTTTTTTTAAATTTAAGGCTTTTTGCCCCTCCATAGCCACTAAAGGGCTTCTTAACTCTGCGGATTCAAAAATCCCCATAAGCTTTAAAGCCATTTTAATTCCTATGGGGTTTGTTTCCGCATAAACATTTTTTAAAAGCAGGCTGTATTTTTTTTTGTATTCTTTTAAAGCCTTATCTTTTTCGCCCCTTTTTATTTGCGCTAAATAATATTTCATTTGTTTTCCCAAAATATGGCTTATCACAGAGACAATGCCTTTTGCCCCCAAAGCGCAAAGAGCAAGGCCGGTTTCATCGTCTCCGCTCAGCACAGTAAAGTTTTTTGTGTTTTTAATAATGTTTTTGCCGAATATTAAGTCCCCGCTTGCCTCTTTGATGCCTTTAATATTGGAATGCCGGCTTAATTCCATGACGCTTTCCAAAGAAAGCCCGATACCGGTCCTTTGCGGCACATTATACAAAATCACCGGAAAAGGGCTGTTATCCGCCAAAGCGCTAAAGTGCTTTATCAGGCCCCTTTGAGGGGGCTTGTTGTAATAGGGAACCACCGTTAATACGGCATCCGGCTTTAAGCTTTTTGCCCATTTTATATTGTCTAAAGTTTTTTTTGTGCTGTTTCCGCCGACTCCAAAAATTAAAGGGATTTTTTGAGCCTTTGTTTTAGTCCATTCAAAAAGTTTTGCCGCTTCTTTTCTGGAAAGCAGAGGGCTTTCCCCGGTGGTGCCGTTTAAGACAAGGCCCGAAGGTCTTTGTTTTATTTGAAAGTCCAGCAGTTTTTCAAAAGAAGCTTTGTCTACTTTTCCGGATTTAAAAGGCACAGCCAAAGCTGTAATAATCCCGTGAAATTTCATTTTTTTTTATTCCTTCACCGCTTAACTTTATTTTAAGACTTCGCGAGGCTTGCTTCCTCTGGCGGGTCCCACCACCCCTTCTTCCTCCAGCCGATCTATAAGCCGGGCGGCGCGGGGATAACCCAAGCCGTATTTTCTTTGCAAGTGGGAGGCGCTGACCTCCTTTAACTCCGCAACATAAGAAAAAATCTCTTCGTACTTTTGATCTTCTTCTTCTTCGCTTTCTTTATAAAAACTTTTTCTATCTGAGGTAAAAGACTTTATCACATAAGAGCTGTCCTCTTTTTGCTCTCTCCAAAAACGCAGGACAGATAAAAGCTCTGTTTCCCTTACAAAAGGGCCGTGGAATCTTTCCGGTCTTGCCTCGCCCGGGCCTAAGTAAAGCATATCCCCTTGAGCAAGCAGTCTTTCCGCGCCACCGGTGTCCAGTATAATACGGGAATCAATACGGGAGGAGACTTTAAAACTAATTCTTCCCGGAATATTGGTTTTTATAAGCCCGGTCACCACATCTTTTCGGGGGCTTTGCATAGAAAGCACCAAGTGCATACCGCAGGCTCTTGCCATTTGAGCAAGCCGTACGACCAGATTTTCAACAGCGCCCCGCTCAGGAGAACTCATCAGATCGCCAAACTCCTCCAAGACAATACAAATATAAGGCTGGGGGGAAAAGTAAAAACTTTCCTCCGGCCCTTTATCTTCCGCTTGATATGCTTTTACTTCCTCCGCACTTAAATGTTTTGTTTTTTCGTTAAAGCCCGCCAGATCCCGCACACTAAAGCGGGATAAAGATCGGTAGCGCTTTTGCATCTCGCTCAAGCACCAATTAAGAGCCAAGACCGCATCCCGGGACTCGCGAATGGGAGGGCTTAACAAGTGAGGCAGACCCTCAAACAAACTTAAATCCACCTGCTTGGGATCCACCAAGAGCAAACGCAAAGTTTCAGGACTGTGGCGAAACAGCAGGCTTAAAAGAAAAGAAACAATAAACACAGACTTTCCGCTTCCCGTGGATCCCGCCACCATTAAGTGGGGGATTTTTCCCAAATCCTTTAAGGCGAAACGGCCGTCTGCATGACGGCCCAAAACCAAAGGCAGGGGAAAGGGGCTTTCCAAAAAATCCGGATCTTCCAACAGGCGCTTTAAGTACACTGTTTGCCTTTTGGAGTGGGCGGTTTCAATACCCACCACATCTTTACCGGGAATGGGGGCTATAATTCTTATGGATTTGCTTTTAAGCGCGATCATCAAATCATCTTCCATCTGCGTAATCCGCGCCACTTTTACATGATCTTCCGGCTTAAACTCAAATAAAGTGATGAGCGGGCCGGACCGAATATGGCTTATCCTGCCGGATATGGAAAACTGCTGTAGTTTTTCCAGCAGTCTGCGGGCGTCTTTTTGATGTTCCCGATCATTTACCCGAAAGGCGCTTTCAGGCGGCGCGCTGAGCATATCTAAGGGAGGAAGTTTCCAGTTTATACCTTCAAGGTTTTGATCGGGGCCTGTTTTTTCCGCCTTTTTGTCAAAAACCCGCTTTTCCCGCCTCTCACCGGGAAAAAAAGAAATATCCTTTAAGGGATTTTTTAAATCTAAAGAAAAAGAAGAAAGAGGAGGGAGTTTTTCAGGCCTTTTCCAAAGCCTTTTAAAAGCTGAAAGGCCGGCCCTTCCCCCCTGTTTCAAACCGCTTTTAGCCCATAAAAACCTTGAAAACCCTACACTGAAAGTTTTTAAGAAGTAAGCGCTCTTCCAAAAAAGTTCTGAGACAGAGCTTTTTGTAATGATCACAAAAAGCATTAAAGCGGAGGACCAAAAAAGCAAGGCAAGCCCCGCAAAATGCAGGTAAGGAAGACTAAAGCGTACAAGCGCGCGACCAAGTATCCCGCCCGGGTAAATATGTCCTTTAAAAAAAGTCCGGTCCGGCTGATGCAGTTCCAACAGTGAGGAGCTGACCAGAAGACTTAAAACCGTTACCGCAAGGCCGGTCATAAGGCCCATTGATGAGGCCTTTCTTTGAAAAGCCGTCATTGCCCGCTTTAAGCTTAAGAGCACAAAAAGCCAAGCGCCAAGCCCAAAAAACTGATAAAGCAGATCCGCTAAAAAAGAGCCAAGATAGCCGCATTTGTTTTTTGCCTGAACAAAAGTGCCAAGAGAGTTAAAGGAAGGATCCAAAGGATGATAACTGCTTAGGGCCAAGCTTAAAAAAAGAGCCAAAGCCAAAAAAAGCAAACCTGTAATATCCGTCCTGTATCCGTAAAGACCTGTTTTCATCAATAACAGTGTAAAAAAAGAAAAGGTATAACAAAAGTCCAATTTTTTTTCTTGATAAAGCCGGGTTTTTATTTAAAAGTCCCTATACGATGCCCAAAAAGATGCCTTTTGCCCCATCCCCGGAGGATAAAAGTCTTCCCCGCTCATTGGAAGGGGAGCGCTTTATCTTGGGCGCTTTGCTGACGGGAAAGCAAAGAGTCTGGGATGAAATTATGGAGATCCTGCACCCGGAGGATTTTCACAAATCGGCGCATAAAGACATTTTTTCCTGTATGGAAAAATTCCACAAACGGGGCCGGACGGCTGATATTCTGAGTATCAATGAAGAGCTGAAAAAAGAAGATCTGCTGGAGAGTGTGGGCGGGGCGCTTTATCTGGCGGAATTAGTGGAGGAAAGCGCCTCCCCCGTGAGCGCAGAGGACTGCGCTCATCTAATAAGGGAAAAATCCCTGTTAAGAAAACTGATAGCGCTTTGCTCCGACTTTCGGCAAAGGGCTTTAAGCCATGATTTTAAAAAATTAGACAGCTTTATTGATTCTTTGGAAAGAGATCTTTTTCAGTTTACAGAACATTTAAGTAAAAACCGGCTTTTGCCCCTTTCAGACATTGTAACACCGGGCCTTCAAAAACTGGAGGAGCTTCAGCTTAAAAAATTAAGCGTAACAGGGGTCTCCACTTCTTTTACAGAGCTGGATCATCTGACTTCCGGGTTTCAGCCGGGAGAGTTTAGCGTTATCGCGGCCCGGCCCTCTATGGGAAAAACCGCGCTCAGCCTGAACATCGCTTATTCCGCCTGCCTGAGCGGAAAAAAAACCGCCTTTTTCTCTTTAGAGATGGCCAGGGAACAAATTTTGATGCGATTGATTTCCCTTTCCGGAAAAGTGCCCCTTTCCCATTTAAGAAGCGGGCAGATTAAAACTAAGGACTGGGACAATCTGTTGCTCTCTGCGGGCCGGTTAAAAGAACTGCCCTTTTTTGTGGACGACTCTTCTTTTTTATCCCCTTTTGAAATCAGATCCCGCGCCCGAAGGCTTAAGTCTCAAGAGGGCCTGGATCTTTTGATCGTGGATTACCTTCAAATGATGGGCCTTAAGGAAAACATAGAAAGCCGGGAAAGAGAGGTCTCTGAAATATCCCGTCTGCTGAAGTCCATCGCCAAAGAGCTGAGTATTCCCGTTGTGGCGCTTTCCCAATTAAACCGGGGGGTGGAGGGCAGGACCAACCGCCGGCCCCTGCTCTCAGATCTTAGGGAATCCGGATCCATTGAGCAGGATGCAGACCTGATTATGATGCTTTACCGCGACGACTACTATAAAAGCGACAGCGACAAAAAAGGCCAGGCGGAGCTGATACTGAACAAGCAAAGAAACGGACCGACGGGAACGGTGATTTTAAAGTGGGAACCCCGGTTTGGCCTTTTTGAAAACCATATTCCCGGTATAGAGGAAAAAGCCCCCGCCCCCATGGATCCCATCCCTTTTTGATCAGTAGGGCGTGAAAAAGCTTCATTTTGTCCTGTTGGTCGAACCCTCAGGCAAAGGCTATGCGGTGAGAGTCCAAGGTATTCCGTCTCGAACAAGCATAGCCTTTGCCTGAGGGAAACCCAATAGGTCAGGGCTTTTTCACGCCCGACTAATTATTCAGATGGTTTTGAGATTTTGACGATTATCTGTGTTTTTATGTCTGAACCAAGATCCAAAATCACCTCATGCTCACCCAAAGTTTTTAAAGCCTGTGGAAGTTTTACAGCTTTTTTGTCCAGATCGGAAAAACCTTGTTTTTGTAATTTTTTTGCAATTTCCAAGGCGCTTACAGATCCAAAAAGCCGGTTTTCCTCCCCGGCCGGTTTTATAAAAGAAAGGCTCATATTTTCCAGTTTTTCCTTTTGGGATTTTCTAAGGTTTAAGGCTTTTTTCTTCTTAAATTCCATCATTTTTTGTCGGTGCCGGACATAACGGGCTGAGCCTTCCGTAAAAGGGATGGCTTGTTTTTTAGGAAATAAAAAATGCCGGGCATAGCCTTTTTTAACAGAGACAATATCCCCGGTCATCCCAAGATGTTTCAGATCTTTTTGTAAAATCACCCGCATTTTTTTAAGTCCCCCTAAACTTTTTTAGCTAAAAAAGTTTTTCTTTTTTGAAGTCGCGCCTGCCGCTCTTTTTCCTTTTTAAGAGCCTCTTCCATTAAAAAGCGAAAGTCCTGCAAATGCTCTGAAAGGGATTTTTTGGAAGAAAGCTTTTCAAAATGATAATATAAAACCCGCTCATCCATGCGGATCACACGAACCAGCTCTTCTATCACCCCCAAGGCCCCTTTAAAGGAAAAATGAAAATAAAGCCCGCGAACCCGCTTTTTTTTGTTTTTATTGGCGAGCTTCCTCACCCCCCAAGAATCTATATGATGAATATCGCCTTTAAATTTCCCGGCGGTTTCTTTTATTTTCTTAAAAAAAAGCTTTTGGCTTTCCGCGCTCAAAGCCGGTTCCATAACCAAAACAGACTCATAATTCATGTTTTTATTTCCCGGTTTTTTGAAAAAATGTTAAAGGTTTTTTTAACACAAAGCCCGTTTGCGGGCAAGCCCCTCCAAGAGGAAAAATAAAAAACTTAAGAAAAAGCTCTTTAGAGCCTGCTTGAAGGGTTTTTTGCGACCCGATAAAATAAAACCCGCCAAAGGATGTTTTTATGATCATTCGTTTTATGACAGGCCCTCTTAAAGGACAGGAGTTTCAGGCTGTGGCCGGACTGACATTAAGCCGAAGCGGGCGGGGGGAGAAAGAGATCGCCCTTAAAGATTCCAAAGCCTCCAATCCCCACGCGGAAATAGTGAAAAAAAAAGGCAGGCTTTATCTTCGAGACCGGGACTCCAAAAACGGCACTTATGTCAAAGAGGAAATAAATGACCTTTTTGCTTTAAAGCCCGGGCTTAAGTTTCAGATAGGTCATACGATTTTACAGGTCAAGGAGCCTTCGCCCACCACTTGGCAGGAAATTGTGGAAAAAGAGTTACAAAAGATCTCCTTAAAAAACGCGCCTTCAAAATTAAAAGTTTTTTCCCCCGGTTTAAAACTCAAGTTTAAATCCGGCTTTCAAAAAGGGGATCTGTGGCGGATCCGCTATGGGCCAAGAAAGATAGGTCCTAACAGTTTGGACCTGCCTGTTCTGGAGCCTCAAGCGCCGGAGATCTGTTTTTCCTTAAGCCCTGAAAAAAAATCCGCTCTGTTTAAAACTCTTTATCCTGAAAAAGTTTTGCTTAACAAAAAGCATATTTCCAAAAAAATTCTTAAAAACCGAGACCTTATTTCTTTTGGAGGCTCTTTGATTGAATTTCAATATGAAAAGAAAAAAACCAAAGCTAAAAAAACTAAGTAGTAGCTCGTGAACAACCTCTGTCCTATTAGTTTTCAGCAGGCAAAGGCTTAAGCTTGTTCGTGACGGAATACGATTTAACACTCACCGCTTAAGCCTTTGCCTGCCAACATCACTAACAGGACAAAATGAGGGTTTTTCACGGGCCACTAAGTAAGGCCCAAAAAGGCTTTTAAGTATTCTCTGTTCATTTTGGAAATGGCGCCAAGGGAGATCTCTTTGGGGCAGGCACGAGAGCAGGCCCCGGTGTTGGAACAGGAGCCAAAGCCTTCTTTTTCCATCTGATGGACCATTTTTAAAGTGCGGGTTTTTCTCTCCGGCTGTCCTTGAGGAAGCAAGCTTAAATGAGAAAGGCGGGCTGAGACAAAAAGACTTGCGGAGGCGTTTTTGCAAACAGCCACACAAGCCCCACAGCCTATACAGGCTGAGTTGGAAAAAGCCTCATCCGCCCGAGCTTTTTCCACAGGAAGGCTGTTTGCCATTGGGGCGGAACCGGTATTTACAGAAATATAGCCCCCGGCTTGAATAATGCGGTCAAAAGCGCTTCGATCCACTATCAGATCTTGAACCACAGGAAAGCCGCTAAAAGGCTCAACCCATAGCTCCTCCCCATCCTTAAAAGACCTTAAGTGAAGCTGACACACGGCGGAGCCTTTATGCGGGCCATGCGGATTTCCGTTTATTGTAAGTGAGCAGGAACCGCATATTCCCTCCCGGCAATCATGATCAAAGGCCAAAACCGGCTTTCCGTTCTGCGCAAGACCTTCGTTTAAATGATCCAAAAGCTCTAAAAAAGACATGTCCGGCGAAAGGTTTTTCAAGGTGTGGTTTTCAAAAAAGCCTTTTTTTTGCCCGCTTTTTTGCCGCCATATTTTTAATTTAAGTAGCACATCACTTCTCCTGTTACTTCTGTGAAAAAGCCCGGCTTTAAGTGCTCTTTCCGCTTTAACCTTAAGCTTGTTCGGGACGGAATACCTTGGACCCTCACCGCTTAAGGTTAAAGCGGAAAAACAAACAACAAGAACTTTTTCAGTTTGACCCTCCTCCGCTTGGCTTTGCCTGCAAACATAATTTACAAGGCTTCTTCACAGGCTACTAAGTAGTAGCCTGTTAAAGTGCTTGCTTATACCCACCGCGAGGCGAGTTCGGCGGTTTAGCACGCCGCGTCTCACAAGACGCGCGCGTGGCAAAACGCATGTCTGAGCCCGAGCGGTGGGTATGAGCAAGCACACTTACACGGGCAACAAGAAGCTTTTTTCACGCCCGACTACTTATAGCTTCTTAGGCTTAAGGGAACCTCCTTAAACTTAAGCTCTTCTTTGTGCAAAGTCCATCCTCCGCCTTTATCATACTCCCAAGCGGAGACATGGCAAAAGTTTTCGTCGTCCCTTAAAGCCTCCTGCTCAGGGCTTTGATATTCTTTACGAAAATGAGAGCCACAGGATTCTTTTCTCTCCAAAGCGTCTATAGCCATAAGCTCCGAAAGCTCCAGATAGTCCGCCACCCGGAGAGCTTTTTCCAGCTCCGCGCTTTTGCCCTCTTCTACCGGCAATTTTAAGTTTTCCCAAAATTCTTTTCTTAAAGATCGAATTTTTTCCCGGGCTGTTTTAAGCCCTTTTTCGCTCCTTAAAAGACCCACCTGATCCCAAAGCAGATTTCCCAACTCCCGATGAAAGCTCCCTGCGGTTCTTGAGCCTTTTATGCTTTTTATTTTGTTCAGTTTCCGGATTACTTGCGCCCTGTTTTCCTCAAGCGCGCTTTTTAATTTCGCCTCCATCGGAAAATTTCCCCCGCTCAAAAAGCCTGCCACAGTGCGCGGAACAATAAAATACCCGTCCGCCAGAGCTTGCATAAGGGCTGAAGCCCCCAAGCGGTTGGCTCCGTGATCGGAAAAATTAGCCTCTCCCAAAACAAAAAGCCCTTTTATTGTGCTTTGCAGATTATAATCCACCCAAAGCCCTCCCATTGTGTAATGAACCGCCGGATAAATCCGCATGGGGCTTTTATAGGGATCTTCCCCCGTGATTTTTTCATAAATCTGAAAAAGGTTGCCGTACTTTTCAGAAAGCGTGAGGCGCCCCAGCCTTCCCACGGCTGTTTTAAAATCCAGATACACAGCTTCTTTTGAGGCTCCCACCCCTTTTCCCGCATCCACCTGAAATTTGGCCTGACGGGAAGCCAGATCCCGGGGAACCAAATTGCCAAAAGCGGGGTAGATTCTTTCTAAATAATAATCCCTTTCTTCTTCAGGAATATCCTTAGGCGCTCTAAGATCTCCGGATTTTTCAGGCACCCAAACCCTGCCGTCGTTTCTTAAGGATTCAGAAAGCAAGGTCAGCTTGGATTGGTGTTTTCCTGAGCGGGGAATACAGGTGGGATGAATTTGCGTAAAACAGGGGTTGGCAAAAAAAGCCCCTTTTTTATGGCACCGCCAGACCGCAACGGCATTGGAGTGCATGGCATTGGTGGAAAGGTAAAAAATATTTCCATAACCCCCCGTAGCCAAAATCACCGCCTGCGCCAAATGGCCCTTTATATCCCCGGTCAAAATATTTCTGGTGATAATGCCCACCGCCCGGTTTTCACAGAGTATGAGATCCAGCATTTCGTGCCGGGGAAAAAGCCGAACCCTTTTTGCCTCCACCTGCCTCATCAAGGCCCCGTAAGCTCCCAACAAAAGCTGTTGCCCCGTTTGCCCCCGGGCGTAAAAAGTGCGGGAGACCTGCGCCCCGCCAAAAGATCTGTTTGCCAAAAGCCCCCCGTATTCTCTGGCAAAAGGCACCCCCTGCGCCACCGCCTGATCAATAATCTGACCTGAAATCTCAGCCAAACGATACACATTGGCCTCTCTGCTTCGAAAATCACCGCCTTTTACAGTATCGTAAAAAAGCCTTTTTACAGAATCTCCGTCTCCGGGGTAATTTTTGGCGGAATTGATACCCCCCTGCGCCGCTATGGAATGCGCCCGGCGGGGAGAGTCCTGAATGCAAAAAGTTTTTACCTGATAGCCAAGCTCCGCCAGTGTGGCGGAGGCGGAAGATCCGGCAAGGCCCGTCCCCACCACAATCACCTGACACTTTCTTTTGTTGGCGGGGTTTACCAAGGGCAATTCAAAACTGTGGCGCGCCCATTTTTCGCTTAAAGCCCCGCTTGGCACGCTGTCAGAAAGTTTAAGGCTCATAGTTTTCTCTCATTTAAAAAAAAACAAATACAGGGGAAGGCTGATATAGCCCGCAGTCACACATACCGCATAAAGCCCGCCTGCTTTTTCAATATAAGGGGTAAAACGGGGATGATCCAAACCCAAAGATTTAAAAGAAGAACTTAAGCCGTGGAACAAATGAACCGAAAGCACCAGCAAAGCCAATACATACCATATAACTGTTGCCGGGTTTTGAAAGCTTTCTTCCACAAGGCGAAAAATATCGCGAACGGTTTTTCCCTCATAACGGACTTCATAATGCGTGCCGAACTTAAAAGTGATCAGGTGCAAAATCACGAAGACCAAAATCACCGCCCCTTGGGCCAAAAGGCTTTTTTGCCAAAGGGAGGTGGCTTTTTCCCCCCGGGCGCGAAACACATAGCCCCCGGCCTTTCGATTTTTAAGGCTTAAACACAAAGCCAAAAAAATATGTAAGAAAAACAAGGCCAAAAGCCCCGCCTCCAAAACAAAAAGAAAGCCGGTTTGCAGTTTGTGCGCGTACAGATTATAAGCTTTTGCGCCTGCAAAAATCAGAAGATTTCCCAGCATGTGCAATAAAACAAAAAGGGCCAGGCCCAAGCCTGTAAGCCCCATTAAATATTTTTGCACAATAGAAAGCCGAAAAATATTTTTCACTATAATCAGATTAGCAACACTTGAAAAAATATGCTACCCCTGACAATATGAAAATTCTGGTATGTATAAAGCAGGTGCCGGACACCGGAGCAATTATTCCGATTTCAGCGGATAAAAAGGGGATTGACGAATCCGGGCTGGAATGGATTATCAGCCCTTACGATGAGTTTGCTCTGGAAGAGGCCCTGCAAATAAAAGAAAAAAAAGGGGCAAGCGAAGTTACGGCTTTAAGTCTTGGCCCTTTGCGCGCGGAAAAAGCCCTTCGTCAGGCGCTGGCCTTAGGGGCGGACAAAGCTGTTTTGATAGAAAGCGAAAATAAGAGCTTTTCTTCAAACTTTAATGCTTGGTTTTTATCTCAAGTGATTAAAAAACATACTCCGGATCTGATTTTCACCGGCAAGGCCGGGGCGGATGCCAATCAGGGAGGGACCGGGTACATGCTGGCGGAGAGTCTGAATATTCCCCATGCCGGATTTGTCACAAAAATGCGTGAAAAAGAAAATAAGCTCTGGCTTTGTGAAAGTTCCGCTCAAAATATTGAGGAGGTTTTGCTTCGCCTTCCCGCACTCATTACAGTGGAAAAGGGAATCAACAAGCCCCGCTACGCCGGCCTTCCGGGAATTATGAAAGCCAAAAAAAAGCCCTTGGAAAAAATAAAGCTCTCAGCGCTTAAGCCCCCGCCCTTTGCGCTGGACTTAAAGTTTGAGTCCTATCAACCTCCGCCCGCGCCGCCGCCCTGCCGTATGATCTCAGGGGAAGCCAAAGAGCAGGCGCAAAAACTTGTTGCTGTTTTAAGAGAAAAAGAAAAAATTATTTAAGGAAAAACATGTCTTCTGTAAAAGTCTTGGTGCCTGTTGAGATTTCATCTGAAAATCAAGCCAAAAGCTCAGGTTTGGACATGGTATCTTTTGCCTCTCAGCAGGAGGGCTTTAAAGTGTGGGCTTTTTGTATGGGAGGGGACTCCTCCGTTTTAGAAAAAATAAAAGAGCGGGGCGCGCATAAAATTTTTTTTCAGCCTCAAAAAATTTTAAGCCCCAAAAGTTTTTCTTTTTTCTTAAGCGATTTTATAAAAGAGTGGGATCCAGACTTGATTTTATCTGTCTCCTCGGCTTTTTGGCTGGAAAGGCTTTCCCGCTTGAGCTTTCGCCTAAACCTGCCTTTTCTTTCTGATGTATTAAGCCTTAAAAAACAGGCGGAAGGCTGGGTGGCTGAAAAAAGCCTTTATTCCGGAAAATGCAAAGCTCTTTGCAGGCTAAAACTTAAACCGGCGCCCCTTATTTTAATGAGGGCAAAAAGCGGGGCTTTTAAGCCTGCCAAAAAAAAATTCCACTCTTTGACAAAGCTCAACCGGGAAGTGGCTGAAGATCCAAATGACCAAAGGCTTAAGCTTAGGAAAGACAAACCTGACAAAAGGCCGGATCTTACAGAAGCGCGGATTATTGTATCAGGGGGAAGGGGAATGCAGGATCCTAAAAATTTTAAACTGCTGGAAGATCTGGCGGATCTTTTAGGCCCTCAAACAGCTGTGGGGGCTTCCCGGGCGGTGACAGACGCCGGATGGAGGCCCCACTCCACACAGATAGGGCAGACCGGGAAAACTGTTAGCCCCCGGCTTTATATCGCCTGCGGTATTTCCGGGGCTGTTCAACATCTGGCGGGAATGAGCGGGTCTCAGACCATTGTCGCCATTAACAAAGACCCTTCAGCCCCGATTTTTAAAAAAAGCCATTACGGCCTTACGGGGGATCTTTTCGAGATCCTGGACCACCTGATATCCGCGCTCAAACAAAAAAGTTAGTTGCCCGTGAAAAACCCTTGCTCTTTAGCTGTTTTTGTCCAAAGTCCGCACCGTTTCGTGACGGAGTACCTTGGACACTCACGGCACGGACTTTGGACAAAAATGCTTAAGGGGTGCTTTTTCACGCTCTACTCATTAGTCCTCCGTGATAAACCCTTGTTATTTGTGGCATAAGCAAAAGCCCGCCGGTGAGGGTCCAAGGTATTCCGTCCCGAACAAGGCGGGCTTTTGTTTATGCCAACTATGAAATCCAGCCTTTTTCACGCCCGACAAGTTAGTATCCCCTCTGCCGGGCGAGGCTTAAAACCAAGACAAAAGTCCCGCTCTCCTTGATACAGGGTAAAGTCCCGTATTATATTTAAGTTACAGGCTTTTTCTCCCGATCTGATAAAAAGAGAGAAGGCTCCTCTAAAAACAAAGGGCCAAACAAAGGACCAAACAAAGGGCTAAACAAAGAGCCAAATAAAGGACCAACGGGTTTTTGCTTATGTTTTCTTATACTCCCATTTTTTTACTTACTTTTTTACTTTGTTTCTCCGCGCAGGCAAAAAATCTGGCTGTTATTTCCTATTCCGGGGCCAAAGGCTTGGTAAAAGTACAGATCTCCCTTAAAGAATTTAAAGACACTTATCGGGCTGTAAAAGAAATCGCCCCCAATACTCCGCCAATTAAACAATTTTTTGAGGAATACCTGCGGTACCGGGTGGGGGTGGAGGCCGCTTATAATGATTCCACCCTGATTAAAAATCCCTCCATAAGAGATATGTTCGCAAGCCCTCTTCTTAAAGAAAGCTTTGAGCAGACTCTGTATAAACACTTTGCCGACAAAAAACTAAAAAAGAAAGTCGCCAAAATTGACCGGGCCACTCAAAAGCTCTCTAAAAGCCTTATGCTTAAGTTTTACAGAAAGCACCCGGAGTTTGATTTTCATTTTATTGTCATCAGCTTTCCTGTAAACTCCACTCCGGCGCAAATTAACTCCGCAAGAGCGCGGGCTTTGAAAATCCACAGTGAAGTTAAAAAAAGCAAAAAAGCTTTCCCGGATCTGGTGGATATTTATTCCGACAACCGTCTTGCCGGCCGGATCAATGTACCCCGATCCCGACACAGCATCCACCCAAGCCTTTATGACCAGCTTAAAAAAATGAAAAACGGCCAAATAAGCCCTCCCATTAAAAGCTCAGGAGGTTTTTACATATTAAGGCTCAACCGCAAAATTCCTTTTGGAGAAGCCAACCGGGCGCAAATCCGGGCGGGTTACTTTGATCGGCAAAGAAATCGGGCCATGACCCACTATTTCAACAGCTTAAAATCCAAATACAAAGTGCAAACCAATACGGCTTTATTAAACAATTTGTAAAAATTTACTTTACTTAATGAAAGCTTTACACCGCTTAGAAAAAATTCAAAAACTTTTAAACCGGCTTAAAGAAAAATCAAAACGCAAAGCTTTGGTTTTTTTTGTTTTATTTCTGATTTTTACGGGAGGGGCGGGCTTTTTTATCATTCAGGCAAAGCAAAACGGTTTTCTAAAAAGCTTTAAAAAAAATTTGTTTAAAAATAAACACTCCACAGTCGCTTTGCAAATCAATGAGCAAAAATGGAGCGCCAAAGCTTTTGCTAAACGGCTGGCTTTTAAAATACAGGCCCTTAATATTCAAGATGTAAAAAATCAAAAGCTTATGGAAAAGCTCAAAAAACAGCTTATAACGGATATGACTGTGGAGTATCTTCTTCTTAAACAGGCCAAAGAGCATTTTCTTGTTGTTTCTGAAAAAGAGCTTAAAAAGGCCTTGGAAAAAGGGCGCCACTTAAACGAAAAAGCCTTCCTGATGTTCTTAAAAAGAAAAAACTTAAACTTAAGAGAATGGAAAGAGCGAATAAAAAAAAACCTCCTGATAAAAAAAGCCACACAGCAAATAAGCGCGGGCGCGCTTCCTCCCTCTTCAATGGAGCTTAAAGAATATTACAAAACTTACGCCCATTTATTTAAAAAGCCCGCCCGACTTCTTATTTATCATATTTTTCATAAAAAAAAGGAGATCTTAATTAAGATAAAATCAGCCAAAGAAAAAACTTTAAGTCAGGCTGTGCGGGATTTTATGGCAAGCCCCTTAAAGGCCGAATGGGTGGAAAAAGGGGTTTTAAAGGTGTTTGATCAGGCTTTTTTGCTTAAAAAAAAAGAAATAAGCCCGATATGGCAAAGCCCCTACGGCTGGCATCTTATACAGGTTATAGACAAAAAACCTGCTGTAAGAATCAGCTTTGAGGAGGCCCAGGAAGAAATTAGGGCAGAGCTTATGGAGCGGAGAAAAAAAGCCCTTTTCACGAAATGGATAGATCAGCAAAGCAAAAACTTAAATATTTTAAAAAATGAAGCCGTTCTTAAAAAAATAAAAGTTGATATGCGGTAAAAGAGGCTTTATTTGTGTCCCGTTTTAACATATAGTCGGCTGTATGAAATACGGCTTTATCCTTTTGTGTCTTATTTTTTGCTTTCCACTTTGCGCAAAAGTCCTTACAGTGGAAAAAACTTTGGCCGATATAAGCGGGGAAATGATAAGCCTTATGGATCTTAAGGAGGCCAGAAAAAGGCTTAAAAACGGCTTTTTCAAAGACTCCCCCCTGTTGATCTTATTTTCACCCGCGGAATTAAAGCAAAAAAACTCCGCTTTGCTTAACTTTCTTATTTATAGAAAAATTCTGGATCTAAAGTCGGAGCAAAGCCGGCTCACCTTGGATCCCGCCCGTTTAAAAAAAGCGCTGTTAAGAAAAAAAAAGAACAGCCGACTTTCCAAAAAAGCCTTCAGCCGAAAACTGGTTAAAAACAATTTCACTTCCTCTTCTTACAAGATCTTTTTAAAAAAGTCGCTCTTAAGAAAACAACTTATTCAACGGGAGGTGGGAGAGAAGATAAAATTCTCCGATGAGGACTTAAACGAATACGCCCGGCAAAAAGAAGGAAAAGCGCTTTTTACCTCTTTTGAATACGAGCTGGCTTATTTGCTTTTCCCGCCAACAGCTAAAGGCGGTAGAGACGCCAAAAAAGTTTTTAAAAAAATTTCCAAAGAAAATTCTTTTTTTGACAAATGGAAGCCAAAAAACCCGGGGGAGAAAAAAGATATTTTAAAAAATTTAAAACTCTCCACCCTTAACCCCGCTGTTCAAAAAGCGGTAAAACCGCTTTCTGTGGGGCAGATATCAGGTTTGCTTTTACTTCCCTCAGGCCACCATATTTTTAAAGCGGTATGGAAAAGCCCTGTCATTAGTCCAAAAGATCAAAAAAGAAAAGCCCGGCTTTCGCGCCTTTTTTTTAAAGAGCTTTTTAAAAAAAAGCTTAAAGCCTTTTTGACAGAAGAAAAAAAACAATTTTTCGTTAACACCCATTTATGAAAACCATTTATATCACCACCGGGGACTTGGGCGGCATAGGTCTTGAGGTAAGCCTTAAGGCTTTAAAAAAGATACGCCCAAAAAAGGGGACATGTTTTGCCCTGTGGCGATCCATTGGAGCTGAAAAAAAAATATTTAATCTGATAGAGCAAAGCCCTTTTAAAAGAATCCCCATAAGTGAGAAGGAATTTTTATCCTTAAGCGGGAATCCGGTTCGTCATTCCCGCATAGCTCGTCATTCCCGCATAGCTCGTCATTCCCGCGAAAGCGGGAAACCGGAGCAAAACATTTTATGGGATATTTTAGCCCCCCCCACCCCGGCCGCTTGGGTGGAAAAAGCCTGCCGGCTTTGCCTTAAAGACAAAAAAAATTCAGCCTTGGTGACAGGCCCTCTTTCAAAAACACAAATGCAAAAAGAGGGCTTTTCAGAAAGAGGCCATACCGATCTGTTAAAAAAATTAGACTGCAAAAAATTTGTATTTATGACTTTCATAGGGGATTTTTTTAATATAACTTTGCTGACGGGCCATCTGCCTTTGAAAAAAATCCACTGGAGCCGGGACAGTTTACATAAATGTATCGCCCTTTGCCTTAAATGGCGAGGGGATAAGGGGCAGGTTTTAAACTCTCTTTTTACAAAGCAAAAAACAGTTAAAACCCTAAAGCCGGTTAAAAAATTGGGGGTTTTGGGCCTTAACCCTCACGCGGGGGAAGAGGGGCTTATCGGTCAAGAGGAGATTTTGCTTAAAAAACAGCTTTTAAAATGGAAAGGCCGGGTGGCGGGGCCTTTAACGCCGGATACCGCTTTTTTGCGAAAAAACCTAAAAAAATATTTTATGTACATTTGCCTTTATCACGATCAGGGGCTTATTCCTTTTAAAATGCTAAGTGAGCAAAAAAGCTTTCAAATAAGCTTGGGGCTTTCTTTTTTAAGAAGCAGTGTGAGCCACGGCACGGCCAAAGATATTTTTGGAAAAAACAAAGCGGATGAAGAATCCATGAAAAGGGCTTTGCTTTACACTTTAAAAAGCTTATGAAAAACCACTGTTTTTTTAAATTTTTCACAAAAAGATATGTAAAAGGTCAATATGAATAAAAATATTTTTAGAAAAAACGATATAAGAGGAGTGTACAAAAAAGATTTTGATCTGGACTTTGTAAAAAATCTGGCCTTTGCCTTTATTCGTTTTTATGAACAAAACAGCTCAAATAAGAAAAAACAAAAAAATCTTGAAAAAGGCATGCCCGACAAAGCCCAAAAACCTTGGGTGGCGGTGGGGCATGACTGCCGTTTAAGCAGTCTTGAAATTGCAAAGTGTTTAATAAAATCTCTTGGTGAGGCCGGAGCGGAAGTTTACTTTCTGGGCATGGTCCCTTCCCCGGTTTGTTTTTTTGCCTCTCTTTTTTCCCCTGCCGGTTTAAAAACCAAAGAAATTAAAGCCTCTATTATGGTGACGGCAAGCCATAATCCCCCGGACTTTAACGGCTTTAAAATGATCTTAAACGGAAAAAGCCTTTGTGGCGAAAAAATGCTTTTCTTAAAAAAAATCATGGAAGAAGAAAATTTAACTGCCAAAGCCCGCAAAAAAGGAAGCATCAGCCCTTTAAATATAAAGCCTCTTTATCTTTCTTTTTTAAAAAACAGGTTTCAAAGTCTTAAGAGTTTTTCCTCAAGCCTTGGAGCAAAAAAAATATCTGCAAAACAGCAGGCTAAAAGATATAACAAGCTCCCCATTAAAAGCATCGCTGTTGACTGCGGAAACGGTGTGGGCGGGCCTTTGGCGGAAAAAATATTTAAAGCCCTAAACCTTCCCTTAAAAGTTTATTGGCTTAAGGCCCGGCCCGACGGGCGCTTTCTTCATCACCCGCCCGACCCTTCCAAGGAAAAACACCTTAGGGCTTTACAAAAAACAATAAAAGAAAAACACTGCGATTTCGGGGTGGCCTTTGACGGGGACGGGGACAGATTGGTGATCCTTGGAAAAAGCGGAAAAATCTTTCACGGCGATGAGCTAATGGCTCTTTTTATCGCAGACATTTTTAAAGCCAAAGGCTTAGATTTATGTCCGGCAGACAAAAAGCGACAAATACAAAAAAACCCGGGCTTTAAAAAACTTGTAACAGCGGATTTAAAATGCGCCGACTGGTTTTTTGATTTCTTAAAGCAAAACAAAATTCCTTTTAAGCTCGGCCCTTCCGGGCATGCTCTTGTAAGGGAGAAAGCTTTAAAAGAAAAAGCTGTTTTTGGAGGGGAGCTTGCAGGGCACTTTTTTTTTATGGACGATCCTTTTCCTATAGACGACGGCCTGTATGGGCTTTTAAAGCTGATAAATATTTGCTTTAAAACCGGTAAAGATCCGGAAGATCTTTTAAAGCAAACCGGTTTTAAATTTGGCGAACACCGAAGCCCTTTAAGCTTGAAAAAAAACAATATCATTCCCAAAAATCATAACTCCCTCATAAAAAGCTTTGAAACTTATGAACTGCGCGCCCCTTTTTTAGATCGCGGGCTTGCTAAAAAACAAATTAAAAAACTAAAGCTTTTTTTTAAAAAACAAAAGGGGGCTGAATGCTGTTTTATTGACGGGGTGAGGGTGAGCTTTCCCAAAAAAAATTGGGGCCTGGCCCGCCTTTCCACCACCCAAGAGGAATGGACCTTTCGCTTTGGCGGAAAAAGCAAAAAAGATCTGAAAAACATACAAAATAAGTTTTTCAAATTCCTTAAAATAAAACCCCAAGACCTATCTTAAACCACTAAATAGTCAGGCGTGAAAAACCCTTACTCTTTAGCTGTTTTTGCCCAAAGTCCGCACCGTTTCGGGCTGAAAGCCCTAAGTATAGGGCTTTCAGTTTTACGCAAAAACAAAGAAGAACGGAAGGCCAAATTGTTGGCCTCCCGCCCCTCACGGCACGGACTTTGGACAAAAATGCTAAGGGGGCACTTGTTCACGGGCTACTAATTAGTAGCCTGTAAAAAACACCTGTAAATTATGTCTGCAAGCAAAGCCAAGCGAAGAGGGTCCAAGGTATTCCGTCCCGAATGAGCTTGGATTTTGCTTGCAGACAATACACTTGATAGCCTTTTTCACGAGCTACTAATTACAGGTGAAAGTAAGTTCCACGGGGGCTTTTTCGAGGCTTCGTTGAGTGAAAAGAAGTCTTCCATCACAGGCAAAGCCCAAGCTTGGCCAATTTACCTTGTTTAAGGTATCCATTGCCCGCTCTATATCCACAGCGGGATCTTTTGGAAAAAGCGCCATAACAGATCCGTCATAAGCCCGGGATTTGTGCGTAAAAAAAGGTTTTAAATTTCGGGTTTTGCAGTTTACATAAAGGCGGGGGCCTTTTCTATCACAATATTTTCTGCCCCATTTCCACCAGTTGCTTTCATTAAAAGATCTTATTTTTCGTTTTATTAGTGTCTGCTTATAAGGCTCAAGGCTTTTATCCATTCGGTTATAAATCATCCGGCGGGTTTTGTTTGTGCGGGCGGTGTGAGAACAAATAAAATCCTTGTTGCCTCTTTTTTCGTTTGTGAATACAGCATCCGCGCCGCTTACCGCCCCCACCTTTACCTCAAAAAAATCAGAAAGAAGGCCGCCTCCCGCCGGGCCAAACCAAATCTGCCCCTCAAAAAAATTAAAAAAACCCTGACCGGTTTTAAGTTTTCTGTCAAAAAGGCCTTTTTCAAAACGCCATACAGCGCAATTAGGGGAATAGTTTTTAAAAACCGGGCTGTCCCCTAATTCAAAGTAATGAGTAAAGCTTCCTTGCTCATAAAGTTTTTGGTTTAATTTTCTTGCTGAAGTGGCTTTTAAAAAATCCCGCGGGGTGATGAATATCAGCTCCCCCCCTTTTTTTAAATGCTGTAAACACTTTGCAATAAAAAAAAGATAAAGATTGCTTCTTTTATCAAAGTCCCGCAGGGGAAGAAGTTTTTTTGTTCCCGGATCTATATCCTGAAACCTCACATAAGGGGGGTTGCCGATAATGGTGTTAAACTTGTTTTCCACAGGGTAAGAAAAAAAGTCGCAGGTTAAAATTTTTTTATTAAAAGTTTTTAAAGAGCTTTTTTTAAGAGGCAAAAACTTTTGAGACATATTCGATAAAAGGCCTTTATCCAGCTCAATCGCGGTAAAGCTTTTAAGCTTTTTTAAAAAAGCGCCCTTTCCGCAGGCAGGCTCCAATACAGAGCCTTTGTTTTTGCGTAAAGAAAGCATTTGCCGGATAATTTTATCAGGGGTAAAAACCTGCCCCAAATTTTTTACATCCGGCAAAAAAAACTCTTGTTGTTTTTCCATATTGCCTTACCTGACAATAATGTTTTTTCTCTCTTAGAAAAAGTCCTGTTGTGTCAACCCCGGCTAAAGACCGGTATTGAATAATTTGACAAAGCGCGGAATTTAGGGCTGTTAGATAAAAGCTTTATCATAAACGATTATTTAATCCGGGCATCCACCAAGAGGGAAAGGGCCTCTCCCCCGCCTATGCAAATGCTTGCCAAGCCAAATCTAAGACCCAGCCTTCTAAGGGCGTACACCAAGGTGATAAGAATGCGCGCCCCGCTTGCCCCAATGGGATGGCCAAGAGCCACCGCCCCGCCTTGGATATTTAGTTTTTCTTTTGGGATTCCAAGCTCTTTTGAGACGGCAAGAGTTTGTACGGCAAAGGCTTCGTTTATTTCAAAAAGATCAATATCAGAAAGCTTAAGGCCCGCGTTTTTAAGTGAGTCTCTTACAGCCTGAACCGGAGCGGTGGTAAAATGCTTCGGTTCTTTGGAAAAAGAAGCGCCCGCAATAATGCGGGCCAAGGGCTTTTTCTTTTCCGATTTTATGTAAGTTTTTGAGGCCAATAAAAGGGCGCCTGCTCCGTCATTGATTTTACTGGCATTTGCCGGGGTGATGCTTCCTGATTTTTCAAAAACCGGCTTAAGATGAGGGATTTTTTCAAAAATCACCTTACCCGGTTCTTCATCTTCAGTGACAAGAAAAGTTTTTTTGCCGGTTTTTACCTCAACCGGAAGTGTTTCTTCTTTAAACCAGCCTTCTTTTAAAGCTCTTAAAGCTTTTTTGTAGCTTTTAACGGCAAAGGCGTCTTGCTCTTCACGGCTGATTTTATATTCCCGGGCGCAGATCTCCCCGGCCTTTCCCATCTGAAAATCATGGTAAGGATCCCAAAGGCCGTCTTTTATCAGGCTGTCCTGCATTTCTGTGTGGCCAAGGCGAAGGCCCGCTCTTGGCACAAGATAGGGGGCAAGGCTCATGTTCTCCTGCCCGCCAGCTATTGCCACATCAGTTTTCTTAAGCAAAACAGAATCACAGGCCAGCATAACCGCTTTTAAACCCGAACCACAGACTTTATTAACTGTCATGCACTGGGTGGAGTTTTTAAGGCCGGCATAAAGGGCGGCTTGCCGGGCCGGGGCCTGCCCGCTACCGGCTGTAAGAACCTGACCCATAATACATTCTTTAATATCTTCGGGAGGTGCGGAATGTTCCCTGCCTAAGGAAATATCTGTCAAAGCTGAAATCAATTTTGCTCCAAGGCGGGGGGCGGGAACAGAAGAGAGCTTGCCCATAAAAGAGCCAATGGCTGTTCTTTTGGCCGACAAAATATAAACGCTCATTGTTACTTCTCACAGATTTTTGCAAAGCCGAAAAGCAGGCTTTACATTATCCCCCTTGGGGGCTTAAATTACCCCCCTTGGGGCTTACCCCCTCTGGGGTTTAGATTTTTCCGGCGATAATCATGGCGATCGCAAAAGAAAAAATCACAAAGGACTCAATCAAGGCCAGCACAATAATCATGGGGATAAACATAATTTTTTGGGCCTGCGGATTGCGGGCAATGCCCTCCATTGCCGAAGCCCCCACCCGGCCCTGCGCCAAGGCCCCGCCAAAGGCCGCTAAAGCTATGGCCAAGCCTGCGGAAAGAGCGTAAAGCCCGCCCCCGCCTGAAGCGGAAGCCTGCTCCGCCTCTTCCGCAAAGGCTGTAAAAGAGGGCAAAAGGCCAAAAACAAAGGCCAAACCGGTAAAATAAAGCGATTTTAAGCCCGATGACTTTAGTTTTTTTGTAAACACCGGGCAAAGTCGCGATTTAAGTCCTTGAAAACAGTATAAGCCACTCATTTTTCCTCCTTAGTTTGGTTTTCATGCAGGTAAGGCGATAATATGCAGGATAGTAAAAATAAAAGCCTTAAGGGCGCAAGCAAAAAATCCTTAAAAAACCAGGTTTTTTTTATCTAAAAAGCAGGCCCTATTTCCAGCCCCTTTACTTTTTTGAAGTAAAGGGGAAGGCTTAAGTTTTTAAGTCTTATCCGGGCTGTTTTATAATAGCTTTTTTCAATCTCACAGCCGATAAAGTTTCTGCCAAGTGTAAGGGCCGCCTCCCCTGTGCTTCCCACCCCCATAAAAGGATCCAGCACAGTGTCTTTTGGCCGGGAGGCTATTTCCACAATATGTTTTAAAAGCCGTACGGGTTTTTGTGTCGGGTGTTTTAGCCTTTCCCGCCCCATGCAGATAGGGCTTTCAAAAAAATTGTGCATTTGTTTTTGGGACTTAAAATTCCAAGTATGCCCTTTGTTCCACATACAGCAAATCAGCTCGCAGGAATTTAAAAAGCCCGCTTTTCTAAGCTTTGGCGGGGGATTGGTCTTGTGCCACACCATGATCTGAAAAGTGTCAAACTCCGGATCAAATTCTTTGTGGTATTCCCCCAGCAAATTATAGGTGGTGAATATAAAAATATTGCCTGTAGGTTTTAATATTCTTTTAAATTCTTTTTTTAAAGCCGGGATATTTAAGCGGGTTTTATCCCATTTAGCAATGTTATTGTTAAAATCTTTTCTCCAGTTGCATTTTAAGTTTCCCGTAGAGTAAGCGCTTAAGTTGTAAGGAGGATCAGTCAGTATTAAATCCACAGAATTTGCCGGCAAAGCCTTAAGCCATTTATGACAATCACCCTTTTTTAAATCAAAAAAGCTCATCAAAGATCCTTATTTAAAAACTTCCTTAAATGTATCCGCAAAAGTATCCAAAATAAACTTTTGACACGCTGAATCATCGGAAATAAATTTCCAAAAGTCTTCTTCTATAAGAAGATCCTCTTTATTAAAGTTTAATTTCTCGTAGTTTTTAATATTCCGATAAGCAACAGCATAAAAAAAACGAACGCGGGTTGTTTTTTTTATTTTGGATATTTCCTTCTTTAATTCTTTCAAATAATCCCTCTCCCCTTTCATTTTTTTACTGTCTATGTTTCCCCCTGCCTTCAGCTCTATAATATTCCAATGTTCATCCTTAAAGAAACAAAGGTCCGGGTTACCTTTAACCTTTTCTGTTTCTATGTCGCTTAGAGTTTGAAACTTTCCTTTGACGATTTCTTTAGCTAATTTTTCAATAAAATTTCCAATACGGCTTTCTATACTGCGAACAGCGGTGCTGTATTTTATCAATTCCTTATTTTCTGTAGCAAGAATGAAAGGATTGTTTGTTTTTTTATCTGCTAAAAGAGATGCAAAAATATGTTTGATTTTTTGTTCAGTTATAAACTTCCGCACAATGTCTTGATAACTCATAAAAACAAGCTTTACAGTATTAAATCCTTTTAGCAACAAGGCGAAAGTCCTGATATCATTCGTATGTAAGAATGACGGTCCTTGAGAAATGGCATGATAAAGAAGCGCAATATTTGAAACAAAAAAGATTTATTATGGATGTTCTTGCTCATACCCACCGCGAGGCGAGTTCGGCTTTGAACACGCCGCGTCTTACAAGACGCGCGCGTGGCAAAACGCATGTCTGAGCCCGAGCGGTGGGTATGAGCAAGAACACTTACACGAGCAAAACACTTTTTAATGATCCATTGATTTGTCGACTGTGAAACAGGTCCTTAATTTTAGTGATCATGCGACAAGGCGATGCTGATGTACACCATACTCAGGATAGTAAAAATAAAGGCCTGCATGGTGCAAACAAAAAAGCCCAAAAAATAAAAAATCACCGGAACAACAACCGGCGCCATATCCAAAAAAATGGAAAGCACCGTGTGATCCCCCACCATATTGCCGTAAAGCCTTAAACTTAAGCTTAAAGGGCGCACCAAGTGAGAGATAAGTTCAATCACAAACATTAAAGGGGCCAAAAACAAGACCGGCCCCATAAACTGCTTAAGGTAAGAAAGGCCGTGCTCCCTAAAACCATACACATTGTAAACCAGAAAAGAAAATACCCCCAAGGCCAAGGTGGTGTTGATATTTCCCGTTGCCGATCCCATGCCGGGAATAAGCCCCAAAAGATTATTCAGCCAGACAAATAAAAATAAAACCGCAAAGCAGGGGACAAAGGGTCTTCCCGCTTTCCCCACCACCAGATCGGATAAGGAAACAATAACAGATACAAAGCTTTCAAAAAAAGCCTTTAAGCCAAAGACATCTGAAGGCGTTAAAGGATTAACCTTTTTTAAAGCGCGCCTTGCCGGAAATAAAATCACCAGCAAAAAAACTGAAATAAACAACATATTGGCTATATGCAGATTTTTTGCAGACAAAAAAGGCAAAAGCTCCAGCCACTCAAAATGTTTCATATCTCAGTATCCCCGTCTTTAATTAAACAAAACAAACGATAAAACCATATACACAAAGCTAAAATCACGCCACCGGCGGTAAGCCATCCCTTGGTATCAAAATAAATATCCCCCTTACTGCCTATATATATAAAAAAGCCAAGTAAAATCACAGCCTCAAAGCCCATACCTATAAGCTGGAAAGCTTTTTTTTTCATCATATTCCTTCGCTTAAAAGGCCCCCGGCCGGCAGGCTTTTTCGCCTTTCTTTAAGCCGTTTTATTTTATGTCTAAGAAATTTCGAAGTGTTTTGAAAGTTTTTTAATTCCAAAATCGCCCGGTGAAAGTCTTTTCGGGACTCATAAATAAAAGAAAGATACCAAAAAAGCTCCCGCTCCTTAAAATACAAAGGATAATTTTTTTGAATTTTGCGAAACACTTTTTCCGCCTGTTCCGGTTTCTCCCGCATAAGCAAAACCCGGGCTTTAAGAAACATTTTATCCGCCTTAGGCACCCGATACTGAAAAGGGACGGGAAAGTCAGGTTTTTCTGTAATAAGGCTTTTAAGCTCCTTTAAGCTCATATCCCATTTCTTAAGCTCAAAAAAGCAAAGGGCCGATCTAAAAGAAAAAAATTTCCGCTTTTTTAAATTGGCGGTTTTTAAAAAAGAATAAAGCTCCAACGCTTTTTCATAATTTTTTAAGTCTTCAAAATAAAGCTGAGCGGATTTTTCTTTTAAAATATTTCTTTTTTCCTCACTCTCCTCCCTCTTTATCAAGTATTCATAAAATAAAACAGTGTTTTTAAGGGATAAAGCCCCACAGACTTTTACCCCTTTTTCTGCAATTTTTTTTAAATCCTCTTCCGCTGTCATTAAAAACTTAACCGCCCGGGCGCAGTCTTTTTCTTTAAGGGCTTTTTTTGCCTTTCGAGCGGGAGACACAAAATAAAAACAAGAGGATAAAAAAAAACCCAAGACAAAAAAAGAAATATTTTTAACACCATTGTTAAGACCCCAAAAGACTTGCGCTGATGAGTTTTTCCCCTTCTTTAAGTTTCATCAGGCGCACCCCTTGGCTGGCCCTTCCCACAACGGGAATCTCCTGACAGGAAAAACGAATGGATTGGCCTTGATTGGTGATCACAAGAAGCTGATGGGGATCTTCTACAAGATGCGAGCTTACCACAGGGCCTGTTCTTTCTGTCACCTTGTGGGCTGTAATTCCCAAGCCCCCCCTTTTTTGGGGCCTGCACTCTTTTAACTTGGTTCTTTTGCCGTAGCCTTTTTCCGTAACGGTCATATAAGAGTCGGGGGAGGCACTCCCGATATTGTCCATGCTAATCACCTTGTCCCCTTTTCTTAAGGAAAGCCCGCGCACCCCTCTGCCGGTCCGCCCAATGGATCTAACATCCCCGGATTTAAAGCGGATGCAGGAGCCTTTTTCCGTTAAAATAAAAATATCCTCTCCCGGAAAGCTGACACAGGCGGAGACCAGCTGATCCTCCGGGTCTATGCCAATGGCGATAACCCCTCCTTTTCTTCGCCGGGAAAAAAAACTTAAAGCGGATTTTTTAAAAACCCCTTTGCGGGTGATAAGGCAAAGGTGCGCTTCTTCCTTGGAAAAAGAATCCACGGGAATTAACACCTGAACCGCCTCTTCGGCTGAAAGATTAAGCAGGTTCCTTATAGAACGGGCTTTTGAAGTTCTGCCCACCCGGGGCACACGAAAAGCGTCCAGCCAGTAAAGCCGTCCTCTGTCTGTGAGCGCCAGCAAAACACTGTGTGTGTTTACACAAAGGCTTTTCCAAACATAAGCCCCTCCTGTGGGAGCTGAACCCTTAAGCCCCGCGCCTCCTCTTTTTTGCAGGCGGTATTCCTCCAAAGAAATTTGCTTTATTCCGCCATCAGAATTAAGAACAATTAAAACATCCTCTTTGGCTATCAGATCTTTATCCTGAACTTCATCATCCTCCCCTGCCACAATAAGGGTTCTGCGGGGCCGGGAAAATTTTTCTTTTATCTCCAACAGCTCTTTTTCAATAATAAGGTAGACGGCTTTTTCGCTGGCCAAGGTTTTTTGTATATTTTCCATCTCTTTTTTAAGTTGCTCCAATTCCTGAAAAATTTTTTTCTGTTCCAAGCCGGTAAGTTTTTGAAGCCGCATATCCAAAATGGATTGCGCCTGCTCCTTGGAAAGCTGAAGGCTTTTCATAAGCTCCGCTCTTGCCGAAGACACATCTTGAGCGTTGCGGATCATTTGAATTACCCGGGATAAGTCCTCTAAAGCTTTTTTCAAACCCTCCAGAATATGCGCTCTTGCGCGGGCTTTTTTTAAATCGAAGATAAGCCTCTTGGTCACCACATTAAAACGATGCTGTAAAAAAGCCTTCAGCATCTGTTTTAAAGAAAAAAGCTGTGGCCGGCTTTGATGATCCAAGGCCAAAAAAATGATCCCAAAGCGGATCCTGAACTGCGTGTGTCTGAAAAGCTGATTTAAAATAACATCCGCGTTTTCTTTTCTTTTTAAAACAATAACAATCCGCATGCCCTGCCGGGAAGATTCATCTCTTATATCAGAAATACCCTCTATTTTTTTATCTTTCACCAAAGTCGCCACACTTTCTATCAGCCGGGCTTTGTTGACTTGATAGGGAAGCTCTGTTGCCACTATCATTTCTTTTCCTTTTTCCTGAACAATGTCCGCCTTGGCCTGAACAGTGATAATGCCTTTTCCCGTCTTATAAGCGGATATAAGGCCCGCTTTGCCCTTAATAATCCCGGAGGTTGGAAAGTCCGGCCCGGGCAAAAGCTCCATTAAAGCTTCGCTTGATGCCTCCGGCTCACTAATCAATTTCAAACAGGCTGAGACCACTTCCGACAGATTATGGGGCGGCACGCGGGAGGCCATACCCACCGCAATACCCTCACTCCCGTTTACCAATAAGTTGGGATAAAGGGAGGGCAGGACCCGGGGAATTAAAAGAGTGTCATCGTAGTTCCATCCGAAGGGGACGGTTTTTTTGTCAATATCCTGCAAAAGTTTTTCCGCAAGAGCCGTCATTCTAACTTCTGTATATCGGGGGGCCGCCGGAGCGTCCCCGTCAATGGAGCCAAAATTTCCCTGCCCGTCCACCAAGGTATGACACATGGAAAAATCCTGAGCCATCCTCACTATACTGTCATACACCGCCGTATCCCCGTGGGGATGATATTTCCCGATCACATCCCCCACCACACGGGCGGATTTTTTATACGGTTTATCGTGTGTGTTTTTTAAATTCTTCATGGCAAAGAGGATCCGGCGGTGAACAGGCTTTAACCCGTCACGAACATCCGGCAAAGCCCGCCCCACAATAACACTCATGGAATATTGAAGATAAGACTCCCTCATCTCCTGATTGATATCCACATCCAAAATATTTTGCGTTTTCATTTTTAAATATCCAAATCCCCGGCCATAAGGGCGTTTTCATATATAAACCGTTTTCGAGGTTCCACCATTTCCCCCATAAGCACACTAAAGGTTTCATCCGCCTGCATGGAGTCCTCCAAGGTAACCCGTAAAAGCCTGCGGTTTTCCCTGTTCAAAGTGGTTTCCCAAAGCTGATCCGGGTTCATTTCCCCAAGCCCCTTGTACCTTTGAATCAAAACCCCTTTGCGAGCCTCTTCAATAAGCCTGTCATAAAAAGCCTCATAACCGGAAAAGCTTTCTTCTTTTTCCTCTTTTTCCCAAAGAACTTTTAAAGGCAGGGGGCAAAAACTTTTTAAAGTTTGGGAAATTTCCCTTAATTGCTTCCACTCTAAGGATTCCGCTCTTTCCCGGTTAAAAAGACTTTGCTGTTTTCTGCCGTAATATTCGCTTTTCACAATAAAGCCTTCTTCCAAAAACTTTAAAGAAACCAAAACAGGATCTGTTAAAGACTCCATTTTCTTTTTAAAGACGGAAAAAACCTCACGGGCTTTTTCTGGAAAGCCAAGCAAACCGGAAAGCTCCCGCTCTGTGGAGGAAAAAAATTCCAAAGCCTCTTTAAAAACCCCTTCACCCCGAAGTAATTTGTTTCGTTTTTGAATATCCATAACAAAAGAAAAAAGCTCTTCTTTTGAGGGCGGTTTTGAAAAAGCGGGATTTAAAATTTTTAAACTTTCAAGCCGACGGTTTATCAGGTAATGATTAAGCGCTTTATCATCTTTTAAGTATTTTTCCTCCGCCCCTTTTTTCACCTTATAAAGAGGGGGCTGGGCAATATACACATAGCCTTTTTCCAAAACCTGAGGCATCTGCCGGTAAAAAAAAGTGAGCAAAAGGGTTCTGATATGCGATCCATCCACATCCGCGTCTGTCATAATAATAATTTTATGATAGCGGATTTTGGAAATATCCATCTCCTGTCTTCCCACTCCTGTTCCCAAAGCCATGATAATGGTTTTTATTTCCTCATTGGAGAGGACTTTTTCAAAGCGAGCCTTTTCCACATTGATAATTTTTCCCCTCAAAGGAAGAACCGCCTGATTTTTTCTGTCTCTTCCCTGTTTCGCGCTCCCGCCCGCAGAGTCCCCCTCCACCAAAAACAGCTCAGCTTCAGCAGGATCTGTTTCCTGACAGTCCGCCATTTTCCCCGGAAGACCCCCTCCGTCCAAAGCGGTTTTTCTGCGGGTAAGCTCTCTGGCTTTTCGCGCGGCAAGCCGCGCCCGCGCGGACTTAAGGCATTTGTCAATAATTTTTCGGGCGGAAGAAGGGTTTTTATCAAACCAATCTGAAAGACTTTCCAAGATAAAAGACTCCACCAGCCCCTGTACTTCACTGTTTCCGAGTTTTGTTTTTGTCTGCCCTTCAAACTGAGGCTCTTTAACTTTAACGGAAACCACACCGGCAAGCCCCTCTCGTATATCCTCCCCTTCCAAAGCCCCTTTAAAGTCCTTAAGCAGGCCCTTGCTTCCGGCGTAAACATTAACCGAACGGGTAAGGGCTTTTCTAAAACCAATAAGGTGCGCCCCTCCCTCCATTGTATTGATATTGTTGCAGTAAGTGTGCAAAGACTCAGAATAAGAATCATTCCATTGAAGGGCTGTTTCCATTTCCACATCTTTTTTTCGGCCCTCAAAAAATAAAATTTCCGGATGAAGCGCAAGTCTTGTCTTATTGATATGCGAAATAAAATCCGCCAGCCCCCGTTCAAACATAAAGCTTTGGCTTTTAGCGGGTTCCACCCTTTCGTCTTTTAACTTTATCTTAAGGCCCTTGTTTAAAAAAGCCAGTTCCCGAAAACGGGAGGCCAAAGTGTCAAACTCAAAAACAATGTCTTCAAAAATTTCAGGGTCCGGCTGAAAAAGAGTCTTGGTGCCTGTTCGGTTTGTATCCTCAAGACATTTCAGCTCCCCTTTTGGGATGCCTTTTTCATACTCCTGAAGCCACTTTTTCCCCCCTCTATGAACCGTCACCCTGCAGGAAGAAGAAAGGGCATTTACCACAGAGGCTCCCACGCCATGCAGACCTCCTGACACTTTATAAGAATCATGGTCAAATTTTCCCCCGGCGTGAAGAGTGGTCATCACCACTTCCAGCGCGCTTTTTTGACTGCCGTGTTTTCCCACAGGAATCCCGCGCCCGTTGTCTTCCACAGAAACAAATTCATTTTGATGAATATTCACCCGGATCTCAGAGCAAAACCCGGCCAGAGCCTCATCCACGGAATTGTCCACTATTTCATAAACCAGATGATGATAGCCCCTGTGGCCAACATCCCCGATATACATTCCCGGGCGCCTGCGAACCGCCTGCCGGCCTTCTAAAACTTGTATGGAAGAGGCATCGTAAGCTTTTTTATTGTCAGCAGTCGCCGGCCCTAAAAAGGGTTTGGTCTCTTCTTTCACCTGAAAAATCCTTTCTTAAAATCCCCTTTTTCAGGTGAAAAACCTGAAACCTCTTTTTATTCAAAAAAGAATCTGTTTTTGTGGAGGTCAGCACCGTCTGAGAGGGAATGCTTTCCAAAAAGCCTAACAAATTAAAAACCATCTGTTTATCTATTTCTGAAAAAACATCGTCCAGCAGTAAAAGACAGGCGTTTTCCCGAACCCGATGAAACCACAAAACCTGAGCGGTTTTTAAAGAAAACAGCAAGCCTCTTTGTTCACCCTGCGAGCAAAAATACCGGCTGTCCTTTCCTTTAAAAAACAGCACAAAATCATCCCTTTGCGCGCCATAGAGGCTGAACCCCGCGGACTGCTCTAAAACCGCGCTTTTCTCCACCTTTTTCTTAAAAAGAGGTTCTTCATTTTCCCCTTCTTTAAGGCCCTCAAGACCTTTTATCCGGTAAGACAAACGAATATTTTTTAAAGACCCGAATATCAAAGCCCCGCTTTCCTCCAAAAAAACATTCAAGTTTCTTAAAGATTCTTTTCTGGCACGCATTAAGTTTAAGCTTTTTTCCATAAAAAGCTCATTTACACTTTGCATAAGGGTTTTGGCTTTTTTTCCAAAAAGCTCTCCCGCCCGGATTTTCTTCAGTACAGAGTTTTTTTGCTGAAGGGCTTTTTTAAATTCCTGAACAAAAAAAGCTTTGCCTGTCATTATCAGCCAATGGTCCAGCCAACCCCGCCTTTGATCCGCCGAACCTTTCAAAAGATTTAAACTTTCCGGGCTGAACAAGATAGCGGGAAACATTGTTGAAACCTGGTTTGCGCGAGTTTTTTTCTCGTTTATCAAAAAAGTTTTTTGTCCTAAAGGATCCAAAAACAGATCCACACGATCTGTTTTTTCTTCTTTATGAATCCAAGCGGAAATATGAGCGCGTAAGCTCCCCTCTTTTATCAGGCTTTCAGGAGAGCAGGCTCTAAAAGACCTGCCGCCGGAGGACAAAAGAAACAAAGCCTCCAATAAGTTGCTTTTTCCCCGCCCGTTATCCCCCACTATCAAGGTCTTTAAAGAAGGGGAAAAACAAAAGCGGGTGTAATTTCTAAAACAATGAAGTTCCAGTTTTTCCAAAAACATTACATCTTCATGGGCATTACCACACATAAGCTCTTTTTAAGCTTTTTTTCCTTTACCGGGCTTAAGACACAGGGTTTTTCACCTCCGCCAAAGCTTACCGCCACAGGGCCTTTTCCAACAGAAGAAAGAGCTTCTAAAATATACCCGGCATTAAAGCGGACTTTTAAGTCCTTTCCCTTTTGCCTTACAGAGGCCACTTCATCCCGGGCTGAGCCTAATTCCGGGTTTTCCGCCTCCATTTGAATTTTTTTCTCCGTAACATGAAAGTTCACCCCTTTAAAGCGACTGCTGGAAAGCAAAGACACCCTTTTTAAAGCCTGTTCAAAATGCTCAGCATTTAAAGTAACAGTTACGGCGCTTTCTTTGGGAATAAGCGGATGGTAATTAGGATATTCCCCTTCCACCAATTTCACACTCAAAACAGTGTCCTTATGACGAAATAAAATACGGGGAGGCTCCACCATTATTTCCACATCCTCTTTTTCCCCCGCCCCGGCCACTAATTTTTTTATTTCCTGCACGCCTTTGCGGGATATAATAACCCCCTTTTCCAAAGCGACTTTACAAGGATATTCCGCCAGTCCCAAGCGGTGGCCATCTGTAGCAACAAAACGAAAACAAAGGTCTTTACCTTCCTTGGAGCTTACAGATTGCGTTATTTCAAAAAACACCCCTGTTAAATGGTAGCGGGTCTCATCCACAGAGGAGCAATAAGAGGTTTTTTCAAGCATATTTCTTAAAACCGCGCTGTTTATAAAAAAAGAATTTTTCATCTGAAAAGGAGGAAAAACCGGAAAATCCCGCGCGCTTGAGCTTAAAAGATGAAAAAGACTGGGGCCTTGTTTTAGTTTCATCTTTTTGTCGCTTTGCTCGCTTAACTCCAGATCCCCTTCCGCCAGCTCTTTTAAAATGTCATAAAGGCTTTGCGCGTCTATTACAGCTTTTCCTTGATGGCTTACTTTCGCCCCCACCCGGCCCTGCAGACTGTTGTTTTGATCGGTGGCTTGAATTAAAAGGCTTTGTTCTTCCGCCTGCAAAAGCACTTTGGATAAAACAGGACTTACATTTCTTCTTTCAATCAAGCTGTTGGCTTGGGAAATTAACTCAAAAAAAGGGCTTCTTTTTATATGAAGTTTGATTTTGGACATTTTTCACCTCTTTTACACAAACTACTGATAATTAATATTATTATAAATCAGTAGTAGCAGGCTTTGTTGATAGCAGATTATAGGGGGATAATCACGCAATTTCATTAAAAAAATTCAAAAAAAGTATAGTGGATAACTTGTTGATAAGGAAAAAGGCGCTTTCAGGATTTGAGGTAAGGGAGGCTTTATTTTTAGGTTTTCAACACTTCTGATATTATTGTTTGTTGATAAAGTTGTATAAATCTTTAAGATCTTTGGCGGTTTTTTGATTTTTGTTTTGTTCGTTTTCCACTCTTTTAAGAGCGTTTAAGACAGTGCTGTGGTTTCTGTTTCCGAAAAGTCCGCCAATATCTTTTAAAGGAAGCCCCAGTTTTTTTCTTATCAGGAACATAGCTTTGTTTCTGGCCGAAACAACCCGCCTGCTCCGGGAGGCTGACCTTAAATCTGAAGGCTTTACATTAAACCGCCTGCAAACTTCCCGCAGAAGGCTTTTAATCAGCGGATTTTGCAGATTTCGGGAGGAAGGAGCTTCAAAAGCGGTGGAGGAAAATACCGGCAGGTCCTCTTTTGGGAAAAGCCTTTTCAGCAACAATAAAGAAGGGCTTTTGTTTTGCAGTTCGCAAAACATTTTAATTTTGTTTAAATGCCCTTCTGTTTCTCTTACAGAACAGCTTGGAATATCCACCACAAAGGAAACAGATTCTTCTGACAGATTTATCTTAAGACTTCGGGCTTTGCTTTTGATAATGGCTTTTTTGGTGTCTTTGTCCGGCGCCCCGATATCCGCGATAACCCCGCCTTCAAAACGGGTCTTGATTCTGTCTTTAAGGCCTTTGATGTTTTTGGGTTTTTGGTCCCCGGCTAAAACCATCTGACAGCCGGAGGATTTTAAGCTCTCAAAAGTATGAAAAAACTCTTCTTGTATGCTTTCGCCTTTTCCAAGAATTTGAATGTCGTCCAGCAAAAGAATGTCAATATTGTGTCTGTATTTACTGCGAAAGGCGGGCATATTGCCCCCTCGTATATGTTTTATGCAATCATTAAAAAACCGCTCCGCCGGCAAATATAAAGCTCTTAAAGAGCTTTTTTTTTGCTCTAAAGTGTTGCCGATCGCCTGAAGCAGATGGGTTTTCCCCATTCCTGAGGGGCCGTAGATAAACAGCGGGTTGCTGTTTTTTTGACCCGGGTTTTCCGCGACATTCTTCGCCAAAGAAAAGGCAAAAAGGTTTTGCGGGCCTTGTATAAAAGAGGAAAAAGTCCATTTTGAAAGAAAAGCGCTGTTATCCCGCGGCCGGGTTTTTGGAGGAAGAGCAAAGGCGCGGGGAGGGGGAGAAAGTTTTTTAACTTCAATATCTTTAAGCTTTCCCCCAAGACTTTGAATGTGTTTTTGAATATACGGAAAATGAGTGTTTAGAATTTCCTGATGAAGCAGTGAGGGAACCTTAAGCTGAAAATGTTTTTGCCCTTCGGAAGGGGCGCTTTCCAAAACGGCGGAGTTGAGCGCTGTGTGTAAAATCCTCCCGGAGGCTTTTTTACTCAAAAGCTCTTTTACTTTCTTCCAGATGAGTTGTTCAGACAAAGGGCCTCCGAAATTTTAGGGCAAAAAATATGTATCATACACTTTCGCTTGACGGGAAGGGACAAAATATGCTCTATTATGCGTCAATATGAATGTAAGATTTTACGCTGTGCTTAAGGGGTTTATCTAAAAAATCAGGAGCGGATATGAAAAGAACTTACCAGCCCGGCAGGGTCAAAAGAAGCAGATCTCATGGTTTTAGAGCGAGAATGTCAGAAAAAGGCGGACGGGAGGTTTTAAACAGCAGGCGCCGAAAAGGCCGAAGACAAATTGTTTTAAACTCCGCCGGCAAATAAAAACAGCTAAAATATGTCAATCGGGTAAGTGTCTTTTTTACACTTTACATTGCCAAGTAAGGGTTCGTATAGTATCGTTACTCCTTCGTCCCTCTTATCCGGATCATGAATCCGGTGTTGCGCTGTTGTCGTTTTTGCCCATATATGATGATAAAAAATGCGGTTTTCTTTAGCGGGATGCCTGTATCGCCCTACAGGAAAAATACTGATATCATAGTATTTGCCCTGCCACCACTGTCTAAAAGGATGTGTGGCCGTGTATCTTTCCGGCTTTTCTTGGTTCTCACCATAAATGAAATATCTGGCTTTAGGGCAGTCATTGCATATTGTGTGGTTTACCACTTCAAAATCAGAAAAAGGTTCTGAAGGCTCAGGACAGCCAAGGTCGAAACAGCTTTTTTCGCCGGTTTTTCTTCTGCCTTCTTCATGGCAGAGGAGGTTGGGGCAGGACCACCATGTGGGAAGGCTTATTTTGTGGCTTGTTTTTATGCTTAAGCCTGTAAATTTGGACTCTTTTATTTTTAAGCATATTGTTAGTGAATGAAAGCCGTATTTTTTTGTCATTTTTTCTAAAAAGTTAAAAATATCGCCACTTAAGAATTTATATTGATCCCCCTGATCATTGGATATTTCAATAAAGCTGGCTTTGTCCTGCCCGTCGAAAATGGGCCACTGCCAGTAGATTAAATAAACAGGTTCTTCCGGGGGAGGATCTAAAGGACGACTCATCGCCTTTTCATTGAAGCTGGAGATAAAACTAAATGAAGAAAAACCAAGCTCTTTATTATACAGGAAAAGAAAATCCCCATCATCATAGGAATAGAAGTTTTTATAGTGGTTTGTGGAAAAAATGGAGTTTTTAAGCCCCGAGACGGCTAAAAAGGGGGATAAATAAGAGGCCACATACGGGGCGGTTTCGCTAAGCTCCTCTAAAGTTGAGGGGTGTGTGGCGACATCGGGACTTACCTGTGCCAAATCGGCAAAAGGTATTGTCATTGAGGTGTCGTAAGAGTGTTTTTCTTCAACAGGGGGCTTATTGGCATGAACTGTATCAGCGGGATCGGAAAAAGCTTCTTCTGTTTTAACGGAAGAAGCGGTTTGTGGCTCAGTTAGGTCCACGGGAGATAAGATCTCAACTTCCGGGATGGGAGGATCTTGTGGCGGATCGGGCTTTATTTTTTTACCGCAGGAGACAAAAAAAACAAGCCCGGCTAAGACAAAAACAGCTTTTTTAAACACTTGGCAAAGAAAAGACTTTTTATGGATTTTTGAAATTTTTTGCATTCAACTTATTTTATGAGTATCAAGCAAGATCTGTCAAGCTTTTTTGCTTTTTTTTGCCGGAGGGGCTTTTGAAACCTCTTTTTTTCGTGTTTAAATCCTTTTGCCGGCCCGCTCTTCCGGCTGAGCCAAAAAAACACGGGATTAAAGAAAAATTTTTCAAGGTTTTGTTTATGCCTCAAAAAAAACGGCAGGTTTTAAGCAGAAAAAAAGATTTTCTTTTGCTTAAGAAAGAGGGCCAAAGAATAAGCCGGGGGGGCTTTTTTATTTTATACCGGAAAAACCGGCTTTCTTTTTGCCGTTTTGCCCTTTTTTTTCCAAAATGGACGGGAAAGGCGGTTTGTCGAAATCGTTTTCGAAGATGGACAAAGCATTTTTTAAGGCAAAAGAGCTTTCCTTTTCCCGCAGACCTGTTATTGGGCTTTGAAAAAAGAGAAAAAAGCTTTTATAAAACAATGGGTTATGAGCGTTTTTGCGCCGGTTTTGACAAAATTTTTCAGCGCGTAAAAAGCAAAAAAACCCCTTTAAATAAAACTTAAAGTTCAGATGGAGGTTTTAAAATGTCAGGCGGTAGGGATGTTAATAAAGAAACGGGAAAAAAACGCAACCCTGTCTTGTATTATGTCTTTTTGTTTCTTATAAGGTTTTACAAAATATTTTTGTCTCTTCATTTTGGCGGAGCCTGCCGATTTTATCCCTCCTGCTCTCTTTATGCCGAACAGGTGTTTTTTCTGCACTCCCCTTTTAAGGCTTTTTGCTTGATTTTGAAAAGACTGTCAAAATGTCATTTTTTCGGACCTTTTGGTGAGGATTTGGCGGAAGATAAGAAGAGGTTTTGATGAAAGAAAAAGAAAATTTTTTAGATAAAAACACTTTAATTGCCGTAGCTCTTGTGTTTTGCGCCTGGCTTTCTTGGGACGCTTATATGAGAAAAAAGTACCCGGCAAAAAACCAGCGGGAAAGCCCGCAGGTACAAACAAAAAACCTTGGTGAAAAGGAGCGAAAACAGGCTTTTTTAAAATCCAAAAAAAGCTCTTTAAAAAGATCCCCTTTCGATCTTTCACTTAAAAAAGAAAAAGTTTTTTCTTTTGAGAGCAAAGATCTGTCTTTTGATATTTCCTCCCGGGGCATGGGCTTTAAAAAGCTTGTTTTGAATCGGATTTTGGATCGTAAAGGCCGGCCGGTTCAGCTTTTTTCCGGGGAAGACTTTTTGTCTTTTGAAACCCGTATCAAAGGCCGGGAGGAGCAGGCTTTGCACTTTGATATGGAGCGGAGTTCAGACAGATCCTTTCACGGCCGGGCTTTTTTAAACGGAGCTGAGCTGAATAAAAGCATTCTTATTGATCCGGATTTGTTTTTGATAAAGACACAGGTGAAGGTAAGTGGAGATTTAAGCCAAATCTCAGGTCTTAGCCTTTTGCTGACGGGCACAAAAAAGGATTTGCAAAAAAAGGGAATGTTTTCGTTTTTAACACAGCCGGATTTTTTGTCTTTTTTTATTTCCTCCCGATCCGGTTTTGAGCGGATCCCCCTTCAGTCCAAGGAGAAAGAGGATATTTTGGATATTGAATCAGGCCCTTCTTTTTTTCACATTCAGGCGCTGGCTTTGGGGAGCCGATATTTCGGGCAGGCTTTTATGGAGGACAGCTCGGATGTTTCTCCTGAATTTCGTGTAATTTTTAAAGAAAACCGCTATATCGGCCTGATCAGTCACTTGGTGCTGAACAGACAAAAAAATTTTGAAATCAGTTACAAAGTATTTGCCGGCCCCAAAGATCTTTTATTGTTAAAAAAAGAGCATCCCCCGCTTACCCATTGGGTGGATTTTGGCTGGTTTGGATCTTTATCCCGTTTGATTTTACGGATTTTGCGGTTTTTTTACTCTTTGGCGGGCAATTGGGGCCTTTCCATAATTTTACTCACCTTATTGGTGCGCTTTTTGCTTTTGCCTTTCTTGATCTCCGCGCATCGTTCAATGGAGCTGACAAAAAAACTTCAGCCGGAAATGGAAAAAATAAGAGTCAAGTTCAAGAAAGATCCCCAGCGTAAAAATCAGGAAATAATGGCTCTTATGAAAAGCCATAAAGCCAATCCCTTGGGAGGCTGTTTGCCTTTACTTCTTCAAATCCCGGTTTTTTGGGCGCTCTGGAAGGCTTTGGCCGGCAGTTACTCTCTTTATCGCGCCCCTTTTGCGTTCTGGATTCAGGATTTGAGCTGGAAAGACCCTTTTTATGTTTTACCTGTCTTAATGGGGGTTTTTATGTTTGTTCAGCAAAAAATCACCCCCGTAAGCATGAATAAAGAAATGATGAGAGTTATGCAGTTTATGCCTGTTCTTATGGCGCTTTTTATGCTAAATCTTCCAAGTGGTTTGGTTTTGTACATGCTGGTCAGCACAGCTTTTGGCATGGTTCAACAGTTTTACATGAACAAGAAAGGAAAAGCGAATGTTTAAAAAATTATTCAAATCAAAAGCAAAAGATCCCACAAGTCTGGTGGAGCAGGTATTGCAGGATCTGTTGGAAAAAGGCGGTTTTTTGCTTTCCACAGAAATGAAACAAGGAAAAGACGGAGAAATTTTTGTGGATATTTTTGGAGAGGACGAAGGTTTGCTAAAGACAAAAGAAGGGCGTCTTCTTTTGGCCCTTCAAACTTATCTTAATCGGGTGGTTCAGCATCATTTTTTTGGGCAAAATGTTTTTGTGCGGGTGGATTCCGGGGGTTTTTTTGAGGAAAGAGAGCAAAGACTTTTGGACTTGGCGGATCGTTTAAAACAAAAAGCGCTTTCCACGGGAAGACCGGTGTATTTAAAAAAAACACTTTCCCCTTTTCAGAGGCGAAAAATACATCAGTTTTTAACAGAAGGCGGGGAAGTTAAAACCAGCTCTGTGGGAGAGGGTTTTTATAAAAATATTTGTATCAGCCCTTTGGATTAGCCTTTTCTTTTAAGCAATGGCCCGGCAAAACGAAAAAACTGAATCTTTTGGCCCCAAAGCTCCGTATTTTATGGAGGATACCATCTGCGCTTTAGCCACCCCTCCGGGGGAAAGCGCTCTTTCTCTTATCCGTATAAGCGGC
Source organism: Bdellovibrionales bacterium (assembly GCA_965203935.1). Classification (GTDB taxonomy): domain Bacteria; phylum Bdellovibrionota; class Bdellovibrionia; order Bdellovibrionales; family UBA1609; genus JANQSP01. The sequence goes on from OZ241921.1 coordinate 283,900, forward strand.
AAAAGAGCTTTTGAGGCGGGCCGAAGACTTTGCCCCTTTTTGCCCCGTAAAATTCAGTCTCACCGGATTTATTTTGGCCGGTTGATTCATCCTAAAACAGCGGAATATCTGGATGAAGTTTTAGTTTCCTGCTTTCAAAAGGGCAGATCTTTTACAGGGGAGGAAAGCATGGAGATCAGCTGTCACGGAAGCGCTTTTATTTGCTCTTCCATATTGGAGGCTTTAACCGGCTTGAATGTCAGGCTTGCGGAAAAAGGGGAATTCAGCTATCGCGCCTTTATGAACGGGAAAATGGATCTGGTGCAGGCGGAACATGTTTTGGGGCTTATTCAAAGCCGGTCTCCTAAGGCCCGGGCGCAGGCTTTAAGAGGGCTTGGAGGAAAGGTCTCTTTGCATTTAAAGCTTTTGGAGGAAAAACTTTTAAAACTGCTCTCCAATATGGAGGCGGATATTGATTTCAGCGATCAGGATATAAAGCCTTTTTCTGAAAAACAGCAAAAGAAATTTTTAAGGGAAATACAGCAAGATCTGGAATCAGCTTTAAAAGGATTTGAACAGGGGCGAATCAATAAAGAAGGTTTTTGTTTTCTCTTATTGGGCGCGCCGAATGCCGGAAAATCCTCTTTGTTCAACTGCTTTGCGCGGGAGGAAAAAGCCATTGTGACTAAACAGGCGGGCACCACCCGGGATGTTTTAAGTTTAAGGTTTTTACTACAGCAAAGAGAGTTTTGCGTGAAAGATACAGCAGGATTTCGTAAAGCTCCGGATCCGGTGGAGCAAAAAGGGATGGAAAAAGCTTTAAAAGAGGCGGAGCAGGCTGATCTTTTAGTTTTTTTGGTGGAAAGCGCCCTGCCCTTACGCCCGGACAGTTTTTTTGGCCTGCAAAAACTGGATCCGAAAAAAATAATTTTGCTTTTCAGTAAATCGGATCAACTGTCCCTTTCTGAAAGAAGACAATTTTTAAAACAGGCAAAAACTTTTTTGATTAAAGAAAAAAATAAAACCAAAGGGGCTTTTAAACAAAGCTTTAGTTCTTGTTTGACTCAAATCACAAGCTCAAAAAATGTTTTATGGTTAAGTTCCCGATCGAAAGAAGGTATAGAGAGCTTTCAAAATTTTTTACATAAAAAATCAGAAGTAAGCATTGGGGATATTTTTTACTCCACAGCCCGTCAGCAAAGGGCCTTAAAGGAAATAAAGGGCTTTTTAACAAAGGCGGAAAAGCTGGAAAATGCCTCACCTGAGTTTAGGGTTTTTGAGCTTCAGTCCGCTTTATCTGTTTTATACAGGCTTTTGGGAAAAGAGTATGATGAAGAGGTGATTAAGCAAATTTTTCAGGAGTTTTGCATTGGAAAATAAATTTGATGTGGCGGTGGTGGGAAGCGGCCATGCCGGAGTGGAGGCCGCTTATTCCGCAAGCAAAAAAGGCTGTTCTGTTTTAATGGCGACAGTTGACTGGGGCAAAACAGCTTATATGAGCTGTAATCCTTCTGTTGGGGGCTTGGGCAAGGGGCATATCGTAAAGGAAATAGATATTTTGGGGGGGCTTATGGGAAGAGCCGCAGATGCCACCTGCCTTCAGTTTAAACGGCTTAACAGCTCCAAGGGGCCAGCGGTAAGAGGTTCCCGCGCTCAATGTGACAAAGAGCTTTACAGTTTGTTTGTGAAAAATTATTTGGAAAAAACAGCAAATATTTTTCTTTTGCAGGCGGAGGTAAAATCTCTTCTTTTTGAAAAAAACCGCCTCACGGGCCTTATGACCGATAAAGGGGAAAAAATAAGCGCGCGGGCGGTGGTTCTTACCACCGGGACTTTTATGAAAGGGGTTATGCATATTGGAGCTTTGCAAAAGGCGGGGGGCAGAGTGGGGGAAAAGGCAACTTACGGACTTTCTGATCAATTAAAAAGTCTTGGTTTTCCTGTGTATCGTTTGAAAACCGGCACCCCTCCCCGTTTAAAAAAAGAAAGTGTGGATTTTTCAGCTCTTATCTCTCAAAAGGGAGATAAAACCTTTAAACCCTTTAGTTTTTTCAGTCCAAAGGTTTTAAATCTTCCGCAGGTGGATTGCCATATAAGCCATACCAATGAAAAAACCCATGAGCTGATAAGAAAAAACTTAAAACTTTCGGCTCTTTATTCAGGAGCTGTTGAAGGAACCGGCCCCAGATACTGCCCCAGTGTGGAGGATAAAGTCATCCGCTTTGCGGACAAAAACCGGCATATAAGTTTTCTGGAGCCGGAGGGGCTTAACAGCCCTTCAATATATTTACAGGGGCTTTCCACCAGTTTGCCGGAGGATATTCAGCTGAAATTTTTAAGAACCATGAAAGGTTTAAAGCAGGTGGAGATCTTAAGGCCGGGTTATGCGGTGGAATATGATTTTTTGGATCCTCTTGAGCTTTTTCCCAGTTTACAAACCAAGGTCTTTGAAAATTTGTTTTTTGCCGGGCAGATCAACGGAAGCAGTGGTTATGAAGAGGCGGCGGGCCAGGGCCTGATAGCGGGGATAAATGCGGCCAATAAAGTAAAACAAGCCCCCCCTCTTATTCTGAAAAGACATGAGGCCTATATCGGGGTTTTAATTGATGACTTGGTTACCAAAGGCACCAAAGAGCCTTATCGCATGCTCACCTCCCGGGCGGAGCATCGCTTGATTTTAAGGGAGGATAACGCTATTGAAAGGCTTTTTTCCTTAAGCTTGAGGCAGGGCCTTCTTTCTTCTGAAAAGCAAAACCTGCTGAGAAAAGAGCTTGAAAGGAGGGATAAACTCTTAAATGTTTTGGAAGAAGGGCGTATTGTGCCCGACACAGGCACAAAAAAAATTTTAAGAAAAATAAAAGCTCCCGTGCCTGAAAAGCCGCAGACTTTAAAAAAGTTTTTTTGCCGCCCCGAAGTAAGCTGGCAGATCCTTAAACGGTTTTTTGAATTAAAAAACCCTTTAAAAAAGCAAGACTTTATACCGGAAAGCGCTTGGGAGGCGGTGGAGATAAAAATCAAGTATGAAGGCTATATTAAACGGCAGGAAGGCTTTATCGCTCAAAGCCGTAAAATGGAAGACTTAAAAATTCCCGACTTGAATTACGATGAGGTAAAAGGCCTTTCGCTTGAGGCATTGGAAAAGTTAAAAAAAATTCAGCCCAAGACTTTAGCCCAAGCCGGGCGGATAAGCGGAATGCCTCCGGCGGCGATTCAAGCCCTGCTTATTCACTTAAAAGTTCGATTAAAGACAGGCTGATTAAGTTCGGCCACTTAACAGGAGGTCCAGTTTTGCACTCATCTCTTTTTGGCCGGTTTTTAGATCTAAAACTTCTTTATTCAGGTTTTTCTGACCGGTTTTTAGATCTAAAACTTCTTTATTCAGGTCTGAAACTTCTTTATTGAGTGCTTTTTGGCCGTCTTTTAGTTCGGACACCTCTTTCTTAACCGGGTTTAAAAGGATGTTGAACATAAAGCCCAAGCCGGTAAAAATCGCACAAAAAGAAATGGTAAAAATCGCTATCGGTGTCAAATCACTTAAAGTTTCCATAGCTGTATTGTATCATAAAGGGCTTTTAAGTCAAGTTTTTTTGCTGAGCCGGTTTTCAAAAATGTTCCCCGGGGAACATTTTTAAGATCCGGCTAAGAATTGGCGGTTTTAGGGTTTTTTGAATTAAGGGGGTGTTTTTAGATGAAAAACAGCTTAGCTTCGGATTTAGAAAAACTTTTAAGCGCCTCTCAAATAAAAAAGCTTAACATTTATGCCCGAAAGCTTGCTTATTTTAATAAAAGCACAGCTTTTTATTCCCGCAGAAAACCTGAAAACTTTTGTTGGGAATTGATTTTGGACTGCCTTTTGGCCGGGCGGATTTTGCTTAAAGACTGTACCTTTAGCTGTATTTCAGATATTGGCTCCGGGGCGGGCTTACCGGGCCTTGTTCTATCTGTTTTGGATCCTGTAAGAGAAATTCAGCTTTTTGAGCCTCATAAGAAAAAGGCGGGTTTTTTGGAGTATATCATTCGGGAAATGAATTTGCGAAATGTGCAGGTGAAAAATATCCCCATTCAAGAGGAAAAAACATTATTAAAATGCGGGGTTTCCAAAGCTTTTTTGCCTCTTGGCCAAAGACTTGTTTTAAGCAAAAACTGTTTTGAAAAGGGTGCGGTTTACTATCATCTTCAAAGCCCGGCCTTGCAAAAGATGGATGAAAAAATTAAAAATTTTTGGCGGATTAAGGAGCTAAAAAGATACAGCCACCCTTTTTTGCCGGGGGAAAGAGCTTTGCTTAAAAGCTTAAGAGTTTAATTAGTAGCCCGTGAAAAAGGCTGGATTTCATAGTTGGCATAAGCAAAACCCCGGCTTGTTCGTGACGGAATACCTTGGACACTCACCGCCGGGGTTTTGCTTATGCCACAAATAACAAGGGTTTATCACGGGCTACTAATTAGTCCTCCGTGAAAAAGGCGTCCTCTAAGGTTTATTAAAGCTTGCTAAAATGTTTTAGCCCCATTTTCGCCAATTGTTCCCCGGGGAACAATTTAATTTTTACACTTAAAATTGTAAAAATCAGCCCTTTTTCGCACTTTAAAAACGCGCAAAAAGGCTTTTTTGCTTGTGCTGATAAATGAAACAAGTTAAAATGACCTGTAAGAAAAGTGTAAAAAGATATAATTTTTTAGGCTTTTTTGTTCAAAGTCTGTGATGAATAAAAAATAAGGAGGCTTGAAAATGACGGCAATGGGCTTGGTTTTAACCACGATTTTGGTTTGTTTGGGGGTGATTACGGTTTTAACCGGTATCTTGAGCATCGTTTTTAATTGGATGCTGAATCCTATAAAAACCAATCAAGCTCAGATGGAAAAAGAGGTTTCGGAGGTTAAGGAAAATCAGGTTCGTATGGAAAAAGAGGTTTCGGAGGTTAAGGAAAATCAGGTTCGTATGGAAAAAGAGGTTTCAGAGGTTAAGGAAAATCAGGTTCGTATGGAAAAAGAGGTTTCAGAGGTTAAGGAAAATCAGGTTCGTATGGAAAAAGAAATTGCGGAAGTTAAAAAAGCTGTGTTTACTGTGGCAGATACTATAAGGGGCTTTGTAAAGCAACAGTCTTAAAGCCATAATTAGTCGGGCGTGAAAAAGGCTATTAAACTGCTGGTCTGCAAGCAAAGTCCAAGCTCATTCGGGACGGAATACCTTGGACCCTCTTCGCTTGGCTTTGCTTGCAGACATAATTTACAGGTGTTTTTTACGGGCTACTAATTAGTCGGGCGTGAAAAACCCTTGACCTATTGGGTTTCCCTCAGGCAAAGGCTATGCTTGTTCGAGACGGAATACCTTGGACTCTCACCGCTTAAGGCTAAAGCATACAGATAAATAACAAGGGTTTATCACAGGCCGGTAAAATATTTTTATTGTGAAAATTGAAACAAAAACCATGTAAATTTTACATCTTTTAAAAAAAAGCTTGAAATATCTATGTAAGATTATGGATTAGTTGAGAAAAACTTGACTTTTTTTAAATTTTTGACAGGATAAAGATATGGAAACTTTAAATTTTTTAATGCCTTTAGCGACTGTAGTGATCAGCTTGGTGGCTTTATTTACCGGAATGGGCTGGACTTTTAATTGGCTTTTATCGCCGGTTAAAGAAAATCAGCGGGAGTTAAGAGCTGAACAGAAGGAAATAAAGTCACGGATAGACAGAATAGAGTCCAAACTTGATCAGCTGATTGCAAAACAAGCTTAAAACTTGCTTTTGAGACATAATTTACAGGTTTTTTTCACGGGTTGCTAAATAGCTGTAAAAAATCAAACTTACTAAAAGGAGAAAAAAATGAAAACTTATTTGATAGTTTTATCTTTTGGGCTTTTCACCTTGCCGGCGCAGGCGTTTATAGCAATGCCTGGAGGGGGAGGGGGAAGTGAGTGTGTAAGAATATTTTATTTTAGGCCTAAGGTAACAAAGTATGCTGACGGGACTAAAAAAACAAAGTATCGCAGAGGGCCTATCATCACTGAAACAGAGTACCCCTTAGAGTCTGAAAAGCGGGTTGTAACAGAGTATAGAAACGGGCTTAAAAAAACAAAGTATAAAGATGGACGCATTAAAACAGAGCACCCCTCCGGGCCTGAAAAGCGGACTGTAATAGAGTATGTCGACGGGCGCAGGAAAACAAAGCTTCCCGACGGGGAGATTAAAATAGAGTATCCCGGCGAGCGTATTGAAACAAGAATGCCCTCCGGGGACATCATAACAGAGTATCCCGGTGGGATGCGTGTAATAAAAGGCCCCGACGGGCATATCGTAAGAGAGCATCCCTCCGGGCTTATTGTAACAGAGCATGTCGACGGGCGCCGTACAAAACAGTATAGTAATGTAGTAAGAAACGACAAATACGCCAAACACGATAAGACAGGCATTACAAACAGCATAAATCGTATCCCTTGGGACATGCTTCATATGGCAATATATAAGTCAGAATAAAAAAACATGTCTCAATTCTCATAATGAAAAAGTTTTGCTGTTTAAGTATTAAGCAAGTGATTAAAAGTCAGGCGGGGGAATATACGCTCAAAAGGCGTGCTGTGGCCACAACCGGGGAAAGCTTAAGATAGGGGCTTTTTAGTCCACCGGGGGATAAAAAGATCCGGTGAAAATCACCGGGGCCGGGGCATAACACAGGTAAAAGTACAAGGTCCTTCAGGATCTGGCGGACATGTTAAAGTACAAGTTTCGTCAACATCCATACTAAAAATACCACCTTTAAGATTGTCAAACATTCCAAAAGAGGGAGAAGTAGAGGGAGAAAACGGCACACCCGGAGCTGAACTAACAACGGAAGTTACTCCCACTGCACTTATACAAGCCATTTGTTGAGCAAAGTTGGGAATTATTCTTTCCCCGTCCGGTGTCCTAACCGATACATCTACAATGCCTTTATTAGATAAATAATTTAAAAACTTTTTATCTTGTAAAGCAGTCTTTACAACATCCCTAAAGCTGTGAGCTGTGATCAATAAGTCTGATTGTAAAGGGATTTTTACACCCGCAAGGCTCGCAAGCATTACGCCGTTTTGTCTTTGAATGGCTTGCGCACATTTAACAGCAACATCTAAACCACTTTGGCGCGCGCCGTACGCCATTGAAGACAAAAGCGTAAAAATTGAGATTAAAACATATTTCATACTTCACCCCCTGTTTTTTTTCACTATATCACAGTTTTAAGCTTTTAAATCAGTGAAAGTCGCTGTTTTATGCGGTTTTGGCAAGTCTCAAAAGCTCCCTGTAATGTTCCCCGGGGAACATTTTAACTTTTTATCCCCTCTGGTTTTTGCAAAACCGGATAAGCGCCGGTTTTGACGCGGGGAGTTTAGACCAAAGCCCAAATTTAAAGCCTTTTTGACTACTCAAAATTATTTAAAAAAATGAATAGTCATGCTTAGTCAAAGCTTGCTTTTCATCTGGACAAGGTGGACAGTCTTATGGAAAACTGCTTTTTACGCTGAACAGAAGAAGCTCAGCAAATAAAAAAGCTCGTGTTGTCTGTATGCTTTAGTCTTAAGCGGTGAGTGTCCAAGGTATTCCGTCACGAACAAGCTTAAGACTAAAGCATACAAGACCTTAAGTCCGGGGTTTTTTACTGGAGGAAAGTTGATACGATGACTGAAAAAAGTTGGATAATCAGTATGGCTAATCAAAAAGGGGGGGTGGGCAAGACCACCAGCTCACTCAGCCTGTCTTCGGCTTTGGCTTTAAAGAAAAAAAAGACGCTCTTGGTGGATCTGGATCCGCAGGCAAGCGCCTCCAGCGGTTTAGGCATCGGCGCTCAAAAAAGCGTTTATCAGGCTCTGATGGGCAGGCGCTCTCTAAAAGAAGTTATTTGTTCCACAGCTTTTCCCTTTTTGGATATAGCGCCCGCTGATGCGCACTTAAGCGGGGCGGAAATGGAATTGGCGCAGGAGGAAGAAAGAACTTTTTTTCTTAAAAAAATTTTGAAGGCTTTGGACTATGAATTTATTATTATTGACACCCCCCCTTCTTTGGGACTTTTGACATTAAACGCTTTAACGGCTTCAAATTTTTTTATTGTGCCTTTGCAGTGCGAATATTACGCCTTGGAGGGTCTTAGCCGGCTTCTTCAAACAGCCCGGGAAGTCAAAGAAAGATGGAACTTCACCCTAAAATTACAGGGGATTTTACTTACTTTATTTGATGCCCGAAACTCCTTAAGCTATCGGGTGGAGCAGGAAGTGCGCCGTCATTTCGGCGAACAGGTGTTTCGCACCATTATCCCCCGCAATGTGCGCTTAAGTGAAGCCCCAAGTTTTGGAAAAAGCATTTTTCATTATGAACCGAATTGTACTGGAGCCAAGGCCTACGAACAGTTGGCCGGGGAAGTTTTAAGAAAAAGCCCCGGCCAAGAAAAGGCCTTGTTCGAAAAAGAAAGGCGGACCATTCATGCCCCTTAAAGAGCCGGATAAACATTTTTCTTCCCGTAGAAAAGTCTTGGGAAGGGGCTTAAGCAATTTGTTCCCTCCCTCTCTTGAGGAGGAAAAGCCTCAAAAAACATCAAAGGGATTTTTTTTGGGAATTGAGCGCTTGCAGGTAAACCCCGGTCAGCCCCGCCGGGTCTTTGACAGGGAATCCTTAAAAGAGCTTTCAGATTCCATTAAGCAAAACGGCTTGATTCAACCGGTTATTGTAAAAAAATCCTCCGGCGCGAAGTTTGAGATAGTCGCCGGGGAAAGAAGATGGAGGGCGGCGGGCCTGGCGGGCCTGCACGAGATTCCCGTAAGAATTTTGGATCAGGCAAGCGATTTTTTGCCTTTGGTGGAAAATCTGCAAAGGGAAGACTTAAATCCTGTTGAATTGGCCACCGCCTATAAAAAACTTATGGAGGAAAAAGAGCTGACACAAGAAAAACTGGCTGAAAAACTGGGGATAGCGCGCGCCTCTTTGGCCAATCACCTGCGGATTTTAAAACTGCCGGAACAAGTAAGAAATCTCATATTGGAAGGCAGGCTTTCTTTTGCCCTGTCAAAATTACTTTTACAGGAAAAAGATCCTGTCTCTCAAATAAAATGGGCTTTGTATTTTGCCAAGCACAAAACCCGGCTTAGAGAGGCTCAAAAACTCATGGCCCGGCAAAAACCTGAAAAATCCACAGCTCCAAAAAACCGGTGGATGCAGGCTGTAAAAAATATTCAAGAGCTGTATGGGGTAAAAAGCCGAATTAAGTTTAAAAATAAGGGAGGGGAGCTTTGTTTGCGCTTTTTTTCAGAAAAGGAGCTGGATCGGCTGATGGATCTTTTGCTTAAACCGGAAAATTAATTTCTGAATATGTCCAATGGAAAATTTAAGTACAAATGTGATTTTGACACGGGGGGCTTTTTTTGAGGGCAGGCTCGGCTTTGAAGGCTCAGCCCGCCTTTGCGGCAAGTTTAAAGGGGAGATTGTCAGCAAAGGGCTTTTAATTGTGGAACCGGGCGCGCAGGTGGAGGCAAAAGCCGATGTGGGGGAGCTTATTTTAAAAGGCTCAATGAAGGGGGAAGTAAGAGCGCTTCGGAAAATCAATCTGAAAAGCGGCTCTCAGTTTTACGGTACATTAAGCGCCCCGCAGTTAAATGTGGAAGACGGCGCGCTTTTTGAGGGTGTATCCCGTAAAAAAAGCCCGATTAAGTAAAAAAATCAAGGCTTTTTTACTCCGCCTTGTGTCTTGATATTAAGCCGGGTATGATTCAGCCTTGACTAAGCGGTTGGATTTGAAAAACCCTTGTTCTTTAGCTGTTTTTGTCCAAAGTCCGCACTGTTTCGGGCTGAAAGCCCTAAGTATAGGGCTTTCAGTTTTACGAAAAAAACAAAAAAGAAACGGAAGGCCAAATTGTTGGCCTTCCGCCCTCACAGCACGGACTTTGGACAAAAATGCTTAAGGGAGCGTTTTTTCATGTACGGCTAAGTGATGAAATACTGAATATACTGAAATAAGGGTAAAAATATGTTTTCTTCTTTGGCGGAGGCTTTGGGAATAAACGGCACTTTTTTTGTGCAGTTTTTGGTTTTTCTGGCTCTTTATCCCCTGCTTTCCCGTTTGCTTTTTCGCCCTTATTTTCGCCTGCATGAGCAAAGGGAGGAGCAAACCCGCGGGCGGATGGAAAAAGCGGATAAGTGGAGAAAAGAAGAAGAGTCTTTAAAAACAGAATACGAAGAAAGCGCGCGCCGAATGAACCGGCTGTTTGATGAAATGTACCGGGAAAAAAGCAAAAAATTAAAACAAAACTTGTTGGAGGATGAGGAAGAAAAGCAAAAAGAACTGCGAAAAGAGTATGAGCAAAAAACCCGTAATCTTTTGCGGGAGATAAAAGAAAAAGAGCAAAGCCTGTATTCAGAAACCGACTCTTTAAGTGAGCAGGTCCGCCTGCACCTGCTTTCTTCCTGATTTTAAAAATATGTTTTATAAGACAACACTTTTTTTTATGATGTTTTTTCCGGCCTTTGCCGAAGGGGGCGAACAAATTCCTCTTGGTTTTGTGTTTTCCCAAATATTTAATTTTTCCCTTTTTGCTTTTGCTTTGTTTTTGCTTTTGCGAAAAAAAATTCCGGCCTTTTTAAAACAAAAAAACCGGGATTTTACGGAGTATGAAGAAAAAGCCCGTAAGTTGGAAAAACAAAGCAAAAACTCCTGTCTTTTGTGGAGAAAAAAAATTAAGGATCTTAAGGAAAGGGAAAAAACCCTGCCACAGGCGGTGGAAAAAGCCTTAAACGATTTAAAGCGGGAGATAAGCCTTCAAAAAGCCCGCGCGCTTAAAAACATGCAGGTAAAAATGGAGCAGGATATAAAACGGCTTGGAATAAAAGAGTCAAACCGGCTTAAAGCCCGGCTTTTGTCTCAGGTTATGAATCAGGCTGAAAAAAAACTGAAGCCTGTGGAAGAAGATCTTAAAACATTAAACACCTTAAGCATTCAAAAATGGGGGCGGATGTGAGTGCGGAAAGTTACGCCAAAGCTTTAAGAAACTGCTTTGAAAAGGGACAGGAAGAGGATTTTTTGCAGGTTTTTGAAGATTTAAAAAAATGGGCGGAGGTTTTAAACTCAGCCAAAGCCAAGCGCTTTTTTCTTTCCCCTGTTATTTCTCTTGAGATAAAAAAAGCGGTTTTAAAAAAAGTTTTTAACTCTTTTGATTTTAAAGCTTTGAGCCAAAGATTTTTATTTGTTCTGCTGGAAAAAAAAAGATGGAATATTCTTGGCGATATTTTAAAAAAGCTTTCTGAAAAAGAAGAAGACAAAAAAGGCCTTGTTCGCGTGGAAGTGGAAACAGCGCTTCCTCTTTCTTCCGGCTTAAGAGCGGAGCTTGTAAAAAGCCTTAAAAACTTTTTTCAAAAAAAAATTTTGCTGAAGGAAAAGCCCCCCTCCCCGGCCCTTAAAGGGGGAATTAGAATAAAAGCGAAAGGGCTTGTTTTTGATGATACTTTGTCTTTTCATTTAAAGCTTATGGAAAACCAGATAAAGGAGAAACTTTTATGAGCGGGAACTTAAGTGAAATCAGCCGGATTTTAAAAGATCAAATTCAAAATTACGAGAAAAAACTTTCTGTTCAGGAAACCGGCCAAGTGCTTTCTGTGGGAGATGGTGTATGCAGGGTCTATGGTCTTCAGCAGGCTATGGCCGGTGAGCTGGTGGCCTTTTCGGAAGATCTGTTTGGTATGGTTTTTAATCTGGAAAAAGACTTGCTTGGTGTGGTGATCTTGGGGGAGGACAGCAAAGTTTTTGAAGGAATGGAGGTTAAAAGAACCGGGAAAATCGTGCAGGTTCCCGTTGGTCAGGCCCTTAAGGGCCGGGTGGTGGATGTTTTGGGAAGACCCCTTGACGGCTTAGGCCCCATAAAGGCGGAACACTTTTTGGAGGTGGAAACAAAAGCTCCGGGAATTGTGGTAAGAGAGCCTGTTTCTGAGCCTCTTCAAACAGGCATTAAGGCTATTGACGCGCTTATTCCCATTGGCCGGGGGCAAAGGGAGCTTATTATCGGGGATCGGCAGACGGGAAAAACCACTATCGCCATAGACACTGTTTTAAATCAACAGGGAAAAGATGTGAAATGCTTTTATGTGGCCATAGGGCAAAAAAGATCCACTGTGGCTTTAGTGGTGGAAAAGCTTAAAAACGCAGGCGCCATGAGCTACACCACGGTTATTGTCGCCACCGCATCAGATCCGGCCCCTTTGCAGTATCTGGCCCCTTATGCCGGGGTGGCGATGGCGGAATATTTCCGGGATAAAGGGGAGCATGCCCTTATTATATATGACGATCTCACCAAACAGGCTCAGGCTTACCGACAGCTTTCTTTGCTTTTAAGAAGGCCCCCGGGTCGTGAGGCTTTTCCGGGGGATATTTTTTATATTCATTCCCGGCTTTTGGAAAGATCCGCCAAAATGAGCAAGGCTCACGGAGGAGGATCCCTTACCGCTCTTCCCATTATTGAAACACAGGCCGGGGATATTTCCGCTTATATTCCCACCAATGTTATTTCCATAACCGACGGACAGATCTTTTTGGAAACCGATCTTTTTCATAAAGGTGTGCGCCCCGCTGTTAATATAGGAAAGTCCGTTTCCCGTGTGGGTGGCTCAGCGCAGGTAAAAGCCGTTAAACAGGTGGCGGGCAGTTTAAAATTAGAGCTGGCGCAGTTTCGCGCTCTGGAGGCTTTTTCCGCCTTTGCCTCAGACTTGGACAAAGCTTCCCAAGCTCAGCTTAAAAGAGGCCGAAGGTTGGTGGAGATTTTAAAACAAGATCAAGGCGAGCCTTTGGATATGGAAATGCAGGTCTTGTTGATTTATTCCGCCGTTAAGGGTTATTTAGACCCTGTGCCGGAAAAACAAGTTCGTTCTTATGAAAAAAAATTAAAAGAATTTTTAAAAACCCGGCGCCAAGAGCTTTTGTCTGCGATCAAGAAAGACAAAAAAATTTCAGAGGAAACCGAAGCCCGGTTAAAAGAAACTTTTGAAGAATTTAAAGCGGTGTTTAAGCCTTAAAGGAAAACTTATGTCCGGTTTAAAACAAATAAGAAGCAGAATTTCGAGTGTGAAAAACACTCAGCAAATAACAGAAGCCATGAAGATGACGGCTGTCTCCCGCTTAAGAAAAGCGCAGGCAAGAATTTTAAACCTTCGCCCTTATGCGGAAAATATTTTGTCCGTCATGGCGGATACGGCTCTTTCCTGCAATATCCGCCACCCTTTGCTGAAAAAGCCGGACAAAATGCAAAAAATCCTTTTGGTGACTTTGACTTCCGATCGCGGGCTTTGCGGGGGTTTTAATAATAATATCTGTCGTTTTGCTGAAAAATTTTATCATTCCAGCGATGAAGAAATGGATTTTTTCTTTATCGGCCGTAAGGCTAAAAATTATTTTAAGTTTCGAAACATTATTCCCGTGGAGGAAATGTTTAATCTGGATCGGGAAATTTCTTACCCTTTGGCGGGAAAGATAGCTCAAAAACTTATGGAAAGCTTTAGCCAAGGCCGGTATGACGGCATTTACTTTATTTACAACAGTTTTAAGTCTGTGATCTCCCAAAAAACGGTTAAAGAGATATTTCTTCCTGTGGATCTCAGTAAAGCCTCTTTAACCGGGCAAAGCGGGTTTTCTCAAGATCTGATTTTTGAAACCCCCCCTGAGGAATTGTTAAAAAGCTTGATAAAAAAACATTTTACCGTGCAGGTGTATCGCGCAATGTGTGAAAGTGTGGCGGGGGAATACGGGGCGCGCATGACGGCTATGGAAAACGCCGCCAAGAACGCCGGGGAAATTATCTCAAAGCTTACTTTGACTTTTAATAAAATGAGGCAGTCTGCTATTACTACAGAGCTGATAGAGGTCAGCAGTGGAGCGGAAGCCCTTAAATCATCCGGCTGAAAAAAAACTGTATGTTTACTTTTTTAATAAATCCGGCTTAATAGAAAAAGCCATAAACAGGAGGCGGCTTTGGAAAAAGAGAATTTAAACGAAAAAGAATTTGTAAAAGGAACTGTCAGTCAGGTTTTAGGTCCGGTGGTGGATGTGGAGTTTCCTGAAGGAAAGCTTCCGCCGATTTTAAGGGCTTTAAAAATAGTGGATAAAAACCTTACTTTGGAGGTGGCTCAGCACTTAGGAGAGGGCCTTTGCCGGACTGTGGCCATGATGGCAACTGAGGGCCTTAAGCGGGGCATGGAGGTAAAGGACACCGGCGACACTGTTAAAATGCCGGTGGGAAAAGAAGTCTTGGGCCGGATCTTAAATGTAACAGGCGATCCGGTGGATGAGGCGGGACCGGTTAAAGCCAAGGAATATTGGCCCATTCACCGCCCTTCTCCTTTGCTGGAGGATCAGGCGACCTCCACACAGATGCTGATGACGGGTATTAAAGTGGTGGATCTTTTAGCCCCTTATATGAAAGGGGGAAAGGTGGGCCTTTTCGGAGGCGCGGGGGTTGGAAAAACTGTGATCATTATGGAGCTTATCCGCAATATCGCAAGCGAGCACGGAGGCTATTCCGTTTTTGCCGGGGTGGGGGAAAGAACCCGTGAGGGAAACGACCTTTACTTGGAGATGAAAGAGTCCGGGGTTTTGGAAAAAACCGCTTTGGTCTACGGGCAGATGAACGAGCCGCCGGGGGCCAGGGCCAGAGTGGCTTTAAGCGGTCTGACTGTGGCGGAATACTTTAGGGACAAAGCCGGGCAGGATGTTTTGCTTTTTGTGGATAATATTTTTAGATTTACACAGGCCGGGGCGGAAGTGTCGGCCCTTTTGGGCCGTATCCCCTCCGCCGTGGGCTATCAGCCCACTTTGGCAACCGAAATGGGCGCGCTTCAAGAGCGCATCACCTCCACCAAAAAAGGCTCCATTACTTCTGTGCAGGCGATTTATGTGCCAGCTGATGATTACACAGATCCCGCCCCCGCCACCACTTTTACCCATTTAGACGCCACCACCAACTTGGACAGGGAAATTGCCGCTATGGGAATTTACCCGGCGGTGCACCCTTTAAACTCCACTTCCCGCATTTTGAATCCTGAAATTGTGGGGGAAGAGCATTATAAAACCGCAAGATCTGTTCAGGAGGTTTTGCAAAGGTACGAAGAGCTTAAAGACATTATTGCGATTCTTGGGGTGGACGAGTTAAGCGAAGAGGACAAACAAACGGTGTTTCGCGCCCGCAAAATTCAAAAGTTTTTGTCTCAGCCTTTTTTTGTGGCCGAGCCTTTTACCGGCATGAAGGGAAAGTATGTGGACATAAAAGACACTGTGGAGGGTTTTTCCAAAATTGTAAAAGGGGAATGCGACGATCTTCCCGAACAGGCTTTTTATATGGTGGGAACTTTGGAAGAGGCTTTTAAAAAGGCGAAAAGCCTGTAAATATTACAAAAAGCCTGTAAATATTACACACTTAAAAAATTTTACTTGTTTTTTTAAGCAAAAAACCTTAACTTAACCGGGTGTGAAAAAAAGGAAGTGTTTTATGAAAAATATTATTTTCGTTTTTATTTTATTATTTTGTCTGTGTTCTTATGCACAAGAGCAGACAGATGAGACAAATAATTATATCACTTGTTATGATTCTTTAATGCGTAGTACTGGTTTTATTTATGATTCCGAAAGATTTGATTGTATCGAAATAAATATAACGAAAGCGCTTTTTACCACTTTTGACTTTGAACAAGAAATTGAAGATGAAGAACATATTTTTTTCTTTCAAGATTACCGTGTAAAATGTGAAAGAAAGAATATAATAAAAGGCCAAAAATGTGAGAGTTTTTTTAATCAGAAACGAAATAAACCTTAAAAAAAGAGGATACTTATGAAAATATTTTTACTTGCCGGTTTTTTGTTTTCGGTGTTTTCTTCCGCGCAGGTATTAGAATCAGTTGTGGATATGGAGACCGGCTGGATTACCTGTAAGAAAGAGGAGCGTATATTCACAACTGCTGACTGTTTTGAAATAAATTTGGAAAGAGTTGATGAAATAGCAGTTGATTTTGATACAGACGATCTTGAAAAAACAGAATATAAGTTTAACTATGAAGACTATCATACAGTTTGTATGAAAAAGAATATATTAGAAGGCAGAAGATGCTGGATTTTGTTACTACAACAAAAAGCGCTTAAACCCTCGAAATGAAAAGAATAAGCGGCAAGCCCCGCGCAAAAAACTAAAGTGTTCCTTCTTAAAAAAGGAAGTGTTTTATGAAAAATATTATTTTCGTTTTTATTTTATTATTTTGTCTGTGTTCTTATGCACAAGAGGAGTCAGCCCTTACTGTGGAAACCGGCTGGATTACCTGTACAGAGGAAATAGTAACATATTATGACTTCGACAAATACGCTAAATGTTCTGAACTGAATCTGGAAAACATTAAGATGATTAATGTTTTCTTATCCGAAAAATCGCGGGAAGTGGTGTATAGCTTTTCCATAGTCGACCATAACGAGGAGACTATATTATGTTATGAAGCGGATATACAAAAAGGCAGAAATTGTGCTTTTTAATGTTAAATAAATAAAATTAAAGTATTATGAAAATATTTTTAATGGTGGTTTTTTTGTTTTCGGTGTTTTCCTTCGCGCAGGAGGAGTCAGCCCTTACTGTGGAAACCGGCTGGATTACCTGTAAGAATCCTATAATACGGTATGATGGTGGCAATTACAGACACAAGGAATGTATTGAACTAAATTTGGACAAAATTGATAAGATTGAAGTGGCCCTATACCCAAAAATTGGACGAAAGTATAACTTTTTCATAATCGAATATGAGAAAAAAGTACTATGTAATAAAGAAGATATGCAAAAAGGCAGAAAATGTGCCCTGATTATTCAAAGATTATAAATAAAAACCGGTTTATAAAATTAAACAGCTTGGGCAAAACATGAAACTTACTGTTGTTACTCCTGAAAAAAAACTTTTGGATTCTGTTCCGGTTAAAGAGCTTTTAATTCCCGGGGAAAAAGGGGAAATGGGTATACTTCCCGGCCACGCGCCCCTTGTTTCCACACTCAGCTCAGGGCTTTTAAAATATCTTTTGCCTGAGGAAAAACACTTTCGTGAAACAGCAGTAAGCTGGGGCTATGTAGAGGTGCAGGCGGAAAAAGTAATAGTGCTTGCCGAATCAGCTGAAACCAAAGAAGAACTGGATAAAGATAAAGCCCAAAAAGCTTTGGAAAATATTTTAAAAAAACTTAAAGATCCCCGCCTTTTGCCGGAGGAAATAAGAAACTTAAAGCGCGAAGAAAAAGAGCAAAAAACCCGGCTTTCCCTTAAAAGTTAAAAAAACCTTAGCCCCCGGATAAAGAATTTTTTAAAACCTGAAATACAGCTTTTAAACCTTTTTCTTTTAACAAAAACTTAAGGGTTTCAGGATCTTTCCATTCACAAAGGCCTTTTTCAATCCAGTTTAAAATTTGTTTTGTGGAAAAAGGCGCGCTTTCCGCAAAACTTAAATAAAGAAAAGGAAAGTTATAAGACAGCTCTGAAACATGCGCTTTTTTCGCCAAAAGGCGGATAAGGCTTATAAATATTAAATTCTTTATTTCTTGAGGCCCCGGCCCCGCAAAATCTTTTAGCTCTTTTTCTATCTGCAAAACCTCTTTTTCAGAGCCTGCCAAAGAAAGTTTTTTATAAAAAACCAGCCTTGCTTTTTCAAGAGCGATAAAATTTTTAGGGATAAAAGCGGGATCAGGAAACTTAAGCTCAGGCTCAGGCGCGGGCTTAAGCTTTTTATTTTTTAAAACAGCAATATTGTCCTGTAAAAGCTCAAAATACATTTCATGGCCCACCTCCTGCAAAAAGCCTGATTGCTCCCGCCCCATAAGAGATCCCGCTCCCCGCATTTCCATATCGTACTTGGCGATTTTTATTCCCGCCCCTAAGTGATTGTTCTCCTGAATAATTTTTAAGCGCTCCAAAGCCTCCTCGGAAAGAGCTTTTCCCGGATCTGTCAGCATAAAGCAGTAAGCCTGCCGGTCTGACCTGCCGACTCTCCCCCTTAGCTGATACAATTCAGAAAGCCCGAACTGTTCCGCCTGATGAATAAACAGTGTTCCCGCTTTTGGAAAATCCATTCCCGATTCCACAATAGTGGTGCAAAGCAGGAGATTGAATTTTCCTTTTAAAAAATCCACCGCAACCCGCTCTTCCAGGTTTTTTGTTTTTCCGTGTGCACTGCGGATGCGGGCAAAGGGCAGAAGTTTTTTTAATTTTTCCTCCATAGCTGGAAGGCTTGCCGTGCGGTTGTGGATAAAAATAATTTGCCCGCCTCGCTTAAGCTCTTTTTGGCAAGCTTCTTTTATAAGCTCAGCCTTAAAGGGGCTAATTCCGGTTTTAACGCTTTTTCTGTTTAAGGGCGGGCTTAAGATAAAGCTCATATCCCTTATTCCCGAAAGGCTCATGCTGAAGCTTCGGGGAATGGGGGTGGCGGAAAGACTTAAAGTGTCCACCCGGGCGTGGCGGGCTTTGATTTTTTCTTTGCTTTTTACGCCAAAAAGATGCTCTTCATCAATAATCAAAAGCCCCAAGTTTTTAAAGTGAATATCCCGGCTTAAAAGTCTGTGGGTGCCGATTAAAATATCCACCCGGCCGTCTTTAAGCTCCCGAAGTGTTTGTTTTTGTTTTTCCAAGGGGATAAAACGGTTCATAAGGCGGATATTGACAGCATGGTTTTTAAATCTTTTTTTTGAGGTTTCAAAATGCTGAAAACTTAACACTGTGGTGGGGGCCATAAAGCAAACCTGAAAGCCCTCTTCAATCACTTTAAAACCCGCCCGCAGGGCCACTTCGGTTTTGCCAAAACCGGTGTCTCCGCAGATGAGCCTGTCTGCGGGATTTTCTTTTTGTGTGAGATCATGCAAAATATCTTTAATGGCTTTTTTTTGATCAGGGGTTTCTTGAAAAGGAAAAGCCTGTTCAAATTTTTTAAACTCCGCGCTTTTTTTTGGTAAAAATTTTTTTCTTTTTAAAGAGGCTCTAAGGCTGTAAAGGCGCATCAGCTCCAAGGTCATGTCTTTTATTTTTTTCTCCACTTTCTTTTTTGACTCCGCCCACCTTGAGCCTCCTAATTTATCCAATATTTTTTGATTTTTGAGCCTTTTTAAACCACTCATATATTTTTGCACCTGATGAAGGCCGTGTGCGGGCACATAAAGCCTGTCGCCGTCCTTATACTCCAAAGTAAGAAACTCGCTTTTTCCCTCCCCGAAATTTAAAAGCTTTAAGCCCTTAAAAAGCCCAAAGCCGTATTTCCGGTGAATCACCAAGTCTTCCGGCTTAAGTGTGGAAAAATAAAGACTTTTATCACTTTCTTGTTTTTCCGGGTTTTCAAAATTTTGTGCTGTTTTTAAAGCTCCATTAAATTCACCGGGTGAGCTAAGTTTTAATTTTCCCGGGTTTAAAAAAAGCAGGCCCTCTTCAGGCCATATCAGGCTTTTAAAAAAGACGCTTTCTATCAAATGCAGAGTGCGGACATTTTGTTCCTGCCTTTGTTTCATTTGAAAATAAGTTTCTTCTTTTTCCCCGTAAAGATCATAAGACTTAAGTTGTTGCTGAAGTATCTTTTTTGTGGCCCCACTTTGGGCTGAGATAAAAACAAACATTCCTTTTTCCCTTTGCTCTTTTAAATGCTCCGGCCAGTCGGGATTTTTAAAAAAATTTTTTAAAGCTAAAGGCTTTGAAAGTGGGGCAAAGGCGGTGTTTAAGGATTCTTTTTCAATGTCAGACTTAAGGGGTTTTTCCATAAGCCAGATAAAAGGGGAGGAAAAATAATCCAGCAGGAAAAAGCTTTTTTTGTTCTGTATAATATCACAGCTTTTAAGTCTTAGAATTTTAACCGGGGGAATTTCCACCATCTGTTTTTCCTCTTCGACAGCTTGGCTTACTGCATTCAGCCTTCCTATCCGGCTTATTTTTTCACCAATAAGCTCCACACGAAGAGGGCCGTTTACGGGGCAAAAAACATCCAAAAAAGCCCCTCTTAGGGAAAAATCCCCGGCCTGTTCCACTTGAGGCAGGCTTTGCCAGCCCGTTTTTTGCAAAATACTTTGAAAATCAAAAAGAAGATCTTTTCCTTTTTGCAGTATAAGACAGTTGTTTTTAAATTCTTTAGGGGAAGGGAGTTTTCTTAACAGATCTTGGGGCTTAAGCGTAAAAATATCCTCTTTTGAGGCGCTTAGCGCCCGGGCCATAAGCCGGATGAGCAAACTTTCTTTTTTTGAAGCTTTATCCGGCAAAATGGGAAAATTCTTAAAAAAAGCTTTTCTTTCCGGTTCGAAAAAGTCCATTGCCTGCCGAATTTGTTTAAGCACAGAGTTTTTACGGGAGAGAATAATATGAGGTCCGGGTTTTGGCGATTTTAAAATCAAAAAAGCAAGGCGCAGGGGATGAATTAAGGGCTTAATATTTTGCACCCGCCCGCTTAAGGTCCCTTTCTTAAGTAAAAAATTTAAGTCAGACATGATAAATATTGGCGGGAAGCTTTGTTTTAAAGTAAAGTGCTTTATATGTTAAAAATACAAACAGATAAAAAAACAAGAAAAAAATGAATTCTTTAGTCCCTGTATTAGTCTGTGTTTTGATTGTCCTGACTTTTGGCCTGTTTATGCTGAGCATCGCCCGGCTGTTGGGAGCTAAATCCAAAAGCCCCGCCTCAAAAGCCAAAAGCCTTCCTTATGAATGCGGCCTTGAGGAGGAGCAGGCCCAAAGCTCCCGCGTGCCGGTGCAGTTTTATCTGACCGCGGTGTTGTTTATTTTGTTCGATATAGAGATTATTTTTCTTTACCCCTGGGCTTTATCTTTTAAGGATTTTTTGGATCAGGGTCAGGGCCTTGAAGTTTTTTTAGCTATGGCCGTTTTTCTTTTGCTTTTTGTGTACGGACTGGTCTGGGAGATAAGCTCCAAAGCCCTTAAGTGGAAGTAAAATATGGGAACAGATTTTTTTGAAACAGCGGTTAATGTTTTAAAAATCGCTTTTATTTTTTTGTTGATGGTGCAGATGGTGCCCCTTTTGGTCTGGGTGGAAAGAAGAGGCTCGGCTTTTATTCAAAACCGCTTTGGCCCAAACAGGATAGGCCCTTTGGGTCTTACGCAAAATCTGGCCGATCTGGTAAAATTTTTTTGTAAAGAGGATTTTTTAGGGCATAAGGTTCGAAAATCTTTTTTTTATATGGCCCCGGTTTTGTCTCTTATTCCCGCAAGCTTGGCTTTGGGGGCTGTTCCTCTTTCCGCGCCGATTGAGGTGCAGGAGTTTAAATGGCTGGGGCAAAGCTTTGGCCCTTATACTTTTTATTTTCAATCTTTTGTGATGAATATCGGCATTGTTTTCGTTTTGGGGGTAAGCTCCTTAAGTGTGTACTCCCTGCTTCTTGCCGGCTGGTCTTCAGGAAACAAGTTTTCCCTTTACGGCGCCTTAAGGGCGAGCGCTCAGGCCATAAGCTATGAGCTTTCTTTAAGCCTTTCTCTTGTGGGTATTTTGCTTATTTTTGGCAGTTTTGACTTTTTAGAAATTATTTCCGCTCAAAACGGGCCTTTGCGCTTTTCTTTTTTTGGTTCTGAAGTGCAGGCCGGATTTTTGCCTAATTGGGGAATTTTTTATCAGCCTTTGGGCGCGCTTTTGCTTTTTACCGCTTTGTTTGCCGAGGCCAACCGCCTGCCCTTTGATCTGCCGGAGGCGGAGGCGGAGTTGGTGGCCGGTTATCATACAGAGTACAGCGGAGTGAAAATTATTATGTTTTATATGGGAGAGTACGGCCACATGCTTGTGGCCTCCGCCCTGATGGTGAGCTTTTATTTTGGGGGTTATACTTTTTGGCCCTTTTTGACCCCGGAAAGTTTAAGCTCCGCTTTAAACGGCTTTTCCCCCACAATGATCAGTATTTTAAGCGCTTTAATTTTGCACGGGGTGTTTATGCTGAAAGTGCTGTTTTTTCTTTGGATTTTTATATGGGCCAGATGGACCCTGCCCCGCTTTCGCTACGATCAACTGATGGATCTGGGCTGGAAAACCCTTTTGCCTTGGGCTTTGCTGAACACCATTCTTACCGCCGGATGGATTTTTATCTCACGGGTGTTTTAAAAACTTTTATTTGATGAAAGCCGCCTTTTGTAAAAAAGCTTGAAGAAGGAGGCTTAAAATGGGATTTTTACACTATGTCTGAAGCTTTGTTTTTTTTATTTTCTTTTTTAACGCTTTACGGGGCTGTGATAACTGTCAGCCACAGGGATTTGGTGGTTTCAGCTTTGCACCTTGCCGGATCTATGCTGGCTTTGGCGGGGCTTTTTTTTATTTTGGGCGCGCACTTTATTGCGGGGGTGCAGGTGGTGGTGTATGCCGGCGCGGTGATGGTTCTTTTTGTTATGGCGGTTATGCTTTTTGATTTTAAAAAAAAGTCGGGCGGGCTTTTTGGCAAAACTTTGTGGCCCGCTCTTTCCCTGCTCTTTTTTTTAGCGGGCCTTACCGCGGGCACTTTTCCTCTTTCTTTACATTTGTTTCACCCCCGTTCTTTTAATGCTTTGGGGATTACAGACACAAAAGAGCTTTCGGCTTTGATTTTTACACAGTATGTTTTTGTGTTTGAGGTTTTGGGGCTTTTGCTGTTGCTGATAGCTGTGGGGGTGGCAACCCTTTGCAGAAGCGACCCTTTGCGGAAGGCCCGAAAAAATCTTAAAAAAGGAACATTATGAGCATAGGGCTTAACCATTTTTTATTTGTGTCTTTGCTTCTTTTTGTGACAGGGCTTTTTGGCCTTTCCGTCCGCAAAAATCCTTTGGTGATACTGATGAGTGTGGAGCTTTTGCTGAACGCGGTTAATCTTTCTTTTGTGGCTTTCAGCGGTTTTTATTCTCTGCTTTCGGCGCAGGTGACGGCTTTTTTTATAATGACTGTTTCCGCCGCCTCCGCCGGGGTGGGGCTTTCGTTGGTTATTCTTATCAGTAAGAAAACAAAGCTTTTGGAGAACTTAAGTGAAGGCAAATAAAAACTCCGCTTTAAGAGACTTTATTTTCTTGGGAGGCCGGTCTTGAAAAGCGTTTTGATTTTGGTTCTTTTATCCCCTTTGTTGGGGGCTGTTTTAAACGGCTTAAGATGGAAAAACGAAAAACTTAAGCCTGCGGGCCTTATAGGGGTGGGAGCCTGCCTCCTTTCTTTTTTAGGCTCGGTCATTTTGTTTTTTTCTTCGACCGGGGGGGCTTCAAAATCCATTTTGCTTTTTGAATGGCTTAAAATTGGGGGATTATCCGCTGATTTTTCTTTTCTTTTGGATCCTTTAAGCCTGCTGATGATTTTACTTATAACCGGGGTGGGTTTTTTAATTCATGTTTTCAGCCTGTATTATATGTCACAAGATCCGCGTCCTGCAAAATATTTTTCTTATCTTAATCTTTTTGTTTTCAGTATGCTGATTTTGGTTTTGGCGGATAATTTGCTTTTAATGTTTTTAGGCTGGGAGGGGGTGGGTCTTTGCTCTTACCTGTTGATAGGCTTTTGGTTTACAAAAAAAGAAAAAGCTCTTTCCGGCATGAAGGCTTTTATTGTAAACCGCATAGGGGATATAGGCTTTTTGTTGGGGATGTTTTTGCTGTTCAAAGAGTTTTCCTCTTTGGATTTTTCTGTTTTGTCAGCGGAGGCGGAAAATCTTAAAACCGTAAAATGGGCCTGCTTTTTTTTATTCCTTGGCGCGGTCGGAAAATCCGCGCAAATTCCTTTGTATGTTTGGCTTCCCTCCGCTATGGCAGGCCCCACCCCGGTTTCCGCCCTTATTCATGCCGCCACAATGGTTACCGCAGGGGTTTATCTTATCGTAAGATTAAGCGCGCTGTTCAGCCTGTCCCCTGAGCTGTTAAGCCTGATAGGCTGGACGGGGGCTTTTACGGCCTTTTTTTCAGCTCTCATTGCCTGCGCACAAAGGGACATTAAAAAAGTTTTGGCCTATTCCACAGTTTCTCAACTGGGCTATATGTTTATAGCTCTTGGCGCGGGGGCTTTTACGGCCGGTATGTTTCATCTGACAACACATGCTTTTTTTAAAGCGCTTTTGTTTTTGTCGGCGGGCGCGGTAATCCACGCCCTTAAAGGGGAGCAGGATATATACCGCATGGGAAATTTAAGAAAACACCTTCCTGTAACTTATATTTGTTTTACAGCGGGCTTTTTGGCTTTGATCGGCCTTCCGCCTTTTTCCGGATTTTTCAGCAAGGATGAAATTTTATGGTCCGCCTTCGCCAGCGGGCATTTCGGCCTTTTTGCCCTTGGCGCTCTTACGGCTTTAATCAGCACATTTTACATGAGCCGGCTTTTTGCCTTGGTGTTTTTCGGCCCGGCCCGTTTTTCCTCCCTGCCCCGGGTAAAAGGTTTTTCCATTCGCTTTCCTTTAATTGTTTTGGCTCTGCTTTCTTTGTTTGGGGGCCTGTTAGGTCTTCCTCATATTATTGGAGAGCATATTCCCTTTCACCCGCCTCATTTTATGGAAACTTACTTAAAACCGGTGGTGACTCATACCCCTTTTAAAGGCTCTTTATCAACAGAGCTGTTTTTAATGCTTGCTTCCGCTGTTTTTTCCGTTTTGGTGTGTGCGCTTACTTTAAAATTTTATTTAAAGCACCCATCGGCCTTAAATCTTCTTAAGGAAAAAAATCAAAAAGCTTTTTCTTTTTTGGAACAGGCTTTTTGCGTGGACGCTTTTTACCATAATAAAATCACCCGGCCGTTTTTAATAATAAGCCACGAGCTTTGGCAGGGCATGGATGTCAAATTACTTCAGGGTTTTATTGTGCTTATTCAAAAATGGCTGATTTCACTTAAAAGCATTTTTGAAAGCGCGCAAAACGGCAAAATGCAATATTATGTGTTGTTTATTTTAATGGGGCTTATTGTCTGTATTTTGTCTGTTCTGTTGAATTAAAAAGGAAAAGCCATGTTAAGCGTTTTAATTTTTTTGCCTCTTGTTTTTGCTGTTTTCCTGCTTTTTATCAAAAAGCCAAAGCTTTGTTACCGGTTTGCCGGGGTTTTTTCCTGCTTTTATTTTTTACTTGTCCTTTTGCTTTTTTTCTTTTTTGATCCATTTGTAAAAGATCTTCAGTTGGTTCAGCATTGGGACTGGTTTCCCGCTTTGGGCCTTAGTTACTTTGTGGGTATAGACGGGCTTTCTTTTTGGCTGGTGATACTTACCGGTTTTTTAAGCCCGCTTTGTGTTTTTTCCGCAAGAAGGGTTATCCGCGAAAAAATCAGCCTTTTTTACTTTTGTCTGTTCGCGATGAACACTTCCGTCATGGGCGCGTTTTTGGCAATGGACGCTCTGCTTTTTTATATCTTTTTTGAAAGCTCTCTTATTCCCCTTTATTTTATTATCGGTATATGGGGCGGAAGGCAAAGGATTTACGCCACTTTTAAGTTTTTTATTTACACCGCTTTCAGCTCTTTGTTTTTGCTGGCCGGGATTTTGGCTTTAATGGGTCTTGTTCTGCAATCTACAGGGGAAATCAGCGCCTTACTTCCTGATTTTTATAAATTGGATCTGCCTTTTGTTAAAGGAAGTTTTTTAAGCACACAAAATGTTTTGTTTCTTTGTTTCTTTTTTGCCTTTGCGGTAAAACTTCCCTTTGTTCCTTTTCATACTTGGCTTCCGCTGGCTCATGTGGAGGCCCCCGCCCCCGGTTCTGCGGTGTTGGCGGCGGTGATTTTAAAGCTTGGGGCTTACGGGTTTTTTCGCTTTGTCTTGCCTCTTTTTCCCATGTCTGTTGAGTTTTTCTCCCCCGCTTTGTGTTTGCTGGCGGGTCTCGCCCTTGTCTATGGGGCCTTTATGGCTCTGGCGCAGACGAACATGAAAAAGCTTGTGGCTTATGCTTCTGTATCGCACATGGCCTATATTGTGCTTGGGATTTTTAGTTTAAATATATACGGCTTTACAGGCGCTTATTATCAAATGCTGACGCACGCCGTTTCTTCGGCGGGGCTTTTTTTTCTGATAGGGATGATCTATGAAAGAGGACATAGTTTAAAAATTTCCGATTACGGAGGACTTGCAAAAATCATGCCTGTTTTGGCGGTGTTTTTTATTATCATTTCTTTTTCCACCATAGCCCTTCCCTCAACAGCAGGCTTTATATCAGAGTTTTTGATTTTAGTGGGGGCTTTTACCGCCCAAAAAACCTTGGCTTTGATTTTTGCCCTAAGCGCGGTGGTCTTTGGCGCAGGTTACATGCTTTATTTGGTTCATCGGGTGTTTTTAGGGGAAGTGTCCCCTCTTTCACAAAAACTTTTGCCGCTGACTTTGCGGGAGACAGCCATTATACTCCCGCTTGTGATTTTGGTGTTCGGGATGGGTCTTTTTCCCAAAATTTTTCTAAAATATTCTGCCATTTCTTTAAATCACCTGTTGGAAACACATTATGAATTAAAATCGCCAAAGGGTTTATCTTCTTCTTCGGGGAGTCAGCCGTGAAAGATCTTTTGCTTGCCTCCCCTTTATGCGCTTTGTTTTTGTTCAGCCTTTTGCCTTTGAGCTTAAAGCTTTTACGAAAACAAAAAGAGCCTTCGGCTTTTATCTCCGCCGGCTTTGCTCTTTCCGGGATTTTTACCGCGCTTTTTTTGCTTTTTTTGATATGGCCGGAAGAAGGTAAAACTTTTTTCTCCGGCGCGCTTTTTTTTGGCTCCTCTCAAGCTCTTGCCGGTGTTTTTTTACTGCTTGCGGGGGCTGTGACTTTGCTGATGAGCCTTCAGCACCCTCAAGTGGATAAAGATAAATTTTCTGAAATGCTGTTTTTAAAGATGGGGGCTTTAACAGGTCTTTTGGTTTTGCTGTGGTCCGGCAATATGCTGACGGCTTTTATCGGTTTGGAGCTTGCCTCTTTAAGTTTTTATCTGTTAATCGCTTTATCGCGTACCGGCGTGGAAGCTTTAAAGGCGGGTTTTAAGTATTTTGTTCTGGGATCTTTGGCCGGGGCTTTTTTGCTTTACGGCATCGCTTTTGTTTTGGCTTCTTCCGGGCATTTTGATCTGCAAAGGGTTTTTGAGCAAAGTCCTGAGCTGTTAAATCGTTCCCGGCTTTTTGCTTTGGGCTTTGTTTTTATTCTGACGGGCCTTTGGTTTAAGACCTCTATTTTTCCTTTTCAGTTTTGGCTCCCTGATGTGTATCGCGGTGCCTCCACCCCGCTTTTGGTCTTTATGGCTGTGGGCTTGAAACTGGCTGTTTTTGTTCCGCTTTTTGAATGGACGCAGGGTCTTTTTACAAAAGTGGATATGCCTTTTTTCTTAAGCCTTTTTCAATGGTTTGCGGTTTTAAGTGTGCTCTTTGGAAATATTACAGCTCTTTTGCAAAAGGATTTTAAAAAAATTCTACTTTTTTCCACCATAGCGCATTCCGGTTATCTTTTTATGATATTGATTGCCTCTCAAACCGGGTTTTATATGGCCCGGCCCGCGCTGTTTTATTATCTTCTGCTGTATGTGCTGATGACAGCGGGCGTCTTTATCTGTCTTCGTATTTTTGAAAAAGAAGATCAGGCGGAGCTTGAGCTGTCCTCCTTAAGGAATCTGGCGGAACGAAACCCCTTTCAGGCTTTTTTTATATCTTTGTTTTTGCTTTCTCTGGCGGGCCTGCCCCCTACGGGAGGCTTTATCGCTAAAGTTTTTGTGTTTCATGCTTTGATAGATCAGGGTTTTTGGTGGATGCTTTTTTGGGCTGTTTTAGGCTCAGGAATTGGGCTTTTTTACTATTTAAAACCCATAGCTTTGATGTACATGGAAAAAGAAGCGCCTTTGGAAAAAGAACAGGCCTTTCCCCGTTTTCTTATGCCGGTTTTGATAGCGCTTTGCGTTGCTGTTTTGCTAAGCGGTATATTTCCTTCTCTTTTTTATTTTGGCTAATCAGAAATTCGGCTTTAAGTGCTTTTTTGCTGTTAGAGTAGTCAAATTTTTTTGACTACTCTAATCCTTTTGGAAAAACTTTTTTATAGTCAGGCGTGAAAAAAAGTCCTTGCTCATACCCACCGCTCGGGCTCAGACATGCGTTTTGCCACGCGCGCGTCTTGTTAGACGCGGCGTGCTAAACCGCCGAACTCGCCTCGCGGTGGGTATGAGCAAGGACTTTAATAAGCTACTATATAATGGCCCGTAAAGAAAGAAGCCTTTTAAATTATGTCTCAAAAGCAAAGCCAAGCGCGGAAGGCCAACGATTTGGCCTTCCGTTCTTCTTTGTTTTTTCGTAAAATTGGAAGTTCTGGAAGTCGCACAGGCGACTTTCAGTTTCTTTTGCGACTTCCAGCCCGAATGAGCTTGGACTTTGCTTTTGAGACCAGCAGTTTAGTGGCCTTTTTCACAGACGATTATATAGTCAAGTGTGAAAGAATCTGATTTTAATGGATCGCATAAATAAGCGGAGGGTTTTTTATGGCCTGCTGTATAATGAGTATTCAAAAAGGTAAAAGTGGATTAAAGCTTGTGAAAAGGGTAGTCATAGTGAATAATCACAGTGAGTAGCCATAATGAATAGTCAAAGGTCCATTTTTGGATAATCATCAAGGGAGGTTTCATGCAAGGCTTATCTTTAACTGAATATTCCAATAAATACCGTGTCAGCATTTCCACTCTTAGAAGAAAAATCAAGTCCGGCAAAATTTCTTTTAATTTAAAATCCGGTAAATATTTTTTGGCGGACCAAAGTCCTGAAAAGAAAAAAAATAAAGTTTTTGCCGGGGAACAGGCACTGGATTCCCGCGCCTCACTTTCGCGGGGGCGGGCTTTTTGCGTAAAAGACAAAGGCTCTTCTGCGGGAGAAAAAGACGGGATGGTAAAGAAGCGCCACATGGGATCTTCTGCGGGGGAAAAAGGCGGGATGGCGCATAAAGGCCAACCGGTAAAATCTTTTGTGGCGGAAAAAGCCCTGCAAAAAGAGTGCTTGGCGGATCTTGAAAAAGAGGAGCCTTTTTCAGCAAATAAAGATCATAAAACTTTATCTGATCTTGAAGAGCCTAAGGCCAAAGCTGTTACTTCGGGAAAGTCAGATCTCTTGGAGCGGGAAGATCAAGCCCGCTTTAGCGGGACCGATCTTAAGCTTAAAGATTCCGGGTTTGCCTCTTCTCAAGCGGTTTTAAGCAAATTGGTGGACTCCCAAAGGGAGCTTTTAAAACAGGTGGAAAAAAAGGATGAAATTATAAATTTGCAAAAAGATAAGATCGCCGACTTAAGCACTCTTACCGCTTTTTTGGAGAAAGAAAACAGGCAGTTAAAATCCCTTCTGCACGAAGAAAAACAAATCGAAGAATGGCTGGAAGCCCCACTTTGAACAAATATTGCAAGTTTTCGCCCCCCTTTTAAAGGGCCAGAAGGTTCAAACAGGCGCCTTATGGCGATATTTGATTTTCACGATCGAAGTGTTGTTCAAGAAAAGTCCCTTATTTGAGACATGCTGTTTGGCTTTACGAAACTTGTTAGCTTTATTTGCTCCGGTTTTATCTTTACTCAAATATCGCAAAAGGCGAACTCACTTCTGACCCTTTAAAAGGTGGGCTAAAACCAAAGTGTATTTTTCGTGAAAAAAGTAATACATGGTTAAAAATATCTTTACTCAAATATCGTGGGGGGCGAACTCAGCTCGAAACTTGACGGGACAGGGAACCTTTGATATTTGATGATTATGACGCTTATTTCATCTTTTTTGTTATTATTGCTTTCCGGCTGTATCAACTTTTCAGAAGCTGAATTATGTAAACATGATGAGCATAATTTTAGGTGCGTGCAATATATTAAAAACTATGATGGCGACACCATAACTTTTAATATCCCGAAAGTGCATCCCATTATCGGTCACAAAATGAAGGTAAGGCTTAAAGGCGCGGACACACCTGAAATGAAAAAACCAAAAAAAAGAGCTTTTTTTCCCTGTGAGAAACAAAAAGCTGTTGAGGCTCAAAAAGAAGTGGAAGATATTTTAAAAACCGCTAAAAGAATTGACTTAAATAATATTAAAAGGGGAAAGTATTTTCGTATCCTGGCTGTTGTCACAGCCGACGGCCTTTCCATAGGTGATTATCTTATACAAAAGAGGCTTGCCCTTCCTTACAAAGGCAAAAAGAAAACTTATGTAAACTGGTGTGAAATATAAGCTTATCGAATCGGGCCGTTTTGGAGAGAGACTGTTTTTTTACGAAAAATACATTTTTTTAACCCCGATTTTAAAGGGCCGGAAGGTTAGGAATAGGCGCCGTGGAGTGGCCCCTATTTTTGGTTACCTCATTTGTTGATTTAATATACTCCACCGGCGCCCTTTAAGCTTTCCGCAAATGCTTTAAGAGGCGATGGAGACGGAGGGTTTTTCTATAAGTCTTTTAGGGCTTTCTTTTTTGAGGGCCACGGCAAACACCTCATCCAAAGTTTCCACAAAGATAAAGTTCATTTTTTCTCTTAATTCTTTTAAGGTGTTGTCTTTGGAATGGGCGTTTTCAATATCCGGCTTGTTTCTTAAGGGCAAAATCACATTGAGAATGCCACAGCTTAAGGCCGCTAAAGCTTTTTCCTTAATTCCCCCCACCGGCAAGACCTGCCCTTGCAGGCCGATTTCCCCGGTCATGGCCATATCTTTTCTAATAGGGGTGTCGGTGATAAGGCTGATAAGGGCGGTGGCCAAGGTAACCCCGGCGGAAGGTCCGTCTTTGGGGGTGGCCCCGGCCGGAAGGTGAATATGAATTTCGTTTTTCTTAAACCACTCAGTGGGAATGCCGGCTTTTTCGGAATACATGCGAATATAGGAATAAGCGGCTTTGGCGGATTCCTCCATGACTTTTCCGAGTCGGCCCGTAAGGATAATGCCCTTACCGGCTGAGGAGCTGATTCGTATGGCCTCCACATAAAGAATTTCGCCTCCGGCCTGGGTCCAAGCCAAACCCGTGCTGACCCCCACCTTGCTTTCTTTAAGCCGATCTTCCCTTAGGTATTTTTCAGGTCCAAGCAGGGTTTTTATTTTTTCCGGTGTGACTAAAAAACATTCCGGGTTTTTGCCCAAGACCACTTTCTTGGCCACTTTTCGGCAAACAGATCCTACCTCCCGTGAGAGGTTTCTTAAGCCCGCCTCTTTGGTGTAGTGGGAAATAAGGTGTTTGATACCTTGTTTTGTAAAGCGGATGTGGCTTTCTTCAATGCCGTGGTTTTTCATTTCTTTTTCTATAATGTATTTTTTGGTGATGGCTGTTTTTTCAGACGGGGTGTAGCCGGAAAGGGAAATAATTTCCATACGGTCTTTTAAAGCGTGGGGGATGTTTTCAAGCAGGTTGGCTGTGGCGATAAACAGCACTTTGCTTAAATCAAAATTTAAGTTTAAGTAATGATCTTTAAAAGAGCAGTTTTGTTCCGGATCCAAAACCTCCAGCAGGGCGGAGGAAGGATCCCCCCTGAAATCCGATCCTAATTTATCCACCTCATCCAAAACCAAAATAGGATTGTTGGACTGTGCCTGTTTTAAAGCCTGAATAATTTTTCCAGGCATGGCCCCCACATAAGTCCGGCGGTGGCCTCTGATTTCCGCTTCGTCTTTCACCCCGCCCAAGGCCACGCGGTGATACTTTCTCTTCATGGCCCGCGCAATGCTTTTCCCCAAGGAGGTTTTTCCCACCCCCGGAGGGCCTGTGAAACACAGGATAGGCCCTTTAAGCTCTTCTTTTAACTGTCTTACGGCCAAAAACTCCAAAATCCTTTCTTTGACTTCATGCAGGCCAAAATGGTCTTTTTCCAAAATTTCCTTTGCCCGCTCCAGATCCAAATTATCCTTGGTGCTTTTGCTCCAAGGAAGCTCCACCACCCAATCCAAGTAAGCGCGCATCATGGAGGCTTCACTTGATTCCGGGTGCATTTTCTCCAGCCGGGAGATTTGTTTTAAAATTTCTTCCTCCGCCGGGCTTGGCATTTTGACGGCTCTTACTTTTTGTATCAGTTCTTCAGTTTCTTCTGTTTTAGGATCAGAAAAATGCGGACTTTGTCCCACAGCCCCCGGGTTTTCATTGGGAAACCGGGATAAATTGTTTTTCACCATTTTTTTTATGCGGTTTTGCATACGGATAATTTCCACTTCCTTTGTTAAAATGCGGTGAAGTTTTTGTAATCTTTTTTCCGGATCAAAGGTCTCCAAAATACTCTGCATCTCATGCACTTTTAACTCAAAGTGCCCGGTAATGAGATCCGCCAGCTTTCCCGGCAGGCTGACCTCATCCAAAATCATAAGCAGGTCTGAGGAAGCCGGCCCCCCCAATGCCGTAATGGTTTTTAAAGTGTCCTTTACCGCATTCATGGATTTTATAACTTCAGGGGAAAGCTCCTCGGTTTCGGGATCTTGAATTTCCTGAATACGGACTTCATAATGAGAATCTTTATCGTATAGATCTTGAATCAGCGCGCGGGAAAGCCCCTGCACAAGCACTTTCATTCTTCCGTCTTTCATTGTGCGCATTCTTAAAATAATGCCGGCTGTTCCTGTTTTATAAAAACTGTGTTCGGATAAAGTTTCCTCCTCCGGCTGTTTTTGGCTGGAAAGAAAAATGATCCGGCTTTTGTTTAAAGCCTCCTCTATGGCTTTTTTTGAAGTTTCCCTTCCCACATAAAGGGATAACAGCATATAGGGAAAAACCACAGCGTCCCTTATCGGAAGCAGAGGCAGATTTTGGGGAATTTGAATTTTGCTGTCCATAATAAAATATCCTTCTTAATTTACTTTGTCGGTTAAGTTGAGGGGAGGCTTAAAAATTTTAGTTAAAGCCGGTAAAATATCATCGTAAGTCCGGTTTAATACAGCCTTTATAACTGTTTTTGCTTTGGTTTCCGGGGCTTTTGAAGTAATATTCAGGACTTTATAATGGGACAAAGTCCTGAAAATATTTTACAAAGCGGACACCGGGGTGAGTGTGTGTTCCTCCATTTTCAAGATTCTTAAAGGTCTAAGAAACTCTCTTTTTTTTGAAACTGTTATTTCCCCCGTCACCCCGTGGAATTTTTTAAGATTTTTTAGTTTCTCCATTAATTCGTGCCGGGAATCCGCTCCTTCCGCAACAGCCTGCCTTAAGGCCAAAGCGGATTCGTAAGCCAAAACTTCAAAAAGGCCGGGTTTGTAGCCAAACAGCCTTAGAAAGTTTTTATAAAAATTTGTTTTTCGAAACTGCGGGCCGGACAGCCCCGGATCTGCAAAAACAATATTATCAATATATTTAGCCTGTTTTTTTAAAATTTTTTCCTGATTCCAAAGGCTTGGCCCGGTTAGTGTAAGGCCTTTTATATCGTTATAGGCGATATGAGGGGCTATAAGACTTAGGGCCTTAAGGGAGTCGGGGATAAACAAAACTTCAAAGTCCACTATGGGGGGAAGAATATTTTTCGGAGCTTTTCTTTTTGAAATATGGTTTGCATATCGGCTTTTTAGTTTTTTTTTGTATTCCTTTATTCTGTCCTTTAAATAGTAAAGCCCGGTGAGTCTTCTGACAGGGCCGTTAAAGTCTGTTTGGCCGGGTTTATAAAACTGAGCGCCGGTGATGATTCCTCCTTTTTTCTCCACCGCAGACCAAAAGGCATTGGTGTAATCCAGGCCGTAAGGGTCGTTGGGGTATAAAACGGCAAAGCGCTTAAATTTTTTTTTGCGGATTAAGTATTCTGTAAGCTGATCGGCGATCAAAGTGGAGCTTAAGCCGTTTTGAAAAATATAGCCTCCTGTCCCGGTCAGGTGAGATTTTTGAGACATCAACACTGCCGGCAGGCCGAAGTTTTGGCTTTCCTCCGCCAAGGCGTCTGCGGTCTTGCTGGAGACTCCCCCCGTTAAAGCGATAACATGATATTTTGTCACTAAAGTTTGGACGGCTTTTCGGGCTTTGTCCGGCTGTCCCCGGCTGTCCAAAACCACCAGACGAAAAGCGCTTTCCTCATGCAGTCCCAAGCCCATTTTAAGGCCTTTGAGGCTTTTTTTTCCGATAACGGAGGAAGGGCCGCTTAAAGGCAGAATTGCGCCGATATATTTTCTATTTACTTTTTTTCTGGAATCAATGGCTTGAATGTATTTTAAAGCTTTTTCCTCTAAAGCGCTTTCCCGGGACCAGCGCAAAAATTTTTTAAAAAATTTGCGGGACTTTCGAAATTTTTCACGGAAAAACAAAATTTTTCCCGATCGAAAAAACACCAAATCTTTAACAGGCTCAATAAAATCCTCTGAACGAAGGCTCAGCAGATCTTTTTCGCTCATTTGAAAAATCAGCCTGCGGGCTTCTTTTCGGTAAAGGGAATTTTTTTGATTTTCCTGACTTAAAATTTGGCAATAGATTTTAAGCAGTTCTTTTTTATCCGGCAAAGGCTTTCTTAAAAGAAGAGACAATTTTAAAGTGTAAGCCTCTTTAAGCTGAGCGGGGGAAAGCTCTTCTTCTAAAAACTCCAGCAGATCCAAAGCTTTTTTTGGGAGATTTTGGCGGAGGTAAATTTTGGCGGATAAAAGCAGGGCTTGGTTTTTGTGGGGCTTTGTTTTTACATCTGAGTAATAAGCAAGCGCTTTTTTATAAGAGGATTTTTTTAAAAAATGACGGCCTAAAATCATCCGCGCCCGGTCTTTTAGATCTTGGCTTTTTTCGCTTTTTAACACTTTTTTAAGCCGGCTTACCTGCGTTTTTGTTAAAAAAAGACCTTTTAAGATACGCTTTTTAGCCTCTTTTACTGTTTTTTCTTCAAAGGGTATTTTGGCGGGGCTTTGTTTTTTTGGCTTCGAGGGGGAAAAGGCCCTCTCATTTTGCTTATCCAGCAAAGTGCAGGCGGTCAGGAGCAAAAAGGAAAATAAAATAATTTTCATTGTTTTATCCTTTGTATAGAGCTTTTTTTTAAGCCTTGGTCAAATCCTGTTTAAGCGGCTTTGCTTCTTAGGATGACGGGGCTTTTCTTTTTTTCATCAGCAGTTTTGTTTTTATGTTAAATTCAGACACTTTTGGGTGGAGAAGATTTCGGGCTTCTATATTTCGCGCCCAATTTTTATCCTCAGTTAAAAGGCCTTGGGGAATATCTATGAGCAAAGTCACAAGCATGTTTCCTCTTTTGTTTTTGCTTGAGGCAAAGCCCTGCCCTTTAAGCTGAATAAGATGGCCCGCGCCTGCGCCTTCGGGAATTTTAAATAAGACCCGCCCTCTGAGAGTGGGGATCTCCACTTGTTTTCCCAGTAAAGAGCTGGTAAAGGGCACAGGAAGATCCAGCAGTATATCCTCCCCTTTTACCCGGAACAAAGGATGTTTTTGATACACAACAGACACATACAAACTGTTTTTGCCTTGGCCTGCGATTTTTAAGTTTTGTTTTTCCTTTGTTCCCGGGGGGACCAGAACAGAAAAAGTTTGTTTTTTAAGCGCGCCGTTTTTAAGAATATTAAGGGAAATGGTCTTTTCACAGCCCAAGCAGGCCTCCTCCAAAGACAGCTCCAATTTTCCGCACACAATATCTGAAGAGCTTTTTCTTAAAGGCTGTTTTACAGAAAAAGCCTCCCGCTCCTTTAAAGGGGAATAGGAATGGTAGGACTCATAAAGAGGGGAGAAATTTTTTTTCTCTTTTTTCTCTTTTTCTTTTTTTAAGTGCCGGTCAAACTCTTTTCTTTTAAAGGTGTCACTTAAAACCTGATAGGCTTCATTTATTTGCTTAAAGGTTTCCGCAGAGGAGGGATTATCAGGGTTTTTGTCGGGGTGGTGCAGGCGCGCCAGCCGGCGGTAGGATTTTTTAACGGTTAAAGGACCTGCCAGAGGAGAAATTTTTAAAATATCATAATAATTTTTTTTGTTATTTTTCGGCATCCCGCTCCTCCGGCCCCCGGGAGACAATCACTTCCGCCGGGCGCAGAAGTTTATCGTGAAGAAAGTAAGCTTTTCTGACAATATGGATGATATGCTCAGCGGGGATTTTTTCGTGAGGCACTGAGTCTAAGGCGGAGTGAACCGCCGGATCAAAAAGATCCCCTTGTTCCCCTTTGGATTTTACACCGGCCTCGCTTAAGATCTGTTGCAGATTGCCATAGATCATCAAGATCCCTTTTTTAAAGTTTGATATATCCCGTGGCTCTTGATTTAAGGCTTTTTCAAAATCATCCATAACCTGTGAGGTGATTTTACGAATCAGCTCCCGGCCTTCGTATTTTCTGATGTTTTCGATAAGTTTCATATTGTTTTTTTTGTAATTGGCGTATTCCGCCATTAGAAACTGGTGCTTGTTTTCCAAAGCTTTGTATTGTTTTTGCAGGTCTTCGGCCGGCGGGCTTTTTTTAGGCTGAAGGGGCTTTTCAGGAGGCTGTTTATCAAGATTTTTTAAGCGGGCTTTTACGGGTCTTTTTCCCGGCGCTCTCAGCCTGCGGGGGGCGGTGGATTTTTTTTGCATTTGTTTCTCCTAAAAAACTTTGTTTTTTTATAGCTTTTATTTTCCACACGGGGAACGGAAAAAATCAAGTTTTTTAAAGCCTTTGGCTTTAAAAAGGCAAAAGAGGCACGGCTTTGGTTTAAAAACCTTATAGTATAAAAGGCTAAAAACCCCGCCTCCACTTGAAAAAAAGCTTTTTTTTGTTACAATTTTGCTTTGATAATGAGGGAGCAGGCCATGTCAAAACCCGCTGTTTTAAAGGGCAGTTTGGATTTTTTTAACACTCTGATTGGGGAAAGCTCAAGCAAAACCGGAATTGAAATTTCGCTTCCCGTAAGACACTATTTAAGCGGGCTTTTGCGGTTTTATATTTTTTCCGATCATTTGTTTTCCATAAATCCGTCCGGCAAAAAACATATAGACACTCTGGCGGAGCTGTACTTGACCGGCAAAAAGTCCCACAGGTCTTGGAAAATCAATTTAAAAAAAATGGGGGACACCAGTCTTTATATCAGCGGCTTTTTTCGGGAATCTTTAAAGAAAAAAATGATTTCTCTGGAATATTATATGGATATGGGCCGTCAGGCCTATCACAATCTTTCAGGATTTCAGGATGAAAAGCTGTTTGGAGAGCTGGCTTTTCGCTTTTCTGATCTGACCCGCTTGCTTTTTCATATTCGAAAAGAGCATTCCACGAGCAAGTATAAAGATCTGCTGTGTCTGCTGGATCAATATATGGAAACCGGGTCTGATGATATGGCTAAAGACTTAATCCGTCAGGGTTTTAACATTCCCTTAAAAAAGGGCTGGAAATCTCATTAAAAGAGTTTAAAAGTATGCCGGGTGTTACAGAGCTTTTTTTGATTTTTTTGCTGGGGCTTTTCTTGTTCGGCCCGGAGGAGCTGCCAAGGCTTGCCCGCGCTTTGGCTCGATGGATCTATGAGATGAAAAATATTTTTAAAAAACTGGAAGAGGAATGGAAACTTAAACCGGAAGACACAAAAAATCCAAAAGCCGAAAAGTGACTTGGAAGTGGTTTTTCAAAGGATCTCAAATTTCAAATCAAAGTGATATAAAAAAGCCCCGCTCCCTAAAGGGGCATTTGATTGAGCTTAGGAAAAGGCTTTTAAAAAGCCTCTTCAGCCTTTTGCCGGCTTTTTGCTTAAGCTGGTTTTTTAGCGGCAGGCTTTTAAACTTTCTCAGCCGGCCGATTCAGCCTTTTTTAGAAAGCACAACCGGCAAGCTTGTTTTTACGGCTCCCGCGGAACAGCTTACAGCTCATCTTCAGGTGGCTTTTTTTTTCGCGGTTCTTCTTTCCAGCCCTTATTGGATGGGCCAAGTTTGGGCTTTTATCTCCCCCGGGCTTTATAAAAAAGAAAGAAAATTGTTTTTGATTTTTTGGTTTTCGGCAGTGGTTTTGTTTTTTTTAGGGCTGTGTTTTGCGTATTTTACAGCTCTCCCGCTTATATTTGCTGTTTTGATAAACTTTGGCGAAGGTCAGGCTTTTATCACCATTAAACATTATTTGTCTTTTGTGTTTCGCTTTGCTTTTGCTCTTGGTTTAAGTTTTGAGATGCCTCTTGTTTTGTTTTTTTGCCACAGGCACGGCCTTGTGTCCTTAAAGACTTTAAAAAAACACCGTCGTCACGCATGGCTTGCTTTGTCTGTCTTGTCGGCCTTTATCACCCCCCCGGATGTTTTAAGCTTTTTTTTGCTGTGGATCCCCTTAGCGGGGCTTTATGAGCTTTCCATACAGTTTGCCGGATTTTTTAACAGGCAAAAAGGGAGTTAAAGAGCAGGCTGGTTTTTTTTCAGTAAGATAAGCTTTGCGCCGGTTTCCACATTTTGGCCTTTACGGACATAAATTTTTTTTATCCGCCCGGGAGCCTCCGCCCGCATTTCATTTTCCATTTTCATAGCTTCCATCACTAACAGTAAATCCCCTTCCTGCACCTTGTCTCCCGCTTTAGCTTTTATTTCCACTATTTTTCCGGGCATTCCCGCCTTTAAAAGGCTTTCCCCCGCCTCCCCTCCGGCCAATTTGTTGTAGAGCATTCTTTCTTCCGTCAAAAGCTGAATGCTTTTATGAGAGCCTTTTGTAAATACCGTGTAATCATCCCCTTTGCGGACAATATCAATCAGGTAAGAGCGGTGTTTAAAAATAAAACTGATCAGCTCTCCTGTTTGCCGGTAATCTTTTTTGCTGAGTCTGTGGCTTTCTTTTTTTCCGCTTTGCAGCTCCACCAGCTCCACCAGCCACTCAGAAATACTTTCCTTAACTTCGATATGGTGCTTTTTGCCCTCCATTTCAGCGATAAAAAGCATCAGGACCTCAAACTTTCCCGCCGGGCGGTTTCCCTCCACCGGCTTCCCCCTGTGGCAGGCTCTTTTTTCTTTTGCTGTTTATAGGCCATAACGGCACTGGCTATCAGGAACACTCTTTCATCCACGAAACTGGAAAATTCTTTTCGGTTTTTTCCGCTGATTTCATCAGCGATAAAATTGTTGGTGTAAGTGCCGTCTAAAAAGCGCTTGTGCGGTAAAATATTTTTAAAAAGCTCGATATTGGTTTTAATTCCTGTTATTGAAAGTTCCGATAAAGCCCTTTGCAGTTTATTTATTGAGTCCTCCCGGTCTTTTCCCCAGCATATCAGTTTGGCCAGCAGAGGATCATAATGAACCGGCACTTTGTA
This sequence comes from Bdellovibrionales bacterium, assembly GCA_965203935.1. Lineage (GTDB taxonomy): Bacteria > Bdellovibrionota > Bdellovibrionia > Bdellovibrionales > UBA1609 > JANQSP01. Next base: position 322,917 of record OZ241921.1, read on the forward strand.
TCCCATATAACAATAGCCGTCCACCCTAACAAAAGGCCCTTGAGGAATGCGGTACCGGCGGATCCGCCCGGGACTTGGCAAAAAAGTTTTAGGATCTTCAGCGCAAATTCTAAGCTCAATGGCATGACCTTTTTGCTGAAGATCTTTTTGCCCGATTTTAAGCTTACCTCCTGCGGCGATAAAAATTTGCTCTTTAACAATATCCACTCCGGTGATACATTCCGTCACCGGGTGCTCCACTTGAAGACGGGTGTTCATTTCCAAAAAATAAAACTTTTTTTCCTGAGTGTCGTAAATAAATTCAAAAGTGCCTGCATTGGTATAATTCATTTGTTTTGCCGCCTTTACCGCCACTTGGCACATTTCCTGTTTTATTTTCTGTGGCAGGCACGGGCCGGGGGATTCTTCAATCAGTTTTTGATGCCGTCTTTGAACGGAGCATTCCCTTTCAAAAAGGTGCACGACATTTCCGTGATGGTCCGCCAGCACTTGCACTTCTATATGCTTGGGATTTTGTATCAGTTTCTCAATAAAAATTTTGTCTGAATTAAAAAAGTTTTTGGCTTCCATTCTGCAGGAGTTAAAAGCTCCCGCCAAGTCCCGGGCCTTATAAATACTGCGGATGCCCTTGCCACCCCCTCCAGCTCCGGCTTTGAGCATAACCGGGTAGCCTATTTTTTCCGCCTCCCTTTTTGCCTCCTCCTGATTTTTTAAGGCCCGGTTAAGCCCGGGCGCCACCGGAAGGCCGAAAGAATGCATAAGTTTTCGGGCATTGATTTTATCCCCCATAGAGGAAATAATTTTTGCTGAAGGGCCGATAAAACGAAGCCCCGCTTTTTCGCAAGACTCGGCAAACTCCGGGCTTTCGCTTAAAAAACCGTAACCCGGATGCACGGCCTCCACCTTGGCTTTTAAAGCGACTTCAATAATTTTTTCTATGTTAAGGTAAGAAAGCGCGCTTTCCGCAGGTCCGATATAATAAGCCTCACTGGCCAGCATGACATGCAGGCTGTTTCGGTCCGCCTCTGAATATATTGCCACCGTCTTAATGCCCAATTCAGAACAGGCGCGGATCACCCGAATGGCGATCTCCCCCCGATTGGCAATCATTATTTTTTGAAACATTTTTGCTTCTCTTTAAAGAGGAATATTTCCATGTTTTTTATCCAAAGCTTTTTCTCTTTTATTTTGTAAAAACTCCAAAGCCCCTGTTATGCGCTCTCTTGTATGGGAAGGCTCAATAACCGCGTCAATATAACCTAATTCCGCCGATCGGTAAGGATTGTTAAAAACAGTTTCATATTCCTTTGTTAGTTTCATTCTTTCTTTTTCGGGGTCTTTGGCCTGTTTTATTTTTTTTCTAAAAATAATATTAACCGCGCCCTCAGCCCCCATGACGGCTATCTGGGCGTTCGGGTAGGCAAAATTTATATCTCCGCCTAAATGTTTGGATCCCATAACAATATAAGCCCCTCCGTAGGCTTTGCGGGTGATGAGAGTAATCTTAGGCACCCGCGCCTCCGCATAAGCGTAAAGCAGTTTGGCCCCGTGGGAGATAACGGCTCCGTGTTCTTGATCTGTTCCGGGCAAAAAACCGGGCACATCCACAAAGCTGATAATGGGAATATTAAAGCAGTCGCAAAAGCGGATAAACCGACTTGCTTTTTGACTGGCGGAAATATTAATACAGCCTGCTAAAGTCAGAGGCTGATTAGCCACAATGCCAAGGCTTTGGCCGTTTAACCGGGCAAAGCCTGTAAGAATATTGGAGGCGAAATGCTCTTTTGATTCCAGAAAAAAGCCGTCGTCCACCACTTCTTTTATAAGATCTTTCATATTATAGGGTTTTCGGGCCTCATCGGGGATGAGGCTGTTTAATTTATCTGAGCGTCTTTCCACCGGGTCTTTGCAGTCCCGCCGGGGAGGGTCCTCCAGATTGTTTTCCGGCAAAAAAGTTAAAAGTGTGCGGATCATCATCAAGCACTGCTTATCGTTTTGGCAGGCAAAATGGGCTATCCCCGATTTTTCCGTATGGGTTTTGGAACCCCCAAGTTCCTCTTTGCTGATGTCCTCGTGCGTGACCGCTTTAATAACTTCCGGGCCGGTCAAAAACATGTAGCTGGAATTTTCCACCATAAAGATAAAGTCTGACAAAGCCGGAGAATAAACCGCCCCCCCGGCGCAAGGCCCCATAATCGCGCTTATTTGAGGCACCACCCCGGAAAGCCGCACATTTTGGCGCATAATATCCCCATAACCTCCTAAAGCGGACACCCCTTCTTGAATGCGCGCCCCGCCGGAGTCCTTAAGGCCGATAATCGGCGCGCCTGCTTTTAAAGCAAGGTCCATGACTTTTAAAATTTTATCCGCCTGTGTTCGGGACATACTGCCGCCAAAAACAGTAAAGTCCTGACTGTAGACAAAAACTTTTTTGTTGTGGATAAAGCCGTACCCCGTTAAGACTCCGTCCCCCGGAATACGGTTTTTTTGCATGTCAAAGTAGGAACAGCGGTGGGTGACAAAACGGTCTATCTCTGTAAAACTGCCCGGATCCAATAAAAGCCCCAGCCTTTCGCGGGCGGTAAGCCTTCCCCCGGCTTTTTGTTTTTCCAGTTTTTCTTTTCCTCCCCCCTGAAACACGGCTTTGGTTTTTTCTCTTAATTCCATAAGCTGAGAGGATTTTTCCTCAAGGCTTTTTTTTCTTAAATCAGGGTTTTTCAAAAACAGCTCCTTTGTAAGGCCGGGCGGATGATTTTTATTGCCCTTTTAAGCTTTCCATACCTTATATGCGTTCAAAAGGTCAAAACTTAAAGCTTTTCGGGCGGGGGGCCGTTTTTTCTGAAGTCAAAACCGCATTATTTCGCAGTAATCTTCAACCTCTGTGACCGCCGGCCTATATCCAGCTTATGCCCGGGAGCTTTTGAAACCTGCCAAAACTACATAAAAAAAACAGCCGTATTCCCATGTAAATTTTACAACCTTCACAAATAAAGCTTACCGGATTTGTGTTTTTTAGGTATTAAGTCCGGTACAATGAAACTTATTTTTATACTTTTCACCTGTTTTTTAACTCACGGCCAAGCTTTTGCTCAATCAAACCGCCCTTTGACTCCGTACCGGATAAGTTATGATACATGCGGGACTGATTCTATTAAAGTTAATAAAGACAGATGGGAGATGTTGCGCGCTGAATATTATCCGTGGGGGGTTTGTCATTCTCACTATGCCGAGTTTTCAAGAGAAGAAAGGGAATGGACAAGGGTGGCTATGGAAACATGGAATGTCGGTTATAAAAACTATCTGTTAAACAGGTGGGGGACTACTGATATGGTCAATATCCCGGACGGACCTTTATTTGTGGAGTCTTGCAATAGTGATAAGCGCAATATCATTTACACAGGAAAAAAGTACATGAAAGGATCTTGGGCCTATTATTCCCCGCGTGACTATTCATTTGATTTTTCATATTTTCATGGTATTATAGTTGTTTCCAGTTATTGGGGGCTTTCAGATAATGTTTTTATAAATGTTATGATCCATGAATTGGGACATGCCCTTGGTCTTCCGCATGTGAGAGATCACGGAAAGCACAATCGGCATAAAAATTTATCCCAGTTTATGCTCACGCGGGGCTTTGGTGGTTGTGAGTTTAGAGATGACACTTGCGAATTTACAGACTATGACTTTGAGACTTTTATTGCGCCTTTTCCGGGTGATCCAATGTCACAGGCTGAATATAAGGAAACAAAGCTTATAATAGGTTGGATAAAAGGACTTTACGAGTGTATTGGTGGAGGACTTTGTCATTAAGGAGATTTATTATACCATAGGATATAAAATGAAATACATAATAACACTTATCTTTATTCTTTTGTTTGTGTCTTGCGATTGCAAAAAGTCCGTTCAGATTGATAAAAGATGCTACAAAATAAAAGGTGAAGCAAGCAAAAAAGGATATGAAACCGGAGTGTGTTATAAACCCGCTAAAGGGGAGTTTATTACTGCAAGTGACCGCCCACACCTTGATCCGGATCATGAAGCTTGTAAAGCTATAAGAGCAGAGGCACAAAAAAAGTGTGACGCTTTACCCCCCCCCAGTAAGGATGACATAGAGTGGCTTAGTGGCTCTTTTTTCGGCGGTTGTTAAAAGCATTTTAAAACATGTTCGCCTGTGACAGTACGCTCTCCTATCTTTTTTCAATGCTTGGGAGTTATTTAGACAGTTCGTCAAGATCCGCACGCCGGGCTGTAGCCAGATCTTAATTTAAAGGTTATATTGAGTGGGCTGTGAAAAAAATGAGAAAAACAAAAGAAAAAAATCTGATTTTAATGGACATAAAAAGCTCTTATCAAAGGGTGGCCTGCTTAAGTAAGGGGCTTTTGCAAGATCTTTATCTGGAAGAATTTTCCGCCCCCTCCCAAGTGGGTTCGGTGTATAAAGCCAAAGTGGCTTCCAGAAAAGAGGGCCTTAAAGCCTGCTTTGTGGATATAGGTTTTTCCGCTTCCGCCTTTCTTTATACAGGAGAAAAGGGGGGAGAAATGCCCTCCGATTCTGTTGCTGTAAATCCAAAAAAACTTAGAAAGGGCAGTCCCCTTATGGTTCAGGTGATAAAAGATCCTTTAAAAGGCAAAAGCTTTCGGGTAAGTGACAGAATAAGCCTTCCGGGTTTTTACTTGGTTTATTTGCCAGGCTCCCCTTTTCAGATCCGGATCTCGCGGCGGATCACAGATGAAAAAACCCGTGAAAGGCTTAACAATTTTGTTAAAGACTGGGATCTAAAGTCAGGCCTTATCTTAAGAACCAGAGCGGAAAAGGCCGAAGAAAAAGAGCTGAAAAAAGAATGGGAGAGTTTAAAAAATCTTTGGGAAAAAATTCAAGCGGAATACCAAAGGCAAAAATCCCCCGGCCGTATATGGTCCGGGCCGAACATTCCTTTTCAAACTTTAAGGGATCTTTTAACGGAGGAGGTGGAGCGGGTTTATGTGGAGGGGGAAAAGATGTTTTTGGATCTTAAGGATTTTGTGAAGAAAAACATTCCGGCGGAAAAGCATAAAATTTCTCTTTATAAATCTTCCCGCCCTTTGTTTGAAAAATATAATATGGAGCGGGAAATTAACAAACTTTTAAGCAAAAAAATAAGGCTTAAATCAGGAGGCTTTATTGTTATTGAGGAAACAGAGGCGGCCGTGGTGGTGGATGTGAATACGGGAAGTTTTATGGGGAAGGCCCGGCCGGAGGAAAATATTTTAAAGCTGAACTTAGAGGCCGGAAAAGAAATTTTATCGCAGATTCGTCTTAGAAACTGCGGGGGGATTGTGCTGATTGACTTTATTGATATGGAAGAGGAAAAATCCCGGGAAAAACTCATGGAATTTTTATCCCGGGAGCTGGAAAAAGATAAAGCCCCCACCCGGCTTTTTCCCATGTCCGGGATGGGGGTGATGGGCCTTACGCGAAAAAGAAGCCGGGCCTCTTTGCTGGAAAGCCTGTATCAGCCCTGCTCCCATTGCCACGGGCTTGGCCGTTTAAAAAAACAGGATTAAAAGGCACCTGTGAAAAACCCTTGTTATTTGTGGCATAAGCAAAACCCCGCCTTGTTCGGGACGGAATACCTTGGACCCTCACCGGCGGGGTTTTGCTTATGCCAACTATGAAAGCCAGCCTTTTTCACGGGGGACTAAATAGTCCCCCGGTTTTTTAAGGGTGCGGTTTAAGAGTGCCGGCAAAACTGCTTTAACCTGTTGACATTGTGCTTAAAAAAACTATTATTCCCCAAGAAGGGGTGTTTTTATGTATGTGATTATGCAAAAAGGGGCGCATCAGCACAAGGTGTGGCTTGGTCAGTTTTTAAAAGTGGAAAAAATAAAACTCCCGGTGGGGAATGTCTGGGAATGCCGTGAAATTTTGGCTTTTCAGGATAAAGCCGGCGTTTTAAAAACAGGCAGGCCCTATATTGAAAAAGCTTTGCTTACAGCGCAAGTTATGCGGCAGGCAAAAAGCAAAAAAAAATTGGTCTTTAAGAAAAAAAGAAGAAAAGGCTATCGAAAAACCTGTGGTCACCGTCAGGAATTTACAGAAATTTATATTTCCGGCTTTCGCACCCCGAACGGAGAAAGTCTGAAAAAGCCTTTAAAAAAGAAAGCTGTAAAGCCTGAAAAAAAGCCTGAACCCGCCCCCACTGGTACCGGTAAAGCGGAAAAAAGCGCTTGATTTTAAAGGCCCCTAAAGGCAAAAACAGCTAAAGCACAAGGGTTTTTCACACCCGACTGTTTAAAGAGGTGAAATATGGCTTCCAAAAAAGCATCCGGCTCCACCAGAAACGGCCGGGATTCCCATAGCAAACGGCGTGGGGTTAAAAGGTTTTCCGGTCAGAGTGTTTTACCCGGAACCATTATTGTTCGGCAAAAAGGAACCTGCTTTTACCCCGGTCAGGGGGTGGGCATGGGACGAGACTTTACCATTTATTCACGCCTTAGCGGGCGGGTGCGCTTTGAGCCTTGGGGCAAAAAAAAGCAAAAAGTCAGCGTTTGTCCCCTTTCCAGCCAAGAAGCTTAGGAATGGCTGTTCAAATTCGTTTATCTTCAGGAAAGGGAGGAAAGGGAGCGGTGCATTTTCACCGGACACGCAGATCCCCAAGGGCAGGGCCTGACGGAGGGGATGGAGGAAGAGGCGGAGATCTGGTTTTATCCCCCCGGCAGGATCTAAAAGATCTTTCTCACTTAAAACCCGGCGCGTTTTATAAAGCTGAAGATGGAAAACCGGGGGCAAAAAATCGGAAAACCGGGGCAAAAGGAAGGGATTTTCTGCTTCCTGTGCCGGAGGGGACCTTATGCCTTGATGAACAAGGCATGCTTCTAAAAAAAATAAGCGGAAAAGACCGGTTTTTTTTAAAAGGCGGAAAAGGAGGCAGGGGAAATCACTTTTTTAAAAGCTCCTGCAGGCAAGCTCCCCGGCATGCGCAGGCAGGCGGGCCTGCTCAAAGAAAAAAAGTGGTTTTAAAACTGGAGAGCAAAACAGCGCTTTGATAAAGCGTAAAACTCTTTTGTTTAATTTTATAAAGTCTCAAGTTTTTTTTAAAAGCTCAGCGATAAATAAGGAGAAAGCGGTGACGGATAAAAATTTAAAAATCGGGATCTTTGGAGCTTCTTTTAATCCTTTGCATTTTGGCCACTTAAACCTGCTGGTTCAGGTTCAGGAGCGGTTTCAGTTTGACAAAATACGGGTGACACCGGCCCGAAAAAGCCCCTTTACCGCAGGGCCTTTGCCCGCGCCGGAAAAAAGACTTGCAATAGTTAGGCGCGCGCTTAAGGATTATCCTTTTTTACTGGTGGATGATCAGGAGATAAAAAGAAAAGGGCCAAGCTATACCATTGATACAGTGGAAAGTCTTATCCGGGAAAAACCTTTGTGTAAGGATATTTTTCTTATTATGGGTATGGATCAGTGGCTGTGTTTTGACAGGTGGAGGAATTTTAAAGCGCTTATGGAAAAAACACAGATTCTGGTTTGCAGTAGAAAGGGCTGTGGCCCTTTTCTTTCTCCTTTGTTTTTAAAAAAATACATTGTTTCTTCGGAGGTTAATAAAAAAGCTTTGCTGAATCTTAAAACCGGGCGGGGCGGGAGTATAAAACTTCTGACAAACAAGAGGCTTTATTATCTGCCCTTAAACGATATGGATATTGCCTCCTCTCAGATTCGGACAAGATGCAAAAAAGGGCTTTTTATCTCTCATCTGACGCCACCGGCTGTGGTGCGGTGGATCCAAAAAAACAAATTTTATCAGGACTCTTATCCCTCTGATGAAAAAAAGGAGCAAAAGCCCTCCTCTTTGCTTCGTTTTTGCGCCAAGGCTTTGCTGGATAAACAGGCAAAAAAAGTAAAGGCTTTTGATTTAAGAAAATTTTCGGGCCTTGCTTTTGACTTTACTTTGGTGGTTTCCGGTTTGAATACAAGGCACACTAAAATGATGGCGGGCCATCTGTTAAGGCGGGTGAAAAAAGAATTTGCCGCTTCCGCCCGTCACATAGAGGGAAGAGAAAAAGGGGAGTGGATTGTCTTGGATTACGGAGATTTGGCGGTGCATATTTTTTATGACTACACCCGGGAATATTACCGTCTTGAAGAGCTTTGGGACCAAGCTCCTGTTCAAAATTTTTAAGCTGTAAGACTTTGGCACGATTTTTGCATGAGCTTTTAAAGGGGCTTTTACCGCTTTTTTTGATGATTTCAGCGGGAGTAAAAAATCTTAAGGCCGGGTTTTATGGACATATTAAAAAAAACTCAGTTTTTGCTTTCTTGGATTAGGAGCTGTTCTGTATGTCGCTTAAGCGCTCCTCCAATAAATTGGCTTTGTTCCGATTGCTGGAGAAGGCTCAAAAGCTTTTATCTGCCCCCGGAGGATATGATTCGGGCGCAAAACAGATGGCCCCATCTTCGTTTGTTGGACTGGACTGGAAAAAACGATTTTTTTGTTCGTTTATTTTTAAACAGCTTAAAAAAAGGAGGGCCTTGCTTTATTTTTCATCAGCTGAGCTTGGAATTTTTACAAAGGGCTGTTCATACCCGCTGGATTTTGCCGGAAGAAGGGGTTTTTGTGCCCGCCCCCTCCCGGGAAAAAGGCGATCATGCTTTTCTTCTGGCTCTTTGTCTTTCCCGGCAAACCGGCCTTAAGCTGTTAGACCCCCTTTGCCGTACGGATTTTTCTTCAAAATCGCAAAAACAAAAAAGCAGGCATGAAAGAAAAGAGCTTTTTTTTGATTTAAAGGAAGGTTTTTTTGGCTTAAAGTTTCAGAAGTTGGTAAAAACCCGGCAAATTATTTTTATAGACGATGTTTTGACCACAGGGGCAACGGCCCGTGCCGCCTATAAAGCTTTGGGCGCGCCAAAAAAATTCAGCATTTTCACATTGGCCCACCGCCCTTTGCATCAGGAATAAAAAAAGTGGTTTTCATAAAGCCTCTTAAGTATAATACAGAAAGGGATAAAATCGTATACCCCCCCCTTCCTTTGATTTAAAATGAAATACACTATCTGCTTTTTTTGTGTTTTTAGTTTGTCTTCAGCCGGGGCTTTTTCTTTAGAGGATTTTAAAAAAATCATTCAAAGGTATAAAACCGATTCAGGCGTAACAATGCACTTTGATAAAGAAACAAGTTTAAAATTACTTAAAAAAACAAAACTCTCAAAAGGCTTTATTTTTTTGTCCGGCGCGCGCCTATCCTTGGAGGTAAAAGACAGTTTAAACACCCGCATTCTTTTTGACGGAAAAAGCCTTTGGTATATTGTCATGCCGCCCGGCGGAAAAAAGCAGGTGATGAAAATAAATGAGAAAGAACACGGGTGGAATAAAGCTTTGCTTTCTTTACTTTTTAGACCTGATGTTTTTTTTCAAAAATTTCGTTTCGTATCCTCCCGTCCCAAGGGCCGAACTTGGCTCTTGGATTTTGAGCCTAAAGAAGGCTCAGAGATAAAAACTTTTTCCCTTAAGGTGGATGGAAAACGGCTTTTAAAGCTTTGGATCCTGTGGCGCTTGACCGGCAACAAAGAGGTTTATACTTTTTCCAATATTCGCTTTAATCAACAGATCCCCGCCCGCAGATTTAAGCTTGGGGCAGGTTAAGGCTCTTTAAGACGCCCTGCGTAAAAAATCCTTTGCTTTTCGCTTTTACCTAAGTCGTTAAGTCCTGCGTCTTGATAGTCGTCCTTGAGAAAGGCCACCTAACTATTTGTCTCAAAAGCAAAGCCAAGCTTGTTCGTGACGGAATACCTTGGACACTCACCGCTTGGCTTTGCTTTTGAGACATAATTGACAGGGGTTTTTCACAGGCTACTTGATAGAGGGCTTAACCTGTGGGTATTATGTAAAAAAACAGAAATATATATGAACTTTTTTAACAGACTGTACGAGTATTTTTCGCAGGATTTGGCTATTGATTTAGGGACAGCCAACACTTTGGTATATGCCAGAGGACAGGGCATTATCTTAAATGAGCCTTCCGTGGTGGCGGTAAAAAAAACGCTAAGCGGTGAAGATGAAGTTTTAGCCGTGGGCCGGGAGGCCAAGTTCATGCTGGGCCGGACCCCTGGGAGCATTAAAGCCATTCGCCCCATTAAAGACGGGGTGATAGCCAATTTTGAAATCACTCAAAAGATGCTTAAATATTTTATCACCCGCTCCTCCACCCCTTCCCGCCGTTTAATCCGCCCCCGTATCATTATCTGCGTGCCTTTTGGCATTACGCAGGTGGAAAAAAAGGCCGTTAAGGAATCGGCTTATTCCGCCGGGGCGCGGGAGGTTTATCTTATCGAAGAGCCTATGGCCGCGGCAATCGGCGCGGGCCTTCCCATTACCGAGGCCAAAGGGAGCATGATTGTGGATATTGGCGGGGGCACAACGGGCATTGCCGTTATTTCCCTTAACGGCATTGTACATTGTGAGTCCATAAAAGTGGCGGGGGACAGATTTGACGAAGCTATTATTAATTTTGTCCGGCGGAAAAAAAACCTCCTGATAGGGGAAAGAACGGCGGAAAACATAAAAATAAATATTGGAACGGCCGACCCCGGTTCCAAAGAAAAAACAATGGAGATCAAGGGCCGGGATGTGGTTGTGGGCGCGCCCAAGACCATTAAAATCACCAATATTCAAATTAATGAGGCCTTAAAGGACAGCTTAAATGAGGTGGTGGACGCGGTTAAAACCGCTTTGGAAAAAACCCCGCCGGAGCTGGCCGCCGATATTGTGGATAACGGAGTGATTTTGACCGGAGGGGGGGCTTTGCTGAACAATCTGGATGTTTTATTGAGGGAAAAGACCGGGCTTCCCGTCTCTGTGGCGGAAGGGCCTTTATCCTGTGTGGTGCGCGGATCCGGACAGGTACTGGATCAGCTGGCCCTGTTAAGGGAGCTGACCATCACTTAGTCGGGCGTGAAAAACCTCTGTCCTATTAGTTTTCAGCAGGCAAAGGCTTAAGCTTGTTCGTGACGGAATACGATTTAACACTCACCGCTTAAGCCTTTGCCTGCCAACATCACTAACAGGACAAAATGAAGCTTTTTCACGCTCTATTACTTAGTATTTAACAGTTTTTGAAGGAACAGCCTTTGTGCCTGCGGTAAAACAAATAGCTTATTTTTTGTGCTTCTGCGATATGCCCGCTTCGCTTTGCTTTTTGCATAAATACGGCTTTCTCTTTAAGGAGAATAAAAATCTTCCCGCCCGGTTTATGAAAAACAGCCGAAGGTTTTTTAAAAAAAGCACAAATCTTTCTGCTGATTTAAAAGAAGATTCTTTTTTGCCTTGGAAAAATTTTTGTAAAAAAAGCTCTTTTGAAGAGGTTTTTCCTGTTATTTTGTGTGGTATTTTGAACTGCGCGCCGGAAAAGGCCTCATGGCTTTTAAAAGTCCCGCCTGAGACCCTTTCCTATCGTTTGGAGCAGGGTTTTTCGGCTTTAAACAAAGAGCTTGAGGGTTTTAACTTTTCGGGTTTTAAAGTGGCATTGGAAAAGACCTCTTCTTCCGGTGTTAAAGCAGAAAAAGCGCTTATGTATTGCAGGTGGCTTGGGAACAGGGCTTTGCCCTCTGAATTGGAAAAGGCAAAGCCGAAAAAGCTAAAAATCCGATATGGATTGCTTTACAAAGGGCTTTTTTTAATATTGTTTTTGCTTTTGATTTTTTACACAGGCAGGCTTTTGTTTTCCCCTTCAGGAAAAATAATTTTATACTCCTTAACTTCTTCACAGCTGGCTGATTAGTTGTCTTTGAAAAAGTTATATTTTGTCCTGTTAGTTAGTCCTCTGTGAACAAGTGCCCCTTTAAGCATTTTTGTTCAAAGTCTGTGCCGTGAGGGTCCAAGGTATTCCGTCCCGAAACGGTACAGACTTTGAACAAAAACAGCTAAATAACAAGAGTTTTTCACTGGTGACTGATTATAGGTAATTGGAAAAAATGAACAGTTTAGATCTTAAAAAATTAAAAAGCCGGCTGGAAAAAGCTTTTACAGCCCAAAAACCTTCTGAAAGATGTGCCGCCTTTGATGCCGACGGCACTTTATGGCCCTCAGATGTGGGAAAAGACTTTTTCCACTATCAGGTGGAGCAAGGTTTTTTTAAGAAAAAATATTCATGTCCTTTTTCTAAGTTTGACAGCATTTTTCGTCTTCAAGGAAGGAAGCAGGCTTTAATCTGGCTGGCCATTGCTCAGGCCGGTTTTCAGCTTAAAACGCTTAAGCTTTGGACAAAAGATTTTTTACTTGAGAAACCTGTTAAAATGTTTCCCTTTCAGGAAAATTTAATAAAATGGCTGATGAAAAAAAAAGTTAAGATCTTTATCGTAAGCTCCTCTCTTAAATGGGTTTTGGAACAGGCTTTGGAAGGCTATAATATTCCAAAAAAAAACATCATAGGTGTTGAAACTTTTGTAAAAAAAGACCTCATCACCGATGAGCCTGTTTTGCCCGCCCCTGTGGGAGAGGACAAAGTTTTGGCCTTTAAGCGGGTGGCGGGGGAGCACAGTCTTCCTGTTTTTTCAGCGGGAAACACCTTAAGCGATAAGGCTTTATTGGAGTCCGCGACCGATGTTCGTTTAACCTTGCACACAGCCCGCCCCGGCTCCCACAATTACGAATCAGAAAAAAGCCTTTTAAAAATCGCCAAAAAAAGAAACTGGTTTCACAGCACCTTGTCTTTAATGCCCGACTAATTAGTCGGGCGGGAAAAAGGCTGGCTTGAGTAGTTCTGTATGCTTTAGCCTTAAGCTTGTTCGAGACGGAATACCTTGGACTCTCACCGCTTAAGGCTAAAGCATACAGACAAATAACAAGGGTTTATCACGGGGGACTAATTAGTCGGGCGGGAAAAAGGCTGGCTTGAGTAGTTCTGTATGCTTTAGCCTTAAGCTTGTTCGAGACGGAATACCTTGGACTCTCACCGCTTAAGGCTAAAGCATACAGACAAATAACAAGGGTTTATCACGGGGGACTAATTAGTGGGGTGTGAAAAACCCTTACTCTTTAGCTGTTTTTGTCTAAAGTTCGCACCGTTTCGGGCTGAAAGCCCTACGGATAGGGCTTTCAGTTTTACGAACAAACAAAAAGAAACGGAAGGCCAAATCCTTGGCCTATACGCTCCTCACCGCTTTGCTTTTGAGACATAATTTACAGGTTTTTTTTAAAATAACAGGGCTTTTTCAAGAATAGCCAAGTGGGCTTGTGAAAAAGCTTTGACTGTTTTTTATCTGTATGCTTAGTTTAGGGTAAGCTTTACAGGGGGCAGGTTTTTTCGGCTTTTGATATTCATCCGGTGGTTCTTCTTAAGAAAGGTTATACAAAAATTCTTACCTTTGGCTTCGTATTATTAGGGGATAAAAAAATGGCAAAAAGTAAAATTTCTGTAAAGAAAAAAGCCTCTGTGAAAAAAAAGCTTCCGTAAAGAAAACAGTTTCTGTAAAGCAAAAGGCTATTGTAAAGAAAAAATCCTCTTCAAAAAAAGCCACCCGTAAAGTTATTTAAGTAAAAAAAGCCTATATGAATCACAGTAAAGCTGGACTTTGGTCTTGAAATTTTAAGAATTTTTAAAGTTTGTATTTGTTTTTGACGATAAGAAAAATAAAGGAGTTAAAAAATGAGACAGACTGAAAAAACATCAGTTATTTCAATGGTTTACCCCCCCTTTTTTATTTTTTATAAATCAGTAATTTTTTTATGCTTTGTTTGTTTTTTGGGCGCTTCTACCTCTGCATGGGCTGTAAAAAAAGAAGGCTCACATTCTTCAAGCACAGTTAAACAATTAGGCGGATGGAGTATCAAAGTTTCCCCTAAAGAGCTGGCTCTTAGCACGGCCCTATCGGGAAGGCCGCTTATGGCGCTTCACGGGCCAGATAGTAATTATATTTTTATTGCAGATCCCGATAGTCGTCCGGTCTCTCTTAAGCTTATTCGGGAAAGAATAAAAAACAGTGGAGGCGATCTTTCCAGTTTAAGAGTGCGAAAGCAAAAAACCGGAAAGGTGTTTTCTTTTTCCACTGATAATCAAGTGCATTGGATTTCAACGGATGGAGCTTATTTAACGGTAGACACAAAAAAGCCTCTTACAAAAAGGCGGTACCGGCGCCTGCTGAAAAGGGTGAAAAGGAGCTTTTAAATGCCGGTGCGGAGCTTTTTTTTCTTTCTTGTTTTTTTTGCAAGCGAGGCTTTTGCTCAAGTAATGCCCCTTAGCCCATCTCTTCCTTTCTCGCCAGTGGGCGATTTTCCACAAGGTGGCGTACCACAAGGTGGTGTACCACAAGGTGGCGCCTCGTCTATCGCCTCGGCTTCAGGAAGAGGCACTGCCGGGGAGCATTTAGTAAGGCAGTACGGATCCTGTGGAACAAAGACAAATCAGGTTATGAAGTCCATTAAAGATTTTAAATCTATGGTGAATAACATAAAACAAGATGACAAGTGCCGGGCTGTTCGGGAAGCGCTAAATAAAACTGTTCCAAATATTAGAGACATACAAGGCGCTATAATCGCTGACGGAATGGCGCGCACCATAAAACGGGAAAAAGAAAAATTAAGGGACATAAATCTTGAAATAAACAGACTGCAAAATGCGCCTGCTGTGTCGCCCTCGTCCCCGGGGGGTATTTTTTCTCCTTCTAAGCTCACCGAGCTCAAATCAGAAAGAAGCAGGATTAACCTCAAGCTGTCACAGCTTGAGGCCAGATTTGCCGTGGGGGAGGAAGCTCAGAAAATGAAGCAGTACGAGTATATTGTAAACACCACCGACGGCTTTTTTATGCAAGTGGGAAATGCCTTTAATCGGGGGTGTTTTGAGAACAACCCGGGGGTAAAGGAGCAGGCTTTATTCAGTATGACCGGTATGCTTGGTATGATTATCGGAGCGACCCCTCTTGGCCTTGGCATAAGCGCGGCCGGCAGGCTTATGAAACATTTTTCTGATATTGATGATACATATCAAACAACAGATTCAGACGAAGCCATTTTGTTTGTGGGGATAAAATGCGCTTTGCGGAATGTGCAAAAACAGCATTGTGAAACAATAAAAGCGGTCGCGCTTCATCAGCAAGATCAGGAAACGCAAGCCTCCGCGATTTGCACGCAAAATTGCCATGAATTGCAAAATCAAAGTTTCGGAAGTGATATAAAAAAATTGCTTCATACAGTGCAAAACCCGGCTGAAGATTCAGCGCCCGCCCCTTTAAGCCCGCAGAAATTTTTTAAACAATTTACCAATAACAACAATTATGAAGGAAGCGCCGAACAATCTCTTGTTAATTTAACAGCCTTTTCGGATATTTTAAAAAACGAAAACGAGTTTTTAAGCCAAGTGGGAGGCGGGGGGCGAGCTTACTGTAGAAGCAAGCCAAACAGTTATAAATGCGCCAACTTGGATAGATCAAAAGCGACAGAAGCGATTAACGAAATAATATCCGCAAGTAAGGCTTTAAACAAAAAAGGATTAAGTGGAAACGATACTTTAAAGGCGGAGCTTATGAAAGAGGTAAAAGACTTAAGCACGGGGGAATATCTTAAAAATTTTACAGAACTTGTGCTGGCTTACTCTGATTATCAATCTGAAAAAGCAAAAACACATCAAGCATCAGGAGGAGTGGCAAAAGCTTTTAGATATATAAACAACCGAAGTGTTAATGACTTGATAAATATAAAAACCGCAGGCTCTTTCTACCAAGAAGAGGACGACCAAATGACGGCAGAAATGGCCTCTAACGCCTATATGCAGGATTTTTCCCGTATTTTTACTAAAAAAGCCCTAAAGGCTTTAAACGCGCTCGAAAAAAATATAAAATCCGGGGATGCGGATAAAAAGTTAAAAGCAAATATGTGTATGGAGTTAATAGGCTTAAAACCTGTAGATAAAGTAAAAAGCGCGAGGCGAAAGATACATGAAAAGTGTAAAGAGGCTGAAATTCAAATAGGTTCTGTAACACTTAAATACAGTGACTATGTGAGCAGGCCTTTTAAAGAAAAAGTGTGCGCTTTTCAAAACGCTTTAAATTGCTCTAATGGTGAGGTTGCGGCTTGCAGTGCTCATAACAGAATTTCAGCTTTGTCCGCCGGCAAAAGAGCACCGGCAAAGACACAATACACAGAAGACAATTATTCATACGACTAAATAGTAGCCCGTGAAAAACCTTTGTTCTTTGTGGCATAAGCAAAACCCCGCCAGTGAGGGCGTATAGGCCAACGATTTGGCCTTCCGTTTCTCTTTGTGTAAAACTGGAAGCCCTATCCGTAGGGCTTTCAGCCCGAACAAGCATAGCCTTTGCCTGAGGGAAACCCAATAGGTCAGGGGTTTTTCACGCCCGACTAATTATTATGCTTTAGCCATAAGGGCTTCGATTTGTTCTGTTTCTTTGGGGACTTTTATACTTAAGACTTTTGCGCCTTTTTTGGTGATAAGAATATCGTCTTCGATACGGATGCCAAGGCCCCGAAACTTAGGCTTAAGAGACAGATCTTTTTCCGGCAGGTAAAGCCCCGGCTCTATTGTTAAAATAACACCTTCTTGAATTTGAACATCTTTTTCGTCTTGAGGGTCATGCACATCCAAACCCAAGAGGTGGCCAAAGCCGTGCGGAAAATATTTTTTGTATTTTTTTTGTTTTATAATTTGTTCGACAGAGCCGGATAAAAAACCCTCCTCCCGCATTAAGACTGATAAAAGCTCCACTGTTTTTTTTTGAATCTCACTAAAAAAAAGCCCGGGCTTTAAAAACCGGATAAGGCTTTTTTGTACCTTTAAAACTTTTTCGTAAAGCCGTTTTTGTGTTTTGGAAAATTTTCCGCTGACAGGGAAAGTGCGTGTGATGTCAGAGGCGTAATGCTTAAACTCAGCCCCCGCGTCCACTAATATCAAGTCGCCTTTTTTGAGCGTTTTATTGTTTTTGGTGTAATGCAGAGTGCAGGCATTCGAGCCACTTGCGAAAATTCCGGGATAAGCCTGCTTTTCCGCGCCCCGTTTCATAATTTCCCTAAGGAAAATCCCATAAAGAGCTTTTTCGTTAAGGCCGGGCTTAGTGTTTTTCATTACCTCAATATGGGCCTGCCCGCTGATTAAAACAGCTTTGGAGATAAGCTTTATTTCCTCCGGATCTTTTTTCTTTCTCAAAGAGGCAATAAGCTTTAAAGGGTTTTGCAGATGCTCTTTTGCCCGCCTAAGACTTAAAAGCTTTGAATGTTTAAGCTTTTCTTTGGTTTTATTTATTAACTTTCTCCAAAGTTTTTTTACCTGCGGGTCAAAATGGGGGTTTATGCCCAAAGGGTAATAAAGAAAACGGACATTGTTTAAAAGATCTTCTGCGATTTGGAAAAATTCTTCAATAGGATAGCAGGCATCTGCCTTAAAAACTTTTTTGGCTTTTTGAGGGCCAAAGACAGGGCCGGTCCAGATTTCTTTTACCAAATCTTTTTTTTGTGTGAATAAAAAATATTTTCCTTCCCCGCCGGATAAAAGCAACAAGCAGGAATCCGCTTCTTCAAAGCCGCTTAAATAAATTATATCGGAAAAAGCTTTGTAAGGATGCTCAATATACAGGGAATAAGGGGCCTTGGGCCAAGCGGGAAGCATTAAAGCGGAATCCTCAGGCAAAGCCCGGCAAAGTGCGATTCTTCTTTTTTTATAAAGTGTGTTGTTCATCTTAAGGTTCTTTGGTTTATAATTTCCGGGCTTTTAACTTTCGGATCTTTTCCCGCGCAAAAAAAGAAGGAGGGCTTTTTATTATATCGTTTAAGCGGGAAAAATCATCCGGGAAAAAATTTGCTGATTTTGTCGTAATTGTCAATACATTTAGCCCGGAATATTTGTTTTGAATATCATTTAAATAAGCGTAAAGCTCTTTCCAGTAAAGCAGGAGCGCTTTTTCTTTTTGCCGGGCTTTAAGGGAAAAATCGGGCCGGACCCATATCAATGTATCGGGCTTTTTTTGGAGAAGACGCTTTAATGCTCTTTCCGCGGAAAAAAGAGATCCTGAAAGCCGTATATTGTCAAAAGAAAGAAACAAAGGGGAAAGCCTGTTGATACAGGTAAGCGCCGAGCTTGCGGAAGAGCCTGAACCCATCCATATTATGCGTCCTCGATGATTTAAGGCCGGGCAAAAAAACCGGTTTTGTAAGTTTAGGCTCAAAGCCTGTTCTGTAAGATTTTTTAGAAAATGTGTTTGTTTTTTTCTTCCGCCAAGCCATTTTGTCTCAAAAACTTTTTGCTCCCTAAGTTTAAACAAATGCCATTTTAACTCATCTGCGCTTTGGCGCGCACTGTAAAGCCCCGCCAGCCATGCCCCCCAGCCGGTGCCGCTTATAAAATCAAAGCGGATTTTTTCTTGATGAAAAAGCTCTAAAAGGGAAAGCGCGGAGAAAGTCGCCGCCCCCGCGCCGGAAATAAAAAGCCCGAGTTTTTTTTTCTTCTCAGGCAGATCCGCGCTCTCACCCGGCTTTTCCGGCGCAGGTCCCTCAGGCTTTTTTAAAGTTTGACAAGCGCTTAACAGGAAAAAGCACAAAAAAAAGCCTATTGTTTTTTTCACGGATGACTGCCTAAGGCTCTTTCTTGGTTAAAAAGTATAAGCTTTTTCAGTAAAAAAGGGGAGTTAAAACCTTTTAACTGTGAAAGCGCCTTTGTGCTTAATTCTTGCAGTATTTTATGCGCTTTTTTTTTACCTAAGCTGTGCGCCATATTGTAAGGCTTTTTTTCTGTTTTTGCATCCTGAAGATCATCTGAGATCTGAAAGGCCCGGCCGATAAGATCGGCCATGTTTTTAAGTTTTTTTGAACGCTTTTCGGGTTTAAGCGCTTGAATCCCCTCCATTCCGGCGGAGATTAAAGCTCCTGTTTTCATTAGTTGCATTTTTTTGTAAAAATTCTCATTAGGCCTTGCCGGGCTGTGAAGATCCAAGGCCTGCCCCCCCATTAAGCCGTAAAATCCCACCCCCTTACACAAGACGGAAAGCAAAACAGAGCTGTTTTTCCCGGTTCGGCTGATGAGGCGAAAAGCCTCAATCCAAAGCAGATCTCCCGCCAAAAGGGCTGTCTCCTCCCCAAAGCGCAGGTGACAGGAGGCTTTTCCCCGCCTTTTCGCGCTGTTGTCCATGCAGGGCAGGTCATCATGAATAAGGGAGGCCGTGTGAATCATCTCAATCGCGCCCGCCCAAGGCAGGATAACAGAGTTTTTGATTTTTAAAAGCTTTGCCGTGGCGAAGATCAGCAAAGGGCGAAAGCGCTTTCCCCCGGAAAAAAGACTGTAACAAAGGGCCTTTTTTAATTTCCTGTGCCCTTTAAAAGGAAGGGGTTTAAAGTTTTTTAAAACATCCTGTAAAAAGTCTTCAAACTGAACAAGAAAATTTTTAAGATTTTTGTCTTTGTAAAAGGAATTTTTTTTCATTGGTCTTCCTTAAAATCTTCGGTCAAAACCTCCCCTTCAGGGCTTAGTCCTGTCAGTTTTTGCACTTTTTCCTCCGCCTGACTTAACTCTTTTGAGCATTCCCGGCAAAGCTTAACGCCTTTTTCAAAAAGCTTTAAGGATTCCTCCAGATCCGGATCTCCCCCGCCCAAGCGCTCTACAATGTTTTCCAGTTCTTTTAATTTTTTTTCAAAGCTCATGATGTATTTTTTCCTCTTTCTTGGTTAAAGTTCCTGTCTTAAAAACCCGGGCCAGAGCAAAACTTTTATGAAAGCGGATATGGATTTGTTGTTTAAGATCTATCCGCTTAGCCTGTTTTATCAGTTTTTCACCTTGATTTACAAGGCAGTATCCCCGGCTTAAAGTTTTTAAGGGGCTTAGGCTCTCTAAGAGGCCGAGCAGGGCGCTTAATTTTTCTTTTCTGAGCCGGGTTTTACTGTCAAAGCTTTTTTTAAGCTCCGCGTTTAAGTCGTCCAGATTTTGCTGAAAAGAAGAAATATTTTTTTGAGGGCTTACAAGGCCTGTTTTAAGACCGCCAAGTCTTTCTTTTAAGCTTTCAGTTTTTCTTTGAATGCTCTGATAAAGATACAGCCGGGCCTTTCGGATCCGCTCACTTAAGTCGGGCGCGTTTTGCACTGCCAGCTCCGCGCCCGCAGAAGGGGTGGGCGCTCTTAAGTCCGCCACAAAGTCACATATTGTAAAATCCACCTCATGCCCTATGGCTGAAATCACCGGCAAGGGAAACTTAAAAAGATCCCGGGCCAAAGCGGAATCGTTAAAAGCCCAAAGATCTTCGAGGCTTCCTCCCCCACGGGTGATAATTAAAAGGTCTGCTGTTTTTAACTTTTTGGCCTGACTTAAAGCCTTTCTTAAGCTTTCAGGCGCGTCTTCCCCCTGCACCAAGGCCGGGACAAGAGTGATTTTTACCCCTTTATGTCTTCTTTTTAAAATATTCAAAATATCCCGAATCGCGGCTCCTGTGGGGGAGCTGATAATCACAATATGGCGGGGAAGTACAGGAAGGGGCTTTTTTCTTTCAAAAAGCCCTTCTTTTTTAAGCTTTTCTTTTAGTTTTTCAAACTCCTCCGCCCCTTTTCCGCATTTTTCCATCTCAGTGCAGATAATTTGATATTCCCCCCGCGGTTTATAGACACTGAGCTGAGCCAACACCTTAACTGTCAGGCTTTCCGCTCTTTTTGGTTTCCAATTTAATTTTTGGTTCATTCCGCGAAACATCACCGCCCGGATCTGGCTGGTTTCATCCTTTAAGGTGAAATACCAGTGGCCTGAGCTGTGGGCTGTAAAGTTGGAAATTTCCCCTTGAACTTGAAGAGGGGGAAAGTGAGACTCCAGACAATTCTGAATCATTTTGGTCAGCTCTGATACGAAATAGCACCGGGGCGGATTTTTAGCTGTTTCTGAAGGGTCTAAAGGTTCTGACTGTCTCATATTGAGAAATTAAGGGAGGATCTTAAGAAAAGTCAATAACCGGAGTCTTTTTTATGCTATACTTTGCTTCAAAGAGGAGGGGAGTGTCAAAAGGTGAATCCTACAATAACCTTTAAAAGGAGGCTGTCTCTGAGGATGGTGAGCAGGCCTGAAATATTACAGGAAGCCTAAAGTTCTTACCATAGCCGTCCGCCTTGAATAAACATGGATTCAGTCCTCGCCCGGCGCTCTTTTCCTCGTTTTTTTTACTGAAGCGCGCCACTTGGTTCAGTAGAGGGGGAGGAATTAAAAAGTCCTCTGTCTGCCCCGTCGGGAAAAAGATTAAAGGGGTCTCCTTGGCATTCCTGATTGGTGAGCAGGATTTGACGCGCGTCTTGAGGGGTGGATTGCGATCTTTGCATAAGAATATGAGCCTGCCTTTGTTTTACTTTGTTGATCTCCCCTATAGTTTGCCGGGAGCTTGCTTGAAAACTCTTTGAATGGGAGGCGTAAGTCTCATTAAAGCGATTAAGCTCCGCTGTCATTTTTTCCTTAAACTGTTTTAAGATCTCAGCTTTTTTGTTGGTTTTTAAATTTGCGATTTTGGCCTTTAAATCCGCTATTTTTTTTTCAATCCTTTCTTCCTGCCTGTCCAATTTGGTCATCATCAGTTTAAATTCATTTTTTTGGTTTTCTTTTTCCAAAAGCGCCGCTTGGTTGTTCAGGCAAAGATGTAAAAAACTGTTAAACCGGGCGGAAAATTGATTTTTTGTTTTTCCTTTTCCCGCAGAAAAAAGCTCCCCCATGTCTTTTCTTTTAAGCCTGCCTGCGGCTTTTCTTTGATAAAAAAGGCTTCGTTCTTTTTCCGTCTGCTCTAAAGCCTGCCCAAAACACTTGCTGTAAAATTCATTTTGTTGTTTTCGGCGCGCGAAAAAAGCGTCCATCCGCGTATCCTCCACTTTATCCAATTGTTCGTTTAATGCGGAAAGGTTGTTTTCTATCTGAGTCACTTCTTGTTCTATGCCTTTTAAAGCCTGACCCATATCATCTTTAAGATTTTGCAGGTTTTGATTGGACTGTGTTTTAAGATCTTCCAAGTTTTTGCTTAAGTCTTGTTTGCCTTCGGAAAATTGTTTTTCCAGATCTGTTATTTTTTCCTCTTCATCAAAAAACTTTTGTTCCAAATTTTTTGTATCCTCTTTTTGTTCGTCCAAAGCGGTTTTTACATCATCTTTCGCCTTATCGCATTTTTCCCGCTTGGCCCTTGCCTGCTCCGCTCGAAGACGGGCTTTTTCTCTTTTTGTTTGGTTTTCTCGTCTTTTGGCCTCAATGTCTCTATCTTCCGCTATGTTGTCCATCTCCATCTTTTGTCTTTTCTTCCATATTTTACAGGCTTGGCTTTCTTCGTCATTGCAGGGATGAACGCCGTCTGTGGCGGAAGAAGAGAAGCTGAAAAGCAAGAAAAGTGAAAGCCCGCTTAGGCTAAAAAATATCTTTGTATGTGCCGGGGAAGAAAAAGTCCCGTGTTTTAAACAAGGCTTTTTTTTGCCCGGTTTATCTGACTTTAGGGCTTTTAAAAACATATCTCCTCCTTAATCAGTTGTCCGTGAAAAAAGCTTGCTTGAGTGGTTCTGTATGCTTTAGCCTTAAGCTTGTTCGGGACGGAATACGATTTAACCCTCACCGCTTAAGGCTAAAGCATACAGACAAATAACAAAGGTTTTTCATGGGCCGTTAATTACAATTTTTGGCTTTCTTAAAGAGGTTTCGGCTTTTTTTCTTTTTTTCTTTAGCTTTTTTGCGAGGTTTTTTACGAAATACTTAAGTTTCCCGTGAAAAACCTTATTTTACCCTTTTAGTTGGCCCTTCAGGCAAAGGCTATGCTTGGGCTGAAAGCTCTGAAAGACAAAGATTTGCCTTTCAAAGCTTTCAGTTTTAGGTTCTGAATTCCTGTTTTCACGGGAATGACAACTGAGGTAATAGAGGTTTTTCCCGGAGGACTAAAAAATAGTCACCTGTGAAAAACACCTGTAAATTATGTCTAAAAAGCAAAGCCAAGCGGTGAGAGTTAAATCGTATTCCGTCTCGAACAAGCTTGGACTTTGCTTTTTAGACAAACAATTAGTGGCCTTTTTCATGCCCCACTAATTAGCAGGGTATGAGCAAGAACACTTACACGAGCAAGAACACTGTTTCATCCCCGACTAAATCAGTTAGTAAGCTTTTTCATGGGGGATGGATTAGTGGTTGTTTCGGGCAAAGCCGGTTGAACAAAAACCAAAATATGCTAAAAAAAAGCAAAGGAACAGCTGTTTGAAGAATTTTAAAACTTTTTTAAGAGAAAAAAAAGCCCCCCGCCTCAGCAAGGGAAGGCTTTTTGAAAGCAAAGCCGGGGGTTTTTCCCGCCGGGCGGGGGCGGTCTGGCTTTTTGTGCTGATTGGGATTTTAAGCCTTACTTTTGTCTACGCCCTTTACTTTTTTTTTCTTATTCAGGGGCTTCCCTCCCTTGAGAGTTTAAAAAACTATAAGCCTTTTTTGGTTTCCACGGTTTTGGACAGAAAGGGCCAAAAAGCGGGGGAGTTTTTTAAAGAGCGAAGGATGCTTGTTCCTTATTCTGAATTTCCCCCCGCTTTGATTCAGGCTTTTGTCTCCGCCGAGGACGGAAGTTTTTTTGAGCACAAGGGGCTTAATATTAAAGCCATTTTTCGGGCTTTTTTAGCCAATCTTAAGGCGGGCCGGAAAGTGCAGGGCGGTTCCACCATAACCCAGCAGGTGGCCCGATCTTTGCTTCTTTCTTCAGAAAAAACCTATAAAAGAAAGCTTAAAGAGGCTGTGCTGGCTCTTCGTATGGAAAAGCGCTTAAGCAAAGAGGACATTTTATACCTTTATCTCAATCAGATTTATTTGGGGCAGGGGGCTTACGGAGTGGGCATGGCGGCGGAAGTGTATTTCAGAAAAAAAGTTAAAGACTTAAGCCTTGCGGAGTGCTCTCTTTTGGCGGGTCTTCCTCAGGCCCCAAGCCGGTTTTCCCCCATCTATAACCCGGAAAAAGCCCGTCAGCGTCAAATTTATGTTTTACAAAGAATGGTGGAGGAATCTTATATTGATACTCAAACAGCCCAAAAAACCAAAAAAGAGCCTTTAAAAGTTTTTGTTCGGGGAAAATACCATGAAAAAGCCCCTTATTACTTGGAAACAGTTCGGCAAAGCCTCTTAAAAAAAATGGATGAAGAAAAACTGCTCACCGGAGGTTTGCTTATTAAAACAGCCTTGGATCTTTTTCTTCAGGAAACCGCTCGAAAGCATTTAAGAAAGGGCTTAAGAGCCTTGGATAAAAGGCGGGGCTTTCGGGGGCCTATAATTCGTTTGGAGGATCAAAAGGCGATAGAGGATTTTTTTGAAAAAGAGGAAAAAGCCCTTATCGAAAAAAGAAGACAGTTTCGCATTATCGGGCAGGCGGGGCCTGCCGGTGAAGAAGAGGACCGACTTAAGGGGATAAGGCCGGGGAAAATTTTTAAAGCCTTGGTGAGGAAAGTGGATGATGAAAAAAAACAAGTTCTGGTTCAGCTTCCCTTTGGAGAAAAAGGTCTTATTCCCTTAAAAAATATGGAATGGGCCAGAAAGCCGGATCCTAAAGTCAGTTATAAATTTGCTGGCTTAAAAAAACCGGGCACAGCTTTAAAAAAAGGGGATGTGGTTCTGGTAAAAACAGATATTGAAACAGAGGATAATGAAACTTTTTTTAAGGATGAGGAAAAAAAGTTTTGTTCTTTTTTACTTTCGGAAAAAGAGCCTTGTTTGTTTTTGCTGTCTTTGGAGCAGGAGCCTTTGGTGGAGGGGGCTTTAATCGCCTTTGATCAAAAAACCGGGGAGATAACAGCTTTGGTGGGAGGCTACGATTTTGGCAGATCTCAATTCAACCGCGCTTATCAGGCGGCCCGACAAACCGGTTCGGTTTTTAAGCCCCTTGTATATTTATCAGCTTTGGATAAGGGTTTTACCCCCGCCACTTTAATGACAGACGCGCCGGTGGTTTATGAGGAAGAAGAAGCCGAAGGGCTTTTGCGTGAAGAGGGAAAAAAAAGCGCGAAGAAAACAAAAGAAAAAGCCGGGGACACAGAAGACACAAAAGAGAGCAAAACTTGGAAGCCGGACAATTACGCCCGCCGGTTTTCGGGGGATATTTTGTTTAGAAACGGCTTAATCAGATCTATGAATGTTCCCACAGTAAAGTTGATTGAAAAAGTGGGTATTCATTGGGTGAGTGATTACGCCCGCCGGCTTGGGCTTTTCAGCCCCCTTAACCCGGATTACACTTTGGCCTTAGGCTCCAGCAGTGTGACACTTTATGAAATGACAAAAGTGTTTTCTGTCCTTGGCCGGGGGGGGCTTGGAATACGGCCGCTTATACTGCATGAAGTTTTGGGGCCGGATCAAACACCTGTTTTAAGCTCCTTAAGTTTGGACGAAAGATTTTTTGAGCGGATGGAGACTTTTGATACAGCAATGGAGGAAAAAAGAATAAATTTTTTAAGTGGGAAGCCGGAAGAAAAAACTAAAAAAAACGGGCTTAAGTTTTTCTTCTCAGATCCGGATCAGTTGATTTCAGAAAAAACCGCTTACATAATGACAACTTTGCTGACGGCGGTTATTCAAGAGCCTCAAGGGACCGGATTTTCAGCGCGGGAAATGGACCGGCCTCTTGCCGGAAAAACCGGCACCACAAACGGTTATTACGATGCTTGGTTTATCGGCTACAGCCCTCAAATTGCTGTAGGGGTTTGGATGGGCTTTGACGATGAAAAAACCCTTGGCCGGGGAGAGACCGGCGCGCTTTCCGCCCTGCCGGTTTGGCTTGCCTTTATGAAAGAGGCGCACGAAGGGCTGGAAAAAGAGGATTTTCCTGTTCCTGAAGGCATTGTGTTTACCAATATTGATAATGAAACCGGGGGGATGGTGTCTGCGAAGTCCCGGCAAATTGTTCGTCAGGCTTTTGTGGCGGGCACAGGGCCTGTGTCAAAAAAGGATTTAGAACAGGTAAACCCCGCGCCGGGAGAACAAGAGGAGCGGGATTTTTTAAGAGAGGATTTTTCCCGGTGAAGCAAATTGAAATTAAAGGCGCGAAACAAAACAACTTAAAGTCCCTTGATTTAAAAATTCCCTTGGGATCTTTTGTGGTTCTCTGCGGCCCCAGTGGATCCGGAAAAAGCTCTTTGGCTTTTGAAACTTTGTTTGCGGAAGGGCAAAGACATTACACCGAAACCCTTTCCAATTATGCCAGACAATATATTCAAGAGCGCCCCCGCCCAAAGGTTCAAAGCATTAAAAATCTTCCGCCCTGCTTGGCCTTGGAACAAAAAAACTCTGTGCGCTCCAGCCGGCCTACAGTAGCGGGCTTAACAGAGCTGGCGGATTTTTTGCGCCTGCTCTTTACGCATTTAGCTCAGGTTTTTTGCCCGGAACATGGGGAGGTTTTACGCTCTTTTTCCCCTTCTGAAGGGGCAAAAAAAATAAAACAGGAGTTTTCCGCAGATAGAGGCATGATCTTGGTCCCTTTATATCCCCTGCCGGACGGGGGACAGGTAAAAGATTTGAAAAAAAAACTTATGCGGGATGGTTTTTCCCGCTTGGGGTGGAAAAAAGGAAAAAGCTTACACTTTACACTTTGTGAGCTTAATTCTAAAGTAAAGATTCCCCAAGACAGGCCCGTTTATATTGTTTTGGATCGTTTGCTTTTTAAAGATGAAGCGCGGCTTAAGGATTCCTTAAAATCCGCCTACCGGATTTTTCTTGAGTACAACAAGGCTTATTCCAAAGGGCGGGCGGTGGTCTTAAGTGATAAATATCTTTTTTTAAACGAAGATCCCGCCTGCCCTGTTTGCGCCTATCAGTTTCCCGTGCCTTTGCGAAGCTCTTTGTTTGATTTTAATTCCTCCTTGGGGGCTTGCCCCGCTTGCAGGGGTTTTGGAGGCTCCTTAAATTTGGATGAAAAAAAAATCGTTCCCGATCCGGAAAAATCCCTCCTGCAGGGGGCGCTGGTGCCTTTTTCCATGCCTTCTGCGAATGCGGAGTTCAGAAGCCTTAAAAGTTTTTGCCTGCGCCGGAATATAGATCTGCACCTTCCTTATAAAGATCTGCCCGCCCGGCATAAAAAAGCAATATGGAAAGGCTCCCCCCGCTTTATAGGGGTTAGGGGATTTTTTGAATATTTGGAGAGCAAAAAGTATAAAATTCATGTGAGGATTTTTCTTTCCCGCTATAAAAGCCCTGTGCTTTGCCCGGAATGTAAGGGCCTTCGCTTTCGAAAAGAGCTTTCTTATGTCAGGTTCCGGAATCTTTCATTGCCCGATATGATAGCCCGGGACATTGGCTCTTTAAGGAATTTTTTTAAAGATCTTAAGCTTTCTCCACAAGAAAACCGGAAAGCGGGCCGGATTGTTGAAAAAATCCGGTTTATCTTAAACGGGCTTTGCCATATCGGTCTTGATTACCTGAATCTCAATCGCCCGGTAAAAACTCTTTCCAGCGGAGAGTTTCAAAGGTTGAACCTTGTGCATCAGACGGCTCTTGGGCTTTCGCAGGTTTTGTATGTTCTGGATGAGCCGACTTTGGGACTTCACGCAAGGGACAGCCTTCGCCTGACAAAGCTTTTGGAAAATTTAAAGTCAGAGGGCAACACTTTAGTGGTGGTGGAGCATGATCCGGATATGATAAGGCGGGCGGATTTTGTTGTGGAGTTAGGTCCCGGATCAGGCCTTAACGGAGGAAAGGTGGTGTTCGCAGGCTCAAAAAAGGACTTTATGAAGTCCCCCTCTCTTACCTGCTCTTACCTTAACAAAAAAAGTCAAAAAGTTCCGATTTTGCCGGTACAAAAGGACAAATATAAGTATTTTTTAGAAATTTCCGGGTGCAGGGCGCATAATTTAAAAAATATTTCCCTTAAAGTTCCTTTAAACCGCTTTGTAACGGTTACGGGAGTCAGCGGATCCGGAAAATCCACTTTGGTTATGGAAACCCTTTATCCCGCCTTGGCCCGTCTTAAAGGGGAAAAGGCGGGACAGCCCTATAAAAGCTTAACCGGGGCGGAGTATCTTCGTCAGGTGGTTCGGATGGATTCTGCCCCCTTGGAAAAAAGCCGAAGAAGCCTGCCGGTGACTTACCTTAAAATCTACGATCAGATTCGAAACTTAATGGCTGAGCATGCCGGCCCGCGCGTGGATGTTCGGCCGGGGGTTTTTAGTCTCAATGTGGATGGAGGCAGATGCCCCGCCTGTCAGGGGATGGGCCGGCGGGAGGTGGAAATGGTGTTTATGGACCCGATACTTATCCCTTGCGAGGAGTGCGGGGGAAAAAGGTTCAAGCCGGAAATTTTAAGGCTTAAATGGAAGGGGAAAAATATTCATCAGATATTGAGCCTTACCGCCAGGGAAGCTTTGGAATTTTTTGTCTCCTTTCCCGCCATTTATAAGCCTCTTTCCTTTTTAAAGCGGGTGGGGCTGGATTATCTGCTCTTGGGGCAAAGTCTTTCCACTTTGTCCGGCGGGGAGGCTCAAAGGTTAAAGCTTGCCCGGGAGCTTTTGCAAAGCAAAGCGCAAAAAACCCTTTATATTTTGGATGAGCCTACAGTGGGCCTGCATTTTCAGGAGGTGGAGATGCTCTTGAAACTGCTTCGGGATTTGATAGAAAAAGGGGGCAGTGTCCTTTTGATTGAGCATAATATGGAGGTGATCAGCCAATCGGACTGGCTGATTGACATAGGGCCTTTGGCCGGGCCTAAAGGGGGGCGGATATGCGCTGAAGGCTCCCCCGATCAGCTGATGAAAAACTCCTCAGGCTGTACCGCCCGCGCCCTAAAGCGCTTTGAGGAGCAGGTGTAAGTACTTGATATAACAAGGTTTTAAATTTTTTGCTAAAAATTTTTACCGGAAGCTTGACAATATGTGGCAAAGTTTTCATATTGAACCCTGACACCATAAGGGGGCTTTAAGCCCAAAATCAAAAATACATTATTTTTATAATTAAAACCAAATAGAAAGGAGATACATTATGAACATCAATATTCGCCCTTTACATGACCGCATTATCGTAAAGCGTCTTCCTGAGGAGGGCAAAACCGCAGGCGGGATTATTATTCCCGACACCGCCAAAGAAAAACCCCAAAGGGGAAAAGTGCTTTCCACAGGGCAGGGCAAGACCACAGACGAAGGAAAGCGTATGCCTTTGGAGGTAAAGCCCGGCGATGAAGTGCTGTTCGGAAAATACTCCGGCACGGAGTTTAAAATGGGCGGTGATGAGCTTTTGATGATGAGAGAAGAAGACATTTACGGAGTGGTTAAACAGTAAAGATAAAAAATTTTTTATAAATAATAAGGAGGAATAGCAAATGAGCAAGCAATTACGATTTAAAGAGCAGGCCCGGGACTGCATCGCCCGCGGGGTGAATGTTCTGGCCGATGCGGTAAAGGTCACCTTGGGTCCGAAGGGCCGAAATGTGGCTATTGAAAAATCCTTTGGCTCCCCGGTCATCACCAAAGACGGTGTGACTGTGGCCAAGGAAGTGGAGCTGAAGAACAAGTTTGAAAACATGGGCGCGCAGATGGTTAAAGAAGTGGCCAGCAAAACCAATGACGAGGCCGGGGACGGCACCACCAGCGCCACCATTTTGGCGCAGGCCATTTACTGCGAGGGCTTAAAGTACATTACCGCGCACCACAACCCCACACAAATTAAAAAGGGCATTGACAAAGCGGTGGAAAAGGTTGTGTCCGAGCTGAACAAATGGTCAAGCCCCGTTAAGGGCAAAACAGAAATCGCCCAAGTGGGCACTATTTCCGCCAACAATGACAAAGAAATAGGGGACATTATTTCGCAGGCTATGGAAAAAGTGGGCAAAGAAGGGGTAATCACCGTTGAGGAAAGCAAAACCTCCCTTACGGAGTTGGATGTGGTGGAGGGAATGCAGTTTGACCGGGGCTATCTGTCCCCTTACTTCGTGACCAATGCGGAAAGAATGGAAGTGGCGCTGGAAGACTGCTTTTTGCTGATTTACGATAAAAAAATCAACTCCATGAGCAATATGATAAAAGCCCTTGAAGGTGTGGCCAAAGCGGGAAAACCCCTTTTGGTGATTGCTGAAGATGTGGAAGGGGAGGCCCTTGCCACTTTGGTGGTGAATAAACTAAGAGGCACCCTGCAGGTGGCCGCGGTCAAAGCCCCCGGCTTTGGTGACCGCCGAAAAGCCATGCTGGAGGATATTGCCGTTTTAACCGGCACCCGTGTGGTGAGTGAAGAGGCCGGGGACAAGCTGGAAAATGTAACAGTCAGCCACTTGGGAAAAGCCAAAAGAGTGGTGATAGATAAAGACAACACCACCATTGTGGACGGCGCGGGTAAAAAAGAGGAAATATCCGCCCGGGTGTCCCAAATTAAAACGCAGGTTGAGGAAAGCACCAGTGATTACGATAAAGAAAAATTGCAGGAAAGACTGGCCAAATTAACAGGTGGGGTGGCTGTGATTCATGTGGGCGCGCCCTCTGAAGTTGAAATGAAAGAGAAAAAAGCCCGTGTGGAGGACGCCTTAAACTCCACCCGCGCCGCGGTGGAGGAAGGCATTGTGCCAGGTGGCGGGGTCGCCCTGTTAAAAGCCTCCGCTGTGCTGGACGATCTTAAGGTGGATGAGGAAGAGCGCTTTGGAGTCAATATCGTGAAAAAAGCCTGTGAAGCCCCCATTCGTCAGATTGCCGGTAACGCCGGGCTGGACGGGGCTATTGTGCTCCACAAAGTGGCTCAACAAAAGGAGCAACCGGCCTTTGGTTTTAACGCTCTTACAGGGAACTACGAAGATCTGCAAAAAGCCGGAGTGATTGATCCCAAAAAAGTGGTTCGTTGCGCTCTGGAATACGCGGCCTCTGTGGCTTCCCTGATGCTCACGACAGAGACCATGATTGCCGATGAGCCGAAAAAAGAAGAGCCTGTGCCGGCAGGGGGCGGCGCGCCCGGTATGGGAGGCGGAATGCCCATGATGTAAAGGGATACCTTGGAAATATAAAAAGGGGGAGAATTTTCTTCCCCTTTTTTTTTACTTTTTTAAGGATTTCGCCGATACTTTTTAATATGAAGAAAAATATCAGCATTTTTATTGTGGAGGACGCCTTATTTTTGCAACAGGCGCTTTGCCGTATTTTGCAAAGTGAGGGCTTAAAAATTGCCGGCACGGCCTGCCGGGGGGATAAAGAGACTTTTTTAAAAATACAACAGTTAAGTCCGGATCTGGTTCTTATGGATCTGGCTCTTCCCGGGCAAAACGGAATTTTTCTTATAGACACTTTAAACCGGCTTTGTCCTGAGATAAAAGTGATTGTCTGCTCGGGGCTTTTGCAAAATGAACAGATACTTTTTAAAAGTGAGACGGCGGGGGCTTTGCATTTTATTCATAAACCCTTTGGCTCAGCAGGGGTTTTGGATACAATTTATTCCGTCATGGAAGAGTCAACACTTATGGCCGCTTAAACTTTGGCCAGTTTTTTTTAAGGGGAGAGTATTATGATTATCAGCGGGTTTTTAGTGCGTTTTATGCTTTTTTGGCTTAAGATAGCGCTTTCTTGTATCTTTATTATCGCTCTTCAGGTGCAGGTAGGCCCAAAAAGCCTTGAACAATGGATTGAGCAGGGGCTTAAGCAATCCTCCTTCAGCCGATACTTAAAAAGAAACGCGCGGGCGGGGGTTCGGGTGATGAATCAAAAACTTCCCGCTTTAAGAGGGCTTGCCCAAAACAAAATTGTAAAAAACAGCTCTGTTGTGGAATTTCACTCAGGCCTTATCAGGCAAATGGAAGGGGCTGTTGAAAGCGCTATGGAAGGGGCTTTTGAGGAGTTTGACAAATCCGCTCAAGAACCTTCTTTTTAAACATTTAAGGTTTTTTCTTTAGCTTGTGCAAATATCACTCAAAAACAGCCAAAAAACTTTGTTTTTTTTACAGGCTGTTATTTATTTTTGTTTTTTAGTGGATTGGGACCGGTTTGGAGAGCTTATCAGCAATAAAGTTTTTATATCCGCTTCTATCCTGTTAAATCGTTCGTTCATTTCATCAAATCGGGTGTTTGTTTTGCTGTCCAAATAACTGATAAAACCTGCAAAAAAAACAAAGCCGGTTATCATTATTCCCAAGGTCCAAAGCTTTAAATCTTTTTTCAACAGATCCAGGTCTTTTATACTGACGGCTCTTTGCTCTATGGTGTGTAAAATAGCTTCGGCCTGCTCAACCGTAAGCCCGCTTTTTATTAACCGGCTGATATGCGGTTTTGTTAAAGAGTTTTCCATAGTGGCATAATAATAGGGGCAAAGGTCTTTAAAGTCAATTCTAAAACCGCAAAAAAGCTTTGTTTTGAGCTAAAAAAAATTGGATTTTTTAAATATTTTCCTAAAGTTTTTTTTCGTATCTTCCGAACTATAATGAGTTGGGCGTGAAAAAGGCTGCCAAACTGCTGGTCTGCAAGTGAAGAGATTTTTTTCATGGGCCACTACAGTAATAGGAATAATATGAAATTTTTATACAAAAAACACTCTTACCCCCCCCCCCCCCCCCCCCCACTCCAAAAAAGCCGGTTATTTCAATAACTTAAGAGCATTTGTTTATGTTTTTTCTAAGGTCTTTGCCGGTATTTTATCGCGAGGTTTCGCTTGGCTTTTAAAGGGCCGGGCTTTACGCAACATCAGCAATAGTCTTTGTGAAAAGGGGGTTCAAAAGCTCAAACATGCGTTTTGCCACACCCGCGTCTTGCAGACGCGGTGTGCTCAAAGCCGAACTCGTTTTGAACCCCCTTTTCACAAAATAATAATCTGCTTTTTCTCCAAAACTTTATGTGCCTGCGCCCGCTTTTTAAAGGGCCGGAGGGTTCGGATAGGCGCCGGGGTTTTACGAAACATAAGTCAAAGTATTTGTGAAAAGGGGGTTCAAAAGCTCAAACATGCGTTTTGCCGCAAAAGCGTCTTTCAGACGCTTTGCGCTCAAAGCCGAACTCGTTTTGAACCCCCTTTTCACAAAATAATACATGTTTTCATTCCGTCATTCCCGCGAAAGCGGGAATCCAGCTCCCGCAAAGCGGGACTTTTCACTTCCACTTGTTTCCGGTTAAAAAGCTTATTTCATTTCACATTGTCACGAGTACGGATCTTAAGCCGCGTCGCAGGCAGAGCCTGTTATTTCGCCGCGGGTTTTTCCCGGTTAAAAAGCTGTTTTCGTTTCACACTGTCACGAGTACAGCAGATAAACCGCGTCGCAATAACCGGCTCTGCCGGATTTGGCCTTGTGGATGTTCTGATCACCGGAGCTATCGGCTTAACAATCAGTATGGGAATGCTGAAAGCAACCCAAGTGTCTGTAGTGAGCAATAAAGTAGTGGGCGCGGCGGTGGCGGAGCAAGACTTAAAAAGAGCTATCGGCCAAGCTTTAGGCACAAAAACCAAGTGTGAGTATAACTTAAAAACCTTTACCGCCACCGGTTCTGTATCTTCCCTTAAAGTTGAAGTTAAGGATTGCACAAAGCCGGGTTGTACTCCCCAGAATTGCGACACAAAGCCGGAATGCAAAAGTGAAATGACTTTTGTCACAAAGGGCGCGCTGTTTAAGAATGTGCTTAAAGTTTATGAAATGAAACTTGAAAAAGCCGCAGGTGGCGACACTTTTAAAGTTTCTTATACCAAAGAAAACTTGGGGGACTATAAGACCTTGCCCAAAGCGGACGGCACAGCGGGGACTTGTACGGCGGACGATCAAACCGGCTGTTATTCCATAACTTGCAATATAGAGCATGCCTGTAGTGGTACGCCGCCCGTATGCAGTGAGTGTGCGCTTTCAAATTGCATGACCGGACAACACGGCGACACCCTTCTTTACAATGTATCTTGTTCAGATAAAGAATACTTAAAAGGCTTTGACAGCGGGGGAAATAAAATTTGTCTTCCTTTGGCTGATTGCGGAAGTAACGCATATTTACAGGGTTATGAACCAGACACAGACGACGGAAATAAATTAAAGCCCAAGTGTATCCCCTTAAGTTTTACTTGCACAGCACCGAATGCCTGTCTTTACGGCATTACAGGGGGAAACGCCTTGTGCAGACCATGCCCTAAAGGACCGAAGGGTGATAAAGGCGACAGAGGACTAAGAGGATATAAGGGCGACAGAGGATACAGGGGATACAGAGGATATACGGGAGCAACAGGGCCAAGAGGACCGGCTGGACCAAGAGGACCGGCTGGACCAAGAGGACCGGCTGGACCATCTGGTGGTGGTGGCGGAGGTATGCCCTCCCCCCCCGATTGTGGCAGTGGTACATCGTTTTGGAATGGGCGACAGTGGCAATGTGATTACGGCGCGCCATAAAGGTAAGGAATGCGTAAAACTTTATTATCCCTTAAGGGTTTCAGTCTTATTGAGTTACTGGTCGCTTTGGGCATATTGTTCATATTGACAGCTATAGGTACTGTCTCATACCGGGGCCATAATATGGATATGACAAAAAAAGACTTAAAAAATTCAGGAATGATTTTTGCCGGAACAGTTAAAAACTGTGTTGATAATGTTGGAGGGTGGGAAGTTTCCGGTGTTAAGTATTGTGACACCTTGGCAAAGATGAAATACACCTGTCCGAAAAACGCGGTTTGCGATCCTCCTGTTTTAAGCACAGACAAAACCGGTGTTTGCTTAAACATTAAGCAAACAGTATCAGGCAAAAAACTTCAGGTGGTCACTGTAGTTGAAAAGTCAAACATGTCGAATTATACGCAGTATTGTGGAGAACCGAAAAAAAGCTTTGAGCCTGTGTTACCGGTGTCTTGCACAATGCCGATGCAATATCACTTTTCCCAAGTGGATAATTTGCCGGTTGTGGAAGATGACGGCCAGACTCCCAAAAAAGACGATGATGGCGATACTTTATATTATGTTAAGTTAATAAAAGACTGCACGAATTGGAAATAAAAAAGCTTTATGTTCTTTTTCTTAATAACTTCTTTTTGACACTCACACACCTTGTAAAGGAGGTAAGTACACAGCCCGCCTTGTGTTCAGTCACTTGTTTAATGTTTAAACAGATTATGTAAATTTTACACTTTTCACAAAAAAAGATTGAACAGGCTTGCGGATTTGTTATATTGATTGAATTAAAAAATGAGGTAGCCAAAAATAGAGGCCACTCCAAAAAAAATTGCATGGAGGAAACATGAAAACACTTTTGATAATTCTGCCTTTTTTACTTTTTACTTTAACAGCAGAAGCGGGGAGAGGTAAGTGTGAAACAGTATTTTTGCCCGACGGACGTGAAATAACAAAGCATCCCAACGGGCAAGTTGAAACAAAGTATCCTAAAGGCTGGGTTGCGATAGCCTTGCCCGACGGGCGGATTCAAGTAATAAGTCCCGATGGGCAGGTTGAAATAATAAATCCCGGCGCGCGTATTGAAACATTGCCTCCCGATATACTACATTAGTCCCCCGTGAAAAACCCTTGGGCTTTAGTTGTTTTTGTCCAAAGTCCGCGCCGTTTCGTGACGGAATACGATTTAACACTCACAGCACGGACTTTGGACAAAAATGCTTAAGGGGCGCTTTTTCACGGGTCGCTACAATAGGCAATTTATTATCCCCTATAAACTTTTAACCTTATAAGGTCGTTCCTTCTCCGAACGGCCTTTTAAGCTTGTGCTTTGCCCGCCCTTCTTATGCTCTGGTATCTTAAAAGATTTTCTTTCAAATAAAGTCGGTTTTTTTTTAACCATTCACCGGAATGGGGAAAAAATATTCAAGTTTATGGCCATAAAGCCTTAAATTGCCGGTTATTTGTGTTTAGGTTACTTGTGTTTGGAACGATCTGTTGTTATCTTTTGCTTACTTTGTGATCATAATGAGATCTTTTAAGGAAAAAAAAATCACAGTTCAGCCTGAGCAAGAAGGCTTAAGGCTTGATGTTTTTTTGTCAGAGGCGGGCCTTCTTAGCCGGGCAAAGGCGGGAAAATCCCTTAAAGCGGGGGAAGTGACAAAAACAAAGCCCTTGCCAAAGGCGGTGATTAAAAAGCCTTCTCACAAAGTAAAAGCCGGGGAAAGTTACAGCCTTGTTTTTAAGGAAAAAAAAGAGCTTTCGCTTGAGCCTTATGATTTTCCTTTGCCTTTTGTATTTGAGGATGAGCATATACTGGTGGTGAATAAGCCCGCAGGCCTTACAAGCCACCCTGGCCCGGGCCATGAGCGGGATTCTGTGGTCAATGCTCTTATTGGAAAAACAAAGCTTTCTTCCGGCACAGATCCTTTAAGGCCGGGGGTGGTGCACCGCTTGGATAAAGATGTAAGCGGGCTTATGATTTTAAGCAAAACAGAAAAAGCGCAAAAATTTTTAATTGAAGGTTTTAAGAAAAAAACAATTAAAAGAATTTACAAAGTGGTCTCAGCAGGCCGGTTTAAAGAAAGCATGGGAAGCCTTAAAAGCTTTATCGGCAGACATCCAAAAGACAGAAAAAAGTTTTACTCTTTTAAGGAGCAGGTCGTGGGAGCTAAACCCGCGCTGACACATTACAGGGTCTTAAAATCTTTTAACAATATTATTCATCATATTGAATGTCGTCTTGAGACCGGACGCACGCATCAAATAAGAGTGCATTTAAGCGCAGGTGATCTTCCGGTTTTAGGCGATGGTGTATATTTTCCGGCCCGAAGGCGGAACAGGCTTTTAAAAGATCTGGATCCTAAGCTTAAAAGTCTGGTCTTTTCTCTTAAGCGCCCTGTGCTTTACTCGGCTTTTTTGGGGTTTAAGCATCCGGTAAGCCTTAAGCCTATGAGCTTTTGCCTGCCCTGGCCGAAAGTTTTTAACACTCTTATGGATAAACTTCAGTTTAAGAGCTCTTTTGATACGGCTTTTTAGGCCCCGTGGGCCGATTTTTCAAAAAAAATTATATTTTTTAGTCCCTATCAGCCGAAAAGCTTTTTAAAGCGGAGGAAAAAATGAAAAAATACCTTTGGAACACTTTGCTGTTTTTCTTTTTGATTTCAAGCGTCGGATCCGCATGGATTTTGTTTTCACCGGCCAAGACATACATACAAAGCCGGTTTAAAAATACAGATCCCAAATTGTTGTCTGTGGTGTATGGAGATCTGATGCCGGGCGATTCTTCTATAAAAGTTGTAAAATTTCAGGCTTTAAACTCCATTGTACTGGAATTTTACACCCAACACTCAAGCGGGGCGCATTCTTTGGTGACCCGGGTGGAAATTCCAGGTGCCAAAAACGGCTTTTTTGACCACCGCGGACAGGCTGTTCAGCTTGCGGTGGTGGATCTGGATGGAGACGGTAAAATGGAGCTGATCTCACCCACCTTTGACGACACTTTGCTGGCCGGCCTTAATCCTTATCATTATTCCCCTGAGGAAGAGGCTTTTGTGCCTTTTTTCTTTTCTGAAAAGACAAAAAGAGCCGGGCTTTAAAAAAGCCCCAAGCGTAAAAAAAATATATTATACGGAAAATTAGGTTTTTTTTGCATCAAGGCTGAAAAGTCCCTTTTTGAAGCTCAAAACAGGGCTTTTACAGGCGCTTTTGGCTGAAAAACTGTCTCAATTACAGATTCTAAGGGTTAAAGCCCGGCCTGTCTTTAGCCGCATAGACATTAAAGCCCGTCCCGAAAGATTAAAAAAATAAGAAAAATTTAAGGACTTTAGTCCTGAAACCGATACCTTTAAAAGAACGCATTTTTAATAAGCAGGAGCGTTATCCACATGATGACAAAAAGAGTAAAAACCGAACAAAAAGGACAAATCATCAAAGCCTGCGCCATTACTTTTTCTAAAATCGAGGACATTTTAATAAAAAAAGCTGTTATCTGCGAGGTGACTCCAAAAGGCTTTACACTTCTTTTAAATTATCGGGATCTGGTTTCAAAATCCCTTAAAGCGAAACTGCACTTACAAACTTTATACCATAAAAATATTCATATATATCTTCCTGACATGGAAATGGATTTGGAAGGAAGGGTAACCGGCACAAGACATGTGGGAGGCGGAAACTTTGAAGTTTATATAGAGTTTTTGCCGGTGGAGCCGGTATATTGGAGGAAATGCCTTTTTGACTTATTGAAAGCGCCCGCCTTTTAAAACAGTGAGCACCATTTTTAAAAGAGTTTTCAAAGGCTCAAATACATTTTGTCCCTTTTCGGCGCAGGCTGTAAAGTCCGGGTGATTGTGGTGGTTTAAGGCCGAGCGGATATAAGTTAAGGAATGAATATTCTCCAAATCTCTTTTATTGTACTGTATTACCATAGGAACAGTCTCCAAAGAAAGGCCCTCTTCGTTTAAGCCTTTCTCCAGACGGGTTAAAGACTTACGGTTCTCCCGCATTTTCTCTTTTTGAGAATCCGCCACAAAAAACACTCCGTCAAGCCCCTTCAGCAAAAGCTTTTGGGAGGTTTCAAAAAGGCTTTCCCCTGGAATGGTGTAAAGATGAAACCGGGTTTTAAATCCGCGGATCCGGCCAATATCCAAGGGAAGAAAATCAAAAAACACGCTGGGCTTTGTTTTTAAAGGGATGGAGGAAATCTCCGCTTTTTGATTTTGGCTTTCCCGGCAGATCCATTTGATATTGCTGGTTTTACCGGATCCTTTCGGGCCGTAATAAATAATTTTGCAGTGAATTTCCCGGGAATTGTAATTGAATAAAGACATTTATAGCCCACCTTTTTTTATATTTCCACCCGGTTTTCCAAAGCCCGCCCCAAGGTGCGCTCATCCACATAATCAATATCCCCTCCAAAGGGAATGCCGTGAGCCAACCGGGAAATTTTAAGCCTTAGCCCTTTCATTATTTTGCCGATATAAAGCGCGGTGATATCCCCTTCCATATCCGCGTCCAGAGCCAAAATCAGCTCAGTGATTTTTGCCTGTTTTACTTTTTCCATAAGCAGGTTTAGGCTTAAATCCTCCGGGCGGATATTGTTTAAAGGGGATAAGGCGCCGTGCAGAACATGGTACTGCCCTTTAAATTTGCCGGAGGCTTCAATATGCGCAATATCAAAAGGCTCTTCCACCACGCAAATAAGATCTTTTCTGCGCGCGGGGTTAAGGCACAGCCTGCAAAGTTTTTCCTCCTCTGTTAAGGTGAGGCAGTTTGGGCATTTTTTGATATTGGCCTTTATATCTCTTAAGGCTTTTTGCAGGAGCTGTATTTCCGCCTGTGGCGTTTTTAAAAGCCGGCAGGCGATACGGTGCGCGCTTCGGGGGCCTACCCCCGGCCATTTTTTAAGCTCATGGATGAGTCTTTCCAAAGAGGGAACATGATATTTATAGACCATTGGTCCCCGCCCTTTCTGTTGTGGTTTCCGGGTGTTTAAAGCGGACTGTTTTTTTTTTGCTATTGTTTTACCATTTTGTCAATAAAGGCTTTTACAGATCCCGCGGGCCTAAGATCTCTGCCGAAAACATGCTTTGAATTTCCTGAATCATGCTGTTTTGCTGAATTTGCTCCTGCTCTTTTTGTTTGTCTTTCGGTAAATCCTTTGGTGTGGCTTTTTGCTTTGGCTGTTTTTTTATCTCTTGTTTTTGCTGTAAAAAAGGCTCTTTGAGCGGACTTTGCTTTGCCGGAGGATCTGTTATTTCAGCGGGCTTTTTTCTTTTTGGCTCTGTTTGTTGAGGCAAAGGGCTTTGCGGGCTTTTATCTGGATCTGCGGTGTCATGTAAGGGGCCTGCTCCAAACAGGCTTTCCAAATAGGGCGCTTGGCTCATTTTTAAGAGCAACACCTCCAAAAAAACCTGAGGATCCTGAACCCGGGCAATCTCCCAAGAGCCTTTTAAAGCCATATCCATCAGCAGGTGCAGATCTTCAGGGGACACATTCTCAGCCTGTTTTAAAAGCTCTTCTTTTTCCTGATCGGAAAGAGAGACAAGGTTTTTTAAAGCATCAAGGGAAGACATCTTCAGCAAAAGGAGATTTCTTAATTCTTTGATAAGGTTTTGTAAAAACAAAGCGGGTTCCTCCCCTTTTGTTTTCAGCTGATTCAGCACGGTGAGAATCCGGTCAGGGGCTTTTTCCAAAAGAGCTTTAAGACTTTGCGTAAGAAGTGAGCGTTCGGTAAGCCCCAAGGTGGCGCTTACATCATCTGCGCCAAAGTTTTTATGGCAAAAGGTGATCATTTGATCCAGCAGACCTTGGGCGTCCCTTAAGGATCCTTCAGCGCTTCTGGCGAGCATCCATATCGCGCTGTCTTGGCTTTGCACATCTTCTTTTTGGCAGATGGTTTTTAGTCTTTCATAAATCAGCCGGTCGGGAATTTGGTGAAAGGGCAAAACCTGACATCGGGACAGCACAGTGGCCGGGATTTTTCTCATTTCGGTTGTGGCCATAACGAACAGGGCATGAGCGGGAGGCTCCTCCAAGGTTTTTAATAAAGCGTTAAACGCGCTGACTGAAAGCATGTGCACTTCATCAATAATATATATTTTATAAGGCCCGGCGGGCAGGTAGCCTACAGTTTCTTTAAGCTGTCTTACAGCTTCCACACCGTTGTTGCTGGCGCCGTCAATCTCCATGACATCCAAAGATCGGCTTTGGTCTATTTCTTGACAGGTCTTGCACCGGTTGCAGGGGCTTAAGTCCTTAAGCTCAGGACAGTTTAAGCTTTTGGCTAAAATCCGGGCGGTGGAGGTTTTTCCCGTGCCTCTTGGTCCGGCCAGCAGTAAAGCGTGGTGCAGGCGCTTTTCCTTAAGGCTGTTGCTTAAAATGCGCACAATGGAGCTTTGTCCCACCAGATCTTTAAAAACCGCCGGTCTCCATTTTCGGGCTAAAACCTGATAAGACATACAGACTTTTCTCCAATTTTTTTTTCTTAGTCGTTTTGTAAATTTTCAAAAAAAATTAAATCACAAAGTTATGGTTTTTATGTTAGTTTGAAAAATACCAGATTAACACTTAATCCCGGAAAATTCAAACAGGATAAGCGGGTTATGGAGCAGATGTCTTTGTTTTCGTTTTCCGCTCGAAAAGCGCGAAAAAAAGAGGAAGAAAGCCTGTTTCTTTTCGGAGATTTGCCGGTCTTGATTATTCGAAGGCCTTATGAAAGGGCGTTTTATGTGCATGTAACAGCCGGTAAAGTAAAACTGGTCTGTTCCCGCAGGTCGGGGATAAAAGAAATAAGGGCCTTTTTAACCCGGCATGAATCTTGGATTCAAAAACAGCTTTTGGAGCAAAAAAAATTAAGAAAAAGGTATCCTGTAAAAAAATTTAAGGCAGGCGAGCTTTTTTTGTTTCAGGGGAAAAACCTTAAATTAAGATATGAAAAAGCCTTTCTTAAAACAGGCACTGGCTTTTTTCATAAAGAGGGATATTTGGTTTATATTTACTTCGATCTTAAGGATTTAAACCGGCATATTTTGCATAAAAGGCTAAGGGATTTTTATAAAAATTGGGGGACAAGGCTGTTAAAAAACGCGCTTTCGGAATTTTCCTCCCGCATGAAGCTTTTTCCCCGCGCTTTACGCATAGGCTCTCAAAAAAGCCTTTGGGGATCCTGTTCGGAAAAAGGGTCTGTTTCGCTTAATTGGAGGCTTGCCGCGGCCCCGGGCGCGGTATTGGAGTATGTGGTGATTCACGAGCTGGCTCACTTAAGGCGCTTAAACCATTCAAAATCTTTTTGGGCCTTGGTGTCCCGCTTTTGCCCGGAATATAAAAAACAAGAGGCATGGCTTAAAAACGAAGGTTATGCAATGGACTTTCTCCTCCCCCGCTCCGAACTCCACACCGACTAATCAGAGGCTTGCTGCGGCCCCGGGCGCAAATGTCTGTTTTTTACAATTATGTAAAAATTACACACCTCAAATTTTTTGCTATATGATTTTCATATTTCAAGTATAACTTTAAGATAGTGAATTAACCTTAAAAAAGGAGAGTACCTAATGAAAGCAATTAATATTTTATTGACCGTGTTTTGTTTGTTACCAATCCCCGGCTGGGCTGAAAGAGACAATTCTGATATTGTAATTGAGTGTAAGAGTTTACTCATGGCAAAAAAGTATCAGGAATTAAGTTGGTCTTCGGCAGAAGAGGATCTACACCCGGCACTGAAGGCTCTACGCGAGGCAAAAGAGCATTTGTGTGAGATGCGTGAGAGTTTACTCAAAGCGCCGTATGATAGGTAATTAATCCGCTGTGCTTTGGTGTTACAGGAGGCGGGTGACATATTGTGAGACTTTGCTGGCTTTGCCTTTGGGGATGCGGGTTCTGTGATGCTCCACCCAGCGGGGGATGCGGTCTTTAAGCAGAGCCGGGTTAAGTTTTTTTAACCGGGTGTAAGGTTCTTCAATGTAGCGGGCAAGAGCGCGCAAATTTGTTCCCCCGGGCAGATAAAAAATTTCATAAGTGTAAGGGATTTTGATTTTAAGATAATTAAAACCGTAGAGCGCGGGCGCGCGGGCAATGGTGACAGCCGCTATAAGCTGAGGTATGTACCGGGCGGTTTCTCTTGGAAAATCATATTTTTGCGCCAAAGACCAAAAGTCTTTGGTTTGATGTTTGTGGATGAGTTTTAAAAGCCTTCTTTCCCCCATATTGTAGGCGGAGGCGGCAAGCCACCAATCTCCAAATTGTTTATAAAGAAAAAGAAGATATCGGCCCGCCGCATAAGTGCTTTTTTCAAAGTCTTTTCTTTCATCCAAAAAGCGGTTTTTTCTTAAACCGAATCTAAGGGCTGTGGGCTGGATAAACTGCCAGTAGCCCACGGCTTTTGCGGGGCTTACCGCCTGAGGGGAAAAACCGCTTTCAATCATGCACAGGTATACCAGATCTTCCGGCAGGTTTAGGCTTTTGAAAATATCTTTCATAAGAGGGGCGTAGCGGTAAGAGCGCTCCAGCCACCTGCGAAAACGGTTTGAATACGGCCCCTGAAAGGCGCTGATCCATTGCTCCACCCAATAATTTTGAACAAGAGGCAGGTCAGAAAAAGGGTTTTTAATCAGGGTTTTGGAAAATCCGGAAAAAGAAAAAATGCTTGTAAAAAAAAGCAAAAAGAAAAGGAAAAAGGACTGTTTTTTAGGGATCATGTCTTAATCAGTTTTTAATGTTCAGTTTGGTAAGACAAGACGGCATGAGTTATATTTTTTGCGCACCTTTTTTAAGGCGCTAAAAAAGCGGCAAAAAAGGCTTTTTGCCGTAAGATCTTGCCCAAGATTTTTGTTTTTACCGGGGTTTTTAAGGCTCAAAAATCCAAAAAATTGGGGAAAAACCGCCTAAAAAGCCTGTTTTTTCTGTAAAACAGTATAGATTTTTCAATTCTCCATCATAAATTTGACAAATCATGTAATAAGCTTTACTTTGCAAATAGTTTTGGGGCGCGCCTTAAATTTTTAGGAATGGTGCGTAATGGCAAGGAGGTCTAAAAAATGTTGGTGCTGACGCGTAAAGTGGGAACAAGTATTATTATTGACGATCAAATTAAAATACAGGTGGTTCAAATAAAAGGCCGGCAGGTGCGTTTAGGCATTGTCGCGCCCAAAGAAACCAAGGTTCATCGGGAAGAAATCCAACAAAGAGCCATCGGCAAGGAAAACCGGGCTTTAAAAGCCCGCCCTGCTTCTGAATGCCTTTCTCTTTAAAGATCCTTGATTTAGATCTTCGTGAAAAAAGCTTCGTTAAAACCTTATAGGGTTTAAAGCACGGCGCGATAAATATATACTCTTTGATTTTCCGGTGTATACTATTTAGTCGGGCGTGAAAAACCCCTGACCTATTGGGTTTCCCTCAGGCAAAGGCTATGCTTGTTCGAGACGGAATACCTTGGACTCTCACCGCATAGCCTTTGCCTGAGGGTTCGACCAACAGGACAAAATGAAGCTTTTTCACGGGCTACTATTTAGTCGGGCGTGAAAAAGTACCCCCTTAAGCATTTTTGTCCAAAGTCCGTGCCGTGAGGGTCCAAGGTATTCCGTCCCGAAACGGTGCGGACTTTGGACAAAAACAGCTAAAGAGCAAAGGTTGTTCACGCCCGATTATTTAGTGGTTTGTGAAAAAGTGTATCAAAACTGGTGGTAAGGGAAAATATGGAAGAGTTTTCTTTTAAGCTTTTGGATGAGGGCTTGGGTTTTTACGAACAGTACCCGGTGTCTGAATCTTCGGCCGAAGATCCGGATATAAAAAAATCCGGCCTGCTTTTTTCATTAAAAGGTTTGGATCTGCCTGAGTTACTTGATTTGGAAGATCGGCAAAGTTACGGAAAACTGCTTTCTGTTTTGGAAAGACCTTACTTGGGGGAGAAGGCTTTTTCGCCTAAGGAGCGCTTTGTCGAAAAATCCGAAAAGATGCCCCCCCCTTTTTTAGTGAAAGAAAACCGCAAAATCCCGGCGGATTTTGCTTCAGATCAAAAAAATCCGGCCTCTGTTTCTGATACCTTGAATAAGACGGAGGAAAAAGCCCCTGCCTTATGGCTTGAAAAAAAACTTTGTTTTTCTTTAAAAGCTTATCTGACAGATATGCTTGCGGTTTCTGTTTTGTTTTTTCCCTCTTTTGTGTTGTTTATATTCTTAACCCAATCGGATCCTGTGGGGCTTTTAAGGGCTGTGGGGTTTCAAACCTTGTTGGTTTTTATCTTGTTCTCTCAAGTGTACTGCCTTATTTGTCGTTTGTTTTGTTTTGAAACTTTTGGAGAGGCCTTGGCCGGAATAAGACT
This sequence comes from Bdellovibrionales bacterium, assembly GCA_965203935.1. GTDB lineage: Bacteria > Bdellovibrionota > Bdellovibrionia > Bdellovibrionales > UBA1609 > JANQSP01. Next base: position 367,448 of record OZ241921.1, read on the forward strand.
CCTTCGCCCGCGCTCTTTAAAACAGGTGCATCCTTTTCGGCTGTTTTTTCGCTTTTTTCTTTCCTGTGTTACAGGCGGGGCGCTTATTCCTTTACTTTCTTTTTTATGTAAAAAAGATATTATGGCTTTTTTGACTGGCCTTTACTTTCATAAAAGGCCCCCTCAATCGGAACCCGTTTAAAGGAAAATAAATGGCGAAATGGATTTTAGTTAAAAAATACAGCGATATTCGGCTGGAAAAAAAAGTGGAAGGGGTGGCCAAAATCACCATCTGCCGCCCGGAGGTGCGAAACGCCTTTCGGCCTCAGACAGTTATGGAAATGAAATCCGCTCTGGAATGGGTGAGGGAGGAAAGCTCCATCGGCGTGGTGATTTTAACCGGTGAGGGAAAGGAGGCTTTTTGTTCCGGCGGGGATCAAAAAACGCGGGGAAAAGCCGGTTATGTGGGCGGGGACGGAGTGCCCCGTTTAAATATTTTGGATGTTCAAAAACAAATCAGAACTTTGCCCAAGCCGGTTATAGCAATGGTGGCGGGTTACGCCATTGGCGGGGGCCATGTTCTTCATGTTGTGTGTGACTTAACTGTGTCAGCGGATAACGCCCGCTTTGGTCAGACAGGGCCTAAAGTGGGATCTTTTGACGCCGGCCTTGGAAGCGCTTACTTAAGCCGTATTGTGGGTCAGAAAAAAGCCCGGGAAATATGGTACCTGTGCAGGCAGTACGGGGCCAAAGAGGCTTTGGAAATGGGATTGGTAAACTGTGTGGTGCCTTATAAAGATCTGGAAAAAGAAACCCTTAAGTGGTGCAGGCAAATTTTAAAACATTCGCCAATGGCTCTTCGCTGTTTGAAGTCCGCCATGAACGCCGACTGCGACGGCCAGCAGGGACTTATGGATCTTGCAGGCAACGCCACCTTGCTTTATTACTTAAGTGCGGAGGCGCAGGAGGGAAAAAAAGCTTTTTTGGAAAAACGATCCCCCGATTTTTCCAAATTTCCCCGCTATCCCTGAAAGCCGCCCGTGAAAAAGTGGAAGCATATTTTTTTATCTGTTCGTTTTAAGACCTTGATTTTAGGGCAAGGTCCGGTGTTTGCCGGGTGCTCTCTTTCTTTTTCCGGTTGGGAGGACTTTTCCTTACTGTTAAACGGGGCTGTTGTTTTTTGTGTTCTTTGCATTCAGATCGCAACACATTTTTTTAACGATGGCTTGGATTTTGTTAAAGGAACGGACAGCGCTTTAAGAAAAGGCCCCCTTAGGTCGGTGGCGCGGAGACTTATCAGCCCTTCTCAAGCTTTGAAAATCGGATTTTTCTTTTTGTTCTTGGCAAGCCTTGCCGGGTCTTATTTGGTGTGGCGGGGAGGCTGGCCGATTTTTACAGTGGGTCTTACAAGCTTAATCCTTGCTTACTGTTATACGGGCGGGCCTTTTTCTCTTTCTTATACGGGATTTTCAGATTTGTTTGTGCTTTTGTTTTTTGGCCTTATTCCTGTATCTTTTGTGTTTTACTTAAACACCGGCCGGTTTAGTATGGATTCTTTTATCGCCGGGTTTCAGTTAGGGCTTTTGGCTTTAAGCCCGTTCATTCTTAACAATTTAAGAGATGAAAACGAGGACCGGCGGGCCGGAAAAAAAACACTCGTGGTAAGGTGGGGCGGAAAATGGGGCACACTCGAATGGACCACTGTGCACTTTCTGCCTTACCTTTTAGGGTTTTGGTGGTTTTTTAAAGATTATTTTTTTGCCATGCTTTTGCCTTTTGCGCTTTTGCCTTTTTCGTTTTTTGTCCGAAGTTTTTTGCTTAAATGCTTTAAAGAGCCTTCCTTGTATGCCAAAATGTTTTCCCATACCCTGCTGAATTATCTTTTTTTTCTCTTTTTACTTTGCGCGGGGCTTAGGCTTTAAAAGGCACTTGCCAATAGTTTTTTAACAGAGGACTGAAGCAGTTGTCCGTGAAAAATCATTTTTAATTGTTTCTGCAAGCGGTTAATAGATTTTATTATGGAGGAATTAAAACAGTGTGGAAAAAACTGTGGTTCGCGCCTTATGAATTAAAGTTTAAAACCATGCAAGGCCGGCGCTTTGGCGCTTTGCTGAAGGTGGAGTTTACAGACGGCAAAACCGGCCACGCCGACCTTCATCCTTACCCTGAAAAAGGGGAGGCGGACTTAAAATCCCACTTGGAATACTTACAGAAGTTTGCTGAACATCCAAAGGCGGTGGAGGAAAATCGAAACAGCCTGAAAAACAAAAATCGCGAAAGGCTTTGTTTAAGATCTGTCGCCATTGCCCGGGAGGAGGCTCTTGCAAACGGCATAAACCTTTTAAGCCCCCTTCAGATCCCCTTAAGCCATTTTTTAATTTGGGATCTTAATGCCTGTTCCCCGGCGCTTATTGAAAAAGCGCTTTTAAAGGGCTTTAGGGTGTTTAAGATAAAATTAAATCACCCCTTAAAAGCCCAAAGTGAAAAACTGTTAAAGCTGATAAAAGCTTTTGATAATCTGCAATGGCGCTTGGATTTTTGTATGAATTTAAACAAAAGCAAATGGGAGGAGTGGAAAAAAGCATACCTTTTTCGTATACCTTGTTTGGATTTTGTGGAAGCCCCCCCGGTGGCTTTTGAAAGCTCCAAAGGGCATAACTTTTATGTAACCAAAAAACCCACTTTGGCTTTTGATGTATGGAACGGGGACAGCAAACTTCCGGTTCCGGTTTTGGTGTGGAAGCCTGCAAGAAAAAGCTTACCTGAGCTTTTTAAAAAGAAAGCGCAAAATCTTTTTCAAAAAGTGGTGTTTACCCACTGCCTTTCTCATCCTTTAGATCAGCTGGCAAGCGCGTATTTTTGCGCAAAGTTTTATAAAGTGCATCCTTGTTTAAGCGAAGTGTGCGGCCTTACGCAAACAAATGTTTACGAAGACTTTGCTTTTACTTTGCCGGATCAAGGGCCGGTTTTTCCTCAGCTAAGCGGCCCGGGCTGGGGCCTTGATCCCAGATGGCTGAATAATCTTCCTTGGAAAAACCTTATTAACAGCCTGTGAAAAAGGCTGTTGCAACAAAACATGATTTATTGTGCCTCAAAACAGGCGTGGATTCCAGCAATACGCGGGAATGACGAAGGGTTGTTCACGGGCTACTATTTAGTGGTCTTTTTCACAGCCTGCTATCGGTGTTCAGTGCCTTTTTTTCTAATTAGATAAGCGCCGGACACGATTTTTCTAAGGCTTCGATCTGCGTTTTGATCCCGGGATTCCACAGCCGTGCGAAGCACCACCCCTTCACGAATATGGTCTGCACCGGGAACAGCGCTTTTCCCGTCCGCAAGCGCGTTTGCCCGCGCAATTTCCTTAGGTCCCGGGCATTTGGTCTCCCCTAAAAAGGGCACAAAGTTAAGGTCGGTATCCTTTGCAAGGGTTTTTACTTCAGAAAAATTTTGGTATTCCCAAGGGCTTTTCTCCCCGGGCTTTACAATTATTTCGAAAAGATAAAACTCCGGCTTGCTAAGACCATAATGTAAGTCCTGTACTTTTCGCCCTATAATTTCGCCGATAATTCCCACAGCTTTTGCCTCAGGCCACTTGTCGCAAAGGGCGGACTTAAGCCTTAAAAGATAAGGCTTTAAGGTTTGATGATACAGGTTTTTGTCACTTTCTTTTAAAGCCATGTCTTTTCCTGAAAGCCCCTTGGAGGAGATAATAATGCTGTCCTCATAAAAAATCACAAGGCATAAGGTGCCGTGCAGTTTTTCTGTAATCAGCACGGGTGTTCCCGGTAAAATCGCTTCCGGGTCGGACTTCCAGTTTTCCACATCGTAGCGGGGAAGCCTTACGGGGCTGTTATACACCTCTCCTGACATTTGTATGGGGATGGGAGGCTCGTATTTGGTAATGCCCAAAAATTCTTTAGCGTCTTCTCCCGGATGAAACAGTTTTTTTTCTCCGGTTTCAGGATCCGTTAAAGCGCCTTCCTTAAGAGGCAAAATCAAGCCTTGGGACAAGACCCCTCTTAGCCGTATGGCTTTTACCCGGTTTTTTTTGCTTCCCGCAAGCTTTCCCTCCACAGCTAATATTTTTTGAAGCTTTTCCGGCACAAGGGCCTGTTCCGGGATATAAGCCACAAGTTCACCGGCCTTGTGCCTGTTTTTCCCCACCACCACCTGCCAGCCGCCGATCCGGGCCAGATCCAAGCGGTCCGCATCGGGGTGCTTTGATACTTCATCCAGTTTACAAATTTTTACTTTAAAGTCCGCCACATTAGGCTCTTTTTATTTTTTTTCAGCAGATGCAGGTTTTTTATATTGACGGGGCTTTGTGCTTTGTGGTCTGTAAAACAGTCTTCGGCCTGCTCTGCCATAAGTTTGTTAAACATTTGACAGGTTTCAAAATGCTTTTGATAATAATAAGGGGAAAGTTCTGCAAAAGTCAATAAATAAAGGTTCTTTTTATAAGGTAAATCCAAGGGTGGTGGATTGGGAGTCCGAAAGCTCCGCCCTTTTTTTTAATGACCGGCACGGAAAAAAAAATCTTTTTATCTCCTGCATGGCTCACCTTCCCGCTTTAAAATCACATATATGGCTTGCCACTTCAGGAAGCCTTTTTCAGAAATGGATCGCTCTTTCCAAAAAAGCTTTGCTTGTTTCCGCCGGGGCTGTAAACCAGCACCTGTCAGCACAGGCTAAAGACCGCTGGGGCTTAAGCCTGCCCTTGTTTCATGTGGGGGGGCTTTCCATTTTGGCCCGCGCGCATTTATCCCGCAGTTCTTTTTTTGTTTATCCCTTTAAGAAATGGTCTGCAAAATCCTACTTAAGTTTTTTAAAAGAGAAAAAAATCACTTTGGGCGCGCTGGTTCCCGCTCAAGTATACGATATCACAAAAGCAAATTTTCCCTGCCCGCCTTTTTTGCGCGCTGTTATTGTGGGGGGCGGGGCTTTAAGCAAAGCTTTATACCATGCGGGCCGAAAGCTGAACTGGCCCCTTCTTCCCTCTTACGGTCTTACAGAGTGCGCCTCCCAAGTGGCTACAGCCCCCCTTAACCCGGAAAAAGGCTTTACCGGGATGACACTTCTTCGTCATGTTCAGGCCAAAACAGTAAAAGGCGAAATAGCCCTTAAGTCGGAAAGTCTGCTCACCGGCTTTGTGCCTGTTTTGCAGGACTTAGGCAAAAGCGGGTTTCAAGATCCAAAAAAAAAGGGCTGGTATTTTACAGGAGACAAGGGCCGGCTTTCCGGCTCGGTTTTGCGGGTGTTAAGCCCCGGGCAAATAAAAATCCTTGGGGAAAAGGTCAATTTAAAAGATCTGGAGGAGGAGTTGATGAAAATTTTATTAAAAGAAAAACCTGCCGGAAGATTTATACTCCTGCCTGTTCCTGATAAAAGGCGGGGCTTTCAGATGGTTTTGGTTTCGGACCTTTCAGACAAAAAATGTGTTTTACGCATTATCCAAAGCTTTAATGAAAAAGTTTCCCCTTTTGAGAAAATTCTGCGATTTTGTTATCTTTCCTCCTTTCCCTTGACCGGCATTTCTAAAATTTCAAAGCCCGCCCTGCTTAAAAAATTAAACTTAAAAAAACCCGGTTGAAATAATTTTAGCTTTTGGTTAGATTCCTTTTTTACATTGCGCCTGTTTTTTTGAATTTAGTGCGTTTTAAGAGGCTTTTTCTTCTGAGCCGGGAGTGTTATTTCTGTCCCCGGGGAGGAGAGCTTTAAACAAAGCCTCATATAGGTTTAATTTGTGATGATGAAAGAAAAAAATTTTGAGGTTTTGCCGGATATTCCTCAGATGGAATATTTATATCAAAACCTGTTCTCCAGAGGAAAGGCTCTAAGGGCGGAGATGACCTGTCAGGTGGCGGACTGTCTGAATATTTGCCGGGAAAAAAGGGATAAACTGGGCCGGATAGTGGAGTACATTCATCAATCCTCCATTTTGCACGATGATGTGATTGACGCCTCTCCCATTCGCAGAGGCTCTCTTTCCGCCTGGATGCAGTATTCAATAAAAAAATCTGTGCTGGCCGGGGATTATCTGCTGGCCCAAGCCGCTCACAACACGGCGGAAATGGAAAACACGGCCCTGATGAAGCTTACGGCCTCTGTGCTCAAAAAACTGGTAAAAGGGGAGTGGATGCAGTCGGACTTAAAAAACCGGGAAAGTATGCCGGAGCTGGAAAAAGTGCATGAGCTTAAAACCGCATCTCTTTTTAAGTGGAGTCTTAGAGCGCCGTTCTTGGTTGCGAAAAGATATGAGCCGGATCTGCACCGCCGGCTTAACCGGATAGGGGCTTTGTTGGGATCTTTGTTTCAGAGGGCGGACGATCTGCTGGACTTTGATATAAGGAACAAAGAAAACAAAACAGTGTTCAAAGATATGGAAGAGGGTTTTTTTAACTCCTTTGCCGTTTGCCTGTGCCAAGGAGGAGGAAAGTCTCTTAAGGGGGCTTTAAGAAATTGTCGCTCTTTAAAGGAGGTAAAACACCTTACGGGTGAAAAAAAGTTTAAGGACAGTTTAAAGGTTTTTGACGAAAAAAGCTCTCAGCTTATAAGGGCCTGCCAAGAGGAAACACAGGGCTTAAAACCCGCGCTTCTTGAGGAGGAACACCCCCTGATGGATAAACTAAAAACATGGCCCGCGCGCTTTTACTGGAGACAGTAATGTCCAAATCCAATGACTGGAAAACAAAATATGAGGAGCTGTCTTCCCTTTTAGAAGAAAAAGAGCGGGTTTTGGAAAATTATAAAAAGCTTGTTGAGCAAAGCAACCAAACAATAAAAGAAGTGATGCGCAAACTTTCCCGGGAGCTGAACACAGCGCATCAGATCCATAAAATTTTGCTTCCCGTGGATCTGCCCCCGGTTGCGGGCGCTGAGTTCAGCTTTAAATTTTGTCCGGCTCTTAAAGAAAGCCTGAGCAAAGATTTTTATGAAGTTTTTCCCTACCCTGCAAGCCGGTCTTTTGCGCTTATTATGTCCAGTTGCTCTTCTCACGCTTTGTCCGCTCTTTTGTTTTCCGCCCGTTTAAAAATGATGAGCAGGCCCGGCCGAATGGAAAGTCTTTCTCCAAAAGAATTTGTCTTGCATCTTATCCGTGAAATAAATTTGGATGTTTCTTCAGGATTTGTGGATAGCAATGTGCCTCATCCTTTAAAGGAAAAAACTTCTTTGTTTTACGCTTTAATCAGTCAAAAAACCTGGCAGATGTCTTACTTTCTTGCAGGGGATATCACCGCTTTACTGTGGCGGGCGGAAGACGGAAAAATCGAAATCATAAAACCCCTGGCCTCCACCCTTATAAAAGAGGTAAAAACAAAGACTTTTTCTTTAAACGGGAGGGATCGTTTAATCCTGTTAAGTCCCGGTATTTTGCAGTGCCGGTCACCGGACGGGGAAAAGTACAGCCTTTCAGCATTTTTAAAACTTTGTGAGCATGCCTCTTCCGTGCATGAGCTGAGGAATAAAATTTTATACGCGCTTAAATCTTTTGCTGAAGGAAAACCTCTTGAGCGGGATCAAAGTGTGCTGGTTATGGAGGTAAAAAGCAAAATACTAAAGCTCACCAAATTTTAAAGCCGGGGGCTTTTAATTGTACACTTTTGTGATATTACTTAGCCTTCTGTGAAAAAGGCCACTAAACTGCACGGTCTCAAAAGCAAAGTCCAAGCTTGTTCAGGACGGAATATCTTGGACCTTCACCGCTTGGCTTTGCTTTTGAGACATAATTTAAAAGGGTTTTTCACGCCCGACTGCTTACTTTAAAGTTAAACAGGGACAATATGCGAAAAGAAAGTTTAAAACATAAAAAACAAAGAGTGGAGGAAACAGTAAGCCTGCTTAAGCGCTATCACCCAAGGGCAAACTCCGCTCTTAAGCACAAAAGCCCCTTTCAGCTGTTGGTGGCGACCATCTTAAGCGCGCAGTGTACAGATAAAAGGGTAAACCAAGTCACCACCCCTCTTTTTAAAAAATACCCCACCGCCCGGGCTTTTGCCAAAGCGGAGCTAAAAGATCTGGAAAGTTATATACATTCCACAGGCTTTTTTCGCTCTAAAGCCCGGAACATAAAAACCGCCTGTCAAAAGATTCAAAAAAACTTTAAAGGTATTGTGCCAAGCACACTAAAAGATCTTTTGACTTTACCCGGGGTGGGGCGAAAAACCGCCCATGTGATTTTGGGCACGGCTTTCAAAATAAGCTCCGGTGTGGTGGTGGACACCCATGTCGGAAGGCTCTCACGCAGGCTTAATTTTACCGTATCTAAAAACCCGGAGCAGGTGGAAAAAGACCTTTGCGCTTTACTTAAAAAAAAAGATTGGATTTACTTTTCTCACGCTTTAATTTTACACGGAAGAGGGCCGTGCAAAGCCCGCCGGCCCCGGTGCGCCACCTGCTTTTTACAGGAGCTTTGCCCTAAAATCGGTGTGGAGGAAAAACCTTGGTAAAATTGTTAGGCTTTAAAAAACTTTGGGTGTTGTTTGCCGTCCTGCCTTTACTGTTTTTTTTAAAACCCGGGGAATCAAAAAAAACATTAAGGGTGATGACCTATTCCTCTTTTGTGAATGTTTTTGGCCCCGGCCCCCGTATAAAAAAAGAGTTTGAGAAAATCTGCGCCTGCCAAATTAAATGGATTAAAGCGCCTGATTCCGCTTTGTTTGCGCAAAGGCTTTCTTTAAGAAAAGACGGCTTTAAAACCGATGTGGTTTTGGGCTTGGATCAAATGTCTTTAAAAACTGTGGAGAATCTTCCTTGGGAAAAAGTTAAAGCCCCGCCCCCCGCACACTTTATTTTTCCGGCCCGAAGGTTTTTGTCAGGTAAGTTTATCCCTTATAATTGGTCTCCCATGAGTTTTATCTCCCGTAAAAAAACCGGGGTTTTAAGCCTTGAAGCACTGCTTTTGCCTGAGTTTCAGCGTAAGATCTCTCTTCCCTCCCCTCGAACCAGCACAGTGGGTTTGCAATATTACTATTGGATATGGCGGACTTTAGAGGAAAAAACGGATAGTTTTTTAAGCGCGTTTAAAAATCAGCTTTACGGTTTTCCCGATTCCTGGTCCACTTCTTACGCTCTTTTTCAAAGGGGGCATGTGAATTTAAGTTTTTCTTATTTAAGCTCTTTAATTTATCACCGGAGGCAAAAGCAGAAGGATTTTTATTTTGTTTCTTTTAAAGAGGGTCATCCTTTTCAAGTGGAGCTTGCCGGGCTTTCCGGTTTTTGCTCTCAGTGCGTTTTGGGTAAAAAGTTTATTCGTTTTCTGCTTAAGCCCAAGATACAAAACCTTTTAAAAGAAACAAATTATATGTTTCCCGTTATTAAAGAGAAAAACTTTATGCCCGGGGATAAGCCTGATACTTTAAAACAGGCTCCGGGTTTTAAAAACGATTTTTATAAAAATATTATTTCTGAATTAAAATTTATTTCCTACGACCGGCTGGATATGTTTTTAAACCGCCGTCAGGCGCGCTTAAATACATGGGATCAGATGATGAAAGGCCAAAAAAAATAATTATCCCGCTTATGAACATAATGCAAAAAACAAACAACACGGTTTTTTTGTCGGCAGGTCTTATCGTATTGTTGATTTTCCCGGTGTTTTTATTTTTGTTTCGGCTTTCAAAATGGCGGCTTCCCGCCTCCTCTGAATGGTTTAATGTTTTTCTTTCCACCTTGACGCAGGCGGGCTTAAGCGCGGGCTTTTGTATTTTTTTTGGCGTGCTTGGCTTTTTGGGGCTTCGCGCTTTAAGTGAAAACAGCATCAGCAGGTGGGGCTTTGGAAGAAACCCCCTTGGATTTAATATCCCGGCGCTGGAGCTTTTTTGTCTGCTTCCGGCGGTTCTTCCCCCTTTGGTGCCCGCTCTTTCTTGGATAAATGTGTGGGAAATGTTTTTTTCTCAATCTGTTTTTTCTTTTTCTTCTGTTGTGGCGGTTCATGTGCTGATGAACACGGGATTGGTGTCTGTGTTTTTCTGTCGTTTGTTTCGTGAGGGGGCGGAGGGTCTTTCGGCTTACGCTTTTTTGCATGGTGCCTCCCGCTTTCGTTTTTTAAGCAAAATGCTTTTTTTTGAATGGCGAAAAGATCTTATTTTGATTTTTTTACTGGTTTTTTCTTTTTGCTTTACCAGTTTTTCCGTTCCTATGCTGGTGGGGGGAATGAGCGGGAGGACTTTGGAGCTTTTTATCGCAGAAAAACTGAAAGACCCCGCATTTCACCCGGAGGCCATGACTTTGTTTGCCTTTCAAACAATATTTCTTTTTTTATTTTTTTCTTTTTTCTACGGCAATGCCCGGTCTTTGTCTAAAACCCCCGGCCGGAATAAAAAACTGTATCTTGTGTCTTGTTTTCCGTTTGTGCTTATTCCCCTTTTGCCTTCGCTTTTGGTTTTTTTGGGGCTTTTACTTCCTGTTTCTCCGGCTGTTTATCAGGAGCTTTTTTCGATTAAAACAGCTGTTTTTTCCGCCTTGGCCCGGACTTTGCTTATGGGATCTTTAACCGGCCTTTTAACTTTGTTTTTGCTCTCCGCTTTGGCTTTTTGCCTTCGGGATCTGTTTCTTCGCCGTTTTTTACTTGCGTACTGCGGATCGTCCACCGCTTTTATGGGTTTTGCGTTTTTGCTTATAGGCCCGGATTCTTACTTAATGGTTTTGCTGAAGTGGTCTTTAGGGCTTAGCCTTCTTTTTTTACCCGCTCTTTACCGTCTTATGGGGGAGTCTTTATTAAGAAGGCTTAAAAATCAGGTTTATGCCGCAGATCTTATGGGTGCGGGAAGATTTAAGGTGTTTACCGATATTGTATGGCCCCAGTCCGCCGGGGCTTTTTTCTTTCTTGCAGGTCTTGCCGCTTTTTGGGCTTCAGGGGACTTTGCCTATTCCTCTATTGTGGCGGGGGATGAGGGGCACTTGGCTTTGCTTATTCAAGAGCTTTTTGCCCTTTATCGTTTTGAGCTTGCGACCCTTTTGACAGTGCTTTTGATTTTAAGCGCCGGGCTTTGTTTTTTTCTTTTTGCCGGGAGCAGAGCATTTTTTTTTCGTGGAAAATACAGTTTGCCGCCCGGCTGATTTTATGTTTTTTAAAATATGTTTTTTGGTAAAAATTTCATTTACCGCACTTTGTTTTTTTTGTCCATAAAAGGAGAAAAGTTTTTTGTCCTTAATAAAAAACCTTGTTTGCCGAAAAGGTGATTTTGAATTAAATATCCCGGTTTGGGAATGGCCGGATAAACAGATAAGCGCTCTTACAGGCCCTTCCGGTGGTGGAAAAAGCACATTGGCTTTTTCCCTTTGCGGGTTTAATTTTTTGGAAAAAAATTTTAAGTGGATCTTTAAAGGTCGTAACCTGGCTTTACTGCCCCCGCCAAAAAGAAATATCTGCCTTTTGTTTCAAAGTCTTGAGCTTTTTTCCAATATGAGCGCGGAGCAAAATATTTTTTTCCCCGCGCAGGCGAAAAAGATCTCTAAAGAGGAAAGGGATAAAAGGTTTTCTCTTTTGCGGGAATATCTGCAACTTTCAGATTTTTTAAAAAAACCTGTGCGGGTTCTCTCCGGCGGGGAAAAACAAAGAACGGCCTTGGCCCGCGCGCTGATGGTTAAATCTGATTTTTTGATCTTGGATGAGCCGTTTTCCTGTCTGGACGGAGATCTTAAGAAAAAGGCTGTGGCTTTGCTTAAAAAACTTTTTGATCAGGATAAAAACTCTGTGCTTTTAATTTCCCACAGCGCGAAGGAAATAAAAATTCTTGCAAAAAGCACATTTTACCTTAAAGCCGGAAAGCTTAAAGTGTCCTGAAAAACACTTGTTTCAGCTGAAAATCCTATACTTGGCAACCCGTGAAAAAGTTTGTTGCAAAAAAGCAAACATGATTTATTATGCTCAAAAACAGGCGTGGATTCCGGCAATACGCGGGAATGACACAGCTTAAGCGGGAGGTTGGTATTAAAAAAAAGGTGTTACTTTTTCCGCAAAAGCCGGCCCCTAAGTATTTTGTGAGGGTTAAAAGCCAAAAAGGCTTTCAGCTTAAATTGGCTGATCCCAAAATAAACCGGCTGGCTCTTGCTTTAATGGATATGCAGGCGGTCTTAGGTGGCGCCGCCTCCCACTGGGGGGGGCCTTCGGCTTTTGCGGAAGTGGCAAGCGCCCTTTACGGCCTTGCTTTTTACTTGGCCGACAGGGAAAACCGCCCCTACTATGAGCTGTTTCATATTATTAACGACGCCGGCCATGCGGAAAACGGGCTTTACGCCCTTAAAGCAAACTACGGCATGGGGGACTTGGATTTTTCGGAGCTTAAGGGCTTTAGATCTCTTAAAAGCCGTCTTACCGGGCACGGGGAAGCTCATCTTTTTCCGGAAGGGGTGTACTTAAGCAACGGCCCCTTGGCTTCCACTTTGGCGCAGGCCGAAGGGCTTTGTATGGCGGATAAACTTTCCGGCCTTAAGCGGGTGACTTTAGTTTTAATGTCGGACGGCGCTTTAATGGAGGGTGAGGCCAAGGAGGCTTTGTGCTCCATTCCCGGCTTTTTTCAAAAAGGCAAAATGAATCCCTTTGTTGTTATCGTGAGCGACAACGACACCAAGTTAAGCGGGCGCATTAGTGAAGACAGTTTCTCAATGGAGCCTTTTTTTAATTCTGTTGAAGCCTTGGGCTGGGAATGTGTGGAGCTTAAAAAGGCGCATGATTTAAAAGCCTGCGTGGACATACTGGAAGAAACACTGTCTAAAAAAGAGTTTAAAAAACCTGTTTTTATAAGGGCAAAAACCATAAAAGGCTATGGAGTAAAACAAACAGAAAAGGCAAGCCACGGCGGGCACGGTTTTCCCCTTAAGAACACAGAAAAACTTATGGAATTTTTGGCGGAAATTAACAAGGATATACCCGATGAATTTGCCAAGTGGGCGAAAGCCTTAATTAAACAGGACCAAAAAAGCCGGGCTTTAAAACAAACTGTTTCTTTTCAAAAAGCTGAGTCATTTTCGAATCAAAAAGAGGTTAAAGTTCAAGAGGGCATCGGCAAAGCTTTAATCCATTGCCGTAAGGAGCTTGGCCTTCCGGTGGTTTCCATAAGCGCGGATCTTCAAGGCTCAACGGGGGTTTTGCCTTTTAGAAAAAAGTTTCCTGAATTGTCCTTTGATATGGGGGTGGCGGAGGCCAATATGATATCCGTTGCAAGCGGCTTTTCCAAACAGGGTTTTATCCCTGTGGTGGACACTTTTACCCAATTTGGAGTCACCAAAGGCGCGCTTCCTTTGTTTATGGCCAATTTGTCTTTGGCCCCGGTGATTGCGGTTTTTTCCCATGCGGGTTTTCAGGACGCGGCAGACGGAGCCTCCCACCAGTGCTTGACTTATTTAAGTTCATCCCTTCCCATGACGGATCTGTATTGCTTAAGCTCAAGCGCAGAGGCTTTTTCCCTTATCACTCAGGCGGTTAAATCCTTTGCTGAGGCCGGTAAAAAGACCCCCCGCTCGCAAATTTTCTTTTTGGGACGGGAGACTTTTCCCGCCTCTTATTTGCCGGAAGATTACCCTTATAAATTAGGAAAAGCTCAGGTTGTATACTCTCATTTGAAAAACCGGAGGGGAAAAGCCCTTACTTTATGGGCCTTAGGCCCTTTACTGCGGGAGGCTTTTTACGCCGGGCAAATGTTGGTGAAAAAGGGCTTTCGGGTGATAACTGTTAACGCTTCCATTGTTAACAAGCCGGATATGGAGACTCTTTTGGACTGCCTTAAAAAAACGGATTTTCGCTTGCTTACTGTGGAGGATCACCGGCTTACAGGAGGCATGGCATCCATAGTGGCGCATAAGCTGGCGCGGGTAAAAACAGATATGGAATCAATGGGAGTGAAAAGCGATTTTGGAAGAAGCGCCTTAAAATCCTTCGAACTTTATAAAAAAGAAAAACTTACCGCCCGGGATATAGTGGAAACGGCCCTTAAGCGGTTTTAAGAGTTTTCGGGTTCTGTTTTTTTTTCGGGTTCCGGTTTTTTTTCCGGTTCTGTTTTGCCGTCCAGCCCTTTTCTAAAATCTCTTAAGGCTTCGCCCAAGGATTTTCCAAATTCCCGAATTCTTTTGTGCCCAAACAGCAAGAGCAAAATCACCAGAATAATTAAAATTTGCGAAAAAGACGGGTACATAAACCCTCCTTAAAGTTAGTGCCTTATAAATATAACAGAATAAGGGGCTTTTAGGCAAAATATTTTTCGAGCTGTTTTGCCGGGCTTTTGGCCCTATCACGCCCGACTAATCAGGGTTTTGAGGATTTTTTGCATTAAACTGGACGGGTTTTGCTTTTTAATCTCCTTGGGCTTTATCCATAAAAAAGGGCTAAAGGCCGGTTTTTCGCCGGACTTCGGCAAAAAATCACAGCTTTTAGCTTGTTTTTGATACGGCCTTAAAAGGCGAACATAAATAGCGTGATGGGTGATAAAATGAACAAAGTCATATTTTTTAGGGGGCGAGGTTTTTTTTAACGCAGTTCCGGGAAAAGCGGGATGGTTTTTTAAAACCGGAAGCGGATGATTTTGCGTTAAAGCGATATTGCTATCTTTTATGAATATGCGGGGCCGGTAAAGCCAAATTTCTTTTTGCTTTTGTTTTTTAGGTATGGGGATTTTACCTGCCAAGGTTTTGGCAAAAGCCCGGCAGTGTTTTTGAAGAGGGCAGATAAAGCAAAAAGGTTTTCGGGCTGTGCAGATAAGCGCGCCTAATTCCATTAAAGCCTGATTCATCAAGGAGGAAGGATACCGACCCATCCATTGGTCCGCCTGTTTTTGCAAAAAAATTCTTCCCTGTCTGTCCCACCAAGGTTTTTGAAAGCAGGTAACCCGTGACATCACCCGGATGACATTGGCATCCAAGACAGCGGTTTTTTCGTTAAACGCAAGGGAGCTTACCGCTCTTGCGGTATAGGGGCCAAAGCCGGGCAGTTTTAAAAGCTCTTTATAGGTTTTGGGAAAAAACTTTTGCGCATAAATAAGGCGCGCGGATTTGTGCATGTTTTTTGCCCGGGAGTAATAGCCAAGGCCCGCCCAACAGGAAAGAACTTCCTCCAAAGGCGCTTCAGCCAAAGCTTTAAGGTTTTTAAATTTTTTAATAAACTTTTCGTAATAGGGGATTACAACCCGCACAGTGGTTTGTTGGAGCATGACTTCTGAAACCCATATCCTGTAGGGGCTTTGCTTTTTGCGCCAAGGAAGAGGTCTTTTATTTTTTTGATACCAGTTGATAAGCTTTTGCTGAGCTTTTTTATTCAATAATACCCCCGGAGGGCTGGTTTAAACTCTTCAGCAATACTTTTTCCATTTCCATAAACTTTGTTTTGTTTGTTATTGTTCCTTGGGCAAAGCGGGCCTGCCCCCCGCCTTTGCCGTTAAGGCCGGGGGCCAGTATGTTTTTTAAAATACTTCCGGCTGAAATATGTTTTTGTAAACTTTTGGAAACTGTTACAACAAGGGGATAATTTTTATGTTCTTTGGATTCCCCTAAAGCCACCACCACCGAAGGCTCTAAAAGCTTGGATTTTAATTGATCCGCCATATCCGCCAAAATTTTTCTGTCCTCCACTTTAAGCGCGCTCATCAGCAAAAAGGCGGTCTCTCCTTGTATTTTAAAAATTTTTGCTTTTTTTATTTCCTCTTTCATATTAAAAGAGCTTTTTGATATTTTTCGTATTTGTTTTTTAAGAAGGCTTATTTCTTCTTCTTTTTTTCTTATCAGAGGGATAAAAGGGTTTAGAGGCTCCAGCTCCGGCCTTAAGGGAACATGTAAATATTCTCTTAACTCTTTGTTTTGTTCGGCTAAAAGAAAAAGCCATTTGCGCAAAACATCTCCGGTGTAAGCTGTGATGCGGCGGACTCCTGACTGCACCCCTGTTTCTGTAATAATTTTAAAGCCTCCAATTTCTGCTGTGTTTTGGACATGGATGCCTCCGCAAAATTCAAAACTTTTTCCCATGCGGATGGTCCGCACCTTTTTTTCGTAAATCTCCCCCGCCAGCCGGATCGCGCCCTGCCGAACAGCCTCTTCATAAAGGCGGGTTTTGTCTGTCACAATATGCCCGGCCTGAATATCGGCGTTTACTTTGTTTTCGATGGTTTTTATCTGCTCTTTACTTAAGGGCTTTAGACTGCTGAAATCAAACCTCAACATTCCCGCCGTCACCAAAGATCCCATCTGCCGGGTGGAGTCCCCAAGTATTTCTTTTAAAGCCTGATTTAAAAGGTGGGTGGCGGAATGGGCGCCGGCGATAAGCCTGCGGTGATCCAGATCCACTTTCATCTCACAGGGCAGGCTTACACTGCTTTGTTTTTTTGCTTTTTTATTTGAAAAAAAATCTTCCAAAGCTTCAACACCTGTAAAGTTTAATTCCCCGGTTAAAATTTTGATTTTATGCAAAATCAGGGAGCTTACTTTTTGGCAGTCCAATATCAGGGCTTTGCCTTTTTTCTTTTGCCCGGCTTTACCTGTATAACCCCATTCCAATACGCCTTTGTCACCGACAGGCCCCCCCCCTTCCGGGTAAAAGCAGGTTTTGTCTGTTATGAGCCAAAGGTTTTTTATTTCCTTTAAGGTTTTGTGTTTTTCCTCTTTAGAGGGAGGAAAAAAAAGCTTTTTTAATGTAAAAGTTTCATTTTCTTCTTTTTTTATATATGTCAAAAAAAACACCCGCCCCGCTTGTGACCCTATGTTTTTATTATTTATCGGTTTTTGCTCTAAAGCCGGTTCAACAAGCAAAACGCTTAAAATTCGGGCTTTTTCCCGGTCCCGGCTGTAGCCTGTAAACAAAGTTTTTTTTAAGTTTAAAGCAGAGTTTTGTGGTTTAACATTTTGTATAAATTCTTTTAAATTTTCTTTAATGCTGTGTTTTCGAAAATGGCCTGCCTGCTTAAATTTTTCTAAATTAAAATTTTCATTTACTGTAAATCCTTTTTCCCGGGCGATAAGCCGCGTAAGATCCAAAGGAAAGCCGTAAGTGCTGTAAAGCTCCCACAGCATGTTGTCCGGGATTTTTTTATCTTTAAGGATTTTTATTTTTTTCAGCAAAACATTTTGCCCTTCTTTAAGGCTTCCTTTAAATAAATCATTTTCCTCTTTTACAGTGTTTATGATAAAAGCTTTTTCTTTTTTTAATTCAGGGTAAATAACCCCCATTTGATCTGTCACCTGTTCCACAGCCTTGGACAAAAGCTCTTTTTCAAGTTTATGGCTGTAAAAAAGGGCGCGCCTTAAAATCCGCCTTAAGACATAGCTTTTACTGTCACTGCCCGGTAACACCCCGTCTGCGATCAAAAAGCAAACAGCGCGGGCGTGGTCTGCAATCACCTGAAAGGCGGTTTGTGTTTCGCGATCTCTTTTTGTGTCTGTAAAGCTGTACTGCCAGCCTGATGCTTTTTCCAAAGCTTTTATAATGTCTTTAAAAATATCGGTGTGGTAATTGTTTTTCACCCCTTGCAAAACCGCTGAAAGCCGCTCTAAACCCATGCCGGTATCCACGCAAGGCGCGGGCAAAGCTTTTCGGACTTTTTTTCCCTCTTCAAAATATTCGTTAAACTCCATAAAAACCAAATTCCAGATTTCCGTCATATCTTTTGGGCCTGGATTTTTTTTAGATCCCTCATAATAATAAATTTCCGAGCAGGGGCCTGAAGGCCCTGTCTCCCCCATACGCCAAAAGTTGTCTTTTTCCCCCAGAAAGAATATTTTTTCCTTGGCAAAGCCTAAAGCTTTTTGCCAGATCTCAGCGCTTTTGCGGTCTTCCTTAAAAACGCTCACATAAAGGTTTTTTTTGGAAAGCCCAAGCTCTTTTATCAAAAAATCCAAAGCGTAAGCCATTGCCTCTTTTTTAAAGTAAGAGCCAAAGGAAAAATTACCCATCATTTCAAAAAAAGTGTGATGATAAGGGGAATGGCCCACTTCCTCCAAGTCGTTGTGTTTGCCTCCGGCGCGCAAACATTTTTGAATACTGCAAAGCTGAGGATGAGGAGGGGTTTTAAGCCCCAAAAAAAAATCTTTAAACGGATTCATGCCGGCGTTAGTGAACAAAAGACCCGGATCTTTTACAGCTGTTAAAGGGGTGCTTTCGGCCCAAGCGTGATCTTGGGCGGTAAAATAGTGTTGAAACTTTTTTCTTATTTCGCGGCTTTTCATTTTTTTTTAGTCCTTTTCCGGTTTAATCAAATATTTTACCGGGGTTTAAAAGGTTTTGCGGGTCAAAAACTTTTTTGACGGCTTTCATGTACATTAATTCCTCTTCGGAACAGGAGTAAGAAAGATAAGGTTTTTTTAAAAGGCCCACTCCGTGCTCAGCGGAAATGGAGCCTTCATGTTTTTTTACAACAGAAAAAAGTATTTTATTTACCCGCTCGCAGTGTTTTAAAAATTTGTCTTTTGTCATTTTTTCCGGCTTTAAAATATTAATATGCAGGTTGCCGTCTCCTATGTGGCCAAACCACACAACAGTAAAATCCGGGTATTCTTTTGACAGGGTGTCGTTCATCTCAGATAAAAAATCCGGCAGGCGGGAAATACGCACTGAGATGTCATTTTTATAAGGAAAATAAGGGGAAAGGGATTCACTGATATTTTCTCTAAAGGACCAAAGCTCCCCTGCTTGGCGGGGGTTTTCGCCCGCCACTCCGTCACGGACATAAGCTTTTTCCAAGGCGGACTCAAACAGTAAAAGAGCGTCTTCCTTACGGCTTTGATCGCACTCCATAAGCGCGTAATAAGGGCTTTTTTCTTTTAAGGGAAAATCAATGGAAGAGTTTTTTTGCGCATATTCCACGGCCCGGCCGGTAAACATTTCAAAAGCTCTTAAAGAAAGCCGGGACTTAAACAAACAGTACACTTCCATCAGGGATTTTAAATCAGGAACGGACAACAAAAAAACAAAAGGAGGTTCAGGCTTTTTCGTAAGTTTTAAGGTGATTTCTGTTATCAGGCCCAATGTGCCTTCTGAACCAATAAAAAGCTGAAGCAGATCGTAGCCCGCCGTGTTTTTAATCAACCCCTTTCCCAGATAAAGAGTTTTGCCTTCGCCGGTTACCACTTTAAGGCCGGTCACCCATTTTCTGATTGTGCTGTAGCGAATAACATGCACCCCTCCGGCGTTGGTGGACACATTGCCCCCGATTTGACTGGAGCCTTCAGAGGCAAAGGATAAAGGAAAATACAAAGACTTTTCTACGGCTTTTTCCTGCACAGTTTTCGTAATCACCCCCGGCTGAATTTTCAAACTTTGCTCCGGTTCGTTAAACTCCAAAATTTGATTCATCCGCTCAAAAGATAAAACCGCCTCCCGGTGCAAAGCCACAGCTGCGCCACTTAGTCCCGTTCGTCCTCCTGAAGGAACCAAGGCGGTTTTATGCCGTCCGGCCCATTTCACGATATCCTCCACATTTTGATGCGACTTGGGAAAAAGAACTAAAGCGGGTGCGGGCGGGTAAAGTGTCAGCCAGTCTCTGCCGTACTTTTTTAATGTATCGGCTTCAGTGCTGATTTGCTCTTCTGAAAGAATTTTTTTTAACTCTTTTTTAGCCTGTGACATTTTGTAAGTATAGCAAAGGGCCTGCCGGGGGAGCAAGAAAGAAGCGATTTTACGGCTAAAGCCGGTAAAATGCTTCGTGATTAAAGAGTCGGCAGGCGAAAGGTGAATAAAGCCCCCTTTTTGCCTTTTCGGTTTTCCGCCTGGATCCGGCCCCCATGCGCCTTAATAATTTGTTTTGCCAAAGCAAGGCCCAAGCCGGTGGGTTTTATTAAGGAATCGGGCTTTTTTCGGTCTTTGTAAAAAAAATCAAATAATTTGTTTTTGTCCTCCATGCTGATGCCGGGGCCTTCATCCGCCACCTGAACATTTAAGGTTCGATTTTTTTCACGCTTCCAAGTAATTTCTATTACGGTTTTTTCAAAGGAATGCTCTACGGCATTCATTAACAGGTTAAACAAAACCTGCCGGATATAAAGCGGATCCATATACACTTTGGTTTCCTCCAAGGGTGCTGTGATTTTCAGTTTCCGGCCGAACAAATCCGTCTTTTTTTTAATATCGCTTTGGATATTCCGCATCCACTCATTCCATTTGTGCGGGCCAAAATTAAAACAAAGTTTTTCTTTTGTTTTTTGTAAATCCAAGGTGTCGGTGATAAACCGGATCATCCAATTTAATTCCTCCTCCATCCCGTTTATAAGATTTTTATCCTCCTTTGAAATTTTGTTTTTAAGCTCTTCGATATTTAATTTAAGAGTGGAAAGAGGGGTTTTAAGCTCGTGGCTGACAAAGGTCACCAGATCCCAATTTTTGCTCATAATGGTATTTTCTCCTTGGCGTTTTAAGGCGGGTTTTGAATCTCCTGTAAAGTGGGCAGTTGCGGAACCGGGGTCATATCAAAAAACAAAGCGGTGCTTCCTTTTATCTCAGCCACATAGCGCAGGCCCTGCGGTGTTTGGGATCCTGCGGAGGAGAAAAATAAATCCAAAAAGTAAAGCCGGGGCTTTAACTCTTCATCAGCCAAGATGTCGAGGCCCAGATGATAACTTTTAAACCGCGGACGAACTTTTTTGGAAAAGCCGGATTTTACAAAATCCAAAGACACAAGACCTCTTGTTTTTAGTTGAAAAGTGTCTTTTTTTGCTCCCAGTGTGAGATCAGAGATAATAAATTCCCCTTCCCGGATTTTTCCTTGGAAGTGGATTTGACTCCACTTAAGGGAAGGAAGGTTGATTGTGCCCACCGCGCCGGGAAATGTATAAGAAAGAGCTTCGCTGTGAAATCCGCCCGCCCTTATGTTCCAAAAACCCACCGGTTGTGTAATAAACTCGGGGTCCAAAAAGATCTCCATATCCCCGTTTATTGTTCCTTTGGTTTTGGATAAAAAAGGGACAAAGGCGCTGAGCTTTGCCGGGTGAAAGTTTCGCCCTTTGAGGCGCGCAAACCATCCAAAGCGGCCTTTTTTGATTTTTTTCTTTTTAATCTGTATATTCAGCAAGGAGTCGTAAGACCACTTTACCCGGATAACAGCTCCCGGTTTTATATTTAAAAGGGATTTGTAAGAGGGGCGTAATTTTATCTGCTCCGCTTTAAAAGAGCCTTTTTGTTTTCCAAGACCTGAAATTTCAGGGTTTTTAAACACCAACCAAGGGCCTAAGGGGTGTATATAAAAACTTTCATACTGAAATTCCACCGGGGATTTATTCTTTATCTGAGTAAGGAAATACAAAACTGTTTCCTTGTAGGGAAAGCGGATGAGAAAAAAAACAACAGAAAACAAAAGAAACAAAAGCCATTTGTTTTTATGTTTTTTAAGAAATTTATAAATTTTGTCCCGGTATTTTTTCAATTTCTTTTCCTTTCTTTTCTTTTATGGTGTTTTTTGCTTTGTCCGGCAAAGGGGGTGGAGGAGGCGCTTTTTCGCTTTGTGCCTTTGGGCTTTCCGGCGCAGGCTGTGCCGGAAGTAAATCTTTTGCCACAGGTTTTTCAAAGTGCGCTTTATCTTTAATATTTTTTAATTTCCATAAAGGCTCTTTTGCCATCGGAGCTGTTTTCGGCTTTTTTAAACCCATAAAAAATTTTTTTGTCCGCTTTGTTTCTTTTTTTTCGTGTGTGGGGTCTTCTTTTACATTCGTTTTTTTGTTTTCCGCCCTTCCGTGCTCCAAACTGAAAAAACTTAAAATATAAGACACATTAAAGTAATTGTCTTTTTCCGGGGTTTCATGAATTTTAAGGCCGGTTAATTTAATATTTTTAGACAAATTTTCCAGTCTTTGCCCGTACTTAACAATCTCCCGCAGATTCAAACCGCTGATGTCCATCTGCACCTTTTTTATTTGAGCCGGAAAAGATAAAAGGCTTTTGGCCTGAGAGGCTTTTTCTTTAAGGTTTTTTATTTCTTTAACCTGATTTTTCGGAATTTGCAAAACAGGAATCCTGCGCCTGATAAAGCCTGCAGGATCCTGGCCTGCTGTATAGGCCTTTGCCCGGGAAGCTGTGTTTGCGGAAGGCGCGCTTGTCATTAACTCCTGAACGAGTTTTTTTTTAGTGTTAAAGTCCCGCATATTTTTCCACGAGGAGTAAAGCCTGCTTGCAGGATAATAAAGCAAAAGGCAGGTAAGTATCAGTAAGCCTGCGCTTTGCAGCGCTTTTCTTCGAGGGGCGCTTAAGTGATCGTACTTTTCCTTTAGAAGATGAAAGACGGGACTGCTCACCAGCCGGTCCCGCAGGCTGTTAAGGATATTTACAGATTCTTCCTTGAAACGGCTGATGTCCATTTTTTGTTAACCTTTAATAATAAAAGAGTATTTAAAGACCACTTTATCGGAAGAAGGGGGCTTTTGTTCCGCATCCAGTGTCTTAAGCCGGCTGTCTTTTGCCAGATCTTTTAAATTTTTTTCCAAAGCCTTAAGATTCGCAGGCGAAATCTCCCCTTGTATTTCAATATTGTCCTCTGCAATATTTAATTCTTGAATTTCCATGTTCCATGAGGGCCGAAGGTTTATGGACACACTTAAGTTTTTTAGTCTGTCTAAGGACGAAGGCACACGGGAGAGTTGTTCCATAAATTCCGTCCGCCGGTTTATTTTTTTTCTTTTTGATATAAAGCTTTTTACTTTTTGAATATTAACCTGTTTCGGGCGGAGTTTTGCTATTTGAATGGATTTTTTTTGAAACAGCCGGTGGGTTTTATCCGACAGTTTTTCTGATTGGTGATGGCGAAAAGCGGAGTAGGCAAAAAGAAAAATCAAACAGGTGGTTCCGTAAATCAGAGGATTTCGCCATCTGCTCAGCAGAAAAGAAAAAGGGTTGAACTGACGGGCAAACTCGCCTTTTAAAAAATTTACGGCAGGCGCGCCGGGTCTTTTCAGCCCCTCCACGGCACAGCCTAAAGCGGTTATCAGGTTGTTTCGCCTTTCTTCATTGTTTTTTAAATTCCAATGAGGGTGGCGGGTGGTTTTTTGCACACGCGAAACCGGGACATTAAGCCGGGTGGATAAAAAGGCCTGTAAATTTCGGACCTGCGCCCCTCCTCCACAGATCAGAATTTTGGAACATTTATAAGTTTTTTCCCCTTCCAGCTGGATGAGCAGAAGCTGGAGTTTATCCACAAGCTTTTCAAAAGCCTCTTGAATCACTTTTGCAAAGCCTATTTGCCCGCCTGTGTATCCTCTGGTTTGTGTGAGAACAAAGGCTTTTTCGCAAAACTGCTCCAAAGCCTTGGAGAAAGGGATTTCATATTTTAAAGCAATCTTTCTGATACAGGAGCTGACACCCCATCCAAAGCTGTACACATCCTGTAATTTCCCTTGGAAAACAATCAGCGCCATTGTGTGCGTATGCCCTATTTTTAAATAAAGCAGGCTGTCTTTTTTCTTTCCCTCCTCTATGGCAGGCCGGGGGGGGGGGGATTTTTCCGGTTTTTCCGCCTCAAACAAATTGGCTGTGGCCACGGCTTCACAAGTGAAAATTAAAGGTTTAATGTTTATGGATTTAAGATCTGTCAGTAAATTTGCCACACTTTCCTTAAAAACAGAAAAAACCAGAACTTCTTTTTTTTCTTCAGAGAAATTGGTTTTAATATCGGAAATTAAATTTTTGTGATCAAAAAGAGAAAGCTTTTCCTCCATTTGATAAGGAAGGCTCTTCATTATTTTATATCGTTCCTTAAAAGGGAAATGTAATTTCCCGGAGCTGACTTCGTTTTGCGAAAAGCAAAAAATATACTGCGCCTCCCGGCCGGTGTATAAATCTTTAAGTGTTTTTAAGTGGCTTAATTTTAAAATCCTTTTCTGTTCTTCCGACACTTCCGGTTTTACAGGAAAAAAATGTGTTTTCAGCACGGTAAATGTTTTACCAAGTCTTTTGACGGCCACCGCCTTTACAGCGCAGGAGCCTATATCCACACCTACATAAATCAAAACTGACTCTCCTTATAAGGTTTTTTTAATTCCCGCACTTTGCGCCCGGCGCGGTTTTTTTTGTTCCTTTGGGCCGGGTTTTTCCGCGCCCGAAAAGCCCGGGGACAAACACATTATAAAGTATATCTTTTTAGAATCTTTCCTTCCAGTAAATTATAAACGGCGCTCGATGCATATATTCCAAGGGCTTTTCTGAAGGGGATTTTTGCCTCCCCGCCCGGCTTTCGTCGGTTCTGACTTGTCCGTGCAGGAGCTTTTTTATTCTTTCTTTCTCCCATGTATTTTCCCGCTCAATCAGCTCTTTAAAGCGGCCTGCCAGAGAGTTGGGATCAACAAAAACAGCTGTAAGGGTTTTTTGGCTGTTACCGGCCACACCTTGGCTTTGCATGCGAAAATTATGCGGAGGGTCAAATCTTAGATAAGGCGCGGGTATAGGCTCTGAGGAAGAATCAGGATGTTGCGGGGATTCGGGGAACAGATGCCGATTTAAGTTGTCAAAACCTCTTTTACTTAAAAAATCCTTAAAAGAGTCTTCTGTAAAAACAAAGGGGTTTAGAGGGTTGGAGCTTAGCTCGGCTATTTCCCCGGCCAATTCCTCCGGAAATTCTTCATGCAGGGCCTGTAAAAGCTCCGGCCCTGCGGTGTTGATATTTAAGGCCTTTTCTCCATATACGGTGATAAAGGGCGAAAGAGCTGTGTACAATGTGTCTGTCATTCCCGCCACTTTTTTTAATTCCTGCGGGCTGAGAAAAGAGCGGTTAGGGGGCAGGCCCTCTTGGTCATATAAATCGGCCTCTGAGGTATTGCTTTCCCCGGCCCTACTATCTTGATCCGCCCAGTCTTTGATATTGTGTACAATATTCATAATATCCCGCCCGCTTAATTCTTCCTCCATCCCTTGGTTTTTTGCCAGAATATGAATCAGGCGATACAAAATATCAAAAGTCCGTTTTCTTAAAGAAGGTATGGGAGAGGCCAGATCATTTATATCCACCCGCCCGGCCTCTGGCTCAATGGAGGTAAAAAATTTTGCTGTCATAAGGGAATTGTTTGTCACTTTGGAAAAGGCTGTTATTTGGCTCTTATTCATTTCTTCATGGCTCCTTGGCGGCCAGTGAAAGGGAAAACGCCACATTAGATCCATATAAGCTCTAAGCGGCCGGATAACAGCTTCGTAGTTTTTATTTTTATGTATTTTTACATAAGCCTTTACCCGGAGGATATTCACCTCCATACCCGCTTTGGCGGCGTAATAGGCTCTTAAGGAGTTCAGCTCAGCTGTGGCGGAGCGGTACTCTGTTTGTGTTTCAAAAACAGTTTCCTGTATTAAAAGAATCACAAACACTGTGGTGGAGAGCACCATCATCAGCGCCATGCCTTTTTTTTCTTTTATTTTTGCTGTTTTCATTTTGTTTCTTTTTCCGGTTCCCGGTTTTTTTGCTTGCGGGCTTTGTAAGGTTTTTTAAAGCTGTGTCCTTAAAAAATATTTTTAGTTGCGCTGAACCGGCAGAATAAACTGCTGATACACCGGTATTTTTATTTCATTTTTCACCAACTGTTTTTTTTTGTCTTCAAATTCAATAATAATATGAACGGCGGAAGGCAGAATATTTTGGTCCTTAGGCCCTGTCTTCCATTCTTTGGTCCATTCATTGGTGGATATGCTGTAGTAGGAAAGCTGAAATTTTTTAACCCGCTCCAATAAAGCAAATTCCTCATAGTCCTTCAGCTCTTGAGTATCTTGATTGATATCAGGGGAAAATCGTCTCCACAAACAAAGGCTTTTTATTTTATTGTTCTTACGGCTTTTGCAGTCTTTAAGATAATACACCACGATATTCCGGTCATCGGCGTTTTCGTCTTCCCTGCCCGGGACATAGGAAAAAGAAGTGATGCGCAAACGATCCTGTGTTCCGATAAAACTTCCTGAGGAGTAAAGATCATGGTAAAGATAAGGCCTTATTTCTTTTTCCTCAAAAGCTTCGAGCTGGCTTTTAAGTCCGCCGGGGGCTGTGGAACCCTCCTCCTCCCGAAAAGGGGCTTTGTTTGTCCGCTTCGAAAGGGGCTGATGCAGAAAGCTGTTTATATCACTGATATAAAAGCTGTTTCGGATATCCGCTCTGATGATTTGAAAAACATTTCTTCTGAATTTAATGTCTTTGACATTACGGGTGATTTTTTTTTGATACTTAAGAGTTTTATCTGTCATGCGCATAAGAGTTACAGCCATAAATGTAAATAATATAAGGGCGATAAGCACTTCCAACAAAGTGGTGCCTGCTTTTTTTAAAAGTTTTTGATCTGTGTTTTTCCGCATTTTTGGCTTTCACTTTAAAAAAAGTTTTTTTACTTTGTGGCGGAAACCTGTATATCCTTGTTGTGATCCACAATATATGTGCTCAGCGAGTACGCGCTTTTAAAATTCCCTTTTTTATAATGAATGGTCAGTTTGGCTTCCAGCACGGCTGTTGATAAAAACTGAGTAACGGTTTGGGCCACCTGAACGGCCATACCCTGAGTGTGCCCGAGCAAAGTCATTAACACCTGCGGGTCGGGCAGGGACAAGGGCTGTGTTTTTACGCTCCAAGAAAAATATTTTTCCTCTTTAAAATCCCCTTTTGCCTCTTTTGGTATGGAGTTAAAGTTTTTTTTTCGCCACTCAAATTCCAGCTCCGTCAGTTTTCTTTCCATCAGCCGTGAAATGGTGTGGTAGTCGCTTATTTTTCCGACTCTTTGTTTGTTGCCGGACCATATTCTGGAAATAATAATGGAAGAACCGGTCAAAATCACCAAAGCCACCAGAATTTCAATCAGGGTGAATCCTGCTTTTTTATAGATAAAGCCGGGTATTATTTTTTTCTGTAATATGTTTTTTTTAACCCGCGCGGGACCCCGCCTTTTAAAGCCAAAATGCATATCAAACTCCGCCGATTTGGAAAAACACCTCTCTTATACTATACAAAATATATTTAAAATAAGAAACTTTACGGCATCGCCACCAGCCCCTGCCGTAGGCTTTTTTTACCTGATTTTTCGAAACCGGTTTTTCAATAAGATCTAAAGGCTCTGTCATTTCTCTTCTTACTCTATGTTGAAAATTCCGCTTGTAATCCTCTTTGTGCAGGTAATACACAAGTGAGCGGGTAAGGGCCAACCGCTGGATATGAAAATGATACAATTCAAAGACTTTTCTTTGAAATCCCTTTGTTTTTTCTGAAAGATCTTCATTCAAAGCAAACCAAAATATCATGTTGTCTTTTTTTTGAACCTTAAAAGGCTTTTTAAATAAAAAGTGCGCGGTGTGACTGCCACCGGACTTCTGATACACAAAAACCCTGTCAAAATAATCAGACATCTTGACTTTATGCACCAAAGGCGTGCCCATATAACCGCAAAAGAAAAAGTTTTTCATGTCGGTGGATGGGGGCCGGGCCGGACGGGCGGGCTGTAAAGTGCGTTTTTTTGCCAAAGCCCAGTCTTTTTCTGTTTGTGTGGTTTCAGCCTCTAAGCTGAGGCTGATGACAATAAAGAGAAGAAAACCTGTTTTTTTCATTATTTTCCCGGGTAAAAAAAGGCTTTAAAGTTTGAAGATATAGCATAAGGGCCTTAAAAAAAAGTATGTTTTTTTAAAAGCTCCAAAAAGGGCTTAAGAAGCCGGGGATTTAAGCCCTCTTTGGCCTCCGGCCCTCTTTTTAGTCCCGCGATTGCTGAAATCCAAAACCTAAAACCGGAAGCCCTATAAGCTTCCCTTAACAGCGGGTTTTTTCTGCCATAGCTTGTGCAAAATATCATTCAAAAACAGCTAAAAAGCTTGTTTTGAACAAAAATCTGCTTTTTTAGCATTTTTTTCTAAAGTTTTTTTGCATACCTTCCGAACTATTAATGAGTCAGGCGTGAAAAAGGCTGGCTTGAGTGGTTCTGTATGCTTTAGCCTTAAGCTTGTTCGAGACGGAATACCTTGGACTCTCACCGCTTAAGGCTAAAGCATACAGACAAATAACAAGGGTTGTTCACGGGGGACTAATTATGAGCTTAATTTATAAAAAACCCTCTTCACCCCCCCCCCCCCCCCCCCCGTTCCAAAAAATCCAGTTATTTCAATAACTTAAGAGAATTTGTTCATAGTTTACCTAAAGCTTTTGCCGGTGTTTTACGAAACATAAGTCAAAGTATTTGTGAAAAGGCCGGATTCAAAAGATCAATATCGCGAGGTTTCGCCTGCCTTTTAAAGGGCTGGAGGGTTCAAACAGGCGCCGGGCTTTACGAAAAGTCAGTAAAAGTATTTGTGAAAAGGGGGTTCAAAAGCTCAAACATGCGTTTTGCCACGCCCGCGTCTTGTGAGACGCGACGTGCTCAAAGCCGAACTCGTTTTGAACCCCCTTTTCACAAAATAGTACATGCTTTTTCTTTATTTCGTCATTCCCGCCTTGAGCGGGAATCCAGCTCCCGCAAAGCGGGACTTTTCGTTACTGTTTGTTCCCGGTTAAAAAGCTTATTTTGTTTCACACTGTCACAAGTACGGCAAATCAGTCGCGTCGCAGGCAGAGCCTGTTATTTCGTCGCGGGTTTTTCCCGGTTAAAAAGCTTATTTTGTTTCACACTGTCACAAGTACAGCAAATCAGCCGCGTCGCAGGCAGAGCCTGTTATTTCGCCGCGGGTTTTTCCCGGTTAAAAAGCTTATTTTGTTTCACACTGTCACAAGTATGGAGCTTAAGTCGCGTCGCTATAACCGGCTCTGCCGGTTTTGGCTTGCTTGAGATGCTGGTCGGCGCGGTTGTGGGTACGATACTCATATCGGGAAGCGCCAAGTTTATGGACCTGACTTTGCAGTCGGTAAATATGTCCAAAGCCATTTTAACTGAAAATGATTTTAAAGCGACCATAGCCAAGGGCTTAAGCAGTGATTGCGCAAAGTCAGACCCGGAAATAAAAAAGAGCAAAAACGGCCTTGATACTAACGGCAAAGGTGAATTTACCGGCACTTTACCGGGGGATATTAAAAAGGGTGTTTTCAAAGGCAGTATTGAAGTTATTAAAATAGAGTTAAAAGGAAAGGCCACAGAACCCGCCACAGGTCCGCTCCCAAGGGATTTTATTGTTTATTATAAGAAAAAGAATTTAGGAAAGTTAAGCGCGCCTGATCATTTTAATTGCACAGCGACACCGACTGTAAAGGAAACCGGGTGTTTTAAGCACAAGTGTTCTGTGAGCCTTGATCGCGCTAATAAACAATGTACCGATTTAATAAGCTGTCATACTATTGCCGAGGCTGTTTTAACAGAATGGACCGCAAAGGTGGAAACAATATCACAAGAGAAAGTGTCAGAGGCGATAAAAAATAAAAGCTGTACTACTGACGGAGAGTTTATAAAAGGTTTTGACACCACTGGAGCTGTGAATTGTGAAAAAACTCCAAAGAAACATAATTGCGGAGCAGGCAAGGTTTTACAAGGTTTTGATTCAAACGGAAATGCTATATGCGCTTTGCGCTCTACCCCACACGATTGCGGGGCAGGCAGTGTTTTACAAGGTTTTGATTCAAACGGAAATGCTATATGCGCTTTGCGCTGTACCGGCGGGAAACGGATAACGCAAGTAACAGTGGCGGGAAATGTGCAATATCAATGTCAATGCCCATCCGGTTCAAAGTGGGGTTTTTTCGACTCAAGGTGTATAACTTGTACAGGAAAAGGGGCTTATTGGGGTACTGTAATAAGAAATAGAGCTTATCGGTGTAAGTGTTCCGGTGATCTGCGCCCAAAAAAAAAAGTAATGTTTGGTATCGCTGTGAGTGCCCAAGGCACAAACCATATTATTACTCCCATCCTATAGGAGGGGAAGGCTGTCATGTTTGCCGTCCGTCCGCACCATATAGATACAACCATCATCTCATCCGGGGGGTGGCATGTCACCGTTGCCCGTGGGACACACCACATTATCACAGCAATACATGCAATGAATGCTTGATAGGTTATCACAAATACAATCATCCTCGCTGGGGGTTAGGCTGTTATCCGTGCCCGCCGGAAAAACCTTATATATACGGTGCAACATGTTATAAATGTCCGTATGGTTATGGGCTTGATGATGGATATGACCCATCCGGCTCAAGTTGCGTCTGTGCAGATGGTTACAGGCAGTATGATCAAGTGTCATATTTGTATTGTAGGTCAAGATGCTATAGCTACGCCTATTGGGAAAATTCACAATGTCACTTAAGATGTCCAAAGAATACCGAAGGATGGTCTTATAGCAAAAAAAAATGTGTGCTCTGCAAGGGAGGACAAACCGGATTTATAGGAAGGTGTGTTTGCTATGCTCATCAAGGCTGGAATGGATCAAGATGTATCAATGAATGTAATGCAGGTGTCCAAAATTGGAGTGAAACACAGGAACAATGTTTTCCCGGATGCAATTGGGATACCGAAGTTTGGAGGGATCCGAGATGTGTCCCCAGACCTGTTTGGCCAAACTCTGGTTTATAAACAATTTTTTTGCCAGACGGATTTCAGCTAATTGTCTGGTTTTTAAAAAAAGACCAAAAAAGGAGGAAATAATGACCAAAACGGGTTTTACACTTATGGAGATTCTGGTCGGGGTTGGTATACTTGCCATATTGACCAGTATCGCGACCGGAACATACCGGGGCTATATTCAGAATGTGGAAAAAAGAGCCTTAAAAGATTCAGGCGTATTGTTTGCAACCGCCTTAAATATATGTATCAAATCTATGGGCGAAGACCCTACACCTTGCAACAATGTGTTCAAGCTGAATTTTACCTGTCCGAGACACGCGGTTTGCGATCGCCCTCTTTTCAGCACAAGCAAAAACGGTATTTGCTTAAACATTAAACAAACAAAACCTTCAGGCAAAAAACTTCAGGTGGTTACTGTAGTTGAAATGTCAAACATGTCGAATTATGTACAGTATTGTGCAGAACCGAAGAGTGATTTTGTGACCCCAACAGCAACAAATTGTGACACGATTCTTGGCCTTGGCGGACATTTTCCGCAAGCAGGTTATACCCACCCACACACAGGAGAAGTTGTAGTTAAGTCACCTCTTGTAGAGGATTGCACGAATTGGAAATAAAAGCTTTATGTTCTTTTTCTTAATAACTTCTTTTTGACAAGATACTCACAAGGTTTATAAAGGAGGTATCCCCCCACACCGAAGGCTATACCTGTTAAGATACTAAAGAGCCGGAACAGCCCGCCTATAGGACTGCTTAAAGCGACCGCCCTTGGCTCAAAGGCTTTTATGGACTGCAATAAAAAAAAGGAGTAAAGTACCGGAAAGAAGAGCCATAAAAAAGCAAAAAAAGTGGGACGGAGGAGCTGGAGCTTTTATGAAAACAGAATATGATATGAACTTGAGGGTTTTTTTTGAAAAAAATAAAAATTGGCCTTTGGTGAAAAAAATTACTTCTGTTTTAAAGAGTAAAGGCTTTACCGCTTACTTGGCCGGGGGTTGTGTTAGGGACGCGCTGTTAAAGCGCGCTCCAAAGGATTTTGATATTGCCACTTCCGCCCGCCCGGAGGATATTTCGCCCCTTTTCCCTAACAGCAACAAACAGGGAAAGGCCTTTGGCGTGGTGGCGGTTTTTGGCCCGGCAGGCCCTGTGGAGGTGGCCACTTTTCGAAAAGACGGCCCTTACACAGACGGAAGACATCCTGAATATGTAAAGTTTCTTTCTGAAAAAGAGGACGCCTTAAGAAGGGACTTTACAGTTAACGCGCTTTTTTACAATTTAAAAACAAAAAAGGTGATTGATTACACGGGCGGGGTGAAGGATATACAAAAAAAAGTCATCCGCACAGTGGGGGATCCGGAAAAGCGGTTTCAGGAAGATCATTTAAGAATTTTAAGGGCTGTGCGCTTCAGCCTTCGTTTGGCTTTTGAAATAGAGCCGGTCACTTTAAAAACACTTTTTAAGATGAAAGGCTTGCTTTTAAAAATCTCCCGTGAGCGGGTGTACGAAGAATGCCTTAAAATATTATCCGGCGCAGGTACAGGCTTTAATATGGATCCCTTAAAGCCTTTATCTGAAAACCCGGCACAAAACCTTACACTTTTGGCCGGAAAAACCGGAAACTTTGAAAAAGCTCTTACAGCTTTTAAAGATCTTGGCCTGTTAGACTGTTTTCTTTTTAAGCCCGGGGAGGACAGTTCAAAAAACGGCAGTACCAACAGAACAATAAGGACAGATGGCTTGAAAAGCGCCGGGGAGGACAGTTCAAAAGGCAATATAAATTGGGAGTTTTGTTTGAAGTTTTGGAACAAGCCCGCTCCAACTGATTTGTTGGAGAAAAAGCCCTTTCTTTGGGTGCGGGCCTTTTTCCCTTTATGGATTGAGAAGGAAAAAGAATTTTTAAACAAAGATGGCAAATGGCGCCCGACTTTCAGTAAAAACCTTAAGGAGTGGAAGTTCCCGGTGGCTTTAATAAGGGCCATGAACAATATTTTTTATTCTTCCCTTTGCCTGCTCAATATTAGAGAAGCCTCTTTGGGAAAAAAGCTTAGGATGCTTAATTCCGGTTATTCAGAAGCCCTGTTGTTTTTATGTAAAAATTATTTAAGGAATAAGCGGTTAAATACTGATATTATTGATAAAATAAAAACAGAGTTTTCAGCTTTTGAAGGAAAGCTTCCCGGGCCTTTGATAAACGGGCATGACTTGGAAGTTTTAAAAGTGCCGAAAAACGAAAGCCGGGCCTTGCTGTTGGAACAACTTTACGATATTCAGTTAGAGCGAAAAATAAAGGATAAAACAAAACTTCTTTCCATAGCCCGCTCCCTGATATAACAGAGTTGGTTTTTTTTTAACTGGATTTCAGCAATCAAGGGACGGGAAGTCGCACAGGCGACTTCCCGTTTGGTGGCGGGAATGACGGGCTATGCGGGAATGAAGAGCCGAGGGGAACTGAAAGTTCCAGCAGGCTTGGATTTTGGATAAAATAGTCTTATACGGTATTCTTTTTTTCTGAAAGCAGGACATAAAGCTTATCGAGACGGGTATGGATGGACTGTACATCCCCTTCCAGCTTAGTCTGTGTCGCTTTTATGTCTGCTTGTGTCGCTTTTATGTCTGCTTGTGTCGCTTTTATGTTTTCCTTAAGGTCGGCTTGTCCGGCCCGTAAAGGCTTTATAAACATATTAACAATAAAGCCCAAACCTCCAAGTAAAGCGCACAAAGCGATAATCGTCTGAAGTATGATAGTGTATTCCATATATGTCCTCCTCTATTTTATTATAGCATGGTCATTCGTAAGAAACCTTATTTGTATGTATCCTCTAAACCCTGATTTTAAGTTGGGGGTGGGGGGCTGTCAACTATAAATTGACGGATTTTTTAGGGATTAGAGCCGGTTTAAAAGGGTTTGGGATATTTTTTTGATTTTCGGGTTGGGGTGTTTGTCCAACTGTCTTTTTTTAATGCTTGCTCTTAAGGAATTAGCCCGGGGATTCATATAGTAAAGAGCTTTTAAGGTTTCATAAATAATTTCTTCATCACGAACAGTGTAAGTGCCTTCTTGTTTGGAGTTTATGCAATTTACCAGTTCGCCTGCGGACTTTTGGTCTTGTGACTTAAGCAAAGCCAGAGAGCGCACAGTTTGCAGGCGAAGCCATTTTTTATCTGTGTTTGAAAGCTTTTCAAACCAGCTTTCCGGGTTGTTGCAGTGATAAGCTATATCCTGATGTATAGAGCCGATTTGCGCGCCGGAGTACCCCAACCCGTATATCGCGTAATAAACCAGCCCGGCGTGTGGGGTTTTTAAAAATTCCGCCATTTTATAAATCAAGGCGGAGTCAGTGACATTCAAATGGCCAAGGCTTTTAAACACCTGATAGCAGTGAACAGGATCTTTTTCCATTGTGGCTATGCAGGCCCGGTTCATAAGGCGCCTTTGCGCGCGAAAATCCTGCACATTTAAGGTTTCCATAATCAGCGCGCTCCAAAGGTTTTTATAAAACCCGGAGGGAAGGTCCTTCGCGCTTAAAGAAAGAGCGGGAATTTTTTCATCATGCACAAGAGCTGTCGCGTAGTCGTAAGCTTCAGAGGTGGGGTTTAAAATCATCTTAAGAACATTGGCCCTTAGTTCCTGTTTGTAAAAAGATTTATCCACCCAATGAAAAAAATTAAGAAAGTTCAAAAACTGCACCTTTACATAAGGAAGCCGGGGGCTGATTCTCGTATACAGGGGAAGAAAGTTATTTTTGAACCGGGCGTTTTGACGAATACTGTTGAAAAGGGAAAGACTTTGACCCGTAAAAGGCCGGTTTTTTGAAATAAAAGATTTAATGGATAAATACGCTTTTCGGCCTTCCCCGGACTCCATAAGCTTTCTTACAACCTGCATGCCCTCCGCTTTGCCCACATCATCTTTATAAAGCTGACAGATATTTCTAAACCGCTCATCTTTTGGGCCGGTTCCCCGCACTTCCTTCACAGTCCCTCCAATGGTTTGGAGAAGGATTGACCGGCCTAAGTTATCTGTGTTGTATCGGTTAAGCCAATCTAAATAAGATCCGTAATGTTTATTGATCCCGTGAAGATAATTATTTAAGGGGCCGCGAATATCTTTGCCCAGTGGACTTAAAGAGGTAAATCCGGCAATACCGCTTAAAAAAACCATCTGCATTTGTTCTTGAAAAGACAAACCAAAAGGCAGGTAGCGGGCTGAGGCCACCTGCTCCGCCATGTCCCGGGCCATATTGTGATCCAGCAGAACCTGTAAATACTCCTCCGGGCTTCTGTGATCCGGATCTTTACCGGCCAGTGTATTGCACCCGAACAGATACACATACTTAAGGTGAGATAAAAGTCCGGGGCAGGATCGGGAGCAGGACGCTTTTTGCATAATATCCACAGGAAGAATATAAGTGTGTTCTTCACCAAAAAAAAGCCCCCCAAAATGTCCTGAAACAATCAAGACCTCACAGCGAAGGTCTGTTCGCCTGCAAGCCGCGCTGAACCAATGCGTGTCGTTGGGTAAAGCGTTTTTTTTGTGCAAAGGCACCAGCTCGATAAATCTGAAGTCCCCCGTGCGGGACAGGTGCTTTTTAAATATTTCCACTTCATCGGAGGAGTTAATGGTGATAGAACATATATCACGGGCGGATGAAAAACAGGTCCAGAAAAACAAAAAAAGTGGAAAGAGGAACACCGCTTTCATTTTACGCCCCACTTACATTTTCTCTTGGTTTTGTTTATAGTTTATACATAAAAAAGCTGTAGTCTTAAACCGCTTTGTTAAAGCCGGACGATTGTCCAACTTTCAGGAGGGCTGAGCAAGTGAAAAATCAAAATCAAAGCCGTACCGCTTTTGCGGGGCAGGCGCTGTTTCTGATGGGGCCTACAGCTGTGGGAAAAACCGACTTCTCCCTTTATTTGGCTGAAAAGCTGTCCGCAGGCATCTTAAACTGTGACAGCATGCAAATATATAAGGGCTTGAATATTGGATCCGCCAAACCCCCTTTACACCCTTCAGGCAGGTATATTCTGAGCAAGAATAAAAAAAAAATACCGGCGTATTTGTTTAATGAATGGCATCCTTCTTTTATCTGCACGGCGGGTGTGTTTCGAAAAAAAGCTTTGTGTGTTCTTAAAAAAGAGATTCCACGCCGGCTGATGGTGGCTGTGGGGGGCAGTGGCTTTTATATTCAGGCTCTGCAAAAAGGCATGTACCCCGTTAAAGCCGTAAGCGCGGAAATAAAAAAACAGGTGGAGGACATACAGAGGAAAAAAGGAGCGGAACATCTGTATAAACTGCTGGAGTTTTTGGATCCAAAATACGCCCGGCAAATTTCCCCTCAAGACAGGTACAGGGTGTTCAGGGGTGTATGCCTTATCCTGAGTGAGGAAAGGCCTTTGTCTGTCATTCGCGCGGATTTTAAGGAAAAACCCCCGCCTTGGCCTTTTCTGAAGGCGGGCCTGTACCTTCCCCGTGAAAGGTTATTGCAAAAAGTGCGGGACAGAACCGGTAAAATGATTAAAGAGGGTTTGCTGGAGGAGACCCAAAGCCTTTTGGACAAGGGCCTTGAGGGACAGTCAATTTTAAAAAGCCCCGGTTATAAAGAGGCGGTTTTGCGTTTGCAGGGGAAAATCAGCGAAGAGGAGTTGAAAACTCAAATCATTTATCGCACAATGAGGCTGGCCAAAAGGCAAATGACTTGGTTTAGAAGGGACAAAAGCATTAAGTGGTATCTTTGTGAAGATCAAAACCGTATATATTCTTCATTAAGAAAAAGGCTGAATATTTATTCCGGTAAGCGGGAAAGGCGCGAACAATGAAAAGCATGACAGGCTACGGACTCAGCAGGTGGAAATCCCATAACTGCTATATAGAGGCGGTTGTGCAGTCTTACAACAGCCGGCATTTTGAGCTGAAAGTGCAGATACCGCCTTTTTATTCCGCTCTGGAAGGGGAGCTGAGGAAAGAGCTGAGAAAAAAATTTAACAGAGGCTGTATCAGTTTGCTTATTACACGAAGCCCGTCTTGGCCGGAGAGAAAAACCTGTGTGAGGTGGAACAAAAAACAAGCCCTTAAGTGGCGGGCGGTTTACAAGGATATTTCAAAGTCTTTAAAAATAAAAAACAACTTGGATCTGATGGCCCTGACCCAGCAAAAAGGGGTGCTGGATATTGTGTCTTTGCCCTCTCTTGTGCCTGCCCGGGAAAAAAACCAGTTAAAAGCTCTTACACGCAAAGCGCTGGATCTTTGCAATAAGGAAAGAGCGCGCGAGGGATTGGCCTTGAAGAAAGAATTTCAAAAACATATACAAAGCCTTTCTGTCTCACTTCAGAAAATAAAAGATCGTTCGTCTGTACAGGAAACCAAAGCCGGCAAAAACATAAAAAACAAAATAAACATGATGGAGGGCGGAACAGAAATCATGGAGGATAAAAAAACCGTTCAGGAGATGACAGGGGCTTTAATCAACCGCATGGACGCCCGTGAGGAAATATGCCGTATGAAAGAGCATATACGGGCTTTTCACGCTCTGGCCCTTAGATCCTTAGGGCCGGTGGGAAAAGAAATGTCTTTTTATTTGCAGGAAATGATAAGGGAAATGAACACAATAGGATCAAAGTCCCAAGACTTTAAATTGACACAGGCGGTGGTTCGGGCCAAAACCTTTATCGAAAGAATGCGCGAGCAGGTTCAAAATGTGGAGTAAAGACGCCCGATTGATCTTGGTGTCCGGCCCCAGCGGAGCCGGAAAATCCACAGTGGTGAAGGAAATTTTTTCTCTATACGGCCCAAAAATGATGGCGGTTCCTGTTTCTTATACCACCCGCCCCCGCCGGGGTGTGGAAAAAGAGGCTGTGGATTATTATTTTGTAAGCCGGGAGCGGTTTTTGTCACTTAAAGACAAAGGTTTTTTTGCTGAATGGGCCTGTGTGTACAAGCACTATTACGGCACAGCCTTGGAACAGCTGGAAAAACATTGGCAAAAAGGGCTTGTCCTTATAAAAGACTTTGATTTACAGGGCGTGTCTGCATTAAAAAAGCTTTACCCGCAGGCTTTAAGAGTGTTTATCGCCCCCCCTTCCGTGGAAGAGTTGATAAACCGCGTCCGCAAAAGGCGGGAGAACAGCGATGAGGATATTCAGCTCAGGATTCAGCAGGCTCAAAAGGAAATGGAGCGCGGAGCCTCTTTTGAGCATTATGTGGAAAACACAGATCTGCAAAAAACCCTTGAAAAAATGAAAAAAATTATTGAAACTTACCTAAAAACCATTTAGATATTGGAATGTGAAAGAATTTCATTTTGCCCTGTTAATCAGCCGTCAAGCAAAGGCTATGCGGTGAGGGTCCAAGTGTAAAACTGAAAGCCCTATCCGTAGGGCTTTCAGCCCGAACAAGCATAGCCTTTGCTTGACGAAAAACTAATAGGTCAGATGTTTTATTTCACAGGTGGCCGAATATCAAAAGGGGGTGCGCTATGGCTCGTGTGACAGTTGAGGATTGTTTGACAAAAGTCTCCAATCGTTTTGCCTTGGTCTCTTTGGTGACCAAGCGGGTAAAACAGTTTTTAAAAGGGGATGCCTGCCTTGTATCCGCTAAAAACAATCATGTTGTAAACGCTTTAAGGGAAGTGGCCGCAGACAAAATCAACTTTAACTGCGGAGAAGAAGCCCCTGAAAAACAACTGGAGCGGGATCTGTTGGTTAAGCGGGACATCCCCGGGTATTTATCTCCCGAATAAGCCTCCCAACGCTTCAAAACAGCGGGTCAGGGAAATACCTTGACCAATTTTTCGTAAAAGATGGCGCTTGTTCCTCAGGGCCTATTTTGTTCTTTGTGTATGAAGTTTATCCACCACTTTGTTTCATTTTGAGACACTTTTTGTCCGCCACTAATCCTTGTTCGCCATCGGAAAACAAAAAAGCCCTGTTATATCAATAACTTATAGGTTTTTGCCTCCGTATTTGCACTTTATAAGGGTAGAGGTACTAAAAAAACATTATCAGGAGGTAAAGAAAATGAAACACACTAACTGTCCCGTATGCGGAACAAAATTAAGCAAAGCAGGAAACACTCTTTTTTGTGAATGTGGCTGGCACAAGGCCGGTAGCAACAAACAAGAAAGAACAGCCCAAAAAAAGATTGCTAAAAACATCTTTCTTTTAGGCTTGGCTCTTATGAGCGCGGTCATCTATTTGGGAAACTGGGGTTCATCTTCCCTTAAAATTGTTCCCTTAAAGGCCCGTCAATTTACAGGCCTTTTAAACGAAAAGTCTTTTGCAAGTCTTAAAAATGTTTGCATGAGCCTTAAAA
The DNA here is from genome assembly GCA_965203935.1 of Bdellovibrionales bacterium. Taxonomy (GTDB): domain Bacteria; phylum Bdellovibrionota; class Bdellovibrionia; order Bdellovibrionales; family UBA1609; genus JANQSP01. The sequence continues at coordinate 406,119 of OZ241921.1, forward strand.
AGTACGATTGTGTGGAAAGCGCGCACAAGTCCTTTTTTAAGTCTTCAGGAAGACCTGAAGTTTTGGAGAGCTTGGGCGAATTTCAGTACAGAAGAAACAAGTTTGGTGAAGCTTCCAAAACATACAACAGGTATTTCAGCAACAAAGGAAACAGCGTAAAATCAGCCTACAATTATGCGCGTATTTTAGAAAAAAGCGATGACACAAAGTCAGCTCTTTCTTACTACAAATATGCTTTAAAGGCGAAGCCGGGTGTAGTGCAGGTGACTGTTATGCGCTCTTACATTGACTTGCTGGTTAAGTCCGGTCAAAAGAATATAGCGCAAGCTGAGCTGATGAAGTTAAAGCCTATGTTGAACAGAGCCGGTTCATTGGTTAAGCAGGAATACGAAAGCTTACAAAAACAAGTGATATAAAGCCAAAGGCTTTTAATTGGGCGAACTTTTAAAGACGCCTGCCCTTTACAAGCTAACACACAAAAAGCCTCTTTCTTAAGAAAGAGGCTTTTTTATTGCTTTGTCTCTTTATTGTTATTTTCTGTTTTCACTATAAAAGGCAGGCTGTAACCTTCAGGTTATGTCGCTTCACAACAAAAAGCATTGACAAAAAGCTTTTTGTGCTCCATTATCAAATACTTATGAAAAAAAGCAAAAAGTTTCTGCACGATCATTTTTTCAAAGAGGTTTATTCTAAGCCCCGGTACTGCGTGGACATCTTAAAACTTGTGCTCTCCAAAAAAGAAATAGCTCTTTTTGACTGGAACACCCTTAAAACAGAAGCCACAACTTTTATTGACAAGTCAGCAAGCGAAAAACGGATGGACCTTTTAGTCTCCGCCCTTCTTAAAGGCTCCCGAAAGCCCGCCAAGGTCTTGTTCTTAATGGAGCACAAAAGCCAAAAAGACCCGGAGCTGTTAAGAAAGTTTTTAATCTATCAGACAGGTATTTATAAAGATGTGAAAGACCCTGTGCTCCCGGTCTTTATCAACCAAAGTCCACACAAAACATGGAAGGGGCCTGTTGATTTTCACGGCTTTTTGAACAACTTTGAGGGTATACTCAAGAAGCATTTTAAAGAAAATGTGCTGAATTTTCGCCCAAGGGTCTTAAATATTCAGGCTTTGGACATCGCCCGTGAGGCTAAGGGCTTGACAACGCACCCTATTTTGTATATTTTAAAGAATATATGGAACTTAAACGAGAAGAAGTTAAAAGAGCTTTTTACAATAGGCCGGGGCCTCAGCCGAAAAGAGCGGGAGGCTTTGATTGTGCCTGCGGTGGATTATGTGAGGAGATATGATCCGAGTTTTACATGGAATATAATACAGGAAATAGAAAGTAAAACCGTTGGAAAGGGGGAGCTTATTATGACACCATTACTTCAATCTTCATTAGACGAAGCCCGTGAAGAGGGTTTAAAAAAAGGCCGACTGGCAGGCAAGAAGGAAGGCATATCTGCGGGTATGGAAAAAGGCCGTCAAGAAGGCCGTCAAGAAGGCCGTCAAGAAGGCCGTCAAGAAGGCCGTCAAGAAGGCCGTCAAGAAGGCCGTCAAGAAGGCCAAAAAGAGCTTATTTTAAATATGCTGAAAGAAAAAGCGGATTTGGTTTTTATCTCCAAAGTGACAGGCCTTTCCGTTAAAAAGCTGAAAAAGCTTAAAAATGGCGACTCAGAATAGAATAAAAATCAGAAGAAAGCAGGTTAAAAAAGTAGCTTTCCATTTGGCCGGCTCAAGCTCTTTGAGCATAGTCCAAAAGGGCTGAACCCTCCATTTTGACCCTTTAAAACAAGCCCCATCTTTATAATAATACAGAGAACACAGCTTCGGCATTTTTTTTAAGCGGTTTTATGAGGCTTTGACAATTCAAGGGAAATAATTCGCTCAAACAAAAAAAACCTGAATGATCGATTGAGGCTAAGACTCAAAAAAAAAGGGGTATTTTGTGGGTTTTTGATGAAAGTGGAAAAATAAAACTTCTGTGATTTCAAGGACTTATAGTAATAAGTGGTAGACTTAGGCTGTGTCTACCACTTTTACTAAGTTTATTTTAAGATTATCGGAAGGATCAAGTTTTTTCTTCAATTTCATTGTTATTTAAAAAATCTTTAATGATTTTCGATACTTAAGTTTAAGACCATAGTCTGGTTCGTAGTCTTCCGGCAATCTTTTTGTCTCAAAATTAACAGTTTTAATTTTTATTTTTTCTAAAAATCTGTTTTTCCCAAAACCCGCTTTTCTCCTTAAGAAAAGGGCCAAAAACCGCCTCAAAGAAAGTGGTAGACACAGCCTAAGTCTACCACTTTTCGGGCTTTTCCGGTTTTTTGCGATAAAAAAAGGCTTTTACGAAAAAGAGGATTGTTAACAAAACTATGAATAAAAACTTTTTAGCGGTTATTCCGTTTTTGTTTATGTCTTATGGGTATTCTCAATCTCTTATTGATTGCGATACTAAGGGTTATTATTGTAAAGCTTTTAAGCCCGCCTGCTTTCATGAGCCACGGAGAATATATTGTTCACATAATGGGAAAGAGATAAAAGGTTTTGTTCCAGTTAATACACCTGTGAAATATCTAAAATTTAAAATTACTGCACCTGATGGGAATACTAAAGAGGTAAAACTACAAGTTAGGGGAACAGTGGCAGATTTTGCAGATGTTCGCCCGTCCGATTTTTACGATCGGTTATATTTTGACAGACATATTACCCAACAAGGATCCAGAGTGGAACTGGCGGAGAATGGATTTGGTATTGAAACGAGCGCTAAATTTTCAGAGCATGTAAACGGTTTATTTGCGAATCGTGACGGGATGAGCCAGGAACTTTCCAGAGCAGCCAAGTCTTTAGCTGAATATTTGAAAGGGAATCCGCCAGATAGTGCAAGCAATATACGCTGTAACTATTCAACAGCCCCAAGTATTATTAAAGTGGTGTGTGACGAAAACTGTCCAAGAAGAAACTGCGGAACAAAGGAAGTGTGTGTGGGAAGCGCGAAATGTCTTATAAACGCGCGCGAGTTTAAAATCCATAATGTATATTGTGCAGCAGCTCCTGCCCGTTCTCCAGATTTCAACACCAGATGCCGGTCGGCTATTGACTGTATTGCCGACAAAAGTATAAAAGCGATAAAACTTGATTCTAAAAGATTTGATGCTTTGGATCACTATGATGACGGGCAGACTTATCGAGAGGGCGGCGCCGGTGGCGCAGGGGCTGTACAATAAATAAATGAGGTGATGTTATGAAGAATAAAAATCAGAAAGCCATAACTTTTTTATTGGTGGTTTTATTTTCCTGTTCTGCTTGGGGGGCTGTAGAAAATGTATTTATAGAAGGCATGATTATCAGCTATGATAAAAAAACAGTTACTCTTCTTCAGCGAGGTCGAAAAATCAAAGTCCCCAGGCAATCTATCTCCAGAAACATTAAATTAAAAACCGGTAAAATAGTGCAAGCAAAAATAGACAGTGAAAAACTAATGAACGACATTATTAAATTAAAAAAGGAACAGAAAAAAAACCAAGAGGATAAAAAAACAAAGAAAGCAAAAAAAAGAAAATAATCCCCGTCTATGCTCAAAAAGCTTGAACGGCTTGCTTTTAAATAAGCCGGCCTTTTCCAATAAATTCCATATATTCTTTAAAATATACAAAATAGGACGCGTTATTAAACCCTTAGCCTTACGAGCTATGTCCAAAGCCTGAATATTTAAGACTCTTGGGCGAAAATTCAGCACATTTTCTTTAAAATTCTTCTTGAATATACGCTCAAAGTTGTTCAAAAAGCTGTGAAAAGGCCTATTTTGTTCTTTTTGTCTGAACTTTATCCACCACTTTGTTTCATTTTGAGACACTTTTTGTCCGCCACTAATCCTTGTTCGCCATCGGAAAACAAAAAAGCCCTGTTATATCAATAACTTATAGGTTTTTGCCTTCGTATTTGCACTTTATAAGGGTAGAGGTACTAAAAAAAAACAGGAGGTAAAAAAATGAAACACACTAACTGTCCCGTATGCGGAACAAAATTAAGCAAAGCAGGAAACACTCTTTTTTGTGAATGCGGCTGGCACAAGGCCGGTAGCAACAAACAAGAAAGAACAGCCCAAAAAAAGATTGCTAAAAACATCTTTCTTTTAGGCTTGGCTCTTATGAGCGCGGTCATCTATTTGGGAAACTGGGGTTCATCTTCCCTTAAAATTGTTCCCTTAAAGGCCCGTCAATTTACAGGCCTTTTAAACGAAAAGTCTTTTGCAAGTCTTACAAATGTTTGCATGAGCCTTAAAAAGTACGATTGTGTAGAAAGCGCGCACAAGTCCTTTTTTAAGTCTTCAGGAAGACCTGAAGTTTTGGAGAGCTTGGGCGAATTTCAGTACAGAAGAAACAAGTTTGGTGAAGCTTCCAAAACATACAACAGGTATTTCAGCAACAAAGGAAACAGCGTAAAATCAGCCTACAATTATGCGCGTATTTTAGAAAAAAGCGGTGACACAAAGTCAGCTCTTTCTTACTACAGATACGCTTTAAAGGCGAAGCCGGGTACTGTGCAAGTGACTGTTATGCGCTCTTACATTGACTTGCTGGTTAAGTCCGGTCAAAAGAATATGGCTCAAGCTGAGCTGATGAAGTTAAAGCCGATGTTAAGCAGAGTCGGCTCATTAGTTAAGCAGGAATACACCCGCTTACAAAAACAAGTGATATAAAGCCAAAGGCTTTTAGTTGGGCGGGCTTGAAGAGAGGCACAAACTTAAAAAAAAATTAAAGCCAAAGGTTTTTTAATTGGGTGGGTTTTTAAAACAGCCTGCCCCTTAACAGCCCGAAACATAAAGAAGCTTCTTCATAATTGAAGAGGCTTTTTTATTGCTTTGTCTCTTTAACAAGAAATGGAAAGGGTCTGTTCACGGATTTTTAAATAACAGGGTGGCCCATTTATGCGCAGTTAAAGGGCGCGCTATGTTTTTTTTTGCTTTTCCAGAAGGTGTTTTACAGCCTCCGGCCAATGGGGAAATTGAAAGTTAAACCGATTATCCGTTAACACTTTTGGAATAACATACCGGCTTTTTAAAGACAGTTCAGAGTCTATTCCCGTCAGGTAAGAGGAAAGCACCACCGCCCACTTTGGCGCGGGAAGACCCCATTTCGCGCCGGATTTTTCTCGTAAAATTTTCATAAACTCCGCTTGAGGAAGAGGGTGGGGGGAGCAAAGATTAACAGGCCCTTTTATATGGGTGTTTTTCAGCACAAACCGGATGGCGCTTACAAAATCCGATTCATGAAGCCAAGAGATCATCTGCTTTCCGCCAGCAATAGATCCTCCCAAGCCGTACCTGCTGAGTTTCAAAAAGATATTAAAGGCCCCGCCGGGGTTTAAACCCATAATGACGCCACACCTAAGAGCGGTTTTTCGCACAGTCTCAGGGGTTTGGGCCGAATAAAGCGCCGACTCCCAATCCTGCACCAAGCGTGAGATGCTTTTCCAAGTAAGGGGGGCGGTGGAGGCTTCTCCTGTTTGGCCTTTTTCCTCATCGTGCGGAGGGTTGTCGTTAAGGCGATGAGCGTAGATGCTGACAGCGCTCATTTGAAGCCATACAGGAGGCGGACTTTTAGCTTGCTTAATGGCCTGCCCCACCACTTCGGTGGAAAGAATACGGGAGTTTCTTAGTTTTTTTATATTTTCATCTGTGTAAAGGCATTTTACATTTTTGCCGGTCAGGTTGATTACAGCATCCGCGCCTTCAATTTCCCTGGCCCATTCCCCCAAGGTGCGCGCGTCCCAAGGCACCAGCCGGGCTTGGCTATAGCGCGCCCCGCCCCTGCTTAAGACCACAATATCGTGCTTTTCAGAATCGGCGAGAAAAGACTCAACCAATAAGCGCCCCAAAAATCCGGTCCCGCCGGGAATAACTATCTTCATTTTTGCCTCTATTAAGAAAAATACTGTATCCCCGTCCGCTTTCCAAGAAAAATGTTGATATAGCGCCTCACAAACAATAACATAATAACCTGTGAAAAAGGCCAACTGTTTGTCTGCAAGCAAAGCCAAGCGGTGAGTGTCCAAGGTATTCCGTCACGAACAAGCTTGGCTTTGCTTGCAGACCATAATTTAGAAGTTTTTTTTCATATTTTACTGACATCCTCAAGGGGAGGCTGAATAAAATGACGGAAGCAGTCAATTTGCTGTTCGCAAAAATCAACGGCTTTACGGCAAAAGTCACCTTTTTCGATATTTTGTTTTTTGTGGAAAAAGTGGAACTGCCCTTGGTGGTGGTTCTGCTTTGCTTTTGCGCGGTTTTTTTCACCCTGAAAATGGGTTTTGTAAACATCAGGTTTTTTAAGCACGCCATTGACTTGGTAATGGGCAAACACAGCGCGAAAGAAAAAAGCGGAGAGATCAGCCACTTTAAGGCTTTAACAACAGCTCTTTCCGCCACAGTGGGTTTGGGCAATATTGCCGGGGTGGCTGTGGCCATTTCTGTAGGGGGGCCGGGCGCCACTTTTTGGATGATCGTTATGGGGCTTTTGGGTATGAGCACCAAGTTTACAGAATGCACCTTGGGGGTCATGTACAGGGAAAAAAGAACAGACGGCAAACTTATGGGCGGCCCTATGGAATATCTAAAAAACGGTTTGGCGGAAAAGGGCTTTCCCCGCATGGGCGCTTTTTTGTCCTTCGTTTTTTGCCTTATGTGCCTTGGAGGCTCTTTTGGAGGAGGGGCCGCCTTTCAGGTTAATCAGTCCCTTAACGCCATAAGCCTCAGCCTGCCCGCCTTAACAGATTACAACTATGTTTATGGAATCATTATGGTGCTCTTGGTGGGATTGGTGATTATCGGGGGCATTAAAAGGATAGCTTTGGTGGCAAGCCGGGTGGTGCCTTTTATGTGCCTTACTTATGTGCTTATGGCCTGTTATATTTTAATTTCTTTATACGATAAAATCCCCGGCGCGTTTTTGACTATTCTACAAGGGGCTTTTACCCCTGAATCCGCTTACGGGGGTTTTTTGGGTGTTTTAATTGTGGGCATGAAAAGGGCTGTTTTTTCCAACGAGGCGGGCTTGGGTTCCGCCGCTATTGCTCACTCGGCGGCCAAGGTCAATCACCCGGTGGAAGAAGGAACAGTGGCCCTGCTGGAGCCTTTTATTGACACAGTCTTGGTTTGCACCATGACCGCTTTGGTGATTGTTATTACCGGCGCTTACCAAAGCCCCGAATATTTAGATCTGATTAGTCAGCAAAAAGGGGCGGCCCTTACAAGCAGGGCTATGGGCGAAGTGGTCAGTTGGTTTCCTTATATACTTAGTTTTGCGGTGTTTTTGTTTGCTTTTTCCACCATTATCTCTTGGTCTTATTACGGCGAAAGGTGTTTTTCTTTTGCTTTCGGCGACAAACGCTCTATTATTTATAAAATTCTTTTGTTGATTGTGGTTTTTCTGGGCGCGATTGCCACCTCTAAAAATATTATGGAGTTTGGGGATCTTATGATTTTAGGCATGGCCTTTCCCAACTTGATAGGTGTGCTTTGGCTCAGCGGGAAAGTGAAAAAAAGCCTTAATGAATACCGCCGTCAGAGAAGCAAAAATTAGGTGTGAAAAAAATAAATATTCTTACTTTGTTTCCTGAGTTTTTTAAGTCCCCCTTGGAGACAGGGGTCTTGGGCCGGGCGGTTAGGCGTAGGCTTATAAAAATCCGGTTTGTGAATCCAAGGGATTTTACCGAAGATAAACATCAAAGCGTGGACGACAGCCCCTTTGGCGGAGGGGACGGCATGATTATGCAGTATAAGCCGCTTAAAAAAGCTCTGCTGTCTTTATCACAGGACTTTGAGAAAAAGCGGGAGCTTCCCCCAAAGGGTTTAAAAATCATTCACTTAAGCCCGCAGGGGAAAAAATGGGACCATAAAAAAGCGCGCGCCTTTGCCGAACAAAATAATCAGGAGCTGGTGTTTATCTGTGGCCGGTATGGGGGGGTGGACAGTCGCTTTGTCAGTGAGTATGTGGATGAGGAAATATCTGTGGGGGATTATGTTTTAACAGGCGGGGAGCCTGCCCTGTTGGTGATACTGGATTCCCTTTCCCGCTTTATAAAGGGCGCTTTGGGAAACAAAGATTCCTCCAAGGAGGAGAGCTTTGAAAAAAATTATTTGCTGGAAGCGCCCCAATGGAGCCGTCCGAAGGATATTAAAGGCCATAAAATACCTGAAGTTGTTTTGTCCGGCCATCATAAAAATATTAAAAATTTTCGCTATCTTATGTCTGTTTTTATAACAGCCCTGAAAAGGCCCGATCTGTCAGCGCTCAGCCCCAATGGTAAAGACCTGCCAAAAGCCGTAAAGTTAGTGAAATCTTTTTCAAAAAAAGAGCTTAAAGCCTGTGGAATACAGGAAAAAGACCTGCGCCTTGTTTGTGAAAAAACCCCCTGAACCCCGGCCTTCCGTGTCTTTTCAATCCCCCTTGACACCACCTATTTAACAATGCTAATGAAAAAGTACCTCTTAAGCATTTTTGTCCAAAGTCCGTACTGTGAGGGTTAAATCGTATTCCGTCCCGAAACAGTACGGACTTTGGACAAAAACGGTTAAAAAGTTAGGGTTTTTCTTGGTGATTAATTAGTATTTTTCAGTTAAAAGGGGGATAAAGATGGATATTGTGGATTCTTATGTTTCAAAAAATCAACAGCCGGTTGATTTTTCAGCTGAGGTGGGGGATACCGTTAATGTGTCTGTTCGCTTTCAAGAGGCGGGCAAAGCGCGAACACAGATTTTCAGCGGTGTGGTTCTTAAAATTCAAGGGCGAAAAAGTGTCCGGTCTTTTACAGTCAGAAAAATATCAGAAGGTATAGGCGTAGAAAGAACTTTCCCCTTGGCCTGCCCCGCCGTGGAAAAAGTGGAGGTGCTTTCGCGCGCCAAAGTGCGCCGGGCGCGTTTGTTTTATCTGCGGGAGCGTAAAGGCAGAACAGCCCGTTTAAAAACCCTTAAAAAGCAATAATCGGTTAAAACTGTTGTTTTTTTGTACAAATATGAATTTTTTTCATAATTTTGACTAAAAAAAGTTATAAACTTAACAAAAATAATTGTTTTTTTTGATATAATGTATTATAAGCCGTTATTGACTCCTAAAAAAAGTATATCAGCTTAACGGTCTGTCAGTTTTAGAGTCTTATTTAATTTTTTTATTTAAGAGACTTAAATTCCTCATTTTGTTGAGGGCGGAAAAACCGGCTTAAAAACGCGGGTAAAAAGAATTGAAACATAATGTATTGTTTTGGTTGTTTGAAATTTCAGCGCTGTACAGCGGTGCTGTAAAGAGCGGGAGCTTTATGCGGGACTTAAAACCGGCCGGGTTAAGGCTAAAGTATTTTATTACAAAGGGAAATATATATGTTTTGCAAAAACAAAAAAATAGCAATGCCTCGCGCCCTGCATTTATTTTGCTGTGCGCTTTTTTTGCTTTGCCCTTTTGTGTTTGCTCTTGATACATCCCAACAAAAACCCACAATTAAAACCACTGAAATTCAAAGTGATCAAACATTACCTTCCACACTGAAGGGAAAAATAAAGGACTCCACAGGCCATCCTCAAATTATAGAGATTTTTGACTCCGCCTTGTTCGGCCCCGGCGCCCCGGACAGCTCTGCTGTTTCCGATTCTTCTTTTATGTGGCTCCATGACCCCGGCATTCAAGAAAAAAGAAGCAAAATTATAGGTTCCGAGGCCGGTTCTTTTTCTGTTTGGTGGAAAATCGGCATGGACGGTTTTTTATTGAAAGACCGGCTGGATTATACGCAATCTATACAAACAAGGCTGAGCGCGAAATTGCTTACGCGCTTTACAGATTTCTTTTTTGCATACGCCGAGTATGAAATATTTACCGGGTCCGGTTCTGTTCAAAAAATTTTTCAAAGAGTGGGCGAAGGCTTAAACGGGATCAGCCACCGGGAGGTTCTGCTTTTATTAAAACCCACTGACTGGCTGACCCTTGAAGTGGGCGCTGTTAATCAAAGTTTTCTTCAAGCTCCACTGCTTTTAGGGGATATTCCTTTTCCCTCTGTTGTGGAAAATATAGAGCTTTTCAGCGGTGAGGAGCATACACTTTCCTTAAGCTTTCAGCAGGCTTTGCCCACCACTTTTTCGGACAAGCATTCTATTTTTACCCAGTCCCTGACGCAAACCCCTTTATTGATTACAAAGTCCTTTTTTTGGGACTACGATTCCAAAAGCTATTACAAGGCCCGGTTCAACAGCACTTTTTTTCATTACAACCCGCTTCCCAGTGATATTGCTTTGTCCAGTTTGTTCGCGGGAAACACCATTGTAGAAGAGCCGGCCGGTTTTAAGTACCGCTATACCGGTTTTCACTTGGGAATTTCGCCCTCCATTCAGATTTTTCCCAATTTGGGATTGCAGATGAAAGCAAATTATATCATCAATATCCGGGAGGAAATAAAAGAAAAAGACCTGAATCAAGGCTTGCTTTACAGCCTGCGGGTTCCTTTTGATATAACAGAAAATATCCGGGTCACTCCTGTGTTGGAGTATTTTATCAATCAGCCGGACGCCTCTGTGGGTTATTACAACAGCTCAAGGTACGGCCACAGCAACAGAACAGGTTTCGTGGGGGAAGTGATTTTTAGTTTTTACAACAGAAACATGGAAGTGGGCTTTCGTCACTTAAGGAGCCGGGCGGTGCGGGCCGGAGGATTAAAAAACGAACAAACTTATTATCTGATTTTTTTGAGGACAGGTTATGCCAAAATTTAAACTGTTGGGAATTTTTATTTTTATTGCTACAGCCTTCTTAGGCTGTATTGCAAGGGATGTGCCCTCTAAAGTAGAGGGTTGCAGGAACGCCGCTTTTATAGTGGACGAAGTAACAGGCACACTCGCTATTTCTGATGAAACCGCCCTGCCGGAAAAATTTACCCTGGATCTTCGCGCCCGTATCAGGTCCCGTGGTAAAATAGAAACCACACTTCCCAACATTCATTGGGCTGTCAGTAACAATAAAAAAGAGCTGGATAAAGATCCTAAAGATATAGCCAAGTCCACCAACTTGGACAACAAGACAAATAAAGCCATACAGATGACCGCAGACGGAACAGGCACCATAGAATGGACAGTGGAACATGATTACGCTTACAGCAAAAAATCCAAGTGGATTGTGCTGGATTTATATATCAAAGGGCTTTCCAACGAGTATCCGGGGCTTTGTCATATTCCCTTGGCTGTAAACCCCTGGCTTCAGCTTAGGAATTATGCGGATATTCAAGTGGCGGACTACAGAGAACAATATAACAAAAAAAACAACAGATTAAAAGGCCGTGTGGATCTTAAGGGGCAAAGCTTTTTAGACAGGAAAAAGCGGGAAGAAAAAGATAAGGGAGTGGATCTGGTAATGTATAATTTGGATTTGAAATGGGGTGGTGAAAAAACAGCAAATTATGTTAAAAATTTTTCCAGCAATACCATCAGCGCGCAGTTGCAGTACAGTATAGAGGATGTACACGGCGGACTTAAAGAAAACACAATAAAGCACGGGGATTTTGATATTGAGTCTCATCTTTTAATGTTTGTGTCGAATAAGTCGAGGCAAGAGGCAAAGGCAGAGGCAGAGGCAGAGGCAGAGGCAGAGGGTAAAAAGAAAACACAGTATGTAGCCCAGTATGTAAAAATTAACGAAAACAACCCTTTAGTAGGCACTCAATTTCAAGAAAGCGGAAACCGTCTGACCAGCATGCCTTTTGATTGGGTGGTGCGTTTTGCCTCCACCAACGGCGACACCCCTTTTCTGCTTTACATAAAAATTATTCCCAAAGGAAATACAGCCGGAAGGTTGAATGTTTTTGAAGGGATTTATTTCCTCGGCAGGGATTACAGAGACACCTTTACGGGCACAAGAAAAGTATTATCTTTACACCCTTTGTTGGGACAGCAGTATTTTCATAAAATGAGATCCGGGAACGGAACCCAATTTGCAGATTCCTCCATAAGTGGCAGTATACAGCTTGATGATTTTGATAATTGTTTAAAAAATATCCATTACGGAAAAGATTCCATTATGAAGTTTTGTGTGTCGTCTGAACAAATTCATGCCGGCACAGATGGAGTAAGGAAGTTAAGCTGGACAGTCAGGCCCATGAATATCCGCTTTTTCAATATGGTAAGGGAAAATTGGCTGAGCAGAGAAATCAGCACCAATATTGACACTGTTGTGGTGGATTCAAAAGGAAATCCTGTCAGCGCCAAAGAAATCAAGGTGAAGGTCACCGACCTCAGCACCGGGGAGGAAACAGAGCACAACATTCATACAGAAAACAACGGTTCTATTGTTTTTACCATAAACACCCGTCAACAGTGGTATAAGAAACAAAGGTTTTTCTTAAAGCTGATTCAATTTAAGACCGCCGGCTCCGAAGAGTTGCTGGAAGAAAAAATAATCGCCATCAACCCTTGGGACTATGGTTTTACTCATGGCTATGAGGTGCATAAAGCGGACGGCATCAGAACCGCCTGTCTGAAAAAAGACAACAAAATGGAAATACCGATTGAGTCGGGAGGCACAGGAGAATCACAAACCCCGGAAAAATCATCCGAGGACGAAATGAGCCGGTTGATTTACTCCCCCTTGGAGAAAGACGCAAAAAAACTCTCTGAAGGGCAAAAAAAGGTGATTCATAATTTCTTTTGTTACAACGAAACAGGCGGAAAAAGCGGGGCTGACAGCGGGGAAAGCGAAAAGTTTTCTAAAAAGTTGTTTAATATTTTTAATCTTTTTAAAAAAACATTTCAAGAGCTTACAAGCCATGATCCTGAGCAGGAAATATCCGATCAGGACAAACTTAATAAATTTCAGAAAAAATTTAAGCTCCTTGCTAAAGTTCCCCGTCCGGCAAGTTATGTGCATTTGTTCAGAGCTATCAACAAATATCCTTATTATCTGATTGATGATTCATTAAACCGCTCTCTTTACTATGATACACGGCTTAAAATCACCCCCCGTGTGGTGCGGTATGATGAAATAAACAGAGGCCAGCAAAACAAAGGCCCTCTTCGGGACGGCGTTTATATTTTTCAGATGGCTTTGCTGAAAAATGATCAGGGGCGGTTTTTTGGAGCCAGAAATATGGTTCGGCGGGAAAGCACTGAGTTTTATCTTTCGTCTAATCTCCTTAATGCAGGCACGGTCTCGCTTTTTACTTGCCCTTTGGATAAGCCTGAATGTATCACCAAAGAAGACTTTATTATTCCTCCTACAAATATACCGATTGTGGTCTTCGACGGCATGATAAAAGAGGACATACAGCTTCCCATAAGAAGAAAACATCTGTTATTTGCCAACTCCAAAAACTTTTTTGTTTTTAGAATCCTTCCTGCAGATCCCGAAACTGTAATATGTCAGGACGGAACATCTAAGTGCGCAAAATATTTTGACGGTGAATGGAATAAAAACATTGATTGGGAGCTGACAAAAAAATCGGTTCGCCCGGCGGATCTAAAAAGTTACGATATGATTTTTCACACATACAGGGTGCCTTTTATCCCCTCTATATGGAGCAACTGGGCCATCACAAAAGAAATGAAAATTGACTTCAATAATCTGGAAGACAGCTACAACGCGACTTTATCCGACCTTGAAAAGGCGCGTGTGGAATCCGGCGCTTCGGAAACAGTGGAGGCGCAAAAAGCTGAATTGGACTGCAAAAATACAGCAGTTGTGAATTTTGATATGAAGGAGCAATTAAGACAGGCTGAGCTGGCGCTGTACAATGCGCAGGAAAGACAAACAGAACCCGGCGGGCGGTTTTCTTCTCCTGAGCTTATAAAAAAGTATGAACAAGCAGTGGAAGAGCGGCGTGGGGAGTGGAACAGACAGTTGGCTGTTATTGACAGTACACTTAAGTGCTCCGGCGGGGAGGGTGGCCGGCCTGAGATTGAAGATGTGCTGGTGACAGCTTCACAATATGAACAGATAAAAGATTTTTGTAAAGATTATCTTATAAAGACTGCGTGCGCGGATTCATCACTTAAAGAAGAAGACAAACTGCAGTATCTTTTGAATATCGCTGGCCAAGGCACACCGGGCGGGAAAGAAAAAACTTCGGCGGATTTTTGTAATTTTGTTTCCGCCCCGGAACAATATCAGCTGAGCGAATTTGCAATCAAGGAGTGTCAATCGCGGGTTCAGCCTTCCTCCATGAGCCGGGTAAAAAAAGGCGGGCAGGTTGTCGCGCCACAGGTAAATCCTGGTGATTTTCAAGAGGGTGAGGACTCCTGTGTGGAGGCCCGGCAAGGCGCGGATTCTTTGTCCGATAAACGATGCTCCCGGCCGGAAACACAAGATCGCCTGAACACTCATATAGAGTATTTTTCCTCCGCGAACTCCCTTTGCACGCTTGGTATTGATTCAGAAAAAGGATCGGAGCTTTTGCCGGGCCACTGTGGGGCGGAAAGCGCGCCGGTGACTCAAGATTCCTTTTTAAGGGCTGTGAATGAACAAATACAAACATTGCATAAGGTTCGTGAAAAAGCCCGCGAGATAAGCCGTCAGCGTCAGAACAGCCGACAAGGGACAATGAGAGGCGTCTTTGATAAAGAAACAGGAAAGGCTCTACAGGAGGAGGCTCATTCTTTGAATGAATCTCTTAATCAGAATCAAGCCGGCTCTAAGGCTTATTCGCATAAAGTACAAAACAGCTCGGACTTGGATCTCACTTTGAAAGCGGAGGATCTGGAGCGGATTATCAGAATGGACAATATTATGGCCGGTAATACAGATCCTAAAACCTTTGCTTTTTTACACGCCCTTTGCGGTTTTTGGTTTGAGCGGTTTTTATCGCAGGAATACATTAACCCACAGCTGATTTCCGCAAGCTTCAGGAACGCTGTAAAAAGCACAGTGTATTACAAAATGAGAGGGATGGCCCCTTTACCCGGGGAAGAAGGGGAGTGCGCCGGTCTGTCTGAAGAAACGGATTTTAAAGAAAATACAAATATTAACTGTCTTTTGCGCAATATGGAAGATCGTTATAAAGAGGAGCTTTCCGAAAGGGAATTATTTGGGAATATAGATAACCTTCATAAATGGGCGGGCGATAAATGGACAAAGGAAGAAAGAAAAAGTGCAAAAAATATTGAATATGAAAAATATATCAGCCAAAGACTTACTGAGAAAGCATCAACCCCCCCCTTAAGGTCGGACGCGCGGCCGGCGTCTTGGGATCAAAATGCGGATTCCAGTGTGGAGGCTTACCTTAATGAGGCCGTAGCGGCTTTGCAAGGTTCGCATTATATTGCGTTTATCAGGCGAAAAAACGAGGATTATCATCCTGTTCGCAAATGCGTAAATAATCCCTCTCATTTTTTTGGATTTGAAAAGAAAGTGATTGTTGGTAAAATAAGTGAAAAATCACAGTATGGCGATAAAGGGGGGCAAAGGATCACTATCAGCGTTAACGAAGATTTTTTAATGAACAGTCAAAGGGATACCGGCGCCAATCAGCAGTTTGGCACCACCTTGGACACCAAGTTAAGTCTGCTCACCCTGCCTTTGCTGGCTTTAGGGGGGGTGGGTTATCTGGCAGGGCGATGGATGGCTCCCGGAATTATCAATTCTATAAAGTCATTTTTTATGAATATCAGAAAAAGATCAGTGGAACGAATCAAATCAGGTGCAAGACCCTCAATTTTTAGCGGATCGCAAATCGTACCGCTTGCTGTTATGGCTTTTATCGGATGGCAGGGCGTGAGCGGGGCCGCTGATTACAGCTATCGCGCTTACGACGGCTCAGGCAGAAGAAAGTTACTTAGCATCAGGGTCAGTGAAGGGGTGAATTTAATCGCAGAGCATATACCCGTTGACATTGCTTTGGCCAATCATCGGGAGTGTTTGTTGGTCCGGCCCCGGTTAAGCGCGTTTCAATCACCGGCGGAAGAAGGAGACAGGTACGATCATATATGGAGCGATAAAAACAAGACAGCCGTATTCATGTATGAAAAAATGGGGCTGTTGCTTTGTGCAAAAAGCGCGCGCAAAACTCTTAAGGAAGAGTATTATTATATTTATCCTGATTATCCGGTAAACGGCCTTACAATGGACCCCAGCAGTCACAGGAACAAACCTTTTACTGTCAGTATCAGAGGAAAAAAAGAGTACCGAAAATTTGTGCGCAATTTAAACTGCCATGTCGCGGAAACCACTTACGAAGAAAAAAGCGGGCTGGATTGCAGAGATCTTAGAGGGGAGTATGAGTATCTTGCAGGAAAACACCTTGAGTTTGCCGAAAACCTTAGGCAAGGTTTTAATCTTCCCAAGATGTTTCATCAAACGGCGGACTCCCCCGGGGTGTATTCCATTTATGAAGGAAAAGACAGAGACCATACAGATCAAAGCAAACTGGGTGATTTTGAAAGCCTGTATTATCGGTTTATGAGATGGGGAGGCTGGCTTTTGTCTGCGGATCTGGAGCAGTATTTTAAAAGAGATCCGGCACAAAGAGAATAAACATGAGCAAAGAGTCCCAAAAACTTTTTGGCACAGACGGCATCAGAGGAAAAGCAGGCAATTTTCCCATTCGCCCGGATATTGCTTTGCGGGTGGGTCAGGCTGTGGGGTATTTATTAAGAAAGCAAAGCCAAAAAACCCCCGTCGTTTTAATTGGTAAAGACACCCGCCTTTCCGGTTATATGCTGGAGCAGGCTTTGGCAAGCGGTCTTAACTCAATGGGAGTATGGGTTCAGCTTACAGGCCCTTTGCCCACACCGGGTATTGGTTTTTTGGCGCGGAACATGAGGGCGGACGCCGGAATGGTTATTTCCGCCTCTCATAATCCTTATCAGGATAATGGAATAAAAATTTTTGATGATCAGGGGTTTAAAATTTCCAGAGCGCGGGAGCGGGAAATTGAAGATCTGGTGTTTTCAAAAAAGTTGAACAATGTTATTGCTCCACCCGCTCAAATAGGACGGAGCCGCCGCATAGACGACGCCGGCGGCAGATATATTGTTCATGTAAAAAACACCTTTCCTTTGGAATACACATTAGACGGCTTTCGCTTGGTTTTAGACTCCGCGCATGGCGCTTGTTACAAGGTGGCGCCTATTATCTTTCGGGAATTGGGCGCAGAGGTTTTTGTTATAGGAAACAGCCCCAACGGCTGTAATATCAACAAGCAGGCGGGCGCCTTATACGCGGAGAAAATGCAAAAAGCCGTGTTAAAACACAAGGCGGATGTGGGTATCAGCTTGGACGGGGACGGGGACCGGGTCATCATGGCGGACGAAAAAGGCCAACTGATAAACGGGGATCATATTTTGGGGATTTGCGCCCTAAGCCTTAAGAAAAAAGGAGAGCTGAAAGGGAGCAGGGTAAGCGCCACAGCCCTTTCCAACACGGGTCTTAAGACCATGTTAAATAAAAACAATATTCAAATGGCGCAGGCGGAAGTCGGGGACAGAAATATTGTGGAATATATGAGGCGACATAATATCTCCCTTGGGGGTGAGCCTTCGGGACATATTATTTTTTTAAACCAAGGCGCGACAGGGGACGGCTGTGTGGCGGCCTTAAATGTGTTGGCGGTTATGCGCTCTGAAAACAAAAAACTTTCTGAATTAAGTGCGGTGTTAACACTTGTTCCACAAGTGCAGACTTCTTTAAAGATCAGGCAAAAAAAAGATTTGAGCCGTATTCCGGGTTACGGGGCTTTGATAAAAAAGATCAACTTAAAAAACAAGGGCCGGGTGTATGTGCGCTACTCCGGCACAGAGCCGGTTATACGAATCTTGGTGGAAGGGGAGGACTTAAAGTCAGTTAAAGCTTACGCAAAACAGATAAGCGCCTTTCTCAAAAATCACTTAAACCCGCCCTGAACAGCCACATATTCCCCAAAAATCCAGTCAAAATCGCCCTTTTTTTGTTAAAAAAAAGCTAAAGTTTAAAAAACTTTTGTCCGATAAGTTAAATCGCTTGGGAAAAATGCCTTCTCTAACCGCTGATAAAAGAGGTTTTTTCATAAACTGCTTTTAAAGCTTAAGCGGATAAAGGGTTAAAAATTAAAAAAAAACTTGACAGGAAAAAAGAAAACATGAGACATTCATTCATTCATTCATTCATTCATTCATTCATTCATTCATTCATTCATTCATTCATTCATTCATTCATTCATTCATTCATTCATTCATTCATTCATTCATTCATTCATGTGGGTTTCCGCACGCTTTTTAAAGGGCTGGAGGGTTCAGACAGGCGCCGTTTGGCGATATTTTATTTTCACGATCGAAGTGTTGTTCAAGAAAAGTCCCTTATTTGAGACATGCTGTTTGGCTTTACGAAGCTTGTTAAGTTTATTGCTCCGGCTTTGCCATGACTCAAATATCGCCAAAGGCGAACTCACCTCCAGCCCTTTAAAAAGCGTGCGGAACTCTACAGATGTATGTCATTCCCGCCTTGAGCGGGAATCCAGCTCCCGCAAAGCGGGTTATTTCGCCACGGGTCTTTCTCGGTTAAGAGCTTGTTTTCGTTTTATAAAGTCACGAATACGGAACTTAAGCCACATCGCAGGCAAAGCGGGTTATTTCGCCACGGATCTTTCCCGGTTAAGAGCTTGTTTTCGTTTTATAAAGTCACGAATACGGAACTTAAGCCACATCGCAGGCAAAGCTTGTTATTTCGCCGCGGATCTTCCCCGGTTAAAAAGCTGTTTTCGTTTTATAAAGTCACGAGTACGGCAGATAAGCCGCGTCGCTATTCCCTCCCCCGTAGGGGGATTTGGTTTGGTGGAGACCTTGGTTATGGCCGGGGTGGGGCTTACCTTGGGTATGGGGATGTTGAGGATAGCTCAAGTTTCTGTAAGTTCAGCTCAAGTGTCCAACACCGCTTTGGCGGAGCAAAGTTTACAAACCACAGTAAGAAAAATTTTAAGTAGTCCTGTGGAATGCCGGTTTAACTTAAAGCCCGCACGGCGCGCCTCAAACGGGGATATTACTGATCCTTCAGACAGCAATAAGCTGTTGATATACACAGGGGCGACAACAGATGCGGAAACAACAGACCCTGCTTTACAATCAAAACACACAGATCTTGTAACAAAAGGCGCTTTTAAAAACGGGCTTATCTCTGTACTTAAGATAAATTTTACAGCTCCTGATTTTAAAGTGTATTACAGCAAGCCCCGTCTTGGAGAGTTCAGCACTCTTGGGGATGGAAAATGCGATACCACAGACGACAGCGGTTGTTACATCTTGCCCTACACAGTGAATTATGGATGTGCGGATCCTAATGAGACTCCCCCCGCCTGTTCCACACTTCCCCCTAACTGCCTTTGTCTGGACTGCGCAAGCAGGCAGGATTTTGCGGGGGGAAATTGTGATCCCGGGGAGTATGTGAAAGGGCTTAACCCGGACGGATCCCCTGTGTGCTCTGAGTCTGAAGGAGACCGGGAAGATTTGGCCTGTGGCGAGGGGGAGGCTTTAAGCATCACAAGGGCGGAAGACGAGGCAGGCAAAGTTACAATCACCAAAGCCTGCGTGAAGACTCAAGCCAGCCAAAACTGTGAGGAGTCGGGTTTTTTAATAATAGGCTTTAATGCTGACGGCACGCCGGAATGTGGAAAACCCTGTTTTGATGGAAAAGTCTGGAACAAAACAAGTAAAGTCTGCGAATGCACAGGCGGAAGAACAGTGCTTAATGTAATAAGCAAAATGTGTGAATGCCCGGGCAGTAAACCCAAGTGGAATGTGGCGGAGCAATTGTGTGAGGCCTGTGGCGAGGGAAAAATATATGATTCTTCAAGCAAGACCTGTAAATGCGATCGTTACCACAAAACAAATACGGAGACGGGGGAATGTATCCTGAAATGCGGCAGGGGGGATGTTTTCGTTGAGTGGGATGAAGACAGCCAAAAGTGTGTATGTCCATATGGGGGCAGAGTATGGGATGCAGACAGCCAACGCTGTGTATGCCCACCCGGGACTAATGCCCCTCATATCACCGCCTTTTGTATCAGTAAAGGGAGTTAAAAATGCGCAGGAAAACCACAGGCAGAGCCTGTTATTTTATCAAAATTTTATGTGCAAGCGCCCGGCTTTTAAAGGGCTGGAGGGTTCAAACAGGCGCCGGGTTTTACGAAACATCAGCAATAGTATTTGTGAAAAAGGGGGTTCAAAAGCTCAGACATGCGTTTTGCCACGCTCGCGTCTTACAGACGCGGCGTGCTCAAAGCCGAACTCGTTTTGAACCCCCTTTTCACAAAATCATACATGTTTCTTTAAAAAAATTATTTTACTCAAATATCACCAAAGGCGAACTCAGCTCCGGCCCTTTAAAAGCCGGGCGGACCTCCAATAAGTCACGAGTACGGCAGATAAGCCGCGCAGGCAAAGCCTGTTATTTCGCCGTGGATCTTTCCCGGTTAATCAGCAGTTTCTTTTCACATAAGTTACAAGTACGGCGATGGAGTCGCGTCGCAGGCAAAGCCTGTTATTTCGCCGCGGATCTTTCCCGGTTAAAAAGCTGTTTTCGTTTTATAAAGTCACGAGTACGGCAGATAAGTCGCGCAGGCAAAGCCTGTTATTTCGCCGTGGATCTTTCCCGGTTAAAAAGCTGTTTTCGTTTTATAAAGTCACGAGTACGGCAATGGAGCCGCGTCGCAGGCAAAGCCTGTTATTTCGCCGCGGATCTTTCCCGGTTAAAAAGCTGTTTTCGTTTTATAAAGTCACGAGTACGGCAGATAAGCCACGTCGCAATTCCCTCCCCCGTAGGGGGATTTGGTTTGGTGGGTGTGTTTGTTACTTCGGGTATGAGTCTTATGGCGGGTATGGCCATGTTAAGGGTAAACCAAGTGTCTGTAAGGTCCGTCCAAGTAACAAGCTCTATTTTGGTGGAGCAGGATCTTCAAAAGAGGGTAAAAGATCTTTTAAGCGATCCCGAATCATGCAAACTTAATCTAAAGCCCGCACGGCTTGCCTCAAACGGGGATCTTTCCCCCGCAAATGATGAAAGCACGCCCGCAGATGAAAGCAACAATCTTTTAATAAAAAAAGACGGAACGGTTCTTCTTAAGAAAGGCCCTTTTCCTGAAGAGGGGGTTTTATCCATCCTGAAGATAAATTTTACAGATCCTGATTTTACTGTTTATTACACCAAGCCTCACCTTGGGGAATTTTCAACCATAGGGGGAGAGGAGTGTACGAGTACAGACTTAAAAGGCTGTTACACTCTTTCCTGTAAGATGGACTACACTTGTGAAAATGACGAATGTACCGGATCAAACGATAAATGTTCTTCTTTAAACTGTGTGGGAGTGGAGCTTGAAAGACAAAGATTTGCAAGTGCTGAATGCGCTCCGGGGCATTATGTAACGGGCTTTGAAAGTGACGGCAAACCTAAGTGTTCTACACAGGCCCAGAACCTTATCTGCCCTGAAGGACAGGTGCTTAATATTCAAAAAGCGGCGGATGGATCCATTACTAAAAACTGCCTTGAGGTGCAAATTCAAAAAAGTGTGTTTTGCCCTGAGGCCGGGGGTGTTGTAAGAGGTATAAGTGCAGACGGTATAAGTTGCACGGTGCTTTGCTCCGGGGGTAGAAGCTGGAATGGCTCAACCTGTGTGTGTGCGGATACTGCTAAGCCAAATTGGAACCGTAAAACCGTAAATTGTGAAGCGGCTTGTTCAGGCAATACGCCTAATTGGAATCTTTATTCAGCCAAATGTGAGCGTTGCCCGACGCAGTCTCCTTACATGCCCAAGTATAACAGTGTTACAAAGCGCTGTGAGGCTTGTCCAAACGCCACTCCTTGGTGGAACGGCACCCGCTGTTCAGCCTGCCCCATTGCCACCACCCCCCGGTGGAATGTTGCCACAAAGCGCTGTGAGGCTTGCCCCGGTTATTCACCTCGTTGGGATGGTAGAAGTTGCAGTTCTTCTAATTGCCCAAAGAGCGCGCCCAAGTGGAACCAGAGTACACAAAATTGCGTGTCCTGCCCAAGTGGTACTCCCAAGTTTATCAGCCATAAAAACAGCTGTGAGGCTTGCCCAAGCGACAGTCCCAATTATATCAGCTCGGACAACATGTGTAGGGCTTGTTTCTCCCCCACTCCTAAGTGGAACGGATCAAGCTGTGTATCTTGTTCGGCTTATGACAGCGCCACCCCCCGGTGGGACGGCTCAAATTGCGTAGCTTGTTCCAGCAGTACCCCCAAGTGGAACGGATCAAGCTGTGTATCTTGTTCGGCTTATAACAGCGCCACCCCCCGGTGGGACGGCTCAAATTGCGTGGCCTGCCCCAGCGGTCAAAGTTGGAACGGCTCAAATTGCGTGTGCCCAAGCGGTAAGCCCCACTACCACCACAGCGGATGTCATAAGTGCAAAAGCCGGTTATATTATAACAGCAGATGTAATGCCTGCCCCAGCGGTTATACTCTGTCTAATGGGGGTTGTTGCCCCCATAGTCATGGTACATATATAAGGGAAGCTGACACTTGTTGCCCAAATTCCTATCCGTACTTTCATGGAAGTAATTGCTGGAACAGATGCCCAAGCGGTACATACGCCTCGAATGGGCACGGATCCCAATGTGTCGCCTATTCTTCCTCTTCTTCCTCCTCCTCTGGTGGTGGAAATGGAGATGGCGGTGATTGGCATGATTATGGCAATGATGATGGAGGCAGTTCTTCCGATGATTCCGGATCAACCGATGCAGGCTATGGAGGAGAAATCCCCTGACTAAATAATCGCCCGTGAAAAAGACCTGTATTGCACTCTCCGTCCGGTTTTTAAAGGGCCGGAGGGTTCAGACAGGCGCCTTATGGCGATATTTGATTTTCACGATCGAAGTGTTGTTAAATAAAAAGTCCCTTATTTGAGACATGCTGTTTGACTTGACCAATTTTTTAAATTCATTGTTTCCTGCTTTGTCATTACTCAAATATCGCCAAAGGCGAACTCACCTCCAGCCCTTTAAAAACCGGACGGAGATCAAAGTCTATTTTTCACGGAGGACTATTTAGTAGCCCGTGAAAAACCCTTGTTATTTGTGGCATAAGCAAAACCCCGGCGGTGAGTGTTAAAGTGTAAAACTGGAAGTCGCCTGTGCGACTTCCAGCACGAACAAGCCGGGGTTTTGCTTATGCCAACTATGAAAACCAACCTTTTTCACATCCGGCTATTTATAGGGCTGTGAAAAAGATTTTGTTGTTTTCCGGCTTTGGACAAAACCATCTAAAGAACAGTGATTTTTCATAAAAGGATTATTATTGATTATTTTGCATCAACCAAAAATAATTTTTAATCCCTCCCGCCAAGGGATGATTAAGATGCCGTCTTCCTTTCTTTTGACTTTATCAAGGGAAAGCACAATTTGTTTGGCTGAGGGTATATTTTTTTTTACAGCCTTTAGATGTTTTAAATCATCTGAAAGGATTTGTTTTTTGGATTTAATTTCAATAAGTGTCAGTTCCCGCCCTTTTTGCAAAATAAGATCAATTTCCAGTCTGTCCTTTGAGCGCAAATAAGACAGCTTATAGTGAGTTTCAAAATATTCATTCAAGCGATAAATTTCCGAGATAAGAAAATGCTCAAAACAGTTGCCAAAGGAGTAAGTGGCAGGCTGTATTTTCACATTAAGACTTCCCGCCAAAGCTTTGGCCACCCCTAAATCAAAGAGATAAAATTTTTCGGCTTTACTCTGTTGTTTTCTTATGGACAAGGAAAAAGCCGGCAAGTGAAAACCCAAAAGCGTGTCTTCCAGAATTTGAAAATATCTTTGGCTGTTTTTGTAATTTATCCCGGCCGCCCGCGCTATTTTTGAATGATTTAAGATTGTTCCATTGCATTGCCCCGCCACTTCCAAAAAGTAACGAAAAGGCTCTATGTTTCGAATGATTTGTTCTGAAATAATTTCTTCCCTTAAATAAGTGTGGATATATGAATGTAAATAACGAATTTTGTCTTTTTTTGATTGTAAGCTGAATATTTCAGGCAGGCTTCCAAACTGCAATACTTGATTCAAATTGAATTTGTCTTTCAGCTCCAAAAAAGTAAGCGGGAAAAGTTTATACAAAAAAGCTCTTCCCGCCAGCAGATTGGCCGCGCCCTGTTTTAACTTGCGGATACTGGATCCTGTGAGAGCGAATTTAAGCTTCTTTTTTTGTATTAACTGATGAGCCACATCCAACAGTTTGGGCGCTTTTTGGATTTCGTCAATGACAATGAATTTAGGAGGAAACCTAAGCGCTTCAATACGCTCTGTCAGCCGGGAAGGTTTTAAAAGAAACTCTCTTTCTGTTTCCGGATTCAAAAGATCTATGTAGAGGATTTCATTTTTTTTGAAATTTCGGGACCACTGTTTTTGCAGGTAAACGGATTTGCCTGTCGCCCGCCCCCCAAACAGGAAAAAACTCTTTGTTTTTGAGCATTTGATGAGCCTTTGGATCATCATTCCTCCAGTGTAAAAATTCAGGTTCTTAAAATTTCAACCGGCGGGTCTTAATAACAGTCGCCGATAAATTAGCCCCTTTATGTCTAATTTATCGGATAAATCAGAGCTTAAGTCAAGTATTATCTGCAAGGACTAAGCAGTCGGGCGTGAAAAACCCTTGTAAATGATGTCTGCAAGCAAAGCCAAGCGGTGAGGGTCCAAGGTATTCCGTCCCGAACAAGCTTGGCTTTGCTTTTGAGACAAGCAGTTTAGTAGCTTTTTTCACGCCCGACTAAGTATAAAGGGTGGTCAAATCGAGCCTTGTTTTGTTAAGCTGTTTCAGTTACTGTCAGCCTGTTTTAACAGGCGATTCAATACCAAATCATTATAAGGTGACTTTTTATGAAAACCACAAAAACCGCAAAAAACACAAAAACCGCAAAAATAGGGGTGGCGCTGTCCCGGTTTAACCCTAAAATTTCCGCAAGGTTGAAGGCGGGGGTTTTGGCGGAGCTTAAAAAATCAGGCCTAAAAAATTTTGAAATTATAGAAGTACCGGGCGTGGTGGAAATTCCTCTTACGGCACAGTGGCTTTTTCAAAAAAACTGCCAGGCTGTGGTGGTTCTTGGCTGTGTTATTCGCGGAAAGACCAATCACTATGAGGCCTGTTGCCGAATGGTCGAGCAGGGCTGTATGCAAGTTCAGCTGAAAATGAACCGCCCTTTGATTTTTGGCGTGCTGATGACGGAAAATCAAAAACAGGCCCTATCCCGCACAGGGGGGGCAAAAGGGCATATCGGGCGCGCAAGTATTCAAACCGCCTTAAAAATGCTCTCCCACCTTAAGCAAATACAGCCCAAAAATCCGGTAATACCGAAATAAAAAGCCTTTGGCTAAAGCCCTTTTAAAAGTGGTTCGGAAATATTTTCCGAAGCTGTATTCCAAGGGGATTTAGGTTTTAAGCCCCCGCCCATAAAGGTCTTTTAAAAGTGGTTCGGAAATATTTTCCGAAGCTGTAGACATATTTATATAAATATCTGATACTGCGACAGGTATGAAATGGTCTGAAACGGGACTTAAAACTTTAAGGTCTGATCCTGCGGACACTCATCTTCCTGGCGGAAGTTTGCTCAGCCGGGGGGGCTTTATTAAAAAACTTTCCGCCGGAATTTTTACTTACAGTCCGCTTTTTGTGCGCGCCATTCAAAAGTTTTCAGGTATTGTTCGTGAGGAGTTAAATAAAAACACCTGCGCGGAGATCCTTATGCCTATGGTTCAGCCCAAAGAGATATGGGAAAAAAGCGGGCGCTGGAATCTTTACGACGATATTTTACAAAGAATAAAAAACCGATCAGGTCAGGAGTTTTGCCTTGGCCCCACCCATGAAGAGGTGATTTGTGATTATATGAAAAACAATATCCAAAGTTACCGGGATCTTCCTTTTTGCCTTTATCAAATTCAAACCAAGTTTCGGGATGAGATCCGCCCCCGCTTCGGCCTGATGAGAGCAAGAGAATTTATTATGAAAGACGCTTACAGTTTTGACTTGGACAAAAAACAAGCCGAAAAAAGCTATCAAAAAATGCGGCAGGTTTATACAAATATTTTTTCCCGGTTAAAGACGCCTTTTCGTGTGGTGAAAGCGGACAGCGGGGAAATAGGCGGCGACAAATCAGAGGAGTTTCATATTCTGGCGGATCACGGAGAAGACGAGCTTTTGTTTACAGATACTGTCGCCTTCAACAAGGAAATGCGCCCCAAAGCCAAAGCGGGGGATAAAGGCCCGGACGGGCAGATTTTAAAATCCTGCCGGGGCATTGAAGTGGGGCATATTTTTTACTTGGGCGATAAATATTCCCGAAAAATGGGGCTTTCTTATCTGGATCCAAGCGGAAAAAAACATTATGTGGAAATGGGTTGTTACGGCATCGGCATTACACGCACCATCCAAGCCGTGGTGGAGCAAAGCCACAATAAAGACGGTATAATATGGCCTTTTGCTGTCAGTCCCTTTACACTGCATATTTGTTTGCTGGATCCGCAAAATGAAAAAGCTCTAAAAACAGCTGAAGGTCTGTACCAAAATTTACACGAAAACAAGGTGGATGTTTTTATGGACGATAGATCTGAGAGCGCAGGAGTGAAGTTTAAAGATGCAGACCTTTTGGGTTTTCCCTTAAGAGTTAATATAGGGGTTCGTGATTTAAAACAAGGCGCGGTGGAGCTTATAGAGCGAAAAACCGGAAAGCGGGAAAAACTTCCCGCCTCCTCCGCTAATGAGCAAATTTTAAAAAAAGCAAAAAGCTTATGAAAAAACTTCCTTTATATGTGGCCTTGGATCTGGATCAGGAAGATCGCGCGCTCCGCTTGGCGCGGGAGTGCGCCTCTTATGTGGAAGGTTTTAAAATCGGCCCCCGGCTTTACTTTAAAAGCGATTCTTCCTTAATTACAAAGTTAAAATCTTACGGAAAAGTCTTTTTGGACTTTAAGTTTTTTGATATTCCCTCCACGGTAGAGGCTTCCATCCGCGCGGGTTTTGACTTAGGGGCGGACATGCTGACCATTCATGCGCAAGTAGGGGAGGAGTGCTTAAAAAAACTTGCGGATCTGGAGGCGCGCTTAAACCAAAAAAGAGCGTTTCGCATTCTCAGTGTCACAGTTTTGACCTGCTTTTCCCAAAGAAGTTTGCCGTTTTTACTTCGCCCGCATTCTGTTTCCTCCCATGCGGAAAGCCTGGCCGATATGGTTTTTCGAAGCGGACTTAAGAGTCTTGTGTGTTCAGGAGAGGAAGTGTCTTTTTTACGCAAAAGGCACCCTTCAGCTTATTTGCTTACACCCGGTATCCGCCCGGCCAAAAAACAAGATCCCAAAGAAGATCAAAAAAGAATATTCACCCCTAAGTCTTCGCTCAAGGCCGGTGCAAGCGCTTTGGTCATGGGCCGTCCCATTTACGAATCAAAAAACCCCGCTCAATTTTTGGCCGGCTTAAAGCGGGATTTTTGAAGAACAAAAACCAAGTAACAAATAATACTCATTAACATAAAAAGGCTCAGCCATTGTCCGCGGGTAAGCCCCAAGGCTTGAAAACCAATATGCGCGTCCGGCAGGCGAAACCGCTCCCCTGCAATACGCATCACCGCGTAAGATCCGGCCCATACACCGCCTATAACCCCCGGCTTAAGCGGCTTTTTTTTGTGGAACAAAAACCACACTATCAGAAAAGGGATCAAGCCCTCTAAAACCGCCTGATAAATTTGCGAAGGATGACGATAAGAAATAAGAGGCTTTAAAGCTGAAATCACCGCTTGGTTGCCATGCTCACAGGCTTTTATCAGAGAATAAACCGCAGAATAAATTTGCCCGCTTAAAGCCCCGGTGGATTCAAACTGATAGATCCAATCCTGCCAAAGCTCCGGTTTGATTCCCTTTTTAAGCCCCGCCACCGCGGAAGAAAGATCCCGCAAATACCCGGTTTTTTTTTGAGAGACCCATAAAAGCATTTCTTGCGGAAACTGAACAGCCAAAAGGGTTTTGCCCTCCACCACTCTTCCAAAAAGCTCTCCGTTTATGAAGTTGGCAATCCGGCCAAAAAAAATGCCAAGCCCTCCCAAAGCGGTTAAATCCAAAAGATGCAAAGAGGAAAAACCTTTTCGTTTCGCAAACCAGACGGCGGCTGTCACCACACCGATAATGCCCCCGTGGCTGGCAAGCCCTCCGTGATACACTTTTAAAAACTCCCAATAGGGAAAATGAGAGTCAAATTTGACAAAAAGACTTTGATCGTAAAAAAGCGCGTAGCCCAAGCGCCCGCCCAAAATAACCCCAAAAGCCACCCAAGTGATAAAATCCACAGCATCGCTCCGGGACAGGGGAGTAATTTTTTTGTAAATCAGCCGGCGGATAAGAAGATAAGATGTTAAAAAGCCCATGATATAGGCTGTGGAGTACCAGCGCAGACCAAAAGTGTCTGTTATTTGAAAAATAAAAGGATCTATACTGTGAAACCAAGTGGCCATACCCCCTGTTTAATAAGCAAAAAAGTAAAAGACAAGCAAAAAGCCGGTTTTTTCTTCAGGCTTACTTACTTAAGATCGGGGCTTATGCAGGAAGCACCTTTAAAAAAATGTCTTAGGGCGGGGGGAATATTTAAAGATCCATCCGGTCTTTGGTGATGTTCCACAAACACCGCCAGCAGGCGGGGAAGAGCGACAGCCGTGTTGTTTAAGGTGTGACAATAATGAATTTTGCCTTTCTCGTCTTTGTATCTGAGATTTGTCCGGCGGGCCTGCCAGTCCAAAAGGGAGGAACAACTGTGTGTCTCCACATATTTGTTTAAAGAGGCAAGCCAACATTCAATATCGTGCATTTTGTATTTTCCAGCGCCCATGTCGCCTGTGGAGATCGCCACCACCTGATAAGGCAGTTCCAGAGCCTGCAAAATTTCTTCTGCGGTTTGCAGTAAAAAATTGTGCAATATGTGGCTTTGTTCTTTGCTGTTTTCGCAGATCACATATTGCTCTAACTTTATAAACTGGTGCACTCTCAAAAGGCCTCGCACATCCCGGCCCGCGCTTCCGGCTTCTCTTCTGAAACAGGGGCTAAGCCCGCCCATAAGAAAAGGGAGTTTTTTAATTGGTAAAATTTCATTTTTGTAAAGGCTGTTTAAAATCACTTCTGAGGTGCCGGTTAAAAAAATTTTATCTTTTTCCATATAATACACCTGCTCCTTTCCTTCAGGAAAGTGGCCGCTGGCGACAAAACAGGCTCGGTCTCCGAAATTAGGAAGGCTGAAAAGCTCAAAGCCTTTTTTGGCCAAAAACTTAAGGCTGAATTGAATAATAGCCTGCTCTAAAAAAAGGGCTTTGTTTTTTAAACAATAACTGCGCGAACCCGCCACCCCGGCAATTCTTTTAAAGTCCGCCCAGTTGTTTTGAGTCAGTAACTCTACATGACCTTTTAAATTTTGGCCTGTTGGTTTTGCGCCAAAGGTTTTTATCACTTTGCCCGCGCTTTCGTCTTTTCCGATGGGGGAATCTTCAGAAGGAATATTAGGCACCTGCAACATTAAAGAGGAAAATCGGGCCTTACAGCCTTCCAGCTCAGATTGAAGCCTGCTGATTTGACTGGCAATATCCCGCCCGATTTTGGCAATTTTTTGCTTTTCCTCATCTGAATCGGCATTTTTAAACTTTCCCGCGTTTTCATTTTTTTGCCTTTGTAGATCCTGCAGTTTTTGATTCATACCGGTAAGTTTTTTATCCAGTCGGATCAGCTCATCCAGATCCAAATCAATATTTTTCAGCTCAACAGCCCGTTTTACCTTATCCGGGTGAAGGCGGATATATTTTATGTCCAACATACCGCGTGCTCCTCTTGACTCTCTTTAGTGTTTATTCATAAAAAAAGCAAATGAAAAACCCGCCACAAAAATATAAAAACCCGCCGGCCTTGATTTTGGCAAGCGGATCCGCCTCCCGAAGACAGCAGTTGGAACACTTGGGTTTTTCCTTTACCGTTAAAATCTCAGGCATTGATGAGGATTTTTATAAAAAACAAACAAAGCTTCCTCCAAAGCAAATTTGCCAAAAAATCGCCCGGGCCAAGGTGAAAAAAACCGCAAAAAAGTATCCTAAAGCTCTTGTTTTGGGCGGGGATCAAATGGCGGTTCTGAAGAACGAAATATTTGACAAGCCCTGTACCTCCAAACAGGCTGTCCGCTCCCTGATGAAACTGCAAGGGAAAACCCATACACTTTTTACCGCCTTGGAAATGCGCTACAGGGGGCAAAGCTTCAGTCACTTGGAAGTTAATAAAATGCGCATGCGAAAACTGACAAAATCCCAAATTGAAAAATATGTGGAGCAGGCCCGGCCTTTGCAGTGCGCCGGATCTTACGCTTTGGAAAGATACGGAATCGCCTTGTTCGAAAAAATAGAAAGTGCGGATTTCAGCGCCGTTATCGGCTTTCCTCTGATAGCCCTTATCCATCAGATGATAAAATGGCAGATCCCCCTTCCTTTTTTTGAAAAATAAGCTTTTTTTAAAAAAAGCCGGTATTTTCAAGCTTAAAGTCGGAAAACCAGACGACAGACCTGACAAATATCGGGCTTAATACCTGTTCTGTCTTAAACCAAGCCCTTTATTTTTATAATTTTGTAATAAAAAGGCCCTTACCTGCCGATTAGAAATAAGTAAAGGCTTGTGCAAAAATATGAACATAATAAGCAGGAGCAAAAAAACCAAAGTGAAAAAGAATCTTTTTTTAATCTTTTGCGTTGTTTTAATAAGCTGTTCGGGAATCTCTGTCGAAGAAGGTCCTGAAGATGGGGCTAAGGGCCGGGGCAAAACCGGTCGCGGAAGACCCGACGCTGACGGAAAAAGAACTGAAGATGTAAGAATCTGTGAAGGCGACGAATACACCATCTACGCGGAGGATTGTCCGCCCGGTGGTGAGGAATATACGGCAGATGATGAAGGACACGCCTTTGTCACCGGCAGTGGGTTTGATTTCAGCCGTAAAAGTGATGAAATAAGCGCGCCCGAAAGGCCGGTGGATATTCTTTTTATGGTCAATGCTTCCCCCTCTATGTGGTATTATTTGCAGACCGCGTTCCAAAAAAGATTTAAGTCTTTTATTCCCATCTTAAACAAAGGCGGGCTTGACTGGCGTATACTCTTTACCAATACAGACTACGCGAAAAAAAGCTCTTGGGGCAGAAACGGCAAAGCCATGAAGCTTGAAGGATGGGGCAGACTTCTGCAAGTAGAATTTTTAGAAAAAGGGGATGACCAAAATATTTTTATGTACACCCTTACCCGTGACCCAGATCCTCCCCCGGGTGACCAAGAAGGAACAGTGGGAACTGACTGCCTAAGGCCCCCTTACTGCGGGGATGTGGAGCCTTTAAAAGCTCTTAAGGCTTCTTTTGCGACCAACAAACACTTAACCCGTGAGGAGGCGGATTTTGTCGCGATTATCGCTGGCAACAGAGACGAAAAAGCCCCGCAAAACACCAAAGCTCAGGACATTATCAGTGAATTTAAAACTGTATATGGTTCTGAAAAAAGACTTTCTGTTTTAAGCTTGATTATCCGGCCCGGAGACACAAAGTGCTACAAAAAAAACAAAGATCGCGCTTTCTTTTTATATGAGTACTTTCAAAAACCCGGCTATGGAGAGGACATTTCCACATTGGCTCCAAAAACCGGAGGCGGTAATTTCAGTATCTGCATGAAGGATTATTCCATCTTGGCCGAAACAATTTTGCAAAACGCCCGGTAATATTAATTTGTTACCGCTTTTGCCATTTTGTCATACACTTGATCTTGTAATTTTTTTATATCTTTCATGCCTTTTGTCGGGAAAGCCGGCAGGTACTCCACAACCACTGTTCTTTTTAAGGCCCCTTTATTAAAAAACCAGGATCCTTTTGGCATACATTCCTCAGCTCCGTGAATTACAACCGGCAAAATTGTTATCTGATAATTAAGAGCAAACAAAAAAGGGCCTTTTTTAAAGCGCGCAAGGCCGGCCCCGGTGTGTCTGCCCCCTTCCGGGGAAAGAGCAAAGGAGTCTCCTCTTTCAATCCTGACCTTTAGGGAACGGTACAGCCTGAGAGTGGACCTGGGATGTTCTTGTTGAACAGGTATATGCCCCGCCCTTTTCATTGCCAGACCCAGCAAAGGAATGGAAAAAAGCGGTTTTTTGGCTCCAAAGTAAAGTCTTTCGGCTGTGACTTGCAGTAAAGCCGGAATATCCACATAGCTCCGGTGGTTAAAAAGCATAAGAAAAGCTGTGTTAGGGATATTGTGTGTGTTTTTCTTCACGACTTTAATACCGCAAAACCAGAGCAGAAAAAAAGCCCAAAGCCTTGCGGATTGACAGCTTTTTTTTTTCAAACCAAACAGCTCAAAAAAAACTACAAAAAACACAGCTAAAGCGGTAATCCCCGCCAGCCAAAGCCAGTGTACAAGCGCCCGGATATAAGTTAAAATAAGTAACAGCTTTTGCATATTTAATTAGTGGCCTTTTTCACGCCCGACTAATTAAGGCTTTTAATATATTTTTTTCAGCGGGGGAAACAAAAATATGTCCAAAACTTTGCTTACAGGGATCAAGCCCACCGGGATGCCTCACTTGGGTAATTATATCGGGGCCATTCAACCGGCTTTGGCGCTTACAAAAAAACCTGAGGTGAGAAGTTATTTTTTTGTGGCGGATTATCATTCCCTGACAACAGTGCGCTCCGCCAAAGCTCTGCAGAAGATGATTTATCAAGTGTCCTCAGCTTGGCTGGCCTGCGGTTTGGATCCGGAAAAAACCCTTATTTACCGCCAATCTGATATTCCCGAGCTTTTCGAGCTTAATTGGATTTTATCCTGTGTAACCCCCAAGGGGCTTATGAACCGGGGGCACTCTTATAAGGCCTTGCTTCAAGAAGGCAAAAGAAAGCAAAAGCAAAATCCTGAAAGCAGTGTCAACATGGGAATATACAACTACCCTATACTGATGTCGGCGGATATTTTGCTGTTTTCCGCAGACGAAGTCCCCGTCAGTGAGGATCAGGCACAACACTTGGAGATAAGCCGGGACATTGCCCTTAAATTTAACCGCGCTTTTAATACAAATCTGCTGAAACCTCCAAAAACCCTTATAAAAACAAAACTGCTTCCCGGCCTTGACGGAGAAAAAATGAGCAAAAGCAAAGGCAACCACATTCCTCTTTTTTGCTCCTCTCAGGAGCTGGAAAAAACCATTATGAAAATCAAAACAGATTCTTCGCCCCCTGAAGAGCCTAAAGATCCAGACAAATCCATTTTGTTTTCCTTGTATAAAGCTTTCGCAAAAAAGGAGCAGACTTCCGCTTTAGCGGATAAATACAAAACAGGTATAGGCTGGGGAAAGGTAAAAGAAATGCTGTACCTTCTTTTAGAAGAGTGTTTATCAGAAAAAAGAAAGCTTTACGACTCCTTTATGGCGGATCCGGGAAAGATAGAGGCTGTTTTAAAAGCCGGGGCGGAAAAAGCGCGAAATACGGCAAAACCTTTTATGCAAAAAATAAGGCGGACTGTAGGAACCGGGTGAATAATTAGTGGCCTGTGAAAAAGACTTGTTCTTTGTGGCATAAGCAAAACCCCGCCGGTGAGGGTTCAAGGTATTCCGTCCCGAACAAGGCGGGGTTTTGCTTATGCCAACTATGAAAGTCAGACTTTTTCACGGATGAATAATTAAAATTCATTGGACAGAATAATGCTTAAGTGATAGTTTTAAATTAAATGGAGGTAAAAAATGAAATCAATTTTTATTATAACGGCTTTTTTTGCCTGCTTTTTTGCAAAAGCTGAGCCTTTGGCAAATAAAGCCCCGGCCCTTAGTGTGGAAAAACCGGCTCAGGAGGTTAAAATCGCAAATGATCCTCTGGTTTTGATAAATCAACAGGCATACAGTGACAGGGCCAAAAGAAACGGCTTTAACACTTTTTATGTCGCTCCGGCGTATTCCATTAAAGGAAATGAGTTGGTTTTATTACTCCAGTCCGGCTTTGGTGAGGTAATTCAGGAAACAGCGTTTTTTCCCAAAGGGACGATGGAGGTGGAAGGCATGGTGAGCGCATACTTCAGCAATAAAGAGGCTTTTATGAGTATCGCCTTCTCAACGGAATTTAATTTCACAGCCAACGACGGTATAAATAAAATGGTTGCCGGACTGGACATACCTTTTAGCTTCATTCTACCTGACTTTTCAGCAATATCTTTAATGGGAGTCAATATTGGTGTGGGAATTTTTTTAAAAGCTTTTATCTCAAAACATTTTGCCTTGATTCCCCGGTTGGGGGTAAGTTATGAACGCAGTGTGGAGACAACAAGGTTCTTTCCTTGGTTAATAACCACCCGCCGGGTAAATGACTTTAATATTCATTTAAGCCTTGGCCTTAGAAGATACTTTTAAAAATAATATGACCGATACAAAAACCCTACAGGTCTTTCAACTGCCGGTTCTTCAGGACAATTATATTTATATTCTGCGCTCCGCTCAAAAAACCGCTGTGGTGGATCCGGCTTTGGCTGATCCGGTAAATATTTTTTTAAAAAAACGGAAATGGAATCTGGATTTTATTTTCAACACCCATCATCACCCGGATCACACAGGCGGAAATCTTGCTTTAAAAAAACAGTGGAACTGTTCGGTGTGGGGCTTTGCAAAGGACGCAAAGCGTATTCCGGGGATAGATAGATCTTTGCGGGAAGGGGAGGAATCTCAGTTTGAGAACCACCCTTTTCGGGTTTTGTTTTTGCCCGGGCACACTTTAGGGCATATCGCCTATTGGTTTTTTGAAGAAAAAAAGCTTTTTGTCGGGGATACTTTGTTCGCTATGGGTTGCGGAAGGCTGTTTGAAGGAAGCTTTCAGCAAATGTTTTCCAGCCTCAGTCAAATC
Source organism: Bdellovibrionales bacterium (assembly GCA_965203935.1). GTDB lineage: Bacteria > Bdellovibrionota > Bdellovibrionia > Bdellovibrionales > UBA1609 > JANQSP01. The sequence continues at coordinate 440,956 of OZ241921.1, forward strand.
AAAAGCCTTCCGCCGGATACAAAAGTTTTTTGCGCCCATGAATATACAGAAAAAAACGGCCTTTTTGCCTTAAACCTGGATCCGAAAAATCCGGATCTTAAAATCCGTATGCAAAAAGTAACAAGTCTTAGAAAAAACCGGCAGGCCACAGTTCCGTTTTTTCTTTCTGAAGAGCTTAAGACCAACCCTTTTCTCCGGGCGCGCAAGGTGGAGGAATTTGCCTACTTAAGAAAAAAAAGAGATGTATTTTAAGGGCACAGGCCGGACAGCTCTTTATTAAAGCCCGGCAGATCTGCTTTGCAGATTTTGAACATTAATGCTTTTGGTGACCTGTCTTACAACGGTGACCTTTATCAGGCCGGGATAAGAGCATTCCTCTTCTATTTTTCCGGCAATTTTCTTGCTTAACTCCAAGGCTTTTACATCATTTATTTTTTGGCTGTCTACAATAACTCTTATTTCCCTCCCCGCACTCATAATATAAGTGTCCTTTACCCCTTTAAAGCTGTGGCCGATTTTTTCCAAAGTCAGCACTTTTTGATTATAAGAATCTACAGTGGATCTTCGCGCGCCCGGCCTTGCGCCGGAAAGAGCGTCCGCGGCAATAACCAAAAAATCCAGAGGCTTTTCCGGGGAAACATCATGGTGGTGCGCTCTTACGGCGCGCACAACTTCCGCCTTCTCACCGTGTTGTTCAATAAAATCAGCGCCAATAACAGCGTGCCCCCCCTCTTTGGAATGATCCATAGCTTTTCCTATGTCATGGAACAAGCCCGCCCGGCGCGAGGGGCTGAAAGGCTCCTCAGCCAAAAGTTCCGCATTAAGCAAACCACAAAGCCGGCCCACTTCCTGACAGTGAAAATACTGGTTCTGAGCGAAAGAATACCGGTACCTTAAAGCTCCCATCATGTTTTTAATTTCCGTTTTAACATCCTTTAAAGCCAATTCCCGGCAAACTCTTTGGCCGTCATTTTTTATCCGGCGAAACAGCATTTTTTTAATTTCACTGACTGTTTTTTTAATCTCGTGCTCCTTAATATGCTTCTTTCCGGCTATCCTTTGTAAAGAGGCGCGCCCCAGCTCTCTTCTAACAGGATCAAGGCCCAAGATGCTGATACTTGGCTCTTTGTCGCTGACTTTCATGTCCACTCCGCATTCTTTTTCCAGAATTTTCAGTTTTTCAAAACCCGGGCCTAAAAGAGCTTCCATAGCGGCCCGGCCAGGCCAGTTGACATTCCTGATTCCTCTTTCGGAACAATAAGCCTGTTGAAAACGGCTGAGAACCAACTCTAAAATAAAATGCGCCTGCTGATTCACATTGTGTTTAAGATACTCTTCTTTTTCCTTTATCCGCGTGCGCATATTGCTTTCCGCCTGAATCTCTTGTTGTTTCCTGTTTTCCTGTTTTAGTTTTTCCACATTGATATTAAACCGGCTTTGCAGATCCTGCACAAGACGCTTTTTAGCTGTTTTCATCTGATCTTTTGCCTGTGTGAGCCTTTGTTGAGTATTGATTTTCAGCAATTCATTCTCTTGAGAAGCATACATATCTTTGCGCTTTTTCAAATGGAGCAATTCCTCTTCTTTTTGCTGAGCTGTGTGTTCCATTTCCTCTTTCAGCCTGTGGTTTTCTGTAGAAACCCGCTCAATATACTCTTCTTGTTTTTGCATAAGGGATGTTTTGTATTCTTCCATCTCGTTTGCGATTTGTTCCTGAATCTGCGCCTGCTCCTCTTTGGCGCTTTGTATGATATTTTGAGCGGACTGCCGGGTGTGACTTATTTTTTGTCTTTTTAAAAGCAGATGTGTTAAAACGGCTATGCCGGAGCCGATGCCAAAACCCGCCGAAAAGCCAATCAGGATATTAAACATTTACCGCCTCACAAATTTTTACCCTTCCCGTTTTTTTCAGCATAGCACAGGACCGGCCCTAAAACAAAAGACTTAAAAAAACATCCGCTTTCAGCCCATTTAACAGCTCTTTTTACTTTATTTTTTATTTAGAGCCTTTTAAACAAGTCTTTGAAAAGGAGCTGTTGAGATTGTTTCGGTTTGCGTAGGACTTTCCAATAGCCTCTTTTTTTTTCTTTCTTCATAAACCCGGATTTTTCCCAACTCTGAAACGCTTTTGATAATTGCACTATTTCTGACTGGTTGTTGGACAAGCCAAAAAGATACCTTGCCTCTTTGTTGGTGATATATCCCCGCCGATTGTCTTGATAAGCATAATCCTGCAAAATCTCTTTAAATGTGTTCTCTTCGGCGGAGGAAAAAACTTTTGATTTTTGCCCTTCTAATTGTACCTGCCCCCACCGCTTTAGAAGAATTTTGGCTGATGATTTTCCTTTAGACTTTTTTGAATAGTCGAACTTTAACAAAAACGGAGAGTTGTCGCCGGACAAAATCTCCCCGGTAAGCTTTTTGTGATATTCATCCATGTAACTGAAAATCTCCTCCAGAGTTTTGTCTTTCCACAACACTAAAGCGGCTGATATTTTATATTTATCAGGGTTATCTGTATAAATACTTTTGAATTTTTTAAGAAGCTTTAAAAAATGGATATTAGGTTGTTCATTATATAAAGTGACTGACCATATCCCATAGTCATCTGAAAGCTTTTGGTATTCCAATAAAGGCTCTCTCTTACCGCTTTCAATCATAGTTTTAAAAATTTTACTTTTCCCCGTACCCAACTCTTCAGAAAATTGCGCTTTTCTTAAAATATTTATTAACAGCGGATTATGGGAAAAATGCTCCTCAGAAAATCGTTTTTTTATAAAAGCCACAGCCTGGGCCGAACAGGGATTTGAAACTGTTATTCTGTTTTTATACAATCGCACTTCCACACCTCTGCCTTGTTTTTCAAAAGTGGAATGAGCCACAGCATTAACAAGAATTTCCCTTAACACCCGGGTGGGATACGGCTTTTCCTCCATAACAGATAATGAGCCGGGTTTTAAGGCCAGAGGTTTTTCCCTTGTCCAAGATTGAATGTGTTGGATATATTCCTTTTGCAGGAGCCGATACAAGCCTTTTTCTTCTTTTTGATCCAACACCTCAGAATGTTCGTTATAATGAATAAGCCGAAAAGTAAAATCACCGAATAAAATACCGGAAACATTTTTATTTTTTATATTGAGTTTGGATAAAACATTGCTTGCAGTCAATGCAGTCCAATGAACATTACTGTTTTTTAAAAATCGCGCAAAATCCAATACCAAACCTGAGTTTATGCTTTTATTGTAATGGAAACTTGAAAAATCCAGCCCCGGACGTTTTATGTCCAACTCTCTTTCTTGTCCGGGCGACATTTTTACAGTTCGCGAACCAATGCGACGATAGGACTTTTCACTCCAAGAAACCCGTTTTTGAGGGTTGATTATTTCAATCAACAAGCAGAGTTTATTATTTACCGACTCAATGGAAACAGAAGGGACAGCGGCATGCGGTTCAAGACATTGATTGATATGACCTTCAATTTGCGATTGTTGCTTTTTTATCCATTTAAGGTTTTTGCCCGGTAAAACTCCCTCATCATTTACACCCACAATCAGCCATCCGCCGGTATTGTTGTTTCCAATGGCGGAAATGCTGTGTCCGTGCTCTCTATGCCATTTTTCTTTAAACTCTATGGATTCATTTTCACTTAAAAGCCTGTCTGACAGCTTTTTCAATAAAACAGTTTTTGTGTATGCACCCATTTTTCACCTTAAAAATGTCTTAAAGCATCATAATTAAAAATGCCATACTCTAAAAATCACGCACTACAGGGAGACTGTAAGCAACTCAAAAACATACAATATAGCTTTTTTACGCTGGTTTGTGTAGAAATTAGCCAGCCTTGTTCAGCTGAGACGACAAGCAGACGACAAGCAGACTACAAGAGGCTTAAAAGTCCAAAATATTGCAGTTTTAGGATTGAATTTACAGAAAATCAGCTCTTACATGACTGATCCGGCTGAGACTACAGGCAGACTACAGGCAGACGACAAGCAGACGACAAGCAGACGACAAGCAGACTACAAGAGGCTTAAAAGTCCAAAATATTGCAGTTTTAGGATTGAATTTACAGAAAATCAGCTCTTACATGACTGATCCGGCTGAGACTACAGGCAGACGACAAGCAGACGACAAGCAGACAAATAACAGATGTTTTTCATGGAGGGATTGTTTAAGTTTTATGTCATTTCATACAGGAGTTGTCAGTGAAAGTTAAAATCATCAATTCCGCTAAAGTGGAAATAAATCAAAAGGGGATTAAGCAATGGATCCGCGCTGTGACAAGTGAGCTGAAAAGCCGTAATATTCCCCTGCAATTCAAAAAAGAAACTGGATTAAAAATGCCGGCAAAGGCAAAAACTGCGGCAGGCTCCGCCCCGCAGGTGTCAAAACAGCCGGCAAATGTGACTTTGGTTTTTATCAGCAAACAGGAAATGCAAAAGCTTAATCATCAATTTAGAAAAAAAAATTCCCCGGCGGATATTTTAAGCTTTGCCCCTTTAGAAAAAGATTCCTTAGGGGAGCTGGCGCTTTGCCTTTCGGTGGTTTATCAAAATACACCAAAAGGGCTTTCCAATAAAAAGTGGCTTTATTACCTGATTTTGCACGGCCTGCTTCATTTGCTGGGCTTCGAGCATGAAAAAAAAATGTATCAACTGCAAGACAGTATTTTCAAAAAACTAATATGAGTAACAGGCCGTGAAAAAGGCTACTAAACTGCTGGTCTGCAAGCAAAGTCCAAGCTTGTTCGGGCTGGAAGTCGCACAGGCGACTTCCAGTTTTACGAAAAAACAAAGAAGAACGGAAGGCCAAATTGTTGGCCTTCCGCCCTCACCGCTTGGCTTTGCTTGCAGACATAATTTGCAGGTGTTTTTCACGCCCGACTAATTAGATCAAGACCTAAATATTGCTTTTTTGGCGGAAAGTATGTATAAAAAAGTTAAAAAATAAGAGGTTTTCATACCTGATTAAATAGGGAGAAATAAATAATGAACGCAAAAGAAAATCCAGCCGGATTAAAAGGTATTGATTTTATTGAATACAGCAGTCCTGAGCCTGAAAAATTGGTTCAGCTGTGGAAAGCTATGGGCTTTTTTCAAAAAGGCCGGCACAAACAAAAGCCGGTGGATCTTTTTTTACAGGGTTATACTTACTTTGTTTTAAACCGTACACAAGACAGCTTTGCTGAAAATTTTTTCCAAAACCACGGCCCGTCTGTGTGCGCTTTGGGCTTTCGTGTCAGATCCGGTAAAAAAGCTCTTGAGTGCGCCCTTTCAAAAGGGGCAAGGGCTGTTCCTGCGGAAAGTCACAGTTTTCCGGCCATATACGGAGTGGGGGAGTCTGTGATTTATTTCGTGGAGGAGGATATTTCTCATTTTGAAAAAGAGTTTAATCTGTCAGAGGACTCAGCTTTTTCGCCCGGGGCGCAAAATTCCGCAGGTCTTCTTTCGGTGGATCACTTAACCCACAATGTGCCTAAAGGGGATATGCAAAAATGGTGCGACTTTTATCAAGAGATTTTTAATTTCACTGAAAGACGGTATTTTGATATTCAAGGGGTAAAAACCGGTTTGACTTCAAAGGTCATGCGCTCTCCTTGTAACACCATTACCATTCCCATTAACGAGCCGGCGGAAGGGGAGAGAGGAAAAAAATCCCAGATTCAGGAATTTTTAGAGGAATACAAAGGCTCAGGTATTCAGCATATTGCTTTAAGCACTAAAAATATTGTGGATTCTGTAAAAAAACTTAAAAATCGGGGTATTGATTTTTTAGATGTGCCGGACACCTATTACGAAGATCTTTTAAACAGAGTGCCTCAGGTAAAAAAAGACTTAAGCGCTCTTAAGGAAAACAAAATTTTGGCGGACGGGGATGAAAAAGGCCACCTGCTTCAGATTTTTACCAAAAATGTTATAGGCCCCGTGTTTTACGAGCTTATTTATCGCGCAGGCCATGACGGCTTTGGAGAGGGGAACTTTCAGGCCCTGTTTGACGCTATCGAAAGAGATCAAATGCAAAGAGGCTTTTTAAATTAAATCGTATTCCGTCCCGAACAAGCTTGGACTTTGCTTGCAGACAATACACTTGAAGCCTTTTTCACGAACGACTGAATAATTAAGCCTCTTGAGTGCAGGCGGGGATCATGAAACTTTCTCCAAAAAAAGCCATGTATTTGGCCCTTAAGGAAGCTCAAAAAGGCTTAGGCCGGGTGGAGCCTAACCCTCCCGTGGGCTGTGTGATTTTGTCTGCGGACTTTCATCTGCTGTCCATAGCTTACCACGAAAAATACGGCGGGGATCACGCCGAAGTTAAGGCTTTAAAAAAAATTAAAAACAAAAAAAAACTAAAAGGGGCGCATATCTTTATCACCTTGGAGCCTTGTCACCATAAAGGAAAAACCCCCCCTTGCTCCCGTGCCTTGGCAAAGTACCCTATTAAGTCTCTTACTTATGGAGCTGAAGATCCTTTTACAAAAAAAACAGGGCTTGATTTTTTAAGAAAAAAAGGCGTAAAAATTATTCAAAGCAGGTATTTTAAAAAGGAAATAGAAAGCCTGATTACAGTTTTTAAGTTCAGTTTTTTACATAAAAGGCCTTTTGTCAGTTTAAAAACAGCCTGTAGCTTAGACGGTATTGTTGCCGGAGACAAAACAACAAAAAAACCCTTGTGGATTACCGGTCTTCCCTCCCGCTGGCACGGGCATTTTTTAAGGGCTATGCACTCAGCGGTCTTGATAGGGGTAAACACTTTGCTTTCAGACAATCCCCGGCTGGACATTCGCGTAAAGCCTTATAAGGGCAAAAAAAATAAAGTGGTGATTTTGGATCCCAATGGAAAAAGCCTTTCTTTTCTGCCCAAATCGCGCCTTTTAAAGGCGCACAGCGCAGACTGTATCATTATATGTTGCTCCGATAAAATCTCAAAAAAAATAAAGTCCGGCTTTTCGGCTTTGCGGGTAAAAATCAAACTTTTTAAAACTTTTGAAAAAACACCCCCCAGATCCCGAAAAAACTTTGCTCTGCGCTCTGTTTTAAAAAATCTTTATCAGGAAGAGGGTATACAGTCCATACTGGTGGAGGGGGGGGCTTTTTGCTGGTCCCGGTTTTTTAAGGAAAAGGCGGCGCAAAGGCTTTATCTGTACATAGCCCCCAAAATTTTGGGCCGGGGCCTTTGCTGGTCAAAACATTTTTCAGATCTTGCCCCTAAAAATTTACATTTTGTAAAATTAAAAGCTCTGGGCCGGGATCTTTTATTGGAAGGTATTTTTTCTTATAGCACGGATCGAAGTTCCAGCTTATCGAAGCCGATATAACAATCTATTACTTCCCTTCTTTCGCCTGCTGTGATCATACATTTATGATGACCATAGTATGGTGGTATGGTGTGGTATAGTGTGGTTCCTCTTATACTATAATAATAGTTTTTATGGGTTAAGGGAACTATTGCAGATACTTTATAAAAAAGGGCATCATAAGAATCAACAGGAAGAAGTTTTATTAAATCTTGGGTCAAGAGCTTTATTTCGCATGAGTGGAGTGTTGTTTTTCCGTATCTTTTTCTAACAATACCGACTGAGTGTATAGTGAAGGATATGTGGCACACTGGGACGGTAATCTCAGAAGCTTTTCCAATATCCTGATCTACTATAAAAGAAGTGGCTACTGAAATGGCCATAGCCTTCCAATTTAGCTTGATTGCCTTCTTGTCTGCCTGCGTCTTCAGTATCGGTTTCGGAATCGGAATCGAAGTATGTTCAGCGCTCACACAAAATGGAAGTATAATTAAAGATATATATAAAAGCTTTTTCATAAATCCCCCCTTGGTTTTTGTTCTTTTTCACACCCTACTAATATAGTCCCCCGTGAAAAACCCTCATTTTGTCCTGTTAGTGATGTTGGCAGGCAAAGGCTTAAGCGGTGAGTGTCCAAGGTATTCCGTCACGAACAAGCTTAAGCCTTTGCCTGCTGAAAACTAATAGGACAGAGGTTGTTCACGAGCTACTAATATAGAATATATTGTTTCCTTTTACAATTATTTTTTAAAGTCCGTGTAATAATTACACACTTGTTCTTAAAATATGCACTTTTTTGAATCTAAGGGTGCGATATATCCGCTAAAGTCTTAAATTATCGTTTTGTAAACTGGGTGTTTTTTCGGGCTTTGTGGAGGCCGGCTTTTTTTCGCTCCACCATTCGGGAGTCTCTTGTGAGCAGGCCCTCTTTTTTTAAGAGGGGGCGATGATCAAGGGAATATTCCGTAAGGGCGCGGGAAAGACCGTGGCGTATAGCTTCAGACTGCCCGGTGATGCCTCCTCCTTTAACAGTGATATAAAGATCCAGGGCTTTTTGCTCTTTCGTAAGGTAAAGCGGTTTTAAGGCTTCCGTTCTTTTTGAAACATAAGGTAAAAACACCTTCGGATCTTTTCCGTTAATGGTGATTTTTCCTGTTCCCGGTTTTAAGAACACCCGTGCCGAGGAAGTTTTTCTTCTGCCTGTACTGTAGTACACTTTCATATTTCTTTTTCCTTGGTTTCTTTTTGTTTCTGAAGCAGATAAGCGGAGGGTTTTTGCGCTTTGTGCGGGTGCTGAGCCGTTTCATAAACTTTAAGTTTTTTCATAAGCTGTTTTCGCATTTTGTTTTTAGGGAGCATGCCGGACACAGCCCGGCTGATAAGCTTGGAGGCGGAAAGCTCTTCCGCCCGTTTTTCCTTTAAAGAGCCAAAAAACCCGGAATGGCTGAAATATTTTTTATTTGTTCGTTTTTTCCCCGTAAGCCCTATTTGGCCGGCGTTTATGACCACCACAAAATCCCCGGTGTCTGTATGGGGGCTGAACTCCGGCTTGTGTTTGCCCCTTAAAAGACCGGCTGTCTCGCTTGCAAGCCTGCCTAAAGGACAGCCCGTGGCATCCACCAGCCACCAGCTTTTGGCAATCTCCCCTTGTTTTGCGTGCCATGTTTTCATTAGTCGTTCCTTTTTTTTAAAGCTAAAGTTTTTGGCATTCCCTGTCAAGCTCCGCGGGATAAGAAACTTTGTAAAGGTAAAGCCCTTCGGCGCTTAAGGTTTCGTAGCCGGTTTTTCGGTCTTTGGCAAGCCGTATTTCGTCCCATTTTTTTAAAGGATCTTTTTCCTTTAAAAGCTTTAATTGCGCGCCTGCGAGATTTCGTATCATCTGCTTTAAAAAGCCTTCTCCTTCAATATGAAAGCTTAATATGTCTTTTCCCTCCCGCCTCCAACAGGCGCGGGTAATGGTTCTTATCGTGTTTTTTAAGGGAGTGCCGGCATTTTGAAAGCTTTTAAAATTGTGCCGGCCTTGTATTTTCCTGCTCATTTTCTGAAGAAGGCTGAGGTTTACCGGGTGGGGGTGCCAATATATCAAGCCTTTTCGGAACACGCAGGGAAGCGGCCGGTTCAAGAACCGGTAGATATAATGTTTTCCTTGAGCGGAGCGCAGGGCGTGAAAATTTTTTGGCGCTTTCCACAACCCGCGAATGCAGATATTTTTGGGAATCAAAAAAGAGTTTAAGGCCTTTTGCAGGCCCGGTAGGGGGCAAAAAGACAAATCAAAGTGCGCTGTTTGCCCCAAAGCGTGCGCGCCTTTATCTGTGCGCCCGGCTCCGATGACGGAAATGTCTTTTTGAAAAAGCTTTTTTAGGGCCTGTTCGATAAAGCCCTGCACAGTGGGCAGGTTTTTTTGTTTTTGCCAGCCGTAAAGATCAAGGCCCTTATAGCTTATAAGAAGGCGAAAGCGCATTTGTTCAGACATTAAGCTTATTTAAAACCTCAACGGGGTTTAAAACAAAAGATAAACTCCAACATGCAGAGAGTGTAAAAAGTACGGACTTTCCTCTTCCGGCGGATCCAAAGGGCTGATATGATTTTTCCACTCCGCGATAATACCTATATCCTGTATACCGTATTCATCCGGCAAAGTGTGGCGAAGGGAGTTTTTAAAAAGAGAAAAACTGATGAGCGCGCCCCCTCCGTAAAAAGGAAAAAAATCAGAAAAATCAGAAAAATCCACATTCCATACGGAATAACCTATTTCAAAAAAAGGCGTAAAAAACTGCTGTTTAAAAATTTGCAAACTGGTTATCAAAGAAAGACTTAAAGGGTAAAAATAAAGGCTGTCTTGATCTTCGTTACGGACTATTCCGGCACTGCCTCTTATTCCCCATTTCAGAATATAAGGAAACTGCATAATGTTCCGGTGAAAGTTCAGGTAAAAAAAAGTGTCGTTTTTAAAGTCTTTGGTGATTTTTTCTTTCAACAAAGGGGGAGCGTACTTATTGTCGTCCTGTAAAAAGCCGTAAGCCCACTCAACAGAAAACTGCTGTTCATTTAAAAGCTCAAATAAAACAAAGTCAGGCTTTTTCTCTTTTTTTTCTTTTGTTTTTTTGGCCGGGCGAAGGGATTTTTTAAAGCTTCGGCCCGTGGCAGGTGACGAAAAACCCTCCAGCCCGGGAAAAACAGTCTTATTTTTTTGAAGGCTGGGGTTTTTTTTGCCTCTTCATCTGATAAGCCTGCGGGGGGCAGGCCCGCTCCGGTGTCAAAGTCTGCTGGAACAGAGGGGGCAAAAGCTGGGTTTAGCTTAACCGTTCCAGCCACCACCATAAATATAGAAAAAAACAGCAACTTTTTCATATTTTCCTTAAATACCCTCTCGTGAAAAACCTTTTTAAATTATGTCTGCAAGCAAAGCCAAGCGGTGAGGGCGGAAGGCCAACAATTTGGCCTTCCGTTCTTCTTTGTTTTTTCGTAAAACTGGAAGTCGCCTGTGCGACTTCCAGCCCGAACAAGCTTGGACTTTGCTTGCAGACCAGCAGTGTAGTAGTCTTTTTCACAGGCTATTAAATACCCTCTCTGCTTTGAAAGTTCAAGTTTTATTACGCGTTCTGAATAATTGTTCTGCGATTTGAAGGCCGTTTAAGGCGGCGCCTTTTCGTAAATTGTCACCTGCCAGCCACATCATCCAGCTTTTGCCCTTCTCCCCCGGAACCGGGCGGATCCGCCCTGCAAACACATCATCTTTACCGTCCACAAAGCGTTGATGAGGCAAATGTCCTTTTGATAAAACAGTCAAACCCTTTTGTTTTTCCAAAACTTTTGTTATCTCCGTAATGTTTGCCGGTTTTTTAAAAGTGACTGTTACAGCCTCTCCGTGGCCGTTAAAAGTGGGCACACGAACAGCCGTCGCGCTGATTTTTAAGTCAGGCAGATTCAGGATTTTTTTGGTCTCCCTCATAAGTTTTGCCTCTTCTGTGGAAAAGCCTTCTTCGTTAAGGGCCCCTATTTGTGGAATACAGTTAAAAGCGGAAGATTTATCCTCTGAGGAAAGAACAAGAAGGCTTTTTTGCCCGCGCGCTTTTTCGGCTGGATTTGCCCGCCCCCCCGCTTTTTCGAAAATTCTCCCGCTTTCTTCGTTCAGGATCGCCTGCGATTCCTTTTTCAAAAGATCTACGGCCTTTTTTCCGGCCCCGCTTAAGGACTGATAAGAAGACACATTAACGGACTTCAGCCCAAACTCTAAATTAAGGGGTTTTAGGGCCAAAACCAGTTGAATAGTGGAGCAGTTGGGGTTGGCGATAATAAAGCCCCTTCTTCGATCTGATAATTCCCACCCGTTTACTTCCGGCACGATAAGCGGGACTTCTTTTTTCATACGAAAGGCGGAGGAATTGTCAATCACCACCGCGCCCGCCCTTACCGCATGGTCCGCCCACTTCCGGCTGACCTGCTCCCCGGCGGAAAAAAAGACGATATCCAGCCCAAGAAAACAAGCCTCCCTGAGGCTTTGCACCTGCAATTTACGCCCGCGAAAAGATAATTTTCTTCCTTCACTTTTTGAACCGGCAAAAAGTCTAAGTTCTTTTACCGGAAAGCGCCTTTCCTTTAGCAGGGTAAAAAATTTTTGACCAACCAAGCCGGTGGCGCCTACAATAGCTGTATTCATAGTATTATATGCTTATAAAGCTCCGGCGAAAAGAGTCAAGCGGGCCTTGTTTTTTCGTTTGCTTTTTATTTACGGCCCATTTAAAATAAAGGCCTGTTGCTGTCTCAAAGGCTTGGGGTAAAGGCAAAAATAACAATGTATTTACTTGAAATATTTGGATTTTTTGTCTATTGTAACAGAAAATCATTAACTTTTAACAAAAGGGGATCAAAGTGAAAAAATCAGTTTTTCGTGTATTGTCTGCCGGGTGTGCCGTGTTGTTTCTGACCGGTTGTGGTCCGGTGTTCTTAAAAAAGATGCTGAAGGATAATCCTGAAATCGTGACGGAATCCATTAGAAGCAACCCGGAAGTGTATATGGAGGCTCTGGCGGAGGCTCAGCGCCAATATATGACAAAAAGAAGAAAAAAACAGCAGGAACAAGAAATGGCCACCCGTGAGGAGGAATGTAAAAACCCGAAAAAGCCGGAAATGAAAGACTCCCGCGTGTATTTTGGCAAAAAATCCGCTCCCATTACCATTGTGGAATACTCCGACTTTCAGTGTGGCTACTGCGCTAAAGCCTCACCCACCATTAAAAGGCTGTTGAAAGAGTATCCCGACAGAGTGCGGGTGCTTTACAAACATAAACCTCTTTTTCCCGGTTCTGACAGAGCCGCTGAATACTACGAGGCTGTTGGTATGCAGGACTCCAAAAAGGCCCAGGAATTTCACGACATGGTTTTTGACAGAAAAAGCGAAATAAAAAACGGGGATAAGTTTTTTAAAGAGCTGGCCAAAAAATTAAAAATGGACATGAACAAACTGGAAAAAGATCTAAGCCTTGCGGGGGATATTATTTCAGCGGACAGAAAAGAAGCGGAAAAGTTTGGTTTCAGCGGCACGCCGGGCTTTTTGGTCGGGGGTGTGAGCGTTCCAGGAGCCTTGCCTTTTTCTGAGTTTAAAAAGATTTTGGAAGAATGCCATTTTCCCAAATTAAAAGGTGGAAAAAAAGACCAAAAAGCTGAAGGTAAACAGGCCCCCAAAGCGGGATAAAGGCTTTTAACACTTGTTTTCTCTAATAAAAAAGGGCCTGAAATTTCAGGCCCTTTTTTTTGCTTGACACTCATTTAACAGGTCTGTTACTGTAAGCTTATGGAAACAATATCAGAACTTCCGCTCTTGCTGACCGCCGGTATTTTTTTACTGGCTTTTTTGGCCTTCCTTTTGTCGGGGGTAAACGCCCTGCTCAACGCGAAAATTGAGCCTTTAAAGGACAATCAAGTTCGAATGGAGACAGAAATAAAAGGAATACAATCGGAAATAAAGGAAATACAATCGGAGCAAAAAGAGATAACAGCTAAATTGGACCAGCTCTTGGCTAAATCCTGATATTTTTATGTCTTATAATTCACCGGCGCGCAATCAAATAAAACCTCCTTGGCTGAAAGTGCCTCTTCCTTCCGGGGAGGAGTATTTTCGGATCCGAAGGCTCTTAAAATCCCTGAACTTGGTTACAGTCTGTCAGGAGGCCAACTGCCCCAATATGGCGGAGTGCTGGGGGGGCGGCACAGCCACTATTATGCTCATGGGGGACATTTGCACCCGCGGGTGTCGCTTTTGCAATGTCAAAACCGGAAACCCCAAGGGCCTGCTGGACAGTCAAGAGCCTTTTAAAGTGGCGGAGGCGGTTTCAAAAATGGGCTTGGAGTATGTAGTGCTTACCTCAGTGGACCGGGACGATTTGCCGGATGAAGGGGCCGGACACTTTGCCAAGACCATTCGTTATTTAAAGGAAAAAGCCCCCGGCCTTTTGGTGGAGGTTTTGACACCGGACTTTAAAGGAAAAAGGGCTTGCGTAAACAGGATTTTATCCGCCGGGCCTGATGTGTTTGCGCATAATATAGAAACTGTGGAAAGGCTTAGCCCCCGGGTGCGAGATAGGCGCGCGGGCTATCGGCAATCCTTAAATGTGCTACAGATGGCTAAAAAAGGCTTTGTAGATGGTAAAGACGGCTTGAAATCCCGCAAAGTTTACACAAAAAGCTCTATTATGTTGGGATTGGGCGAAAAAGATGCAGAGGTAGCACAGACTTTAAAGGATTTACGCTCTGTGGGCTGTGATGTGCTGACCTTCGGCCAATATTTGCGCCCTCAAAAACGGCACCTGCCGGTTGAGGAATATGTAAGCCCTCAAAAATTTAATGAATGGAAGGATCGCGCCTTGCAAGAGGGTTTTTTATATGTGGCAAGCGGGCCTTTGGTCAGAAGCTCTTACCGGGCGGGCGAGTTTTTTATGAAGGCTTTACTTAACAAAGATAAAGGATTAGATAAAAAAACATTCATCAGGTGAAGTAAAAAAAAGGCTATGAAAACAAAATCTCAAAAAGACAGCTTGGTGCGGGAAATAAAACTGCCGGAGTTAGGTGAAGGGGTCACAGAAGGGGAGCTGGTGAAGTGGCTGGTTTCCGAAGGGGATACATTAAATATTGACCGGCCGGTGGCGGAAGTAATGACGGACAAAGCTTCTATGGAGGTGCCCTCCCCCTTTGACGGAGAGGTGGAGTCTTTGTTGGTCAAAGAAGGACAAAGCATTCAAGTGGGGCAAAGTATTTTGACTCTTAAATCCGCGCCAAAGGAACACACAGAAGATAAAACAAAAGATGAAAGTTCCCCCCCCGCCGGGGAAAAAGAAAAACAAAGCGTCTTAAAACCTCCCGTTCAGCCCTCTGCTCCGCCACACTTAAAAGCTGATCCCGATCAAGAAGATCCTTCCGTGTTGGCCACTCCCTTTACCCGAAGGCTTGCCCGTAATTTGGCTGTCAGTTTAAGCGGGATTCAAGGCTCAGGCCTTGCCGGCCGGATTACTAAAGAGGATGTTTTAAAATATTCCAAATCCGGGAGAGACTTTGAACAAAAAACCTTCACTCATACTTCCCCTTCGGGTTTTTCCATTCCCGCGGAAGATCGGCAAGAAAGAAAGCCCCTTAAAGGGGTAAGAAAAAAAATCGCCGAAAAAATGCAAGCTTCCAAAAAAGTTATTCCCCATTTTACTTTGTTGCAGTCTGCAGAAGCGGAGGGCTTAGACCGCCTTAAAAATTCCGTAAAAGATATGCTGAAAGAAAAAAACATAAAAGTCACTTATCTTTCTTTTGTGATGAAATGCCTTTTGCAAACCGTTAAGGAGTTTCCCGAACTTAATGCCGGTATTGATGATTTAGCCAGTGAAATTGTAATTAAAAAATATTATAACTTCGGCTTTGCCGTGGACACACCCCGCGGGCTTTTGGTGCCGGTGATAAAAGATGTGGATCAAAAATCCTTGGCTCAGTTAAGCTTTGAAATTCAAACTCTGGCGGAAAAAGCCCGCGCCGGAAATATCCCGCCACAGGATATGAGCGGCGGCACCATTACCATCACCAATATCGGCTCTTTGGGCGGGGAGTACGCCACCCCCATTATCAACGCGCCGGAGGCCGCCATTTTAGGAATGTACCGTCTTTATATAAAGCCCTGTTGGGACGGCTCCGCTTTTGTGCCGAAAAAAACAATGAACTTTTCCCTGACCTGCGATCATCGGCTGATTGACGGCGCGGTCTCAGCCCGCGCGCTTAAGTTTTTTGTGCAAAAACTGGAAAAACCCTTAAGCCTTTTTATATAATCTGCTTGAAAAAACAACAAAAAAGCTTTATAGTATCTTCTATTATGGCATCCGAGAAAAATCAGAAACAAACAACAGTTCTGTCTTCAGCCACCCCCAACCCTCACTCCATGAAATTCAGTGTAAATCACAACATTGCAGAGGAACATTGGGAGACAGAAAACATACAGCAGGCCGGCCGTTCCCCTTTGGCGCAAAAAATACTGGGCTTTCCTTGGGCGACAAAGGTTTTTATCGGCCCGGATTTTATCACCATAACTAAAGAGGATTGGCTTAAGTGGGATACTTTGACCGAACCTCTTTGTCAGATGATTAAAGAGCATATCACAGCCGGTGAACCTGTGCTTTATCCCCATGCTACTGATACACCTGCGCAAAGTGATGAAACAAAAGAAGAGGACACTTTAAATCCGGGGCTTGATGACAGCCCGGTGGTGCGAAAAATAAAACAAATTTTAAAGCGGGATATTCAACCGGCTGTGGCTTTAGATGGAGGCTTTATCTCCTTTGCCGGTTTTAAAAAGGGCGTTGTTTTTTTAAAAATGAAAGGCGCTTGTTCCGGTTGTCCCAGTTCCACCGTTACCCTTAAACAAGGGATAGAAACCCATTTAAAAAATCAATTATCCGAAGTGCGGGAAGTGGTGGCTTTATAGGCTTAAAGTCCTGTCTTTATTGAATTTTTTTAATGATTTTCGCGTAAAATCTTGATAAGTCGAGACTTTGGACTCAGGGGAGAAATTATAATGTCAGGGCAAATATTGTATTTTAGAGATCTAAAGGCAAATTGGTTTTTTGTATTTTTTGGTTTTTTGACAGTGCTTTTTCTGACCGTACCCTGTGTGTTCGCTCAGCCAAATAAAACCGGCGATTTTCATATTTGTTATTTTTCCCTTAACAACGAAAAAGAAGTTTTAGAAATGAAAAAATTTACAAAGAAAATTAAACAACACACCCATTGCTCCATTTCCGTTCAGGAGTATCTTACCGAAGGGGATAACCCGGAAGAGTCTTTTAAAAAAATGGTGGAAAGCGGCGCGCGCTGTGATGGACTGGTTATCTCCGGCCACCACACCGGTTCTTTTGGAGGCAAAAGAGCTTCAGGTTCTTTGGGAATTGATTTTTTAGAAAAGCTTTCCTGTGATGAGAAATATTCCAAATGGTTTAGCCGGGTGAATGCGCTTTGGCTTCAAGGGTGCCGGACCCTCGGCACGGGAGAGGTGGTTATTGATGATGATAGAGAAAACTCTGCCGACTATCACACAAGAAGGGTGGGGGAGGTGCTTAATGAGGACCACTTGGAGCAATCCTTTGCAGATCTGAATATAGAGTTTTCCGCCACTTTGGATCAAGATAACCCTCTTTCCTCCCGTTATTTAAGGGTTTTTCCGGGAGCGAGCGTTTTTGGTTGGACCAAAACCGCCCCCGGGGAAAAAGCGGGAAGCCAGTACTCCATTCCCTTTCATATAGCGCATATATCCCGCATTATCAACAATCAAGATGCCTTGCCGTCAGACAGCCCCATAAAAGGAACATGGACCAAAGATTCAGCGGTGCAATATTTAAACAGTATGCTGAGTGTATTAAATAATAAAGTGGGTGCTCAGTGTAAAGATTTTGCTGTTCAAGCTTGGATTGATCACGGAAGAGTAAGGGATCAATCCACGGAATACGGTTTTTACAACCCGGACTTAAATGCTTTTAAACCCTTAATAAACACTCAAGACCCTGTTTTGACAAAGGCCTGGTTTTTGGACTGTCTTCTCAAAAACACTAAAGGAAAAGATTTTTTAAAGACTTTGGATGAAGTTTTAAAAGATCCGAATCTTATCCGTTATACTTATAACTCCTTGTTGGAAAGACTGCAAAATTTAAAAGAAGAAGATCAAAAGCTTTACGCTCAAACAATAAAAAAATTAAGAAGCAACAGGGCTTTAAAAACTTTTTTATCCAAAAAGCTCACCGGCAAAAGTCTTGGGATTTTAAGAAAGATAGATTACTTGGCTTTTTATGAGGAAGTGTACGGGGAAAAACAAAAAATAAGATCTGTCCTTGTGGATAAAGCGCTTAAGGTTTTTGACGAAGTTCCCTCTAACACTTATGATGAAAGGGACTATAAAACAACTTTACTTGAATCACTCGAAAAGCACGGATACTTAAAAAATGAAAAAGGCTTAAACTTATTAAAAAAATTAGCGGAGGATCCGGCTTTAAAAAAAATCGCAATTGAAATGGCGGGCAGGGTAGGGGGGGTAAAAGCTCTTCCTCTTTTGGAACAAGGGATAAAGGACAGTCGTTCTGCAGTAAGGAGTATGGCTATATTCGGGGCAAGTGATATAGGGGTAAAAGCTTTGCCTATTTTTGAACAAGGGATAAAAGACAGTGATTCTTGGGTAAGAAACTTTGCTGCATACTGGGCGGGAAAGTTAGGGGTAAAAGCTTTACCTATTTTGGAACAAGGGATGAAGGACAGTGTTGCCAGTGTGCGGTCTAATGCCATAAAGTCAGCAGGCTGGTTTTTCGGCGCATCAGACGCCTTGCATATTTTGGAACAAGGGATGAAGGATAGTGATTTTACGGTAAGAATGGAGACTGCATACTCGGCAGGCAGGTGGGGGGTAAAAGCTATTCCCTTTTTGTTGAACAAAGGACTTAGAGATGAAAATATTGAAGTAAGGAATACGACAATGGACTCCATCAGAGATATGGGAATTACAGCTCTTCCCATGTTGAGGAAGGCTCTAAACAATCCTCAAAATTACAAAATAAAGCGTCATATTAATATAATGATTAAATATATCGAACAAGATCAACAGTTCGAAGAAAACCGACAATAAATATTCATAAGCTCCATATTTGGAATGGAAAAAACATGGCTGTCCGCCAAATCCGGTGAGCCGATAATAAGTGAAAGACAGCGCGCGCGCGACAAAGCCACATTCAAACGATTTTTGTTCAGTAAAAAAGAAATTCCCCGGGGCGCGTCTTGAAGGGTGGAAGCCGTAAGGGAGACAATACAAACCGGCGCCTCTTGGCCTTGAAATTTATCCACAGAAGCAATGCGGGGGTTTTGTATATAGCTTAATTCCCGCTTTAAGCAGGCCACCTGCACATTATAAGGGGCTACAATAAGAATATCCTCTGTGGTAAGGGGGGATGTTTTGCCTTTTTGGTTAATCCATTTCGCAGTTAAAAGGGTTTTGTATATGTCGGAGATAAGTTTGGCCTCTTCTTTCGAGCTGTGGCTGTTCCCGGAATGTGAAACCGGGATAAAACAAATCCCGGTTTCAGGAAGACGAAAGCCCGCGCTTTCTTGCCTTAAAGGAAACAGAATTTTCTGCCCATTGGTGGAAGAATGGCTTTTGAGCTTTCCTTCGTAAAAGCAGTCTGAAACCACCCGGCATATCGCCGGGTGCATGCGATAAGACAAAGGCAAAAACACCCCTTTTTCTTTTGAAATTGTAACCTCACCGCCTGTGTAATAAGTAAGGGCCGAAAGGCCCGATTCCCCGGGATGCACGGCTTGAACAGGCTGGTCCAGCTGATTTTGATCGCCAATCAGAATGATATTGTTCGTTGCCCTTCCTGCAGAAATCATATTGGCGAGGCTTAACTGGGAAGCTTCGTCCACGAACAAATAATCATAAGTGTTTTCCTGCTCCGCACGGGAAAAGAAAAAGACTGTTCCGGCTGTAACTTCTGCATTTTTTACAGCTCCCGCGCCCTCCACCAGATCCACCGGCAGGTTTTGAAAAAAATTTTGTTCTTCTTCTTTGTTTTGGGAATCTTTTACTTTTTGACAGGTAAAGCTTAGCCCTTCTTTGTTTTGCTGAAATATCATTTTTAACATATTTAATATGGCTTTATGGGAATGAGCTGTAACCCCCACTTTTTTTCCCGCTTTTATGAGGTTTAAAATAATGCGGGCTGAAGTATAGGTTTTGCCCGCCCCCGGGGGGCCTTGGATGCAAAAAACAGAGTGGTTTAATTTTAATAAAAGGCTTGATATTTCTTCCACAATTTGTTTTTTGTCTGAAATAAGCGGGCCTTTATACCCGATAAGATCAGGGGCTTTTTTAAGCAAAAGATCATAAAGACATTTTTTTAAACCCATAAAAGGAGAAGCCCGGGAAAAATCCCCGGCGGTTTTTAAAAGAGACTTAAGTAAATTATTTTTATAAAAATCATTTTTTTTGATTGTCAGGGTAAAAGTTTTGTTGTGAGGAAGCTTTGCCCCGGCGGTTTGTGATTTAAGCCATAGGCTTCCTTCTATAAGATCCAGCGATAAAATTTTGTAGCTGTCCCAAACATTATCCCGGTTTTCCAATAAAGTAACCAAGTCGTTTTCTTTTAAAGAAATTTCCTGCTCCCTTTCAAATTGAATTTTATGGTTGTCCCGCGCGCTTTCCGTCACCCGGCAGTCTGTGATAACCTGTCCGTCCTCCAGCATTTCCTCCGCGTTCATTTCCAAGTGGGAAAAGTAATCCCACCAGCCGGGTTTATCCTCCCGAATATGAAACTTAAGCAGTTCAGCCAAGATAGAGCAGGTGTAAGAAACTTCATCCTCTTTTTTTATGTGAGAGATGTTTTGAGTAAAATTTATTTTTGCAGGCAAGGCTTGTTTTAAAAGCTCTTCAGCTTTTGAGAAACACTCCGCCTTAAGCCCGCCGGTCGGAGTTTGCTCCTTATCTTTTTTTAAAGGGATATACTGAATTTTATTTTCTTTTTGAATATTTAAAAGAAACCGCCTTAGCTTTTTTACGGAAGAGCAGTTTTTCTGATTATAAGCCTTAATTTTTTGTAAAAACGGGGAGTTTTCACTTGCAGAGGTTTTTTTTGCAGGGTCTTTGTTTTGAAGAGGCTTGTTTTGGGAATTAAGAAAATGAAAAAAGCACAAAGCCGCCTGACTTTTTGTTTTTATACAATGTGAAGCTGTAGGATCTTTCGATTTTTCTGTAAAAGTGTTGTGTGTCAAGCCCTCCTCTCCCTCGCGAAAGCGTGGGTCATTAGTGCTGTCTTTTTTTGTATCATAAAGCTTTTCCACTTCCTTAAGGGAATAGGAAAACACACCCACCCGCAAAGATTGCTTAAGAATGCGCTGTAAATTGACAAAGGTTTGATGTCTTAGCAGGGTATCCACCTCTTTTTCTTTTGTTCCGTATTTACCCATAAGTTTTTTTATGGCTGCCAGTTCATAATGTCCGTAGTGGTAAATGTGCGATCCATGATATTTGTGAAAGTGTTTATGCAATTTGTTCAAGTAGTTTTGAAAAGCGCTTTTTTCTTCTTCTTCACTTAAAGCCCAAACGGGGATATATCGCTCCTGAAGGATAGTGCCGTACAAGTACTCCATCCCCTCCATTCCTAAAATGGGATGGCCTTCCATACATAAAAACAGATCCGCCGGGTGGGGAGGAGGGAGCATCTCCAAGCCCTTTTTCTTGCCGGTATGGGGAATAAGTTTATAAAGCGGCTTTTTTTTTCCACGCGAATTAAGTTGGATTTCGGCTTGTTCTTTTAAAGCTCTAAAAGTAAGCGCCGGTATGCCTTTAACGGGTTTTTTGTCTTTGTACAAAGTTAGATCGGTCAATTTGTTAAGCCCCTTTCTTTTTAACAAAACCGAGTGGGTGGAGCGTATACCCGCCACAAGGGAAATATCCTCAGCCCTTTGCCGTGTTTTTTCAGCAAAAAAGCTCCAGTCCCTGTGCTCCGCCTGTTTTTCCGGAAGGGGGATATGTTTTTCTGAAAAAGATTCGTGATAAAGTAAAAACCGTTTTTTTAAAAAAAGGTAAAAGTGAAAAAAACAGGAGGTCTTAAAAAAATGAGTTTTTTCATCTTTAGTCACTACGGCAAACTGAGGCGGCAAAAGACCTTGAACAGTCTGCAATATATCGCAATAACAGCAAAGCTGAATCAAAGCCGAAGGTTTGGGGTGACGGGAAAGTTTAAAATCATAAGGGATATAATAATGCCCGCCAAGCGGTGAGTCCCCTTGTTTTTTCACCAAAAGATCTGCGTAGCCGAATATTATGTCTTTTTTAAGGGCCGCCTGATAAATATTTTCTTCCCCCTTTTTCATGGCAAAAAAGGTTTGTTCAATAGAGGCTTTTCGGCTTTGGCTGTCTTTTTCAATTCGAAAAACAGGGTTTTTTTTCTGCATTTTATCAATCACATTTTCTTCATGCTTGTTTCCCATGTCCATTATCAGCTCTTTCAGGGGATCGGGCGGGTCTCTATCGGCGCTTAAATATTCCTGTTTTTCCTTTGAAACAGCTTTTTCAAAGTGATCCATATAAGAGGCAAACTCCGATTCAAAAAAACGAACCAGATCTGTCGGAGAAAAAGTCATTTTATCATCAAAAATCCTCATAAGTTTTCCTATTATACCTGATTCAAGTTTTGGTTGTCAGGGCTTAAAATTTATAAACAGCATATCACTTAAAAGAAGGCTAAAAGCAAAATTTCTGTCTCTTTTTAGTATATTCAACTTGTGTCAAACATACGGAGGTTTTATACTTTATCTACTCTCCGTTATGGATAAACTTAAAAGTTTTATCTATTACAGGTACAGTTTGATATATTTTATTGATTGGTTTTAACCCCGCGGTTTTTTTATAATAAAACAAAATATCCTGAGTTAAGTCTTCAAGAATATTTATTGCAAATAAAGAATACCTTGTGTCTTCCAAGGGGGCTAAAGTTTTATCTGATTGAAAAGATCCATTTGGTTTTGAAAACTGCTTCAATTTTTTATGGAGAGATATTATTCCTTTAATCAATATACCAACTTCATTTTTCTTTAAGTCAATTTTTGAGTATAGAAAATCCAAACTGTAAACCAATTGAAATATTTTATGGGAGTTAAGTTTTTGACCTAAAAAGGATAAAAGATATACAAGCCACAAGCCGGCGTTTACCGGTGTCTTTTCGAGGTGATTTAAAGTGAAGCACACCTTAAAAAAACCATCCAAAGTCTTCGGTATGATTTTTAAGACTTTTTTCTCATCCACAACTTGTTGAAGTATATAGGAAAGCTTTTCTTTTTCTTGTTCAATGGCTTTATGTTGAAAATCTAAAACTGCTGTTTTTTTATCTATCAAATCACAAACCGCTTTTAATTTTTTGTCTTTTTTCAATATTTTTTTGAATTTTTCTTTAGGAACTCTGAACACAGGAGCATTGCCCCAAGCGGGAGCAATAGTTTGTGTTGAGTTGTTAACTATCCAAGAAGGTTTTAAGACAGCAAACTCCCGGCTTGGTTTTATAATATATAAGATCTTAGTGTCATTCTTAGGAACCCTCTTATTCAGCTTTCTGTTTTTTGGAGCAATTTTGGAAATTTTAAAATCATAAGCTTTCAGTTCTTCTTTGGCATATTGAAATTCCATATATTCAGTGTGCCCTTGAGCGTATCGAATAACAAAATCAGGCTCTCTCGTAATTCCTCCTTTTCGTAAAAACCAGATAAACTTATCGCCACCGGATTTTTCAATATGAGCTTTTTTGTTTTCTTTTTTAATTTTGCTTCTTAGCCAAGGTAAAATTTCCAACTCCGCTATAGCTTTTTGTTTCATGTCTTTTCGATATTCCAGATAAGTTCTGGACTTAATATCACTTGATTGGGCATATATTGTTTTTGTATCTAATTTCATTGATATTCATCTTGTTTAAAAATTTTAGCTTTTGTGTATCTCCTGTCAATAACGAATATTTTAGAGATCGAGCCTTTTCCAAATTGGTTTAAGTAAACAATCTGTTTTGGTAGTTTTTTAAGCTGTTGATTGTAGCCACGGTGATTTCAGGGATAATTTCATATCCTATGCTGTTTCTTTTTAAATCCGCTCCCGCTTTAGTGGTTGTGCCGCTTCCTAAAAAAGGATCCAAAACAGTTTCCCCTATGTAAGTAAAGGCTTTAATAATTCTATAAGGCAGTTCATAAGGAAACGGCGCTACATGAGATCTATGGTCTCCACTGTTTTCCGGTTTCATTGTCCAAACATCCGTGTTTTTAATACTTAACCAAAAGTTTTTATCTAACTTGGAAGCTTCTTTTATTTGCTTTGTCAGGTGACCGTATTTAACGAATCCTTTTTTATCCGGTTTGTTAAATTCCAGAATAAACTCGTGCATATTATTGATTAAAATTCCTCCAGGGTAGGGATAAGTGCCAAAATGAGCTTTTACCCCGTTTGTCTTGTGCCATATAATATCTCTTTTAAAAAGAAAGCCAATTTGCTCCATAGTTTCTATTGTTCTTCCTGTTAAATTTAATGTCTTAAATCCTGTTTTCTGTCTAACCGGCAAATTCATTATATTTATAAAGGCTTTTCTGCCTGGTTGAAGTACTCTGAAGACCTCTTTCCAAACCATTTCCATTTTTTCAAACCATTCGTTTAAATCATGAATATTCCCCAAATCGCCTTTAACCGGTGTTTTGGTGTACATCTTCGCATTAAAATAAGGAGGTGAAGTCACCATTAAATGAATAGAATTATCTCTTAGCTCACTCATATTTACCGCACTCTTTGTGTAAATTTTATGAAAAGTATTGTTAATTTTCAATATAGCCTCTTCTTCAATCCTTTTTCGTTTTGTCGCTTTTTTGGTCGGTTTGCTTTTTTCATATTCCTTTAAATCTTTTAAAGTAAATCTTTTTTGCCCTCCGGCAGAGAGCTTGCTTTTTATTTTTCTCCGCTTAACCAAACTGTGTAAGGCCCGGACGGTGACCCCGAGATATTTTGCTGACTCTATTGAAGATAAATACTTTCTTTCTTTATAATCATTCATAATTAAAAAATCTCATTCTTCACATTGTTAAGATGTAAGACTGTGAAATCCTAAAATCCGCTCCCAAAGTGTAATAGGGATTGCACCAGTATAAACCTATACAGCTCTTAATGGCAAGTCGGAAATTCATACCTTGCTTTTTTATGATATTTCAGGTATTAAAAAAGCCATTACGCGCAGTATAATAATTTAGGGATTTTCATAAATAAAGTGATGTGGCGATATTTTTTTCGCCGGAACGGGTGTGAAAGATGAGAGGAAAACAATGAAAGATCTTAAAAAAAATCTTAAAGACCGGGGGGTTTTTTTTTCCTCCAAATTACCCGCTTATAACAAGGTTTTAAAATCTTTGTTTCCCGATTTGTCCCGCAGGCGGTTAATGGTCAAATCACAGCCTTGGGCTGTAGGCTCTGATATTTCCCTACCCGATCTATCCGGTTCGGATGGCAGGCCGATAGTGATCTGTGATCGAAAGTTAAGGCTTAGGGAAGATGTAAAATCTTGGCTTAAAAATTACCCGGTGTATTTTGTAACTGCGGGGGAAACATTAAAAGATTTAAAAACCTTCCCCAAACATATACAAAATATTTTAAACAAAACAAAAGATATTGCCGGATTTATCAGCTTGGGAGGGGGCAGTGTGGGGGATTTTACCGGTTTTTTGGCCAGTGTGTATAAAAGAGGTATGCCTGTCGCGCATATCCCCGGCACCTTTCTTTCTGCAATGGATTCCGCTCATGGAGGTAAAACAGCTTTAAATGTTTGCGGGATTAAAAACTTTATAGGCTCTTACTTTTTTCCGAAAGCGGTCTTTATTGTAAAAGATCTTTTGTCTTCTTTGCCGAAAAAGGAAAAAGAGTCGGCTAAAGGAGAGCTGGTTAAAATCGCCTTGATAGAAGGCGGATCGCTTTACAAAAAACTGCTTAAAAGCCCGCCCGGTAAATGGGATTTATGGAATCTCCTGCCACAGGCTGTTTTTGCAAAACTTAAGACAGTGCAAAAAGATCCTTTTGAAACAAAAGGCCAAAGGCGGCTTCTTAATTTTGGACACACCCTGGGCCATGCGTTGGAATCTTATTTTCGTATTCCGCACGGTCAGGCGGTGCTCTATGGCATGGCCTTTGCCGTCCAGTGGAGCAGGTCCCGCTTTAATCTTTCGGATTCTTTTTTAGAGGAGCTTTCTTTTTTATTGCCTGTCTCAGTTGTTCCTTTATTAAAAAAAATGCCAAAAAAAACTTTGCAGGCGATGCTTTTGCAGGACAAAAAAAGGGCCTGCTCAAAAAGCCTTCACTTTGTTTTTATTAAAGCCCCAGGCAGGCTTTTTACTGAAGAACTGTCTTTGCAAGACATACTGAAAGAAGTTAAAAGGCAGAGCCAAACTGTTTAGTTAATAAACAACCATGTAATTATTACATGGTCTGTGTTTTTTTTATTGAATTTTTTTTGAAAAAAAGATATGTTGTTTCTGTGATGAAAAAGATAAATATTTTATACTCTCTATTAAACCGGCCCGGGATATTAAAATTGCAGGCAAAAATCCTGTCTTTGGCCTTTATCCCGCTTTTTGTTTCCGCGGGGGCTTTGGCCTCCTGTCCAAAAGCTTTTGAGCCTTTAAAAGTAGAGCGCTCGGATAAAGATGTAAGCGATCTTTCGCCGGAGGCTATCCGGCGTCTGTCAGAAAAGGAAGTTCAAGAACTCACTAAAAAGCAGATCCAGATCTTAACCATCGATCAGGTTTTATCTATCCCCTTTCAACATTTAAAGGTTTCGCAGGTGGAGTTTTTTACTTCCGCGCAAGTTAATGCGATTATCGCTAAAAGCCAGGGGATATTCGATAAAAATCTTTTTGCTTTTTCTCTTTTTATCCGCCTTCATATAGAAGGCATTACTCCTGATACCATAGCTAAAATACCCGGCTCACATATAAGGTATCTTTCAAGTGGGGAAATCGTAAAACTGAACAAGGCGCAAATTCAGGCTTTGATCCCTGAGCATATTAAAGCATTGGGCAAAACGGTCCAGTTTTTTCCTCCGTCTTCTTTGGCCTTTTTCTCCCCTGAGCAGACAAATGCATTAAGTTCCTCCCAACTTTTTGTTTTAAACCCCGCGCAAAAAAAAGCCTTGGTTCATCGTTTAAAGGATGTTTCTTTATAAAAAAAGTCTTTTTTATTGATTTTAAGTCTTCTTTGTTCTTTAATTTTTCTGTATGTCTTTTTATTTTTCCGGCCCTTTTTCAAAATCTCTTGTTTTGCGTGCTTTGCTTGCGCGAAGTTATTTTCCTAAGCTCAAAATCACAGGGGAAAGCTTTTGTGACGATGCGCTTTTAATGAAAGCGGGATTAAATATTTTAAAAAAAAAATCGGCTGAGGATATAAACTGTGGGCAGGGTGGGGCTGTTTTTCGTTTTTTGGCTTTAAGATGCGCCCGTGAAACCGGCGCGTTCAGACTCAAAGGCTCCTCCCGGCTGTTTCAAAGACCTTTGCGGGAGCTGATTTCTGTTTTAAATCAGCTTTCCTGTGAGACAAAAGTGGAGGAAAGCGCACTGACTATAAAAAGCCGGGGCTGGCGCCCCATTGGGGACGCGCTTACTCTTTCCTCCGGCAGGTCCAGTCAGTTTGCTTCGGCGGTTTTTTTAAACAGCTGGAATTTAAAACAGGATTTGTTTATCAGTATAGAAGGGGATATGCCCTCTTCTTCTTATTTTCAGATGACGCTTTCTTTTTTGCGGTTTTTGGGTATGAAAATAAAAGGCGCGGGAGGGGAATACTGTGTTCCCGCCGGGCAAAAAAACGACCAATCGGTTTATCATCCTGAGCCGGATATGAGCTGTCTTTTTTCCCTTTCGGCTTTGACAGGGGTGGGGGATACAAGGGAAGCGGTTTTTATAAATTTTCCAAAAAAAAGCCTTCAGCCGGATTTTGTGTTTCCTGAGATCTTAAGTGAAATGGGCTTTCATATTAATTGGGAAAACGAAAACCTAAAAGTAACAGGGGCAAAAAAGTTAAAGCCCCTAAAGCGAAATATGAAAAACAATCCCGACCTGTTTCCGGTTTTGTCGGCCCTTTGCGCTTTGGCTGAAGGGGAAAGCCGGCTGTACAGTGCGGCTCATCTGGCCTATAAGGAATCAAATCGCATTGAGCGCACAGCGGATTTGCTTAAAAAAACCGGCTGTGCCGTTACAATTTTAAAAGACGGGCTGATGATAAAAGGAGGAGCTGATTTTTCCAAACAGCCTGCTTTTTGTTTTGACCCGGCGGAGGATCATCGCATGGTAATGGCTTCAGCCTTGCTCAAAAAAGCGGGATTATCTATACGGATTTTAAACCCATCAGCTGTGAATAAAAGTTTTCCCGGTTTTTGGTCTTTAGCGAATATTCAGCCATGATTTATCTGATTATCGGTCATAGAGGGGTGGGAAAAACACTTTGGCTTAAAAAGCTGAAAAAAACTTTTCGGACTTCCCGCCGGCGGAAATCCGGTAAAATGCTTTTTGAACTTTCACAACATATAAAAGATCCCCTGTTTATAGATCTGGATCAGGAGATAGAAAAAAAAACAAATAAAAAAATCAGTAATTTTTTTTCCCGTAAAATCTTGGTGCAGAACATACCTGTCAGGACAAACCGGCAAGGCAAAAAATCAAACATACAAACTTTTAAAGAAAACAAACAATATTTTAGATTGCTGGAAAATAAAATTCTTGAAGATCTTACAGATAAATATAAAAAACCCGGGCCTGATGTTTTTATCGCGGTTGGAGCCGGGTTTCAAAAGGGCTTTACTAAAAGACTAAAAGACAAAATATCCCGGTTTTGCCGTATCATTCATCTTATTCGCGAAACAGACCCACAGGGCAGGGTTTTTTTAAACCGCCCCCGCCTTACAAAAAATAAAAGCGCTTATGAAGAATATATGTCTTTTTATCCCAAGCGGGAAAAATTTTACAGAAAAATAAAAACTCAAAGCTTTGTGCTTCCTGAACAGGATTTTGAATTTAACGAAGCGGAAAAACTGTTTTTTGGTCTTAAAAGCGCCAATATAAGCGGCATTATCACTTTAAACAAGAGCGCCCTTCCGGCCCTTGAAGATCACTGGCCGGGTTTTATAGAAAAAAGACTTTCTTGGGGCTTAAATTTTTTTGAGTTAAGGGACGATGAGCTTAGTCTTAAGGAATTAAAAATTTTGCTTAAAATTATTCCCCATGAAAAACAGCTCTTAAGTTTTAGAAAAAAAGACCCCTCCCCCTTAGGAGGTATAAAGCACTCCTCTGTAGTCTGCGACTGGCCATTGGAAAAAGGCGCGCCCCCCGCCCGTGTGCAGGTTTTATCCCTGCACAAAAGAGATGAAGTTTTTTCCAAAACCTGCAAAAGGCTCACCCTTCATAAGGCAAGCCATTTTAAACTGGCTGTCCCTGTCAAAAATTTTAAAGAGCTTATGCAGGGGCATTTGTGGTTTTTGGAAGATCCTAAGCGCAGGTCTTTTCTTCCCCGGTCTTTTCAAAAAGGCCGCTGGAGATGGTACAGACAAATTTTTGGCCCGGCCATGAAACTGCATTTTATAAGAGAAAGCCGTACGGGAGAGCCGGATCAGCCTTTTTTATATGAACACCTGCTTTGGAAAAACAGCCACCCTCTTTTTTTTGCCGCGGTTTTGGGCGATCCGGTGGCTCACTCAAAAAGCCCGGCCTTTCATCGCCGGTTTTTTGCAAAAATGCCTTTTGTTAAAATCCCGATGAATGAGAAGGAGTTTACAAAAGAAAACTTGTATATCCTGCAAAAAATGGGCCTTCGTTTTTCAGCTGTGACCTCCCCTTTAAAGAAAAAAGCTTTTGCATTTTGTGATATAAAGGACTTATCCGCCCTTAAAGCGCGGGCGGTAAACACTTTGATATTTAAAGAGGGCAAATGGCTGGGGAGCAGTACAGATGGGCCGGGCCTTCGCTGGTTGCTGTCCCGCGCGGGTTTAAAAAAGAAAGCGCCAAGCGGGTCTTTTACCGCGGTATGGGGAGGGGGGGGTATGGAGGATATTTTAAGGACAGAGCTTCCTTTCGCTGATTTTTATTCCGCCCGCACCGGGCGAAAAAAAACCGGCCCTAAGGCGCAGGTCCAAAAAAGGCTTCAAGCCACCCATTCGTCTGTGAAAAAAAAAGGCCCGGATATTGTAATATGGGCTGTGGGCCGAAATCGTATGTCCTCTTGCGTTTTCCCTCCCCGGTTTTGGAAACCGAAACAAGTGATAGACTTAAATTACACAGAAGATTCCCCCGGCCGGGAATACGCCCTTTTGGCCGGGGCGGGGTACCTGTCCGGCGAAATTATGTTTGAAAATCAGGCCAAAAAACAGCAAAGTCTCTTTTTGAGACACAAAAAACAGACAACCATGTAAATATTACATATTTTATTAATATTTCTTGTATTATTTGGTATTCTTTCTTGTATTATTAGGTATTCTTATATGAACATAATATAATTGAAAAACACTTTGTCCTTGACCCCCATTTTTAGACGCTAAGGTTATTTTTAATGAAAACATTTTCTTTTTCCTGTTTTGTGGATGCTGTGCTGACTTATACCGGAGTTTGCGGACTGATATTGGCGGGTCTGCTTTTTGTTTTGCCTGCTGAGAGCGCCGGTGAAGAGACCACAAATCCTAAAGAATTAAAGCCCTTTCCGCTTTCTTCTGTGGATAATGAGAAGGAGAATATTCAGCGTCTGGAATCCAGATTGCATGACAATATGATATCGTGGAACCAGTGCCTGCAGTTTTGTGTTCTCTTTAAGCGAAAGGAAGTGGAAGCGGAAGTGGAATCGGCGCTCAAAGAGTTGCGGATAATAGTCGCTGGAAACACAATATTGCCTGATTCCATTTTAATAATATTAATGAGAATTGTCTATGCCGACTTTAAAGAAAATATACAGGAAATGGCGATGTACACCTTAGAAGCTGCGGCTAAAAACACAACCTTGCCTGAAGAAGTAGAACAAAATATAAAGCGGATAATACAAGGTCCTTTTTTGCCTTTAATGAAAGTGCATTTTCTGCGAATTGTGAAGCAACAAATACAAAACCACTCCCAGTTTTTTATAGAGATACAAGTTCTTAATAATATTATTTCTAATGATCGGGAAATGATGAATGTGCGTTCTGAGGCTTTGTCTGTTATACAAGCTTATGCTGAAAAAAAGCCCCTGCCTTTCGCCTCCGTATTTCATCTGGAGAACATTATTCAAGATAAATCTGCAAGGGTTTATTTCAGAAAAAATGCTTTAGACACTTTTGTAAAAACAATACAAAGTCATCCTGTGTCAGAAAGGCGGTTGAAGGCTTTTGTGGAAATTATAAAAGATAAAAAACAGGAGCATTCTATTCGGTCATCTTTAATGTTGGCTTTTGTTAAAATAATGGAACATCAAAGTTTGCCGAATTTCTTTTTGCGAGATCTTCGTTTGGTGATATACGACAACACAGAAAAGATAGTTGTAAGAAGAATTGCGATAGGGGCTTTTATATCCATAGTAAACAGTCCGGGTTTTCATGCAGACATCTCTGTTTTGGAGATATTAAAATATATAGTGCGTGAGAATAAAATTTCAGGGTATATCAATGTTAATGAGGCGGGGATAACTATAAAGCGTTTTTATTCCAGTGGCACATTTAAAAAACCATCTGTTGTTCATTCGGTGTGGGAACAACTAAAAAAGCGGTGTCAGGTGGTTTTTTAACAGGCGGTTTTGTGGGCGCAAACACTTTTGGAACTCATTTTCAAATCACCACTTTTGGAGAAAGCCACGGCCCGGCTGTAGGGGTGGTGATAGAAGGATGCCCGGCGGGCCTGCCTTTTTCTTTGGAATTAATTAATGAAAAACTAAATCGCAGAAGACCCGGAAAATTCCCTTGGATCTCAGATCGAAAAGAGCCGGACAGGTTTGAGCTGATAAGTGGAGTGTTTGAGGGCCGGACTTTAGGCACCCCCTTAACCTTGCTCATCAAAAACCGGGACTTTAAATCTGAGGATTATGACAGGATTAAGAATAATCCCAGGCCGGGACATGCCGATGATGTTTGGAAAAATAAATTCGGCCATGCGGATCACCGTGGAGGGGGGCGCGCTTCCGGGCGTGAGACTATAGGCCGTGTGCTAAGCGGGGCTGTGGCGGAAATGTTTTTGAAAAAGCTCTATGCCGGTTTGCGGGTCACAGCCTTTGCCACACAAATAGGCCCTTTTATCAGAGAGGAAGAAAAACCGTCGGCTTTAGAGTCTTCGGCTTTAGAGTCTTCGGCTTTAGAGTCTTCGGCTTTAGAGTCTTCGGCTTTAGAGTCTTCGGCTTTAGAGTCTTCGGCTTTAGAGTCTTCGGCTTTAGAGTCTTCGGCTTTATGGTTTGGCTCAAAAACCAAAGAGGTGGAGAATTTTTTAATCCAAAAAAAAGCTAAAGGCTTAAGCTATGGGGGGACTGTTCAGGTGGTGATTGAGCAGGCCCCGGCGGGCTTGGGACAGCCGGTTTTTCGAAAACTTAAGTCCGACATGGCTTGTGCTTTTATGAGCATCGGGGCCTGTTATGAAGTGTCTTTAGGGGAACAGGCAGGCGAAAAAGGGCGGGAGATTAGTTATGAGGAGGGTAGCGCCTTACACAGAGGAAAAACAGCCGGGGTGTATGGAGGAATCCGCGGAGGCATTTCCACGGGTGAAAAAATTATTTTCCATCTCAAATTCAAGCCTCCCGCTTCTGTGTTGGAGACAGCCAAAAAAGGACGGCACGACCCCTGCATTGTACCGCGGGCTTTGGTGGTGGTGGAGGCTATGGCTTGGCTGGTGATGGCCGATCATGTTCTTTGGTCCCGTCAGGATCGCGTATCTTAAGGGATTGATAAAGAGTTTCCAGATCCAGGTAATCCCGGGCCATAAAACAGCCGTCATTGATTAAGCTAAGGCTTCCTCCGTATCCGGCGTACAAGGGGCTTCCCGGCAGGACGCTTATAGTGGTTCCGGCATGAAGGGCGTAGCGGGCGGTTACCATTGTGCCGCTCCTGAACTGCGCCTGTGCCACAAGAAGAAGATCAGATAAACCGGCCAGCACTTTGTTTCTGGTGTGAAAATAAGCTTTTCTCATTTCTGCTGTGGGAGTGAACACACTTACAAAAGCCCCCCCGCCCTGTAAAATCGGGCGCTCCCATTTTTTTAAGTCCGCCGGGTAATAATTGTTTATCCCGCAGGGGAGAAAACATATCGTGGGCTTTTCGGTGGCAAGGCTTGCAGAGTGCGCTTTTTGATCCACTCCTCTGGCGCCCCCGCTCATAACACAAATCTTCTTGTTTCCTTTTTTTAAGAAAGAGTTTAAGTGCATATCCATCCAAAGCAGGGTGTCTTGATAAGGATGTCTGCTTCCCACTACAGAAAACAGAAAATGATCTTTCCAGCAGGCTCTTCCCTTCCAGCTGATAAGCGGTGGAGGGTTTTCCACTTTCAGCAAAGGGGTGGGGTAATCAGGATGAAAGGGCCATGTGGTTTTTATTCCGCCCGCCCGGCATTCTTTGCTCATTTGCTCCGCTTCTTTCCACCAGTTTTTGTGACTTCGCAAATAATTTTTGCTTTTCGGGTGGGAGACATATTCAATAAGCCGGTTTGCGTGGGGGATCTCCCGCTGATTTTGAAAAACTTTTTTAAAGTCTTCAAAGCGCAAGACTTGATTTTGCCAGTGTAAAAAAGCAAGATATTCCAGCCATGAGTTCATACTGTTTAAACTACATGCAAAATCCGTGCCAAAAAATTAACGCGAAGGGGCAAAAACTGTGAAAATCGGCTTTTTGTCAGGCTACAAGGGCTTTATAGATAAAACTTGCCCCAAAAAAAAGGCTTTTGTACTCACATTTGCTGAATAGGTGGGTGTCTTCCATGAGTTTTAACAGCTTGTGTCGAGAAAGAAATTTTAGGGAGGATTTTTGCAAATATTCGTAAGCGGATTTTTGGCCGGTTAAAAAACCCCCTATACGCGGCACGAGACAGCGAAAATGCAAATAAAAAAAAGGGCGCAAAAAAAATACCGGCTTGTCCCCGGTTTCCAAAATCATAACCGCTCCCCCTTTTTTTGTGACACGGGCCATTTCCTTAAGGGTTTTGACAATGTCCTCCACATTCCGCAGGCCGTAGGCGATACAGCACACATCGTAAGTGTTGTCCGTAAAAGACAGCTCTTGAATATCCCCCGATAGAAACTTAATATTATTTGGCTGTTTTTTTTGATTTTGAGGAAGATCATTTTTATCTGTTTGCCGGTTTGCTTTGTTTTTTGCGATTTTCAGCATTTCTTCACAAAAATCAAGACCGGTGATCTGGGCTGAAGGGTCAAGTTGTTTTTGAAACTCAAAGGCCAGGGCGCCGGTGCCGGTGGCCAAGTCCAGAATTTTTCCGTTTAAAGGGGCATTACTCCATTTTACCAGCTTTTTTCTCCAGCCGGTGTCCATTCCAAAAGTAATGGCTTTGTTGGCTCGGTCGTAATTAAGAGCTATGGAGCTGAATATTTGTTTTATTTCCTCCGGCTGAATTTTTTCTCTTTTATCTTGTTTCATAAATAATCCTCAAAAATAGCTATAAATTATGTCTGCGAGCAAAGCCAAGCGGTGAAGGTCCAAGGTATTCCGTCCTGAACAAGCTTGGCTTTGCTTGCAGACCAGCAGTTTAGTAGCCTTTTTCATAGGGGGACTAAACAGCTAATTCATAAAGTTTTGCATTTTCCTTATTTGCTTCATGCTTTGTTTAAACTGTGTAAAATTAAGGGACTGCCTGCCGTCTGAAAGGGCTTTTTCCGGTTCCGGGTGAATTTCCACCATAAGGCCGTTTAGGCCCGCCGCCAGTATAGATAAAGCCATTTTACCCACCAACTCCGACTTTCCCGTGCCGTGCGAAGGGTCGGCAATCACCGGGAAAGAAGATTCCCTCTTAGCCACCAAAGCCCCGGCAAGATCCAGGGTGTTTCTGGTCTCGGTTTCAAAAGTGCGTATGCCCCGCTCACAAAGAATCACCCGCTCGTTTCCGTTTTGGCTTAGGTATTCCGCGGCCATAAGCCATTCCTTTACCCGGGCGGAAAAAGCTCTTTTAAGCAACACGGGTTTTGCTTGTTTTCCAAGCTCTTTAAGCAGTTCGTAGTTGTACATATTGCGCGCTCCCACTTGAAATATATCCACCACAGGGGACAGTATATCCATTTGCCGAATGTCTGTTATCTCAGACACAAAATTAAGCTTTTTGTAACAGGCTTTTAACTCCCTCATCCATTCCACAGCCTGTTTTCCCCGGCCTTGAAAAGAGCGGTAAGAGGTCCGCAGTTTGTAAATCCCCCCTCTTAAGAAGCAAACATTTTCCTCCTCAAGGATTTTTGCTGTTTGATGTATTTGTTCCCGGCTTTCCACAGAGCAGGGGCCTGCGATAACAGTAAACCCGGACTTAAACTGTTTAAAAAGACTTTCCTGTTGCATGGCCCCTCACGGATTTTCGCGATTATTCCAGTATCTGCTTATACCAAGTATTTGCGTATATTCAATTATTTAGTAGCCTGTGAAAAACTCTACGTCATTCCCGCGTATTGCTGGAATCCACGCCTGTTTTGGGGCACAATAAGTCATGTTTTGTTGCAACAGACTTTTTCACACCCGACTATTTAGTAGCCCGTGAAAAAGCTCTTGTTGTTTGTCTATATGCACAGTCTTAAGCGGTGAGGGTCCAAGGTATTCCGTCCCGAACAAGCTTAAGACTGTGCATACAGGACCTTAAATATAGCCTGTTTCACACCCGACTATTTAGTCTGTTTAAAACCTTATTGTTGATATACCGCGTGGCGCTGTGTTGCAATCAGTAACATGAATCAGAAAAAGCGACACTTAGCCGGTCTTCACAAAAATCAGTTGGAAAAACAGGGTTTTTTGCTGGAAATATCCCCAGGCCGGTATTTGTTGGGAGAAGGGCCTTTTTGCGCAGAAAGGGAGCCTGCTCCCGGTAAGTGGAGTCTTTTTCATCCTCCTTTTTTTTTCTTTCCCCCTTTTCAAAAAAATAAAAAGCCTTATTGGTATATACCTTCGGTTGCCACAGTTTTTTCCAAAAAAGAGCTTTTAGCTTTTCTGCCACAGCAAAAGCTGAAGTCCCCTCCGCTTTCATCTTTTACCGGTCTGCTCTGGAAAAAGCCTCATTTTAATTCTTTTCAAGAAGTGTTTTTTAAAATTAAGGAACAAATAAAAAAAAACAACATTCAAAAAGCTGTTCCGGTTTTTTTTGAAACAGCGGATTTTCCTTTGGATAAAAAAAACATATTAACTTTGATTCACCTTCTGATTGCAGGCTCTAATGAAAGTCACGGGGTGAATTACGCTTTTTGGTCGGGCGCTAAGGCCCTTATCGGCCGCACGCCGGAGTATCTTTTTCGAAAACAAGGGCTTTATGTGCAAACAATGGCTTTAGCCGGTACAGCCCGGGGGGGCGGGCATAACTTGCTTAAAGATCCTAAAGAAAAATGGGAGCATAAGCTGGTGGTAAAACAGATTACAAACCTTCTTCATCCTTTGGGGGATCTTCGTAAGTCGTCATCTTATATATATTCCACCGGAAAACTTAGGCATTTACGAACGGATTTTAAATTAAAATTAAAAAAAGATATTTCTTTTCAAAAGCTTTGCCTTCTGCTCCATCCCACCCCCGCCCTTGGGGGCTTTCCCCGGTCCCCGGCTTTAAAGCTTTTGTTTGATCTTCAGGAAAAAACAAGCCCCAGATTTTTTTTTGGCGCGCCCTTTGGGGTGGTAAAAGGGGACAAAGCTTTTTGTGTAGTGGCCATCCGCAATGTTCAATTTAACAAAGACAAAGCTTATATAGGCTCCGGCTCCGGCTTGGTGAAAGAAAGCCAAATAGCACGCGAATGGCAAGAATTAAGCAAAAAACGCAGGTTCATAAAAGATATATTATTTTAATTTCAAACCTGCCTAAAATCCAAATCCCAACACCCAAAAATCTTTTTTTTTAGCCTTTAAAGACTTGTCAAACATGTCTCACTCAAAGGTTTTTGTTTTAAAAGTAATAACAACAAGTTCAAAGCTTTTTTACAGCGGATTATTGAGAGTTTAAATTATTAAAAAAACTTTTAACTGTTTTAATTACTGTATTTAACACATGAAGTTCGTTTACTGAAATGCGAAATTCCACCCGTCGTCTAAGTTTGCGACATCTCACACTGTTATGTACACATTCTTTTGTTGGTTTGCTGGAAGACAAGCCATTTGCAGTTAGTGTTTTCATCATCCAATTATTTATATTTATTTTTATGTTATTGAGATTTACACAGTACTGTAAAACAGATCTGGTTCTGTCTTGTGATAATTTCATATTTTTAAAATAAGCGTCTTTTTTCGATAATGCTCCTTTCCATTCTTTAGATGTATGTCCTTCTATTCTCACTTCATTTATTTCTTTTCGCAAGTTATATAATATCTTAAAATATCTGGGGCAAAAATCAGATAAAATATTTTTAAACTCTTTTTTTATCATACTGCTTCCCGCGTTAAACATAATATCAGGAGATAAAAACCTTATCGTTAAAGAGTTGTCTTGTGGAATAATTGCATTCCATTTTTTTAAATCATATTGAAATTCTGTTTTAAGCCTCTTTGCAATTATTTCTTTGTAGTTTTTATGTTTTTCAGTAATTTTATCAATTTGCTCAATAGACTCTTTAGATTTTTTTATACGTTCTGCACTGTCTTTTTGAACTTGATTCATATAAAGGATAGAGATAAACAAGAAGACCATCATCAGCCCTGTCATCATATCAGAAATACTAATCCATTCTTTTGTGGATTTCATAACTTACTCCTTTGATTCAGACCCTAAGTTTTAGGGCAGTCACTATTTAAGTATTCTTCGTATCTTTTGCTTTTTTTTATATGGCTGTGATTATGTTCTTCAGAGTGGCATTTAATACATAACACTTTTAGATTTTCAGTAATGTTGTTTCTTTTATCTGCATTAATATGATGAGTATCTAAAAATTTTCTGCACTCTGAATTGGAAAAATCTTTTTTACAAAAAGAACATATATATTGCCCTCTTTCTTTTATCATACGGGAAATCTTAGGCCAACTGTTTGTGTAAATGTTGGGCACAGTACAATCATCTAATGATATATCTGAAAAACCTAAATGTTTTATTGGTTTTTCTATATATTCTTTTAACGGGAAGCTTTGTTTTGTCTTTTGAAAGTTAAATTGCTTATTATACATTGTAAGGCAAAAAGAGCATACTGTAAGAGACTTCTCCCATTCTTTTTTGCCTTTTATTAAAAAAAATCTCCCGGTTTTTCGGCTGGATGCTTTGTATCTGTGTTTTTTACCTTTGTCCAGCATTTCTTTTATTTTTTCGCAACTATAGATATGAAACCTGGGGTGACCCCAGTTTTCCCGCCAAGAGGAAATATCCACAATATGAATTATAGTTTTTCTAATAGAACCATCTTTTAAAACAGTAATCAACTCTCCATTATTAGTTGACAGTATATCCGGTATGTTTATGTCCAGACCTTCATTTTCAAATTGCTGTTTTTCTTCTTCAATTTCTGTGGGTGAGAAGCTTGTAATGCCAAACTTTTTTACAGATTCCACAAGAGATTGAAATTTATTTAAATGAAATGGCTTGATTTTTTTTACCTCCTGTTTGTGTCTTTTTATACTATCGCATATAGATCTTTTTTTACTTAGGAGATAATTTTGATAAAAGCTCCCCAAATTTTTGTAAATAAGCTTCATAGTCTTTTCTAAATTTATCAGTCAAAGCTGTTAGAGTCTTATTCAGTGTCCCCAATGAGCTGTTCAGCTCCTCAGTTAACTTATCCCTTAGACGGGTTATGCCTTTTGATTGCTCGGATAAAGAGCCTTGAATTTCTTTTGAAAACTCACTTATAGAGGCTGTTATCAATTTTGCATCTTCCCCTATTTTATTTAAATTTTTCGAATATAATTCCATGTTGTGTATTTGATTTTGATTTACTTCAATAATATTTTTTAAATCTTTGCTGATATGCGATATTTGTTGATAATACTCCAAGAACTGTTTTGTATACTCAGATGTGGTTTTAATATTTTCCACTGCTGTTTTTAAACTTTGCTCTATTTTTTCTATAGCTGTTTTATAATTCTCCTGCCATGCAATCATATTTTTTACAGATTCATTCAACTGTTTAAAGTTCTCTCCAAATTGTTCTGTTAGGTTATTGTTGAAATCAACAATAACAGCCTGTAATGTTTTTATAATTTCTTCTGTAGCTCCTTTTGATAAAGTTTCCAGAGCTTTTTTTAAAGATTCATTTACTGTTTTAAAATGATTGTTATTTTCTTCTCTTAAGTGTTGGAAAGCTGTAAATATCAGAGTGTGTGTTTTATTTGCTTCTTTTTGCTCAGTCAAAATGGCTTTTAAAATCTCTGATGTGTCCGTGGGATCTTGTTTGTTATTATTTTCAATAACAGACATTACTATAGCAATACCCATACCAAAAATGGATGTTGTAAAGGCTAATTTTAAGCCTTCCAACAACTTTGGCACACTGCCGGCAATATCTTTTGTATCAAAGTTCCATAGTCCGCAAAATATTCCTATAAAAGTTCCAAGGATTCCCACACTGATAATAAGAGGTTTATAATCTTTAAAAGTTTCTTGTTTAAAACTCTTCCACTCCAGAAAAGCGAAAATAAGCATTAAACTTATAACAATAACTATAACAAATCCAGAGTGTTGTGCTATGGCCTGTACAATGGCGTTAATTTGATAGGTCATAATAGTTTACTCTATTTAAAAGAGGCATACTTTTTTTTAAAGGATACTGTATATCATCAGGTGTTTCTTCTTATAAAATATGTGACTCCAAAAACTTTATTAATATTAATTACTTAAGGTTTTGCACCAAAGTTCGGGAAAAGGTGTTAATTGTTCCTTAATTGTTATAGCTATATAAATCTGAAAACTTTTTTAATTTTCAAGAACCATTTTTTAATTTATTGATTTCTTCCTCAGAAAGACCGGTCATTTCTGAAATAAAGCTTAAATCAGCTGATTTCTTCAACATGTTTAAAATAAGCTCTTTTTGGCCTTCCATTCGGCCTTCCTGATGGCCTCGTTGCATGCCCTGCCTCATGCCCTGCCTCATGCCCTGCCTCATGCCCTGCCTTATTCCCTCTTGACGGCCTTCTTCTTTTATATGTTCTTTGATGTCCATGTATCCTCCTTTTGAAAATATACCCTCTTTAACGGCGGAATGCTCTAAACTCTCCCACAAAGCTTTGCTCATGTTTGGCACAACAGACCACAAATAATCCCCCAAACTCAATATCAGGCTGTCGCCCCGGTCCCCCGTCCAGTTGTTGAACATTGCTATAAACTGTTTTAGCTCCTTTTCATCTGCTTTTAAGCTCCAAGCTTTTTTTAAAGCGTTCAAAAAGCCACGGCTTTTAAAGCTTGAGTTTTGAATGGCCTTTTCCACACGCGGGTCGTGTGTGTCCAAAACCCTTAGCTCATAGTTTAACATATTTTTTTGAATCGTCGCAGGAATTTTTGAAAAAAAAGGGCTAAAAAGCCCTTTTTGAAAAGACTTTTCCCACTTCCAAGGTTTTTGGCCGTTGTATACCAGCACCACCAAAGTGGGCCAAGCCTCGCCTAATTCCTCCAAACTTTTGTCTGTAATTAAAGCCTGATATTTGAGCGTCTGATTAAAAGTTTTATAACTGTATTGTGATT
Organism: Bdellovibrionales bacterium; assembly: GCA_965203935.1. GTDB lineage: Bacteria > Bdellovibrionota > Bdellovibrionia > Bdellovibrionales > UBA1609 > JANQSP01. The sequence goes on from OZ241921.1 coordinate 481,090, forward strand.
TGTGCTCCAAGAGCAGGCAAATTCTAAAACGAAGGTCCTTATGGTCTTTTAGGGCTATAGAAAACACGGCATCGGCTCTTAAGTCTTGAAAGGTGTCTTTTTCAGCCTTTAGAGTGCTCCAGTCAAAGCAGGCTTGTTCTTTTTTGGAAAAGATGAGCCGAAAAAGCTCTTCAGCAAAGCGGGGGCTTGAAAAAGCATACTTGAACAACCGGTCAAAATGGCTGTTTTTCTTTATTTTTTTATCTTTTGGTTTTTGAGTCATCAAGCCTCTTTTTTTGTTTAGCAGACAATAGGTGAAGTGTCGATCTTACAACTTAAAGGACAGGTGTCAAAAACTTTTTTGGCCTCAAATTTACTGAAATAAGATCGGCTGAGATTTTACAAGATTGGTTCAAAAACAGGGTTTTTTTGTGGATTTTTGATGAAGGTGGAAAATAAAACTGCTGTGATTTCAAGGGCTTACAGTAATAAGTGGTAGACTTAGGCTGTGTCTACCACTTTTATTCAAGTTTATTTTAAGCTTATCGGGAAGATCAAGCTTTTTCTTAAATTTTATTTTTATTTAAAAAATCTTTAATGATTTTAGATACTTAATTTTAAGACAATAGTCTTGTCAGCAACCTTTTTGTCTCAAAATGAAACAGTTTTAAGTTTTTTTATTTTTATTTTTTTCTAAAAATCTATTTTTTCTCAAAACCTGCTTTTCCCCTTAATAAAAGGGCCAAAAACCCCCTCAAAGAAAGTGGTAGACACAGCCTAAGTCTACCACTTTCCGGGCTTTTCCGGTTTTGGCGATAAAAAGGGCTTTTACGAAAAAGAGGCTTTAAAGCCGTAAAAGCCACAAATAAAAAAAGCCAAGTAAAGGGCAGAGGATAAACAAAGCTCACAGAGCAAACCGCAAAGGTAAAAGGACAAACCGCGAAGTAAAAAGAACAAACCACAAAGGAAAAAGAACAAAGGAAAAAGAACAAAGGAAAAAGAACAAAGAACAAAAAACAAAAAAGAACAAAGGACAGACCATGAATGAAACACAAGTTAGAAAATACTTTATCAAATACGGCCTGTGCTTAGCCTTGGCTCACTTGGGCTTAACCATTTTCTCGGTTTCCATGCTTTTAGAGTGGAAAGTCAACAGTATGAATAAGAGCAATCAAGTTTTGCAAAGAACAGTTAAGAGAATGGAAGAAGTTGATCATACTTTTCGGTCAATCCTTAAAATGGAGCGCATGAAAGAGGATTATAACAACCAAGGTGTAAAAGCTATTGAGGAAGATTTATAAGTGAATGTGCAAATACTGCAAGAAAAGGAATAAAGGTTTTTAAACAGTAAAAAAATAAAAAAAACAAACCAAGGAGGTAAAGAATGAAAAAAACAATCAAAAACTTTCTTATGAAAAGAAGGTTTAAAACACTTAAAAACAAAAAAGGATTTTCACTTTTGGAAGTCCTGATCGCTGTGGCCATTATCGGGATTATATCTGCGATAGCAATACCACAGTTTGCAGATCAAAGAACAAAAGCCGCTAAAGTTGCGTCAGATACTTCAGCGGGTAATATAGCCAAGGCATTTCAAAATTGCGTGGTTTTAAATTCTTTTGCAAATTGTGATTCTTTAGCGGATTTAAAAGTATCCTGCCCGGGGGGTTCATCTTGTGTTAGTGGTGGAGCAAGCCCAACATTTTGTGCACACTTAAAAAGGGGAACGCCAAACCAAGATGATTTTAATGTTTGCGTCTCTGTAAATGCAACCACTGGAGCAGTATCAAGAACATACGGCGGAGAGTTAATAAAAGATGTTAAAGTTTGTCATAGAGCAATATCGGGTTGCACCAACTCTGCTCATAATAAGACAAAAGCTCCTCAAGATGGATTAAAAGAATGCACAACAGCTAATGCAGTAAGCACTTGTGGAGCGGCGTCTGTTTCTTCTGGAGGAGCTGGCTGTACTACAGCAAATACTTGTGAAAAGCCTGCTTCTAACTACACAGGGACTTGTACCGCAGGTACCGGGGTTTGTTCATAAAACTGATTATTTAATCCGGCTCTGGTTTTCCCGGAGTCGGTTGTCGGTTGTCGGCTGTCGGCTGTCGGCTGTCGGCTGGTTACCGACAGGTTTATTGTTTAGAGGGCGGAGTCTTTATTTGTTTCAGCTCCGCCCTCTTTTTTAAAGAAGGTGACTTATGACTCAGCAGTATCTTGAGATAAAAATGGTTAAAACTTTGGAGAAAATAGAGCAACACTTAAAAGCCCTTGTGAATTTACAGGTGATTAACATTGTGAGAAAACAGGTAAATGGTGACGATTTTTATACATTAGATAATAGCCGTCGTTCTGTTTTTAAACAGGACCTTCAAGATTCTTTTCAGGAAGACTTTACAAAATTTATATATACAGACTTTATAAAGCTTAATGAAAAAGACACTTATAAGAAATGAGTGGCGTAAGCCGGTTTTGGTTTATAAGAAACAGTGTCCTTATTGCCGGACGCAATTCCCGACGGGGAAAAAGAGCCGTGTCACTTGTGGGAAGACTGAATGCCGGTATAAACACAGCTTGATATATCAGGATAAATACACCCGCAGGCCCGCCATACGGGGTAAAATCAGGTGTTATATGCGGGATTATATGTATAACCGATACCATGCCCTGATTATGCTCCGCTATCTTGAAAGCCTTGCCAAGATAGCGTAAAAGTGGTGTTTTTTGGGCCTGTTCATTCATGCACAGTTAAAGAACGCACTATGAAAAGTAATATAACAAAGATACTGATAAAGCGTGATCGGAGTAAGCCGGTTGTGATTTTTAAAAAGAAGTGTGTTATTTGCCTTCAGTCTTTTCCAGTGGTCAGACCAAGGCGTGTGATCTGTGGGGATTATTGTCAAGGAAAAGTACGGATGTAAAGGCGTCAAAACAGCGCGTTCGGGTGTTCGGATTTAATTGTTAAGTGGGCGGAGTCTTTTTTTGTTTCAACTTCGCTCTCTTTTCAGTTGTTTCCACTTTGGAGGACAAAAGAATTCCCCTTTGACATCTTTCATTATCTCAGGAAACTGGCATTGTTCTAAAGCTTGATTGGATATTCTTTTTTGAAAATTACTGGCGTTTCTTAATGCTATATGAATATTCCTTCGCGGGCTTATAATTCCAACATTTTTTCTTAAGATTTTCTTTATATGTTTCAATGGCGCTCTTAAGTCTGTGTCATTAGAAATTAAAACAGCGCAATCATACTTTGGTGTGTCTGCAAGAATATGGGTCGCGATATTTACATCTGTTTCTTTCTCTTCCCATTTACTAATAGTTACAAGCTCGGTCCCTTCCACATACCTCCCATTTTCATAATGACAGCGCAGGCCCGTTATTTGCCTCTTTTTAAACTGGCCAAAAACAATTTCTAAATGAGGAATAGTTTTAAGGGCTCTCAAATATATATCCTGTCTGGTGTCTTTTACAGGGTCTTCCGACAAACTTTGTGTTCTTGCAGTGAAATATTTGATTTTTATGACATTGTGTTTTTTTGGATCTAAATAAAACTGGACCAATTGTTTAAGATTCAGCCACTTATAGGGAGTGCTCTGTACGCGGTAATAAAGATTCCAGCCATCAATATATATTATTGTTTTCATAGATTAGAAACGCGAAAGCCAGCTTGCGCTGGCTCGCACCCACTCACCGAAACAAGTGGGAAGGTTATCTTCTATCAGAAGTTTATTTTTAGTAGAAGTCAAGATAAAAAGTCAAAAAATCTTTAACAGTTCAAATATTTGTCTTTTTTTGGTATTTTTTTAAGACATTTACCCATAAATGGCCTGTTTTTAAGCGGAATGGAAAGAAAAAAACAGCTTTTTTGCAAAAAAAACGGCAATCCCAAAAGCCTATAAGAGAAGCTGGTTAGTTGGATTCAGAATCCTGAGATTAGATCAAAAAACAGGGTGACTATATGTATCACAGATACCATGCCTTGATTATGCTCCGTGAGCTTGAGAGGCTTGCCAAGATATCATAAAAGTGGTGTTTTGGTCCTGTTTATTCATGCGCAGTTAAAGGGCTATGTATATCTTTTGACAGTCTTCAAATGAAGGTTGCTGATTTTCGGTCTATTGAAACAGGAAAAGGGCTTGACAGCGTGTCCGAAAATTGCAAAAACATGTTTGCAGAGTTTAAAGGCAAACCCATTCAAGAAATAGAAAAGGCTATATCACAATATAACAAAGATATTGATAAAGCATGATCGGAATAAGCCGGTTGTGATTTTTAAAAAGAAGTGTGTTATTTGTCGGTAGTCTTTTCCAGCGGTAGGTGCCCGGTGGGTGACCTGTGGCCAACACTGCAAAGAAAAGTTAGGGTGTAAGGCGTCAAAACAGCGAGTCCGGGTGCTCGGAAAAGCCGGATAACAAGCTTTTTATCTGTTTTTTTTTGTCTTATAATGAGAATTTTGCTTTTTTTGTATTTTTTTCTTTATTTTTTCCCAGACATACCGATAAAATCAGGCTTATTGTTTAGTGGGCGGAGTCTTTATTTGTTTCAGCTCCACCACCCCCTTTTTTAGAAAACCAGTTGGGGGTTTTGTGGATATATCAGCAGAAGTTAATATTATTAATGTTGCGATTGTGATTCTTGTTTTGATAATGACTTATAGGATAAGTAAAAAAAGTGAGAAAGTTGTTTTAAGTACGATTGTAAAAAAGCTTGATGGTTTTTTTTCAAAGGTAGAAAAGAAACAGAAAGAGGATAAAAGCTTGGAAAGCTTTGCGGAATATTTAAAGAAAGCCAAGATACGGAAATTTGCAAAGGAATCAGCAGCAAGGTATATAAGAAAGAGAGAAATAAAGAGAGCACTGCTAAAAAATAAAAAAAGATATGTTGGTATGACTTCCCATGATTCTAGAATAAGAAAACGAGCATTGGAACAACAAAGGGGCAAGGTTTTACTAAATTTTCAAGTGGAGATGAGTGGTTTAACTTATTATGAAGCTTTGGAATAGGAAGATAGCTATAGAAAAATGGGATATGAGACAGTACCCGGAGGGCCAAGAGAACCAGGAAATAACTATCATGTTTATACTTATGAGTATTAAAATCAATGCAAAAACCCTGATTAAAAAAGGCGGTGAATTATGGATATAAAGACAATACCGGCGGGTTTAAAAATAAAGATAACGGATGATTTAACAAACAAAGTACAGAATGCACAAAAGGATTTATTGGACGCAACATTAAAGGTTTGAATCTAAAACTTGTGGTTAAAAAAGTGGGAATAAAAAAGAATGGATTAAAGGGTTGCGGATATTTTCATGGATTAAGAGTTGGATCCCTTATGTGTTATTATCTTGGATTTTAAAATGTTGTAATTGCAGTCAATAAAAAGGCGGTGAATGTTATTTTGAAATTATTAAAGGAAATAACGGAAGCTCTTAGTGTTATAGAGCCTTGGCTTGTGTTTTGTGTTTTTATTGTTCAGTGTATATTTTTTTCTAAGGGATTTATAAAAAGACAGAAATTATTACATGATATTGAAAATATACATTTAGAAAAACACAAAGAATTTTTATTAAAGGGAAAGAAAGAGGATAACAGTTTGAAAAGCTTTACAAAACCTTTGTCAAATAAAGATAAAATAAAGAAATATGCCAAGGAGCAAGCGGAACTCTATATGAAAAAGAGAGCAATAAAGAAGGCATTGGAGATTGACTAAAAAAAATAAAAGGTGGTGAAGTGTGGAAAGATACAATAAAATTGAGATTCAAAAAGAGATTGATTCCATTAATAAAGAGATAAACTGTATTCACGAGGATTATTTAGATAAGAATGGGAAATACAATCATCTGCTTACTAAAGAACCTGTGAATCTTCTGGTGTCTGATTTGTTAAAAAGACAGGAATATTTACAAATCAGAAAAGATATTTTGAATCTCCAGCATGCGGTTGCTAATTTACAATATAAAGAGCTTACTCTGTATTGTAAGCCGTCTTCAAAAAAAGCGTATAATAAGATTGCAGAAGAATGTAATCAATATGATAGCCAAGACGGCAATGGATTTTATTTTAATATAAAAGGAAAAAATGAAAATGAAGTGAGAAAAGAAAAAGAGTTTTTAAAAGAAAATATGAAAAAATATGATCCAGATGTTTCTTTTGAAGTTCATGATATAGTAAATATCAAAGAATATTAGAAACTTTATGAAAAAAACACTGATAAAGCGTGGCTGGGGTAAGTCGGTTGTGATTTTTAAAAAAAAGTGTGTCGGCAGTCTTTTCCGATGGTCGGGCCCAGGTGTATGACCTGTTATATTTATTTTGAGTCGCCATTTTTAAGCTTTTTCAGCTTTTTAACAGAAAGGCCTGTCACTTTGGAGATAAAAGCCAGATCCGCTTTTTCTTTCAGCATATTTAAAACAATTTCCTGTCTGCCTTCCTGTCTGCCTTCCTGCCGTCCTTCCCAGCGGCCTTTTTCTCTGATATGTTCTCTTATGTCCATTACTCCTCCTTTAGGTAAAATTCCCTCTTCCATTAAGTTGTTCCGCCTTTTTCCAAGTCTTTAGGTCCAAACCTGTATTATCTATCAAATACTCCAAAATCTTTAAAATCGTGTCCTTTTTTTGTTGCCCCTTCGATTGCTTAAACAAATCCTCAACACTTAAGTGCATAGCTAAAAATCAGGAGATGTTGTGTTCTCTTAAGCAGTCGTTGAGGGAGATTTTTTTGTTTGTTTTGTCGGAGCGTTTTCCGATGATAAGGGCGCAGGGGATATTAAACTCCCCGGCGGGAAATTTTTTAACCGTGCTTCCTGAAATCACTACTGCATTTTCCGGCACTTCTCCCCTGCATACCGGAGCGGAATTTTTAGTGGTGTCAACAATACGGGTGCCGGCGGTAATTAAAACCCCGGCCCCTATCACCGCTCCTTTTCGTATCACCGCCCCTTCCACGATAATAGATCGGCTTCCTACAAAAACATCGTCCTCAATAACCACCGGTCGGGCTTGCAAAGGCTCCAGCACTCCGCCTATCCCCACCCCGCCTGAAAGGTGTACATTTTTTCCGATTTGTGCGCAGGAGCCTACAGTGGCCCAAGTGTCCACCAATGTTCCTTTATCCACATAGGCCCCAATATTTACATAAGAGGGCATTAAAATCGCCCCCCGCGCAATGTGCGCGCCTTTTCGAACAAGAGCATGGGGGACGACACGCACCCCCTCTTTGCCGGTCCATTTTCTAAGGGGGATTTTATCGTAAAAAGACAGATCTCCGGCAAACACCGGCTCCATTTTTTTTAAACGAAAATAAAGTAAAATGGCTTTTTTAATCCACTCATTGACGATCCATTTTTTGTTTTTTTGTTCGCAAACTCTAAGGCGGCCGGTTGTAAGATCTTCAATAATATGTTCCACCTCTTGGGATACAGATCTTAACTGCTCCTTATCGCTTATGTTTTCAAAAGCTTGGTTTATTTTTTGTTCTGTCTTATTCATTAACTCTTCCTTATATATTTGTTTGTAAAAAACTTTTGCTTTTTGTTTCGTGAGTGCGCTGAGGGTTCAAGGTTTTGCATGCCCTGCCGGGGTTATATTTGCCGCGCTCTTTTGTCTACATTTAAGGCCGCCTCTCTCATTACTTCAGAAAGGGTGGGGTGCGCGTGAAAGCTTCTGGCAAGGTCCTCACTGCTTCCTCCAAATGTTATTGCTGTTACAGCTTCCGCTATCATGTCAGAGGCTCTGGGGCCGATAATATGCGCCCCCAAAATGCGGTCTGTATTTGCGTCCGCCAAAATTTTTACAAAGCCGTAAGTGTATCCCAAAGCCTTGGCCCGGCCGTTGGCGGTAAAAGGAAACTTGCCAGACTTATACTGTATTCCTTCAGTTTTTAATTGCTCTTCGCTTTTGCCGACACTTGCCACTTCCGGCCAAGTGTAAATCACCGAAGGCACTGTTTCATAATGAACATGGCCGGGTTTACCTGCGATGGTTTCGGCCACAGCCACCCCTTCTTCTTCCGCCTTATGGGCCAGCATGGCCCCGCCAATCAGATCGCCGACGGCAAAAATATGAGAGTGCGCTTTTGTTCTCCACTGTTTATCCACAGGCACAAAGCCTTTGGAATCCGGCTGAATACCCGCTTTTTCCAAGGCAAGATCTTTTGTATAAGGTTTTCTTCCCACAGCAAGCAGAACATAATCCCCTTTTAAAGAAAGATCGTCACCGGCTTTGTTCTTATAAAAAAGCTCCACCCCGGATCTCACCTGCCGGGTTTTTTGAACCGCGCTTTCCAAAAGAATATTTATTTTTTGCTTTTGCAAAATTTTTAACAAAGCTCTGGAAAGCTCTTGATCCATTAAGGGGCAAAGCCGGTCGGCGTATTCCAGCACAGTCACCTCCGTGCCGAGTCGTGACCAAACCGAGGCCATTTCCAAACCGATATAGCCTCCTCCCACAATCAAAAGCTTTTTTGGCGGTTTGCTTAAACTTAAAGCTTCAGTGGAGGATATCACCCGCTCATTATCAAAGGGAATATTCGGTAAATCCCCCGGCGCGCTTCCTGTGGCGAGCATAATATTTTTACCTTCAATCACCTGTTCGCTTAAGCCGTTTGTGACTCTTACCTGATGAGGGGAGATAAAAGCCCCTGTCCCCTGAAAGCTGTCAATTTTGTTTTTTTTAAACAGATACTGAATGCCCCCCGTAAGCTCTTTTACGATCCGGCTTTTGCGGTTCATCATGGTTTTAAGATCCAAGTAGATGGATGAGGTTTTTACCCCATGAGCGGACAATTCCTCCTTAGCGAAATAATAATGTTCGGAAGAATCCAAAAGAGCTTTTGAAGGAATACAGCCCACATTCAGGCAGGTGCCGCCCAAGGCGCTTTCTTTTTCCACCACGGCGGTCTTAAGGCTGAGCTGTGCCGCCCTAATAGCTCCGGTATAGCCTCCTGGCCCCGCACCAATCACAATCAAATCATAACTTTTTTTCACCCCATCCACCTTTCATCAGTTGATAACAATTAAGAAAAAATCTACTTATTAAATTTAATCGGGTCTAAGGTTAATTTCCGGGTGTCTGATTTTCAAGTTAGAGCCCTTGGGAGAATTTAAAGCAAATAAAGAATCCCAAAGAAAGGTATTTACTTGATCTTTATACCATTTTAATGCTTCTTCTGTAATGTTTCGCTTTATTTTACTTTTTTTTGTCTTCTTAATTGTTATAAAGGAGTGTCTGTATTTGTAAGCCACTTCGCAAATTACAGTGTGATTTCCGGATTCTATTTTAATGCTGGATAAAATATCAGTAGAACATCTATTTAAAGCATTTTGAAGAGAGTTATTTCTCTGGTTTACTTCTTCGGTATTTTGTGGGTTATTAAGTGGTTTTGAATAATGTTCACGATAATGTTTAAACAATTTGTTTACAGCATCACTTATAGCTTTTTTACTTCCTATGATACTGCATTGTATTAGGATCTCTTTACTTTCTCCTTGCTTTAACAAAAACTCCGGACTGGATTTCGGAAAATAAAAAGAACCGACTGAAAGTTCTTTAATAGTATTTCGTTCCACACTTCCAAAGTATTCGGCTTTACAGGTATATGAAGTTTCCTGTGTGTCTTTTTTTTGACTTTTTAATTCAAAACTGCAATTTGTTATTTGAATACTGATAGGAGAATATACAATTATTTTCGGAAAAAAAACCTCTCCTCTATCTGTTAGTCTGAAAAAAAGATCCTTACTCAGCAGTTGCACTTCCAAATGAGTAAAAAATGGAAAAATAACTATCTTAAAGAAGAAAAAGATAGTAATTAACGAAGCCAAAAGCCCGCCAATAGATTCAATAAGATTAAAAAAAAAGTCCATGTTGTAAAATTAGGAAGCTAAATATTCTTTTAAAGGTTTATTATCCAAAGAGACTTCAGAAACTATACAATTATTGTCGTCCACATAAAGTTTTTTAACCATTACATTTTTGTTCCAGATTAAACTTTGAAGCTTATCTTTATTGGATAAAATGTCACTGGATAAAATATCAAGATCTTTAACTCTTATAGGGCGACTTTCTTCCGCTGTCATAAAGATACTGCCACTGATAATTTGATTAACCAGCATTTGTTCTTCTTGCCTTTCAAGCAAGCTGTTTAAATGTTGAGCCTGATATGTTTTCATAACAGCCATTATACATAACTCCGGTCATGCTGTCAAGAATAATATTTCCAGTAATTACATATAGTTACAGCACTCACAGCCCGTGAAAAACAGACTTTAGTCTCCGCCCGGTTTTTAAAGGGCTGGAGGTGAGTTCGCCTTTGGCGATATTTGAGTAATGGCAAAACCGGAGCAATAAACTTAAAAAATTGGTAAAGCCAAACAGCATGTCTCAAATAAGGGACTTTTCTTGAACAACAGGATGGTCGTGAAAATCAAATATCGCCAAACGGCGCCTGTCTGAACCCTCCGGCCCTTTAAAAACCGGGCAGAGAGTGCAAATACGGAACTTTTTCACACCCGACTAAACAGGCTCTAAGACTTGCTGGGGTTAAGGTAAAAGATCTTTATACAGGGGGCGGTATAAATCTTCTGATACGGGAATGCTCAGCTCTTTTGGTGCGACAGGGCTGTTGGTAAACACCACCGGCGCGTCGTACATTACAGCCAAAGGGCATTGCTCCGCGCCTTCCCCCATAAGCAACACCGCGGTTACAGCCAAAGCGTCGGCCAAGTTGATTGCAGTCATACGAAGGGGCCTGCCAAAAAGATCTTTTTGGCCAATCAGGCTTTTAAGCCCCTTAAAACCGCTGTAGGCCAAGGCGGATCCCACAACACCCCGGCGGAGAGGCAAAGTGCGGGAGTCTGTTATTACCACGGCAAACTCCTTTAAGGAGCATTGTTGTTTGATGGCTTTTACTGTCTTTTCCGCAGAGGCAAAAGGATCCGCGGGGTAAAGAATGTACTTTCCTTCTTCAGAGTTGGATTCATCAATACCGGCTGAAGGGGCAAGATGGCCGTGTTTAACAGTTAAGTGAGAGCCGTAAGCCGTCTCAGCCAAATAATAATCGGCTTCCCGGCGCACCAAATCTTGTTTGCTGATTTTTTGTTTATGGACAGTCCTGCCCTCCGCCAAGCTGATAATTTTAGAGGTGACAGCCAATACAGATTTTTCTTTTAATCGGCCTTTTACGCTTTTTAAGATAAAATCCGTAAGGCTCATGCCTTTAGAAAATACACCTGTTCGAACCGCCTGAGCGCGCATAAGCCCCTCCCATTTTATGTCACTATTACCACAGCTGTTTTACTCGACTGAAAGTCATTTTGATGATCTTCAGCCTCGTGTATTGCTGGAATCCAGATCCCGTAAATCAAGCCTAAAGTAACATACTTTGTCACAGATGACTATTTAATGGCCTGTGAAAAAGCACCTCTTAAGCATTTTTGTCCAAAGTCTGTGCTGTGAGGGTCCAAGGTATTCCGTCCCGAAACAGTACAGACTTTGGACAAAAACAACTAAAGAACAAGGGTTTGTCACAGGCCACTATTTAATGGCTTTTAGTATGTTTTTTTGTTGAATTGATGGCTTAAAAAACCTCAAAAGCCTCAAAAGCCTCAAAATTCTGTCAATATTCGTAAAAAAAATTAAAGACTTGGGCTTTCCCGGCCGATTGAGTTTAAAATGACAAAAAAACTTCCTTTTTTTATTTTGTTCGCCTTAGGGCTTGTTACCGGCGCGTTTTTTTACTGGCTGATAAGTTTTTCGCTCGCCTACAGAGCGGAAAACCGGGCGGATAGTTTTCGGCTCATAGCCTCCACAAAAAAAATACAAAATTGCAGTGACATAAAAAATCTTAGAAATATGAGTGACAACCCCGTCGCTTTGGATTTTATTTGTTTTATCACGAACACAAAAACAGACACTCATGGAGCAAGCTATAAAATAAAATCCACAGTAAAAGTGAGAAAAACAGTCGATTCAGACGAAGTTTCCATCTCCGTAAGAAATAAAATAAAGAGTGCGCAGGACTATGCCACAGAAGCGGATTACTGTGATGATGACTGCTCAGTGGATCAAAATGTTAACTTAAGCAATCTGCAAAACGCAGGCGCCGTGGCCAATAGGCTGGTGAATGTTATTGAAGAAATTTTAGACAAAGAAGAGGACAACATCGAAGAAGCTGTGGGTGAAGCCTACAAAAAGAAACTCAAAAAAGAAAAACTTAAAGAAAAAATCGCAAACTGTGAAGTCAGTAAAAGATCCACTGTAAAATACGAAAGAACAATAAGCCCGGAGGAAAAAATAGAATGTCGAAGAAATCAGCTTGCGGAGATAGAAAACAGCAAAAAAAGAACAGACTTTTTTCACTCCACCGTAAAACCGGACCTGTGGTATTTGATCAACCAAGACGACGGCCCTATAGATAAATCTTTTTTTCTTAGTGAGTATATGAGGGAGCTTAAAAGCCCGGACTTTTTCAATCATGATTATTTTTCCGTTAGATCCGCCATAGACACAGCGGAAAAATACAATGACTTAAGGTGGTTTATGGAAGGTCTGAATGGAGAGCAAAAGACATCAGCTTTAAAAGCTTTAAGCGCGCAACTTCCTCTTTATTTTTACACCAACAGCCATACACCCGCCGGAAGGCAGGACCGCCGATTTTTGGAAACCGCTTGGAATAAAAATTTTGAACAAAGCCCTTTTCCCTCTTACTATTCTTTGTCTCAGGCGGGCACAAGAACTTCCACCGGGGAGGTAAGAATGTCTGCCAATGAATTTCGATCTATTGTTAATTCCCCGGAGTTTAAAAGTTTATACAATAAATAAAAACCCCGGCCCCTTAAGGCAGGGTTCATAAGTTAAGCCGCCATTAGTAACTTGATGCTTTTCCAGATGCCGAAAAGATTAAGCCCTTTGATGATGCCCTAAAAGGTAATGGCGGCTTGACTTATGAACCCTATGTAGGGGTTTTCCTCCTTTGGAGATAAAGCTCCCAAGCTGTTTTTCCATATCAGCCCCTCCATCAGCTGATACTGCAAAACCAGCTCTGCATGGTACAGCAAAACCTCCCAATCGGAATAAGAAAGCTGTACAGAAAACAAAGCCTCAAGCTCCACAGAATCTGAAAGGGAAAACACAAGGGAAGGGGAAACATGAAAAGCGGAATTAAAGGAGTAACCTGAATACGCGCCTTCTTTGCCCTGTGACTCATCGCTATTTTGGCTGTTGGCTCGCTCTTCGTAATTTTCGATTAAAAAAGAAAGACTGGCAGAAAAAGAAGGGTCAAAGTAAAACGCCCTGTTGTTATCCGAGGTGGAAAGAGCTAAATCCAAAGTAAGGTCCAGCCAACTGACAGGGCTTTGCCAGTTTATCGCCAAAGCCATGCCGTAAAGCTCATCAGCAGTCCTGCCCCCTTCAAGCTGTGCGCTCAAGGTATCTGTATTGTAATAGCCGTAAATTCCCAAGTATGACGGGGATTCGATAGGAGGTTCTAAATTATCCACTGCGCCTTGGGGGTAGGTTTTGTACATAAGCTCAATGCCGTATTGCTCCTTACTGTAACCGGCCTGAATAAACAGGTTAAACAAAGCATCACCTATATAGTGCGCCATAGGCTGTACATAGTAAGAAGAGCCTATAAAGCCCCGCCAAGAAAGAAAGCCTGTACTGCCTTGCGCATTATAGGCCGGGCTGAAGGGGGCCGAACCATCATTGTAGTAAAGGCCCAAACCAAAATGATGAGGCTTCCAGCCTGTTTGAAAAAAGCCAAAATCATGCGCCACTTCCAAGTACAGGTCCCGGACAAAAATCCCCGGGGGAAAGTCTTTGTTTCTCAAACCAAAACTGATTCCCTCTTGCGGGTAAAATTTCGCCGGTGTCAAGGAAGGCTCCTCCCGCCCGGCCAAGTAAAACCAAGACCGCACACGAACCCCGTCAAAAGCTTTTATGTCCGGCTTTAGGTGTAGGTTATGAAAAAGCTCCCCCGGACCCCATTTTTCAAAGTCTGTTTTTTGCAGAACATTAAATTCCACTTGGTAGGAACCGGTCCAATCCAATACAACAGCCCCGGCCGGAAAGGAGTAAAAGAGGCAAAACAGAAAAATAACAAAGCGCATCATCTTTAAAAATCCCGAAAAGATAAAAAACCGGAAAAGCGCGTACAGCTTAAAAGGGTTTTTTATGCCTGGTCAAGAAAAAAACATACTTTGCCATACATTACCATATATTTAACAACCAGCAAAATAAGCCCGTTCCCGCCCATGAGGGGTCTTTCTGGATCCCGCAGAGCCAAGCGAACTGTGTCCCTGTTCAGCCCCGCCCACAAGCCGGTTCTTTCATTTTGTTATGCCAAAAAAAGCTGATTATGGTTGAAATCCCTAAAAATTGACTTATTTTGTGTGATATACTGTATTTGTTCAGGGAAAGAAACAATATTAACAATATTGGAGGCTGTTTTGGAAATAACTTTAAATGTTACCTTATTTACTGCTTTAATTGCCTTATTATTAACATCGGTTATTGCGTTTTGCTCTGTATTTGCCGGATTAGGTTTTGTTTTTAATCTTTTTTTACGGCCCATGAAAGAAAATCAAGCCCGTATGGAAAACCGCATGGACCGAATTGAATCCAAGCTTGATCAACTAATCAATGCCTCCACCAAGTAAAGTGATAGAGACAGGAGGACAGTCTCAGTGGTTTTTTCCTGTAAATTTAAACCCGGTTGTAGATGGACTTATTTGCGGATCGTTTCTGAAGCAATGACCCTTGTTTTCAGGCAATCTTTTAGGTCTTTTGTAGAAAGCAAGTAAAAATTTATGAGACTTTTCTTATCGAACTATGTTGATTCAAAAGTTTTGTGATCATGCTGTTCAAATGTTTCCAAACTTGTTCTGTATTTTTAATTTTCTTTTTGATTTTTTTGCGGGATTTTATAAAGCTCCAATTTGAATCCAGTTCTACATTTTGAGCTATGAGTTTGATTTTTTTTGTATGGCTCACAATACTTTTATGCAATTTTTCTTTAGAATCGTATTTTGGAAAATAAGGTTTTAACAAGTGTCTGTGAAAATGCCTTGCTCCCCATTGTCCTTGAGCTTGCAAACTTCTGATTTTTTCTATAAGAGGATCACTATTTAAAATTCCCTCAAGATACACTCCTTCCTCTTTTGTTTTGACTTTCGCATAATATAAAGAGGTGTCAATTATCCCTTTTTCATCTTCCAATAAAACCGCCGCTGGATAAGTCCCCGATGCCGCATAAACAACCCTTAATTTTGGAACAGGGAATTGATTTTTTAATTTATTTCTAAAATTGATATTTTCTTTAAAAGTCATTTTTCCTGTTCCATTCTTATCCCATATTTTTTCAGCCTGCTCCAAATAAGAGCTTAAATTTGTCCAGCCTTCCCGCTCCGCCTCTTCAGTGCTCATAACTCCGGCTTTATTGTTCCAAGGTATCACGGCAAGATTGTTCTTAAGCACTCTAAAAGGGGCGATGGACCCGCCTGTATAGACCGGCATTAAGAACTGAGATTCCATTTTGCCCTCTAAAGGTGAAATATCTTTCCAAGGAGCTTTATCCTGATTGGAGGAAATACCGCGAATCAAAGGGGTTCTGGAGGATCCTCCAAGACTTCCTTTTTGTATCTGTTCAACAAACAGGAGTTTTCTCGGAACTAAAGAAGCCCCTTGTTTGAATTTGTGATAATAATAGGAGTGCTCCTTAAAATCCGCTTGAGGCCACGGTTTTTGTTCCTTTGTCAACGCTTTATCAGCTTTTCTTAAATTGGTATTTTTTTCAAGGAGTTTCCCTTTGAAATACAAGATATTGTTTTTTTTGGAATTGCTTTTTCATTTTTTTTCTTTCTAACAGCAAACAAGACACAGGAGGAGGTGTTAAAGAGGTGTTTCACCTGAGCATCAAAAACCCATGCGTTTTTGAATTTAATAAGAACTGACTGTCCGCTGGATCTTTCAAAAGTTCCTTCTCTAAAAACAGAATGCTGAGGCCCGTTCATTACGCCAAAGGGCATCACAAAAGCCACTTCTCCTTTTTCTTTCATGTACAAATCAACGGATCGAACAAAAAAATATGTGGAAATATTCTGACTGGTTCTTAGCTTTGATTGTCCTTTGTCTTTCTTCCATAGATTGATTGAAAAACACTCTTCTTTCAGTCTTGTCTGCATTTCCTGATTCATACTGCTGAATTTAAGCCACGGGGGATTTCCGATGACAATATCCGCTTTTTGCTTTTCAGAGGACAGCCATATCGGACGGGTGAGATTTCTTGCAACATAGCCCCAAATATGGTTTCTTTCCTCTTTTTGAAGTTCAAGGAGAGTTTTATAGGTTTTAGAAAGTCTTTTCTTTTCAGAATCATCTGCTATATTTTGACTCTGAATCCATGAGTTAAAAACTTCACTTTCCTTGTATTTACCAGCCAGATCAATCATCTTTCGAAGAATTGTGTCAAATTTAATGGAATCCTGACATATAGACCCGGGAAAAACCAATTGTTTCCTCTGTGCTCCGGTTTTTTTGTCTTCGGGAACATAGATCCTTAAGTCTCTTCCAAATTCCTCATCAACACTCCATTGAAGGGAATCTCCCAAATAAACTGGAATACTGATATCATCAGGACGGTCTTTCTTGATTATGTTCAGCATAGCCAAAAGATAAGTGATTCTGGAAAAGATAACAGCTACAGGGTGAATGTCAATACCGGTTATTTTCTCGCATATAAGGCTTATTGTTTTTCTGGTTGGCAGATTTTCTTTTTCAGCTTTGGAGATTAAAAGTTTTATTGAATGAAACAGAAAAGTTCCTGAGCCACAGGCTGGATCAATTATTCTCTTTTCAAGGGGTTTTTTGATAACTTCCCTGCATATTTTTTCAGCCAGCCAGTCAGGGGTGTAATATTCCCCCATTTTATGTCTTTGCTCCTGTCTGATAAGATCCTCGTATAAGCCTTTTAAAATATCCGCCTGAATGTTTGAAAAGTCAAACCGGCGGACATGAGATGCAATTTGTTTAATCAAGTCATTTCCTGCTCCGCAAAAAGTTATCCAGCTGAAAAAATCATCCTCAATAACGCCACCTATATTGCTGTTTTCAAACAATTTTCCGCTTAAGAGATGTCTTCCCAAATGTGGCAGGTCGGAAGGAAAAAAAGCAACATGAGCTATGGCTTTGGAAATAATTGTCAAGTAGGTATGCTCGATAAACAAAGATTCATCGGTTCCATCTTTTCCATATACAATATCAACGGATTTTTTCCATAATTTGTATTTCAGCCTTATGTCTGGTCTGTGTTTGGCCTGCGCATAAAGGAATTTTATCCGCATAAGCGCGTTCTCACAAAGCGGGCTTCCCTGGCCTATTTCCTTACAGATATTTTCCGGGGTTGCCTCCAGCTGATCCTTGATGAGGATCATACTTTCCAGCCATTGGATAAATTTTAAAGGTTTATCTTTGCTTAAGATAAACTCATTGATTTTTTTCAATTCACCATGTAGCAAAAAATAAGCAATATATTTTTGACCATCTGTTGCAATACCGACATATTTTTCTCCTGTTTCCTCTTCTTTGGATTGAATGTATCTTTTGATTTGAGATTCAGCGGAAGCTAACTCTGTTTTTAAATTTCTTTTTATCTCAAAAATATTTCGGCCCCATAAGGCATCAATACGCCCTTGACAGGTCAGTAATCTGTTCTCAAAAGCTATCTCTTGATTTTTAGCCCCCAGCTGTTCTTTCAGAATGTCGCAGAGAATGTGCTTGACATTTTCATGTCCGGGTTTTCCGGAAAGCTGTTTGGTTTGATCTGTAAGTTTTTGGGACGCCATTTTGTTTAAAACGGCATATTATCGCTCCAACTTAAATTTTTATTGTAAAGATGAACATATTTCTTTTTAAAAGCAGGGGGATTATTTGAAAGGACGGCTGATGTGTGAAAACCCAGCCTTATAGTCACCATAATAAAGATTGAATCCGTCAATATAAACAGTGGTTCTCATAATATAAAGCAAAGGTCGCCAAAGGCGACCTCGCAACCAGCCATTTAAGACTGGCGTGACTAACTACATTGTCCCAACTTTTAGCTCTTAAAGCAAGAAAAAAATCAAAAAACCGCCTTTTTTCTCGATTTTTCACAATTCGGACGCGTGTATTCCACAAAACCACAAAAAAACACCCGTGCCCTCCACAAAAAGCCTGATATAGCCGATTTGTGGGTAAATTATCGGTCCGAAAGATTAAAACAGTAGTTTTCGGCTTTTTTTCCCCGTTCCGGTGAAAAAAACATTCAAGTTTATGGCCATAAAGCCGATTACTAAGAGTATGAGAGCGATAATCACACTTTTTCTTATGTCTCCGGCTGTGGCTTGTGCTTTTTTTAACGATGTTGAATACAAAAAGACAGATCCTTGCTATAAATTAAAATCGTCATATGGAGAAGCTTCAATAGAAAGTTTTTCGTCCTTGAGTAATACAGAGGATGACGATCTCCATAATCAAGCAATGGCTTATTTAAAAAAGTCTGTAGAATATTCAAACTATGGAAATATGAAAGCGGCAAAGATATATAAATTAAAAGGTGATAAAGCTATTTCAGAGGCTGTAAAATTGAGAAAAAAACAAACCTTTATGCTTATATTGACTTCGAATGTGCAGTTTAAAGCTTTGAACGACGCTTTAAAATATCAATGCTTTAAGCAAACACCGGCCTGTATTGAATCTGTAAAAGCTTTGGCCACAGAAGTAAAAAGAATGGCAGACAGTGCTAAAAGGGCATTAAACCGTGATTTTCCGACTCCTGATCCTGCTAACCTACCAAGTTACGGCGTTAAACTTTTATTTACCGTGCGAAAAAACTGCAAAAGGGATAAAAATCCCGAGGAAATATCAATATGAAATACATAAAATTTTCTTTGCTGTTTTCGTGCTTTAGACCTGTTTTTTTTTCTCTTCTTTTGCCTTTCATCTTTTAAGTGGTTATAAAAAACACACCATAACTGATAACAAAGGAGGCCACTTATGGGCTATGTTAGTATAACTTCTGATGATCCTCAAAAAAAGAACAAGGGAGTTAAGAATTTTTCAATCATCACGGATCACCATGAGCTTTATTATTATGAAGATGCTAAGAAAGTGGAGGATGATCAAATAAAAAGTGGGCGAACCCGTTACCCTGAATCTGAATCAGATAAACAAGAAAAACCGGGCAGGGTCTATTATGTATATATGTATGATCGTTAAACTTTAGGCGAATTGTACAATAATCGCAATTTTTATCAGTTCATCCATAGTCTGCTTTTTCATATTTCACCGCCTTTTGTGTCCTTATCGGCGGGAAGACCCAATAAATAAAATAAAGTTTTTCCGGGATAATCCGAGGTATTAAGAACAACCTTTAAAGCAATCGCCCAAACAGTATGCTTTTTCGTGGCCGATACACTTTGGGCTGTTTTTTTATGGCCACAAGCCCCGGTGACTGCAAAGCCCACAGCTCCACCGGCAGACGATGCCCTTTAAGCTTTCCCTTCCCGCTTTTGGCCACAGCCCGCCTTTTGGGCGTATATTCCCCAAAACACACAAAACCGTGCCTTGTCCAAAAAGCTCGCTACAGCCGATTTGTGGGTAAAAAGTGTCGGATACCGACACCTTGTTCGAGATCCGGCACTTTTTTCCTCCAAGACCCCTCAAAAAGCCTGTTTTAACAGGTTTCCATTTTGCATACATAAAGAAAAAGCCGGTAATTTTTTTGGCACGGATTTTGATATTCCTACGGCTTAAACCACAAAGGAGCTGTAAAGTGAAAGCGGAAAACCCGACAAAAAACCGCACAAACCTGCACGACAGGTTTTTTAAAAGATTTTACTCAGAGCCTCAGTTTGCTGTTGAAATTTTTAAGCTTGCTCTTTCCAAAAAAGAGTTTTCCGCTTGTGACTGGAGCACTCTAAAGGCCGAAAAAGACTCCCTAAAAGACAAGCAAGCGGACCTTGTTTTTACTGTGTCCCTTAAAAAAAGAAAGCATGCTAAAATCCTGCTCTGCCTGCTGTTGGAGCATAAATCAGCTTACGACAAGGGAATGTTCAAGCAGGTGTTGTCTTATCAGGCTTTGCTCTATGAAAGAAAGTTTGAAAACATTACAGCTGTTATTCCCATACTGTTTTATCACGGCAAAAGCCCGTGGAAGTGGCCTGTCAGCTTTCAAAAAGGCTTTTTTGGCCGGTTTTTTAATGAAATCCCTCCCGCTTTTCGTAAAAGTATGTTAGACTTTAAGCTAAAGGTTGTAGATACAAACGATCCGAAGGTGAGGAAAGTTTTTAAGGATCCGGCTGTTAAAAGCCGTGGGATTTTAGCCTTGCTGGCCAAGATTTGGTTTATAAAAAACAGTCCGGCTGAGCTTTCCGCGATGGTGGAGGCTTTTTCAGGTTTTTCGGGAAAGCGTGAGGACTTACTTTTAAGTGTGGTGAGTTACTTAAAAACAGCCGGAGGAGTAAGCGCTGAGCTTTGGAAGCAGGTGGAGAAAAGAGCTGTGGAAAGAGGATTATTAACAAGGGGAGGATACATGGACATAAGACAAGAGATTAGAGAAGATGCTATGCAGGAAGGCATACAAAAGGGCCTAAAAGCCGGACGACAGGAAGGACGGCAAGAAGGATTGCAGACTGGAATGCAAAAAGAAAAACAGCAGGTGGCTTTGAATATGTTGAAAAACCGGTTGGATATACCTCTGATTTCTAAAGTGACAGGTTTGTCTGAGGATCAAATCAACCGGCTTAAAAACGGCTCTTGATATAAGAGGACTGCCTGTTCCTAAAAAAATCATACTGTTTAGCAGCCTTTATCACGCCCGACTATTTGTTGTGACAGGTGATTCAGGGGCTGTTGAAGTGACTGCGGGAAAGCTCTTCTTCGTAGTAGCGGGAGTAAAGGACCTCCCACTCTGAGCTGTGTTCCTGCACATTTCTTTTGAGGCCGGCGATTTTTTGTCGCACTTTTTGCTCTATCAGGTCATGCTCCCGCACAAAGCAGGATACAGCCCTTCTAACGGCTCTAAGGGCCCTATCTTTATCTTGATTCTGTAAAAACCCTTTTTTTAAAAAGCCTTCCACAATCAAATGAGTCCAGTGGATTTGTCTTTCATCGGATAACATTTTTTTTACCCCTTTTTATAATTCTCTTACACGGGCCTGTTGATTAAGCCTTTAAAAAAATTTCCCGCCCGCGGCGGGATTTTACAAATTACAAAATCACACCCTTTTTTTCGGCTATTTTTTTCTTTAACAAAGGGTACATTTTATATCTTTCAAATTGCCCCGCATGGCTTTTCTCCAAATTATCCAGCATAATCTCCACTTCTTTTTCCACTTCTTTTTCTTTGTTCAGGTCCGCAGACAAAATGTGGTGGATATAATCGGCAACTTCGCCTGCCTGCCATTTCGGCAATTTTGCCTTTTCCCATT
This sequence comes from Bdellovibrionales bacterium, assembly GCA_965203935.1. Lineage (GTDB taxonomy): Bacteria > Bdellovibrionota > Bdellovibrionia > Bdellovibrionales > UBA1609 > JANQSP01. The sequence continues at coordinate 502,532 of OZ241921.1, forward strand.
CCCTAAGCAGGATTTGAGACAAATATTGAGAAAGATTTTGAGTCCAGCGCATATTAAAAACCTCCTCAGTAAAGCTGTTTTCACCACCGACTAATTATAATAAAAATATAACTAAACCGGGAATAGCAAAGAGCGTTAAGTATGACTGCCGGGCGGGGAAATTAAAACTTTTTTGTGGATTGCCGGTGATTTGCCCACAAATCGGCTGTAGCGGGCTTTTTTGGGAGGACACGGTTTTGTGTTTTTGAGGAATATACGCCCAAAGGCCGGTTTGTGGCCAAAAAGCGGGGAAAGCTTAAAAGGCGTCGTCCGCCGGTGGAGCTGTAGGCTTTTCAGTCACCGGTGGTTTATCGCCCAAATTCTCTTACATAATGGTCTATGAAATACTCAATATCTGAATCTGTTAAGGAACGCTTACTTAATGGCATAAAATACTTTCCTTTGTCTGCTGCGCTCATTAAATTGCTGATCTGTGGTGGAACATGAGGGTCAGGAAAACCAAGTGTATGTCCCAATTCATGGAGTATAAGTGTCGTCTTTTCTTTCATATTTGATTTTCCGCTCTTAAGGACAGTTGAATTTAATTGTAAAATACCAGTAATCTCGCTTAAATTTCCTTTAAGCAAATAAGAACCCCAGTGATCTTTTGGCATACTATTCATAGCTCTAACTTGAATAACAAAGTGTTTGTCACAATCACAAGACTCAATAAAAAGTGTCTTTGGAATTTTAATAGTAGGATCTTTAAGTGCCCTCTTATTATAGCCGACCTGATATTTTGCGTTCCATGTATCCATAGCTTCTTTTATCAATAATTCTATATGTTTTGGTAGGTTGGAATTATTAAAACACAAACCAAGAGGGTAGACATCTGGTGTATACATAGGGCCAAATTTTAATGGTTTATCATTGAGCATAAGAACACGATTCTGGACCCAATAAAGATCATTCTGGCCACGCTCGTTCGTGGTATTAAACCCTCTGCCATTCGTGAACAGACGATTATGAGTAGGGTTGATATGAAAATTCTCTATTGCAATTTTGCCGGTCATCCCTTTATTTACTCTGCCTATTTTTTCAAGATAAGTAATAAGTTCGTGTCTTTCTCTTATTTCCATTGCCATTTCTATTTCTGTTTCAATCCAACTACTGTCTTTAAACTTAATTTTTTCTGTTTCAAAACGCCCGTCGAAATACTCTTTTGTAACCTCTTGTAAACTCTTTGTAACTTCTTGTAACCTCTTGTAAAACCTCTTGCCGGGCAAAAATGCTTTTTCACACTTATCCCCCGCCTGCGCCGTTAAAGTGAAAAATCCAAAGGACAAGATTATCAAAAATGTTTTCATGTCTTCTTTATAGCACAAACCCGCAACCCTGTTTTGTTTTTCAAGCCTTTTCAAGTTTTTTTGTGAAAAGGTGGTGTAAAACTTACATCATCTGTTTAAGAATTAAACAAGCGACTTGAACACAAGCCGGACTGTGGCCAAAAGCCGGGAAAGCTTAAAGGGCATCTGTCGTAGGACCGGTGTGGCCACTTTCCTATAAAACAGTCCAAAACGAGGCTCTATTAGGCATTTTATGGCCACACCCTCTTTTTGTCCAAACAGTCTGTCTTATGCCATTTTCCCGTTTCCTATCTTTCTTATACCCCTCTTTTTTCAATATTTCGGGGGCTTGGTTCTGCAGTTTTTTTGATATATCTTTGTATAATCATGCAGGAAAAAGCTTGTTTTTCGATTGTATTCCCGTAAAGATTAAAAAATGGGAAAGAAAATAATCGCCCTTCTTTTTTTATTTCTTATTGCCACCGGCCTTTTTGTCGGCGGATTGGCTTTTCGCCTTAACAGTAAAATCAACAGCAGTCTGCAACAAGGCTGGCTAAAGGCGCCTGTGGAATATTACACCGCGCCGGAAAAAATAAGCAAAGACTCAAAACTAAGCCCCCGCCTTTTGGAAAAAAAACTTAAGCAAAGATATTACATACCCCTTTCTTTGGCTGAGGCTGAAGAGGGACTGCCGGCAGGGTATTTTATATCCCAAGAGGGCGCGTTTTGCGAAAGCCCGGAAACACAAAGCTTCGATTTTAATCATAAGCCCGTGCCCGGCCAAAAAGATATAAGCAACAATTCAAACAACACAAATGTCGTAGAAAGCTTAAACCCGGAGCTAAGCGCACAGGAAAGCGAAAAAGATCTTAAACCCCTAAAAAAGCATTGTATATCTTGGCGGGATTTGGAAGACACAGTTTTTTCTATCAGTTTTGCCGGGGATAAAGTGCACAGCATAAAGCAAGACAGGTCTGCTCTGTCTTTTATTTTTCTTAAAGCTTTTTTATTCGCGCAATATGAAAACGGCGAGCCGGTTTTAAAAAAATTCACGCCTTTGCATAAAATGCCCTTTGCCTGCCGGATGTCTGTTCTTGCTGCTGAAGATCACCGGTTCATAACCCATAAAGGGGTCAGTCCGAAGGCTGTTTTAAGGGCCGTTTGGAGAAATCTTAAAGCCGGGCGCCTTGCGGAGGGAGGAAGCACCATCACCCAGCAGTTGGTAAAAAATATTTTTTTCAGCCGAAAAAAAAGCTTTTGGCGAAAATTCCAAGAGCAAATTACAGCCTTTTTATTGGAAAGAAAGCTTAATAAAGATCAAATTTTAACCGCTTACCTGAACATGGTTTATATGGGGCAAAGCGGTGTTTTTCGCATTCACGGTTTTGCGTCCGCCGCGGAATATTATACAGGTAAACCTCTTTCTCAACTAAGCTGGAGTGAGTGCGCCCTGCTTGCCGGTATTATAAAATCCCCGGGCCGTTATAAACCCACAGCCGACAACCAAAAACTTTTGCAAAGAAGAAACTATATATTAAAAAAGCTTTATGAAAAACAAATGTTCAGTGAGGAGAAATTAAAAACTTTTCTGTCAGAACTTATAAGCTTTGATATTAAAAAGTCCGCCCCTCCGGTTTATTTTACAGATACAGTGTATAAAAAACTTAAAAGTTTAAATCTGCCAGTAAATCAAGGCTTAAAAGTATTTACCACCTTGTTGCCGGACTTTCAACAGCGGGCGGAAAAAGCTTTAAGCCGGGGCTTAAAGCATTTGGAAAAAACTAAAAAAACAAACGGGGAAGAGCCTCTTCAAGCGGTGTTAATAAATGTGGATATTGCCACAGGGGCTGTGCGGGCTGTTGTGGGGGGGCGCAACTTTAAAAAAAGCCAGTTTAATCGGGCTGTTCAGGCTAAAAGGCAAATCGGCTCTTTAATGAAACCAGTGGTTGTGCTTTCCGCCCTTAAGGAAGATCCTGAACTAAACCCCTTGTCCCCGGTGGAAGACACAAAGTTCAGTTATAAGTATGATGCCCGCTCATGGAGCCCTAAAAACTATAAAAACCGGTACCGCGGGCAGGTTCCGCTGTATGAGGCGCTGACTTATTCCTTAAACTCAGCAAGCGCCCGGCTTGGGATCCGCGCGGGCTTAAAAGCCCTTACCCGTGATATACAAAAATTAGGCGGGCCGAAGGATGTAACCGCTCATCCTTCTTTAATATTGGGCGCGCTGGAGATAAGCCCTTGGCAAACAGCTCAAATATTTTTAAATCTTGCCAATATGGGTAAGTACAAAAAACAGCACATTATAAAAAAAGTCACCAACTTAGAGGGTCAAACTCTTTACGAATACAAAACAGAGCCTAAACCGCCGGTGGATGAAAACAAAACAGCGGTTGTAGTGGGTATGTTAAGGGAGGTTACCCGTTCCGGCACCGCCCGAAGGCTGAAAAATTTTCCCCTGCCTGTAGCCGGAAAAACCGGCACCACCAATGAGGAAAAAGATTCTTGGTTCGCGGGCTTTACCCCTGAATCCTTAACTGTGGTATGGGTGGGCTTTGACAGCAACAAGCCTCATCATCTTACCGGCGCAAAAGGGGCTTTGCCTCTTTGGGAGCTTTTTATGAAAAGCATAAAGCCCTTTCTTTCTGAAAAAGATTTTGCCTACCCGAAAGGGGTGACAGAACGGATAGTTCATCAAGAGGAAGAGGATACAGAAGAGGAACAAGATACACAGCGCGCCTTTCCGCTTGTATTTGAAAGATAAATTTTTCACACCGATGCTTTTATACTTGACTGGTTTGAAATCTTATAAAATAATCTTTACTCATCCTGTAAAACAGGGGCGGGGTCAAGGACACACATTAGGTGGAGTATGTTCATTTTTATTCAAAAAGTTTTGATCTTATTTTACTGTTTCATGCTTATCTTCGGCGCTTTTGGAACAAATACCTCCTCTTCGTATCCGGGAGTGACACAACTTTATACTAAAAACCTGTCAGATTCTGCTGTCTCTGTTGGTTCAGCTGTGTTTGTTAATCCTGATACACTTATAACAACAAACCATCAGCTTCTTACTCTTCTCGACCCGGATGACCCGTTAAATCTCTTTTTTACTCATCCTGAAACCAAGGCGCTTGAACCAATCACACAAATTCAATTACTGGACTTTCAGTCAGATATAGTTATTTTAAAAACAAAGCGCCCCTCAAAATACTTTCATCCCTTGTCTGATCAGGGTTATTTACAGTGGGATTCCAACAGCAATTCCCGGAAAATTATTTTAGCCGGTTTTCCGTTTGATAATTTTACAACCATAAAAGGACAAATATGGAACCAATATCAATATCTGACAACAGCGGAAATATTTACCAATACAAACCTTTATGGTATTAGTGGAGGAGCTGTTTTTCAAGAAAATACAGGTGAATTAATAGGCATAGTGATCTCCGGTTCTGAAGTGCCTGTTCATATTCGGTTTATATCATCTGTAAAAATAAAAGATTTATTATCTATAAAGCGTACACCCTGCAACAACTACACAGATTGCTTTGAGCAACAAGTACGCACTGTATTGCAAGCTATAAAAAAAAATAATTATGTTGCGCAACACGGTTTTGCCTGGTTTAATTTGAAGCTTTGTGGAAAATACTGCCCACACGAAGTTTATTCGCTTTTAGCCCAAGCTGCTGAAAGCCATTATATCCCCGCCATGTTCGATTTATGCACTTTTATCTTCAGCGCAAGGTACGAAATCAATAAAACTGTTGAAGAAGGAATCTCTATTTGTGAAAAGGTGGCGGATCAGGGTGATATAGCCGCTATGTACTTACTGGGGGAGATATATCTTACAGGCAGAGGAGATGTGTCACCGGATTTTGTTCAGGCCGGCCGGTGGTTTAAAAGGTCCATCGGAGGAGGAAATGTTCAAGCGCAAATCATTTTGGGGTTAATGCACTTTCTTGGCAAAGGGGTGAAGAAAGACTATTCCAAAGCGGTATGCTTACTGCAATCCTCCGTCCCGCAGATAAAAATTCTTAAAACCGGCAATATTGATATAGAAAGTATTAAAGGATTTCTGGACTTTCTTGTCTCTGAAGGCTATACTTGCTCTGAATCCGGCTTTGGCAATATAAGCCAATCTGGTAAAAAAGGAAGATGAATAATTTGTTAAATAAAACTTTTGTAATGTTTTGTTTAAGCGGGCTTATATTGCCCTTTGTTTTTGGCGCAAAAGCGCCACAAAAGCCTTTGATGCTTCAGTGGGAGAGTGTGGATCCGCAATTCGGGATATTTGAACTATAACACCCATTGATTAAGGTCAGCTAATGAGCGCGCAAAAAAAACATAACTTACAACTTCCCCAAACCGGCTTCCAGATGAAGGCAAACCTTCCGGAAAAAGAACCGGAGTTTATCGCTTTTTGGCGGGAACACAATATTTACCAAAAACTTATAAGCAAAAATAAAGGTAAAAGCCTTTTTAGCTTTGTGGACGGTCCCCCTTACGCCAACGGCCACCTGCACATAGGCCATGCCTTAAACAAAATTCTTAAAGACATTGTGGTAAAATACATAAACTTATCAGGCAAAAACTGCCCTTTTGTTCCTGTGTGGGATTGTCACGGCCTTCCTATTGAGCTTGCCGCTTTAAAAAAAATTAAAAAAGAAAAAGACTTAAGCCCGGCGCAAATAAGAAAGCACTGTCATCAGGAGGCTCTTTTTTGGGTTGAAAAACAAAAAGAGGGGTTTCAAAGGCTGGGCGTGCTGGCGGACTGGCCTCACCCGCTTTTAACTTTGTCCCCCGAATATTCCGCAGGCGAGGTGCGCGCCTTGGCTGAGATTGCCAAAAAAAATCTGCTCTATAGAGGAAAAAAGCCGGTGTATTGGTGCTATGCCCTTAGAACCGCCATTGCCTCCTCAGAGGTGGAATATCGGGAGCATAAAAGCCCTTCTGTTTATGTTCGCTTTGCCTTCCCCGCGCCCCCTGCTAAGTGGCAGATTTCCAAAGCCTGCTCCTTTGTAATATGGACCACCACCCCTTGGACCTTGCCCGCCAATCAGGCTTTGTGTTTGAAGGCGGACTTCACTTACGCCGTATTTGACACAGGAAAAGAGTGTTTAATCCTTGCCGAAGATTTAAAAGAAAGTTTTGAAAAACACACAAACATTTTTTTAAAAAAAGTTTTATCTTTTAAAGGAAAAGACTTGGAGAGGCAAAAAGCCCGGCATCCTTTTATGAACCGGGATTCACTTATTATTATGGGGGATCATGTTACAAAAGAAGAGGGCACAGGCTGTGTGCACACAGCTCCCGGCCACGGGCTGGAAGATTTTATTATCGGCAAAAAGTATAATCTTCCTGTGTTTGTTCCTGTGGATGAGGCCGGGCGCTTTACCGCAGAAGTCCCGGAATGGGAGGGAATAAATGTTTTTAAAGCTAACCCCTTGATTATCGAAAAATTAAAATCCACCACCGGCCCGGCGCTGATTTCGGAACAGGAAATAACCCACAATTACCCTTATAACCCCCGCTCCGGCAGACCTTTAATTTTCAGAGCCACCGACCAATGGTTTATACAGTTCGAAAGGCCGGAATACTCTGTAAGAAAAAAATCCCTGTCCGCAGTTGAAAAGGACATTCAGTTTTTCCCCGACTGGGGCAGGCAAAGGTTAAAGGCCATGATAAAAAGCAGTCCCGACTGGTGCTTAAGCCGGCAAAGGCATTGGGGCGTGCCCATCCCTGTGTTTTACTGCAAAAAATGCGAACGGCCTTTAATGGATGCTGAACTTATGCAGAGCATAGCGGATCAGATGGAAACCTCCGGCCAAGGGATTGAATATTGGTTCTCCACTTCTGCAAAAGATCTTATTCCCAAAAATACAGCCTGCCCTGATTGCCAAAGTGCGGACTTTAAAAAAGGCAAAGATATTTTGGATGTATGGTTCGACAGCGGTGTTTGTCACCATGTATTTAAAAGCAAGTACGGGAAGGATGTTTTTCCGGCGGATATTTATCTGGAAGGAAGCGACCAGCACAGAGGCTGGTTTCAAACCAGCCTTAACTCCTCTGTTTGTCTTACAGGAAAAAGCCCTTTTCGCAGTCTTGTCACCCATTGCTTTGTAAACGACGCAGAAGGTTATAAAATGAGCAAAAGCCGGGGCAATGTGCTGAACTTAAAACAGCTTATTCAGCAAAGGGGGGCTGAAATTTTGCGCCTCTGGGTATGCAGTGAGGACTACTCTCAAGATCTGCAAGTAAGTAAAGAAATATTTGACCGTGTCAGCGAAACTTACAGAAGGCTTAGAAACACCATTCGTTTTATGTTGGGCAACTTGTTTGATTTTGATCCGGAAAAAAATTTAAAAGCTTTTTCTGATCTGAAACAGACAGACCAATGGATCCTTTGCCGTTTAAAAAAGCTGGTTCAACAAAGCAAAACCCATTACGAAAGCTTTGCTTTTCACAAAATTTATCAAGAGCTGAACATGTTTTTTACTACAGATTTATCTTCTCTTTATTTGGATATTTTAAAAGACCGCCTCTACACCTTTAAAAAAAACGGGCCGGAAAGAAGGTCCGCTCAAAGCGCGCTTTATCTGTTGCTGAAAAATCTTTTGCGCCTGATGAGTCCCATCACCTCTTTTTTAAGTGAGGAGGCTTACCATTACCTGCCGGGCAAAAAAATGGAAAGTGTGTTGTTGGAGGGCTTTCCCGTTCTTCCTGCGGAATGGAGTCTTTCTTCCGAAACACAAGAAAAATTCAGGCTTTTTTTGGAAATTCGCCGGGCGGTTCAAGCTCAAACTGAGCTTATTCGTGAGCAAAAACAAATCGGCTCCAGTTTAGAGACGCGGGTGGTCTTAAGCCTTCCGCCGGAAATTTTGCAAAAATGGGGAAATTCCCCGCCGGACGATTTAAGAGAATTTTTGATTGTGTCTCAGGTGGAGCTTAAGGCCGGGGGGCGTAAGTGGCAAGCGGAGACCATGAAAGCAAAGGGGGAAAAATGCGACCGGTGCTGGAATTACAGCGAAAGCTTGAACAATCAAAAAATATGTTTTAAATGTATAAATAATCTGCCATGAAACACTATTTAAAATATTTTTTGTTTATTGCTGTTTCTTTTGCCATTGTGGCTTTGGATCAGGCCACCAAGCTGATGATTCACACCCAGTTCAACTTAGGCGAAAAAAAAGAAATCATCCCCGGTTTTTTTAATCTCACTTATATCCGAAACACAGGCGGGGTGTTTGGTCTTTTTTCGCAAAGCAACGATGTTATTCGTATGGTGCTGTTTATTGTTCTTCCGATTTTGGCCTTTGTGTTGATTGTCTCCATTATTCATAAGCTGAATATCAGCCAAAAGTTTCAGCTTTTGGCTTTCTCCTCTATTTTTGGCGGCGCACTGGGAAATTACATAGACCGGATTCATTTTGGCTATGTGGTGGATTTTCTGGATTTTCACTACAAGGGCCACGCTTGGCCGGCCTTTAATGTGGGCGATATATGTATCGTGGTGGGGGTTTTTTCAGCGATTGCCATTATTTACCATACAGAGGGAAAAGCCGCACAAAAAGAGTAAAGCCTTTAGATACGGCTTTCTGCGCGCTGTCTTTCTTGGCGCCCCTCGCGGTTTATCAGATCCATCTCCACGCGCAGTGTTCTCATTTGTTCTAACACCCGGTAAATTTCATATTCATTTTTGGAAAGGGCTTTTTTAACCGCGTCCACCTGCTTGTCGTAGCTTTGTATAAACTGGCTGTGGCGATGCATTAAATCCATTACTTTTCTTTGATCTTCCTTTCTTTGGTGAGGCTGAACCCAATCTAAAACCCTTTTTTCCCAAGCCTTAAAGTTTTGCTTTAAGTGGGAATCCGCCTCGGCCTGCATTTTTGACACTGCGGATAATTTTTCCCGTACTTGACCAAGCCATTTCATCACCTTGGAGTACATGAAGTTTACTTTTTCATCGCAAGACGACACCTGCGCCTGCGTATTGTCTAAGCGGGACATAAGGATTTTCCAGTCCTTCATAGAGACAAACATAGCTTCTTCTGTAGCTTCTTGTTGCTTTGACTCTGAAGAAAGACCGCCCGGTTCTTTAAAAAGCTGATCTATGATTTTTCTGGCCATATTTTTTCTTAACCCTTAAAAAAATAAAAAAAACACTCGACGAAAGACCGGCTTTTAATGTATCCTCAAACTATGGCTTCTGTCACTGATTTTAAACAATTTCTTTCAAAAAAAGTTCCTGAAAGGCAAAGTGAGCACAAAGCTTTGTATAACTACCTGCATTCTTTTTGTCACAAGGAACAAAAACTGACAGCGGATTTATTTACAGATTTTTACAGAAAAGCTCTTTTGTTTCCCTATTGGCAGGGGCGCTTTGACTTTCTACAGCAAACTGTAAAGGCTGAATTGGCCTCTTTTAACAAGTTTTACTACTCAGCTGAGGGGAGTGTTTTGCATCAGCAGGCTGTGATTACTCATCGGCAACTTGTTGCTGTGCAAAAGCAAACAGACAGGGTGAAAATAGTGGAGTTTTTTCTGCAAAGCGGTATTTCCAAAGGGGATAAGGTCTGCGCTCTTCCTTGGGAGCAAGAAAGAGTCTTGGGCTTGGTGCTCCGCTGTGACGGCAATCTGGATGTGTTTAGTTTCGGCCCCCTAAGCCTTTTAGTGCGGGGCAAGCTGGAACCTCTATCCCCCCTTTCTGAGCTGTATTATTCACCCCAGTATGAATTAAGACCGGGGTACAAACATATTATCGAAGACTTTAATTTAAACTTCACCCACTTTACAATAAAAGAGGACATCGCCACCGGCCGCCACTCACGGGATTTTTGCTTTCAGCCTTCAGAACTTTTTAAGAAAAACATAAAAGATATGGACAATCTTTTTTGCCTTTTAAAAAAAACCGAAAGTTTGTTTATTCAGCCCAAATCAGATCCGCACTATAAACAGCTTATTCACTGCCTGCACGATCACTACCGCCGGGTTTTGCTGTCCCCCGATCTTTTGGACAAACATTTTATGGACACGCAAAAAGTTTTGTCCTCCGCCAAAAAAGCTCTTAAGCATATTTATCCCAAAGACCGGTTGCTGTTTTTGCTGACAGCCAATATTGACTTTCATTTAAGAAAAAGAAGGCCTGTGGCGCAGTCTGTACTTTCTTCAGCAGAATCTGAACCGCATAGTCATCTGCAAAGCCTTTAGTTAAAAGCTTTTATAAAATGAACACCATTCGGCTGAACCATTTTTTATCTTCCTGCGGTGTTTGCTCCCGCCGAAAAGCGGACGCGCTTATTAAAAATAAAAAAGTGACAGTAAACAGCAAGCTCACCTGGGAGAGCGCTTTAAAAATTCATCCTGAAAAAGACATTGTAAAAGTGGAGGGCAAAAGAATTCGCCTTCTTAAAGCCAAATGGTATATTGCCTTTAACAAGCCCAAAAAAGTTTTAACCACTATGAGTGATCCTAAAAACCGGCCTTGCATAGCGGATTTTTTTATAGCCTACCCCAAGGGGTATAAGCTTCCCCCGGGCGGGCGGGGTTTAAGCCTTTCCAAGGGTCATTATAAAAAACAAAGCCCGCGTGTTTTTCCGGTGGGAAGGCTGGACTGGCATTCAGAGGGATTGATTTTACTTACCAACGACGGTCAGTTTTCCGCCCTTTTGACAAAGCGAAAAACACCAAAAACTTACTTTGTAAAATTAAACGGCCGGCCGACTGTAGCTCAGCTTTTGAAACTTACAAAAGGGGTTTATACCGAAGTGGGCCGTTTAAAAGCGGTATACGCAAGGCCTGTTCGTGGCCGATCTTCCGTAAGGCACGCTTGGGTAAAAGTGATTTTAACCGAAGGCCGAAACCGCCAGCTTCACCGCATGTTCGAAAAAATCGGTTTTCAAATTAAGGTCCTAAGGCGAACCGCCATAGGAAGGCTTAAACTAAGATCTCTTAAACCCGGCGGTTTTTTTATACTGTCTCAAGGGGATATAAAAAAAGTTTTCTCTAAGCCCCCAGAGCTTAAATAAAAAGCGCTTGTTTCATTAGTTGCCTGTAATAAAACCTATTTGTCGCAGTCGTCATTCCCGCGAAAGCGGGAATCCACACTTGTTTTCTGGCGTAATAAGTCCTGTTTACTTTATTGCAACAATCTTTTTCACACCCGACTTCATTAGCTCGCGATTTATGCGAAAAGCGCTTGTTTCATTTTTTCCACCGCCCGCGCCCTGTGCGAAAAACAATTTTTGTATTCCAACCCCAACTCCGATAAGCTTAAACTTTCTCCTTTTGGAACAAAAACAGGGTCATATCCAAAACCGCCTTGGCCTTTGGGGGCATGGGAAACAGCGCCTTCCACCCGGCCTTCAAAATAATATTCTTTGCCTTCCGGGGACAGGGCAACAATATAGGAAACAAAAAAAGCGGTTCTGTCTTTTCCTGAAAAGGCTTTCATGTTTTTGAGCAATAATTTTAAATTGTCTTCGTCTGTAGCCTTTACTCCCGCGTAACGGGCGGAATAAATCCCCGGCGCGTTTTGCAATTTAGGCGCTGACAGCCCGCTGTCTTCCCCCAAGATCCAATAATCCGCTCTGTTTTGTTTTTTTAGTGTCTCCGGTTTATGCCTCAATGCTTCTTTATGTGTCATTGCTTTTTTATGTGTCATTGCTTTGTCGGTTTTAGTGTGGGTTTTTTTAAGGTAGTTTCTTAAAGCAAGGGCTTTAATCCGGGCGTTTTCTTTAAAAGATTTACCGGTTTCTTCAGGGCATTTATAACTCTTAAGGTCTTTTAAAAAATAAAGCCGGTGTTTTTTCAGTAACAGTTTAAACTCTTTGGCTTTTCCTTGATTAGCTGTCGCAATCCATAAAATTTTTTTTTGCTCTTTCATACTGTTTCCAAAATTGAGCGCTTACTCCTCCCGCTGTTTTTAGATAACTTACCACACTTAACAGTAAATCCTCACACTTTCCCAAAAATCCTGAAAGAACCTCCACCAAAGCCCAACAGCTCCTGAACTGTGTTTTAAAAAAACCATCTTTTTAATGCACTGCATTATATTACAGTGAAAACAAAAGATAGTCTCCACATCCGATAAAAAAGCAGGCTGTTTTTCTGTGATAAAACAGTATAGGAATAAAGAACTTTTTAGGAGCTAAATCCGAAAAAGACCAGACTTTTTCGGATCATAATCCGAAAAAGTTTGATTTTCTTCAAGACAATCCTTAAAATACCCATAAAAAAGCTCATGCTGTTTATCTGTAAAAGACACATAAAAAAAGGAGATAAATATGAAAGCTTATAAGGCCCGCTATCTGGAAAAATACATAAAAAAAGATATAAAGAAAAAAATTATTATTATCACGGGGCCTCGGCAATCAGGAAAAACCTGGCTGTCTAAACATCTTGGTTCTTCTGTTGCGAACTGCGGTTATTTTAATTATTTTGATTCAAACGATCGTTTGATCATAGAAAATCACGAATGGAGCAGAAACGTTCAATGCCTTGTTTTTGATGAATTGCATATCAAAAAAAACTGGAAAAGATGGCTTAAAGCTTTGTATGAAAAAACAGATCTGAAGCAAAATATCATAGTCACCGGAAGCGCGCGCTTAGAGGCTTATAGAAGGGCCGGTGATTCTTTAGCCGGATGTTTTTTTTCATTTCGTTTGCACCCCTTGGATCTAAAAGAAATCAGCGCCATAAACAAAAAAAAAGACCCGGAACAAATACTCACCCGCCTTTTGCAGGTTGGGGGGTTTCCTGAACCTTATTTTAGAGGGACAAAACAATTTTATAACCGCTGGGCAAAAACACATACAGAGGCCATTCTTAAAGAAGATATGCTGGAGATGGACAAACACCATAGGATCTTTCAGCTTAAAACTTTACTGGAACTTTTAAAATCTTCTGTGGGGCAGACAGTGCAATACGAAAAACTGTCGCGCCTTTTACAGTGTGACGGCAAAACAGTTAAAAAAATGCTTTCTTTGCTGGAGAGTTTTTATTTTATATTTTCTGTATTTCCTTACTATAAAAATATACGAAAATCCATCCGCAAAAGGCCAAAATATTATTTTTATGACATCGCTCAAATACCGAATGAAGGTCCGCGTTTTGAAAACCTTATCGCCTGTGCCTTATTAAAACAAAATCATTTTAAAGAAGATTCTTATGGAGAAAAAAGAGGGCTTTTTTACTTAAGAAACAAAGATAAAAAAGAAGTGGATTTTTTAATCACTAAAAACCACCGGCCGACTCAGATGGTGGAAGCCAAGTGGAAAGAAGATAAACTAAGCCGAAATTTTGATATCTTTGCCAAAGATCTGCCGGGTTTGGTGCAAAAAATTCAAGTGGTGCGGGAGCTAAACAGAGAAAGATCCACCTCTTACGGCCACGAGATCAGAAAAGCCTCCTCTTGGCTTAAGTCCATAACATAACCTTAAGGAAAGAAGTCTTTAAATTTTTTTGCACACATTCTTTGTAATTAGAACCACCGGATTTTTCCAAAGCGCTTTCATGCTCGTCAAGCATATTGTCCCACAACTTGTTGTTTGAACTGTGAGAAGGGCTTTCACAAGGTGGATTAGCATTATCAGATCCTTTACCTTTTGTGCTACAAGTATTTTGCCAAGCCGTCCAGCACATAAGGGCACGGGCGCGCGGGTGCGGTTAGCTACCACTTGGGAAAAAGTTAGAGTAATCACTTGTGGTGCAGGATTTTGGTGAGGGTGAAAACAAATCAGAGGAAGAAGTCTTTAAATTTTTCTGTAAAATAGGCTTTTATGTGCCCGGGAAAGCAGAATCAGCAAATAGGGCAAAAATCAGTGAAGCCTATGGCGCAGGGTTTTAGTGATGGTGGGTGATGGTGAGGATCAGCTGGAAGGGAAAAAGCCGGCAAATTTTTCTGAACTGCAATCTTTATAGTCAGAACCACCGGATTTTTCCAAAGCGCTTTTGTGCTCGTCAAGCATATCGTCCCACAGCTTATTGTTTACACTATCAGTAGGGTTTTTGTTTTGGTCGTTATTGCTATTACCGGCGGAGGTACCACAAGCACTACCTTTAGTATTACAGGCATTTTGCCAAGCTGTCCAGCACATAAGGGCACGGGCGCAGGCTTTGTCCTGCCCGGTAGGATTATTCTTTTATCAGTCAAATTATTGCTTTATAAACAGTATTGTATGGTGATTAGAAAAATTCGCCGAAATTCACTGCTTTGCAATCGTTGTAATTGGTGCCACCAGATTTTTCCAAGGCGCTTTCGTGTTCGTCAAGCATATCATTCCACAGCTTGTTGTTTGTACTATGAGAGGAGATTCTTGGACTTTCGCAAGGCGTATTATCCATTCCTTTGCCTTTTGCACTACTATCACAGGTGTTTTGCCAAGCCGTCCAGCACATAAGAGTGCGGGCGCAGGCTTTATCTTGTTCTCTTGATTTTTCTGTCACATTTTCACAAATGTCTGAGAGAAGTTCAAAAGCCAAGTTAAATATATATTGGTTTTCTTTTTCTGCGGAATAAGAAAATATATTTTGAGGTCCGGAATCACCTTCATGCATACAGGAAAGAGCATTGTAAAGTTTTGCATCATGTGTGGAATCCAAACTAATTGTGCCCTTCAAAGAACCACTTTTATAGTATTTGATTATAAGATTGTTGTTACTTATATCTAAGCCCCAAATTTTCTGATCCATATTTGCGCCGACAGAAGTAACTAGATGAGTCTCACTATAATCACTTCCTCCTATACAATGTGTACTGGGGGTAGCGGGGGGATATGTGTCTCCTAAAGAAAAAAGCAGGATTTCTAAAATATCGTCCCCGGCGTTCACATCAGCCAATATTTCCGCAGATTCTTTGTCTTTTACCATCCACTCCAAAGTTTTTATTAACCGTTCTCTTTTATCACTTACACCGCTTGGCGCCAAGCCTTTTTTAATTTGTGTTATGTATTTAGAAGCGCCTATTTCTAAGTAACATCTAAAGGCATCTCTATCCACTCCGCCGTCCTCATCTTCGTCTTCACCGATTTTATTAAGATCATCTTCCACTTCAGCAGGGGATCTTGTAACTTCTGTCCTTGTTCCACTTGTTACACCTGCGTTTTTGCCCATAAGAAGGTTATGCACTTTTTGCAGTTTATCCACTGTCTCATCACCGGTGTTTATACAAGCTCTAATTTCGCCGTATTCTTCAAAAATGGCTTCACAAACACGCTCGCAGGTTTCGTTGCCTTTGCAGGGGTCGCCTTCGTTGTCGTCGCAGGTCTCGTCAGGATCGTCATCGTCGTCACCATCATCATTGTTGTTGTTGCTGGTGGTGTTGGTATTCCCGGAGCCTTGGTCGGCAAACTCAGGAGAGCAGGAAAGAAAAGAAGAACCAAATACCGCCATAGCCACCGCAAGACAGAACAAAATATAAACATATTTTTTCACACAAAAAAGCCATGCCCTGCGAAAAAACAAAACTTTTTTCGCAAAAGTTAAAGGCGCTTTAGTCAAAAATAACAAGATTTTTTTCGCAAAATCCAAAGGCGCTTTAGTCAAAAATAACAAAACTTTTTTCGCAAAAGTTAAAGGCGCTTTAGTTAAAAATAACAAAACTTTTTTCGCAAAAGATAAAAGTTCGCCAAGCCGGGCGTATATAAGTGTCTTTATGTTACACAAAAAACTTTTAAAACCAGACCGCATTTTTTTCATGGCTGTACTTTCCTTATTTTATAGGCTCCCGCGGGATACATTATGCCCTTCGCGGGACGAAAAATCGCTTTAAGCGCGATTTTCCTTAGTAGCGGGAATGACGCTTTTTTTCGCCCTGCCCGCTCTTTTTTACCCAGCTCCCTTAAATAAAGGGAAAGCTACAGCCATTATACTTTGTTACTGCGCAAACCCGTGCCTTTTTTTATAACCCAGCCTTATTTTCAAAACCAAAGTCGAGGTTTTTCTTATGCCACCAACAACCAGCCACAGCCAGCCAACAGCCACCAACAGTCACCAATAGCCACCAACAGTCACCAATAGCCACCAACAGGCCAAAAGCAAAACTCAAAGACATTTAAAACAGCCTCGGTTTCGTTTATTTTTTAGATTTTTGCTGAATAAGAACCGGAGGTGCTGGAGGTGGAAATGGAGGTGGGAGAGCTCTTATAAAAGCTCTCCCATGATGATTTTCAATAATTTTTATTGTTGGACTTCCTGCGAAGATGTGCATGGTGGCATGAAATATTGATAGAAATAAGTCTTGTTCTCTCTGATTCTCTTCAAGATGCTGAATCTTCAATCCCTTGTTTTCCAATTGTTCTCTGGATATTCTTCTACTATGCGTTTTGAAAAGTTTGTTGTTGGATAACCAACCGGCTATTTTTTTTGCTTCTTCGTTATTCCCTTTCAGCATATACTTTGAGAGCCAACTTTCAACAAGTTCTCGCGACAGTTTTAAAGCTTTTTCACTTTGAATTAAAAGATCAGGGCCATATTGATGACTCAACATAGGAAGCCATGCACTTAATTTAGCAGGGTCTTTACATTCTTTTTGAGCCAGATCAAATTGATCCAGTATGGATTGAACAGACACCATCCTTAAACCTGTAGTCGTTGGCAGAACAATTTGTGGGTCAGTAGGCCCAAGAAAAGAGTGTTTTCCAAGAACAATCTTATCTCCTGAACAGGCAATCATTGTTCCGGCGGACATGGCCATTGAAGGCACAATAATACGAATATTGTTAAATTTTGAACGCAAGTAACTGACAAAAGCTTCCGCTACTTCCAAAGAACCTCCAGGAGTGTGAAGAATTAAATCCAGTTCAGAACCGGAAAGACCATGAATCACCTCCATCAACCCGTGTAAATCTTCATCCACAATACCAAGGAAAGAGGTTGCTTCAGGCTTGGATACCCACCCGGATGCGTAAAGGATAATATTTCTCTTCGTTAAATCAAAAGCTTGTTTTAAGTACTTCCGGCGAACAGAATCGAAGTCCACCGGGGATTGAGGTCCTTGTTGTCTGGTGTCTTGTAGTTCTTTAAGAATTTCACTCCAAGTTGGCATTTAATGTTGTTGCCTCTTTTAAAGAAAGGATTTTGGATCTGATGAGTTTGAATAAATACCTTTATGACCGGGATTTTTCATTGCTTGATGCACTTGTTCCACTTTATGGATTTCTCTCCAGTGATTATAAACTTCCATCAGTTCTTTAACCCCGGGATGTCTCTTAAGCGCTTGTTTTTTTAATTCAGTGAGTTTTTTTGCTCTGCTTTTTGGCACTGTGTGTTTTTTCATAGAAACCTCTTCCTTTTATTTTTTGTGCAAAAGGCTGAAATCAGCTGAAAAACCTTAAATAACTGCATTAAAACCGGTTTTTTAAGCTGAATTAGCCCCATACTGGTATTAGTTTATCATAATTCCATGTATAAAAGCAATAACAAATTTAATCAACAAAAGTTGCCTAAAACAGCAATTAGGCGGGTTTTTTCTGTTTCCTCGAATGTCGGGGACAGTCGTGGGTTTTGAAAAAATGAAGTCGTTTTTCAAATCAAGAATCGTTTTTAAGCCGGTTGATTTGATCCTCAGATAAACCTGTCATTTCCGAAATAACAGAAAGCTTAAATTTGTTCTTCAGCATATTCAAAGCTACAGCCTGCATGCCCTTTTGCATTCCAGCTTGCAGTCCCTTTTGCAGGCCTTCCTGCCGTCCGGCTTGCAGGCCTTCCTGCCGTCCGGTTTGCAGACCTTCCTGTCGTCCGGCTTTTAGGCCCTTTTGTATGCCTTCTTGTATGCCCTCTTCTTTGATCTCTTGTCTTATGTCCATGTAGCCTCCATTCATGTATATCAAGAACTGTTTTTCAGCTTTGTGATTTCTTCAATAGACCAGCCCGTCACTTTAGAGATAAAAGTAAGGTCCGCCTTTTCTTTCAGCATATTCAAAACCACTGCCTGCATGCCCTTTTGCATTCCAGCTTGCAGTCCCTTTTGCAGGCCTTCCTGCCGTCCGGCTTGCAGGCCTTCCTGTCGTCCGGTTTGCAGACCTTCCTGTCGTCCGGTTTGCAGACCCTTTTGCATGCCTTCTTGTATGCCCTCTTCTTTGATCTCTTGTCTTATGTCCATGTATCCTCCTCTTGTTAATAATCCTCTTTCCACAGCTCTTTTTTCCACCTGCTTCCAAAGCTGAGCGCTTACTCCTCCGGCTGTTTTTAAGTAACTTACCACGCTTAAAAGTAAGTCCTCACGCTTTCCCGAAAAGTCTGAAAAAGCCTCCAACATCGCGGAAAGCTCAGCCGGACTGTTTTTTATAAACCAAATCTTGGCCAGCAAGGCTAAAATCCCCCGGCTTTTAACAGCCGGATCCTTAAAAACTTTCCTCACCTTCGGATCGTTTGTATCCACAACTTTTAGCTTAAAGTCTAACATACTTTTTCGAAAAGCGGGAGGGATTTCATTAAAAAACCGGCCAAAAAAGCCCTTTTGAAAGCTGACAGGCCACTTCCAAGGGCTTTTGCCGTGGTAAAACAGTATGGGAATAACAGCTACAATGTTTTCAAACTTTCTTTCATAGAGCAAAGCCTGATAAGACAAAACCTGCTTGAACATTCCCTTGTCGTAAGCGGATTTATGCTCCAACAGCAAACAGAGCAGGATTTTAGCATGCTTTCTTTTTTTAAGGGACACAGTAAAAACAAGGTCAGCTCGCTTATCTTTTAGGGAGTCTTTTTCAGATTTAAGAGTGCTCCAGTCGCAAGCGGAAAACTCTTTTTTGGAAAGAGCAAGTTTAAAAATTTCAACAGCAAACTCCGGTTCTGAGTAAAATCTTTTAAAAAACCTGTCGTGCAGATTTACGCGGTTTTTTGTCGGGTTTTCCGCTTTCACTTTACAGCTCCTTTGTGGTTTAAGCCGTAGGAATATCAAAATCCGTGCCAAAAAAATTACCGGCTTTTTCTTTATGTATGCAAAATGGAAACCTGTTAAAACAGGCTTTTTGAGGGGTCTTGGAGGAAAAAAGTGCCGGATCTCGAACAAAGTGTCGGTATCCGACACTTTTTATGCAGTCAGACAAGCGTCGGCCTGTTGAAAAGCGGGCAGATTTTGCGCAGATTCCAGTCCTCTGCATTTGCAAGTGCAGGCTTTGCATGAGAAAAATTTGGTCTGGTTTTAAAGGTTTTTTGTGTAACATAAAGACACTTATATACGCCCGGCTTGGCGAACTTTTATCTTTTGCGAAAAAAGTTTTGTTATTTTTAACTAAAGCGCCTTTAACTTTTGCGAAAAAAGTTTTGTTATTTTTGACTAAAGCGCCTTTGGATTTTGCGAAAAAAATCTTGTTATTTTTGACTAAAGCGCCTTTAACTTTTGCGAAAAAAGTTTTGTTATTTTTAACTAAAGCGCCTTTAACTTTTGCGAAAAAAGTTTTGTCATTTTTAACTAAAGCGCCTTTGGCTTTCGCGAAAAAAGCTTTATCTATTCGTGGGGCATGGCTTTTTTGTGTGAAAAAATATGTTTATGTGTTGTTCTGTCTTGCGGTGGCTATGGCGGTTTTTGGTTCTTCTTTTCTTTCCTGCTCCCCTGAGTTTGCCGACCAAGGTTCCGGGAACACCAACACAGCCAGCAACAACAATAGTGGTGGTGATGACGACGATGATGACGACCCTGATGAAACCTGCGACGACAACGAAGGCGACCCCTGCAAAGGCAACGAAACCTGCGAGCGTGTTTGTGAATCTATTTTTGAAGAATACGATGAAACCAGAGCTTGTATAAACACCGGCGATGAAACAGTGGCCAAACTGGAAAAAGTGCATAACCTGCTTATGGGTAAAAACGCAGGTGACGACAGGAAAGAAGTTAAAAGGGCACCCAATCAGGTGGAAGATGATCTTCATAAAATCGGAGAGGATGAAGATGATGATGGTGTGGATAGAGATACCTTTAGATGTTATCTGCAAATAGGTGCTTCCAAATACATAACACAAATTAAAAAAGGCTTGGGGCCAGCGAGCGAATCTGATAATGAACCTAAAAAAAGAGAACGGTTAATAAAAACTTTAAAATGGTTAGTGGAAGATGATAAGGAATCCGCAGAAATCTTGGCTGATGTAAACGCCGGTGACGATATTTTATCCGCCATACTGGAATCCTTGGCGACCAAAGCTTTTAAACATTCCACCATTGGCACTTCTCATTGTATAGGTGGTAACACATACATGGAATCCTCTGTTGTAAATAGTGTAGATTATAATATTTGGTGGTTTGATACTACTGATACTAAAAAAATAAGAGTTCGTTATGTCGAAGGTAATAATGGTTTCAACGGAATGATTAAATTAGATTCCTCTCATGATAGAATTTTATATAATTCTCTTTCTTGCCTACATGATGGACAAGATATGAGCAGTCGTAATATATTTTCTTATTCAGCTGAACATGATAATGCACACATATTTAACTTAGCTTTTGAGGAGCTTTCAGATATTTGTGAAGATGTAGAGAGTACCACCGACGGGCTGGACGAAGCCTGCGCCCATGCCCTTATGTGCTGGACTGCTTGGCAAAATGCTTGTTCAACAAGAGGTGAGGTTACCTGTACTACAAGCCCAAATGATAATAAGAATGACAATTTGCGGAGTATGCTCAGCGAACACGAAAGCGCTTTGGAATATAATGGTTCTAATTATAAAAAGTGTGACACAGAGACATTTGCAAAATTTTTCTAATAAATACGAAATCTGTTTATAAAGCAACAATTTGGCCGATAAAAAAAATCCTCCGGGCAGGACAAGCTCTAAGTCCTTATGTGTCACGAGATTTTAAAAGTTTTTCCACTCTTTTAAGTCCAGGTTGCCTTAGCTGTATTTCACTGTTTTTATTGATGTCAACAAAAGGTGAAACACGAGAAAAATTTATAGCTGATTGTTTATATTGATGTCTTTTTACATCTTCTATGAGTTTGGTCTTACTTATCCGCTCAGGATGTTTTTTGTAAAGAATCAATAAGGCACACTCAGTAGCGCTTTTGTATATATTTTTATCAACATAGACTCTATCTTCTATTTCTTCAAAAATGGGATAGCGTCTTTCGATGATTGATTCAACAATCTGTTTAGCTTTGTCAGGTGATATATTACTTGCGGAACAAAAACGCACAAGCTCTGCGAGTATCCATGAACAAAGAGATGATGCAGTAATTGTATCCATTTCATTTGGATCAAATTCATCAGAATCGTGTCGGCCACCACGATTAGAAACAATGTCATAGAGAAAAATACAAGCCCGGGGAATTTGTAATCGCACCCCATCATTGGAAATTTTAGAAAACTTAAGTTGTGTAATTTTTTGTGCATAAATACCTGCTTTAAACTCCTTGGATTTTCTTGGTAGTGACTCATCGGCAAATATCCAAATTATTTTTACTGTCACTTCAACAAACTTTCCAGCTTGAACAAGGGATGTGTCCCATTTACCTTGTCTAAAATCCTGTATCATGGTAGAAAAATAAGGGATTAGCTTTTTCACCATTTGCTTATCAAATTTTTTTCCTAAGGTATCTAATACTGTTTCTTTATTCATAATATTTCTTTCCAACTATCAGTAAGACAATAAGCGCCATATTTTTTAGAATCCACCCAACCTTTTGTTTTTGCATCATTAGGGTAGAAGTTATTAAACTTACAACCAAGGAGATTTTTTGCACTCATTTTATTCCAACGCTTTGTAATATCAGTCAGCTTAATGTCTTTTTTTACTTCTCCTTTTGTAAGGAAAGCTAAAATCAATACAAATTTTTTGCCGCCCGATTTTTTTGGAGCATATTGTTTTACAAAGGCTCGTATATTTATTGAAAAATCCAGGTTTTTTGTTTTTATTGCTTTTTTCACTTTATTGTTATTAAGCATGGTTTTTTTAAAAACCTCACTTTCTAAACGATCAATACGTTTCTCTAATAAAGAGTATTTGTCTTTTTTCATATTTACCTCCTAATTACATATTCCCATTTTTTTGTTTTTTTGTTCTTGAAGCGATTTAACCTTCGGTTTTTTGTTAGATTTAACAGATTCATGGAAACAGTCTCTGGTTTATCATAACGACCTATTTCATTTAATCCTTTCATGCTCATTTGTATTGACTTTGGTTTGTTAAAGAAACCTTTTTCAATCAGTGTATTGATCCCTCCCATTACCCCTTTTTGATTTTTTGTGTGGGATGACTGCTTTAGTTTTCGTTTTTGACTAACTGAATGCTTCATTACCACCTCCAGCTCATTCAATAAATCTCTTATTTTTGAGATCAATGTTGTAGGATTATGTATATTTTTCATAATTTATACTCCTTTCAGTTTTTAAGAAAAAAAATATAATAAATAAGATATTAAATATCAACCTTAACTCTTGACTCGATGTATAAAATCTCTTTTGTTATACTGTATCAGGCTTTTTACTTAATGTGAATGGATGGATTAATCTTACATAATAGATTTGACAAGTCATACATATAAAATATTATATCAAATAATGTCAAATAATATCAAATACTTATACTACAATTACCTTAAAATTTACTTAAAAAAATATATTGTATAATTAATTTTAACTTATTATAATGCATCGCATTATTGCTTATTTCTTTTCATTTTGTTAGATAAGTATCTGTTAAAAGCATTTTTTAGACTGGATTTCAAAGTGTACGGCACTAAAGGGGCTGACAAACATGCTTTCAGTTTCCTTTTGGGATTGTTTTGGAAAAGCAGTGACAATATTCGAAATGCAGGGGTTTTTCATAGGAAAATGTGGTCCCCTGTAGAAAAATTTGAGGAATTAACCCTAATAAAGATATAATTACCTTATTATGGAGGGAAAAGTGGCAAAAGAACACAATTTGGAAAAAGAAGGTAAAGCTATCCAAGAAATTTCTAAAATATTATCTGCCGTGGACATAGAGAGTCAGAGAAAAATAATAGAATATATATTTAACTCACTTGGAACTACTAATCTTCCAAAAACTTCTGCTAAAGACCTTATTTCTCCAAAAATAGAATCCCAAAATACACAACCCCCTACAGATATTCGCTCATTTGCAGAAGACAAGCAACCTAAATCTGCTATTGAGAAAGTGGCGTTGGTGGTGTTTTACTTATCGAAATATGGAAATGAGAGCGATACAGAAATTAACTCCAAGCAAATACAAACTTATTTTAAACAAGCTGGTTTTTCAATACGCTCTAATATTAATGTAGTTTTATACCAGACGAAAAATGCTGGTTATATTGATACAGTTTCTAAAGGAAAATACAAAATAACACCTGTAGGATGTACTTTGATAGAGTCGAAGTTGCCTAGAGTAAGATCCCATTCAGCATCCAGAGTAATAAAATCAAAAAAGAGAAAAACAAACAAACTCTCAAAAAAATTTTGACTAAAAGAAAATATTACATAACTTGCTGTAAGTTATTAAAAAAACAGGGCACAGTCTTCTGTTCGAAATCTAAAGGCTGTATGGGCAATATATAATGTTAGAAAATAGTAAAAAAACTGTGCTGGATTTATCATATTCAAAAGCCTGTATGGATTTTTTGGAATCTGAAAGTTATTGCCACTTTGAGCTTCCTCCATATATTAATTTTGATCAAATTCTTACAGAAGTAGATATTGCTTTAAAAAACAAAAATTTATCTGATTTTTATAGTCAGAAGCCTGAAATAGTAGAGAACATAAACCATACAATACTCCACAATAAAGATGGAAAGTACGCATGGAGGCCAATACAATTAATTCATCCTGTATTATATGTGTCACTTGTGCATGAAATAACAAAAAAAAGCAACTGGAGTACTATTTGTAACAGATTTAAAAAATTCAAAAAAGATAAAATTACATGTACCAGTATTCCAGTTCCAAAATCTAAAAACAAAAAACGAACACCTAAACAAATTTTAAAGTGGTTGGAGCAGGCGGAACAGGAATCCATCAAAATGTCTCTTGATTATGATTATCTTTTACACACTGATATTGCCAACTGTTATGGTTCTCTTTACACCCACTCAGTATCTTGGGCAATATATGGAAAAGATAGAGCTAAAGAAAATCGCAATAAAAAAAAACTAATTGGCAACATTATAGACAAACACTTAAGATCTATGTCTTACGGACAAACAAACGGGATACCACAAGGTTCTATATTGATGGATTTTATCGCCGAAATAGTACTTGGATATATTGATTATCTACTTATAGAAACAATACAAAACTCCATAGAAGATTATTATATAATCAGATATAGAGATGATTACAGAATATTTACAAATAGTATAAAAGATGCGGAGGAAATTGTAAAGCTTTTATCTGAGATTCTGATTGATTTTGGCATGACATTGAATCCACAAAAAACAAAACCAAGCGCTCAAATGATAAAAGATTCCATAAAACCTGATAAATTATCATGGATACGACGAAAACAAGAAACAAAGGATTTACAAAAAGACCTGCTGATTATTCATGGTTTTGCAATGGATTTTCCCGGCTCAGGTAGTTTAATAACAGTATTACAAAAATATAATAAAAGACTGAAGCCTAAGAAAATAAAAAAGAATAAGAAAATAAAAAATATATATCAGCTTATCAATATTATTACTGACATTGCCTATCATAACCCAAGGGTTTATGCTGTATCAACCGGAATCCTTAGTAAAATTATCAGCTACATCAGCACAAAATCAGAGCAGATAGAAATTGTTGAAAAAATTAAAAAGAAATTTCAAAAAATACCTAATACAGGACATTTAGATATATGGCTACAAAGGGTCACTATCGGTTTTGAAGGAGAAACGGAGTTTAATGAGCCAATTTGCAAATTAGTAAAAAATGTAAATGTAGCCCATGCAGAACCAACATATACTTCAATATGGAAGTCTGATTGGTTAAAAGATAGCTTAAAGAAAAAAATTGATCCTAAGCTTATAATTGATCACAAAAAATTAAAGCAAGTTACAGGCCGACCTATCACACGCAAAGAAGTTGACACTTTTTTTAATTATTATTGATATACAAAAAACTGATTTTACTTGTACTGGTTTTGTAAAAATTATTTACTCCCATATTGTTTTAGCCCAGCAGATACCGATGATTTTACCGGTGTATTTGTTTTCTCTTAAAAAATCCGACATGGCTCGTAAATGTGATCCGGTGGTTATCACATCATCAAAAATACATAATATTTTAGGTTCTTTGTATTTAAATCCTTTCCAAATATAGTTTTTCTTAAAAAATTCCGGGCTTCTTTCCCCGGAACGATGAGCAGGCTCTTGATTTTCTTTTATCTCAACAGGCCATTCAACCTGCCACCCCGGCAGTGATTTTAAAATTTCTTTAAATAAATCTTCAAAACGGCTGTTGTATTCAGGATGATCTTTTGTTTTGGAGCTTGGGACGGCAGTTAATATTCCACCCTTTGGGTTTGTTTTTAATAAAGGCTCAACATCTTCTTTAAATTGCCTGACAGCTTTTTTACGATATGACCATTCAAGTTTATTTTTTTTAGAAGAAGGAGATTTTTTAAAATTCAAAACAAGAGAATTAACCGGACCACCTTTATAGCCAGTGTCAGCTTTGTATTCTCTTGCATATAGCCAAACATCATTATCTTTTATGTGACTTAGATCTTGATTCTCAAATCTATACCACTTTTGGCTCACTTTATGTGTCTCAAAATATCTGAAGTTTCTTTTACTCTGACAGCTCCTCGTTTTTCATAAGTGGCGGGCCATTTGATTTTTGGATTGTTAAAACAAGAATCCAATATAAACAGTTTTTTGCCCTGTTTAAGGCATTCCCTTGCCTGAACAAGAGAGCCACTTGTGTCTCCCGCCTCCACAATAACAGTGGCCTTTGAAACAGAAGCCATTGTTCTGTTTCTGCGCGGGAAATGAAATTTACGATAATTAAAAGGCTCTTTAGCGTATTTGTAAAACGGGACCTGACTGATAAGAAGAAAATTTTTTGCAATTTTATCCTGTAACTTTTTATTTTCTTTTGGATAATATTCATTAATAGGAGTGCCTATAACCCCTATAGTAAGCTTACGGTTGTCAATGGCCGACTGGTGAGCCACAGTGTCAATTCCCAAGGCTAAGCCGGACACAATGGTAAACCCTTCATCTGATAATTCTTTGGATAATTCTTTGGCTTTTTTTATTCCTTTTGCAGAAGCTTTTCTTGATCCCACTATGGAAATACAAGGGGTATCCAATATGTCCAAGTTTCCTTTGCAGTAAAAAAGCCCTATAGGATACTTGCTTTTTAAATCCTTCGGATATTGAAAACCTTTATTAACAACTATTGAAAAAGTGTTGAGTTTGTTATGTAATGAAGTATCTAAAAAGTCCTTTACTTCTTTTTTTATCAGGGCGGATTTTTTTTCTAATGAGAAAAAATCCATTTGGTTCGGTATTTTTTGTAAAGTTTCAGAAGGGGTGTAATGAGCAAACATTTCTTTTAAGGTTTTTTCTTTTAAAGTTTGCTCTTCTTTACTTTGGATAGCCCACAAGGTTTCATAAGCCAGCATCTCCTTTGAGGGAGAGATTACATTTTGTTCTATGAAATCCACTGTTTGCATATAGAAAATTTTATTTAGTGGTTTATAAACCTGCCAGCTTTGGCATATTTTACGCACAATTAAATTGTGCGTTTATCACTCTTAGGCGTCAATCTGCTATAATGCAGGGCATTAAAAGATGGTTTTGAAAACACAGTTTAGACACCCTTTAAATGGAGGGTAAGCCAGACTATCTGTGTGTTTGGATCGGGCCTGAAAAATGCACGATCCAGTGGGTGGGCTTAACTGCCAAATCGGCGAAGATTTATCTCGCCGGTTGGTTAAAAAACACCCTTTAAAGAGGCTTACCGCTTGAAAAAGAGCTTTGTTTTAGTCAGAAATTGTGCTTTAATTGGAGGCTGAAAGCCCCGGGAATCCATCTTTATTTACTTAAGAGGTTTTATTTAATATGTCTCAAAAATATGCAAATCCACCTATAAAAGAAGCGGTGTTTGATTTTCAGATAAGAGGTGGTGATCCTTTTAGCCACACAGCATATCAGGAGTTCTTGAATCAAAAACCAAGGTATGTTGTCGCCGGAAAGGTACAGGATATAAATGTTTCTGCAGAAACACAACCTATAGCAAAAACTGAGGTCACCGGATACAGATCTTCCAATGAAGACAAAACACAAATTTCGCAGTTCAAAAAAACCGGGTTTAGTTTCAGCCGATTACAGCCGTACATTGGTTGGGATAAAAGCTATGAAGAAGCTATGCGCCTATGGCAAATATATTGTGAGCTTAGAAAGCCACAAACCATTACAAGGCTGGCTGTTCGTTTTATCAATCAGTTTCACATTCCCGATATATTTACTAAACCGTCAGAGTATTTTAACGGGTACATTCAATATGATAAAAGTATCTCTCCTAATTGGAATCAAATGTCTTATAAGCTGTTATTATCTCATAATCAAGGTATCAAATCACACATTATAAGCGATGCCTTGGTAAATCAGCATAATTTGAGTGTAAATGTTCTGTTTGATATAGATGTTTTTTCTGATGGGCTGGTTTTGCCCGCTAAAGAATTGTCTGGAGTGGAAAAGGTTTTTAAAGAACTTCGGGAAATAAAAAATAATATTTTTGAAAAAAGTATAGCAGATAAAATAAGAAAGATGATAGCATGATAACACCATTACAAAGCCCTGATCATAATCAAAAGCATTTTCTATCCTGTGATTTACCTCAAAACAAAGAAGATGTTTGGTATATAAACGGCCGGCCAATATATCACCACAGGGTAATGGTCAATCAAGCAGGCGCTGTTCCAGAAAGCGCTTTCTCTGACTCTGAGTACCGGAGGTTGAAACAGCTTGAGGGATTAAAGAAGAAAATCAAGGGAACACAACAACTTATAACTATAGCTATGGGTTATTATATATTACAGGAAGGTGCAGACATACCTCTTAGCGAAAAGCCTGCGCTTTTTGATTATAAAGAACCGTTACAGGGCTTAACAGATAAAATTAGACAAGTTCATGATGAGCATCAAAAGGAAAATTGGGATGGCTATGGGGCCAAGCCGGTTCAAGATTTGCAACAAGCTTTAAAGTTTGCCAAGGCGCTGTTTCAAGAATCCAGACTGTTTATTGAAAAAGTGGATATTATTCCTGAAAATGACGGCACGATTTGTTTTGAGTGGTTTTTATCTCACACACAATATGTGGCTGTATCAGTAAAAAATAACAAACTTATTTATCATTATCAATTAGGAGAGGAAAAAGGCTGTGGGGAAACAAATGTTTTCGGCAAACAAATGCTTTTCGAAAAAATTAAACATATATAGTTATGGACTTGTTAATCTTTGACCTTTTCACTAAACAGAAACTTAAGATCGTGAAATTTCACCTGTAGTAGGTATTATGATATTCAAAAAACAAAGTGTATTAAGCTCATTTATAGAAGATGAAGAGCCTTTGGCAAGGTATATTTTTTCTAAGAGCCATATTAGAGCAAATGGCAGTATTAAAGGGCAGGCTTTTATGCCTAATCCTCATCAGAAAACAGTGTCTGTAATCAGACATAAAGGTTGTTCCACCATCTGTCTTTTAAAAATAGGAAAAAATATAGGAACAAAAAGTGATCGCAGATTAAAAGCTGTTGGTTCCTTGTCTGCTAAAAAGGTGCGCTCTATAGACGGTTTGAATGTGGAGTCAGATGTTAGTGAAGGACAGCACCGCAGGCACGCCAACATAATTGGTTTTAATAATTTGACTGATGCAAAAATCAGACAAACAGCGTATACACTGGCTGAAAAAGCTGATTTATTGCATTTGTCTGAGGAAAAAATATCATAACTGCTTCTCTAAGGTCTGCCTTTTTAGCAAACAGGGAATATAACTGTAAAAACTGCGATATGGATTGTTTTGAAAAAAATCAAATTTTTTCGGACTGTGAGCCGAAAAAGCCCGGATGAAAATCCGCAACAGAGTTGTTGAAAATGATGAAAATCCGCAACAAAGCTTTGGAAAAATCAGATTATATAAGATTGAAATACTATTATCACTTGCGCTGTTATAGGCGTATTTTTTTGATGATTTGTGAGCAGTGGAGCTTATTTGTTCAAAAGTTTTTTGATTTTTTGGCTTTGCTGGTGGTTTTTCTTTACAGGAGTTAAATTTGAACCGTGCGTTTCTTTTTTATGAGAGATAAAATAAGTAAAGCGTGGATAATACAAACAGTTACATTGCGATTAAAATTTGTGGAAGGAAAATGCCCGTGGCAAATTATATTTCTAAGATTCCACCCTCTTTTATCAGTAAGTAACACTTGAAAATAGTGCGGCACATTTTTATTGTGCGAAGAAAATACTCTGGTAAATATTTTATCTCTTATTAAAGCTCCTAAAGGTCTTAATTCAAAGCCTTTTTCTTTACTGGAAACAGCGGGCTGATAAATTTGCCCGCCATTTGCTGATATTAAACACCTGATTGCAGATTCAATTTGAGGCATTAATACAGAACAGCTGACAATATAATTTTCATCAAAAAAAGCTTTTAAGCCTGCTTTAATAATTTTATGATGTTCCGCTAAAAATACCGGTGACTTAAACAAATGTTCTGAAAGTGTATCTGCGTTAAGGGCTTTGTTTTTTTGCAAGTGACTTAAGCCCATTTCGATAAAAACTTGGTTAAAACTGATATCATTGGACATTTGTTGCACAATATGCCCTTCCAAGTCATCTTTTAAAGAACTTACTTCGGTTACTTTTCTGCCTGTATGGTCCATAATTGCCTGAGAAAAAAGAAAACTAAGCGGATGTTTTTTTGAGACTTCAAGCACTGTTTCTTTAGCCTGTATTTTATCAGGAATAAAATTTGTGGATATTATACTTAATGCTGTAGGTAAATTGTTTTTATCCAGCTTGGAGATATATTCTTTCTGGATTCGGTTTTTAGGGAGCGGTACAGCAACCGACATGGGTTTTAATTCTTTTAAAAAATCAGGTTCTGTAAATTCATTTAAAATGGCATATAGCTCTGTTACAGCTTGTGATTCAAAAAACTTTTTAACAAGGTGTTGTTTATTTTCATGAAGTTTACCACCGCCGGTTTGTTTGATTTTGTCAAGCACTGTTTTAGGGGACTTAAGATATATGTTTATTTTTTTTAAAGTGTCTTTGCCGGTGGTTTTTTTGTTTTCTATCCGATATATGGTGGAGGGGGATACATCAAATAGATTAGCAAATTCCCGAATGGAAAGCTGTAGATTTTTACGAAACTGTTTTAAACTTTCGCTTGAAAGAGTTTTCTCTTCCTCCACCGGTTCGCAAACAAAAGAGGAAGGGCCTTTTTTTCCTAATTTGGCGAGCAACACGAAAGGGTTAGTTTCAAGAGGGCTGACTCCCACAGAATGACAATATTCTTTATAAGCCGGATTTTTTTTTGAAGGCAGGCGATCCACAAAAGAGGGAAACAGTTTTAAAGCCTTGTGTTTGGTTTTGCTGACAGGTAAATCCGGCCCTAATGCAATGGGGTTATTACTGCGCAAATAAGCCATATTGTACTCAAAAACAAAGTTTGCTTTTTCTTTGCTTAGGCGCCCGACATATTGTCTTGTTTTGCGCCTTTCTAAATAAAAGTCCACCGCTTTATACATTTTCCAGATCCTCTTTTACAGCTTTTTTGAAGTCTGACAATTTGCTGTTTAAATATTTAATAAAAGCTTGTTTTCTTTTTTCTGCAATTTCAGAGGTTTTTATTTCCTCTATCAAAACAGGAAACTGATGAATAATTTTTTTGGTGAATTTCAAACAAGGAGTCTCCAAGTTTAACCTTTTAAACTCTTTTATGTAGTCTATGGTTTTTGGCTTTTTTGAGGCTAAAGTCCAAACAGCGCCACTGATATTAAATTGCGCGCCCAGTAATTCTTCTGTTCCGATAAAAGAAGGGTTGTCGTACATGGGCGCAAGTGTTTTGTTTTTACCGGTGTCTATAATGCCCAAATTTCTGCCATGTCGATCGCCATTACCGATTAAGGAATCAAAAAGACATATCTCCACAAACCTTTCCACATTATTTAATTTTCCGGTTTGTTGCTGAATGACTTTGATAATAGTTTCACAATTATAATGTTTGTCGCCTTTAGGCAGATATTTATAAATATGATGTAAAGCGCCGGTTTTCCCTTGCATAAAATTTTTTGTTACAAATGTAATTTGTGAGGGGCTGTTTTCATCTTTAAATCGAATTAAATAATATTCCGGCACAGCTAAACTCAAGATAGAGGCTATTTTATTGCAAAGATATTCTGTGGCGGGCAGATCGGGGTATTTGTGCTCCATCACCTTGAGGATATATTGCGTATTGTTTAATTGGGCGGAATATTTGAGGTACCTGCCATGATAAAAGCTGTCTGTTGTTTTTGTTATACGGCCGGATTCAGTGGAAGCTCCTAATGTTTTTTGACGGTCCAGATTGCTAAACTCCGCTAAATCGGATAACTTAAACCACTTAACAAAGCAATCGGTGTGAAGGCCGTAAGAATTGTGGTTTTTTATGGGTTTTTTGCACTTTAGGCATTTCATAGTGTATGCAATGTACTACAAAAAAGTTTTGTAGTCAAGTGCATACAAAAATTTTTTTTATTTTGGCAAATATAAGAATTAAATCAGTAATATCATATAGTTATTTGTTCAAGAGTTTTTTGATTTTTTGGCGGGCGGGGGCGGTTTTGCGCGCTTTGCTGATAATGCGCACGCATTGTTCTTTAAGTTTATTCGGCAGGGCGGGCGGGGCAGGTGAGGTATAAAGAGTGTTCAGCCATTTTTTGGTCTGGCTGAGCGCGGGAATATGTACATTTTCAAAGTTTTTAAGCAGTTTTTTAAGAAAAACCCCGCACTCTTTTTTTGAGCCAGTAAAGTGCGCAAGGCCGATTTGCCGGGCCTCATCCGCGGAAAAAGAAAGCGCGCTCAACATAAAAAACCGGGAATGGGAAAGACCAATCTTTTTTAATACAAAAGGGCTGATAATGGAAGGGACAAGCCCTAACTTGGTTTCGCTGAACAAAAACCGGGTCTTGCTTTCTGCGATAACTATATCTGAAACAGCCAGCAGGCCCAAGCCCCCGCCCACGGCAAAACCTTGAACCAAAGCCACAACAGGCAAGGGGCAGGAGTCTATAGCCTCTAAAAGCAAAAACAGTTTTTTAAGTTCCCGATCGGTAAAAAGGCGGTCATCGGCCATCCATTTTAGATCCGCGCCGGCGCAAAAAGCTTTGCCCGCCCCTTTAAGCACAAGGGCTTTTGTTTTCGGATTCCATTTTTTTTCTTTAAAAAAAGAAAGTAGTTCGCCAATTAACTGAGGAGTTAATGCGTTTCGTTTTTCAGGCCGGTTAAGTGTGATAAAGACAGCATCTTTTTTGGCTTCTATTAGCAGGACAGACTTTTTCATAAAGCAAATTATACACCGGTTTTGCTTGAAAGTTCAAACAGGATTTAGGAACAGTTGCACGAGATTGTTTTAGAAGTTTTAAATAAAATCAGGAGTTTAACAAATAGAACCCGCAGGGTTTTACATGCGGTAAATGCCTTTAAAAAACGGGATTTCGTTGAAAGTTTTAAATAAAATCAGGAGTTTAACAAATAGAACCCGCAGGGTTTACATGCGGTAAATGCCTTTAAAAAACGGGACTTCATTGAAAGTTTTAAATAAAATCAGGAGTTTAACAAATAGAACCCGCAGGGTTTACATGCGGTAAATGCCTTTGGACTTTTTTGGCAATGGGGCGTAAAGGGAAAGATCCAGGCCCAAGGCCAATACCT
This sequence comes from Bdellovibrionales bacterium, assembly GCA_965203935.1. Taxonomy (GTDB): domain Bacteria; phylum Bdellovibrionota; class Bdellovibrionia; order Bdellovibrionales; family UBA1609; genus JANQSP01. The sequence continues at coordinate 535,688 of OZ241921.1, forward strand.
TTCTGGTGTCTATGGGGTCAATAATGCCGTCGTCCCATAAGCGGGCGGTGGAGTAATAAGGGGAGCTTTGCCTGTCGTATTGCTCTTTTAAGGATTCTTTGGCAGGTAAAGAGGCCCCCCCGGCCTTAAGGGGCTTTACCTGCTCTGCAAAAAGATCCGCTTTTGACCTGTCTTTTGTCGCGCTTTTTCGACTTTTAATGGTTTTTAACACTTTTTCCGCCTGCGGGCCACCCATAACGGCGATGCGGGCCGAAGGCCAAAGCCAAAGCTGACGGGGCTGATAGGCTCTGCCACACATTCCGTAATTGCCCGCGCCGTAAGAAGCCCCCACGATAACTGTAAACTTAGGCACCCGGGCAAGGCTTACCGCCGTTACCATTTTCGCGCCTTGTTTGGTAATGCCCGCGCTCTCATATTGTTTTCCCACCATAAAGCCCACAATGTTTTGCAAAAACAAAAGAGGGATACCCCGACTGTCGCACAAATCAATAAAGTGCGCGGCTTTAAGAGCAGACTCGCCAAACAACACTCCGTTGTTGCCCAAGATTCCCACTTGATGACCGCAAATATGCGCCCACCCGGTGACCAAAGTGGAGCCGTAGTTTTTTTTAAATTCGTGCAGTTCAGAGCCGTCTGTCAGGCGGGCTATAATCTCTCTTATATCAAAAGCGGTTTTTAGATCTGATGAGACAATGCCGTACATTTCCTCAGCGGGGTAAAGGGGCGCTTTGCTTTCCTGAAGTCTTCGGTTTTGCCTCTGAAACATGCCCAAGCAAGAGACAATGTCCCGCGCTTTTTCCAAAGCCTGATCTTCGTCCTCTGCAATGTAGTCGCTTACCCCGGAGCGGGAGCTGTGCAAAATGGCCCCGCCCAGATCTTCTGCACTGACTTTCTCCCCCGTGGCGGCCTCCACCAAAGGAGGCCCTGCAAGAAAAATAGTGCCCGCGCCTTTGACAATAATATTTTCGTCGGCCATTGCAGGCACATAAGCCCCCCCCGCCGTGCAGTGCCCAAACACAAGGGCAATTTGAGCAATGCCTTTCGCGCTCATGCGGGCCTGATTGTAAAACAGCCTGCCAAAATGATCACGATCGGGAAAAATCTCATCCTGATAAGGCAGGTACGCTCCTCCGCTATCCACCAGATACAGGCAGGGAAGATGATTTTCCAGAGCTATGTCCTGAGCGCGAAGGTGCTTTTTTATCGTGACAGGAAAGTACGCGCCCCCCTTTACCCCGGCCTCATTAGCCAACACCACACAGGGCCTGCCCCGCACAACAGCTACGCCGGTCACTATGCCGGAAGAAGTAATGTCCTCTTTGTAAAGCCCCCTTCCTGCCAAAGGGGAAAACTCCAAAAAACAAGTGCCGGGGTCTTTGAGCTTTTCTATTCTTTCTCTGACTGAATACCGCCGGTTTTTTTGCCGGTCGCGCTGTGGCGCATATCCGCCCGTTTTCGCCTGCTCTAAGTTTTTTTTAAGTGTAGTGACTTTTTCTTTCATTGCTTGAAAGTTGCGCCGAAAGCCCGCTGACCGGGGGTCAATTTGTGTCTTTAATACCATTGATGTCCTTTTTTTCCGGCTTGATTTGAGTTTTAAAACAAGCCATACTGTACTTGATATGAAAAAAGCCCCGCTGTCAAAGCTTAAAAAATATCGGTTTCGCATCTTAAGCGGCCTGCTGTTTTGCGCCTTTCTTGTCAGCACTTGGTTTGTGTTCCATCGCAAACCCACTTATCCGGAGGAGCTTCATATCAGCCTGCAAAATCAGCTGAAGGGGATTATAAAAGAGGCCCTGATTAGGCAAAATCCTGAAGTCAGCAATTTCCAGTTTCAAAAAATATGGACCCAATCCACCAATAAGCAGGATCAAATAAGCGCTCACTTTAAATATTCCTTTGATGATGAAACAGGGGCAAACCTGATAGTGGAAGGTCAGGCCCTGATGAACCGAAAAAGCTTAAGCTCCTCTACGGAGCATGAGCTGTGGAGCGTGGATCATATAGAAGCAAACAACACCAAGTTGGAGTTTGCGGAGCCGGTTTTGCTTTTTTCAGGAAACATCAAAGGAAAAACCTTGGTTGAAGAAGAAGAAGACATTGCTGTATCTGCCGAGGGAGAGGAGGACAGCCCCGCGGAAGAAACCGGCGAAGAGACTGTGCCTGCCGGGGCTGAGGCAGGTGCAGGTGGTGCAGGTGAGGCAGGTGGGGCTGGTGAGGCAGGTAAGCCCGGTGAGGCCGGTGCAGGTGAAGAGGGCAAACTTACCAAAGATAACCTTGAAGAAAAAACTGGTACAGCCGGTAAGCCCGGTGCGGGTACAGCCGGTGAAGAGGGTAAGCCCGGTGCTACAGCGGGTAAGCCCGGTGAGGCCGGTGCAGGTGAAGAGGGCAAACTTACCAAAGATAACCTTGAAGAAAAAACTGGTACAGCGGGTAAGCCCGGTGAAGCCAGTAAGCCCGGTGAAGAGGGTAAGCCCGGTGAAGCGGGTAAGCCCGGTGAAGAGGGTAAGCCCGGTGAAGCTGGTGCAGGTGAAGAGGGCAAACTTACCAAAGATAACCTTGAAGAAAAAACTGGTACAGCGGGTAAGCCCGGTGAGGCTGGTAAGCCCGGTGAAGAGGGTAAGCCCGGTACTACAGCCGGTAAGCCCGGTGAAGCCGGTGCAGGTGAAGTGGGTAAGCCAGGTGAAGCAAGTAAGCCCGGTGCGGGTACAGCCGGGGCGCTTGGTGCAAAAAAAGATAAAACCGAAAAGGGTGGTCAAGCCGAAGAATCCGGCAAGCCATCGGGCGAAGAATCCCCGGCAAGTGTGAAAGAACCCGGCAAAGCGGACAGCGAAAGCGCGGGGGCACCTGATAAAGAACCTTCCGGCAGATGAAAATTCATAACAAAATCCAAAAAGGCCAAAGCGAAGCTTGGCCTGAGAAAGCGCTTATCCACACAGACGGAGCTTCCCGCGGAAACCCAGGGCCTGCAAGCGGTGGGTTGGCCGTCTATGACATAAACAAAAACTGTATTTACGAAGAGGCTTTTTCATTAGGTTCTCAAACCAATAATGTTGCGGAATATTCAGCGGTTTTAAGGGCTTTGCAGTTAAGCGCGAAAAACAAAGTGCAAACGCTTATTCTGAAAAGCGACAGCGAATTTTTAGTAAAACAGCTTTCCGGCCTGTATAAGGTTAAGTCTCCGAACATCAAGACACTTTACAAAGAGTGCAAAAAACAGGAAAGCCAAATTCCCAAGGTGGAATTTCATCATGTGCGAAGAGAGCAAAACAAAAGGGCCGATGAGCTGGCCAATATGATCTTGGACGGCCGGGATTTTTAAACCCCCAAGGGGCTTTTAACGGGCCACTATTTGGTAAGCTTTTTTCAAGAGAAATATCTTGTCAAATAAACCGGTTGGTGGTATAACTTAAAGCCGGGGATTTGCGGGTGATCGCTGAGTTTTGCCTTTAAGAAGGGGCCGGGAGCTAAAGTTCTTAAAGCCTCTCCAAAGGCGGTTTATTTATAAACTGTAAAATTCAGAGGAAAGTCCGGACTCCAAAATGGCGGCGTAAAAGGTGAAAACCTTTCCACCTCAAAAAAGACCTTTGGTTTTTTGCCGGGGTGAGGACAAGTGGAACAGAAAGTATATCCGGGTTTTTTTTACAAAAAACCGCTGGAGTGAAATCAGCTAAACTCTGCGCGGAGCAAGATCAAATAGAAAAGCGTTTGAGTCAAGCCATGACAAGCTTTCGGGTTGATCGCAAAGATGAATGCTCACCTCCTTTCGCTTTGTGCCGGCTCAAGCGAAAGCAGACAGAATCCGGCTTACAGCAAATCCCCTTAACCGGTTTTTTTAATATCAGCCAAATCCGGTTGAAACTGGCTTTGCCGGTCAAAACCGGCCAAAAACGCTGTTTTGCATTTGTTAGTAAAATGGGGTTCGTATCTTATTGATTTTACTTAAGTTTTTTATATCGAAAATTTTTTACTATACTCCTACTAAAAAAAATCAGGCTTTACTATACTCCTACTAAAAAAAATCGGCCTTTACTAACATTTGAAAACAGCAAAATTTTGACTTTAACCAAGAATTTTCATACACTCAAAACCGGCTAAAAAGCCAGTTTTGCCAATTTTAACACAGCGCAAAACTATTGAGCTAAAAATTCAGTAAAGACTCAAAACCAGCTAAAAAGGAAACTTTATACTGATGAAACATAACCCCTTCAATCCCAATTCTGTGGTACAGCCCCAACTATTTGCCGGTCGGGCGAATCAAATTTTACGCATGGTTCGAAAAATGTCCCAAGTCAGGGATAAAATGTCTACTAATTTTGTGCTTTCCGGGGAACGGGGAATAGGAAAAACCGCCTTGGCAAAACACATTATGTTTATTTCTCGAGAAAAAGATAAAAAATTTGAAAACTTAAATTTTGTAACAAGCTATTACACTGTGGAAAAAGATCAACCTTTTCACTCTGTCCTTCAGTCCTCCCTTAACTTATTGACGGATCAACTTTCCACATCTGTTATAGAAAGACTCAAATCCCACTTGGGCGGGTTTTTTAAAGAAGGCAAGTTCTCTCTTGGAGCTTTTGGGGTTATTACAATGGAAGCGGGTAAATTGGCAAAAAAATCTTCTGAAGAAAGCATGTATCTTAAAGATCAAGCTATATCCATACTCACGAATATTCTTAAAGGTATGGAAGAGGACAAATCCAAAAATCGAAAAAATAAAACTCCTGCTGACGGACTTCTGATTGTTTTAGATGAAATGCACAATGTTCAAAATCTGGAAGGTGTTGCACAAATCCTGCGAAGTATCATAACCACTTTGGATATGAACGGTCAAGGCAATATTGCCTTCTTAATTATCAGCTATCCTGACGCGATAAAAGATTTTTTTAAAGGGGATCCTTCCGCCAAAAGAAGTTTTGACATGTTGCCTTTGGGAATTATGCCGGATAACGAAGCTCAAGAAATACTCACAAAAGGTTTTGAATCAGCTAAAATCAAATACGATAAACAGCTTATCAAAGATCACATAAACAAGGCAGGGGGATACCCTCACTCCATTCAAGTATTGGGGCACAACTTGGTTGAAACAGACAGCAACAACTACATTGATAAAGATGACTGGGAACAAGCAATAAAACAAACCGCTTTAGAGCTTAAGCGCAAAGATTTTTCTCTTCTTTACAGTTTTAACGGCAAAATAAGACAAAGAGACGAAGTTTTAAATGTTCTAGCCATGATGCCGGGGCCGGTGTCTAAAACCGACTTGGCAAAAGAGTTTTACAAAAACAACAAAAATATTTATACTGGCTCATGCCTTCCTGAATTAAAAAAAATCGGGGCTGTAAAAGAAGATCCGCAGACCAGTCTGCTTTCTCTGCAATCTTATCTTTTTAAGTCCGCCATAAAATTACATCTCGCCTCCCAAATAAATGAAAAACAAAAACAAAATTCTTCTTGGTATCAAGTGTATCAAGCATTATCGAAAACACAAAGTAATTGAAGTAAAAAAAGGAATATTTCATGGATGAGAGTCATAAAAAAACTATAAGCAATTTATTTAAATTCTTAAAAGCCTTTAACAGAGAAAAAACCAAACCTGTGTTGGATATAATGTCGTATGAAAAAACGCTGTGGTTTGATGAGATTCCGCAGGAAAAAGAGTGCTATGTAATAATCCGCCATATCTCATCGGAAAATGTCAAGTTTAACAAATGGATAGAAGTAAAAAAACCAAAAAGAGAGCCTTATCCTGATCCTCCTAAAGCAATACAACCTTGGTTGAAGGACGGCACTTTAAGTAAATATAAAGAAGAACCAAGACTTTTCAGCTATATTATTCAAGAAACGACAAATGATTCTATAGAGTTCAATAAATACATTGAAGAAACTGAAGCAGAAGCAGGAGTAGAAATAAAAGAAACAGAAACAGAAACAGAAGAAGCTGAAGAAGAGAACAAAAAAGTTTTTTTAAAAGACTGCCCTGAAGTCACAAAAGCTTTTGAAGATTATATAACGCAAAAATGGCTCCCTTGGTCTGAAGAGGAAAAGCGCATGGAAACTATTTTAAAAACATATAACAGTCTTTACAGTATTTATAAAAAAAATAAAAACCAAAGTGAAGTCTATCAAATCGTGCTTGGTCTTGGCTTTTTATATTCTAAAAATCAAAAAGGAAGAGATATTAAAAGACATATCGTTACAGCGCCTGTTTCCATTCATTTTAACTCTGTTACAGGCACTATTAAAGTGGGACCGGCAGAGCAGGATGTGGAACTATCTTTGGAAATGGATATGTTCCGGGATAGTGAAAAACCAAAAAATTGTGATGATTTGAGTATTCAGTTATCAAACTTGAACAATGACTTTTGGAAAGCGGAAGAATTTTATAACTGTTTAAAATCTTGGCTTAACAGCTATGATGCTGAAGGGCAATTTAGAAAAAAATTTAACAAACCCTCTTCATCTGAATCTTTTACGACATTAAATATCTCTCCTGCGATAATTCTAAGGAAAAGAAATGAAAAATCTTTTATAAAATTTTATAATTCGATCATCAAAGATATGGAAAATAAAACAGTTTTGAATTCCTGTTTCAAAGATTTTTTGTATTCACAGAACAACTCTATTGATCAGCAAATACACCATTCAGAACAAAAGGCAACTAAAAATCCACTGGCTGAAAAACATTATTTTCCTTTGCCGACCAATGAGGAACAAAAAAAAATTATAGAAAAAGTTTCATATCATGATCAAGTGGTTGTTCAAGGCCCGCCCGGTACCGGAAAAACACATTCCATTGCCAACTTAATATGCCATTTTTTGGCTAAAGGCCAAAAAATCCTTGTAACCAGCCAAACAGATAGAGCTTTAAGAGTATTAAGAGATAAACTTCCACAAGAGGTAAAACCACTTTGTATTGAGATATTAGGTAAAGATCAAAAATCTTTTCAAGAGTTAAAAGATTCCTTTTCATGTATAAACTCTAAGTACCAAGAATGGTCTGACAATGGCACAAATAACACACAAATTAATCAATTAGAGGAAGAAGACAGTAAATGTAAAACTGAGCTGGCAGAAATTAAAACCCGGTTAATTAACTTAATACAACATGAAACTAAGAAATATGAAAATCTGTTTGGTTTTTATACAGGAACACCGGCTGTTATAGCAAATCGTCTGAGCGAAGAAGAGCCAACACATAGATGGATTACAGAGTTTTTTAATTTAAAAGGATCTGACAAATGCCCTTTATCCAATGAGGAGTCAAAAGAACTTTTTACAATCATTAAAAAATTAAAAGATATTGATGATTTGGTTTTAAAAGAACCAACAGAATTTTTGGAAAAAATTTTTTCGGTTCAACAATTTGAAGAAAAAATAACAAAAGAAAACGGTGCGATACAAACTATTCAAAAACATAGTTCTTATGAAAACAAAGACGGCATAGCTCATTATAGTAAATTGAAAGACACTGAACTAAGCCAATTACATAATATAGTATCCGATTTACAAGCTAAGGTGGAAACTTTGTTAAATAAAAATGAGCAGTGGATTAAGCAGGTTTTAAACAATTGCCTTATGGATAAAGACCGGGAATGGAGGTATTTATATAAGTTCACCAATAAAACTTTAGATGAAAACAAAAGTGTATTTGAATCAGCACGAACAATAAAACGAATAACAGAAGTTCCAAATCACTTAAGAGATAACAATGTTTTGAAGATCAAGGATATTGAAAACCTATTGAAAGATTTTTTTAACAAATATAAATTTAATAATCAAGTGCCTTGGGCTTGGTATCGTCGAAAGCCAAAAACAGTGCGGAATTTAAAAAAGATTAAAGTTGACGGCAAAAAGATTTCTTCTTTTGTAGAAGTTAAAAGGTTTCAAAATTGTGTAACAGCCATAAATGCCTTGAAAGATATAAATAACTTATGGAAAAGCCAAAGTATAGATACAAAAGTTCAGTTAACTGACAATTTTATCAAAAACTATCATATTTTTAAAGATCTTTGTGAACCTTTGAAGGAATGCCTTTTTACTCACAAACTAACAGAAGATATAAACCTCCTTTTATCTCCTAAAAATATTCCTCTTCCGCAATGGACAAAAAACTCCATTAAAGAATTAATGGGATTGATAGAATATATACAAGCGAATAATACTTTAAAAAAAGTAAAAATAGAATTTAAAAAAGCTGTTGATTTTTTAAAACCTTATGAGCGTCAAAAAAATACATTTGCAAAAAAGATTATTGCTTTGTACGAAGAAAGAGATTTAAAAAATTATAATAATGTTTTATTGCAAATAAATAATTTTAAAGACAAGAAAAAAGAATTTGTCAATTTATGCGAAATCAACAATAAACTAAACAACCCAAATTTTTATAAAAAATTAAGAATGGAGATTGAAAACCCTGTGTGGGAAAACAGGTTGATGTCCTTTGAATCAGCTTGGGCTTGGCGAAGAGCAGATCAATGGCTCAAAGAGCAAACAAGCGAAGAGTTTGCCAACCAGCTTAATCAGGAAAAGAAAAATGTACTGAAGCAACAACAAAAAAATATGGAGCGCTTGGTTACTGAAAAAGCATGGAACCAGTGTTTATCCAACTTGACAAACACAGAGCTGTCGAGTTTAAAAGGTTGGATACAGTCCATAAATAAAATAGGAAAAGGCACCGGAAAAACCGCCCCTAAGCACCGTAAAGTGGCTAAAACAAGAATGGAGGAGTGTAAAACCGCTATTCCCTCTTGGATTATGCCACTTTACCGGGTGGTTGAAAACATTAACCCCTCCAATGAGCCTTTTGATGTTGCCATTATTGACGAAGCCAGCCAAACCGGGCCGGATGGTTTTTTATTAAACTGTTTGGCAAAAAAAATTATTGTTGTTGGAGATAAAGAGCAAATAAGCCCTGAAAACATAGGTATAACAGATGAAGATGTTGAAATTCATAAGAAAAAATATCTTACCGGTATTAAATTTTTCGATTATATTGGAGGAGAATTTAGTTATTACGATTACTGTGAAACTGTATTTACAGGAAGTCATGTTCAGCTAAGGGAACATTTTAGATGTATGCCGGAAATAATCCAGTTTTCCAATACAATCTCTTACTCAGGGACCCCTTTAATACCTTTACGCCAGTACGGCAGTTCAAGGCTTGCTCCTCTTAAAACCACTTATGTTGATAGTGCTGTAAGCCGGATTGGCAGTGGCAAGGACCCACAAAATGAAAAAGAAGCTAAGGCCATTATTGCGCAGATTAAGCAATGCATTAAAGATCCTAACTACGATAACAAAACCTTTGGTATTATTGTTTTACAAGGAAAATTTCAAATACAAGTTATTGAAAATGCTCTTTCAGAAATAGACAAGGAAGAGATAGAAAAAAGAGCCATCCATGTCGGAAACGCTTACGACTTTCAAGGAGACGAGCGAGATGTAATTTTTCTAAGTATGGCTGTTGCCAAAGATTGGAATATGTCAGCTCTTGTCAAAGAGAACCATAAAAAAAAGTACAATGTGGCCGCCAGCCGGGCAAAAGATCAAATGTGGCTGTTTCATTCCATAGAGCTGAATGATCTTTCATCGAAAGATTATCGCAGAAAGTTACTTTCCCACTGCATGAGTGATCCTGAAAAAATGACTGTTTGGCCACAAGAGGAGTTACAGAAGCTGTACAAAAAAATTAAAGAAACAAAAAATAAAAACCCAAAAAACGCCCCGGAACTGTTTGGCCGGTCAAGTGAAAGTTTTGACAGCTGGTTTGAAGCAAAGGTTTTTCTGAAAATAGCTCTTAGAGGTTATCATGTAATTCCTCAATATGCCGTTTCTGGTTATCAAATAGATATGGTTATTGTTGGCGCCAAAGGAAGACTTGCTGTGGAATGTGATGGAGATTATTGGCACGAAGGGCAAGAAGCGAAAGACATGGAAAGGCAGTGGCAACTGGAAAGGTGTGGCTGGACATTTTGGAGATTAAAAGAAAGCTCTTTTAATAGAGATGAAGAATCAGCTTTAAAAAGCCTATGGGAATTGTTGGATAAAATGCAAATACAGCCTTTAAATGCTAACAGCTTGAAACAGTAAAAAACCCTCCTTTTCAATTTATCTGCTAAAACCAGTAATCTGGCAGTGAGGAAAAAAAAGAGCTTTTAAGTGCCAAACTTTGGCTGACACCAGCCCCCATCCGGTCCGTCTGGCGGGCAAAGTCAGCCCCATCCGGCCTGTCTGGTTCATTCGGGTCAAATCCGGTTGAAACTGGCCTTGGTGGGCAAAACCGGCTAAAAATGCTGTTTTGCATTTGTTAGTAAAAAGGGGTCTGTATCTTATTGATTTTACTTAAGTTTTTTATATCGAAAATTTCTTACTATACTCCTACTAAAAAAAATCGGCCTTTACTAACATTTGAAAACAGCAAAATTTTGACTTTAGCCAAGAACTTCCATACACTCAAAACCAGCTAAAAAGCCAGTTTTACCAATTTTAACACTCTGCAAAACTATTGAGCCAAAAATTCAGTAAAGACTCAAAACCAGCTAAAAAGCTGGTTTTAAGCTTTGTAGGCAAAAATTAAGGTACATTTAATTTATATATGTTGCTTAAATAGCAAATAAGCCCCATACCGTGGTAGTTATATATACCATTAACTACTATATAGTCGTCCGTGATAAAGTCCTTCCGGTTGTAAGCTTTGTATGCAAAACCTTAAGCGGTGACGGGCGGAAGGCCAACGATTTGGCCTTCCGTTTCTCTGGTATTCCGTCCCGAACAAGCTTAAGGTTTTGCATAGAACCCCCACAAGACTTTAAAACCTATAAAGAGGTTGTTCACGGGCTACTATTTAGTTTTTTTGTGCTTTAAATCCTAAAGATCGTTTGGGCAATCTAAGGCTTACTTAAAGAGTGATTGAAATTCAGAGTAGCCGGAGTCTTTAAGTTTTTTTGCCGGTATAAACCTAAGAGCCGCGGAGTTAATGCAATACCTTAAGCCTGTTGGAGGGGGGCCGTCGTTAAACAGGTGGCCTAAGTGAGAATCCGCATACCGGGATCTGACCTCTGTTCTTTTTATAAACAGGCTGTGATCTTGACGGGTGATAATGTTTTCTTTCACCAAAGCCTTGGTGAAAGAAGGCCAACCGGTTTTTGAGTCGTATTTGTCTAATGAGCTGAAAAGAGGCTCACCTGAAACAATATCCACATAAATACCCGGTGTTTTGTTATTCCAGTACGAGTTTTTAAAAGGAGGCTCTGTGCCGTTTTTTTGTGTAACTTTGTACTGCAAAGGGGAAAGCCGGTTTTTTATTTCTTCCTCAGTCGGTTTTGTGTATTTTTCAGCGGGCGGGGATTGTGATTTATGGCGCGAACCTGCGCTTTGAGCTTTGTTTTCAGAAGGGTTTTTCTGCCCGTTTGGTTTATTGTTTTTTTTCTCAGCGGGTTTTGTGTTTTGCCGGGGGTTTTGACAGACTTTCCATGTTTGCTGTAAAAATTCTTTTCTGCCGGAGCGGGAGCTGTAAAACCAATAACTCAGAGGATTTTTTTTGTGATAATTCTGATGGTACTCCTCCGCTTTAAAGAAAGTGGAAAAGGGTATGATTTCTGTTGCAAGGGGTTTTTGAAATATCCCTTTTTCTTCCAGATTTTTTTTAGATCTTTCCGCCTGTTTTTTTTGCGTCTCATTGTGATAAAATATCACGGGCCGGTACTGGGGACCTCTGTCGTTGAATTGCCCTTTGGAATCTGTGGGGTTGGTGTTTCTCCAGTAAATATCCAGCAGATGTTCGTAACTTACCTCCTCTGGCGAAAAGTGAATTTGGACGGCTTCCACATGGCGGGTTTGCCCTCTGGAAACTTCTTTGTATGAAGGATTTTGCTTTTTCCCTCCGGCAAAGCCGGATACAACTTCTTTTACTCCTTTTATTTTTTCAAAAACCGCCTCTACACACCAAAAACAACCCCCGGCGAAAGTGGCTGTTTCTGTTGGGCTGTTTTGCTTTTTTGCCGTTGCGCTTGTTGCTGTTTTGTTTATTTGAGCCATACCTGTTTGTTCGGCGGGTGAGGCAAAAAGCCAAAACCCGGCTGTGAGTAAAAAAACTGTTTTCATTATATACATTTTTTGTTTACCTTGTCTTTAATTGTCACGATCAAAGTTAAAAAAAGTGATGGCGTAGAGGGTTTGAACCATCGGCTTGTTTTTGCTCATGAAGTTTCTTATACCTTTTTTGAAGCCATAAAAAAAGGGATCAAAATCCCTTTTTTTAGTGGTGATGGCGGCAGGATTCGAACCTGCGACCCTGAGCTTAGAAGGCTCATGCTCTATCCAGCTGAGCTACGCCACCACAAGTTGTTTCTATCCAGCTACAGTTCGCCACCACAAGTTGTTTCTATCCAGCTACAGTTCGCCACCACAAGTTGTTTCTATCCAGCTACAGCTCGCCACCACAAGTTGTTTCTATCCAGCTACAGCTCGCCACCACAAGTTGTTTCTATCCAGCTACAGCTCGCCACCACAAGTTGTTTCTATCCAGCTACAGCTCGCCACCACAAGTTGTTTCTATCCAGCTACAGCTCGCCACCACAAGTTGTTTCTATCCAGCTACAGCTCGCCACCACAAGTTGCCATTATATCACCTTTTTGCGATCTGTTGTTTCTTTTTGCTCGCGGGAAAAATCGCCGGAAAAAATCAGTATCACAAGGCCCGTGAGCAGGGCCAGCAAAGAGGCGATTAAAATACCAAGTTTGGAATACACAGCAAGCTCCGGCTGACTGTAAAAAGCCAAGTGTGAAATAAACAAAGCCATAGTAAAACCGATACCCGCCAAAAAACTCACGCCAACAAGCCTTCGCCGGTTAAACCCGGACGGGTAGACCGCAAGCTTTAAACGAACAGCCAAAAAGCAAAACAGCAAAATACCAAGTGGCTTTCCAAACAAAAGACCGAATAAAATCCCCAAGGACACAGGGTGAGAGCCAAACTCCGCAAAAGAAAACCCTGACTTAAACTCCACCCCGGCGTTAAAAAAAGCAAATACAGGCATAATAATCCAAGCCACATAAGGATGCAGATCTTCAATCAGACGATGAGCGGGCGAATACAAAAAGCGGATCTTTCGTGATAGTTTTTTTGAGCTTTTGTAAGATGTAGGGGCGGATAAAGCCCTTATGCCCTCCCATTTTAATTCTTTACGGTTTCGGGCCGGGCACATAAGCCCCAAAATAACCCCGGCCACCGTGGAGTGCACTCCGCTTTTCAAAACGAAAAACCAAAGACAAATCCCGGCAAACAAATAAAAAGCCATGTTTTTAACCCCTGCTTTACCGGCGCAAAAAATAATAAAAATCGTTAAACCTGAAAGAGCTAAAAACCTGGTGTATATTTCTTGAGAATAAAAAACGGCAATAACTAAAACCGCCCCCAGATCATCCACAATAGCCAAAGCCAAAAGAAACACCTTTAAAGAAAAAGGCACTCTTTTGGAAAGCAAACTTAACACCCCCACCGCAAAGGCAATATCGGTCGCCATAGGAATACCCCAGCCCGCCTGAGCGGGACCTTGAGGATTAAACACGAAATAACATAAAGCCGGAATCACCATTCCGCCCAGAGCGGCAAAAACCGGCAGGCCGGCTTTTTTGGGAGACGCCAACTCACCCACAATCAGCTCTCTTTTAATTTCCAAGCCCACCACAAAAAAGAAAATCGCCATAAGAGCGTCATTCACAAAATGGTGAAGAGAAAAGGAAAGGGAAAACCCGCCTATATAAATACCCAACCGGTGGTGCAAAATTTTATTATACAGTTCAGAGTAAGGGGAGTTGGCCCAAAGCAAAGCCAGAATCGCGGCAACAAGCAGGAAAATACCCGCACCGGCCTCCATACGAAAAAATCTTTCGAAAGGGCTTACAAGTTTTTTCATAAATTGTACGGATTTTAACATATTATTGTTTGCTCCTTTCTTGTTTTTGTTTCCATCTTCTTTTCAGAAGGCGGGATCTTGCTTCCACTTCCTCAGTCCATTTTTTATAACTGTTAAAAATGGCGTCTGTGTTTCCCGGCTTCTGCACCGGTCCTATGTGCAGATACATTTTCCCCGGCAGGGGAAATCTTTTTCCCTTTGGCCACAGGCGCCGGGTTTTGCGCAAATAAAGAAACAAAACCGGTGTATCTGTTTTTTGAGAAAAAAGCCCCACTCCGTTTTTAAAAGGCCGAAGAACACCATCCTGCGAGCGGGTCCCTTCGGGAAACATAACTATCCATATTCTTTTTAAGTTGTTTAACAAATTAATGCACTTTTTAACAGAGTCAGTTTTTTTAGCCATTCGATCCACAGGGAGGGCGCCCAAAAAATACTTGGAGAAAAAGCGTAAAAACCGGGTGCTGAACCAATAATCCCGTGCCGCCAAGATATAAAGATCCATCCAATGGGAAAAGGGAATGGAAGTTAAAATGGCCGGGCCGTCCAAATGGCTTGCATGATTGGATATAATAATCAGTTTGGGATATTTTTTATAAAATCCTTTAAACCGGCCCTTGACTTTGAGCCGTATATAAAACTTAAAAGCCAGTCGCAAAAAAATCGCCCATAAACCCCGGGTAAAAAGGTGGCCTGAGATTTTTTCGTACTCAAACATGTCCCAGATATTAGGCTCATCTGATATTTCTTCTGTATTTTTACTGTTTTTGTCTTCCTGCATTTTGTTTTCCTCTTGCTTGTGTGTATTATATCAGAATAAAAGGAAGTGTATATGAAATGTTTGTTATTGGAAGGCATCCACCAAACCGCCGCCCGCCGGTTAAGCGCGCACGGGCTTACAGTGGAAAGGCTTAAGTCTGCCCCGGATCCCAAAGAGCTTTTGAAAAAAAATTGCTCCGCTCTTTGTATCCGAAGCAGAACCCGGATTACAAAGGATATTTTAAAAGCTCTTTGTCCTTCTCTTAGGCTGATTGGCGCTTTTTGCATCGGCACAGACCAAATTGACCTTAAAACCGCAGGCGGGATGGGGATTCCCGTCTTTAACGCCCCTTACGGAAACACCAGAAGTGTCGCCGAGTTGGTTATATCTCATATTATCGCCTTAAGCCGGCAAAGTTACAGCTTTAATCAAACCATGCACGAAGGGAAATGGCACAAAACCGCTGAAGGAAGCCGGGAGGTGCGGGGTAAAACATTGGGCATCGTCGGCTACGGCCATATCGGCACACAGGTCAGTATATTGGCGGAGGCAATAGGAATGCGGGTGCTGTACTTTGATATTATCGAAACCCTGCCCATAGGCAACGCCCGCCCGGTAAAAAGCTTAAAAGAGCTTATGAGCCGGGCAGACATCATCACCCTTCATGTGCCTCAAACCCCTGAGACCAAAAACATGATACAAGCAAAACAATTAAAATGGATGAAAAAGGGCGCGGGCCTTATCAACACCAGCCGGGGCGAAGTGGTGAATATCGCCGATCTAAAAACGGCGCTGTTGGAAGGCCGTATAACCGGCACAGCGCTGGATGTTTTTCCGAAAGAGCCGCAAAAAAAAGAAAGCTCTTTTACCTGCGCTCTTACAGGGATGAAGCAGGTGATCCTCAGCCCTCATATAGCGGGCAGTACAGAAGAAGCGCAGGAGAATATCGCCAGTCAGGTAAGCGCCTGCATTACAAAATACCTTTTTCACGGAATATCCGAAGGCGCGGTTAATTTTCCCGAACTAAACCCTCCCCCTTTAGACCCTTCCGGGAAATGCCAAAGGCTGATCAATATACATAAAAACATTCCGGGGGTTTTGGGCAATATCAACGGCTTGGTGTCTAAGCTCAAGATCAATATTCAAAGCCAATACCTTTCCACAAAAGCGGATATTGGTTATTTGATTATGGATATGGAGCATAAAAACATTCGCAGGCTTTGCCGGGCGGTTGAGGGCCTTGATACTTCCCTTCGCACTTATATACTGCCTGTGGTTATGTCACCGGGCAAATAGGTTTGCCGTTTTTTAGATAGTAGCCCGTGAAAAACCCTTGTTATTTGTGGCATAAGCAAAACCCCGGTGGTGAGTGTCCAAGGTATTCCGTCACGAACAAGCCGGGGTTTTGCTTATGCCAACTATGAAATCCAGCCTTTTTCACGCCCGACTATCTACTTGCTTTCGGGGGTTTTAAAGGGGTGGCGCTCCTCCAACAGCCGGTTTAAATGGGATATTTGAAGATGAGTGTACCTCTGTGTGGCGGAAAGGGACTTATGCCCTAAAAGCTCCTGCAGGGTGCGCAGATCCGCGCCGCTGTTAAGCAAATGCGTGGCAAAGCTGTGCCTTAGAACATGAGGGCTTAAAGGCTTGTTCAGGCCGGCTTTTTTGCCCCAATATTTAACCCTGTCGTAAGCCTTCCTGACAGACAGCCGGGGATCAAAAACCGGCCCGCCCGCCCGGCGTATTGATTGTAACTCCTCTAAAACCACTTTCGGCAGGGCGCAAAGCCTGTGCTTTCCCCCTTTTCCCCGTATACGCAAAACCTGCTGTGTAAAATCCACCTGCTCCCACTTAAGGGTGCAGGCTTCGCTCACTCTTAAGCCCGCGCCGTAAAGAAGCAAAATAAGAATCATATCCCTTTGATCTTGCTGTTTTTTGTTCTTCAGCCAATGTTTTTGAACTGTCCTCAAGAGGCAAACAGCCTCATCCACAGACAAATAATGAGGCAAAAGCTGAGGAAGAGATGGGAGTTTTATCCCCGTTTGCAGGTCTGTGCTAATCAGGGATGAAGTAAAAAGCCAGCCAAAAAAGGATTTTAAGCAGGCATATTTGCGGTTTTGAGTGGCCGGGGACAAACCCGCCCATTTTTTAAAGCTCAATTTTAGTCGCTTTTTCAGCAAATATTCCAAAAATCGGGGATTGACTGAATTTAAGCCACTTTTCGGTAAAAAATCCGGCTCATCGCAAAACAGGTCAGAAAAGCTTTTTTTGTATTTTGTCGAAAAAAGTGACAAAAAAACAGGTGTATCAGAAAGTAAGAACTGTCTTAAATCTATACAGTAAGATTTTATGGTATTGGGAGAGGCTAACTTATTAAATTTCAAATATTTCAAGTAGTTACAAGCATAATGTCTGATTTTCATACAATGTAAAAACACTTTATAGTCAGTTTTTTTTATATTTTTTGTAAAAAAATTACATCTTTTCATTGAAAAATTTTCAGGACTTTGGTATAGAAATAATGCACTGTCTCATAATGAGACAGATTTAGTTCAACCAGGGAAGGAGAAAAAAGAGATGATTCCATATCTAAACAAAGGTCAGGGTAACATTTTAATGAGCGATGTAAAAGCCCAAAAGAGCAATACAGTGGAAATAATTCACTGCTCTGAAACCATGAAAAAACTGCTCAAAATGGCGGACAAAATCGCCGGCACAGATTCCTCCGTGCTGATTACCGGTGCGAGTGGAACCGGAAAAGAGATGATCGCCAAAAGGATACACAACAAAAGCTACAGAAGAGACAAAGAATTTGTGCTCATCAACTGTAGCTGTTTAAACGAAAACACCATTGAAAGTGAGCTTTTTGGCCACGAAAAAGGCGCTTTTACAGGAGCTGATCAAAGGAAAACCGGCTTGTTGGAGAAAGCCAACAACGGCACAGTGGTTCTTGATGAAATAGGCGACCTTAAAGCCAAATCTCAGGCAAAATTACTGAGGCTCCTGCAGGAAGGCCAGATATACCGTGTGGGCGGACGTGTGCCCATACAGTTAAATATAAGGGTTATATGTTGTACAAACAAAAATCTGGCGGAGGAAGTGGTAAAAGGCTCTTTCAGAGAAGATCTGTACTATCGGATCAACACCATTTCCATGACTTTGCCCTCTTTATCTGAAAGATCAGAGGATATTCCTCTGCTTTTAAAGCACTTTCTGGGCCGAAACATGACCATTGAACAATCCGCTTTGGCGGTTTTGATCAATTACAACTGGCCGGGGAATGTGAGGGAGTTAAAAAACCTCTGTGAAAGATTATCCATTCTTCAGGATGAAAATATCGTAAAGCAGGATCATTTGCCGGAGGAATTTTTGATCAGAAAAAAACAATCCGCCATTCCTTATAACCCGGATGTCAGCTTGGCGGAATTAAACAAGCTGTACATATTAAACGCTTTAGAGCATTTTGCCTCTAAAAGGCAGGCGGCAAGGGCCTTGGGAATTACAGTAAAAACACTTTATAACCGTTTGCATGAATACGGCGTGTTTGACAATTATTCCCTTCATTCTTTGCCTGTGGAAAAACAAACGGCCCGTTAAAAAAACCTTTTATCCCCCGCAGACATAGCGCTGAACAGCCTTATGAACAGCGGGGGTAAATTTGGTGTAAAACGGCCGGGCTGTTAAATTTTTATGTTCAGCGATTGTCAGGTTAAAAAGCTCTTTTTGCCCTTGCAGTTCCTTGGGCAACACCCCTTGGCTGAGCAATAAACGAAACTCAAAAATAAATTGCAGGGCCAAAAGATCTTGAGTGTTCTCAAGAGCTTTTAGGCTGTTGCCTAAAAGGTTAAATAAATCCGGGCAGTCTTCCACCCCCTCTTGGCTGATCTTTCCCACAAGGGACAAAAAGTGAAGCGCCATATTTAACCTGTCATAGTTTGTTCTTAAAGCTGAAAATCGCTCTAAAATCCAGGCCTGACAAAGAAAGTGAAGTGAAGAAGCGCGGGCTTTTTTATATTCCAATCCGATAAAACATCCCGGCTCTAAAAGGCCCCCGGCAAACCTTTTTCGGCTTTTGACAGCGCCCTTTGCAATAAAAGACATTAAAGCGCCATTTTGATTTAAGGCTTTTATAATCAGGTCGGACTCACCAAATCGGCTGTTTCGTAAAACAATTACTTTATCTTTATGAACAGACAAAAGCGCCCCCTTCTTTTTTTTCAGTCAAATAAAACACCGCTACACACTTTTAGGATCCCAAGCATCCCTTAAAATACCGCCGAAAATATTAAAGCACAAGACCACAGACAAAATGCAAAGCCCGGGCAGGACCACCAGCCACCAAGCCGAGGCCATAAGATTTCTTCCGTCGCTTATCATAGCTCCCCATTCCGGAAGAGGAGGCTCCACCCCCAAGCCCAAAAAGCCCAGGGCGGAAATGGTTAAAATACCTTCACTAAAACACAAAAGCCCCTGTGCTATTAAAGGCCCTGAAACATTAGGCAAAATATGCCTGAAGAGCGCACGAAAATCGCCCGCTCCCGCGCCTTTTACAGCCAGAACATAGTCCCGGTTTTTTTCTTTAAGTGTTTCTCCGCGGACCAGGCGGATAACCGCAGGCCAAGTTATAATATTTACAGCCAAAACCGTATTAAAAAGCCCGGGACCCAATACAGCTAAAATCACAATAGTCAGTAAGATACCGGGAAAAGACATCATAACATCTACGGTGGACACTATACATCTGTCTGTCAGGCCCCCGTAATAACCGGCGATCAAACCTACAGCTGTTCCCACCAGTAAAGACAAAAGCGCCACCATAAGCCCCAAGCTCATAGAAAGGCGCGCGCCGTGTATTAAACGGGATAAAAAATCTCTTCCCAAGTCATCTGTCCCCATCAAAAACTCAGGGCGCGCGCCCTCCATCCAAAAAGGCGGCGCTTTTAAAGCCTCCGGGTGCACTTCAGAAAAAGAATAAGGGGCAATTTCATCCGCCAATAAAGCCACAAGGGAGAAAAACAAGATAAAACAAAAGCTGAGCAAAGCCCACTTTTTGGTTTGGATGATAAAGAAAAATCTTTTTAAAAAAAACATTAACTTTCCTGACTAATGCGGGGGTCCGCTTTCAAGTACAAAACATCAACCATCAGGTTTACAAAAATAATAATCACGGCGAGTAAAAGGATACCTCCCCGCAGAACAGGGTAATCTCTGGCCAGCACAGCCTGCACCAGCCACCTGCCCACTCCCGGCCAAGAGAACACTGTCTCCGTTAAAACCGCGCCCGCCAATAAAGATGCCAGCAAAAATCCTGTTACTGTAATAAGGGGGATCAGCACATTTCGAAAAGCGTGCAAACAATATACCCTATAAAAACCCAAGCCTTTGCTTCGCGCCGTGCGGATAAAATCTTCTTTAAAAACTTCCAGCAAACTAAAGCGGGTTATACGGGTGATATAGGCCAAAGGGATGCTTGCCAAGGTTAAAACAGGCAGTATCAAATGTTTTAAGGCGCTTTTAAAAATTGTCCATCCTTCCGGGTTAAGTAAAGAGTCAAACAACATAAATCCCGTAACCGGCTGAACTTCATGCAGAACATTTATTCTGCCGGATACAGGGGTCCATCCCATATAAACAGAAAAACAAAGAATCAAAACCAAACCCCACCAGAACACCGACATGGAATAAGCTACAAGAGAAAAGCCGGACACAGCTGTATCCCAAAAAGAATTAGCTTTCCAAGCCGATAAAAACCCTAAAGGAAGACCCACCAGCAAAGCCACCAGCAAAGCCAAAACAGAAAGCTCCACTGTGGCGGGGAACAGGCTTTTAAACTCCTCCCACACCGGGCGGCCTGACACAAGGGATCTCCCCAAGTCCCCTTTAACAGCCCGTGAAACAAAAATAAAATACTGCTCATATAAAGGGCGATCAAATCCCCAGCGGGTCATAAGCTCTTTTCTTAACTTTGGATCTGCGCCCCTTTCCCCCAAAAGATGATCCACCGGATCTCCCGGGGTAAGGATCAACACAACAAAAATCAAAAAAGAGCAAACCAATAAAGTGGCAACACAAGATAAAAGTCTTTTGAACATACATCTCCGCCTTTTTTTGGCCTTACGGACTTAAAATCCTGCAAAGAAAAATCGCTGACCGGCCTATAACTAAAACAGTATATAGGTCATTCATGCTGTCAAGCCGACTTGCGCAGACTGTCCTAAAATGATTAAATGATTTTTAAGACCTCTTGAGGAATACGACAGATAGACTGAAAAACAACTCACAAACCCGAATACAGGGGTAAGTGAAACAAGAATGAATATTAAAGCAAAAAAAAGCTTAAGACATTTTTTTTTAATATCCGCCGTGGTGGTGGTCCTGATATGAATATTAAAGCAAAAAGCTTAAGACATTTTTTTTTGATACCCGCCGTGGTGATTTTGATATGTTTTGGGCTTTACCTGTGGCTTTCTCCAACAGAAGACAGAAACAAGCTTATTATTAAAGAAAGCCAGATTAAAGAAAACAGCAACGGCCGGCGAGGCCCGGCCATTGTTCCCAACCCCGATGATTGTGAAATCACATTGGAAAACGGAGAATGCGCCTCTCCCGGCTCTTTTTAAATAAAAATCTTTTTAAGAACCATTTTTTAATTTATTCTGAGTCGCCATTTTTAAGCTTCTTCAGCTTTTTAACAGAAAGGCCTGTTACTTTGGAGATAAAAGCTGGATCAGCTTTTTCTTTCAGCATGTTTAAAATAAGCTCTTGCCTGCCTTTTTCCATGCCTTTTTCCATGCCTTTTTCCATGCCTTTTTCCATGCCTTTTTCCATGCCTTTTTCCATGCCCTGCCTTATTCCCTGCCTTATTCCTTCCTGACGGCCTTCTTCTTTTATATGTTCTTTGATGTTCATATATCCTCCTTTTGAAAATATACCCTCTTTAACTGCTGAATGCTCCAAACTCTCCCACAAAGCTTTGCTCATATTTGGCACAACAGACCACAAATAATCTCCCAAACTAAGCACAAAACTGTCGCCCCGGTCCCCCGTCCAGTTGTCGAACATTGCTATAAACTGCTTAAGCTCCTTTTCATTTGCTTTTAAGCTCCAAGCCTTTCTTAAAGCATTTAAAAAACCACGGCTTTTAAAGTGTCTATTCTCAACAGCCTTGGCCACCGCTGGAGTATGTGTATCCAGCACCCTCAGACCAAAGTTTAACATATCTTTTTGCAAGGACAAAGGAATTTTAGCAAAATCAGCCCCCCAAAGCCCCTGCTGAAAAAACTTGGCCCACTTCCAAGGCTTAGGGCCGTTGTACACGAGCACTACCAAAGTGGGCCAAGCCTCGCCTGATTCCTCCAAACTTTTGTCTGTAATTAAAGCCTGATATTTGAGCGTCTGATTAAAAGTTTTATAACTGTATTGTGATTTGTGCTCCAAGAGCAGGCAAATTCTAAAGCGAAGTTTCTTATGGTCTTTCAGGGCTACAGAAAACACGGCATCGGCTCTTAAGTCTTGAAAGGTGTCTTTTTCAGCCTTTAGAGTGTTCCAGTCAAAGCAGGCTTGTTCTTTTTTAGAAAAGATGAGCCTAAAAAGCTCTTCGGCAAAGCGTGGGCTTGAAAAAGCGTACTTAAACAGCAAGTCAAAATGGTTGTGTATTTTAAGCTTTTTATCTTTTGGTTTTTGAGTCATCAAGCCTCTTTTTTTGTTTAGAAGACAATAAGTGAAAATTCAATCTTACAGGCAGTATATTTATTATTTTTTTGGCAGGGAGTATTAGCTGTTTTATCTGGCATCGTCTCATTAGGTCTTATAAGGATATGAATAGTGGAAAATTTAAAGTCATCCATGAAATGGAAAAAATGCTTGAGTATCAGCCTTATGATAGAGAATGGGAAAAATTAGGCAGAGGTAAAAACAAAAAACTTTACAGGCCATTTACAAATATTGAATTATATGTGCCGTGGGTTTTTGGTTTTTTATATGTATTTCTTACTGTTGGGCTAAACATAAGTAAGTACTATGGCCAATCTTCCTAACAAAAATGTCTTTTATGAATCAGCTTTAAAAATTTGAATCTTTGTTTATGTACGACCAAGTATCAGGCGCACCTTGGCTGTTCTTAACATTTCATAAACTGTTATGTATTTTACTCTAAAACTGATACAAACATTTGGAATCTTAATTTTCTTTTTTGAATCAGAAAGCTTTTCATTTGTGACAACAGTGTATCCCTGCGCTTTTGCTTGAGCTATGAGGTAATAATCCGCACTTTGAAGAAACATTTTTTTGGCTCCGGTTTCATAATCCTGCTCATTTATTGAGCGGCTGATCTCCACCAGAGCGGACAAAACCAACTCGTCAGGCTTTAGAAAAAACCGCGAACCTCTTTGCTTTATCCATTTTGACAGGTCGTCATCTATGACTTGCAATTCATCTTTTACTTTTTCAATGCTGTACAATTTACTTTCTTCATTTTTTTTAATAAGAAAGTCCCAAAATCCCGGGCAAAAATCCATACCATAGTGCAGGTTTTTAGCTTGAATAAAAATATTGGAATCCAGTAAATAGGGCATTAAAAACTCACTCCAAAATTTTTTGCTGTTTTTTTGAATGTGGATATTTTTTTAATTCCCAATAGTTCAAGGGATTCTTTAAAAGAAGTATGGCCTTCAAGGGCGCTGATTATCAAATCTTTCGCAAATTGAGAGCTGACGCGCGCATTTAAGTTTTTAAAAAAATCTCCACCTCCGGTTTTTTGTTTATCGGCTCTTTGTATTTGATTTAACTTTTTTAGCTCTGTCCTGTATTCGTCTTTAAATTCTTTGGCTGTCAATTTCCTTATATCATAAAGCCTGCGTAAAATCACCAAAGAGCTGACTTTAAAATGACGAGCCAAATATTGAACTTTATCAGAAAAGCTAAAACTTTTTTTTATATTTTTTACTTCTTTTCGAATAAGGTTAAGGGGCACAAGCAACT
Organism: Bdellovibrionales bacterium; assembly: GCA_965203935.1. Classification (GTDB taxonomy): domain Bacteria; phylum Bdellovibrionota; class Bdellovibrionia; order Bdellovibrionales; family UBA1609; genus JANQSP01. The sequence continues at coordinate 559,340 of OZ241921.1, forward strand.
CAGCAGACACTTTATTGCACCAGATTTCAATATGATGATCAGAAGCTCCTAATGCTTGAGCATCAGAAAGGGCGTTTTGAGCAATCCACAGGTGTGCCAGCTCATGGCCTATAGTAAACATTTGTGCTGATTGAGTGTCCGCTCCGTTTATAAAAATCAGTGGCGCCAAGGGATCAGAGAGGGCAAAACCGCGAAATTCTTTTGGATTAAGTTTTCTGCGGGTGTTGTTACCGGCAATTCCGCTTACCATAATAAGAATACCTGCGGAGCGTCCTTTCTCAATCAACCGGCGCAAAGCCTCTTTCCAAGTGGGTAAACGACTGCGTTCCTCCACATCAAAGCTTAGAATTTTACGGATATTTTCAGCGGTTTTGACAATGTTATCCGCTTGTGGCTGAACAGAACCAATGAATGCAAGAGGTTTTTCTCTTTCCAGTTGTTTATGATTCTTATACCAATCTTGCCGTCTTTGGCACATATACAAAGTGTCCAATAGTTCCGGGCTGGGCTTTGTTTTTCTATCAGGATCAGTTGTTTTTCGAAAATCAGGAATGGGGATTTTTTCAACCGGTGGAGTGTCTAAAAAAAACCAACCGACAGGCGCATACACCGCTTGAGCAAAGCTTTCCAATTGTTTGAGGGTGGGTCTGGATTCCTGTTTGATCCATAAAGCCAACTTTGGAAATTTTTTATATAAAGCCGATGCGCTTTTCCCGGATCGTTTTATTGCCCATGTTAAAAGATTCGGCTGAACCTCCACACGACTCATTATACCTTACCTTTGTTTTGATTGTCTTTATTTGTTAAATTCAGACCTGTGATGTCTTCTTCTTTTTTTAAAAAGCGACTAAGAAGAGTGTTTTTGATCTTCTTGTGTATTTTCCATGAGGAAAGTCCAAATATATTGAAAATCACGATCAATAAACTTAAAATGATGGTGTATACTAATGAAAATTTAAACCATATACTGATGAAAATAAGAACCACTTGCAATATAATAATCAAACCAGTTAAATTCCAAGAATAAAGCTTTGCTTTTTTATCACAGCGCCAATACAATTTGTCTTGTAGTTCGTGTTTTTTTTGTCGTTCTTTATCAAGCTTTTCTTTTGTTGTTTTATGTTGTTTTTGTTCTTCAGTAAGTTTTTCAGACTCTTCTTTTTTAATCTCACTTGTTACTCGTTTTAATATTTCTGTTATAGTTTCTTCGTTTAAAGCTTGTTCGTCTCCCATTGTCATACTCATTAGCTCTTTTTCTATATAGATACTGCTACGCAACAGTTGATGGTCTCTTTCTGTAATTGTTTGATCTGTGTCAAGCTTTTCGATTTCTGTTAGATATTTATTTAAGAAATCTTTAGTTGGGCGAAGCGCTGAGTATGAAAATGCCAATACTTCTGTTTCTGGAAGGCTACTTGCGCCCATAGGGGCTTTTAACCATGCCATGTTTGCCAAACTAAAATCTGTAATTACACTGGATACTTGCCTTAATTCCTCATGTGCCCGGCCATAACGCCAAGCTACTTTTGCAAATTTTGTATTACTGGTTACAAGAACAGCTTTAGATCTTTCCACTGTATCAGGGGCCATTCCCTTTCTTAAAACATATATACTGCGTACTGAATTTATATCATTTTTTTTTGCCTCTTTCTTGTAATGGGGCACTTCATCATCGAGCGCTTGATCAAAAACCTTTTCATCAATTTGAAACTTATATTCATATTTTGGTGTTTGCTCCTCTGAAATATTAAATTCCGCCAGTTTTTCGTCAATTTGTTGTGCAAACAATAATAAATCAGATTTTGTTTTACTGCTACGGCGAGCCTCCATAACAATACTGCCGCCTCTGCGTTTTATATCGTCTAAATTGCCAGCCGCAGTTTCTATGACACCTTTAAGTTCATCTCTTAGATGAGAGAAAACGGACACTTTGCCATTAAGGCGATATAATAGATCTATTAAACTTTTTACAGCCTCTTTTTTATATTCATTGTTTAATCCAAGCAGTGATATAAGAAGAGGAGTATCAAGATAGAAGGTAACTCCTTTATATGTTTCAGGCACTTGCGCCAGATCCGGGCAGGTCAAAGCATTTGCTAACATGTGGCCTTGAACCAAAATCATAAAGCTTTCAAATCTTTCCGGGTTGGTTTTTTGCAATTTTATGATATATTTACTCACAAGAACGATATCCCCTTTATGGCTTTGTTCAATATCTGGTATGGTGGTACCGCGCAAATAGGCTTTCAGACAGGGAATATTAAACCTTAAAAGAAAATCCAATAAGGCTTTTACGGCTCTCTCATTAGAATCAATAGGCTTTACAGTGGATCGAGAAAACTCAATCAATCCTGATATAACAGCCTCAATATGCCTTTCTGCTTGGTTTTTTTGAGCAACAATATTTATATTGGGCTTTAAAGCACCGGTAATTTTGTAAATCTTGTTTTCTTTTTTAAGAGGATATTTTCTTGAAAGCCTTTTTAAAACCACTTGTATGGAGCGGTGAGGGATATTCAAACCAAACTTCTTTAAAAGCAGTGTATGCACTGTATCATCAGTGATAGTTTCCGGTTTTTCATATTCGAGAACATCTAAAACAAAAGGTTTTAGATAATCCAAGTAATCCCGTCCGTGATCTATATTCACTTTCAATATAGCTAAACTGGTAAGAGTGGAGTAATGCATCCAAAAGTTTCCTTAAAAGTTTGTCACAGCCAAGTAGGGAACTCTAAAAAAGTGGTTAAATAGTGCTCTTTAGAGGTTTTAAATCAGTTTAAAGATGTAAATAGGGCTGTGTCAACACCTAAACACTCTCCTGTGAAAAAGGCTACTAAATACTCGTCTGTGATAAACTTCTTCGTTCCCGCTGTCATTCCCGCGAAAGCGGGAATCCATGCCTGTTTTAGGACAAAATAAGTCCTGTTTACTTTGTTGCAACAGCCCTTTTCCCGGGCTTCATCCAATGAATACTGTAATAATGGCGCCATAATAAGCTCTCTCTTTCTTAATATGATTGATTCAAGGTTTTAAATTTGTCCTTTTTTTAAGGCTGTGCAGAAGTAAGAAAAAGGCCATATCTCTATACCATCCGGTGTTTTTCTTTTTCTTGGGCCTGTGTAAACTAAAATTTTTCTTTTAACCAAAGGTAATTTGGATACAGCTCTTAAACCTTTGTAACTTTCGGAAAAAACCCGGTTAGAGGACTTGGCTTCAATGGCTATTAATTCCCGGGAACCTCTTTGCAGAAGAAAATCCACTTCTGTTGTGCCGGCTCCCGCCGGAGACCAATAAAATAAAGAATCGTAAAGCCCCCGGTAATCTCCATAAGCTCTTAGCAGTTGAGCCACCAAGCCTTCAAAAAGCGCGCCTTTTTCCTCTGTGGAAACTTCGCCGGTATTGTTTTTCAAAGCGCGTGCCAGCCCCGGATCAATAAAATAAAATTTGGGGTGCTTTTTTTCCCGCAGTCGGATTTTGCCGGAATAAGCCGGAACAAAAAACCCCAAAAGAGTGTCTTCTAAAATAGAAAAAAACCCGCGGACTGAATCACGGGATATTTCACTTTCTCGTGCGATTGCGCTCATATTTACAATTTGCCCGTGATACAGCCCGGCCACAGTTAAAAACCGGGCAAAGGCCGGCAGGTTTCTCACCAAAGCTTCCGCTTTTATTTCCTCTTTAAGGTATACCTGAGTGTATGCCTTCAATGCGAAAGCTCGATCCACAGAAGAGTAAACAATAGGGAGCAATCCAAACCGCAGGGCTGTTTTTAGATCAAAGTCATTTTCCAGCTCTTCGGGAACAAAAGGATGCAGAGTAAGCCAGCCGGCCCTTCCCGCGAGCAGATTAACGCCTTTGGAGCGCATTTTTCGGGCACTGCTTCCGGTAAGAATAAAACGCAGGGAACGGGATTCGATAAGCCGATGCACTTCATTTAACAGGTGAGGTAATTTTTGAATTTCATCCACGATCACCAAATCGCCACGTTTACAATCGCTTAGCTCTTCATAAAAAAGCCCTGTATGTGTGAGGTAGCTTTGGTAGATAGAGCTGTCCAATAAGTCAATATAATGTGCTGAGGGGAATTTTTTCTGTAAAAGCGCGGTTTTGCCGCTTCCTCGGACACCAAAAAGAAAACAGTTGTGCAAAGGAAAGCTTATTATCCTGCTATATATTTTTTCGCGGTTCATACCCCCATTTTACATGGATATTTGGGGATTAGCAAGTCAAAAAACAGGGTGTTTTGTGGATTATTATATGGGCCGGTATGTGTTTGGAGCAGAATCTTGAGATTGGCTCAAAAAAGGGGTATTTTGAGGGTTTTTTGGTAAAAGTGGGAAAATAAAATTTCTGTGATTTCAAGGACTTATAGTAAAGAGTGGTAGACTTAGTCTGTGTCTACCACTTTTATTTAAGTCTATTTTAAGCTTATCGGGAAGATCAAGCTTTTTCTTAAATTTTATTTTTATTTAAAAAATCTTTAATGATTTTCGATACTTAATTTTAAGACAATAGTCTTGTCAACAACCTTTTTGTCTCAAAATGAAACAGTTTTAAGTTTTATTTTTTGCGGAATATCTATTTTTTCTCAAAACCAGCTTTTCTCCTTAAGAAAAGGGCCAAAAACCCCCCTCACAGAAAGTGGTAGACACAGACTAAGTCTACCACTCTTTGGGCTTTTCCGGTTTTTGCACAAAAACGGGCTTTTGTGAAAAAAAAGAGGATTGTTAACAAAAATACGCGAATAAAAAAAGCCAAGTGAATACGAAAGAGAAGGAAAGGACAGAAACTAAGCAAATAACAAAGAGCAAAGAACAAAGGAAAAAAGCCAAGTGAATGTGAAAGAGAAGGAAAAGACAGGGAATAAGCAAATAACAAAGGTAAAAGAACAAACTATGAATGAAGGCAAAAGAACAAAGAACGAAGGACAAACCATGAGTGAAGTGCAAGTGAGAAAATACTTTATCAAATACGGCCTGTGCTTGGCCGCCGCCCACTTTGGCTTAACTTTTTTCAGTATGTCTGTGCTTTTGGAGTGGAAAATCGGACGAATGGATAGGAGCTATAAAGCCCTTCAAAGTACAGTCAAAACAATGGAAAAGGCGGATCATGCTTTCCAGTCAATCTTAAGAATGGAGCGCATGAAAGAGGACTACAATCGTCAAGGCATTAAAGCAACAGAAGATTAAACATAAAAAAACAAACCAAAAACAAGGGAGGTAAAGAATGAAAAAAACAATCAAAGACTTTCTTTTTAAAAGAAGGTTTAAGGTACTAAAAAACAAAAAGGGATTTTCCCTTTTGGAAGTCCTGATCGCTGTGGGTATTATTGCGATTATATCTTCAATCGCTATTCCGCAATTTACAGCAAACAGGAACGAGGCGGCAAAAGTGGCCGGGGATACTTCCATGAGCAATATTCTTAAGGCTTTTAATAGCTGTATAGCCTTAAAAAGCTTTGCACAATGCAATAGTCTTAATGCAATAAATGTTACCTGTCCCGATTGTAAAAGTGAAACTTCCGGTAACAAGTTCTGCTCTCATATAAAAAAATCTGTCGGGGGTGGTGATTTTTCTGCCTGTGTTTCAATAGACACAGGTACTAATCCAAATACAATATATAGGTCTTACGGCGGGACTTTACTTCAAGGGACGATATGCCATTCAACACAGAATGCAAAGGGTCAATGCAGTGGTGGATCTTCGACTGCTATGTCGCCTGTAAAAACATGTAGTCAAGCTTCCGACTGCGGAACGGATCAAGCTTCTGGAGATGTCGGCGCGAACACTTGTTTTACTACTTATCAATGTACCGCAGGTGGCGATGGAGAGTGTAACGGAACAGCGGATTGTACATAACTTTGTAACTTTAATTATTTAACCAGCTTTGGATGTCTCCGGGGTCGGTTTGTCGGGCAACCGGCAGGTTTATTGTTTAGTGGGCGGAGTCATTTTTTGTTTCAGCTCCGCCCACTTTTTTAAGGCGGTGAAGTATGAGTGATAAAAACTTTAAAGTGAATATTGATAAACATAGCATAATAAAAAAGCGGCTAAGAGAAATGTGTCAAAGTGTATATGAAGAATTGACCGACAGATTATACAGGGCTACTGAAGTCTCACTTGATAAAATGAGTTTAGAGGACAAAATCAAATTTATAGAAAAGTACGATGTCTTGAATAGGCTTTATAAAAAGCGTGAAGATTTAGACAGGTCAAGCCCGTAAAATAAAGCCTGTGCAGTGGAGCTTTTTATGATCGCGTTTATAAAGGGACAAAAATTCACTTTATTATTTTTGTTTGTCTTATCGAGTCTTGTTTTAAACATTGTCACTTTGTGTTATATCAAAGACAAGTCTTTAAAGTGGGGAAAAACAGCAAGTATTTTTACACTTGAACATACGCTTGGGTATATTCAAAGTGACATTAAAGACATAAAAAGAGAAGTTAAGAGTATAAACCGCGACACGGGGAATATACACAGACACAAAAACTTTCAAAGATTTTTTAAATAAACTATGAAAAAGACACTGATTAAGCGCGGGAAGTTTAAGCCGGTTTTGGTTTATAAAAAGAAGTGTCCTTATTGCCGGACGCAATTTCCAACAGGGAAAAAGAGCCGTGTTACTTGTGGAAAGACTGAATGCCGGTATGAGCACAGCTTGATATATCAGGATAAATACACCCGCAGACCAGTCATACGGGTTAAAATCAGGTGTTATATGCGGGATTATATGTATCACCGATACCATGCCTTGATTATGCTCCGCTATCTTGAAAGCCTTTCCAAAGGCTCATAAGACAGAGCTTTATCGGTTCTTTTTATCCGGCTAAGCTGGCTTAAAACGCTGTCTTTTCTTTATCCACTCCAGCGGTAAGTGCCCGGTGGGTGACTTGTAGCCAACACTGCAAAGAAAAGTACGGATGTAAAGGCGTCAAAACAGCACGTCCGGGTGTTCGGAAAAGCCGGATAACAGGTTTTTTTGGCTGTTTTTTTGTCTCATAATGAGAATTTTACATTTTTTTTATTTTTTTTCTTTGGTTTTCACCGGACCTACCTATAAAATCAAATTTATTGTTTAAATGGCCGGAGCTTTTATTTGTTTCAGCTCCACCCTCTTTTTAAAATGGAGGTGAAATATGAAAGACTTTTTTGATATTGTGCTTTATTTTGCAGAAAATCCAAACAAATATTTTACTGCAAGAGATATAAGAGTAAAATTTAACCTTGAAAAAGATCCGAACGATTGGCCCGCCTATGGTCTTTTATCTTGGCTTGCAAGGGGTGGATATTTAATAAAAGGTCCAAAAGGCAAAGGGTTTATTTATAAAAGACAAAGCGCTTATGCAAAAGACACAGATAAAATACGGGCGGTTTAAGCCGGTTCTGAAAGGCGGTGAAGTGTGTTATTTGTCGACAGTCTTTTCCAACAGTAGGGCGCGGGTGACCTACAGGTTTATTGTTTAGTTGGGCGGAGTCATTTTTTGTTTCAGCTCCGTCCTCTTTTTCAAGTGGAGGTGAATTGTGGAAAGATACGATCCGGATAGTATTAACATGGAAATAAGAGATATTGATAAAAGAATGGAGGAGATTGAAAAATTCTTCTCTGGTGACAAATATCATATTGAGCTTGCAAAGTCGGGACATATTAAGTTGCCTGATTTGACAAGAGAAAGAAACGACTTAATCAATAGAAAAGACATTTTGAATTTAAAACTTGCGGTTTGTGCTTTACAAGATAAATAAAAGTTTAATGAAAAAGACGCTGATAAAGCGCAGGCAGTTTAATCCGGTTCTGAAAGGCGGTGAATTATGGATTATGATATGGAAAATAAGTTTAATAATATTATGAATGGTTTGGGTTCTCTATCTGAGCAATTTAAAGGAATTGAAAGCAGTATAAGAGACTTAACCCACCAGCTTAATAGTTTTAATCTTTACAGCGTACAGAATGAAGTAAGACAAATCGGCAATACGATAGATAATATCAAGCGTGAAATGAGTAGGTGAAGTATGGACGAGAAAACCAGAAGAACACTTTTTAATATAGAGGCTCACTTGCAGGCTCTTGTGTTTTTAAAGCTACTTGAAACCAGACACGATCGCTTTAAAGATAGTAATTCAGCCAACAAGATCGAGAAAACAATAAATAATTTGATTTACAGTTATATAGAAAAACCAAACTGATGATTAAGGTGGCCCGGAGCGATCCGGTCAAAGGAAAGGCGGTGTGAAGTGAAAAAAGCAACCGGGTTCTTATTCTTATCTTTATTCTTTATTTTTTGTTTATTTGTGGTAATATTTTGGTTACGCCTGTCTTATGCTTACGGGGGCACAGCGGGAGTCATAAAATCCATTGCGATTGTCTTAACTTGTTTTATTGTATATCTGTTGAATCAAAGAAAAGAATCAAAGGAGGATAAATGAAAGTGTTTTCAGTTTTGTTTGTTATTGTCTTTGCTTATCAAGCGCAAGCGCATATCCCGACAGAATCGGAAAAGGAAAAAGAAAAAGCAAAGTGGGAATATATAAATTCAGAATTTTTTGTCTGTTTAAAAAAAGACAAACACTTCAGAGATCCCTATTGTCGGAAGGTCAAGGCCCGGCGTATGGTACTTTTAAAAAGAAGGGCCGGTGGTGACCCGTTTAAAGATTAAAGTTGGGGAATGAAAAAGACACTGATAAAGCGTGAGTGGCGAAAGCCGGTCTTGATATATAAAAAGCGATGTCCGTATTGCCAAGACCCTTTTCCGACGGGCAAAAAGAGCCGGGTCACTTGTGGGAAGACTGAATGCCGGTATGAGCACAGCTTGATATATCAGGATAAATACACCCGCAGACCAGTCATACGGGGTAAAATCAGGTGTTATATGCGGGATTATATGTATAACCGATACCATGCCCTGATTATGCTCCGCTATCTTGAAAGCCTTGCCAAAAGCTCATAAGACAAAGCTTTATCGGTTCTTTTTATCCGGCTAAGCGGGTTTAAAACGCTGTCCTTTCCTTATCCACTCCAGCGGTAGGTGCCCGGTGGGTGACCTGTGGCCAACACTGCAAAGAAAAGTACGGATGTAAAGGCGTCAAAACTGTTTTTCTTATTTTATTCTGAGTCGCCATTTTTAAGCTTTTTGAGCTTTTTAACGGACAGCCCTGTCACTTTGGATATAAAAGCAAGATCCGCTTTTTCTTTCAGCATGTTTAAAACGACTTCCTGCCGTCCTTTTTGCATGCCTTTTTGCATGCCTTTTTGCATACCTTTTTGCATGCCTTCTTGCCTGCCTTCTTGTCGGCCTTCCCAGCGACCTTTTTCTTTTATATGCTCTCTTATGTCCATTACTCCTCCTTTAGGTAAAATTCCCTCTTCCATTATCAGTTGTTCCGCCTTTTTCCAAGTCTTTAAGTCCAAACCTGTGTTGTCTATCAAATACTCCAATATCTTTAAAATCGTGTCCTTTTTTTGTTGCCCCTTCGATTGCTTCAGCAGGCTCTCAAAACCTACAAAAATGTCTCTTACTTTTGCAGGATCCGGCCTCTTTATGCTCCATATTTTGGACAGCAGTTCTATCACCCCACGGCTCTTAAGCTTCTTATAGGCTTTTCGCACTTGAGGCGAGTTTGCGTCCAGTATCTTTATCCCGTAGTTTAACATAATTTTACGAAATTCAACAGGAATTTTGGCTAAATCTTTTCCAAAATCCTCTTCTTGCAGGGTTTTGCTCCACTTAAGGGGCTGTTTTCCGTGGTAGAACAAAATACACGCAACGGGCATGGCACAGCCTAAGTGCTGGATATGATGCTCACGCATTAAGACCTGATACCCTAAAAATTGGCCGTGCATGGCTTTGTCATAATGGGCTTTGTGCTCTAAAAGAATAAAAATCTTTAGCCGGATTTTGGGGTGAGAGACAAGCGGAACAGAAAAGATGAGGTCAGCTCTTTTTCCTTTAAAGGTGTCTTTTTCTATTTTCATTTTGTTCCAGTTACAGGCTTTCATGGTTTGTTTGGAAAAGATGAGCTGAAAAAGCTCTTTAGCCAGTTTGGGATCGGAGTAAAAATGTTTAAAAAAGCTGTCGTGACTGAAAGCGGGTTTTGTTTTTTGGCTTGTTTGAAATTTTTGTTTCATTATGAGATCTCCGGTGTTTTATATTTAAAATTTAACAGTAACTTTAAAAGAAGAAGAATACAACATATTTTTTTAGGTTTTTTATACTTTATATCCACCGCTTGGTTTCAAACGATCGTTTTGCTACAAATCATCTTTCGGACGCTTTGCGCTTAAACTGCCGAACTCACCTCCAGCTCTTTGAAAACCGGGCAGATCTCCTAATTTTTGTTTTGAACCTTTTTTTCATAAAAAAATAATACATATTTTTTCTCTCGGGGAAAAAGAGCCGTGTCACTTGTGGGAAGACTGAATGCCGGTATAAACACAGCTTGATATATCAGGATAAATACACCCGCAGGCCAGTCATACGGGGTAAAATCAGGTGTTATATGCGGGATTATATGTATCACCGATACCATGCCTTGATTATGCTCCGCTATCTTGAAAGCCTTGCCAAAGGCTCATAAGACAGAGCTTTATCGGTTCTTTTTATTCGTCTAAGCGGGCTTAAAACGTTGTCCTTTCCTTATCCACCCCCACACACACATTTGCCCTTTACAGCACAGGGCAAAACAGCCCTTTTCCAGCCTCCTTTTCCCTAAAACCGCCTGCCATGTTCCAATGGTCTGAGGCTGAATTTTCAAATAAAACAAATATATTGTTTACATTATGTGTCCTATAGGATACAAATATAAGCCACTGAGGATAAAAAAATTATGATAACTCTCAAAGAAAGGAGTATTCTTGAATATGCTCATCAATCCGGTAAACGCCCTTTTCAGGTATGGCTGAATGGTTTAAAAGATATAAAAGGAAGAGCTTGTATAAGGAAGGAAATCAATAAACTGCGGTTAGGTCTTTTATCAAACACTCAGCCATTGAGAAATGGGTTATTTGAAATTAGAATATTTTTTGGTCCTGGGTATAGGGTATATTTTGGAAAAGATGATCGGAACACAATTATTCTTCTTTGGGGCGGAGATAAAGGCTCACAAAAAAGGGATATAATAAAAGCTGAAAAATACTGGAATATTTATCAAAAAGGGAAACAGTGAACAAACAAATAAAAAATATACAGTCGATCTGATATAAAAACACTAAAGGAGGAAATAATGAAACACAAAACAAAAAAATATGAAGATTCTTTAATTGAATCCCTTAAAGATCCGATTGAAGCCTCAGCCTATTTAACCGTACATCTGGAAGATAACGGCGAACATGCGGAAGAGACTTTTCTGCTGGCTTTGCAGGATGTTGCCAAGGCATACGGCATCAGCTCTGTAGCCAAAAAAGCAAAAGTGAGCCGGGAAAGTCTGTATAAAACTCTCTCCGGTTCTGTAAACCCCAAGCTCAAAACCCTGAAAAACATTTTGGATTCTATCGGCCTTAAAATGACTGTTGAGCCAAAATCAGCAAGTTATACCCAAAGGGTAAGAAGAGTGTAATAATGCCGGTATAAACACAGCTTGATATATCAGGATAAATACACCCGCAGGCCCGCCGTACGGGGTAAAATCAGGTGCTATATGCGGGATTATATGTATCACCGATACCATGCCTTGATTATGCTCCGCTATCTTGAAAGCCTTGCCAAAGGCTCATAAGACAAAGCTTTATCGGTTTTTTTATCCGGCTAAGCGGGTTTAAAACGCTGTCTTTTCCTTATCCACCCCGGCGGTAAGTGCCCGGTGGGTGACTTGTAGCCAACACTGCAAAGAAAAGTACGGATGTAAAGGTGTCAAAACAGCACGTCCGGGTGTTCGGAAAAGCCGGATAACAGGTTTTTTGGCTGTTTTTTTGTCTCATAATGAGAATTTTACATTTTTTTTATTTTTTTCTTTAGTTTTCACCGGACCTGCCTATAAAATCAAATTTATTGTTTAAATGGGCGGAGTCATTTTTTGTTTCAGCTCCGCCCCCTTTTTAAAATGGAGGTGAGTTATGGCAGATTGGGAAATAATCCACGACTTGAAAGCTTATCTTGTTTATAAACAAATCAAAGAGGGTGGAAATAAAAAAAAACTTTGCGACGATTTATCAGAAGACAGATTTTTTAAGGGATATATCTCTTTAAGTAGTATTCAAAAGAAGATAAGAAACTTTGTGGCTCTTAGCTCTGACGACCCGGCAAGTGGGCTTTCCGGTTATACCAAGCAAGCTGAAAGCGTATTTAATGAGTTTAAGGGCAAGTCTATTCAGGAAATAAAATCAGCTATAGTGTATTATGAAAACCTCACGGACAAAGAAAAGGTAAAAGAATGGAAAAAAGCCGGTTTTTTTGTCGGTGGAGGAGCTGTCGCCGGTGCTTTAAAGGGTGGCTCTATGGGGATCGCCGCTTTTGGCGGCGCAGTGGGTGCGCCTTTGTGGCTTGGCGGTGCAGTGGCCGGGCTTGCTTGTTATGGAGCTTATAAGCTTATTTCAAAAAATAAAAAACAGCCGGAAAAAAACAAAGAGAAAGGAAATGAAAAAGACACTGATAAAGCGCGGGCAGTTTAAGCCGGTCTTGAAAGGCAGGTGAAGTGTGGGTATAGGCCCTTATTATGCTCTGGTATCTTGAACGGCTTGCCTTTAAAAAAATCAAGTGATAACAACGCGTTAACATCTTTTAAAATCTATTCATAACCTAAATAATGTCCCACTTTTCCCGGACATAAATATCCATATTTATCCTTATGTTTATTAAGCGCTGAATTCATCAATTTTCTTTTGAATTTTTTTCCACAACAAACACATTCATAAATATGCTTAGGGCTTGAATAAATGTCGCTTCTGTAATTTTGTGCCACTCTTGAATATATTGAATGATTATAGGTTTTTCTTCTTGCTGATGACCTAAAAGGAGGCATTGATATTTCTCCACTGGCGGTTATTTCAACCGGATACTTCTCAGTATAAGGAAGATTGGTTATTTCAACAGATTGAATCTTATCAAGATTAAATGCTTTTACTTTTTCATTCTCCCTGTGAAAGCCGTAAAATAATTGATTACCGGTTGTTTGAACTGTTCTAAAAGACAAAGGTTCTATTGTTCTTAATTTGTTTGTGTATAACAATTTAACACACACTCTGTTAGCTGCAGCAAATTGAATTTTATGTAATATCGCATTAATGGCATTTGCTTCAATAACACGATGAGGTTTAAAAATTATTTCATCATTTTTTGGCAAAGACACTAATTGCTCTTCTTTGATAGTGCCTTTCAGCCACTGAAAAAACGGCATCAAATCATTCCAAAAAGACTCTAAGGGAGGTAAAGAAGACAGCTGATGTTCCAACATATTTGCCCATTCACTATTCAACTCTGTGAGTTTTTCATGTTCTACAATAGATTGAAAAGTAGGAACTTTTATGTTTTTAAAACGACATTTCTTTTTTAAGACATTATAGACCAACATGGGATTTGAAATCATTTTTCTATTTCTGAAAAAGTGAATCACATCATAAAGATCTCTTGGTCTGGCTCTCTGAGCTAAAGCTCTTATTTTTTCTGCGATAATCTCTTCAAACGCATAGCAGTTTACTGTTATCCCGGCAAATGGTTTATCTGAATAAGGGTGATGAATAGGAGTTTTTACTGTATCTAATATTTGCACTTCATCATTTGTTAAATCCAATTTAAGGGAAGCATATTTCGTTTTTTTTCTTAAAGGGCCATTGAAATAAATTTTTCCTTGGGCGGATTTGTTACCATTGCTTTTATCTATAATTTTAAATATAAACTTATCTTTTTTAAACTCAATACCTGTTTTGTCATAAATAACATCAGCTGTTTTATGAAATTCCCTCAAAAGAAAATCCTGATTTAGATGACTTGAATCAGATACTGTAAAATCAAGGTCTTCAGAAAATCTAAAAGTTTCAAAAAAACATTTTTTAAGACTTGTTCCTCCTTTAAACGCCCATAGCTCTTTTAAAAATGAGTTATTATTGATACCAAATAACATCCATCCTAATACATAATCTTTTTCAACGATATCCGGTCTTAGATGGAGCAGGTGAGCAATGTCAAGCACTTCTTTTTTTGTAATCATATTTTTTCTTCCACAAGGCGGATATTTTTAAATTCCACTTTCTGATACAAAACTTACTCTTTACAGATGGATCAAAATCCGAATAACCGGCAGAAATATTATTTTGTAAAACATCAATAACTTTAGAGTCAGCCAGATTATTAACTTCCAATAAAAAACCAAGCCTTTTAAAAATTGTTCTATTTTGCATTTTTTTTATATACTGAATCAATAATTTAATATTTTTATAGTCTGTGTTCCAATATTCCATAAAAAAATCCTCTATGGCTCTCATTCCTCCCCCTAAACCCGGATCGTCCAAGAGATCAATAATAGTTTTTGAAGGATCAGATACTTTAATTTTTATATTGTTCCTCCATACCGATTTTGTTCCAAAAAGTTTATAACTTTGTATGGTCTTTAATTTTAATTTAGATTCGCCAACAGTTATTTTTCTTGATATTACAGGTTTGACTGTAAAATAAAAATCAGTGGAAAACAGTTGTTCAGAAAAGTCCCAATGTTTAACGGCGCTGAAGCCCCCTATGTAACCAGGTGAAAAAATTTTGTCAGCAATTATCCAAGCATCCTCCACAGGTGTTTCAAGGTCATATTCCAGTGGAAGAGGCCAGTATATCCCTCTTTTGATTTTTCTGAGCCATCCGGCATTATGCCAGCGGGAAAGTAGGCGCGCAGATTCCACTTGTGGCAACGCTAATGTTTTGGCCACCAGTTTAGCGGTTAATATGTTGTCTGAAGAGGCTTCGATAACCGCTTTCAATCTTTCTCTTGATTTTCTGCCAATTCCTGCAAATGTCTTCATAGTATATAATTTATATTATATTTACCTTAAAATGGCAAATACAATATATTTTTTATATCATTTTTTAGGCTTTCTACACCATGAAAAATAGAGAATCATCTGTGAAAAATTCTTAAAGTATTGTTATTACTGGACTTTTAGCCTTAACTCCTAAAATTTAGCCGTGTTTATAAAAAGAGATATACTTGCCAAACTCTACCAAGCCATACCCGGCCAAGATCATAGAAAAATGCTCTTTTTTAAAGCTTCTTCGATGGATCAAACAGCGATGATACAGGCTTGATGATCGTGCTTTACCACTTGATCAATCAAATTTTGGGATTGGTTCAAAAAACAGGGTGTTTTGTGGATTATTATATGGGCCGGTATCTGTATCTGTCTGGAGCGGAATCTTAAGATTGGCTCAAAAATGGGGGTGTTTGGAGGACGGCCTTGTTGCATGCCTCACTTTATATCCTGCCTTAGACCTTTTTTTAAGTCCTCTTCCCGGGCTTCATCCAATGAATACTGTAATAATGGCGCCATAATAAGCTCTCTCTTTCTTAATATGATTGATTCAAGTCCTTAAATTTGTCCTTTTTTTAAGGCTGTGCAGAAGTAAGAAAAAGGCCATATCTCTATACCGTCCGGTGTTTTTCTTTTTCTTGGGCCTGTGTAAACTAAAATTTTTCTTTTAACCAAAGGTAATTTGGATACAGCTCTTAAACCTTTGTAACTTTCGGAAAAAACCCGGTTAGAGGACTTGGCTTCAATGGCTATTAATTCCCGGGAACCCCTTTGCAGAAGAAAATCCACTTCTGTTGTGCCGGCTCCCGCCGGAGACCAATAAAATAAAGAATCGTAAAGCCCCCGGTAATCTCCATAAGCTCTTAGCAGTTGAGCCACCAAGCCTTCAAAAAGCGCGCCTTTTTCCTCTGTGGAAACTTCGCCGGTATTGTTTTTCAAAGCGCGTGCCAGCCCCGGATCAATAAAATAAAATTTGGGGTGCTTTTTTTCCCGCAGTCGGATTTTGCCGGAATAAGCCGGAACAAAAAACCCCAAAAGAGTGTCTTCTAAAATAGAAAAAAACCCGCGGACTGAATCACGGGATATTTCACTTTCTCGTGCGATTGCGCTCATATTTACAATTTGCCCGTGATACAGCCCGGCCACAGTTAAAAACCGGGCAAAGGCCGGCAGGTTTCTCACCAAAGCTTCCGCTTTTATTTCCTCTTTAAGGTATACCTGAGTGTATGCCTTCAATGCGAAAGCTCGATCCACAGAAGAGTAAACAATAGGGAGCAATCCAAACCGCAGGGCTGTTTTTAGATCAAAGTCATTTTCCAGCTCTTCGGGAACAAAAGGATGCAGAGTAAGCCAGCCGGCCCTTCCCGCGAGCAGATTAACGCCTTTGGAGCGCATTTTTCGGGCACTGCTTCCGGTAAGAATAAAACGCAGGGAACGGGATTCGATAAGCCGATGCACTTCATTTAACAGGTGAGGTAATTTTTGAATTTCATCCACGATCACCAAATCGCCACGTTTACAATCGCTTAGCTCTTCATAAAAAAGCCCTGTATGTGTGAGGTAGCTTTGGTAGATAGAGCTGTCCAATAAGTCAATATAATGTGCTGAGGGGAATTTTTTCTGTAAAAGCGCGGTTTTGCCACTTCCTCGGACACCAAAAAGAAAACAGTTGTGCAAAGGAAAGCTTATTATCCTGCTATATATTTTTTTGCGGTTCATACCCCCATTTTACACGGATATTTGGGGATTAGCAAGTCAAAAATTTCGTCATATATTTGAAAACAGCAAAATTTTGACTTTACCTGTAAATGCCCATAGACTCAAAAAACCGGCTGAAAAGCCGATTTTACTAATTTTCATAGGCTCTAAACTTCTAAAAATTGGTTATTTTGGAAGTTATATCAGGTTAACTGATAGTTTTGGAAGTTGCAGGCTTTAAACTTCCAAAAATGGGTTATTTTGGAAGTTGTATCGGGCTAACTGATAGTTTTGGAAGTTGCAGGCTTTAAACTTCCAAAAATCTGGTTTTTTGGAAGTTTAGTTTTTTGCGAAATGCACGGGATAAAAGATTTTGGAACCGAAGGCCCCGCGCACATAACCTTCCACCTCTTTTCGTAAAGCGGTGTAATCGTAAGTGTGGACCAAAGTGACCCAAGGGGCTTCTTGCTTAAAAACCGCCTGCGCTTTTTTATAAAAACCGCTTCGGGCTTTTTGGTTGTTGATCTTCAGCGCTTGCTCAATCAGGCGATCAAAAGGAGGATAGCACCACCGGGCCAAGTTTATCCCGGAAGAAACAGATCCGCAGGTTAAAAGAGGTCTTAAAAAATTATCCGGATCGCCGTTGTCGCTGGTCCAGCCCATTTGAATCATCTCGTGCTCCCCTTTGCCCGCCCGGCTGATATAAGTGGGCCAGTCGTAGCTTATCAGGCGCGCCTTAATGCCAATCTGTTTTAAGTCCGCCTGCATAAGCTCACCCATTTTTTTGCCGTTGGGGTTATAGGGCCGGGAAATAGGCAAAGTCCAAAGAGTGGTTTTAAAACCTTTTTCATAGCCCGCCTCTTTTAACAGTTTTTTCGCTTTCTCAAGGGAATATTCATAATCTTTCACCTTGTGGTTATAAGACCATAAAGAGGAAGGGTAAGGGTTTTTGGCAAGCTCCGCATAACCTTGATAAACCGCCGGAATGTAGACAGCGCGGTTAAGAGCGTGGTGCACAGCCCGCCTGACTTTGCGGTTTTTAAAAGGGCCTTTTTGTGTGTTCATGGCCAAATAGGCGATGTTGTATCTTTTTCCGCCCGACAGTTTAATGCGCGGATGTTTTTCCATTGCCGGAAGATCTAAAGGTGAAGGTTGAGAAATCATATCGCATTCCCCGGCTTTTAATTTTTGAAACCGCACACTGCTGTCCGGCACAATAACCGAGACAATGCCTTTTAAACGCGAAGCCCCGCGAAAATATTTTTGGTGTGTTTCCAAGTAAAGTGTGCTGTCTTTGATATACCTTTGAAACACAAAAGGGCCTGTTCCCACAGGGCGAAAATCCAAAAGCTCAGGCTTTTTTATTTTTAAAAGATGATCCGCATATTCTTTTGATAATATACCGGCAAACTCCATTGCCAGATTGATTAAAAAAACCGCTTCTTTTCGGTGTAAAACAAACTGTATTGTGTAAGGGTCTTTTTTAATAATTTTCTTAATCAGCTTTCCCATGCCAAGGGAGTTAAAATAAGGATAAACCCCGCCGTTTACTGAATAATAAGAATGTTGTTTATCCATCTGCCTGTTAAAAGAAAACAGCACATCATCGGCGTTAAAAAACCGCGTGGGCTTGAAGTAAGAAGTGTGATGAAAAGAAATATTTTTTCGCAACCGAAAAGTATAAGTCAATTTATCTTTAGAGACAGACCATGAGCGGGCAAGGCCGGGCCTTACACCTCCTTTTTTTTTGTTAAACTCCACCAAACGATCGTAAAGCCCCGCACTCATGTCAAAAGAAGGACCATCGGAAGTAAGCTGAGGGTTGAAAAAGCGCGGGCTTCCCTCTGCACAATAGAGCAGTTTTTTGCTTTTGCCAAAAGTAAGAGGGGAACAAACAAAAATTAACAGCAAAACCCCTTGTTGCCAAAAGGGTGTGTGGGGTGGGCTTTGCAGAAGTGAAAAAACTTTTACAATTCGGCGGGCAAAAACAAAAACCAGTGTGGGAATATTCATTGCTCCGGCAGTCTCCAATCAATCTCCCCTTTCCCTTTTGCCTTTAAATAGCTGTTGGCTTTGGAAAAATGAGCGCAACCAAAAAAGCCCCGGTCCGCAGAAAAAGGGGAGGGGTGAGGGGCTTTCAACACAAGATGTTTTTCTGTATTGATAAACGCGCCCTTTTTTTGGGCAAAACTGCCCCACAACATAAAAACCAAGCTCTCCCTTTCCTCATTTAACAGATGAATCACACGATCTGTAAAAATCTCCCAACCTTTGTTTTGATGAGAACCGGCCCGGCCTGCTTCCACCGTTAAAGTCGCGTTTAACAGCAAAACCCCCTGTTTGGCCCAGGAGTTTAAACAGCCGTGCCGGGGCTTTTTGATGTTTAAATCAGTTTGCAGTTCTTTAAAAATATTCGCTAAAGAAGGGGGCACAGCCACAGAATGTCTGACAGAAAAACAAAGGCCGTGCGCCTGCCGGGGACCGTGGTAAGGATCTTGGCCCAAAATAACCACTTTCACTTCTTCAAAGGGCAGAGTGTCAAAAGCGGAAAAATATTCCTCAGGGCGGGGATAAATGGTTTTTTTTAATCTGATTTCGCGAACCAAAAAGTCCTTTAATTCCCGCATATAAGGTTGGTTAAATTCCGGCAGAAGGCGGTTTTTCCAACTTTTCGACAGGCGAATGGGATTTTGTTCCATAATAAAAAATTATACCCTGTATTAAAATTTGTTTGTATATGTAATTTTTATACGATTGATTATCAAAAACCAAGAATATTGTCACTACTTTATAATTATTTACTTTAAACTTGCCTTAAAACTTGACAAAAAGGCTTTAAGACACCATATTAGAGTTATATGAAAAACAATGTGGAAAAAACCCATTTAGAGCCTTCAGGAGAAGAAAAAGCTTTTGTGTATCAACAGGCTTTGGAATTAAGCCCCCTGCTTGTTAAAACAGGGCCTGTCGCCGTTAGTTTGACAAAAAATAAAAACGGCAAAAACGCTCTCTATTCTCTTACATTTATCTTGGCGCCCGCCGGACTGAAAATAAAAATACAGTCAAAAGGGAGCGATTTATTTGATGTTTGCATTCAGGCGAAAAACAAAGCTAAAAAAACCATAAGCCAATTAATAAATCAGGCAGACTCTCCTATAAGAAATCTGCAAATGGAACACTTTAAAAAGTTTCCCTACCTGCAATAAATAAATTTTATTAAAAGTTGAAGGGTGGCAGAGGGCCTTTTTCAGGAAATGTTTTGCCGGTAAATTCCGGGCCGTGATCGGTATTTGTTTCACCCGTTGTCGAACCTCCGCTGTCTGTATTGCCACTGTCTGTTGTGCCTCCGTTGGTGCTTCCGCTGTCTGTGCTTCCGCTGTCGGTATCTCCGCTGTCTGTGTCGCCTTCTCCGCCACCATCTGAAGAGCTTCCTCCTTTGGCTACAGTGGAGTTGGATACACTAATATTGGGGGCCTGAAAACCGCCCTCTTCGGCTATGGGGGCGCAATAAAACAAAAGAAGCGAAACAGCTAAAAAAAGCCCGATTTTTACCATTTTTTCTATTCCTTTAAAGATTCAGGGCAACTAAAAACCCCAAAAAAAGCTGTTCTTTGATGTTTTATCGGACTAAAGACTGTAAACATTTAATTTTTTGTCCGGTTTTTGATAATTCTGACTTGTCACTGTCCGAACAGATTATTCAAAGCGGTATACAGGAAAAAAAATGAGCAAAAAAACAGAAAATAAGACATGGATCAAAATGAGCGGGGCGGGAAACCGGTTTTGGATCAGTTATTTTCCCTCCCGGCCCCCAAAGCAAGGCTGGCCCGGCATTGCGCGGGCGCTTTGCCGAAACAAGACCGCAGACGGCTTGGTGATTTTGCTTCCCTCCGCCTCTTTTGACTTTGAGTGGCTTTTTTACAACGCCGACGGCTCTACAGCTGAAATGTGCGGAAACGCCGCCTGTTGCGTAACAAACTATATTTTTACGAAAAAGCTGATGGCTCCCGGTAAAACCACTTTTAGGCTAAAAACCGAAAGCGGACCTGTAAAAGGGGAGTGGATAAAGGGCCGGGCGCGGATTTTTTTAAGCCAAAGTCAAAACATTAAAGGGCCTTTCCCTACCTGCAAAAATTCTAACAAGGAAAGCCTGACTTATATGTTCATTAACAGCGCCGTTCCTCATGCGGTCGTTCGCCTTTCGGCCTTTCCTGCCACAAAAAAAGCTTGGGCGGAAAAAACAAAGCAGGCCCGCAGGCTAAGACAAAGCCTCACTCACTCTAAGCAGGGTATGAATGTGTCTTTTTACACAGAGGGAGAAAAAAAGAGTGTTAAAAAAACAGGCCCGGCAAAACTTACCGCCCGTACTTTCGAAAGAGGGGTGGAGGACTTTACCCCGGCCTGTGGCACAGGCGCTTTGGCGGTGGCGCAGATTTATCGTACACTTTACCCTAATCTGAACTCTGTTTTGGTGAAAATGCCGGGAGGGGAATTAACAGTGACTTTTCACCCGGGCAAAAAAATCTCTCTTATGTCTCCGGTTAAAAAACTTTCAGAAAGGCGGGTTTAAAACAGATGAAAAAAAAACCTCCGCCTCTTAGGCCCGCTTTGCAGACTTACCCTTTAAAAATTAAAAAAAAAATAAGTGAGACGGCAAACAGCTCTTCTTTCGTGTTGGAAACAACAAACAAAGAGCACAAACCGATGTTCTATTACACTCCGGCCCAATTTTTAACTTTTGAATTTCAAATAGGCGGGGAACAATATTTAAGAAGCTACTCCCTTTCCTCCTGCCCTCTTTTAAACGAGGACATGAAAACCACAGTCAAAAAAGTCAAAGGGGGTGTGGTGTCTAATTACATGACAGATCATTTAAAAGAAGGGGACATTGTTTTGTCGCGCAAACCGGCCGGCCGGTTTTTCAAAGCTCCGCCTGATTTAAAACCCAAACACTATTTTCTGTTTGCCGGGGGAAGCGGCATTACGCCTTTGTTTTCTATCATAAAAACTGTTTTGTTAAGTGATCCGAAAAACAAAGTAACTTTGCTTTACGCCAACCGGGACGAAAGTTCTATTATTTACCATAAAGAGCTTAAAGACCTAAAGGGTGGTTACAAGGGGCGATTTACTGTACTGCATGTTCTAAGCCGGCCGGAACAAACCTGGTGTGACATTTCAGGCAGGCTTAATAAAGAGCATTTACAAAAATATTTTTTAAAGCTTTCTCACCCCGACCGGCTCTATTACCTGTGCGGGCCTTTAGCTTTTATGGAGATGATAGAATCTTTTTTAACTCAAAACAAAGTGCATCACGCACAAATCAGAAAAGAGAGCTTTCTTTCCGCCGCGCAAAAAAAACAAATTTCCACCCGGCGCGAAGCCGGCTCTTACACAGGCGCAACAAAAGCCCCTGAAGATGAGCCAACAAATCAGGCGCGTAAGGCTGAACCTGTGGCGGAAAAACAGTTAAAAGAGGGGAAAAACCTATCTAAAGATCCTGCAAAGTCTCTTGTTCTTACAGGAAAACAAGGTGAGGGCCAAAAAGAAAAACCGGAATTAATAAAAGCTTTTCTTAATGAAGAAAGTTTTGAAATTTCCGCCCAGCCTGACATACCCATATTAGAGCAGTTGCTTTCCGCAGGGCACTCTCCGCCTTTTTCCTGCCTTTCCGGCTCTTGTATGTCTTGTTTGGCGGTATTAAACAAAGGCCGTATCTTGCAAGAGGAAAAAGGCATCTTAGAGGAAGACAATATCAAAAACCACGAAATTCTTACCTGTCAGGCCAAACCTGTCTCCCGCATAGTGGAGGTGGATTATGACAGCGATCTGTGAGCGATAAATGTTTGAATTTGCAGTAAGATATCTTGCGGAATTTCATGCCCTCCCTCAAAAGATACAAACTTTCCTTTCCATTTCAGATCCTGCAAAAAATCACAAACCGCGCGGGATTCGTCAAAAGGCAAAAGAGGATCTTTTGTTCCGTGACACTGAAAGAAGTTTCCGGCACGGGAGAATTTTTGTTTGTTCTTTTTTAAAATTTCTTGAGGAAAAAAAGCCCCGGACATAAAAACAAGCCCGCGGGGGGGAGGATCCATACGAAGAGCGATATTTAAAGCCATAACAGCTCCTTGGGAAAACCCGCCCAAAATAATGTGATGGGGATCAAGGTTAAAAGACTTTATAAATTCTGTCAGGTTTTGACAGTGTTTTTCAAGGTGGTAAAGCGCTTGTTTGTTTGCCTGAAGAAGGGTGTTTTTTGTGTTTTCCGGCAAAGGAAACCAAGCCTTTCCGGAAAAGTCCTTATAAAAACCCTCCCCATAAGGAGCTTTAAGCTGTAAAGGTCCGTTCGGGAAAATCCATCTGCAATCTAAAGGCAAAGTGGAAAATCCACTTAAATCCCCGGCGTTTGCCCCGTAGCCGTGTAAAAAAAAAGCGCAGGTGGGATGATTTTTTTCGCCTTTTTCCAAGTACTCTATTCCCTGTTTTTTTTTCATTATACCTCCTTTTGATACACACCTTAGCGGAAACAGCTTTGAATTTTCAAATACAGCTTTTAAGCCAAATTTGTATTTTTTAGCTTGTGGGCTGAAAAAACCTTGAAATACAGCCCTTAAAAAAATCCACTTGATTATAAAACCGGCCTTTAATATAGTGGGCTTTAGAAAATTTTTTACCTACAGTCCGGCTGTGAAATCTGCAAAAACCTCAGACCGGAGCAATTATAAAAACCGGCAACATGGTTTTTATACTATACTGAATTTTAAAAAGAAAGGACAATTATGTCTCATTCCATACCTGTAACAGTGGCTTACGGAAACGGCATCGGCCCTGAAATCATGAAGGCCGTGCTCAAAATAATGGAAAAAGCGGGCGCAAACATAGATCCCGAAGTTATTGAAATCGGCGAAACAGTTTATAACAAGGGCGCTCTTTCCGGCATTGAGGAATCCTCTTGGAGCTCTCTTTATAAAACAAAGGTTTTTTTAAAAGCCCCCATTACCACTCCCCAAGGGGGAGGTTTTAGGAGCTTAAATGTCACCATTCGCCGAAAACTGGGCCTTTACGCCAATGTGCGGCCTTGTGTTTCTTATCACCCTTTTGTTTCTACAAAGCACCCTGATATGGATCTTATTATTATCCGCGAAAACGAAGAGGATCTTTATACAGGCATTGAATACCGGCAAACTCAGGATATGGTTCAATGTTTAAAGCTTATTTCCCGGTCCGGATCACAAAGGATCAATCGCTTTGCTTTTGAGTACGCTCTTCGGCACAAGCGAAAAAAGGTCACCTGCTTTACCAAAGACAACATTATGAAAAAAACAGACGGGCTTTTTAGAAAAATTTTTGAAGAAGTGGGGGAACAATATACAGAGCTGGAAAAAGAACACTGGATCGTGGATATAGGTTCCGCCAAAATGGCAGACGCGCCTGAAATGTTTGATGTGCTGGTTTTGCCCAATCTTTACGGGGATATTTTATCCGATGTGGCGGCGCAAATAAGTGGTTCTGTGGGGATGGCAGGCTCCGCCAATGTTGGAGAAAAATACGCCATGTTTGAGGCGATTCACGGCTCCGCCCCCCGCCGGGCCGGGCAAAATATCGCCAACCCTTCCGGCCTCCTTCAGGCGGGGGTTTTAATGTTGATTCATATAGGGCAAAAAGCTGTTGCGGAAAAAATACAAAACAGTTGGCTTAAAACTCTGGAGGACGGGATACACACTTACGACATTTATCAACAAAACATCAGCCGTAAGCGGGTTGGCACGCAGGAATTTGCAGGGGCCGTGATAGAACGGCTTGGCGAAAAACCTGCAACATTAAAAGCGGTTTCTTACCAACAGCCGGATATTCAAAAACCCCGCGCCGGGAAAACAGCGCCCAAAGAAGACAAAACATTAGTGGGGGTGGATGTTTTTATAGACAGCCCCCACACTCAGCCTGAAACACTGGCAAAAACTTTTTTAGAGATATTAAAAACAAACAACAGCCTTTTAACGCTTAAATCTATTTCTTCCAGAGGGGTTAATGTCTACCCGGTTAAATCTCCGAATGTGCTTTTGTCAGATCACTGGCGTTGCCGCTTTACTCACAAACAGGATATGTCGCCTGTTGAGCACTCGAATATTGTACAGCTTTTATCTTGGATTCAGAAAAAAAAGATAGACTTTATCAAAACAGAAAATTTATATTTGTTTAACAAACAACCGGGCTTTTAAAGCCAAAGGGTTTTGATTAGTAGCTCGTGAAAAAGGCTACTAACTGTTTGTCTGCAAGCAAAGTCCAAGCTTGTTCAGGACGGAATACCTTGGACCTTCACCGCTTGGCTTTGCTTGCAGATATAATTTAAAAGTGTTTTGCACGATCGACTAATTAGTAAACTGTTGGGGTGTACTCTGAATTTTTAAAAAGGAAAACAGCCATCGAAAAAAAATCTGTAAAACTTTTATTTGTTTGTTTGGGAAATATCTGTCGCTCTCCCGCCGCGGAGGCGATTATGAAACATTTTGTGGAACAGGAAAACCTCACAGATCAAATTTTTTGTGATTCCGCCGGCACTTCCTCACACCATGCCGGCAGGCCCGCTGATCCTCGAATGAGAAAGCAGGCTGAAACCAAGGGCTACAACATTACCGGTATCAGCCGCGCTTTTGAGCCGGAGGATTTTAACCATTTTGACTGGATTGTCACAATGGACGACTCAAATTACGAAAATGTTTTGTCTCTTGCAAAAAAAGAAGAAGAAAGAAAAAAAGTTATTAAAATGGCCGACTTTTCAGAAAACTGTAATTTTATTCCCGATCCCTATTATGGGGAAACACAAAGTTTCGAAAACATTATATCCCTTCTGGAAGAAAGCTGTGCCAATCTTTTAAAAAAAATCAAAAAAGAAATTTAAGATCTTGCCACCCCGGGAAGTTTAAATTTTTGCGCGGGGCTTGCTGGTTTAAGTCATCTGTGGGCTTAAGGTTGTTAAGCTCTTTGTGCTTCCGGCTTGTTTGTCACTTCGGTTTAAGTTAGTAGCCCGTGAAAAACCCTTGTTATTTGTGGCATAAGCAAAACCCCGCCGGTGAGGGCGGAAGGCCAACGATTTGGCCTTCCGTTTCTTTTTCTCTTTGTGTAAAACTGAAAGCCCTGTACTGAAAGGCAAATACTTGCCTTTCAGAGCTTTCAGCCCGAACAAGGCGGGGTTTTTCTTATGCCAACTACTCAACCCAGCTTTTTTCACACCCCACTAAGTTATTCTATCTTGGGATAAGCGCACTTTTTTGCAAAAAAGCTTTTTCATCATAAGTTTCATAACGGCCTTCCGGGGTTTTTCGAATGCGGGCTGAGGCTGTTTGCCGGTCATGGGTAAAAAAAATAGTCCAATTTTCCCGCTCCGCTTGTTCGTAAATATTTTGTTTTTCTTCTATAAGTTTTTCAGGATAACGGTCATAGCCCATAGTGACCGGGAGGTGCGCCCAAGCCTTACCGGGAATTAAATCACTTGCAAAAAAAATTTTTTGCCCCTTCGGATCCTGAAATAAAATATGCATCTGCCCCGGGGTATGTCCTTCTGTAAACACAAAGGACATACAATTTGCCAAGCTTTCCGGTGGTTTCTCCCTTCCGGGGAAGTTTTCCCCTTCGGGGAAGTTTTCCCCTCCGGGGAAGTTTTCCCCTCCGGGGAAGTTTTCCCCTTCTACAATAGTAAGCCTTCCGCTTTCTTTCAGCTGTTGGGTGAGGCCTGGGATAAAAGAAGCCTTGTCTCTTACATGAGGTCGGCAGGCTCTTTCAAAAGCCCGTTTTCCCACTACATATCGGGCTTTAGGAAAACAAAGGTCTTTTTTCCCTTCACAGATTTTTTTGTAAGAGGGTAGCAACCCGCCTGCGTGATCAAAGTGCAGGTGCGATAAAATAACATAGTCAATTTCTTCTTCTGTAATCCCCAGCTTGTTTAAGTTTTTTAAAAGTTCATGGCTTTGCGCGTTTTGAACGCCATAGCGCTCAGCCAATTTTGGTTCAAAAAAAGCCCCTATCCCTGTTTCACATAAAATTTTTAAATTCTCTGTTTCTATCAGCAAGGCACGGCAAGCAAGACGAATCCGGCCCTCTTGATCCGGCTTTTCCCATCGGGACCAAAGCCCGCGGGGAACATGGCCAAACATAGCCCCCCCATCCAGACACTGCCCGTTGCCCTCCACCGAAGAAAATAAAACCTGTTTCATAAAACCCCCTGTTTAATCGAAATAACACACTTTTTCGCCGGTTACCAATAAAACTTTACTTTCAATTCAAACTGTTTATTATCCCTTTTGGGGGCGCAAAGCTTATGGTATTTGACTGTTTTTCTGGGGGTTTGAGCCTGTGTTTTCCGCCGTGACGGGAATGCAAAGCTTATGGTATTTGACTGTTTCTTCGGGGAAGTTTAAAAATCAACAAAAAAACCGTTTGAAATAAGAGATCATTATGTTTGAAACTTTAGAACAATCCCTTTTGCACTTTCTAACAAGCTTTGCTTATGATCCGTACGCATTTTACGGCTTTATTATACTGATTATGACCTTAACCACTTTTGGTTTCCCTGTTTCGGAGGAAGTGGTGATTATCTCTGCGGCCTTGGTCGCTTATATGGGGGCGCATCCGGAACTGTATCCTCCACCGGTGGAGGCGATTCAAAACGGGCAAGCGCCTGTTCGGGCCGGCACCACCGCTTTGGTGTGCTTTCTGTCCGTTTTTTTAAGTGATCTGCTGGTTTATCTGATGGGTTTTATTTTTCGTGAAAAAATAACCCGGCAGGCAATAATCAAAAAATACAGATCAAAGAAAAAGGAGGAGCGGATTAATGCTTGGGTGTCCCGGTACGGCTGTTTGGTGGCCGGGATGTTTCGCTTCACTCCCGGTTTTCGCTTCATCGGCTACCTAACCTGCGGGGTGGTTCGTATTCCTGTTTATAAATTCATTCTGGTCACCGGCGGGGTGACCTTGGTGGTGGTTCCCTTACAAGTTTTTATTGTATCCGCTTATGGACAGGCCATTATAGCTAATTTAAAACTGGTCTCTCTAATTTTATTGATTGTGTGTTCTGTTTTTATTTTTACCATGTTAGGTCCTCATATTTACAGGTTGATAAAACAAACGGACTAAAAACCTGTACAGATTTTGCGATTGCCCCGCGCCCCGTTTGTATAAAAGGAGTGTAAGTTGTCAAAATATATTTCCCTTTCAAAAGCCTGCGATATTATTAAGGCCGGGGGGGTGGTGGCGACTCCTACAGAAACTGTATACGGCTTGGCTGGTTCCGCTTTGAATGAGCAGGCTTTAAAAAAAATTTTTCAAATAAAAAACCGCCCCTTTTTTAATCCCTTGATTGTTCACTGTGCTGATATAAAGCATGCAAGCTTGTTTCATACTGTAAAGCATAAACTGTTAACGAAAATGATGAATCATTTTTGTCCCGGGCCTTTAACTTTTGTTTTAAGCAAAACAAAGGCTGTGCATCCTCTTATCACCGCCGGGCAAAATAAAGTTGCTTTAAGAATTCCCCGGCACCCTTTGACCTTGGAGCTTATAAAAAAAACAACAGCACTTTGCGCCCCCAGCGCCAATTTATTCAGCAGGTTAAGCCCCACCCGGCCGGAGCATGTTCACCAAATTTTTAAAGAAAAAATCCCTGTACTGAACGGGGGGGAATGTAAAGGGGGGCTTGAATCCACTGTGTTGGAACCGGACTTTAAAAATAAGGAGCTTAAAATTTTAAGACCCGGGCTTATCACCAAAGAGGATTTGCAAAAGTGGCTAAAAAAAACAGAAGGGGAAAATTGGACCTTGTCCGAAAAAGAAAGCTCTTTAAGCCCGGGGCATTTAAAAAAGCATTACCGGCCGGCTGTGCCTTTGGTGTTGATCGAGGTAAAAAACAAGCTTCCTTCAAGAAAAGCGGTGGTAAATTATCTTAACACCTTGTATCCAAACAGAACTTTTAAGCCCTTGGTATTAAAAGCCCCCGCCCGGCTTTGTGCAAGAAAGCTTTACCATGAGATGAATATTTTGTCTCAAAACCCGGCGCATATAATTTATGTACTCAAAACCAAAGAGCACAAAAAAGGAATCTGGCGCGCAATAGAAAACCGCCTTAACAAAGCCTGCTTCCGCAAAATCCCCTGGCCCCCTCCAACCCCTAAAATCTAACACACAAAAGGATATTTTGGCAGTGAGTGGCAAAAAAACGACCGGCAAGACCATAAAATTGAGCTTTGTCCTTCCCTATTTGATGTAAGTGCGGTATAAAAAAGGCAAATTCTAAAAATAACAGCTAAAGAGTATGAATTTTAAGCCTTGCGAAAGAGCATGCTATAATGAAAACCAATATTCAGCTTTACAGTTATTACCGCAGTTCCTGCTCCCACCGCGTGCGCATCGCCCTTTATTTGAAAAATATTCCCTTTCAATATATGCCAATTCACCTGCTGAAAGAGGAGCAAAAAACCGAACAATACAAAAAACTAAACCCCGAAGGGCAGGTGCCTTGCCTTGTGAATAAGGGTGTGGCTCTTACGCAGACAATGGCCATATTACAATATTTGGATGGCTTACACCCCCGCCCTGCTTTATTCCCAAAGGCGTATAAAGCGCAGATTATCAGTGTTTGTGAAATCATAAACAGCGGCATACAGCCTTTACAAAACCTTAAGGTTTTGAGGTATTTAAAATCTCAGGGCCTTGGTTTTACAGCAAAAAAATGGCCGGGCTTTTGGATTCGTGAAGGGCTTTTAGCGGTGGAAAAAAAGGCCCAAGAATTAAAACAAGGCCCCTTTTTCTTTGGCTGTGGTTTAACGGCTGTGGAGCTTTTTATTATCCCCCAGCTACAAAGCGCGCGCAGGTTTAATGTTCATTTAAGGGATTTTCCCCGGCTTTTAGAAATAGAGGGGCTTTGCCTTCAAATGCCCGCCTTTAAAAAAGCTCACCCGTCCGCTCAGCCGGATCATCCACTTAACCGGACACAACAAGGTTCTTCCCATAAATGAGACACACAAATGAATAAGCCCTTTCTTTTATGGGACAGAAAATTCTGGCCCTTGTGCCTTACGCAATTTTTAGGCGCTTTGAACGACAATTTTTTTAAAAACAGCCTGATTATTTTAATCACTTTTGAGTCCTTACATTTAAGTGAATGGAGTGCGGAAAAACTTATCGCTCTTTCCGCCGGGATTTTTATTTTTCCTTTTTTTCTGTTTTCCGCCTTTGCCGGTCAAATAGCGGACAAATACGAAAAGTCCCGGTTGATGTTTTACATAAAAACACTGGAATGCGGAATTATGCTCTTAGCCCTCATTGGTTTTCTTATGCAGAGTCTTTTTGTGCTTTTGCCGGCTTTGTTTCTTATGGGGTTTCAGTCCGCTTTGTTCAGCCCCTTAAAGTACAGCTATATGCCCCAACAGCTTGCAGGTATGGAGAATCGGCAAACCAAAACCGGAAAATTAGTGTCAGCCAACGCTCTTCTTCAGGGGTTTACTTTTCTGGCAATTTTATTGGGAACTGTCTTTGGAGGGCTGACAGCGGCTGTTCCCGGAAAAGGAATTATTTACGCGGGCCTTGGCGTGCTTGTTTTATCCGTGGCCGGGTTGTGTTGTAGTTTGTTTATTCTTAAAGCGCCTCCTGCAGAGCCTGCTTTAAAGTTAAACTGTAATCCTTTTTCCTCTACAGGAAAACTAATTTATAATATCCTTCCAAGCCGGGATATTCGATGGACAATTTTAATTTTGGCTTGGTTTTGGTTTTACGGGGCGACCTTGCTTTCCATTTTGCCGGGATACGGAAAAAACATACTTGGAGGAACTGAACACACAGTAACTTTTTTACTAAGTCTGCTTTCTGTGGGAATTGGCCTTGGTTGTATGATTTGCAAAAAATTCTCAAGAGAAAAGATAAAAATAAAGCTTGCTCTTACAGGCGCTTTGGGTTTTAGTGTGTTTTTATTTGATTTGTTTTTGCATTCCCTTTTTCTTTCTCCTGCGCCAAAAGATCCTGTAACTGTTGTAAATTTTATTAAAAATCCTGAAAACTTAAGGGTAATATTAGATTTAACTCTGATTGCTTTTTCAGGCGGTTTATTTTTTGTGCCTTTAATGACTTATCTACAAAAAATCTCCCCTGCGAAAGAGCTTTCCCGCATCATCGCCGGAGGCAATATTTTAGACGCGGCTTTCATGGTATTGGCCTCCGTCGGTCTTATTATCTGCTTTAACTTAAATTTAAAAGAACCTGAAATTTTTTGTATCCTTTCCCTCCTAAATTTAATCGTATGTTTCGCCCTTTACAAATTCTCTAAAAACCTATCTCCCAAAAACCCTTATTAATTCAGAAAAATCTAAAGATTTGTATTTGTTAGGTTCATGGCGACTTAAGTGGATTATTTCTAATAATTTTCAACTATCTCAAGAGTGCCTTTATTTTGGCATTTCATCCCATGTTCTGCCCTCAAGCAGGCGCCCGGTTTTATGTTTCCTAACCCCACCCCATTGTTTGAAGAAAAAAGGAACTTTTTGCGCAATGCACTGATCTCTTATTTCCACAACCCATTCTAACTGAATAGTGCGTGCGTTCGGACCTGACTCTCCACCCACAATCACCCAGTCAATTCCTTTTAATTTTAATCTTTTTAAAGGGCCTAATAAAGGCTCAAGCGATAAAAATTTTATTTTAGCTTTTGTATTTAACAAATGCTCTATTCTGTTTATATAACGATTATTTTCAACACTAACTCCCATCCAGATGTTGTCTGTCCATTTCACTTGTTTAGATAGTTTCTCCAAACGATCAGCTCTTTTTGTTAAGATTTGAAATTGATGTTGAGGACATTGATTCATAACTGTAAACACTTGTTGAACAAATGACAAAGGAACTTCTTTATGAAATAAATCACTCATAGAATTTACAAAAATTACTTTTGGTTTCTTCCATTTTAGAGGAATTTCCAAAGCTTGGTGGTGTAAAGTTAGAGCAAAGCCATTTCTATAATTATATTGCCCCATTTTTTGTAATCGGTAAGATAATTTTTCTGCATAACAATTTTTACAGCCCGGGCTGACTTTATTACACCCGGTTAGAGGGTTCCAAGTTGCCTCTGTCCATTCAATATTTGACAATGTAGCCATAGTTATTGTTTCCTTTGTTTGGTAATGTTTTATATCTTTTTTGAATTGTATTAAGTAAACTGTGGTAATTTTTTTTAGAAATAATTTGTTTCTTCCGTATTCTGGTTAAAATCACCTCCGGGCTGACTGAGTACTCTTTGGCCCATTGATCTATATTAGCTATATTCACAGTAGTAGCTTTGATGGTATTCAGAAAAAAATCTTCTTCCGGGATAAGGAAAGCTCCGGCAAATTCATTACACATTATTTCTATTTTTTTATTAGCATCTGTTAATTGGCCTCTAAAATAATTTTCATTCAACGGATCAAAGCCACTGGTGTGAAATAATATATGAGCCAGCTCGTGAAAAAGAGTGAATATCTGCCGGGAACTTGTCTGCTTGCTGTTGATATAAATAATAGGAAATTCAGAATCATATAAGCAAAAACCGGATAAATCAGAGGCTTTAAAAGAATCTTTGAAAACAAAAATGTCACGAGATTCCAGCGCTTCTCTCCATTTTGCTAAAGCTGTATCTGGGTTTTTCCATTTTTTTTGTTCTGTTAAATTTATATTCAAATATTCTCTTACTTTTTTTGACAGACTTGTAACAGATGAATTAGAGGTAAATCTAATATCTGTAATTTTTTTTTCGCCTCGTGTTTTATCATCATGCAATTCCATTAAATTAAGTTGCATAACACGGGCCTTGCGAAGCAAAAATCTCATTTCTGGATTCAGTTTTTCAACAGGTTTCAGCAATGTTCTGAAAGATTTTTTAATATCGCTTTCATCCGGTGGCTCAGGGAAAAAGAACACAGCTAAAGGTCTTTTATAGATTTTATAAGCCAAGTCTTCTAATTGGGAGTAAGAAGGGAATGCTGTCCCATTCTCCCATTCTATTATTGTTTGAGCTGTAACTTTTTTTCTTTTAAGTTTTTTAGCAACTGCCTCTAAATTGAAACCGGATTGCTCTCTGGCCCATTTTAAAACTTCAATATTAGGCTGTATAATATTTTTCATAGTGATAACATATAAATTAACTCATATTTAAGTCAACTGAAGTGTCACCATGCACCTAAAAAAAACCGGTGGAAAACAGGTTTTTTAAAGAGTTTTGTGGAAAAAAAAGCGCCGGTTGTTGTGAATGGCTTATCTACCGGGTGAGGGAGTAGAGCCAGAGGTCTAAGACAGGGGCATAGAGAAAAATCAGAACACTGAAGTTCAGCCAAAGAAAAAACGGCTTCCATTTTATGTTGTCCGGGTTTTCGGTAGAAGAACCTTTTGGTTTTACTTTGTTTGGGCTTTTACTGGTTTCAACATTGTATTTGATGTTTTCTGTGGTTTCGACAGAACCTTTTAGCATGGCTGTAGAGGGAAATTTGATCTTAGCCAAACTAAAACCCTCCCGCGGGGCGGAAAACTTTATAAATTCCCAAAGCACTTTTACGCAAAAAGGAATGAGCAAAAAAATGTAGGCTACATTCATTTTAAAAAACAAAGGGGAGATAAGGGCCAGACCCAAATAGGAAAGCAAATAAAAAGCCATGTGGTAAAGGGTTTTGCGTCTGCCCAAGCGAAGAGGGGGCACAGGCACACCGGCTTTTTTATAGTCCTCCTGATAGCGCAAAGTAAGAGACCAAAAATGCGGCATCTGCCATAAAAACAAAACAAAAAACAAATAAAGGCACTCCACAGATAAAACAGCGGAAGAGGGAAAAGACCAGCCAATCATAACCGGAAGCGCGCCGGGAAGCGCGCCTGGCACTGCTGAAAAAACCCATTTCTTTTTCCAGTGCTTGGTATAAAAAATATTATACAGCAAAACCGCAAGCAAAGTAAGGCCCGCCGTCAGGGGCTTTAAAGCCAAGAGTATAAAAAGGCCCGTTATTATTTGCGTTATTCCCAAGGAAAAAGCTTGAAGGGCCGTGAGCTTTCCGGCCGGCACGGGTCGTTTTTTGGTCCGGTTCATCAGGCTGTCCAGCCTCCATTCAGAAGCTTGATTAAGAACAAAGCCACCGCTTGTTGCAAGGTAAAGGCCCGCTATAAGCCAAAAAAAAGGAAAAGGAAGAGAAGAGGTAACCCCGCCCCCTTCGAGGCTTAAGTGGTTTGTCAGATTGGCCAATCCAAAGCCTGCCCCTGCAGAAAGCAAAGCAAAAAACACTATGCCCGCTTTACTTAATTTTAAATAGCTCTTAAGGACAGAAACAGGAAATTTAAAATATGCCTCCTTTACAGACAGGCTGTGAGGCTTTGAAGTTTCAAAAGAAAGCGGTATAGTTTTCATATTTTTATTTATCTTTAACAGCTTGTAAAAAAGACTGTCAAATAAACCAAAGATTTTTACGCTCTTCATAAAAAAAATCTGGATTCCTGCTTGCAAGGGACTGAAAGCCCTTAGTATAGGGCTTTCAGTTTGGAGGTTCTGGGATTCCCGCGTAGGCGGGAATGACGAAGCTCAGGCGGGAATGACGAAGCTCAGGCGGGAATGACGGGCTATGCGGGAATGACAGCGGAGACAAAAAGGTTTTTCACGGACGACTAAATAGTCAGGAGTGAAAAATCCTTGTTATTTGTGGCATAAGCAAAACCTCGCTGGTGAGGCGTATAGGCCAACAATTTGGCCTATACGTTTCTTTTTCTCTTTGTGTAAAACTGGAAGCCCTATACTTAGTAGCCCGTGAAAAACCTCTGTAAATTATGTCTGCAAGCAAAGCCAAGCGGTGAAGGTCCAAGGTATTCCGTCCTGAACAAGCTTGGACTTTGCTTGCAGATCAGCAGTTTGGTAGCCTTTTTCACACCCCACTACTTAGGGCTTCCAGCCTGAACAAGGCGGGATTTTGCTTATGCCAACTATGAAAGCCAGCCTTTTTTACGCCCGACTATTTACTTGATTTGTGGTGGGTTCTGTATTTTAAAGGGATTAGGCCAAAAATAAAACAGATAAAAAAGGCTGAATAATGGAGGAGGAATGGAATCTGTGGTTTCAAAAACACCCGCCCGCGCAGAAAAAGAGGGGATTATTCAAAAACTTAAGTGGTGTTTAAAGGGTTTTGCCTTAGGAGCTGTTTGCCTTGCGCCCGGGATTTCCGCCGGCACAATGGCCCTTGTAATGGGCATTTACGATAAAATTGTTTTTTCCGTAACATCTTTGTTTCCCGTTTCAAAAAAAACCAAAAAAAGCTTAATTTTTTTATGCTGTCTTACTGCGGGGGTGGTGTTGTCTTTTGTTTTTCTCTCTAAGGGAATGTCCCGACTTTTGTTGCTTTTTCCCTTGCAAATGTATTCTTTTTTCACGGGGCTGATATTAGCCTCTTTGCCTCGCTTGCTAAGCCAAACCGATTTTGAGTTTCATCCCCTGTTGGGATATATCCCCTTTGTCACCCGTCCGCAAAGTTCTGATATTGCAAAAAACCAAGAGCGTATAAAATCAAAAAGCCTAAAGTCCCTTTTACTGATATTGGCTGTTGCTCTTGGTTTTTTTGCTCTTTTAACCTTTACAGGTTTGGAACTTGGCGCTCGTTTTTCAAAAGGATTTTTTTGGTTGTTTTTTGTCTCCGGTTTTTTGGGGCTTTTTGCCTCTGTTTTGCCGGGCCTTTCCGGCTCCACTGTGTTACTGCTCCTTGGCTCTTACAGTATGATTTTAAAAGCTCTTACGGAATGGGAGCTGACCCCCCTTATGGTGTTTTCCGCAGGCGGACTGCTGGGGCTTGTTTGCGCTTTTTATTTTGTGCGCCTTTTTCTTGAAAAAAGAAGAAAGCTCTTTTTTTGCCTGATCTTGGGCCTCATATTAGGAAGCCTGCCGGAAATTATACCTTGGGAAAACTATCTTGAAAACAAACTGGTTACAATTACGCAAGTTCTTGTTTTTCTGTTTCTTGGCATGGCTGTGCTAAGGCTTACAGAAAAAAAGACCACTCTTTAATTTGTGTATGTAGTGCTTGTGAAAAAATATCCTCTTAATCATTTTTGTCCAAAGTCCGTGCCGTGAGGGTTAAATCGTATTCCGTCCCGAAACGGTACGGACTTTGGACAAAAGAAGTTAAAGAATATGGTTTTTTATACCCCACTACATAACTGTCAGGCCGCTTTTAATTCGTGCTCTTTAAATCTTTGTTCCAGCTTTACTTTAAGGCGCTTAAGCGCTTGCGCATGCAGTTGAGACACCCGGCTCTCTGTAACATTTAAAATCGCGCCGATTTTTCTTAAATTAAAACCTTCGTAATAATAAAGCGAAAGCACAATCCTTTGCCTTTCAGGCAGGGATTCAATAACTTTTTTTATCGCAGTTCTAATGGATTTCACATCCAAATAGGTAAAAGGGTCGCTGTCCCCCTGCAAAAGATTTAAAAAGGACTTTCGGTCCACACTGCTGAAGGTGGAAGCCTCGTCTATAGAAATCACATTAACCGGTCGCACCTGATTTACCAAGTTATGGTACTCGCTTATTGTAAGTCCCAGCCGTTCTGATATTTCTATGTCCGTGGGGGCTCTGCCCAGCTCCGCTTCCAG
The DNA here is from genome assembly GCA_965203935.1 of Bdellovibrionales bacterium. Taxonomy (GTDB): domain Bacteria; phylum Bdellovibrionota; class Bdellovibrionia; order Bdellovibrionales; family UBA1609; genus JANQSP01. Next base: position 595,612 of record OZ241921.1, read on the forward strand.
ATTAGAGGTGGCTCTTTCAAGCATTTTAGACTTGTCTCTTATGGAGCGCGGCACCCAGTCCTGTGCCCTTAATTCATCCAAGATAGATCCCCGAATGCGAAATTCCGCATAAGTTTTAAACTTGTTGTCTCTGCTGGGATCGTATTTTTTTATCGCGTCCATAAGGCCAATTACCCCGCTGGACACCAGATCTTCTAAATCAATATTGGCCGGCAAACGGACAGATATTTTTTTCGCTATAAAACGAATCAATACAGTGTATTCTTCTATCAATTTTTGTCTTTCTTCCAAACTTAATTGGCGCGCGCCTTGATTTTCAAATTGAATGGCTCTTTTTTTTGTCACAACAGCTCTCCTTTGTTTAGTTTAAAAAAACAGGGTTTAATTGCAGGCCGGAAATACGACCCGTTGTAAGAAACAAATTAAGTTGGTTGATAATCTCTTGTTTAAGCTGTTCCCGCCCCGATGGGTCATTAAAAACAGACACATTTTTTTTGGATAAAATAAAAATCAGATGATCCCTTATTTTATGGCGGGACTTTTGCACTTCCTGCAGAGTCAGAGGATCCTCCGCTTGCAGAACCACTTCCATTTTTGTCAAACGCCCCCCTTGATCCGATTTAAAAAGTGTTAAAAAAGGCTCCAAAGTTATCATCTCTTGAGGAGCAGTCGGCAGATTTTGTATTTCCCGCGTGGAGCTTAAGTTTCGCCGGGCGGATTGATGATGCCTCGTCAGCCATAAAACCCCGGCCAAACAAAGCGCGCATGAACAAACCACCTTCAAAAAGAAAGGAAACTTCTCTTCCAGCCGGTTACTGCTTGAAGAGGAAAGCTCTTCCGGTGTAAAGTAAAAATTCGGGTTTTGATCTGACATAAGGCCCTTCCCTACTAATGAAACAAAGCAATATAGGGGCCTTACGGACTTTCGTTTAAAAAAATGGACAAAACCCGCAAAAAAGAGCTTTATTATCCGTCCCGGTCACGAAAAAAGACAAAAAAATGAACAAATAAAAGTCAGTTTTTTGACATTAAACAAGGGGAATGCTTTAAAGAAGAGGCAAAAAATGAAAAAAGAATTTTACAAGCTGAGTATTGTTTTTACGATGATTGTGTTTTCCTTTTCCTTGGCCTTTTTCCTTGGAAGGGAAGTGACTTTATCCGGCCTGCAAAAATCTCAAGATTCCTCCGCTGTGAAATCCCGGCATAAATCCCCCTTGCCCCGCGAGGCTGATCGGCAACAGGGCTTATCCACCCCCGGCAAAGATTGGCAAAGAAAGAAAGTGCGAAAACACAAAAAAGCTCTTATTCCTGATGGAGTGCATAAGCAGGCGCAGGAGCAAGCCGAAGAAAAAAGCCCGCCACCTTCCGAAGAACCCCCAACCCGCCCGCGCGCAAAAACGGCCGATGATTTGCAGACCCAAAAGACGGAGCGGGAAAGCGCGAAAAACACCCCGGATAGAACGCACAGCCACAGAGAAAATAAAAAAATCACAGCCCTGCTTATCAGTGTTCACAGTAACAAAGAGTCCGCTACAGAAAAATCCACACAGCTTAAAATTCGCTTTCCGCAATGGAAAATCTTCTTTAAAGAATCAGGAAACTTTTATAAAGTGTATATTGGCCCGTTTCGAAAAAAAGAATCTGCGGAAAAATTTTTAAATCAATTAAAAGACAAACCTGATTTGTCCGGGGCCAAATTGGAAGAGATATGATACATTCTGATAACTTGTTGTTAAAAAATTTTAACCCCGGCCAAATATCCGCCATTCAGTCGTTGGACGGCCCGCTTTTGGTCTCTGCCGGGGCGGGGTCGGGCAAAACCCGGGTGCTCACCTATCGTATTGCCCGGCTGATACAAAAAAAAAGAGCTTTGCCCGGCCAGATACTCGCTGTCACCTTTACCAACAAAGCGGCCGGCGAAATGCGCGAAAGAGTTTATACACTCATAAAACAGCTGAATATCCCTCTGCACGGCGGGGGAATGTGGATCAGCACCTTTCATTCCCTTTGCGCCCGCCTTTTAAAGGAAAACAAACCTTTGCTGAGTAACAGCTCCACCTTCACCATTTACGACAACAAAGATCAACTGGCCCTCGTAAAAAAAATTATGAAAGACATGAACATTAATGAAAAAATATATAACCCCAAAACCTTTGCCTCCCAAATTGCCCTTTGTAAAAGGCAGGGTCTAAGACCCGACGACATCACCCGCGACAACTTTCCGGCTTACGGAAACCGCTTTCAAGATCTGTATTTTAATTATGAGCAGGAGTTAAGAAAGGCCGGGGCTTTTGATTTTGAAGGTCTTTTGCTGGAGACTCATAAAATGTTTTTAAAATATCCTGAATGTTTGGAGAAATACCGCAATCAATTTCGATATATATCCGTGGATGAATATCAAGACACCAACCACATTCAGTATCTTATCATCAAAACCTTGGCGCAAAACCACAGAAACTTATGCGTTGTGGGGGATGAGGATCAGTCTATTTACTCTTGGAGAGGGGCGGATATTTCCAACATTTTGAATTTTGATCGCGACTTTCCTGAATGTAAAATCGTAAAGCTGGAGCAAAACTACCGCTCAACAAGCAATATTATTCGCGCCGCTTCCTCCCTCATCAGCTGTAACCAGCACAGAAAAGACAAAAAACTTTTTACAAACAATCCCACCGGTGATCTTATTCAATTATATGAAACAGAAAACGAAAACAAAGAAGCTTGGCTTATCGCCGGACTTATCGAGGGCCTTTGCCGGGATCAGGATTATTCTTATGAGGATTTTGCAATTTTTTACAGAACCAACGCCCAGTCCCGGGTGTTGGAAGAGGCTTTGTTGAACAAAAACATACCTTATAAAATCGTGGGCAACTTAAAGTTTTACGATCGCATGGAGATAAAAGACATTCTCGCGTACTTAAAAATAATTGTAAACCCTCAAGATGAAGTGTCCTTAAAGCGGGTGTTAAACAGCCCCAAAAGAGGTATTGGGGCCGGCGCCGTAAATGTTATTGCGCATGAAAGTCGGCGATTAAACAAAAGTTTTTACGAAACCATGAAGTATTTGTCCGAAACAAATCAAGTGCGGGGCGCGGGCCGATCGGGAATTATGGAGTTTGTGCAAACAATAACAGAACTGCAATCTGCCCGCAGGGCTTTGCCCCTTTCCGATTTTTATAAAGAGGTGTTGGACAAAACGCGCTACGCCCCGGTGTTAAAGGCTAATCAATCCATTGAATCCTTAAGCCGGTTGGAAAATCTGCAAGAGCTTGGAAATGTCATCAGTCAGTTTGAAACAGAAAACAAAAAAAACTCTTTGGAGGCTTTTTTGGAAGAAATGGCCCTGCGCGCCCCTTCAGATCAAGTGGAAAAAGAGATAATGGCTGTTACACTAATGACCCTTCATGTGTCCAAGGGTTTGGAATTTAACACAGTTTTTATGACCGGCATGGAGGACGGGCTTTTTCCTTTGCCCGACGACAGCCTTAACGGTGCAGGCAAGTTTGAAGAGGAAAGAAGACTGGCTTATGTGGGAATGACCCGGGCAAAAAAACATCTGTATTTGTCTTACGCCGGTCAAAGAAGCAAGTTTGGCAAAAAAAAATATAATATCGCAAGCAGGTTTTTAAATGAAATTCCCGCGCGCTTTATTAAGGCGCACTCTTTTAGAAGAAGTAAAAACTTTTTTCAAAAAAAATATAAATCGCAGTACAATTCAACATATAACTCAGATTATAATGACAACTCAAAGTACAGTGCAAATTTTAACTCCGAAGGCGGTACTGTTTATGAAGTGGGCAAAGTGGTGCATCATCCCCGCTATGGTTCCGGCAAAATCCATAAAGTGGAGGGGAGTGGTGAGGACTTAAGAGTCAGTGTCATTTTTAGAAACAGGAAAATCAAAAAATTTGTGGCAAAATACTCTCATCTTTACTAAGGGGCGTTTATGGCCTTTGATTTTCCTTTCGTAACAGCGCCTTTGGATGTCAAAAAAGCAGACTGGCTTAACTGGAAATGGCAACTTCGTTGTTCTTTAAAAACAAAAACAGATTACGAAAAATATTTAACATTAAGCCCGGAGGAGCAACAAGGCTTTTTGGTCAAAAAATCCTTTGCCGTGCAAAGCACTCCGTACTATGCGTGTCTTGCAGGCGCGCACCCCGCGCTTAGAAAAATCATCATTCCACAGGAGCGGGAAACACAAACCGGACGGCAGGCTTTAAAAGATCCTTTGGGCGAAGAGCAACACAGCCCGGAAAAGCATTTAATCCACCGCTATCCCGACCGCGTGGTTTTTTTGGTAACAGACTTATGCCCCATTTACTGCCGGTACTGCACCAGAAAAAGATTCACCGCTCAAGACAAAAAAATGATCCCCTTAAGTGAGTATAAAAAATCTCTTAATTACATAAGAAAAAACCCGGGCATAAGGGAGGTGATACTTTCCGGCGGGGACCCTTTAACTTTGAGCGACCTTTTATTAGAAAAAATTTTAAAAGACCTGCGAATGATAAAACATATTGAAATTATACGAATAGGCTCTCGTATGCCGGCGGTTTGCCCCATGCGTTTTACCAAAGATTTTACAAATATGATAAAAAAATATCATCCGGTTTTTATTATGAGCCACTTCAGCCACCCGGCGGAAATCACAAGGCCGGTGGCTGAAGCTTTAAACACCTTGGCGGATCAAGGTATTCCTGTTTACAATCAAATGGTGCTTATAAGCGGAGTGAACAATCACCCGGCCATAGTGCAGGCGCTTTCCCGCAGGCTTTTGTTTTTAAGAGCAAGGCCTTATTATATGTTTCAGTGTGATCCTTCTCTTGGGACGGATCATCTTCGCACCTCTCTTAAAAACTCCCGGTGGATTCAAAAAAGTTTGTGGGGTGTGCTTTCCGGGCTTGCTGTTCCCCGGTGGGCTGTGGATCTGCCGGGCGGAGGGGGAAAGGTGGAGCTGACAAGCCACAGCCAAATTGAGGAACAAAGCCCCGCGCACCGCTTTACCGGCTGGGACGGCATAAGCGCGCACTACATTGACCCGGAGGATGTACAAAAAGCCCCTCCCCCGGGCATAGAGCCTTACCTTAAAGAGTGGCACACCTTAACCCGCCAAAGCTACGGAAATTCCGGCAGAAAATCAGCTTGTACAAACATGAAAAACAGCCGTGTTTGAAACTTGTTTTATTTCACTTACAACCAGACTTTTGGTTCTAATCTGAAGGTTACGCATTTAAGTGGTGAAAGCCGCGCAAAACGCGGGCGTGAAAATCCGCCTCATGTACGCGTAAAATATCCACCCCTTTATTGGCCAGAAAAACAGAAACCCCCGCACTTTCCGGATCTCTGTCCATAGGCTTTGCGGGGGAAAATCCCTTCATAAAAGATTTTCTGGAGTGGCCGGTCATAATCCTTAAAGGAAAACAGTAAAACTCTTTAATTCTTTTTAAAATTTCTAAACTTTGCCCGGCGGTTTTTCCAAAGCCAATACCGGGATCAAAAATAATCCGATCCAAAAAAACCTCATGCTCCCGACTTCGACACAATGCAAGGCATTAAGTGAGTGATATCATATACTTATGAGTTTTTACGGGGGCACACATTTTAAGACTGAAGTCCGGTAAAACTTCAGGAACCGGATACAAAGTCAGACACTCTTTTAAGCCCCAAAGCCTCGTATATAGCCTGTATCGGTTCTGTGGATTTAGAGGGCATACGATAAAGATTTTTGTTCGCATCCTCTATAATACTGTATTGATCTCTTTTTAAAATCTCTCTCATCTTTCGGATACTGAAGTTCAGTCCTCTTTGCTCCATTCTGTGTTTCATAGTGTAAGAAAGCGAGTAAGCCAAGAAGCATATAGCAATATGAGCCTCGATTCTTTTCCTCTTCCAGTGGTAAATGGGTCTCATCTTAAGAGTGTGTTTGCACACACGAAAAGCCTCTTCTATCTTCCAGAGCTGTCTGTATCGGGTGAGGAGTTCTTGGGGGGGCTTATCTTTCATGTTGGTAATAAGTCCATGCAGGCCGTCCCAACGGCTGTCTTCAGCTATTTTTTGTTCATTGAGTGTGGCTTTGGTTTTTTGAACTGTGATGTATTTTTTGGTGCCATGATTGGGGATAAGGCTTTTTATGGGGATTTGCTTGTTCTTTACTTTTTTCATCAGTCTTTTAATGAGTCTTAGTCTGTCCGCCTCATCCTTTTTGGCTCTTTTTTCTGAGTGGCTTATAATGAGTCTTCTTTGTTTATACTCAAGCGCTTTTATCTTTACCCTGTGTGGGTCTTCTGAGACAGTGGAAGATTTTAAGTTTTTGTCTAAAATCTCATCTTTCTTGCTTTTGGGCAGGGACTTTAACTTGGCGGACACCACATATTGAATCCCCTCTTCCTCCATGAGTGTAAGGTTTTGCTCATTAAACATGGCTCTGTCGGCCACCAACACGGCGTTTTTGACTGTAAATCTTTGTTTTAATCTCTGAACTGTGGCAATAAGGGTGGATCCTTCACTCGTGCTTCCGGGAAACAGCTCATAGCTTAGGGGATGACCTTCTTGGTTGGTGATAAGGGCTAAGACCACTTGTGTTTCGTTGAACTTCTTATCTTTGCTGAAGCCGAACTGTCTTGTATCGTCTTCTTCAAAGCTTTCAAAGTAAAGGGTGGTGACATCAAAGAAAAGAATATCCACTTCTTGGTTAAACAGGCTCAGGGTGTTTTTGGCCGCCATGTCTTTTGCTTTTTCTATGCGTGGATAAAGCCTGTCCATCATGCGATACATTTTTTCCAAAGGAACAGTCTCGTTAAAATCCTCTGCCAAAGTGTCTACTGTTTTTCTTTTGGAATCCGGGTGGGCCACTCTGGCAAGGACACAGTATTTTAAGATGTTGTTCCATTGTTGATCTTTGTTGGTGTCTTGTATGAGGGTATGAAAGCCTAACTGTTCATAGACAGCCCCGCATACTCCTTTAATGCCGTGCTGGATGCGTGCTGTTTCCTGTGGCTTTTTAAGGGAGAAGATAGAAACAGGCTTTTGTTTTTTCTTCTGTTGTTTTGGTTTTTTGTTTATGTACTGAGATTCTTTGCTGTAGATGACTTTGGCCATGCCGGAAAGAGCGGGCTGTCGGTCATTGCTGAGCTTTACGATCAGATTATGAGATATCTGTTCCAAAGACTTGATGATATCCGGGTTCGTGGAGGATCCCACAAAGCGCACTGTTTTATGAATGGTTTTTGAGCCTTTGCGTACCGATTCCATAATCCGGAAAGATTTAATTTTTCGGTTTTTGCTTGAGATTTTTTCAGTGACCTTGATAAACATGTTTTTACTGTTCCAGAAGAGATCGAGGAAGTAAAGGTCGGGGTCGGGAACACAACTTTAATTTTTACTGATTTTACCACTCAAAACCAAACAAAAACAACCCGGCTGGTCTAAAAAAACCTCAAAATATTTTTTAACTCATAGTGTTGTGTCGAAGTCAGGACAACCAGACTTTTGGTTCTAATCTGAAGGTTACGCATTTAAGTGGTGAAAGCCGCGCAAAACGCGGGCGTGAAAATCCGCCTCATGTACGCGTAAAATATCCACCCCTTTATTGGCCAGAAAAACAGAAACCCCCGCACTTTCCGGATCTCTGTCCATAGGCTTTGCGGGGGAAAATCCCTTCATAAAAGATTTTCTGGAGTGGCCGGTCATAATCCTTAAAGGAAAACAGTAAAACTCTTTAATTCTTTTTAAAATTTCTAAACTTTGCCCGGCGGTTTTTCCAAAGCCAATACCGGGATCAAAAATAATCCGATCCAAAAAAACCTCATGCTCTTTAAGAATCTTAATCTTTTTTTCAAGCCATTTTTTTATTTCCTCTACGGGATCTTTATCCACCGGCAGGGTTTTTTCCGGGTCTGCCGGTACAGTCAGGCTGTTGGTTAGCACATACTCCACCTTACTTTTCTTAAGCAGTTGCAACATTCCCGTATCAAAAAGCCCGCTCACATCGTTTATAATATCCACCCCCTTGTTAACCGCTTTTTCTGCGGTAAAGGTGTGTCTTGTGTCTATACTTAGGCGGGGGCGAAAGGGGTTATTGTTATAAAATTCAAAAAAACATTCCACATAAGGTTTCAGCCTGTTCCATTCCTCTTTTGCCGATACACACACAGCGCCCGGGCGGGTGGACTCCGCCCCTAAGTCCACAATCTGTATATTGCGCGCTTTTTGCAAAACAGCTTTAAACTTATTTAAGTTTTGTTTAAGTGGTTCTGATTTTGAGCTGTTAAAAGCTTTTTTCGAAGAAACTTCACTATCACCTTTAGGCATAAACCTGCCTCCGTCAGAAAAAGAATCAGGAGTAATGTTGACAATAAACATCCAAGCGGGAATTTTTACCGGTAAAAGGTGTGACAGCTCCAAAGCGGTTTTTCCCTTTGTGCCGGGGATTTTTAAAAGCGGGCTTATCTCTTTTAAAGGACTTAGAACAAAATTTCTTTTTGTCAATTCAGGATGCGGTATCTTTAAATTTCCGGCCTTTATTTTTTGCTCTCCGAAAAGCAAAATATCCAGATCAATCACCCGGGGCGCCCACTTTAAGTGGGCCTTTCGTCCCATTTTTTTTTCTATCTTTTTTAAAGTGCGAAGTAAAATTTCAGGCTTAGCATTATTATCGCACTTAATTTGCGCTACAGCATTTAAAAAAGTGCGATCCCAATTTTCGGGCGCTTTGCCGGCAGGCAAAAGCGCCGGGGTTTCATAAACAGAAGAAGTTTTAACAACACTAAGCCCCGCTTGATTTATCTCCTGCACAGCCCGCTTTAAATTCCCCATCCTGTTATCTACATTAGATCCCAAACCAATATACACTTTCATTTTATCAAATCACCTTCATTTTTATTTTTCATTGTATTTTGTTCCGGGTTTATTTTTTCTTTGTCCAGTTGCCGAATTTCTTTTTTGCTTGTTCATACAAAAAAATATCTTTTTTCCATTGTTTTGGTTTGCCCATTCCTTCAAATAAAATATTCATCACTCTTGGTTTATACATATTAAAGCGAATCTCTTTGTAATGGATCTTACTGTCATTTCTCATTTCAATTTCTGCTATATTTATATTCTGGTGTTTCAACAATACCTTTTGTTCATCCACTTGCCCTTTTTGTCGAGCTTGTGAGTTTTCCACTGTTAATTTTCGGCTTAGTAGATCTATCACATCTTTATTTAAAAACACATGATACTGGCCTTTATGTTTTACAGTTAAGTAATTCACTTCGCCACTATTGAAAATAGACTTGCTTAAAAATGCCTTTAACCTGCTTTTGTGTGATAATTTCTCTTTCAAATCCCGCATTGGCGCGCGTAGTTTTTCTTTTGCTTGCAATTTCTTAATGCCGGTATAATCAGCATAATGCTTCGGGAATGAGTCAATACAACGGATAAGTATTTCGCCAATTCCATTCATAGCCCCAAAAGTAGGGTCTTCAACAAAACGGTTTCTTGTATAAAGGAATATTTGCCATTTCTTTTGTCCACTTTTAAGAGAATGAGCATCGCCTGAGGGGTCAATAACATCTTTTTTTGCTTTTTTGTCATTTTTGTAATCTTCTTTTAACCCGATAAGCAAAGCGAATTGAAGAGCATCATCATGCCCTTTTTGTCTGTATTTTCTGGCGGCTGTAGAAGTGGAAGCTCTTGTTTTCTTTGTTTTCATCAGGAAAATTTCCAAATAATCAACTCATGGGATTTCTTAATATGACTGCCGTCGTTTAACTTTTCTCTGTTCGCGCCGATACGGGTATCCCCTTGACCAAAGGTGTATTGCCAGCTTGGCGCTATCATCTTACAGGAAGAATACCATTTTCTAATGGTCGGGCAATCATTGTATGACAATATGAAACCTCCGCGATGCGACAATAAATAATCTCTTAATAGTTCATGTTTGAAGCCCTTATGGTGAATAGGGAAATTACGATGTGGATACATACCAACAAAAGTTTTGCTGTCATCTCCTAAATAATAAGGAGGATCACAATAGAGAAAGTCTTTTTTGTGCAATGGAATGGATTGCTCAAAAGGAAGACAATCAACCTTCATTAAAGGTGCGCGAAAATCCCTTACTTTTTCTATCATAATGTCGTATCTTCGTTTTTGAAGATAAACATTCGATGGCCAACCAAGGAAATGAGGGCCGTAAGAGGTGTTGTGATTGAAATAATAATAAGCCGCTAAATCTCTCTTTCCCAACTTGTTGTTTTCATACCAGTATTTTTTTAAACGATTTTTTACCCGTTTAAACTCTTCCCTGTCGGGTTTAAACTTTGTCAGCCGGTGATAGAGAGCGACAGGTTCTTTTAATTGGACCTGCCAATAATTTACAAGAATATCAAATATATCATACGAAATTACCGGAATCCGCAACTCGTTGGAACATGCTGTTTCAACAGATCCTCCTCCGATAAATGGTGATACAATGGCTTTTGTATTTTCAGGTATCAGCTCTATAATTAAGCCTACAGCTAAGCTTTTGCCTCCGGCATAGCGCAAAGGTGTTCCAATATATCTTTTATATTTATTTTTTCCCGGGCTGGACAAACAATGCAAAAAATATCGCTTTCTGTCTTCCAGCTTGACAAAATGTTGTTTGTAATCAAAGAGTTCTTGTTGCAACATAACTGTTTTTCTAACTTTTAGGAAGCTTGAGAGGAACATTATTGTAGAATAAAAAATTAAAAAAATCAAATAGAATAAAGATAAAGACAGCTATATGACAGGGTGCGCTAAAAACAGGAAATAATGTTGTTGGTTTTGATCTTCATTTTTGCTTTAAAAAAAATCGCCGCAGGTGTAGACCACACCCCCTTTAAGGTTCGGCACGGGAGGGTGAATTTTATGAACGCGCGCGCGCACAAGCACACCGGCGGGCAGTTCAGCTTTTAAAGAGGTTAAAGTTTCGAAAGCCAGTTTTTCGATCAAAGAAAAACTGTTTTGTTCTGTCAGCTTTTTTATTTGCGCGCATATTTTAGAGTAGCACACAGAATTTTCCAAACGATCGCTCCGCTCATCGTTTAAAGCCTTGGTAAAACCCAGCACAATATGAAAGGCCACTTCTTGGGGTTTTTCGCGCTCTCTTCTATCCCGCCCAAGGCGAACAGGAAGCACAAGCTCGTTTATCTCTAAAACCGAACGAATGGCAAAGCGGTCTTTCATATACACCGCTCCTGTTTATAAGAAGTGATATTAAACAGTGTCAGCAGTGGCAGGTTGCATCTCCGTCAAAAAGTTCCACAAGCTTTTTGCAGTATCCACAGCGCTTTTCAGAGCGGGCTTTTGCTCTTCTTCAGGCAAACGGCTTAAAAGTTTTTCTATCTCCCGCCTGTGTTCAACATCAGCCGACTTATGAACCAAGAAAAACAACAGAGTTTTTTTATCTGTAATGCCGTAATGTTTTTTCAGGCCCTCAATTTTTGTTTCCGCAACTTCCGGCACTTGGTACTCGTAACTGTAAAGTGCAGACAAACCCTTTGCGTAAGAACCCCGGCAGTGGACAAAAAACAAGTTTATTACATTTTGAATGCTCTTGCACAAAGCGGTGTTTTGCACTTCTTTTTTACTTAGGCCCAGCCCTTCGGCAAAATACATCCACAGCTCCGGGTGGGGGGTGCCTTTGGATCCTTCTTCGTCGTTTAAGTTTTCAAGCAGGACTTTTCTGTTTTCCTGATTTTCGCAAAGTGAGTGAAGCGCGCTGATATAACGGGGAAAAGCCGACACATGATGATAGTATTGGCTTGCATAGTTTTGCAGGTTTTTTTTAGGCAAAGTGCCCTCACTCCACATTTGATAAAAAGGGTGCTTTAACAGATGATACGGTGCCAGTTCTTGTTTTAAGCTTTTAACAAAGCTCATAAAAACCTCCTTTGTTTTATAAAAATATGTAATTAGCCGGATCCACCGGCACTTTAGAAATACGAACCTCATAATGCAGATGAGCGCCGGAGGAATTTCCGGTATTGCCCACAGCTCCTATCACTTGTTTTCTTTCCACTTTTTGCCATCGGGACACCATAATGTCAGACAAATGCCCGTAGAGCGTGGAAAGCTCGTAGCCGTGATCTATAACAATCACCTTGCCGTAGCCCTGCCTGTAACCGGCAAACACCACCACCCCGTCTGCGGGCGCGTACACCGGAGTCCCCGGAAAGGCCGCTATATCCATCCCCTCATGCAAAGACACCTCACCCGTAAAGGGGTACTTGCGGTAACCAAACCGAGAGCTTATCCAACCCTTAACCGGCAAAATACTTGGGGTGCTTCTCATAATATCTTGCCGTTCATAAATTTTCTCCATAAGAGCGGTAATATCCTGCCGAACCATTTTGGATTTTTTATCCAAATTGTCCATGTATACCACTAAAGAATCCGCAGTCCCAAGCGCCATGTCTTTCTGACGGGAATCAACAGCGGGAGGGGAGGCGGGTGCAGTGGAAGGCGGGTGAACAGCGCTGTGTTGGTCTGTAACAAGGGAAGTGGCCAGCAAATCAGGAAAGCCGGTATGAGCCAAAGGGCCTATGGCATGGGTCGGGGAGTGTTCCACTCCGGCTATCACTTTGATTTTACGGGAAAAATCCTCAATTTGATATAACCGGGAGTTCAGCTTTTTCATTTTGGCCTGTAAGTGCCCTACTTGCTCTTTTAAATTTTTGTTTTCTGTCTGATATTTTTGATTCTTCAGCCGTGAGGAAAAAGAAAAAAAGTAATCCGCCGCGAAAGCCCCCAGCAGAAGACAAAGCGCCGCTGAGCCGATGAGCGCGCCCTTTATCCCCGCGCGGGAGATATGCCACTCTTTGAAAGAGGTTTTTTTGTTGTTGAACACAATAAATAATGTCAAGCCCGGTTTTTTCATTTTTCTCTCCACATTGCTTTGTTTCCCTCGCCTTGTTTTCTCCACCTTAAAAAATCCGCTAAAAGCCCTCGCTGAAATTTCAAGCCGAACATATACACAAAAATCTACAGCGCTTCAACAACAATTACAGAAATATTATCGTCACTGCCACATTCAACGGCCTTTTTTATACATTTATCAGGAATATCCTGTAAAGGGCGGGAGCGTAAAATCGCGTGAATGTCCTTTTCCGGCACAAAACCGCTGAATCCGTCGGAGCATATCAGGTATTTTTCCCCTTTTTCCACAGTTTTTTCAAAAATATCCGGCTCCACTGTGGCAAAAAAGCCCACGCTTCTGGTGAGAACACTGTTTTCCGCGGAAGGCTCCGGCACAGGGTCCCCGGACAAAAAACAGGTTTTTACTTGATTGGTGATAAAATTGTGGTCCTCCGTCAAGAGCCACATTTGCCCCTCTTTTTCCATATACATTCTGGAGTCCCCGATATTGGCGATATAGGCTTTTCCGTCCTCTTTCACAGTCAGAAAACATAAAGTGGTGCCCATTCCCCGAAGGCTTAGGTCTTTTTGCCCTTCATTGTAAATCACCCGATTGGCCTCCAAGCAGGCGACCCTTATATCCTTTGAGGACAGTGTTTTTTGTTTTTTTATGCTCTCCAGCTTTTTCGACACTGTCTGAATAGCCAGTTTAGAGGCCACTTCTCCGCCTTGGTGCCCTCCCATTCCGTCCGCCACAATAAAAAGGCCGCGATCTCCGTCCGCCATAATGCTGTCCTGATGTTTTTGTCTTACAGGACCAATATCCGTCGCAGAATAACAAGCCAATTTCATAACACTGAATAATATACAATTTTTTCCCGATTTCAGCACAACACTATATGTCAAAAAAATATTTCGTGGTTTCAGGACCAATGCCAAGTATTATTTTTTAAAAAACCGCTTTATTATTAAACCTTTACCGGTGTAGAGGAGGTTTAGCCAAAAACTCACCTTGCGCTTTCAAACCCCGGTAAAAGCTTGGAGATAAAAGAATGAAAAAAGAAATCATTATTTATCAGTCCAAAACCGGAAAAATTGAGTTTCGAGGCGATCTTAAAAAAGACACAATCTGGGGCACACAGCGACAAACAGCTAATGTCTTTGAAATTGAAAGATCAGTAGTTACAAAGCATATTGGCAAAATCATAAAAGACAGGGAAATAGATGAAAAAAGCAATGTGCAAAAAATGCACTTTGCTCATTCAGACAAACCTATAAAGGTTTATTCCTTGGGTATTATGTTGGCGGTGGGTTATAAAACAAATTCAACCAAGGCTATTTCATTCAGAAAATGGGCCACAAAAACCCTAAAACAGCACCTTTCGGAAGGCTGGATCATAAATAAAAAGCAATATGCAAAAATTGCATATTGCTTTTTTTGCTAAAAAATGGAATAATAAAATCAACTGTTTCCATTTTGGAAACAGCTGAAACATTAAGGGATTGAAGGAACAATCAACTAATCGAAAAATTCGAATAGTTCAAAAGGAAGGAAAAAGAAAAGTCTCAAGGAAGCTGAAAAATGTTTTATTACTGTAAAAACCTATCCGACCTTTTCTAATCCTCTCAAAACCTTAAAACACAGGCTTTTTTAGCTCATCGGGTGATTCCAGCTTTAGGGGGTTGACATTTTTTGAGCTTGTATTTATAGTGAGAAGTTATTAAAAAAATCATATTATAAAAGGAAACAAAAAATGGAATATCTTACAAAAGGATCTATTTGGAGAAAATGGGATTTACAAGTACACGCTCCCGAATCTAAACATGCAGATCAATATAAATCTGAAAATAATAAAAATGTTTGGGACACATTTCTTAGTTATTTAAAGGGTTCAGATGTAGAGGTTTTTGGCATTACTGATTACTTTTCTATTGCAGGTTATGAAAAAGTACTTGAGAAAACACGAAACAATCCAGATTTTGAAGATAAAGTGTTTTTCCCAAATATTGAGCTTAGATTAGATATAAATACGAACAAAGACAGCGAAGAAATAAATATCCATTTGATTTTTGATAATAATTGCAGTTTGGAAACAATTAAAAAATTTCTTTCTAACTTAAAAACAACAGCTACAAAGAAAGACCGCGCATATTATTTCTGCACTTCTGAAGATCTGGACGAATTAGGGTATGATAAAGCCTCTGTTTCTCTGGAAAGTATAAAAAAATCTTTAAAAGATACATTTGGAGGGAACAAGCTATATATGAAAGTTGGTTCTTATAAAGGATACGGTGGATTTGTTTTTGGGCAATTAACTAAAAATGGGGAATCCGAAAGAAAAAAAATTTTATCAGATGAGGTAGATAAATTTTGTGACTTTATATTTGGAAAAGAAAGAGATAAAGAATGGTTTTTAAAGCCTGATCGTTATGAAGATAAAGATATAAGATCACCTGAAAAACCAGTTGTTGCTACTTCTGACTGCCATGCCTTTAAAGATTGCAGAGAGCGTTTGGGACAAGATTCTTATATAACTTGGATAAAAGCAGACAAAACCTTTGAAGGATTAAAACAAATACTATTTGAACCAGAGGAAAGAGTTTGTCTTGGATACAGTATTCCAGAAAGCAAAAAACCTTACTATGTAATTGATAAAGTGCGTTTTATTGACAATTCTAAAACAACGGATTTTATGCCGAACACTATTGAGATCAATCAAAATCTAACTACAATTATCGGAGGGAAATCTACAGGAAAGTCTTTATTATTGTATTATATTGCCAAAACAATAGACAGTGACGAAGTTAATCACAGATTTTTAAATCAGGTTTCACATAAGGAATATAACTTTGATGACACTCCAGATTTTAACTTTGAAGTTGTATGGGCAGATGGTGGAAAAACTTATCTTCAAAATTCTAAAGATAGTCAGTCAGAAAAACGAAAAATTATATACATTCCGCAAAATTATCTCAACAAACTTTCAGAAATGGACATTAAAAGCAAGGCGACATTAAATAAATTTGTTAGAGATGTTTTATTACAAGATGAAAATATAAAAACGAATTACGCTAACAGTAAAATTGAAGTTAAAAAATTACTTCAAATAATTCAATCAAATATTACGATTGTATTTCAACTCAGACAGGAGATTTCGGAAGTTCATGAGAGTATGAAGAAATGCGGAGAAGAGAGAGGAATCAATAAATACATTGAACAACTAAAAAAAACATCCGATGAAATTCAAAATAAATCTGGTTTTAGCGAAAAAGAAAAACAGGAATATGAATCTTTATTAAGAAGAGGAAAAGGATTAAAAACCGATCTATCTGTTTTAAATAAAGATAAAGAAAACATCCTTCTGTTTAAATCTGAAGTGATGAAGAATATAGATAGCACTAAAAAATTATGTGAAGAACAAGTGTCATCTTTGACAGATATAGAAATAAAAAATGAATTTGAAAAAATACCTGAAATTTTCAAAAATACTAAAAATAAAGTAGAATTTTTAATAAAAGAAATTATTTCATTTACAGATAATAAAATTAAATTAAAAACAAAAGATATTGAAGAAACAAGAGAAAGTTTTAAACCTCTGATGAGCAAATTTCAGCTACAGAGTGAGTTAAAAAAGAAATATGAAGAAATACAAAAAGAACAAGATAAATTGAATCAGATTGCGATTCTCAAGAGACAGCTTGAATTGAAGAGGAGGTCTTATGATGCAAAAAAAGCAGAAACAATTGATACATACAAAAAAATTTTTGAGGCTTATGATTCTATGAGAAATGAATTTAAAAAATATGAGAATAAGCTCAAAGATATTTCTCTGAAGATTCTTATTGGCTTTAATGAACAGAAATTTAATGATGAGGTTATCAACAGTTGTTTGAATAAAAGAGATATAAAGAAAATTTATGATAGTTCTGTAAAATGGCAGGATGAATATCAATACCAGTATGAACCAGCTAAACATCTTGATTTTATTAAATCTATTTTTAATTCAGTAATTGACGGAAAAATTAAAACCATAAAAAGCAAAGGTGCGAAAGAGGTAATCGTTAAACTATTAGAAAATTATTTTGATTTGGATTTTAAAATTTCTTACAAAGATGATTTTTTGGATAAAATGTCTCCCGGAAAAAAAGGATTGATTTTATTAAGATTATTGATTGATCTAAGTAATGAAGAATGGCCTATACTGTTAGATCAACCAGAAGATGATTTAGATAATAGGTCTGTTTATCATGATCTGGTGTCTTTCATAAAAAGAAAGAAAAAAGAACGACAAATTATCATTGTCACACATAATCCGAATCTGACCGTTGGGGCGGACTCTGAAGAAATAATTGTTGCAAATCAGGAAGGGCAAGAAAGAGGAAGAGATAATAAACAGTATAAGTTTGAATATGTTTCTGGAGCATTGGAAAATAACTTTGAAGATACTAAACAAAAATCTATATTGTTACAGAAAGGAATCCGACAACACACCTGTGAAATTTTAGAAGGAGGAGAAGAAGCATTCCGCAAGAGAGAGCAAAAATATAATTTTAAACAACAATAACTAGTAGCCCGTGAAAAACCCCTGTTATTTGTGGCATAAGCAAAACCCCGGCGGTGAGGGTCCAAGGTATTCCGTCCCGAACAAGACGGGGTTTTGCTTATGCCAACTATGAAAGCCAGACTTTATTACGGGCTACTAACCATTCAGCTAATGTGCGGGAACAGTCCTTGAATAGGTGAAAAGTGTATATTATGCACTGTGCCGAGTGGTTAAGGCGAATTTTTTATCAAAAATTTCAGAAAAAATCATAAAAATCACAAGTTTTTTGCAAAAAAAAGCTGATTTTCCCGATTTTGGCACGGATTTTGCATGAGCTTTATTGTGCTTAAAAAAAACACCCTGAGACATAAACCAAACAAATAAACCAGCGGATCTTTCGCTAAAAAAGGGAGAAAAAGCAAAATGAAAAAACAAAAGTACCTGGATCTCACTTATGACAGATCTTTTAAAACCTTCTTCTCCAGAAACAAAGATATGTTGCTTTCTTTATTAAAAGCTTTTTTGCCCCTGCCGGATAAAAAAAATGTCCAAAGCGTGCAACTTATCAGTGAAGAAAAACAAAGTTCAAAAGACGAAAATAGTCAAAAACCTGATGAAATCAGTATCGAGGACAGCTTTCTTTACCCTGCCTCCATTAGGGAAAAACAGGCGATCTTGGACCTTAATGTGTCTCTCAATACAGGAGAAAAAGTAGATGTGGAAATGCAGGCTGTCTCAAAAAAAGCCTTTGTGGACAGGACTTTGTTCTATTGGTCCCGGCTTCATACAAGGGGCCTTAAAGTCAGTCAGGCTTACAGCCGTTTACATTCCACTTATTCTTTAATATTCACCAAGTTTCCGGTGTTTGGCTCTCATAAAAGGGGTGTCGTCACTTCCTTTTCCATTCGTTCGGATAAAGCTCCTCATTTTGTATTGAACAATCACTTGCGGATGGTGTTTGTGGAGCTTAGCCGTTTTAAGAAGGGCGAGGTGGAGGATTTGCTTGACGCACAAGACGAATGGTGTTACTTTTTACGGGAGTCCGGCAGGTTAAGCCGTAAGAAGGCGAGGCGATTGGCCGGGAAAGGAGGAGATATGTCAAAGGCGGTAAGTTTGTTGGATGATTTGTCGGCGAGTGAATACGAGAGTTTGCTCAAAGAGACAAAAGAAAGGGAGTATCGGGATCAGCTGGCCGTAAACGAGCTTATTCGCGATAAAGCCCGTGCTGAAGTCCGCGATGAAGTCCGCGATGAGGTCCGCGATGAGGTCCGTGCCGAAGGCATGAAGACAGTGGCTTTAAATATGCTGAAAGAAAAAACTGATCCGGCTTTTATTTCTAAAGTGACAGGGCTTTCGACAGAACAAATCAAAAAACTTAAAACCTGATGTTTGTAATGGAATAATGATCGGAGAGTGGTTTTTTTTATGAACTGGCATGGGCTGGCATGGGCTGGCATGAACTGGTATGGGCCGGCATGAACTGGCATGGGCTGGCACATCCGCCTTAAATGAGCTTTTAAACCCGGGAAGATACGAAGGTTTTTATTCGGGATACGGCGGAGAGCAGGGTTTTGTCATCCACGGCAAAATGAATGCGCACATAACCCGGACAGTAAAACTCTTCACCCGGCACGCAGAGCACAGATTGCTCCTGAAACAAAGCCTCTACAAAATCGGTTGAGGACTTAATATCCCCCCCCTTCCAAGAAGAGCCGTAAAGCTGTTTCACGCACACCCAGAGGTAAAAAGCCCCCTCAGGGGGAAAAACCTCAAGGCCCTTTATTTGATTAAAAGCTTTTAAAGCTGTGTCTCTAACAGCTGTTAAGTGTTTTCTGGTGTCCTCAAGCTCTTTGTCACATTGGCTTAGGGCGTAGGCGGAGGCCTCTTGCGAAATAGAGCTTGCGCAACTTACAGATTGACTTTGAAACCGCGACATGGCGCTTATTATTTCTTCGTTCCCCACGGCCCAGCCCACGCGCCACCCGGGCATGGAGTAATTTTTAGAAACAGCGTTAATGGCCAGCACGCGGTCTTTCAGCTCAGGGCAAACCTGCAACAGGTGCGGCGCCATAGAACCGGCAAAGTACAGGTGATTGTAAATATCGTCGCTCAGCACGTTTTTTCTTCTGTTGTTTTGGTTTTTTGTGCTTAGGCTCTTTGCTGTAGATGACTTTGGCCATGCCGGGAAGAGCGGGCTGTCGGTCATTGCTGAGCTTGACAAGCAGGTTGTGGGATATCTGTTCCAAAGACTTGATGATATCCGGGTTCGTGGAGGAGCCCACAAAGCGCACTGTTTTATGAATGGTTTTTGAGCCTTTGCAGGTATTCTGAGTAAAAACAGGGGTTTTTCTGGTTATTTTACAGATTTATTCTTGATTTTATTCTGAATATGGATAGAATTATACCCAGATATAAATAAATGAAGAGGTTTTTATCCATGAACACTGCTAAAGAAAAAAATGCTGTTCGTATTATCAAAGCCAATAAGGGTATTATAAAGGCCACCGAAGCCATAAAAAAGCACATTCATCCAAGAACTTTGTATCACTTGAGAGATAAAGGGGTTTTGGAGCAAATTTCTTATGGCTTATACAAATTAAAACAATATAAGGTTTCTCATCCTGATTTTGTAACGGTGGCCTTGAGAGCTCCAAATGGAGTGATTTGTTTAATTTCTGCCTTGGCTTTTCATAACTTAACGACACAGATTCCTCACAAAGTTTGGATGGCTGTAAAACGAGGGACTCACAAACCCAGAATAGATTACCCTCCTGTTTCTATTCATCAATTTTCTGATCAAAGTTTTTCTTCCGGTGTGGACAAATATACTTTTGATAAAATCCCTGTTAAAATATACAATCCTGAAAAAACAATAATGGATTGTTTTAAATTTAGAAATAAAATTGGCATGAACATTGTATTAGAGGCGTTAGCTTTTTATAGAGAAAGAAAAATATTTAATCCTTCAAAATTGATTAAGTATACAAAAATATGCCGGGTTGAAAATGTCATAA
The DNA here is from genome assembly GCA_965203935.1 of Bdellovibrionales bacterium. Classification (GTDB taxonomy): domain Bacteria; phylum Bdellovibrionota; class Bdellovibrionia; order Bdellovibrionales; family UBA1609; genus JANQSP01. The sequence continues at coordinate 616,034 of OZ241921.1, forward strand.
AACCCTACATAGAAAGCATAATATGATGAGAAAACAAATTACAAATATTCCAGCCTCTGTGAGACAGAGGCTTTTAAATATATCCAGAAAAGACAACAGACCTTTTAATGAGCTTATGCAGTATTATGCTATGGAAAGATTTTTGTATCGTTTATCTCAATCTGATTATGTGGATTCTTTTATTCTTAAGGGAGCTTTAGCTCTGCAAGTTAGAAAAGTAGAGAAGTTTCGCCCTACTATGGACATTGACATATCACAAAAAAGAGATAATAAAACCTCTGAAATAATAGAAAATATAAAAAATATTTTATCTGTAAAAGTAGTAGAAGATGGTTTGGTTTTTGATTCACAAAGCATTCGTATTGAAGATATTAAGAGAAATACCCCTTATAAAGGTATGCGGATTTTATTTCATGGGACTTTGGATTCAGCAAAAATCAATATGCAAATTGATATAAGTTTTTATGATGTTATTTTTCCTAAGCCAGTAAAGAAAATGGTTTTTCCTTGCATCTTGAATTTTCCCGCCCCTAAGCTTTGGTGTTATAGTTTGGAAAGTGTTGTTGCAGAAAAATTTGAAGCTTTAATGCAGTTGGGAGACTGGAACAGTCGGATGAAAGATTTTTATGACTTATGGATATTATCCCGAGAATACAACTTTGATGGTCATATATTATCAAAAGCTATTGAACTGACTTTTAAAAATAGAGACACTTCTTTAAAACAAGAAATTACAGCCTTCAAACCGGAATTTATAAAGAAGAAAGAAAAGGAATGGAGTATTTTCGTAGAAACATTAAGCTTAGTGGATTCTCCTTCTCTTTTTGATATTATAGAATCTTTAAAATTGTTTTTTTTACCCATAGTAAAAGCTCTTACAATAAAAAAGCTTTCGCCAAAATATTGGAAAGCTCCAGGGCCTTGGGTATTTGATTGATCCTCGAACAACCCTTGAACAGGCGGAAAAGTGTATATTGCGCACTGTTCTAAAGCATTTCAGCTTTTAAACCCGGGAAGATACGAAGGTTTTTATTCGGGATACGGCGGAGAGCAGGGTTTTGTCATCCACGGCAAAATGAATGCGCACATAACCCGGACAGTAAAACTCCTCACCCGGCACGCAAAGCACAGATTGCTCCTGAAACAAAGCCTCTACAAAATCGGTTGAGGACTTAATATCCCCCCCCTTCCAAGAAGAGCCGTAAAGCTGTTTCACGCACACCCAGAGGTAAAAAGCCCCCTCAGGGGGAAAAACCTCAAGGCCCTTTATTTGATTAAAAGCTTTTAAAGCTGTGTCTCTAACAGCTGTTAAGTGTTTTCTGGTGTCCTCAAGCTCTTTGTCACATTGGTTTAGGGCGTAGGCGGAGGCCTCCTGCGAAATAGAGCTTGCGCAACTTACAGATTGACTTTGAAATCGCGACATGGCGCTTATTATTTCTTCGTTCCCCACGGCCCAGCCCACGCGCCACCCGGGCATGGAGTAATTTTTAGAAACAGAGTTAATGGCCAGCACGCGGTCTTTCAGCTCAGGGCAAACCTGCAAAAGGTGTGGCGCCATAGAACCGGTAAAGTACAGGTGATTGTAAATATCGTCGCTAAGCACATATATTTGCGGGTGAGCGCTCAACACTCGCGATAAAGCCTTAAGCTCCTGACTGCTGAACACAGCCCCTGTGGGGTTGTTGGGGGAGTTTAAGATCAGCACCTTGGATTTTTTAGTGATATATTTTTCCAAAGTTTCAGGCCGGAGCTTAAAGTTTTGCTCCCGATGGGTGGGAACGGGCACAAGCCTCGCCCCGGCAAGCTCCACCATAGAGGGGTAGCTCACCCAAAAGGGAGTGGGGACCAGTGCCTCATCACCGGGGTCACAAAGCGACTGAATGGCGGAAAACAAAATAAACTTGGCGCCTATGGAGACCGTTACTTGAGAGGGACTGACAGCAAGACCCAGCGTTTTTTGCGTATTTTGGGCAATCGCCTGTTTTAATTTTTGCGAGCCTCCGGCGGGAGTGTACTTGGTGTGGCCTTCCCGAATGGCTTTTACGCCTGCGGAGCATATTGCCTCCGGGGTCTCCCAAGTGGGTTCCCCCAAGGTAAGGGAAATAACATCTTTTCCCTGCTCTTTTAGCTTGCGCGCCCGCGCCCCCAAAACCATTACGGCGGAAGGCTTTAAATTCAACACTCTTTTTGACAACATGAGCCTTATTTCCCCGGGGGTTTATTCAGTAGAAATTTATCTGTTTTTTCTGTCTTAATGCAAAACAAGACATGATGCTTTGCATTATGCCCTAATCTGGCCCCCCCAGCCCTCCCAGCCCCCCAAAAAAGACTGTATTTGACTTTGCTTTAAAACCTGTGAAAAAATAAAAGCCTGTCTGATAATTAAGCAATCAAGGGAGATAAAAAAATGAGAGCTTTGCTGTATATTTCCGCCGGTTTGCTGTTTTTTTCTCAGTGTTCTCCCATTCCCGGCGATGTAAAAACCAGTGGGGATATTGCGGGGGAGATTACAGCAGACGGCAAAACCGCCACTTTTTGCAAGGGCGATGAATGTTGCTCAGAGCACAAAGACTGCACCCGTATCTGTAGCAAAATTTTCTATAAATCAGACAAGAATGTGAAAAAGCAATGTCGCTCTTTACCCAAAGACAGCGTTACAAACATGGAAAAGCTTTTGCGCTATTTACGAAGCCCTGTGCTTGCATCTTTGGAGTATTTGAATGTTTCAGAGGAGTTTCGCCTGCTTTTGGCCTTGGATTACAAAGTTTTGGTCAGGATTGTTAAGGCTTATACCGTGGATGAGGCGCGTATTTTGTTACACTACTTTGGCGCCAATACAGAGCCTTCCGCAGAACTGCTTTTGCTCCCTGAAGAGGCTCGAAACGAAATTATTTACGAAGCTCTTTCTTCTGCGGGGGATCGCAGTCTCCACGGCTCGGTGGAAAAAGGTCTGGCCCGAAAAATCAGCTTTGATCAAAGCTTTTTCCAGCTGATGATCGGCGACTCCAATTACGATATACTGCAAATCACTCACGAGATGATTAAAGAGGATATTTGCTCCGTTCAGTATGTAGGCTCCAGCCATACAGAAAACTGTGTTTTGCGTATCTACTGTAAGGAGAAAGCAAGGGACGAATACACCCACTCAGAGGATTTAAGAAACGAAATGGCCAGAAACATAAAAGACGAAGACTTTTTTAAATATGTGGAAGAGCATATTCTGCACGCAGATCTGGGTATCCGTTTTACGGAACCCACAATAAACAATGATGTTTGCAGAGCTGTATGCAACGATGGCAATAGAAGCTGTGAGTAATCGCCAATGATGAAAATGATTGTTCGTATTTTAAAAAAAATAAAAATACTTTTTGTATTACTGCCTGCGGTTTTGCTTTTGCTTTACTGTGAAGACTCAGAGGACGCGGGCCGTGATTCCGCGGATCGGGAAAGGCAACAAAGCAAAACCGACTCTCCCATTCGCGTAACAAAATCAGACAGCACTTACGGCCGGTATTCCCGGTCAGATTACGAAGGCCCCGCCTGCAACAACAGCAAGTTCAAAAAAGAACAGCCGGAGGAATATGCCAAATGCCGGGCTTCCTGCAAAATAATGTACAGTTCACAAAGAAGCAAGTGCGAAAAACTGCCCATAGACTTAATAACCAAGTTAAGTGAGCTTTTTGACAGAATGAAGTACATTAGAGCGGGGGACGATCAACTTTCAAGATCCGCCGGGCCTTTGGATTTTGGTGTGATGATTGATATTCACCCTCAGCCGATTTTAAACCTTATTAAAGGCTGGAGCGACAGAGAAGTAACGGAATTTTTAATCTGGACAGCCAAAACCGGATCCACCGCCGAGGCTTTAAGACAGCACGATCAAAAAGACAGTGTGATTTTAAAATCCGCCTTTAAACGCGCAGGGGGTGGCGCTACAGCTGAGCCGGGCATGGCAAGCAATCTCCAAGGGCAGGGGAACACTTTTTTAACCATAGCCGAAAAGGAGAAAAACATTTCCGCCTTTGTCGCTTTTCACAATGTGGTAAAGAACATCTGTAGCAGAAAAAACTGCAAATTGTACATTTACTGCGCCCGTGAAGAGTACGACCGAAGCAATATCAGGACGCGCAGAACCTCCTGCCACTATTCCACCACCACCCGCCCGGGTGTTGTTCGCGTAAATCACTGCTATGCGCATGGCCCCAATGTTTGGAACTATTGGGAAACCATAAACAAAGATCGCAAGTTTTACGACAGCCACTTTACTGCGAACGCAAAAATAAGCGAAGCCGAATGCGATAAAATCTGCACCTCAAACAACTGCCAAATAAACAACTAAACAGCCACTTTCGGCCCCCCTTTTTTGCTTTTTTTTACAAAAAACCGCCCTATAGCTTGACTTTCTTACAAAAAACCGGCATAAAAAAGTATGCTATACTAAGTAGTAGCCCGTGAAAAAGCACCCCTTAAGCATTTTTGTCCAAAGTCCGTGCCGTGAGGGTCCAAGGTACTCCGTCCCGAAACGGTGCGGACTTTGGGCAAAAACAGCTAAAGAGTAAGGGTTTATCACGGGCCACTAAGTATAAAGGGGGTTAATTATGGAGTCTTTTGTACCTTTGTTTCAAGCCATTGTTGCTTTTTCGGCTGTAATCGGGCTTTTTAGCTTTAGTGTGGATTTGATAGTCCGGCCCATTAAAAAAGACATCGGTCGTCTTGAAAAAGACATCGGTCGTCTGGATAAAAACATGTCCCGCATGGAAAAAGACATCGGTCGTCTGGATAAAAACATGTCCCGCATGGAAAAAGACATATCCGAATTAAAAGAAGGCCAAAAAGAAATCAGCTTAAAACTAAGCCAACTGATAGACGCAAAAACATAAAGGCAAAGCAATGCAAGAAAGAACAGAAAATCCACCATTTGGCCACCTTGAGGAGACAAAAGCTCATTTAAAAGCTTTTGTTGAGGAGAGGCTTAACCGGGACATTAAGTACATTGTCGGTGTTTTGCTGATTTTTCTTGTCCCGCTTTTTTTGCTTATCATCGGGCAAAAAGATCTTATGGAGCGTGTTGTTTCCCTTTCCGGGGATGTAAAAGCCTTATCCGTCAAAATTGACTCAATGGACAAGCGCCTTGGTGTAGTGGAAAACCGCCTCGACTCAATGGACAAGCGCCTTGGTGTAGTGGAAAACCGCCTCGACTCAATGGACAAGCGCCTTTCGGCCTTGGAGAGAAAGTAAGACTAAAATCCGGGTGAAAAACAGCCTCCCCCAAAAAACTCCAAAAAACCCCCAAAAACCCCCAAAAAACCCCTTGAAACCCCGCCAAAAACCCGGTTATAATAAGGATTATGGATTCCACTTCTATTGTATTGCAGGCTGTTGTTGCTTTTGTGGCGGTTATGACCGGCTTGGGCTTTATTTTTAACCTCCTTCTTCGGCCTGTTAGGGAAACTCAAACCCGGCTCGAAAAAAACCAAAATCAGCTAAAACAGAGCCAAGATCAGTTTAAAGAGAACCTGAATCAGCTTAAAGAGAACCAAAACCAGTTTAAAGAGAACCAAAACCAGCTGAGCAAAAGGCTGGATCACTTAGAGGCGGACACAAAACAGCAATTTAAAGAGGTAAACAGCAAGTTAGACAAGCTCTTAAGCAGGGTGGTCGGGTAAAGCTCAATTTAAACAGGAAACAAAAAAATGACAGAAAAAACCGAAGCAATAATAGGAAAAATGCAAGGCGACATTACGGCCTTATTGGGCATAATACAGGAAATAAAGCACAAGGCCAAAACCGCCGAAAAGCTACAGTAACACCTAAGAGACAGCAAAAAAACCGCTAAACTTTGGAGGTACAGTAAGTGGAAACTTTAATCAGCTTTGGCCTTTTACAGGTGGCCCTTTGTGCTCTGGTGATAACCACAGCCGCTTTATTTTTTGCTTGGGCAAGCCGTCAGTTTAATAAAATTGACGAAAAACTCAATAAATTTGAAGAACGACTCAATAAAGTTGAAGAAAATCAAAAGCATTTTGATAACAGATTACAAGCCATAGAGTTAAAATTGGATCAACTGTTTCAGCAAATGCAATTAATTACAGAGAGTATAACAAAACAGAAAATTTAAACTAATAAAACAAGGAGGTTTCGTAATGAAAACACTGTTAAAAAACAAAATAGGCTGGGCCTTGGTCTTGGCTGTTTTGATGAGCTTGTTCTTGGTGTCCAACTGCACTTCAGATCCCGGCACCGGCAGAACCACCACTACCACAACCACCACAACCGGTGGCACAACATCCTCTGAGCGGGAAAGCAAACTGGCCTGCGAGCTTCCCTCCTGCAGTGGCACATGCTGTGAGGATGATAAAGACTGTAAAGACTTATGCAAAAAATCTTTATCCGCAGGTAAAAGTTTGGGTATAAACAGTTCAAGCGCAAGGGATAAATGTTATGCTATGGGAAAAGAAGATGTAGAAAAATTAGTGGAAATAACCAAAAAACTGCACAAACCAAGTGAAAAGGATCTTGCTGAAATTGGGGGAAGCGAAGAAAGCATGAATCTGCTTTGCGCCGCCGTAAGCAAATTGGAGCATGAAATATTGGAGGATCGTATTAACGACTTTACTAGTTCTAACCACGCAAAAAGAATGTTGGGTTGGATAGCGGAGACCGAAACCACTTATGATGTGTTTGTAAATGCAGAAGATGACGAAGGTGTTGATATGTTTAAAAAATTGTTGCGTAAAGCAGGGGATGGAAGCAATGATGTAGAAATTTTAAACGGTTTGCTTAAAGAAGTTGAAACAGACGATACGAATGGTGTGGATAGAAAAAGTGAAACATATTTTATGCGCTGGGCTTTAAGCAAAGGCAATACAGATATTGTTAAATGGGTGCATGAAGAGATCATTGGAGAAGAAGGCCTTTGTAAAGGCGACAACTTACCGGTTCCGGTTGCTGACAATGGCGTTTCCGACAATAGCGAATATGGAACAGCCGCTTGTCTTTTGGGAGTATATTGTAAAATGGCCTCCGACAATAATTCTGAAGATAATGATTTTCGGGAAAATATAGCGGAAAATATAGGAGGAGACAGAAATGATGTGGATAATCTTATAGAAGCTACTGAAGATAAAGCAGCCACTGGTAGCGAGACGAAGGTCTATGGAGGTTTAGGAAGGTCAGAAAGTGAAGCTGAAGCATGGAACCTCAAGGCCTGTTGCAAATTGGACGAGAACTGGAATGATGGTTCTTTGGGTTTAGATTTAGACGATCCCGCTTCTTATGGTACATGTAGTGGTAATTAGCAATAGGAAAGTGCTCTTAAAAAAACATGAAGGAGCAAAAATTATTGTAGCAGTAAAGCAGGCCCTTCTTATCGTGACTTTGTAATATAAGAGGTGCCCTTAAAACGAGCCAGCAGTAACGAGCAGTAGAGTGGGCACTTCTTATCGTGACTTTGTAATAAGCAGTGCCCTTAAAACGAGCCAGCAGTAACGAGCAGTAGAGTGGGCACTTCTTATCGTGACTTTGTAATAAGCAGTGCCCTTAAAACGAGCCAGCAGTAACGAGCAGGAGGTAAGAAAGCTTTATTTTGTCCTGTTAGTCGATCCGTCAGGAGAAGGTTATGCGGTGAAGGTCCAAGGTATTCCGTCCTGAACAAGCATAGCCTTCTCCTGACGGAAACCTAACAGTAAAACAGGCGGGCACTTCTTATCGTGACTTTGTAATAAGCAGTGCCCTAAAACCGAACTACAATACCGAAAGGAGCAAAAAAAAACACTTTGCCTGCTCCGGGCTAATTTGATAGAGCTTTCAGAAGGCAACCGGGATTTTAATCATCCCATACACGAGGAGGGAGAAGATAATGGACGAAACAGAAAAAAGTAAATGGGAAATGCTTTATAAGCTTTTGAATGATGAGTTTTCTGTTATTAAAGACAAGCTGACAAATCACGACTGTCTTTTTGATAACTTGTCTAAGGATATTTATGCTTTAAAAGATCGGGTTACCCACATTGAAGCCTTGTTAAGTAACCATGTTACGGATACAAATAAAAAAATTGAAGTTTTTACGAAAGAAGTAAGCGAAAAACTGGATAAGCTATTAAACAAGTAACAAGGCGAGGTAAAGTAAAGTAAAACTAATAAGCCAAGCGGTAGGTAACAGGCAAATAATCTTGGGTTCCTTTTGGAAATTGACAGTCCTCTAAGGTCTGTCATTCCCGCGTATTGCTGGAATCCAGCGATTATCGTAGCAGTAACGAGCAGTAGAACAGGCGGGCGCAGGCACTTCTTATCGTGACTTTGTAATAAGCAGCGCCCTTAAAACGAACCAGCAGTAACGAGCAGTAGAGTGGGCACTTCTTATCGTGCTTAACAATAAGAAGCGCCCCGAAAAAGGTAGTAGCGAGTGGTAAGGTAATGAGCAGTAAAGCGGGCACTTCTTATCGTGACTTTGTATTAAGCAGTGCCCTTAAAACGAACCAGCAGTAACAACGAGCAGTAACGAGCAGTAATGAACCTATATAACGGACTGTCCGATAATTATAAAAGAAAGGTAGGGAACAATGGCAGACTCAAAAACCGATTCAGTTAAACAATCAGATTTATTATTATTTAAAAATGAAATAAAGTCTGATTTGTCAACCTTTAAACAGGAAATGAAACATGAATACAGCTTATTCATAAACAATGTAAGCAATCGGATAGATGAAAAGCTAAACAAAATTGCAAGGTTGGTTATTGGGTTTGTCTCTGTTTTTGTTATAGCTTTTTGGACTTATTTTGAGTTTTCTACAGATAAAGTAGATCAGTTAAGTATTGCGCGCTTGTCCAGTATGGATGAGCGACTGAATCGTATGCAGGGAATAGAGACTGCTGTTATTTCCTCTTTAAAGGCAAGTGGTCTTCTCACAGACAAAAAAGAAGATATTAAACAGGAGAGTACCTTGTCGCCCGTAAAAACAGGAAAAAAACCAATTAAAAAAGGGAAATAAACTAAAAACCTGTTTCTGACGATGAAGGTATTGGTTGGCGGATAAAATTATCGAGCAAATGAAAAAAATTTAATTTTGCTCCGGGCTTGAATTTGAGATTTAAGCGACTTGGAAAAAGCAATTTAACAGTAAAAAAATCAGCCTAACCCCCTGTTTTTTTACTTTAAAAGTGGATAAGGCCCACCACCGGCACGGCAACAACGATAAAAGTGATTATCGTAGCAGTAAAAGCAGGCCGGGCACTTCTTATCGTGACTTTGTAATAAGCAGTGCCCCTAAAACGAACCAGCAATAGTGATTGGTAATCAGCAGTAGAGCTTTACGGGCGCCCCTTTAACAATAAGCAGTGCCCTAAAGATGAAGAAAGTTAACGAACCAAAACCATAAATATATTAAAAAGGAGAAAGCGATAGTATGAAAACATTTAAGGATTTTGCTTACGATATTTTAAAAAAAGCCAATAAACCCCTACATAGTACAGAAATCACTAAACAAGCTTTAAAAGAAGGTTTGTGGTCAGAAGGTAAAACCCCTGAAATGACAATGTGTGCTTTACTTGTCACCGACATCAATTCTAAAAAGAAAAAATCCAGATTTATTAAGGATAAGGAACTTCCTTCGACCCGACTTCGACACAACGCAAGGCATTAAGTGAGTGATATTATATACTTATGAGTTTTTACGGGGGCACACATTTTAAGACTGAAGTCCGGTAAAACTTCAGGAACCGGATACAAAGTCAGACACTCTTTTAAGCCCCAAAGCCTCGTATATAGCCTGTATCGGTTCTGTGGATTTAGAGGGCATACGATAGAGATTTTTATTTGCATCCTCTATAATACTGTATTGATCTCTTTTTAAAATCTCTCTCATCTTTCGGATACTGAAGTTCAGTCCTCTTTGCTCCATTCTGTGTTTCATGGTGTAAGAAAGCGAGTAAGCCAAGAAGCATATAGCAATATGAGCCTCGATTCTTTTCCTCTTCCAGTGGTAAATGGGTCTCATCTTAAGAGTGTGTTTGCACACACGAAAAGCCTCTTCTATCTTCCAGAGCTGTCTGTATCGGGTGAGGAGTTCTTGGGGGGGCTTATCTTTCATGTTGGTAATAAGTCCATGCAGGCCGTCCCAACGGCTGTCTTCAGCTATTTTTTGTTCATTGAGTGTGGCTTTGGTTTTTTGAACTGTGATGTATTTTTTGGTGCCATGATTGGGGATAAGGCTTTTTATGGGGATTTGCTTGTTCTTTACTTTTTTCATCAGTCTTTTAATGAGTCTTAGTCTGTCCGCCTCATCCTTTTTGGCTCTTTTTTCTGAGTGGCTTATAATGAGTCTTCTTTGTTTATACTCAAGCTCTTTTATCTTTACCCTGTGTGGGTCTTCTGAGACAGTGGAAGATTTTAAGTTTTTGTCTAAAATCTCATCTTTCTTGCTTTTGGGCAGGGACTTTAACTTGGCGGACACCACATATTGAATCCCCTCTTCCTCCATGAGTGTAAGGTTTTGCTCATTAAACATGGCTCTGTCGGCCACCAACACGGCGTTTTTGACTGTAAATCTTTGTTTTAATCTCTGAACTGTGGCAATAAGGGTGGAGCCTTCGCTTGTGCTTCCGGGAAACAGCTCATAGCTTAGGGGATGACCTTGCTGGTTGGTGATAAGGGCTAAGACCACTTGTGTTTCGTTGAACTTCTTATCTTTGCTGAAGCCGAACTGTCTTGTATCGTCTTCTTCAAAGCTTTCAAAGTAAAGGGTGGTGACATCAAAGAAAAGAATATCCACTTCTTGGTTAAACAGGCTCAGGGTGTTTTTGGCCACCATGTCTTTTGCTTTTTCTATGCGTGGATAAAGCCTGTCCATCATGCGATACATTTTTTCCAAAGGAACAGTCTCGTTAAAATCCTCTGCCAAAGTGTCTACTGTTTTTCTTTTGGAATCCGGGTGGGCCACTCTGGCAAGGACACAGTATTTTAAGATGTTGTTCCATTGTTGATCTTTGTTGGTGTCTTGTATGAGGGTATGAAAGCCTAACTGTTCATAGACAGCCCCGCATACTCCTTTAATGCCGTGCTGGATGCGTGCTGTTTCCTGTGGCTTTTTAAGGGAGAAGATAGAAACAGGCTTTTGTTTTTTCTTCTGTTGTTTTGGTTTTTTGTTTATGTACTGAGATTCTTTGCTGTAGATGACTTTGGCCATGCCGGAAAGAGCGGGCTGTCGGTCATTGCTGAGCTTTACGATCATGTCTTGAGCCACTTTTTTTAAAGCGGACACACCTTCAGGACTTTTGGAGGTTCCCACAGAGTGCAGGGTTTTTTGCACCACTTTGCCCTGTTGTCTTAGGGACTCCATGATACGAACATGACTTCGGCCATTAGGTTTTTGAGTGATTTTGATAAACATGGTTTTACTATGTCAGAGGGTTGAGGAACAGTAAACAGGCCGGGGGCCACACATGTTTTATTTTTTGAGTATTTTAGGGATCAAGACCCCACAAAAACAACCCGGCTGGTCTAAAAAAACCTCAAAATATTTTTTAACTCATAGTGTTGTGTCGAAGTCAGGAAAGCTGATTTGCATTGGTTTATTTTTTCACAAATTTTTACCGCCGGTTGTCCATATCTGGCTTCAAAACCTTCTTTTGGATCCAACAAGGTTCTTTCTCTAAAATCTGGAAACCAGTTTTCTATTTTATCATAATAAACCTTTGGATCGGACCCAGGTTTTATATGTACAAAACAGTAAGTGACTGTTTTTAATAAAAGATCATTACTAAAAACAGGATAATTGTTATCTCTATCCGGTTTATATTTAAGCTCTTTTGTATTTATAAACTGGATAAAATCATCAAGGGCAAACTGTCCGTTCAAAATTTTTTGAAAAATTTCTTTTTCTTTCATGTAAAGGCATATCAAAAAAGAATAAGCATCTTGATAACACCACTTTGCTGTTTGTTCATCATCGCCTAAAACCATTTCAAAAGTGCTGACAAAGTGCTCAACTTCCCGCAAAGTTAAGTTGAACATTCTACAAGACAAATAAGAATGGCTCCTTCTCGTAGATCCATCTACATTATTATATTTCACTTTTGTTTTTTGTCTCAGTAGATCATCAATCAGCCGTTGAGCTTCTTTGTAAGGATCAGGAAGATTTATCTCATGCTTAAAAAATTTTCTGTAATAGCCGTCAAAAACCAAATCCTGCCCGTAAAGGCATTTAACTGTGGCCTCCATTTGCTTTCTGTTAACAGCTACAAGAAACACTACATTTTGGATATCAAAAAAATGCTTTATGTCTTCTAAAAAATGAACGGCGTAATCCGGCCTTGTGCGATCCAGTTCATCCACAATAATAAGAAGCTTTTTTTCTTTAGTCTCTTTTTGAGGAGATGATGATAGATATTCTGAAATAATTTTTTTAATTTTTTGAATTGCTTTTTTTCTATCTTTAAATTCTTTAAACACATTTTCGCCTAAAGATGTACTTTGATCTGTCTTTTGAGTGTCTTTTTTAGCAACATTTTTTTTGCTGGTAAAGAAAGCTGTTAATTTTTTTAAAAGAGGAGCTGTTAGTTCTTTTATATTGAAGCCAGTTTTACTCTGGATAATTTGACTTCCAAGGATTCCGGCAGTTTTAATTCCAAGGATTCCGGCGGTTTTTGTTAATTTGTGATTTGCAAGCTTGCCTATTATTTTTTTTGTTTTATCAATCAATTCACTGTAAGTCCTTTGATCTTTTGCTTGATCTGTTTTTTGTCCTTGACTTTCTTTTTTTGTGTGTTGTGCTTGCTCCGGCTGATTTACTTGTTTTATTCCCGTTTGGTTTATCTGTTTTGGTCCTTGTGTCTTTTTGTGTTCTTGCTCCATCCAATTAACAAACTCGGAGAGTATGGCGATAACAGGCTCATCATAAAAATCTGATTCCCATGCGTTAATGAACAATACATCGTAAGCTGGTTTTTCTGTTTTTACAAAATGCTCAAACATTTTTAAAAAAGTGGTTTTGCCATTCCCAAATTCTGCGTTTAAACTAATAGTGTAACTGCCTTTTTCTCCTATATCTCCTATAGAAGAATCAGCGCCCTTTTCCATAATCTGAAATAAATTTTCAGCAAACAGCTTAAGGTTCAGCTTATCAAAACCACCAAATGTCACTTCTTTATTTTTCATTAAGGTACTTTCTGTTTTCATTTTTTTAATTTTGGTATGAGGAACAAACAGTGAACTAAAGTGGATTGCCTTGCAACTCATGGGCTACTAATTAACCAGAACAGCCTCCAACAGTCAAATATCTTGTGGAAAAAAACAGCTAAAAAGACAGGTTTTTCCTCTTTATTTTCTTGGTGTAGCCCTTGTTCGGCTGTTCGGCTGTTCGGCTGTTCGGCTTGGTTTTGTGGCTTGGTTTGGCTGTGTGGCCCGGCTTATGACTTACGCTGGTTTTAGAACAAGGGGTGCAGGTGGTTGCCGGGGCATAGACTCCTCCGGCTAAAGCCGTGGTGATCTGTCTGCTGACCGCATAGATTGTTCCTAAACCCCCATGCCCCCCACCAGAGTAAGCCTTTTAGACAGGCTAAACTGCTTGTTTGAGCAAACAGTGACCAAAAAAGCTTAAATAAAAGCATTGACATACAGCATTATTTAAAATATGGTAATATCAAACTTGCAAAAGCGGTTTACCAGCCTTTAGGAGATGACGAATGTCTGAAGTACATATAAAAATAGATAATCAGGAAAAAACATGGCCAAAATCTGTCATAACCCCTAAAGATATTTTGAAACTTGGCGGAAAACCAGAGCCTTACAGTCCCTACATTATTTTTAAAATTCAAAAAGGGACAACAGAAGAAATATGGAAAGGGGAAGCAGAAGAATTACACAAGAACATCAGTATTGAGAATGGAGATGCATTTGAAATTAAATACAACAGAGCGCAAAAATTAACAATTCGTTATACTGTTAATGGGGAAGTTCAGGAAATTTCAACAAATGAGAATAAATTGACAGTTAAAAAAATATTGGAAAAAGCTAATTTTGTTCCTGTAGAAAAATTCAAGTTATTTAATGCTAAAACAGATACAAGTTATACGGACTCCAATCAAGAAGTGACCATCCACGATGGAGATGAGTTTTTAGCTCTTTCTTCCGGCCCGACCCCTGTCGCATAATATTATTATGGAAAATTTAACACATCAAATTCAAAAAGAAATAAAAGGTATTACTGATTGTGAGTTACAAGGTATATTTAATATGAAAGAGCGTTCTCCGGGTTTAAACAGAGAGGGTTATTTGTGTATATGCCAATATGTTATCCCTTGTGGTTCTTTGAAAAAGAAACCAATCACTATTGGAGTGGAGCTTCCACAAAGTGATTATCCAAGACTGCCTCCTCATTTTATACATTTAAAAGAAGCGGATTTTAGTAAAGAGGAAATACAAAAAATGGGCAAGATACATGAATCGTATGAATATAATGGAGAAAGTTGGATGACACTTAGTCGCCCGCCTGAAGATATATGGGATGGTTTGGATAGTGTAAAAAAAAACTTATATACATTTTTTGAGTCACATTTAAGAGGATTTTGGGACCAATTATGAAATATGAAGTTACTTTAACAGAAAAAGCTCATAAAATCGCCTGTAGCCATTTATTGGCTCACTTTAAAAAGGGCGACTATCAAGAAGAATTGTGCTTTGCTGTTTGGTATCCTTGCAAAGGAAAAAATAAGACAACAGCGCTTATTTCTGATATAATTCTTCCTACAGCGGATGAAAGGAAATTGCATGGCAATACAAGCTTTTTGCCTGAATTTTTAGCCCGATCACTGCGCATAGCTGTAAAAAAGAAAGCGGGGCTTGCCTTTATGCACAGTCATCCAACGAAAGGGTGGCAGGATATGAGTGGCCCGGATATTACAGCAGAAAAAGATCGTATATCCCCCCCCGCTAACAGCACAAAAATGCCTTTGGTGGGATTAACAGTAGGCACAGATGAAAGCTGGAGCGCCAGATTTTGGATAAAAAAGCGAAACAGGGAGTTTAAAAGATTTTGGTGTGAAAAAGTAAAAGTAGTAGGAGAGCATTTTAAAATCACTTTTAACGAGCGGATGTACACCACATTTCACAATAAAAATACTTTGCGAAGAACTGTTGAAACTTGGGGTTTAAATGAACAGCTAAAAATAAGTAGAATGAAAGTGGGTGTAGTAGGTGTTGGCAGTGTGGGTTCAATGGTTAGTGAAAACTTGGCAAGAATAGGAGTGGAGAATATTGTTTTAATAGATCATGATAAAATAGAAGAGCATAATTTAGACAGACTGCTTTACACCACTAAAAAAGATATAGGGAAGTTTAAAGCCGGGTTTTTTAAAGATAAAATACTTAAACACTCTGTTAATGAAAATGTAAAAGTGAAATCTGTTATACAGCCTATACAATCACAGTCTGCTTTTAGATCAGCATTGGATTGTGATATTATTTTTAGTTGTGTGGATAAACCTTTGGCGAGAGATGTTTTAAATCATATAGCTTATGCTTATTTAATACCTGTTATTGATGGAGGTGTTGCTGTAAGTAAAAGACATGATGAGTTTTCTGATGCCAGATGGAGCGCTCATATTGTGACCTGTGGCCATAAATGTATGTTGTGTAGAAAACAGTATACCACTTCAGATGTATCTATGGAGCTTGACGGTTCCTTGGAGGATCCTTCTTATATTGAATATTTACATTCAAAGCGGGGTTTTGGAAGCGCAAATGTATTTCCATTCAGTCAAAATTTATCCAGTATAGAGGTATTGATGATGATACATTTTTTATTATCCAAAAATTGGTGGCCAAAACTAAAACGACTGGAGTATAATTTTTTGTCAGGACAAATAAATAAAGATGAATCCTCTTGCAATGAAGGTTGTTATTTCTCAAATATGATTGGAAAAGGAGATTCGCAGTGTATTAAAATATTACAGAAAGATGTAAAGATTGCGAAAAAGCATTTATTGGACATTATTTTTAAATTATGGAGGTGACTATGCAAATAAAAGAATTAACAATAAAAAACTTAAAATGTTTTTCTGAAGTAAAGAATACCATTCGCCCTATTACTGTAGTTGTGGGTGAAAATAATACAGGAAAAACAACATTCTTGTCTGCGTATAAATTTGTTCATGATCTGTTGTGTGAAGATAAACTTGTAAACCCTTTATCTATAGAAGATTTATTAAAAAAAGAATCTTACAAGTATCTTGGTGGGTCTGAATATATTACAAAACAGCAAAGCAACCTTGATACAGTAAATATAGGAGCCATCTTTCAAGTTGGCGCACAAGATATTTGGAAAGTGGAATATTCAATAAAAAACGGCAAATATTGTGAGAAAATTGTAATACATTGCCTTAAAGATAAGATAAAGATAAACTTGAAAGAAGATAATAGGCTGGAGTGTTTGATAAATGGACAAGAAGTGTATAATGCCACTACACCTGCATCTTTTTCTATTCATTTTTTTGGTATTATTGCTTTGTTAAATAATGAACTAAAAACCAAGCTTGAAAAAAATAAAGTTTTACATTCAAAAGTCACTAATTTTATAAAATTTGAAAAAAGTGGGCTTTTAAAAAATATATCTTGTAATCTTCTTGAGCCGATTCATTTAAAACCGAAAGTACAATATAATCCCATAGAAATTAAGACCACAGATCAGGATGATATTTTACTTCAAATGGCAAAAATGAAAAACAATAACAACTGGAGTAAAATAAGTGAGGAATTGCAAAGATTCGGAAAAGCTTCAAAACTTTTTCAAAGTTTGGATATAGATATATCAGATGAGAATAATGACAAGTCACCATTTTCAATAAAAGTCACAGTTGATAAATTAAAATCAAATATTACAAATGTTGGTTATGGTGTAAGTCAAATTTTGCCTGTATTGGGTCATATATTTATATCAGATCAAAAAAAACATCACACCTTTTTAATGCAACAACCGGAAACTCACCTGCATCCCAGAGTGGAGGCTGAATTTGCAACTCTTATGGTTAATATGATAAACCAGTACAACAAAAAATACAGATTTATTTGTGAAACTCATAGTGACTATATTATTCAAAGGTCTCGTGTTGAAATTAAAAAGAAAAATTTAAACCCTGAAGATTTTTTAATACTGTATTTTGAATTAAAAAACGGAACAGCAAAAATTTATCCTATTACTGTGGATCACAACGGGAATATGGAGAACCAACCGGATAGTTATAAAGAGTTTTTTTTGTCAGAGGATTATGAGCTTTTAGGTTTGAATAGTGAGTAGTTATTGCCTATACTGTGATTTAGGTTTTTACGGCTCATAGTTTAAATTGCTAAGGTGAAGGTCTTTTTAAAAGCTCAAGAAAAACAATACTTTTTAGTTTGTTTGTAAAAATATTATATAAATAGAAAGGAATATAATGGGATTATTAAAAAAAGGAATAATAGTTGATGTAACAGCTTTTCATACATTTACAAATGTAAATCATGAAGACTCAAAACCTGTTCATAAGTATATTAAGAAGCAAAAATTAAAATTGGTATATGGCAATGATGAAAAAAGTTTAAATGAAATAAAAGGAGACAGATGTATGATCGATAGACTGAGCAAGTTAGCAAAAGATGGGGCTGTTTATCAAGTTGATTCAAAAGGAAAGAAAAAAGAAATTGAAGATAATAACAAAATTATTAACAACGAAAAACTAAAATCCAACGATACACATATTATTGCTGTAGCTTTGGTGGAGAAAAAAGCAAGATTATTGTTCAGCACCAAAAAAGGTGACGAAACATTACATAAAGATTTTACAAATCCTAAGATAATAAGCTCTCCCAGAGGAAAGATATATCAAAAAAAAGCACATGAGCATTTGTTACAAGGTTAAAAATGGAAGGTATACACCAACTTTTTTATGATTAGGTAAAAACAGATAAAAAAAGAGGAGTGAAAATGAAAGAGTTAATTCAGTTAATAAAAAAAGATAAATGGTATTGGAAAACAGTTTATTTATTTGCTGTTTTAGTTGTTGGATATTTCTTGTACTTTTACATAACGAAAATAGCTCCGGCTTTAATTGATAAACATGGGTGGGGTCTTATAGTGGTATGCTGGGTGTGGTGTATTGGCTGGATTTATATGATTTGGAGCGCTTAATGTGAGCTTTATTGTTTCCAGTGCCCTTTGTTGTGATTGTCGGCAATTAAGGGGGCGGGGGGCGACCCCTTCCCCGCCAAAAAGAGCGTGACTCACCGGTTGGTATGAAACAGAGCTTGTTTTAGAACAAGGGGCAGGTTGTCGGGGCATAGACTCCTCCGGCTAAAGGTGTGGTGCTCTGTTTTGCTACCGCATAGATTGTTCCTAAACCCCCATGCCCCCGCGGGTCCGCCCCCCGCCGGTAAGCCTGTAAACAGGCTCAACCGCTTGTTTGAGCACACAGTGACCAAAAAAAACTTAAATAAAAGCATTGACATACAGCATTATTTAAAATATGGTAATATCAAACTTGCAAAAGCGGTTTACCAGCCTTTAGGAGGAAGACGAATGTCTGAAATACTTGCATTACTAAATAATGATTTTATCCCTTTATGGGGAATTGTTTATTTTCTTGTTTTTGCTCTTTATATTTTTATGGATCGACAATTGATCAAAAAAGACTTGGATCATATAAAACTCCTGCTTTCAAATCATATTACGGGCACAGATAAAAAAATTGACAAGCTGGACTCCAAAATGGATAAGCTGGATGCAAAAGTGGAGAACAATATCAACAGACTGGACTCCAAAATAGATAAGCTGGATGCAAAAGTGGAGAACAATATCAACAGACTGGACTCCAAAATAGACAGCAATATCAACAGGCTGGATTCTAAAATAGATAAGATGGACTCTAAAATGGAAAGCAACTTTAATCAAGTTCGGGCAGACCTAAAAGAGCTTTTAAAACAAAAAGCAATGTGAGAGGAGGGTTTAAGGTTTTTTAAAAAAGTTTGCCGCGCCAAAGTTTTTCAGCAAACAGGGAATAGGGCAGAATCTCTATACCATTGTTTTTTGTCTCCCGACTTCGACACAACACTATGAGTTAAAAAATATTTTGAGGTTTTTTTAGACCAGCCGGGTTGTTTTTGTTTGGTTTTGAGTGGTAAAATCAGTAAAAATTAAAGTTGTGTTCCCGACCCCGACCTTTACTTCCTCGATCTCTTCTGGAACAGTAAAAACATGTTTATCAAGGTCACTGAAAAAATCTCAAGCAAAAACCGAAAAATTAAATCTTTCCGGATTATGGAATCGGTACGCAAAGGCTCAAAAACCATTCATAAAACAGTGCGCTTTGTGGGATCCTCCACGAACCCGGATATCATCAAGTCTTTGGAACAGATATCTCATAATCTGATCGTAAAGCTCAGCAATGACCGACAGCCCGCTCTTTCCGGCATGGCCAAAGTCATCTACAGCAAAGAATCTCAGTACATAAACAAAAAACCAAAACAACAGAAGAAAAAACAAAAGCCTGTTTCTATCTTCTCCCTTAAAAAGCCACAGGAAACAGCACGCATCCAGCACGGCATTAAAGGAGTATGCGGGGCTGTCTATGAACAGTTAGGCTTTCATACCCTCATACAAGACACCAACAAAGATCAACAATGGAACAACATCTTAAAATACTGTGTCCTTGCCAGAGTGGCCCACCCGGATTCCAAAAGAAAAACAGTAGACACTTTGGCAGAGGATTTTAACGAGACTGTTCCTTTGGAAAAAATGTATCGCATGATGGACAGGCTTTATCCACGCATAGAAAAAGCAAAAGACATGGTGGCCAAAAACACCCTGAGCCTGTTTAACCAAGAAGTGGATATTCTTTTCTTTGATGTCACCACCCTTTACTTTGAAAGCTTTGAAGAAGACGATACAAGACAGTTCGGCTTCAGCAAAGATAAGAAGTTCAACGAAACACAAGTGGTCTTAGCCCTTATCACCAACCAAGAAGGTCATCCCCTAAGCTATGAGCTGTTTCCCGGAAGCACAGGCGAAGGCTCCACCCTTATTGCCACAGTTCAGAGATTAAAACAAAGATTTACAGTCAAAAACGCCGTGTTGGTGGCCGACAGAGCCATGTTTAATGAGCAAAACCTTACACTCATGGAGGAAGAGGGGATTCAATATGTGGTGTCCGCCAAGTTAAAGTCCCTGCCCAAAAGCAAGAAAGATGAGATTTTAGACAAAAACTTAAAATCTTCCACTGTCTCAGAAGACCCACACAGGGTAAAGATAAAAGCGCTTGAGTATAAACAAAGAAGACTCATTATAAGCCACTCAGAAAAAAGAGCCAAAAAGGATGAGGCGGACAGACTAAGACTCATTAAAAGACTGATGAAAAAAGTAAAGAACAAGCAAATCCCCATAAAAAGCCTTATCCCCAATCATGGCACCAAAAAATACATCACAGTTCAAAAAACCAAAGCCACACTCAATGAACAAAAAATAGCTGAAGACAGCCGTTGGGACGGCCTGCATGGACTTATTACCAACATGAAAGATAAGCCCCCCCAAGAACTCCTCACCCGATACAGACAGCTCTGGAAGATAGAAGAGGCTTTTCGTGTGTGCAAACACACTCTTAAGATGAGACCCATTTACCACTGGAAGAGGAAAAGAATCGAGGCTCATATTGCTATATGCTTCTTGGCTTACTCGCTTTCTTACACTATGAAACACAGAATGGAGCAAAGAGGACTGAACTTCAGTATCCGAAAGATGAGAGAGATTTTAAAAAGAGATCAATACAGTATTATAGAGGATGCAAATAAAAATCTCTATCGTATGCCCTCTAAATCCACAGAACCGATACAGGCTATATACGAGGCTTTGGGGCTTAAAAGAACTTCTCAATTTATTCCTTTTTCCTAAGCCCTGTTAAACTCCCTTCTTAAATGTTCTTACAAGATGTGTGGCCCCAAGAATTTATAAGTTATTGATATCACTCACTTAATGCCTTGCGTTGTGTCGAAGTCAGGGCCAAGCAGAAATTGCGACATAGAGCTTTTGAACCCCCTTTTCACAAAGACTATTGCTGATGTTGCGTAAAACCCCGGCAAAAGCTTTAAGTAAACTATGAACAAATGCTCTTAAATTATTGAAATAACTGGATTTTTTGGAATGGGGGGGGGGGGGGGTGAAGAGGGTTTTTTATAAATTAAGCTCATAATTACTTTCATTCGGAAGGTATGCAAAAAAACTTTAGAAAAAAATGCTAAAAAAGCAGATTTTTATTCAAAACAAGCTTTTTGGCTGTTTTTGAGTGATATTTTGCACAAGCCACGCAGAAAAAACATGTATTATTTTTTTGTGAAAAAGGGGTTCAAAACGAGTTCGGCGGTTTAGCACGCCTGCGTCTTACAAGATGCGAGCGTGGCAAAACGCATGTTTGAGCTTTTGAACCTCCCTTTTCACAAAAACTTTTACTGATGTTTCGTAAAACCCCGGCGCCTGTCCGAACCCTCCAGCCCTTTAAAAGGCAGGCGGAAATTGCGATATAGATCTTTTGAACCCCCTTTTCACAAAGATTTTTACCAACTTTTCGTAAAGCCCAGTGCCTGTTTTTAAGCCTCCGGCACTTTAAAAGTTTTGCTGTTTCAAGGGGATTCGGACATCAGTTCCTGAATGGCAGTTGCAATGTCTTGTTCCTGCGGGACAGTGGCTTTTTCCAAATTGGGATGAAGACCTATGCCTGGTAGATTTTTACCGGCCAGCACACGGGGGGCGGCATACAAGGAGTAAAAACATTCTCTTCCCGCTCTGTAAGCCAAGTGCTCGGCAAAATTGGTGACCTCTGTATCTTCATTTACAAAAAGCGCTCTTTTGGTTTTTAAAATGGAACTTTTAATTAAAGACCAATCATAAGGGTAAATGCTTCTCATATCAATCAGCTCCACTCCCGCTTTTTCTTTTTCGTCCATTACTGACAAAGCTTTTCGGCATAAAAACAAAGATCTGCCAAAACTTACCACTGTCACCATTGATCCGGGCTTAACAATCCGCGCTTTACCTATAGCGATTTGGTATTTTTTAAGCTCAGGCCATTTTGGTTTCCATTGATCGCGGTTTTCCAAAGGGGCGTCTATCATCTCCCTTAACAGGCTTTCTTTATCCGGCTCCCCGGGGATTTTTTCCTCCCCTCGCACTCTGAGTAAAGCCTTGGGCTTTAAGTACAAAACCGGATTAGGATCCTCTATGGCCGAAAGCATAAGGCCGTAAGCGGACAAAGGATCAGATGGCATAACCACTTTCCAGCCGGGGAGCCTGCTTGCCCAAGACTCAAAACTGTGACTGTGATAAATAGCACCGTGAATGCCCGCCCCCGTTGGAGTCATCAACACAAAAGGAAGATTATACTGCCCGTTTGAAGACCATAAACAGCCACCCGCCAATTTTAATAAATCCATCACATTAAAAATATAATCGGCAAACTGCACTTCCGCCACTGAGCGCTGACCCGTAAGGGCAATGCCGATGGCCGTGCTTAGGATCCCTCTTTCATCCAAAGGGCTGTTCCAAGCGGTTTTAAGGCCTTGAGTGACTGTAAACACTCCACCCAAGGGAGGCCCCACATCTTGGCCAAAAACATCTTTTAAATCAAGATGCTTTTCCCCATAGTGCAAAGCCATTCGTATTGCCTGCGCCATATTGGCCATTTACACTCCTTGGTTTAAAACGAAACCACCTTAAAAAGCCCGCCCCATTAAAAAAGCTTTAGAATTTTCTCCAGTCGGCGTTTTCATTGTTTGCGTATACATAATCCCATATAGATTCCGGCCGGGGATCTTGTTCTTTTTTGATTTCCTGTTGCGTTTTCAAGGCGGACTCTTTTAAGGATTCCCAAGTATTTTTTTGTTCTTTTTCCGAAAGCAGACCGGCTTTTTTCAGCCTGTCTTCAAAAAGAGCGATACAGCAAGGCTCCCCTTTTACATAATTAGCGCCGGAGGCCGAGGAATGCCCATACAAGCGGGAAACAAAAGCCTCCAACAAAACCGGCCGGCGCTTTTCCCGCACATACTGTATTTTGTCCTTTAGAACCATATAGCTTTCCACCGGGTCATTCCCGTTAATCAAAGCTGTTTCCATATTAAAAGCCTTTCCGCGGTCCACAATATGCGTCTCCCCGTGCTGACCCTGATAAGCAGTGGAGATGCCCCAACCGTTGTTTTGCACAGTAAGAAGCATGGGCAGGGGTCGCTCCGGCCGGGAGGCCCACACCAAGGCTGTGGCAAAATCCCCTTCCGCCGTGCCGGCATCCCCTCCCGTCACAATGGTAATGGCGGAAGAGGATTCGCCGGGCCGGCTTTGCGCATGAGCCGTCCCCAAAGCCGTACTGTACTGAGTGCCGATAACAGAGGTCACCGGCGCCACATTCCATTTTGGATCGCAATAATGACCGGCAAAATTTCTGCCGCCGGTGTGCCTGTCTGTAGCTTTATTCATTATCAGCCGCATGGCCTCTTCCATAGGCAGGCCCACCCCCACAAGTGTGGGGGTGGCTCTATAATGCAAATGAAGAAAGTCACAGTCTATTCCCCGGCCTTTTTTTACTAATAAGCCAAGTGGAACTCCGAAAGCCTCTTCCCCGGGACCGCCAATCCAAAAATGTGCCTGACCCTGCCGGTAGATCTGGATCATTCTTTCTTCCAACACGCGGGACTTCACCATTAAGCGGTATATTTTCAGCAACAAATCCGCAGGCAGATCTTTCATCTGCGCACCTTTATTTAATGAAAATAATTTGGCTTTTACGCTCATAATCTTGGGCTTATAAAAAAGCGGTTATTGATGGTTTCTTTGAGCTAAGTCGGATTTTGTTTTCCACCCCGCTTGATCTGCGGCAATATTAACAGCCTCTTGAATGTCCGGTCTTTTGAGGTATCTTTTTTTCATCATCGCCTCCAGGTTTTCCTCTTTTTCATCATCCTTTGCGGTTTCTTTTTCACCTTCTTCTTTTTTCTCTCCCTTGCTTGCTTGATCAAATATCTCAGCTATGGTGGTCATATAACCTTTATGTTCTTTTCTTTTCATCTCCAAAATATCTGATTTAATTTCCTGAAATTGCTTGTCTTTTTTTATTCTTTTAAGGGAGCTTGCCTTTAAAAAGGCAATAAGTTTATCGGTCACCGGAGTCCATTTTACCCCATCGCCTGACCCATAAGCGGACTGGGATATGAAGTCAGGAATCCTTTTTCCGGGCAAAACATAATCCAGTGTTTTTTCACCAATGTCATTATTGGAAAAAATACTGGGAAATTTTATATCAGACACAACTCCTTTTAACTGTGTGGAAAAACCGTTGGGAATAAAAAACAAACCAACAGTAACACGAATAGAACCCAAACCCATGCGCAAACGCTCAACAGACTGAATACTGCCTTTCCCAAAAGTATGATCCCCGCCCACGATCACCGCTCTCTTATAAGATTTTAATGTTCCTGAAACAATTTCTGACGCGCTGGCGCTGATACGATTCACCAACACCACCAAAGGCCCTGAGTATTCAATTCTCTCATCCATATCAGACAAAGTCAGATAACGATCACCGTTTTTTGTTTTAACCAACTGGCGGACCACACTCCCTTTGGCGAAAAACAAACCCGCCACCTGAACCGCTTCTGTTAAAGCACCCCCCCCATTATTGGACAAATCCAAAACCAAACCGGAGACCTTTTTCCTTTTAGCCTGCGCCAACAGTCTTCTGACATCTTTTGCGACAGAACGGCCACCCCGCTTGCCGTCTCCGTAAAAAGAGGGAACATGAAGCACAGCCACCTTATATTTTTTACCGGCCTTTTCCTTTTGGAAGTAAAAAATATCCGCCGCCTGATCCTCCAAGTGCACACGATCACGAACAAGGCGCACAGTGAATATCTTTTTGGCCTTCTTTTTGTCCGCTCTCATAATTTTTAAATAAACAGGGGTGCCTTTTCTTCCGCGAATCATACTAACAACATCCCTTAAATCCATATCAAAAATATTAATCATCTGTTTTGGGTTTTGGCCCACCGCCAAAATTTTGTCTTTGGATTTTAACTTGCCGGAGCGGGCCGCCGCCCCGCCGGGGATCAGCCTCTCAATAACAGTGTGCCCGTACCGGGCGCTGAGGCTGGCTCCAATCCCCTCTAAAGAAAGCTTCATATTGATTTCAAAATCCTCATGATCCTCCCGGGACAAGTAGCCGGAATGCGGATCAAAGCCTTTGGCAAAACTGTTAAGATAAAGAGAGTACCATTTATAAGGTTTGCAGACAGCGGCCCCCACACTAACGGATTTTTTTCTTTTGTGGCATTTTCTTTTTTCCTTGGATGACAGATTGACAGACCAACTTTTGATTTGTTTTTCCAACCGGCCGTAATTGCGCAAAATATTTTTTTTTGCCTCCTCCTCTTGTTTTTCGTATTCTTTTTCATCACTGGCGATAATGGCGTTGGCCATCTGATATTGAATATACTTCTTGTGAAAAGCGTTAATTTGACGAAGGGTCTTAAGCCTTTTTCTTTTTCGGGGATCTAAATTTAACTTTACCGTTGGTTCTAAAATAAATTGTGACGCCATAAACTCCCTTGCAAACTGCACCCGCTCAAACACCCGTTTATAGTACAGGTCATAAATACGATCCAAATCTGAACAATCCTCTTTTTTTATTTTGGTAAAAATGTTCCTCAGTTGTTTTCTTATGTTGTTGATGTCTGACCGGGTGAAATACAGTTTTTCCGGATCCAGGACTTTAATAAATTGGTCTTTTACACGCATCTCCAACCGGGACAATTTTGTGCTGAAAAACTTTTTTTTACGGTTAAAATTGGAAAAGTTAATATGCAGATCCAGATACTTCTCCTGAATGTCGTGCACATAAGAGCATTCCAGACCAATGGCGTAAAGGAAAGGGGCAAAAACAACAAACAATAAAACAAAAACGGATTTTATCCAAAACGAAATAAGTAGGCCGGTTTTTTTTATATACATAACTTGCGCTTTCCTTATATTAAAATGGGCGCCTGCCAAATTGCCTAATCCCATTTTACAGGAAAAACAATATCAAGCAAGCCGGGTCTTAAGTTTGACGCGCGATTTGTTTGTAACAGAGGCTTTTTTCTTTCCGCCCGCTTGTTTTTTAGCCATGCTTTTGCCCCCCGGCTTTTTGCGGGTGGGAGGGGATTTTTGGGCTTTTACGGAAAGTCCTGAGCCGGACTTTTTGCCCCCTTCAATCACTTTTAAAGCCAAATTTAAGTCCAGATTGTCCACAGATACATCCGAAGGCAGAGAATGATTTTTGCCGTTGTGCTTAAGATAAGGGCCAAAGCGCCCCTTCATCAGCTGAATTGACCGGTTGGACTCAGGGTGTGCGCCCAAGTCCTTTAACACGCGTGAGGATCGTCTTTTTTCCTCACTTAATTTTTGAACCGCATATTTTAAATCAATATCAAAAAAAATATCA
The DNA here is from genome assembly GCA_965203935.1 of Bdellovibrionales bacterium. Classification (GTDB taxonomy): domain Bacteria; phylum Bdellovibrionota; class Bdellovibrionia; order Bdellovibrionales; family UBA1609; genus JANQSP01. Next base: position 642,512 of record OZ241921.1, read on the forward strand.
GCGGGCACAGAGCGAAAATCCCCCTCGTGTACAATGTAAGGGCCAAAGCGCCCCACACCTTTTTTTATTTCCTTTTTGGTTTCCGGGTGAAGACCCACCGGCTTAGGCAGTTCCAACAGTTTTAAGGCGGACTTTAAAGTGATACTTTCTTCATTAAAAAAAGGGGAAAGGGAAACCATTTTGCTTTTCTTTTTGTTTTTTTTCTTTTTCCCTGATTTTTCTTCCCCGCCTGATGAGGTTTCATCTTTCCATTTCACATAAGGGCCGTATCGGCCAATGGCCAAAACAACTTCCCGACCGGTCTTGGAGTCTTTACCTAAAGATCGGCCCCCTTTGATTTTGCTTTCAATCAGCTGTTCGATAACTTTTTTTGTGATCTCCCCCGGGTAAATGTCCTGCGGCAGGGAAGCGGAGGTATCCCCGTCCTTTCTGGAAACATAAGCGCCAAAAGGCCCCACATTAAAAGAGTAATCCTCAAAGCCCTTTAAAGTCAGAGACCGGAAAGTTCGATCTTTCATTTGTTTTTCCTGAGTCTCCACCAGTTTTTTTAGGCCCTTTGAGCCAAGATAAACAGACTTAAGATATTTTACATGAGCTTTTTTGCCACGCGCGATATCATCCAGATCTTTTTCCATTTCAGAGGTAAAACCCGTATCCACATAATCAGGAAAATTTTGCCTTAAAAAGCGATCCACAACCAAAGCGGTAAAAGTGGGAATCAAGGTGTTTTTTTCTTTTTTAACATAACCTCTGTCCTGAATCGTGCCTATAATGCCGGCGTAAGTGGAGGGCCTGCCCACCCCTTCTTTCTCTAATTTTTGAATCAAAGACGCTTCCGTATAACGGGCCGGGGCTTTTGTTTCGTGTTTAAGCGCTTCTATTTTCAGGCATGGGACTTTTTCCCCTTTTTTCAAAGGCGGAAGCTTGGCGGAATCTGTTTTTTGATCTTTATACACCAAATAAAAACCGGGAAATTGAACAGTCATCCCGGAGCTTTGAAAAACAGACGGCCCCGCTGTCATTTTAACGCGCACCTGTTTTTGAATACAGTCTTTCATTTGTCCGGCCAGAGTTCTTTTGTAGATCAGTGTGTACAATTGAAGTATTTGCCCGCTTAATCCTGTTTTTTCCGGCTCAACAAACCGGCTCCCGGAGGGCCGTATGGCCTCGTGCGCCTCCTGCGCCCCTTTGGCTTTTTTACGATACACCCGGGCGACATCCGGCAGGTTCTTGTTCCCGTATATACAAGACACCTCCGCCCGCGCCGCTTTTAAAGCTGTGGCGGACAAAAAAGTGGAGTCTGTCCTCATATAAGTAATAAGGCCCCGCTCATACAGCTTTTGAGCAAGATTCATTGTCTGTTTGGAGGAAAAGCCCAAGCGTCTGTTGCTGTCTTGCTGAAGGGTCGAAGTAATAAAAGGGGGAGGGGGTTTTCTGACTACTTGTTTTTCCTCCACTTCCATGACTTCAAACTGACGGCCCTGTAGGCTTTTTTTAAGTTCCCGCACGGCTTTTTCATTCATCAGCAGGGCTGATTTATTTTTCAGATTCCCTGTTTTGCTGTCAAAATCGGCGCTACGCGCCAGCTTTCTTCCTTTGTGGGAAATAAGCCTGCTGGAAAATGTATCAAAGCCGGATTTTTTATGATCCGCACAAAGGTCCCAGTAAAGGCTTTTTTTAAAGGCGAGGCGCTCCATTTCCCGCTCACTCACTAAAGAAACCGCCACAGACTGCACCCGCCCGGCGGAAAGGCCGCGCGTGATTTTTTTCCACAAAACAGGCGAAAGGCTGTAACCCACCAGACGATCCAAGATGCGTCTTGCTTCCTGCGCCTGAACCAAGTGATTATCCACCGGGCGAAAATTATTCAGCGCAGACTGAATAGCCGACTTTGTAATCTCATGAAAAACCATTCTCTTTACAGGAATGTTTGGTTTTAAAATTTCTTGAAGATGCCAAGAAATACTTTCCCCTTCCCGGTCTTCATCCGTAGCCAAAATCAGCTCTCCCACCGATTTGATTTTGCTCTTCAGTTTTTTAACTGTATCCAGCTTATCTTTTGGAATACAGTAAAAAGGATGAAAATTGTTTTCCACATCCACCCCAAAATGCGCCCAAGGCTTTTTTCTCACATTTTCAGGCAATTCCCGGGACGAATGAGGCAGATCCCGAATATGCCCCATACAGGACTCCACCATATAGTCCGCCCCCAAAAACCTGCTTATAGTCTTGGCCTTAACAGGAGACTCAACGATGACCAGTTTTTTTGATTTTGATTTTGCCATATATTATTCCTTAATTAAGATTGCGGGATCCCCTACTTAGTAGCCTTTTTCACGGGCTACTACTTAAATGTTTCTACCGATAACGATATATAATCAAGCCTAAAGTCATATCATGATGAGAAAAACCCACCGTCACTTTGTCCCCATTAACAACCTGAATATTATACCTGCGCATTTTACCACAAAGCCGGGCGGATACTTCAATATCTTTATTCTCCAACTGTACTTTGTACAGTCCATTGGAACACACTTTGACAATGTGGCCGTTAAGTTGCACCAGCTCTGATTTAGGCATAAAATTTCCTGCCCGGCATTTCAAAGCCCCCTATGATTGGACAATAAAATTCTGACTTTATCCTTAAACAAAACCTCCAGCCGGTCATTTTTATTGCTCACAATCCAGCCCCAGCCAAAAACCGGATGCTGAAGGGGAACTTTTGCCGGAAACTGACCGGAAATTTTAAATTTTAAAGCTTTTATGTCTTTTGCTTTCTTATAATAGTTGTCCCATTTTTTTACATTTTCATGCTGTAGTTTTTCCTGTTTTTTATCGGCTTGACTTTTCTTTTCCTGAATAATTTTTTTAGGTTTGGTCACCAATTCATCAGAGGGCTTGACTAAAGGCTTGATCACCGAGGGCTTGGCAGGCTTCTTGGTGGCGGGCTTCGCCAAAGGCTTGGCAGGCTTAGCAGGCTTAGCAGGCTTAGCGAGCTTCGCCGAGGGCTTAACGGGCTTCGCCGAGGGCTTAACGGGCTTCGCCAAAGGCTTGGCGAGCTTGGTGGGCTTAGCGGGCTTAGCCAAAGGCTTAGCGGGCTTAGCCAAAGGCTTAGCGAGCTTCGCCGAGGGCTTAGCGGGCTTCGCCGAGGGCTTAACGGGCTTCGCCAAAGGCTTGGCGAGCTTGGTGGGCTTCTTGGTGGCGGGCTTAGCGGGCTTCGCCGAGGGCTTAACGGGCTTCGCCAAGGGCTTGGTGGCGGACTTCGCCGAGGGCTTAACGGGCTTCGCCAAAGGCTTGGCAAGCTTGGTGGCGGGCTTCGCCGAGGGCTTGGCAGGCTTAGCGAGCTTCGCCAAGGACTTAACGAGCTTCGCCAAAGGCTTGGCAGGCTTAGCGGGCTTCGCCAAGGACTTGACGGGCTTAACATTTTTCGGCTTTTTCACAACGGCCTTCACGGCCTTCCCGGACTGTGCTTTCTTTACAAGGCTTTTCTTTTTTTTGGTCGGCATAATATTAAAGTCCCTTTCCACTTAAAAAAATATAATTTTTCAGGTCCCCTCAATAACACAAAACCGCGGGGGCGCTTTGCTTAAAAGCCCTTATTGGGCTTTTTTCCCGCGTAAACAAAAAGTGTACAACAGGATTTTTTAAATCGCACAAGAAAAATCAGCACTCAAACATAAAAAAAGCCCGATTATCCCACTGTCACAAACCTGTTTGAATGTTTTACACACTGGATTATTGCTAAAACAGGAGAACACCCATACAATTAAAGCGAGAAAGAAAACCAAGCGCTTAAAAAATCAAGTTTCCAATGAAAAGCAAAAAAGGTCAATCCCTGAAACCCAAAAAATGAAAAAATTTTACATAACCACACCGCTTTATTATATTAACGATAAACCGCATTTAGGCACGGCCTACAGCACCATTTTGGCCGATGTTTTAAGCAGATATCACCGCTTAACAGGCTCTGAAACTTTTTTAATGACCGGGGTGGATGAGCACGGCCAAAAATGCGCTCAGTCCGCCAAACAAAAAAATCGCGCGATTCAGGAATATTGCGACGAGATGGTCGGCCAATTTGAAAACACTTGGAAATTACTGGATATTTCATACGATCATTTTTTCAGAACCACCTCCCCCCGGCATAAAACCGCCGTTCAAAAATGTTTACAGGAGTTATACGACCGCAAACAAATTTATGAATCCACTTACGAAGGCTGGTACTGCGTAAGTGAAGAGACTTTTTACACCTCCAAAGATCTGGTGAATGGCAAATCCCCCTTTGGCAAAGAAGTAACAAAAATCAAAGAGAAGAATTATTTTTTTAAAATGTCCGCCTATCGGCAGGCTTTAAACGACCATATCCACCAAAACCCGGACTTTATTCAGCCCACTCACAGAAAAAACGAAGTCTTAAGCTTTTTAAAAAAAGGGCTTGAAGATCTCTGTATCAGCAGGCCCAAAAGCCGGGTGGATTGGGGGGTGGAGGTTCCTTTTGACAACAATTATGTGACTTATGTTTGGGTGGACGCTCTGCTTAATTACGCCACCGGGGTGGGGTATCAGGACTCAAAAAGAAAACAGGACTTTAAAAAATGGTGGACCGATACCGGCGCTTTGCATGTCATCGGCAAAGATATTTTAATCACTCACTCAGTGTATTGGCCCTGCCTGTTAATGGCCTTGGGTATCAGGCTCCCCAAAAGCATATTGGCGCACGGCTGGATTTTGGATCATTCGCGACAAAAAATGAGCAAATCAAAAGGGGATGTAATGGATCCTTTGGCTTTACTTAAGGTTTTTGACTCAGACAGCCTGCGGTATTTCCTGATAAGGGATGTGCCCGTGGGAAACGACTCCCCCGTGTCCCACAATCTTATTCTTCAAAGAAGAAACGAAGATCTAAGCAATAATTTTGGCAATCTGCTTAGAAGAGTCACGCAGATGATTCATCGGCACTTTGCGTCCCGCGTTCCAAAAAGAGAAAAGGAAGACTTTATTCCGGCCATAAGCAATTTACGCGAAAAAGGAGTCCAAACCACCCGGAAATTTAAAGCAGATATTTCCGCCTTAAAGCCCCACCTGGCCTTGGAAAAAATTGTGCTCCTTCTAAATGAAACCAACCGGTTTTTGGAGCAAAATCCCCCTTGGAAAAGCATCAAAACCGACAAAGAAAAAACAAGCTCTGTATTAAGAGCAGGCTTGGAAATAATATATCTTTCCGCCGTATTGCTGAAACCGGTCCTGCCAAGGAAAATGAGCCTCCTGCTTAAGGCTTTGTCCTGCCCTGATGAATGGCCCTTACAGCATTTTCAAAGCGGAGCCTTCCCCAAGGCCGGGCATATTATTCAAGATCTTCCTCCTTTATTTCCCAGAATAACACAGGAAACAAAACAATGAACCTGATTACCAGTTTGCTTTTGCTTTTGATCTGCGCCCGTATTTTCGGAAAGCTGTTTAAAACTTTCGGCTTTCAAGAGATCATAGGCGAAATATTGGGGGGGCTTTTAATCGGCCTTACCGGCTTAGTGTCTCCCAATAAAGAGTTAAGCGGCATTGTGGAGCTGGCTGTCTTTTTGCTTATTTTTGCGGCGGGGCTGGAAATGAACCTGAAAGACATTTTTTCCGCTATCCGAAAAAAAGCTTTGATATGCGCTTTAGTGAGTTTCATCCTCTCTTTTACGGCGGGTATAGGGGTGGCTTTTGTTATCGGTTTAAAAATGATTCCCGCAGTGGTGGTGGGGCTTTGCTTTGCCATAAGCGCCATGCCGGTGGTGGTGGGTTTTTTACAAAACCTTAAAATAATGGACACCCGGGTGGGGCACTTGATTATCGGATCAGCCGTGCTTATTGACATAGTGGCTCTGCTTTTTTTAGGCATCACCTTCGACATGGAAAAAACAAACACCGTTTTTGAATTTATAAAAACCTTTACCATAAAAACCTTTAAAATGGCTTTTTTCTTCATAACCATTATGCTGGTAAACAAGTTTTTGCGCTCAGAAATATCACATGTCAATAAAACAGAAAAAGCTTTTAACCGGCTTATAGGCTACTTAGGCAAAGAAGCCATTTTCGGCATAGGGGTTCTTTTTGTTTTGGGGTTTTCCACTTTCAGCGAAGCCTTGGGCTTTCATTTTATTATCGGCGCGTTTTTTGGCGGGCTTCTTCTTAACAAAGACATTATAGGCACAAACGCTTTTCTCTCTATGAACAGAACTTTAGGAGCGGTCACCAATCATTTTCTGACACCGGTCTTTTTCGCCTATATCGGACTGCGTTTTTCCTTAGACGCCTTTAATGAATGGAAATTGCTTTTGCTGATTACGGGGGTGGCCTTCTCCAGTAAAATTTTAGGGGGCTACTTGGGAAGCCGGCTCGCCCGCTTTACAAACCGGGAATCTTTACAGGTGGGGATTCTTCTTAACTCCAGAGGGGTGTTGGACTTAATCGTAGCCGATCTGGCTTATATAAAAGGCTATATCAGCTCTGAGATATTTTCGATCCTCATCTTTTTGGGCGTAAGCAGTGTGCTCATCAATCCTTTTCTTTACAGAAGATTCATCCGCTCCCCTTCTGCTGAAAAAAACCCTCCCCCCTCTACAGAGCCTCCGCCTCCTCCAGATCCTTAAACGGGACCTATTTAGTCGGGCATGAAAAACCTCTGACCTATTAGGTTTCCGTCAGGCAAAGGCTATGCTTGTTCGGGCTGAAAGCCCTAAGTATAGGGCTTTCAGTTTTACACTTGGACCCTCACCGCATAGCCTTTGCCTGACGGATCGACTAACAGGACAAAATGAAGGTTTTTCACGGGGGACTATTTAGAACCCGGGTGGTTTATCTCTTTTTCAATTTCCGGTAAAGAACAAGCTTTAAACTTGTTAAATACTTCTTCACTTTGCAGTGAAAAACCGCTAAGCCCCTTTCCTGTATCAAGGTATCTGTAGTTTTCTATTTTCATCTTGATACTGCTTAAAGAAATATAATCTTTAAAAGACTTATCTTGAGCCAGCTCTTCGCAAAGTTTTGCTTTATCCCCTCTATTATCTTTTTCTTTTCTGTAGGTGAAATAAGCTTTTAAATTATGAATATAATCCCATTTCAAATTCACTCTTCTAAACTTTCGCCTGCCCAGGCTGAACAGTCTTTCTTCCCCTTTTTTTAAAATGATTAGAGCATCATGATTTGTCAGTTTTTTATGATCTGTCCCTTCCCTTACAGCTCCTGATAAAATGGCCCTTCGGGCCTCGCTCAAAGAAGAGCTAAGCCCAAGCTCTTTAATCAACAGGTCAAGTTTTACATGCAACTCTTCATTTTGTTTTAAAATCGCCTTATTTTGTTTTAAAAGTTCCTGATTTTGGCTTAACAGATCTTGATTTTCAATAATTTGATCCGGCAGGCCCTTGCCGGAAAACACACGGTTAAACTCCTCTCGCGCTTTATGAGCTTTTTCTTCCCCGTGAAAAGAGCACACCAAAAGCCAAGCCAGTTTTTCTTTTTCCTTCTTGGGATGCAGGCTTTTATCCTCAAAATGGGGCTTAAGATTAATCCTCCCTTCTGTAAACACATTCCACCAGCGAACAAGCAGTTTGTCGGATATTTTCATGGTTTTGCCGTACATCTCTTTAGGGCTGTCGTTAAAGGTTATGGCGTTGTTAAGGCTTTTAGACATTTTGTAAGCGCCTTCAATATTGCTCCAATTTTCTGTTTTTTTTCTGTCTTCTGGATTTTCAGTTTTCTGCGCTTCTTGTTTTATTTCCTCCGCGCTTTTTTTTGCGTCAATACCCTCTAAAAGCGGAAGAGTTAAAACTGTTTGAGGCTTTTGGCCGGATTCCTCTTGAAGCTCACGGCCCAGCAAAAGGTTAAACAGCTGATCTGTGCCTCCAAGCTCCACATCCGCCTTAAGCTCAACAGAATCATAAGCCTGAATCAAAGGATACAAGAACTCATGCAGGCCAATAGGTTTTTCAGATTTATATCTAAGGGAAAAGTCGTTTCTCTCCAACTGCCGGGCCACAGTAAATTTTGAGCAAATATCTAAAATAAACTCCTTTAAAGAAACATTATTCAGCCACTTGGAATTATATTCGCATTTTGTTTTTTCAGGATCAAGCCGTTTAAAAAAAGAAAGCGCGCGCAGGCCGGCCTTATCCCCTTCTATTTGTTTTTTAAAGTTTTCTCTTTCCTCTTGGCTGCTTTTCGCCAGTGTATTAACAGGCGGCTTATCATTTTTTTGTGGCACACCCTGCTTATTATGTAGTGTATTAACAGGCGATTTATTGTTTGCCGGCGGCGCACCTGTGGCCTGCCGAATGTAGCTTTCGGCGTTATGTTTAGCCTCCTCATAAGACAGTATGGGCCTTGTTTTATTTTGCCCTGAAGGGTCTCCTATACAGGCGGTCCAATCCCCCACAACAAAAATCACTTGATGCCCCAGCTCTTGAAACTGCCTCAGCTTATTGATTAAGCTTAAATGGCCTAAATGCAGATCCGGCCTTGAGGGGTCAAAGCCCGCTTTAACCCGTAAACTCCGACCAAGCTTGAGCTTTTTAATAAACTCCTCTTTATTGATTAAATTTACCGCTCCGTAAGAAAGAATCTTATATTGCTCTTCCGGCGAAAGCCTACTCGACAATTCTTTAATTTCCATCATCATATATCTTTCTTTATATCATCCAACAGATAAAAGCATCTACTCTTACGAAAAATCAATAAAATTCTTTGTGAAAAATAGGATCCAAAAGTCTATATCGCAGGTTTTCGCCCGCCTTTTAAAGCCGGGCAAAATTTCCGACACTTTTTTCGTACTGTGTCAAACCAGCCGATTAATTAAGGAATATATTTCTTAGCTCACGATAAGCAGGCCCTGTAAAGCGACTACAGCGGAAAGCAAAATATACACAATAAAAACCGGAACATCACGCCCTAATATTTTTTTACGAAGATTTAGATAAAGCAAACCCATGTACAGTAAAGAGGGGATAAAGCTTAAAGGCCGGGAAATACACAAATAAACAAGAGACACAAAAGTCAAAATAAAACAAAAGCCGGAGAGCAAACAGCCCAAGTGAAGGCTTAAGTCCCCTGTGGCAAACAAATTTCCGGAGTCTGCGTGCTCCCTGTCCCGATTTGCGTAAACCATGTTGAAAAAAAGACAAAAAGCCGTGGCGGAAAAATTAAAATGCACTGTAGAAAAAGCCAGAGCGAAAAACAAATTATTTAAAGAAGAAGACATAAAAAGCGCAGGCACAAAAACGAGGCAGTTCAAAAACCAAAGCGGAAAGCCCAATGTGCGCGCAAAAAAAGAAGGGTTTGCCTCTTTTTTTAAAAACCGGCGATAGACCTTAACCTTTCCTGAAAAAAAAGAAGTCAAAAACCCGGGGCTTACCAAAATAAAATACCTTGCGTGCGGAGCCACCTTAAAGTCCATAAGAGAGTTGCCCGCGTAATCAAATTGTTTGTCCCCGTATTTACCGACAAGAAACATGGCCTTTTTTCGCCCGGAGAGATTTTTACCCAAGGTGGAACCGTATACTTCATCAAAAAGGCCGGTAATCTGCTGTATCCGGTCGGCGTAAGCCTGTGTGGAGCCGGTGCATAAAATAAGCCTCCGCCCACGGGCTTTTTCTTCCTTAAGCCAGTTCAAAAAGTTTTCAGAAAAAGGCATATTCTGAAGAGAAAGCTCCGCCCATTTTTCCAGCTCTGTTTTAAAAAAGCCCGGCTTTTTTGTTTTTAGTTTTTTCTTCAGAATTTTTACCAGCCTGACAGGGTGCCGGGTCAAAACAGATACAAAAGACTCCCAAGGAAGCTCTGTTTTTATAAGGGTGCCGTCTAAGTCCACCACCAAGGGCGGTTCATCAGGCAGGGGAGCTTGTTTCGGATTCTTGTGTTCGTTCATGTTGTTTTTTCCTCTAAAATTGCAGGGCCTTTTTCTTTATTGTAACAGAGGAGACCACTTTGGGCTTTTATAATTATGCTTGTCGGTGGTGATTCGCGTTATTTGGTAACCCGACAAATTCATAATATAAAGCTGATATTTGCCCGTTCGGTTGCTGGTGAATACAATATGCTGTCCGTCCGGCGCGAAAGAGGGGGATTCATGGTCGGCCCACCTGCCGTTTGGTTTTTTAAATCCGGTCAGACGGCGAAGGTTCGAGCCGTCCGGGTTCATAATAAAAATATCAAAGCGTCCTCCGCTCCTGCCGGCAAAAACCACCTGCTTTCCGTCGGGGGACCAAGCCGGGGTGGAATTATAAGAGCCGTGCCAAGTAATGGGGCGGATGTTTTTGCCCCTCCCGCTCATGGAGTAAATTCTCACTTTCCCCCCCCTGTCAGAAGAAAACAAAATACTTCTCCCCCTTGGGTGCGCCACCGGCTCCACATTAATGGATCCAGAGGGGCCGAAAGTAAGCGGCTTTATCTTGCCGTCCCGCAAAGACATTTTGGCTATATCCATATATCCCCTGCCCATAAAAAGAGAAAGCAGTATATGTTTTCCGTCCGGCAGAAAATCTGATCCCAAGTGCGCCCCGGCTTTTTTAGAGACAATCCGCCGGGTTTGGTTTTGCCGATTGTATAATATCAAAGAGCCACTTCTTTTTTTTGTGCTTTTTCTGTACAAAAAAGCGGTATAGGCAATGTAATCTCCGTCTTTAGACCAGCTGGGGGAAAGGGCGGTGGACCTGTGAAAAGAAACCTGCGTTTTGTTTTTCCCGTTCCAATCCATAATAAAAAGCTCTTTTTTGCTTCCGCTCATACTTCGCACAGCGGCTATTTTTGTTAAAAAAATCCCGGGTTTTTTTGTCAAGGCGGAAATCAAATCATTACCCATAGTGTGGGCTAATTTTTCAGTTGCATTAAGATTCGCCGTGTATTTTTTATGAAACACCTTTCGCCTCAGCGGAACATGGTACAAGTACAGATCCATAAGTATTGTTTTATCCTTAAGCAAGAAGCTTCCTAAAATCAGATAATCCGCGTTCAGCAACTGCCAATTCTTCCATATAAAACCGTTTGGATGTTTTGGGTAAGGCTCAAGGGTTTTTTCGCCGGGGTTTTCTAAAAAAGCGGATTGTTCAATAAGTTTAAACCCGCCGAAAAAAGTAATATCCTCCTGCAGGGTTTTAAAAAGCAAAGCCCCCGCCTTACGCGCAGAATAAGAAGAAGGGCCTGACAAAATAAAAGGCTGAACAGCTATATAGCTTTCCCTTATATAGGCTTTTCCCACATCAATGGAAACATAAGCCGGTGAGCCGATGGGCATAAAAAAACAAAAACCGCTTAAAATAAATTTTTTCAATAATTATCACCGTCTTAAAAAAATACTTTATTCCGGGAATTTAAAAACCACTCCTTTTGAGAGCATTTTCGCAATTTTTTTCGTAGGAGGCCTTGGCAGGGGTGAGGCTTTTTCAACAGCCTCCAGCACTCTGCCGTCAAAATCCACATTGCCGGAGGATCTTATAATTCTCCCTTTAAGCACCCGACCGTCCTCGTTAATAATTGTGTAAACTTCCGCCCGCAAGCGCCTGTCCGCCAGTTCCGGCGGAAGGCTCCAGTACATGTTAATATGAGCTTTTACGGAAGTAAAGTATTTCAATGTTTCAAAATCCACTTCCATGCCTTGCGCATTGCCGCCTGCCTGACCCGGCCCTTCCACTTCTTTTTTTATTTGTTCAACAGCTGACAAAGCCTCCACTTTTTCGATAGCCTGTTTTTGCTCCCGCTCCATACGCTCTTGCTGTTTGGCGCTTTCCACAGCCGGATCTTTCTTAAGTTCTTGCTGTTTGGCGCTTTCCACAGCCGGATCTTTCTTAAGTTCGGCTTTCTTTTTGTCGGGTTTTTTTTGTTTTTCAGGCAATTTTACTTTTTTTGCCGGTTTTTTTTTTGGTGCTGTTTTTTTTTGCAATACTTTTGGCGCGGCCGGCGGGGCTGTTTGAGCTTTCAGCTCAGATAAATCAATGGAGCTTACCTGCATAGCCCCTTTAATGGAAATATGTTTTTTTGGAAAAAAAGACATCGAAGGGTCAAACACAATATAGCCGAGTAACAGTATGTGCACAGCAACAGAGTAAAGAACAAAGCGGAAAAAAGTGTTTCCTGCGCGCATCAATATCATCCCCTCTCACCCGCCGGGGGCTTACTTTCCCTTGAAGGTGGTAATCAGGCTTACCTGATACAAACCGGCGGAGCGTAAGTCCGCCAAGGCTTCCGCCACCACGCCGTACTCCACAGATTTATCCGCTTGAATATACACCTGCCTGTCTTTTCTGCTTTTTAAAACAGCAAGGGTTTTTTGGCCCACTTCAGACAAAGGAATCCGCGCGGAACCAATAAAAATTTCGCGGTTTTTTTTTATGACCAATATAAAAGGATCTTCTGGAACGGCAATGCCGGCGCCGGCTGTCTCCGGCAGTTCAATGTCCAGGCCCTGCTGTAAAATGGGGGCTGTGACCATAAAAATAATCAGCAGTACCAGCATCACATCCACAAAAGGGGTGACATTTATCTCATGCAAAACCCGCCGCCGGCTTTTATTTTCCTGTTGTACTTCCATAAAACAGCGCTACTTAAAAAAGTTTCTTTTGGAAATATTAAGAAAATCCGTCACAAAGTTACTAAATTCCAGCTCCGCCTTTTTCAGCTCGTTTATAAAATGGTTGTAAAACACCGCGGCGGGAATAGCCACAAACAGGCCAAAGCCGGTGGCGATAAGCGCTTCAGAAATACCGGGCGCCACAACAGCCAAGTTGGCGGATCCCATAGCCCCTATTTGTTGAAAAGAGTTCATTATGCCGAACACAGTTCCGAACAGGCCGATAAAGGGGCTGACAGATCCCGTTGTGGCCAAAAAAGACAGCCGTCTTTCCATATAAGAAACCTCGTTGCTGACCGCCTTGTTCAAAGCTCTTTGCAGATTGTCCATGCCGGAGAGCATATTGTCAGAATCCATACTGTTTTTGGACTTGATGATTTTTTTCAGTTCAGAGTAACCGGCCCGAAAAACAACCACCAAAGAGCTTTTAGGATGCTCCTTAGACAAATTAAATATATCATCCAAAGAGGAGGCCTTGAAAAATATATCTTCAAAAGGGCGGTTATGAACTTTATTGCCTTTAAATAAATTCCATTTGCTTAAAATAACAGCCCATGAAATAATAGACATAACAGCGAGCAACAGCATGGTCAGCTGAACCGTCAGGCTGGCGGAGCGAAGCGCCTCTATCACTCCCACCTGAGCCGGATTCGCGTGCACTTTCACCGCCCCTTCCGTTACAGCTGTATCCGCTGAGGCGGGGCTTGTAAATATCAGGCAAAAGAGAGTCAAAAAAATAATAAGTGCTTTTTTCATCAATATAAGTTGAAAAATAACTGATTTGTGCCACAATGCAAGCTCTTTTTATGGAGAGGAAAAATGTCGAAACAAGAGTACAAATACGGCTTCGTGACAAAAGTTTCTTCGCAAAAATTTGCGAAAGGGCTTAACGAAGAGGTGATTCGCAGGCTTTCTGACCGCAAAGGCGAGCCGGGCTGGGTCTTGGACCTTCGTCTGAAAGCTTACCGCCATTGGCGCACTTTGAAAGAGCCGGACTGGGCGGGGCTTAAGTATCCTCCCATCAACTATCAGGACATATCTTATTACTCCAGCCCGGTGGCGAAAACCAATCAGCTAAAAAGTCTTGATGAAGCCGATCCGGAGCTGTTAAAAACTTTTGAGCGTTTAGGCATTCCTTTAAGCGAAAGAAAACGGCTGGCCGGGGTGGCGGTGGACGCGGTGTTTGACAGTGTGTCTTTAGGGACCACTCATCAGGACAAATTAAAAAAAAGCGGTGTGATTTTTTGTTCCATGTCTGACGCAATAAAACAGCATCCTGAGTTGGTAAAAAAATATTTGTGCTCTGTTGTGCCTTACAGGGATAACTTTTTTGCCTGTTTGAACACGGCTGTTTTTACAGACGGCTCTTTTTGTTTTATCCCCAAGGGGGTGCGTTGCCCTTTGGATCTTTCCACTTATTTTCGCATTAACGAAAAAGACACCGGGCAGTTTGAGCGCACCTTGATTGTGGCGGAAGATTCCTCTTATGTAAATTATCTTGAGGGCTGTACAGCCCCCATGCGGGACTCTCACCAGCTTCATGCCGCGGTGGTGGAGCTTTTGGCCCTTGACCGGGCGGAGATTCGTTACTCCACTGTTCAAAACTGGTACCCGGGTGACGAAAAAGGCCGGGGCGGTATTTACAACTTTGTCACCAAAAGGGGAAAATGCCTTGGCCGGGCGTCGCGCATTTCTTGGACACAGGTTGAGGCCGGTTCAGCCATTACATGGAAGTACCCAAGCTGTATTTTGCAGGGGGATCATTCTTCGGGCGCGTTTTATTCTGTGGCTTTAACCCAAAACAAAATGCAGGCGGACACAGGCACAAAGATGATCCACATCGGAAAAGACACAAAAAGCACTATTATTTCAAAGGGTATCTCCGCGGATGAATCCGTAAACAGTTACCGCGGGCAGGTTAAGATCCTGCCCCGGGCGGAGCGGGCCAGAAACTTCTCTCAATGTGACTCTATGCTGGCCGGTAAAAACAGTGTCGCCAACACTTGGCCTGTGATTGAGATAAAAAACGAAAGCGCGGTGGTGGAGCACGAAGCGGCAACCTCCCGCGTGGATGAAGATCAACTGTTTTACTTAAAAAGCCGCGGGCTGTCTGCGGAAAGCGCGGTTTCTCTTTTAGTTAACGGCTTTTGTCACCAAGTGTTTAAGGAGCTTCCTTTGGAATTTTCTGTAGAAGCCGTAAAACTCATCGAAATGAAACTCGAAAACAGCATCGGCTAAACAATAACTATTTAACGGAGTAAAAACCCAAATGGAAAAAAAACTGTGGTCTGCGGCAGACAGCTTAAGAAAAAACATTGATGCCGCTGAATACAAGCATATTGTGTTGGGGCTGATTTTTCTAAAATATATTTCCGATTCTTTTTCAAGGCTTTATAAAAAATTAAAGCAAGGCAAAGGGAAGCACAAAGGGGCGGATCCGGAAGATCGTGACGAATACAAAGCGAAAAACATTTTTTTTGTTCCCCCTTCAGCCCGCTGGTCTTACCTGCATTCCCGCGCCCGCCTGCCTGAAATTGGCCGGGATATTGATTCAGCAATGGATGCTATTGAAAAAGAAAACCCTTCCCTTAAGGGAGTGCTTTCAAAAGTATATGCCAAAGGCAATTTAGATCCCATAAGTCTTGGCAAACTTATTGATGAGTTCAGCAATATTGATATAGAGTCCGCCAAAAACCACAGCGCCGATATTTTGGGCCGGGTGTTTGAATATTTCTTAGGGCAGTTTGGCTTGGCGGAAGGCAAAAAGGGCGGGCAATTTTATACGCCTCGCTCTGTGGTGAAACTGCTTGTGGAAATGCTAAGGCCTTATAAAGGCCGTGTGTTTGACCCTTGTTGCGGAACGGGCGGAATGTTTGTGCAGTCTGAGAAGTTTATTGAAGAGCATCAGGGAAAAATCAACGATATTTCCATTTACGGGCAAGAAAGCAATCAAACCACTTGGAGACTTGCTAAAATGAACTTGGCTATCCGCGGAATTGAAAGCTCGCAGGTGAAATGGAACAACGAAGGCTCTTTTTTGAAAAACGCTCATCCTGATCTGAAGGCGGATTACATTATCGCCAACCCTCCTTTTAACGACAGTAGCTGGAGTCAAGCTTTGCTTAAGGGCGATGGCAGGTGGCGGTACGGGCTTCCACCGGCCGGAAACGCCAATTTTGCCTGGATCCAGCACTTTATTTATCATCTAACACCTAAAGGGGGCCGGGCCGGTTTTGTTATGGCCAAGGGGGCTTTAACTTCCAAGTCATCAAACGAAGACAAAATCCGAAAAAACATGGTCGAGAATCACCTGATAGACTGCATTGTAAATTTACCGGCCAAGCTGTTTTTAAACACACAAATCCCCGCCTCCCTGTGGTTTTTAACGCGCGGAAAGACCACTCGCCGGGATCACATTCTTTTTATTGACGCGCGAAACTTGGGTCGCCTCATCAACCGCCGTAATCGCGTGCTGGACGACAAGGATATTCAAAAAATCGCAAACACATACCACAGCTGGCTGGCGGATGGTGAGAGCGCCTATAATGAAGGCGGGATTGCCCACAGTAAGACCGGTAAAAGTTTAAGCAGGTCCCGTAATTCCCACAATGAATCCCGTAATTCCCGCGTAGCTCGTCACTCCCGCAATGAATCCCGTAATTCCCGCGTAGCTCGTCATTCCCGCGAAAGCGGGAATCCAGTAATTTACAAAGATATAAAAGGGTTTTGCAAATCAGTTTCCATTCAGGGAGTGCGAAAATTAGACTACATTTTAAGTCCAGGCCGTTATGTGGGCCTGCCGGAGGAAAAAGATAACTTTGATTTTTCGAAAAAATTTACAGCATTAAAAGGTTGTCTACAAGAGCAAATAAAAGAGGAGGCAAAATTAAACCGTCGCATTTTAAAAAACCTTTCCCACATTGATATAAAAAACCCTTGACTTTACACAAAAGAGGTATAATGTTTATTTATAAACTACTCAAAGGAGTAATCAATGAATAACGAAAAAAGATGGAAACAAAGGTTCGAAAATTTTGAAAAATCTTTTAAACTTTTTTGCCGACGGCATAAAGAGTATGAAGAAAATCAAAACAACGAAGCTTATCAGCTGTCATTGATTCAAAGTTATGAAATATTGATGGAGCTTGCGCGAAACACATTGAAAGACTATTTGGAAAATGCAGGCTACAATGATCTGGAAACACCAAAAAAAATTATTCGGCAGGCTTTTCAATCTGAAATAATAAGTGATGCTGAAGCTTGGATGAAAGCTTTTAAAAACCGTAACCTAACCAGCCATGTTTATCATACTGAGATTTTAAAAGAAGTTATTGACTTTATAAATAACACTTATTTTTCTCTCGTAAGAGATCTGTACTATAATTTAAAAAAAGAAAACAGCTCTTTAGAGTAAGTAATGAAATGAAGCTCATATATATTCCTTGATTTTAATTTTCCAAGGTTTAATATTAATACGCACAAGGATTTTTTCTGGCAAAAGTTATGAAATACGGATTTTTAGAATCTCAATTAAATGAAGTTATTAAAATTTTTTCCCGATATAAGGAAATTGATGAAGCTGTGTTGTTTGGATCCAGAGCTATAGATACTTTTAAAGAAGCTTCAGATGTAGATATAGCTGTTAAAGGAAAAACAGTCAGCCATAAATTCATTTCTGATCTGAAATTTTATTTTGAGGAAGAAACAGATTTGCCCTTCTTTTTTGATTTTGTCTCTTATCCAAAAATTGAAAATAAAAACCTAAAAAAGCATATTGATAAATATGGAGTGACTATTTATAGAAAAGGCTGGCGTAAAGTGAAATTAGGGGAATTAGGTGTAGATATTATTGATGGTGATAGAGGTAAAAATTACCCAAAGAAAAAAGATTTTTCGATAAATGGTTATTGTCTGTTTTTAAACACAAAAAATGTTACTGAATCGGGGTTTTCTTTTTCAGATTTAAACTTTATTACAAAACAAAAAGACAAACTGCTAAGAAAGGGGAAATTACAAAGAGGAGATGTAATATTAACAACAAGGGGAACAGTTGGTAATATTGCATATTATAAGAACAGTGTCCCTTTTGAAAATATTAGGATTAATTCTGGTATGGTTATTATTCGTCCAAAGGGTATAAATAAAAATTTTAACCATCAGTTATTTAAATATTTAAAAGAAGATTTTAAAAATTATACTTCAGGTAGCGCTCAACCTCAACTCCCTATTAGAGACTTAAGGCAGATGGAAACAAATCTCCCTCCACTCTCTGAACAAAAAATGATTTCTGAAGTCTTGTCAAGTCTGGATGATAAAATTGAATTGTTGCAGAAGCAAAACAAAACCTTGGAAGAAATAGCTCAAACCCTTTTCCGCAAATGGTTTATCCAAGACGCCAAACCCCACTGGCCGGAAAAACCTTTAGGTGAATTGTTAGAGATAATCGAATCTGGTTCACGGCCAAAAGGAGGTATTGATCCTGATTTAAAAGAGGGTATCCCAAGTATCGGGGCTGAAAGTATAAATGGTATAGGCAGATTTGATTTTTCCAAAACAAAATATGTAACAGGTGAATTTTTTAAAAATATGAAAAAAGGGATCGTAAAAGATTATGATATTTTAATCTATAAGGACGGCGCTTATATTGGCAAAAAAGCAATGTTCGGCAATGATTTTCCTTTTAAGAAAATGTCAGTCAATGAGCATGTTTTTATTTTAAGAGCCAACAGTAAAGCAAATCAATTTTTTCTTTATTTCTCACTGGAACAAAAAAAACTATCAAAACTGAATGCTAATTCCGCCCAACCGGGTTTAAATCAAAAAGCTATGAAATCCCTTGAGATCATTATCCCACCAAAAGATATAATGAATAATTTTAGATCTATTGTTAAGCCTTGGATTGATAAGATACTTTTTAACAGCAATCAAATCCGCACATTGGACAATCTCCGCGACATTCTCCTGCCCAAACTGATAAGCGGTGCTGTTCGTGTAAAATATTATTAATAGAACGACTATCATTTGTCAATAAAGAATATAAATTAATAAAGAAAAAACTTGACATAAGATTTTTCATATTGATACTGATCGAGTAACCTAAATAATAGGGTGGTATAATGGATAATATCCAAAAAAAGACTCAAAAATTCATTATTTCTTATGACGCACAGTCAATAACTGATTCACATTCAATGAATGTTGAAGACTTGGCTCCTGCTTTGTTGGCACTGGATAGAATGTTCCAAATTTCCAATAATTTATTGAATGATAATATTGATACTCGCCTCAAAATAATTGGACCTCAAAAAGGATCTGTTGAAATAGTCTTGTGCTTAGCACAAATCTTGCCTGAGATAATTCCATTATTAGAGGTATATACTCCTACAAAACTGCTTAACCTCTTCTTCAAAGGTAAAGGATTATTTGATTTAATAAAAAAATTAAGTGCCACCAAAACTGATGCCAAAAACAAACCTGTCATCAATCAATATATCACCAACAACTACAAAGCTGATGTTATAAAGATATGCAATAATAGTACTATCAGAAAAGAAACTAAATGTGTTATAAAACCTTTACTTAATGGTGAAGAAGAAAGAAAAATGAATATTCTGGATAAGAGCAGGAAAATATTGTATTCTATAAATACAAACGACGCAAGAAAGATAGATAATTTTTTGGAACAAACAGAGCAAGAAACTGACAAAGATACTTCTCGTTATACAAAATATTATCATATTATAAAACTTAACTTTGAAAAGGAAAAATGGCAATTATCTGATAATAATTCCACAATTACTGTTTCGATAGAGGATAAAGGTTTTATGCAAAAAGTAAAAAGCAGTTTATTACATTTTTCTAAAGATGATACTTTAAAATGTAAAATGCGAGAGGAGCAAAAAGAAATTAATGGCAAACTAAAATCTTATTATTTTGTAGAAAAAGTGGACCATAAACCTGCTTCAAAACAAATCAGCATGTTTCAAAGTAGCCCAGATTAATTGTAAAATTTTATGACGATTATAAATTTGTGTATTAGAAAATTTCTGGAACCAGATCCCAATCCGGGAAAATTAACCGGTTGATTGAAATACAAAAATACTCTAAAGGTGAATCCAGCTTAAAACAGACCAAAAAGCCCCTAAAAGGGCTTGCCGAAAGCTTTGTATGGCAAGGGCGGGTGTATCTAAAGCAAAAAAACAAAAATCCACTTAAGTTTTTAGGGAATAAAGCCGAAAAAATACCTATTAGCCGGATAGTCAAATACGGAAAAATCCTCAAAAAAGGACCTTTTGTAACATGAGCAAGATCAAGGAAGATGATATTGAATTATTGGCGATTAAGATTTTTAAAGCCCAAGGGTTTATACATTTTTTCGGGCCGGATATCGTCCCGGACGGCTCCCGGCCTTTGCGCGAAAGCCACGGGGAGGTTCTTTTATATAAAGAGCTTCGTTCCTCTATAGCCCGCTTAAACCCCAACATTCCAGCCCCGGCCCGTGAAGATGCTTTTAATCAAATAAAAAAAATTCCTTCACAGCCACTTATAGACAGCAACAGGATTTTTCACGAAAAATTGATAACAGGAGTAAATGTTAGTATCCGAAAAAACAATGAGAGCAGAGGAGAATATGTAAGATTGATTGATTTTCAAAACCCGAAAAACAATACATACCATGTTGTTAATCAATTTACTGTAACAGAAAATCAAAAAAATCACAGGCCGGATCTAATTTTGTTCGTTAATGGTTTGCCTTTAGTGGTTATGGAATTAAAAAATCCCACAGTCGAGACAGCCACTGTTGAGTCTGCCTACAGGCAACTTAAAACTTATAAAAAAAATATTCCCTCCTTGTTTGTTTATAACGGAATTTTGATTATCACGGATGGTTTGACAGCTAAAGCCGGTTCCCTTTCCGCCGGTTGGGATCGCTTTATGCCTTGGAAGTCTGTGGACGGCAAACAAGAGGAATCCCGTTTAACCGGTCAAATGGAAACTCTTATCAAAGGAATGTTTAATAAAAAAACTTTATTGGATCTGATTCAGAATTTTATAACTTTTGAGAAAATAAAAAAAATACACAAAGGAATAACAGCTATTGAAACAATTAAAAAGCTGGCTGGTTATCATCAATATTATGCAACCAATAAAGCTGTGGAATCTGTTATTCAGGCAGGCGCGCCTTCCGGTCATCGAAAAGGCGGTGTTATATGGCACACACAGGGATCAGGCAAGTCTTTGACGATGGTGTTTTCCGCCGGTAAAATTGTGCGTGAGCTGAACAACCCGACTATTGTAGTTATTACAGATCGCAATGACTTGGATAATCAACTGTTTGAAACTTTTTCCAACAGCCGATTTCTTTTAAGACAAGTACCAGAGCAGGCTCAAAGCCGAGAGCATTTGAAAAAGCTGTTGAAAGTAACAGGTGGTGGTATTGTTTTTACCACCATACACAAATTTTATCCTGAAGAAGGCAATGTGTATGAAGAGCTGTCCACCAGAAAAAATATTGTTGTAATTGCCGATGAAGCGCACAGGACACAATACGGCTTTAAAGCAAAAACCATTGATGACAAAGATGAAAGCGGAACAGTTACAGGTAAAAAAACAGTGTACGGCTTCGCCAAGTATATGCGCGATGCTCTTCCTCAAGCTGTCTTTCTGGGTTTTACCGGCACTCCTGTGGAAGGAGTGGATAAAAACACCCGGGCGGTTTTTGGCGCTTATGTGGATATTTACGATATTGCAAGGGCTGTGGAAGACAAAGCCACTGTTCCTATTTTTTACGAAAGCCGACTTGCCAAAGTGGAGCTAAGCGAAAAAGGAAAACAGCTGATTCAAGATCTGGATCAAGATTTGCAAATAAATGAAATGTCTGAAACACAAAAGGCAAAAGCAAAAACCACACAGCTGGAAGCCATTATCGGAAGTGATAACCGCATTAAACGGATTGCCAATGATATAATCTCTCATTTTACAGAAAGGGAAATGGCTTTTAAAGGGAAAGCCATGATCGTAACTATGTCCCGCAGAATAGCCCTAAACCTTTATAATGAAATCATTAGATTGCGCCCCAAGTGGTATAGTGAGAGCTTGGAAGAAGGAAGTGTCAAAATAGTAATGAGCGCCTCCGCAAGTGACGGGCCTGAATTTTTTAAGCAGAACACAAACAAGGAAGAGCGTCATATTTTGGGACAAAGGATGAAAGACCCTGACGATGATTTGAAACTGGTTATCGTGGTGGATATGTGGCTTACCGGATTTGATATTCCCTGCCTGCATACCCTGTATATAGATAAACCCCTGCGGGGTCATAACCTGATGCAGGCCATTGCCCGCGTTAATCGCGTGTATAAGGATAAACCGGGCGGGCTGGTGGTGGACTACCTTGGCATTGCCTCTGATTTGAAAAAGGCTTTATCTTTTTACTCCGCCGGGGGAGGCAAGGGAGAACCGGCTGTCCAACAAGAGCAGGCGCTGGCTTTAATGTTGGAAAAACAAGAAGTGATTTCGCAAATGTTTCATGGTTTTGACTATAAACAATATTTTAAATCTGACACAGCCAAAAAACTTTCTCTTATTTTAGAGGCGACAGAGCATATTTTAAATATCGAAAACGGGAAAAAACGATTTATTGACGCAGTAACAGCTCTATCAAAAGCTTTTGCTCTTTCTGTACCGCAGGAGCAGGCAATGAAAGCAAAAGAGGAGATTGCTTTTTTTCAAGCTGTAAAAGCAAGGTTGGTGAAGTTCAGCCGAACGAGGGAAGATAAAACAAATGCAGAAATAGAGCAGGTTATTCGCCAAGTAATTGATAAAGCTCTTGTGTCTCATAAAGTGGTGGATGTTTTTTCTGCGGCGGGAATCAAAAAACCGGATATTTCTATTCTGTCTGAAGAATTTTTGCAGGAAATGAAAGGTTTTAAGCATAAGAATATTGCTATTGAAACTTTAAAAAAACTGCTCAGTGATGAAATTAAAGGCAGAATAAAACACAACCTCATGCAGGGAAAAAGCCTTATGGAAATGCTGAAAGAGTCCTTAAATCGGTATCACAATAAAGTTATTACAGCCACAGAAGTGATTGATGAACTGATAAAAATCGCTAAAAACATAAAGGCTGAAGATAAAGCTCACAAGGAAATGGGCTTATCAGAAGAGGAATACGCATTTTATACAGCTGTAGCGGACAACAAGAGCGCGCGTGAGCTGATGAGCAAAAATCATCTTAGGGAATTGGCTGTAGCCTTGACTGAGAAAGTCAGAAAAGGCGCCACAATAGATTGGCAAATTAAGGAAAATGTCAGAGCCCAACTGAGGCTTATGGTTAAGCGCACTTTAAAGGAGTATAACTACCCTCCTGATATGCAAAAACTTGCCACAGACAATGTGTTAAAACAAGCAGAGGCCTTAGCTTATGAAATGAGTATGGGCTGATAAAAATCCAACAACTCTGATGATACCGTAACTAAAGATAAATAATTCGCATCAGGAAACAACAAATATGTCAGTAAAATCAGCAAAAAATACTTTCTGAAATACAGCATTTGTCTGTGCTTTTGGTGTGTGATATACTAAAAAGACCTTAAGGAGGTATCAAATGTCAAATTCAGAGAAATCTTTGGCAGATCTGCATAAGCAAATAGACCAGATTGAATTTAAAAGAGACTTAGACAGAGCTGTAGACTCTAAAGTTAATAAGTCTATGGTAAAGTTGATTCTTCAGCACTGGCAGACAATAGGGCTTGTTATAGGTATTATCACAGTTTTTTTGATTTTCAATAAGTATGAATTTGATAGGGTTGATAAAAGGTTTGATCGACTTGAGGCTAAAATTGATAAAAAATAAGGGATCTTGACACAAGGGCAGTGACAAGTAAGTAAACGAATTAGTCGTCCGTGAAAAAGCTTCATTTTGTTCTGTTAGTCAATTCATCAGGCAAAGGCTATGCAGTGAAGGTTAAAGCATATAGAAGTCCTGAACAAGCATACCTTTGCCTGATAAAAACCTAATAGGTCAAGGGTTTTTCACGGAGGACGAATTACAGTGACAATGCCTAAGATAGCCTGTCTCGCAGTCTGATATAGTTTTCGTTTTGTTCTATTTTAGGGTATTTGGTCTTTAATTTATCTAAAATTATTTTTAATTTTTTACCGTTACCGTAATCAATACTTAAGGTATCAGGTTCCGGCTATATTTATGAGTTTTTTACAGATCTGTTCCACTAAGCCTTTAAATGTCGGCAAGCCCTTTTGTGCGGAGATTCCCGCGCCACAAAAAAAGACCAATTCGTTGTTTCTTAAGGCATGTTCAATTTCTGCCGGTATATCAGGACCATCTGGGACATATTTCATAATAGTATATAACATGAGAACAAATAAACTTTTGTCAAGCCCCTGAATTAAATAAAACCAAGTGGCTAAAAAGGGACTTATACCGCTCCGGGTTGGATTTTCGGCCTTTATGACTTGATTACAAAGAAAAAAAACCTCTAAAGTGCCCTAAATTATGTCTTAGGGGGGAAACAGGAAAGTCGCCTCACGCAACCTTCAGAAGGTATAGCCAAAAAATAGGGCTTAAAACCTTGACTTATATAGGCATTATATATATAATACTTATATGACATTTGAATGGAACGAGTCTAAAAACGAAAAAAATCGTCAAAAACACGGAATATGGTTTGAAGAAGCGCAAATGATTTTTTCTGACTCTTTTCATCGAGTGTTTTTAGATACAAGACATCCTACAGGTGAAGATCGTTATGTTACAATAGGTTATAGCAGTTCTAACAGGTTATTGGTGGTGGTTTTTTGCTGGCGAACAAATGAATCTGTTGTAAGAATTATATCGGCTCGTAAAGCTACAAAAAAAGAAAGGAGGTTTTATGAAAAAAGAGTATGATTTTTCAAAAATGAGAGAGGTTAAAAGCCCTTTTAAAAACAAAAAAAGTGTGGGAATTAATTTAAGCCACGAAGTAATTGATTATTTTAAAGCTCTCAGCAAAAAAAATAATATCCCTTATCAACAACTTATTAATTTTTATCTTTTAGACTGCGTAGAGAAAAAGAAAAAGCCATCCATAAAATGGACAGCTTCTTGAAAACACACAAGAAAAATTAAAAAAAATATTAAACAATTTTTTAGAAAAAATAAATAAAAACAAATGAATCAAATAAGTAAAAATAATAATGCTGATAGCATAAAAGGCCGTTCGGGGGGAACAACCTTATAAGATTAAAAGTTTATAGGGGATAATAAATTGCTTATTGTATTACTAAACAGCGCCGGAAAGAATTTGCTGTGACACTTTGTCCGGCACAAGAGCGTATTCACGCATTCTCATGGAAAACGAAGCGCGCCCCTGACTGATAGAGCGAAGCCGGGTGGCGTAACCAAAGATCCGCCGCAAAGGGACCTGCACTTTTATCTCTTGCAAATGATTTTTCAAAGATACATCCTCCACCTTGGCCTGACGGGCATTAAGGTCGCTCATTATGTCCCCTAAAAATTCTTCCGGTGTGCTTATTTCCATATCAAATATCGGCTCTAAAAGCCGGTTCGCGCTTTTCGCAAGAGCACTCCGAAAAGCCAAAACCCCCGCTGACTGAAGAGCGGTTTTTACAGAAGATTCACTTTCCCCTTCATGTTTTACTTTTAACAAAAGCGTTTTTATCCCAAGCAGGCGATAGCCCATAAGCGCGCCCGCAAAAGCCGAGCCTTCCACCGCTTTTTGAACGGCTGAGCTGAACTCTTCCGGTAAATTTTGATGATTTTCAAACACCGGGCTTGTAAATGTTTGTTCCGGCTCCACTCGTAAAGTCACTTCGGCAAAGCATTTTCTCCCCCCTATTTCTTTATCGAAAGAGCCTGTGCCCTCCGCGCCTTTTAAAACTGTTTCCCGATAAGAAACTTTAGGTGTGCCTGTATTCACCCGCACCTTATAATCATTTGTCAAACGATGCACCAGCACTTCCAGATGCAGTTCACCCATTCCCATTAAAATAATTTGTCCTGTTTCCGCATCAGAGGAAACCATACAAGACGGATCTTCTGTTTGCAGAATTTTAAGAGCTTTTATCAATTTTTTTTGATCCACCGAAGACCCGGCTTCAATCACCATAGAGATCACCGGCTCAGGAAAAGAAATGCTTTCCAAAGAAACCGGATGAGAGGGGTGACAAAGGGTATCGCCCGTGCCGGTCCACTTAAGACCCAACACAGCCCCTATATCCCCCGCTTTTAAACAAGTTACTTCTTCCCTTTGTTTGGAATGAATTTTCAATAACTTTTGCGCTCTTTCTTTTTTGCCCTCTCTTGTGTTGATCAGCTGAGCGCCGGTTTTTAACACACCGGAGTACATGCGAATATAAGTAAGATGACCGGCGAAAGTGTCTTCCATCAATTTAAAAGCCAAAGCGCAAACAGGACGCTCAAAGCGGGCGGGGCAGGTTATTTTTCGCCCTTTCTTTTTGCCTTGGCCGTAACCCTCAATGGGAGGAACATCCAAAGGCCCGGGCAGGTAATCCAACACAGCAGAGAGCATCTGCTGAACCCCTTTGTTTTTAAAAGCGGAACCGCAAAAAACCGGCGTGATTTGTAAACTTAAAACCGCTTTTCTGAGCGCGGGTTTTATATCCTCCGGGGAAATGGCTTCTTCAGACAAATACTTTCGCATAATTTCATCATCCACGCCTGCGGAATGCTCTATAATTTTTTCGCGCATTTTACGCGCGCTTTGCTCATACTCCTTGGGAATGGGGCCTGTGGAATATTTTTCTCCTGTTTCCTTCTTATCCCACACAAAAGCTTTTTCTTCTATAAGATCAATCACTCCTTGAAAATTATCTTCAGCGCCGATGGGAATTTGCAGACAAACCGGCTCGGCTTTTAATTTATCGGCAATAGATCCAACACTGCCTTTAAAGTCCGCCCCCACACGATCCATTTTGTTGATAAAACAAATACGAGGAACGCGGTATTTATCCGCCTGCCTCCACACGGTTTCGCTTTGCGACTCCACCCCGCTAACGGCGTCAAACACCACAACAGCCCCGTCAAGCACCCTTAAAGATCTTTCCACTTCCAAGGTAAAGTCCACATGGCCGGGAGTGTCTATAATGTTAATCCGGTGATTTTTCCAAAAGCAGGTGGTGGCCGCAGAGGTGATAGTGATACCTCTTTCCTGCTCCTGCTCCATCCAGTCCATAACGGTATTGCCTTCATGCACCTCACCCATTTTGTGGCTTTTGCCGGTGTAAAACAAAATCCTCTCTGTAAGAGTGGTCTTGCCGGCGTCAATATGGGCGATAATTCCTATATTGCGGGTGTGTTCCAGATCTTGAATGGTTTTAATCGGCAGACTGGGCAAGGCTTTGCCTCTGTTATTATTAAGGTTTTTAGATCCTACACAATTTGGCTGTTTAAAATTTTAAATACGGCAACAAAAAAAACCTTGCCTTTGTGGCTTGGCTTGCCCGCATCCGGCTTACCAGTTGTAATGAGAGAAAGCTCTGTTGGATTCAGCCATACGATGCACATCTTCTTTTTTCTTTATAGAGGCGCCTTTTTTGTTGTACGCGTCCATAAGCTCCCCCGCCAAGCGGGCGGACATTGTTTTTTCTTTTCGGGCGCGGGCGTTAATGATCAGCCACCGAATGGCCAAAGCGGACCTGCGCACAGGGCGCACATCCACCGGCACTTGATAAGTGGCACCCCCCACCCGGCGGGAGCGCACCTCCAAGCTGGGCTTGCAGTTATCTATGGCTTTTTTAAACACAGACACCGCGCTTTCCTTGGGATACTGCTTGCTCAAAGTCTCCAAAGCGCTGTACACAATATTGCGGGCCAGCTCTTTTTTGCCGTCCCATATAATTTTGTTTATAAAGTAAGAGACAGTGGTGTCTGAATACACAGGGTCCGCTTTAACTTCTTTCCTGTGGATTGTACGGCTTCTGCGTGACATGGTTTTAAGCTCCTTTACGGTTTAACTTTTCTTGGCTCTTTTGGTGCCGTACCGGGAACGACCCTGCTTTCTGTCTTTTACGCCTTGAGTGTCCAAGTGGCCCCGGACAATATGGTATTTCACCCCCGGCAGATCTTGAACACGGCCCCCTCGCACCAAGACCACAGAATGCTCCTGAAGATTATGCCCTTCCCCGGGAATATAAGAATTAACTTCAAATCCGTTGGTCAGGCGAACCCGCGCCACCTTGCGGATGGCGGAGTTGGGCTTTTTGGGCGAGCGGGTGAAAACACGGGTGCAAACCCCCCGCCTTTGCGGGCAAGAAGTGAGCGCGGGGGACTTTGTCCTGGTCCGCTGAACCTTTCTGTTTTCCCTGATAAGCTGGTTTAAGGTCGGCATAAAACTCCTAAAAAAATACACTTAATTTTTATGAAGTATAACAAATTAAGGCTGTTCTCAAGCTTTTTTTTCTTTTTACAGCGCGTTTTACACTTAAGATCGCCGTAAATCCCCCCGTGACGGGTGTTTTTTAAAAGGAAAGTGGGCTGTGGAGTCCCGAACAGGGGAATAAAACAGCATACCTGCCCTTTTGCTTAATTTATCGGCCTGCCCGCCGGGGGACTTCTTAAAACTTTTTTGTGGATTGCCGGGGATTTGCCCACAAATCAGCTGTGGCGGGCTTGTCGGGGAAGGCGTGGCGGGTGTGGGCTAAGCAAAAAAAAACAAAAGCCCCACCCCACCGCTCGCAAGTCCCGCCCTTCTCAAAGTGACTCTGGACTTCTTAGGGGGATAATCAAGGCACAAGCTTAAAAGGCCGTCCGGGGAAGACGACCTGATAAGGTTAAAGGTTTATAGGGGATAATAAATTGCCTATTGTATTGCGCCCGCTCCGCCCCACTGCCCTAAATTGCGGATAGGCTCAACACTCGACGACCATTCGCCAAGGTTCGGTCTGGCCTCTTTCCTTGCGACAGGCGTTACAGCCGGAGCACAATTATCTTTCTTAGCTTTCAATAGTAAATAGTCATTTTTCCACTGGTCCGCCTCTCTTTTCCACTTGTCCACTTCCCCTGATACACTACTTTTGCCACCGACACCACTCACAACCCTGTTGGGGCGCAATACTTCACCACCCATGTTGTTGGGATAGTGTATTTCAATAACCCCGTTGAGATGATGCTCTGTAGTATGCCCGTCGGGATACTTCCTTAAAGTATGCCCGTCGGAAAAAGTCTTTACAATAAGCCCGTTGGGATACTTTTTTTCTTCAAAGTCCATATAGAACCGCGCGTTCGCCGTCAAAGTGAAAAGTCCAAAGGACAGGACTATAAAAAGTATTTTCATATTTACCCCCTTGTTTTTTTTATACAGAATAGCCCGCGGTGTGCGGGTTTTTGAAATAAAATCCATATCCACACAAAAAAATATGTCTCAATTCTTATAATGAGACACTTTGCCGTTTAAGAATTAAACAAGTGACTGAACACAAGGCGGGCTGTGGCCACAGACGGGGAATGGACAGATTAAAGGGCATCGTCTGCCGGTGGAGCTGTGGGGTTTTCAGTCACCGGGGTTTTATATTCCGTGTTTGAGCAAAAGCCCCATCGTAAGACTTTGTGGATGAGCGTAGCCACCGGCTTTTTCACAGGGG
The DNA here is from genome assembly GCA_965203935.1 of Bdellovibrionales bacterium. Taxonomy (GTDB): domain Bacteria; phylum Bdellovibrionota; class Bdellovibrionia; order Bdellovibrionales; family UBA1609; genus JANQSP01. Next base: position 671,724 of record OZ241921.1, read on the forward strand.
ACTAATTAGTCGGGCGTGAAAAACCTCTGACCTATTAGGTTTCCGTCAAGCAAAGGCTATGCTTGTTCGAGACGGAATACGATTTAACTCTCACCGCATAGCCTTTGCCTGACAGATCGACTAACAGGACAAAATGAAGGTTTTTTTTATGGAGGACTACTTAATGGTTTGTGAAAAAATGCCCCCTTAAGCATTTTTGTCCAAAGTCCGTGCCGTGAGTGTTAAAGCGTATGGAAGTCACGAAACGGTGCGGACTTTGGACAAAAATAACTAAATAACAAGGATTTTTCACGGACTACTAATTAGTAGCCCGTGAAAAACCCCTTTAAATTATGTCTGCAAGCAAAGCCAAGCGCGGAAGGCCAACGATTTGGCCTTCCGTTCTTCTTTGTTTTTTCGTAAAACTGGAAGTCGCCTGTGCGACTTCCAGCCCGAACAAGCTTGGACTTTGCTTGCAGACCAGCAGTTTAGTAGCCTTTTTCACGCCCGACTAATTAGTAAAGCATCAAATTCTATGACCTTTAATCTGACGCCACGCCTCCTGTTTAACATGCTGAATTAAAAAAAATAAAAAAATATTTTAAAGCCCCGGCCGGTAAGCTTAAGTTGTTAAAAATACAGCAGTTTTTTCTTTTTATTCTATGCGTAAAAAGCCATAAAAAAATCAGAATCCCGCAATTTTGGCACGGTTTTTGCATGAGAAAGTTACAGAGGCGGACTTTCCGCTCAAACCACCAAAACAGGAGAAAGAACTTATGAAAAAAGGCAAAAAGTTTTTGCACGATCATTTGTTTAAAGAGGTTTATTCTAAACCCCGGCACTGCGTGGACATCTTAAAACTTGTGCTCTCCAAAAAAGAAATGGCTCTTTTTGACTGGAACACCCTTAAAACAGAGGCCACAACTTTTATTGACAAGTCAGCAAGCGAAAAACGGATGGACCTTTTAGTCTCAGCCCTTCTCAAAGGCTCTCGAAAGCCCGCCAAGGTCTTGTTCTGGACATCGTCCGTCAGGCCAAGGGCTTGACAACGCGCCCTATTTTGTATATTTTAAAAAATATATGGAACTTAAACGAGAAGAAGTTAAAGAAGCTTTTTACAATAAGCCGGGGCCTCAGCCAAAAAGAGCGGGAGGCTTTGATTATGCTTGCGGTGGATTATGTGAGGAGATATGATCCAAATTTTACATGGGATATAATACAGGAACTGGAAATTCAAACTGTTAGACAGGGGGAGCGTATTATGACACCATTACTTCAATCTTCATTGGATGAAGCTCGTGAAGAAGGTATGAGAAAAGGCCGACTGGCAGGCAAGAAGGAAGGCATGTCAGCGGGTATGGAAAAAGGCAGGCAAGAAGGCCAAAAAGAGCTTATTTTAAATATGCTGAAGAAATCAGCTGATTTAAGCTTTATTTCAGAAATCACCGGTCTTTCTGAGGAAGAAATCAATAAATTAAAAAATGGTCAGGATAAAACTTGATTGTTTTTTTATGATCCGCCGGGTGTGGACTTAGGTTTGGCTTTCAGCCTCTATGGTTACCTTCTTTACAAGGTGTGTGAGTGTCAAAAAGAAGTTATTTAAAAAAAGAACATAAATCTTTTATTGCCAATTCGTACAGTTTTTTATTAACTTAACATGATATAAAGGATCGCCATTATCGTCTGTTTTGGGAGTCTGGCCGTCACTTTCATAAAACGGAAAATTATCTATTTGGGCAAAGTGATATTCCATTGACATTGTGCAAGTCGCCGGTGGCACAGATGCAAAGTTTTTTTTCGGTTCTCCACAATACTGTACATAATTCGACATGTTTGACCTTTCAAATATAGTGACCACCTGAAGTTTTTTGCCTGAAGGTTTTGTTTGCTCAATGTTTAAGCAAAAACCGGTTTTGTCTGTGCTTAAAATAATGGGGCAATACGCGTTTTTCGGACAAGTAAAATTCAGCTTGGCTACATTGTTGCAAGGTGTAGGGTCTTCGCCCATAGATTTGATACATATATTTAAGGCGGTTGCAAACAATACGCCTGAATCTTTTAAAGCTCTTTTTTCCACATTCTGAATATAGCCCCGGTATGAACCGGTCGCGATACTTGTCAATATGGCAAGTATACCAACCCCGACCAGAATCTCCATAAGTGTAAAACCCGCTTTGCTCATAATTTTTCCGTCATATTTCGCAATAGGTAACAGGGAGAGGATCAGCGTTAGTATTGCAACATCTCCCGTTTGAATTATGCCAACCATTCCAGCAACATATCCCGTTTGCATTATACTTTCCAGTCCGGCAACATAGCCCGTTGGAATTATACTTGCCGGTCGGGCAACACTTCCCGTTGGAATTGTGATAAACATCCGCCCCCCAAACAGTACAACATTGATCAACATTATCTATCTGATCAGGTTCGCAACAAATATTCCCACCGGTTATAGCTGTCTTATTAGGCGGGCAACACTTAGTCCTGCCTTGATAGGTGGTTTTGATCGTGCCAGTCGGGCAACATCTCCCGTTGGAATTATGCTGTCCGGGGAGGCAACATCTGCCGGACTGTATTTGTTCAATCGGGCAAATTGTACATGTCCCGTTGGAATTGTGCTGTTCGATTGGGCAACATTTCCCGTTGGAATTGTACTGTCCGGTCGGGCAACATTTCCCGTTGGAATTGTACTGTCCGGTCGGGCAACATTTCCCGTTGGAATTGTACTGTCCGGTCGGGCAACATTTCCCGTTGGAAGCGTGCTTTCCTACCGGGCAACATCGCCCGCGGGACAGTTGTCGCTCAAGCGGGCAAACAGCAGTACATCTCCCGTTGGAACTGTACTGTCCGGGGGGGCAACATCGCCCGTCGGGCAGTTGTCGCTCAAGCAGGCAAGCAGTACATGTCCCGTTGGAATTGTACTGTCCGGTCGGGCAACATTCCCCGTTGGAATTGTACTGTCCGGTCGGGCAACATTTCCCTTTGGAAGCGTGCTGTCCGGTCGGGCAACATTCCCCGTTGGGCAGCATTCGTTTATACGAGGCACAAACAAAAACACATTTCCCGTTGGAAGCGCGCTGATAGTGTGAGCAACATCGCCCGTCGGGCAGTTGTCGCTCAAGCGGGCAACCAGCAGTAGTACATGTCCCGTTGGAATTGTACTGTTCGTATGGGCAACATATACCGCTTTTATTGTATAAGCCCATGGGGCAACATAACCCGGTGGAATTAACACCACCATCTATACAACACACTAATTTTCCATATTCATTAGGAAGAACCTCGCTATAACTCTCAGCATGCGCGCAACATTCGTTGTTTAACACATTTGCAAGGTCACAACACCTTCCACTAACAGCACTCAACTGATGATGGCAATAACATTCATACCCTCCACTTTTTTTTTTATTGACGCCTGCATGCCACATTGACAAGAATAGGAACCATTGGGCGATCTCCACCAGTATGCCCCTACACCATTACATGACATACACTTAAACACTGATTTTTTTACATAGCTTCCAGTGCCGGGTCCAGTGGAATGCCAAAGATTATCGTAACTTATCCACCTCTTATTTGGATCTGTGCATTCACACTTTCTTTGCACAACTCCGTTTATTGTTCTTTCCACTAATTTGCCACCGGTACAAGCGGGTCTGCATTCAACTGTTCCGTCTGCATTCACTTTATGCACAAATTCCCCCGGATCACATGTTTTCGCCGGGTGTGGGGGTGGCGGATCACAATCCACAGCTCCAGTGTTGTCAAAACCTTTTATAAACTCCCCGTCAGTAGTACAGCTTTTATTTTTTATAGCCTCGGACACTTTCTCTTGTGATATTGTTTCCACCTTTGCGGTCCATTCTGTTAAAACAGCCTCGGCAATAGTATGACAGCTTATTAAATCGGTACATTGTTTATTAGCGCGATCAAGGCTCACAGAACACTTGTGCTTAAAACACCCGGTTTCCTTTACAGTCGGTGTCGCTGTGCAATTAAAATGATCAGGCGCGCTTAACTTTCCTAAATTCTTTTTCTTATAATAAACAATAAAATCCCTTGGGAGCGGACCTGTGGCGGGTTCTGTGGCCTTTCCTTTTAACTCTATTTTAATAACTTCAATACTGCCTTTGAAAACACCCTTTTTAATATCCCCCGGTAAAGTGCCGGTAAATTCACCTTTGCCGTTAGTATCAAGGCCGTTTTTGCTCTTTTTTATTTCCGGGTCTGACTTTGCGCAATCACTGCTTAAGCCCTTGGCTATGGTCGCTTTAAAATCATTTTCAGTTAAAATGGCTTTGGACATATTTACCGACTGCAAAGTCAGGTCCATAAACTTGGCGCTTCCCGATATGAGTATCGTACCCACAACCGCGCCGACCAGCATCTCAAGCAAGCCAAAACCGGCTACGCCGGTCGGAATTGCGACGCGGCTGATTTGCCGTACTTGTGACAGTGTGAAACAAAATAAGCTTCTTAACCGAAAACAAGCGGAAGTGAAAAGTCCCGCTTTGCGGGAGCTGGATTCCCGCTTTCGCGGGAATGACGGAATGAAAACATGTATTATTTTGTGAAAAGGGGGTTCAAAACGAGTTCGGCTTTGAGCGCAAAGCGTCTGAAAGACGCTTTTGCGGCAAAACGCATGTTTGAGCTTTTGAACCCCCTTTTCACAAAAACTTTGACTTATGTTTCGTAAAACCCCGGCGCCTGTCCGAATCCTCCAGCCCTTTAAAAAGCGGGCGCAGGCACATAAAGTTTTGGAGAAAAAGCAGATTATTATTTTGTGAAAAGGGGGTTCAAAACGAGTTCGGTTTTGAACGCAAAGCGTCTGGAAGACGCTTTTGCGGCAAAACGCATGTTTGAGCTTTTGAACCCCCTTTTCACAAATACTTTGACTGATGTTTCGTAAAACACCGGCAAAAGCTTTAGGTAAACTATGAATAAATGCTCTTAAGTTATTGAAATAACTGGATTTTTTGGAACGGGGGGGGGGGGGGGTGAAGATGATTTTTTATAAATTAAGCTCATAATTACTTTCATTCGGAAGGTATGCAAAAAAACTTTAGAAAAAAATGCTAAAAAAGCAGATTTTTATTCAAAACAAGCTTTTTGGCTGTTTTTGAGTGATATTTTGCACAAGCCACAGAAGAAACATGCATTATTTTGTGAAAAGGGGGTTCAAAACGAGTTCGGCTTTGAGCGCAAAGCGTCTACAAGACGCTTTTGCGGCAAAACGCATGTTTGAGCTTTTGAACCCCCTTTTCACAAAGACTATTGCTGATGTTGCGTAAAGCCCGGCGCTTGACACAATATATAAATACCGCTATTAAATTTTACTTTCGGTTATAAAACTTTTAAGGAGGGGGCTAAATGTCAATATGGCTGTCATCAGCTTGGGCGGATGAGGAAAAAACAGCTCCGCTTAAGGGGCCGGGTATTTTGGAAAAATCCATGCCCTTGGTGTTTGTATTTTTGCTGTTTTATTTTCTTTTGATTCGCCCGGCTCAAAAAAGACAAAAAAAGCACCAAGATCTGATAAACAAGCTGAAAAAGGGGGACAATGTCATCACCTCCAGCGGTATCTTGGGGGTTATTCACGGCCTGACAGATAATTTTGTGACTTTGGAAGTGGCGGATAATATCAGAATCCGGGTTCTTAGATCTCAAATTTCCTCCCTGACAGAAAAGGAAACGCAAAAAACATGATTGAAAACAACAAAATACGCTGGATTATCCTGCTTTCTTCGCTTTTGCTGGCGGGCGCTTGGATGCTCCCCAACTTTTACTCCTTTAAAGAAGGCCAATGGTGGTTTTCCAAAACCAAACTTATTTACGGCCTGGACATTCAAGGAGGCCTGCACCTTGTAATGGGCGTGAAAACAGACGAAGCCATACAGGAAAAAATAAAAAGCCTGACAGCGGACTTAAAAGACAAACTGGAAAAATCAGAAATAAAAACCACCGCCATTAGATCCCTTAAAGAAAAAACCGGGCGGATACAAATCCTGCTTGAAAAAGAAACAGACAAAGAGAAAGCGGAAAAAACAATTAAAGAGGAATATTTTGGTTCTCTGCTGGCGGGCACACAACTTAGAATATTAAAACGATCGGAGGAAAAATCACTCACTCTCGGCTACAATGAGGTGGAGCTGACCCGTTTGCGCAAAGATATTGCCGGGCAGGTGGTGGAGGTGATCCGCCGAAGGATTGATGAGTTTGGCGTCAGCGAGCCTGTGATCACTGTTCAGGGTAACGATCGCGTATTGGTTCAACTGCCCGGTGTGGAGGACTCTGCGCGGGCCAGGGATATTATTCAAAGAACCGCCAAGTTGGAATTTCGGCTGGTGAGCCAGCAAACACCCACAGCGGAGCTTATGGAATGGGTGCAAACGGTGGAAAAAGACGGCGACTACTCCCTTAACCCTGAGCTTTCCTACCCGGATTATGTGAGAAAAATCAACGAAGATCTAAAAAACAAAATCCCCGAAAACCATGCCTTGGTATTTCAAAGGGCGGATGCCGGTAACAGCCTGCAAACGGGCCGTATTCCTGTGCTGGTTCGAACAGACAGCGGTGTGGGGGGGGAGATTTTACAAACAGCGGCAGTGGCCCCCGATGAATTTGGCAATCCCCAGGTGGTGTTTCAAATTGATGTGTCCGGGAGAAAAGCCTTTTCCGAACTGACAGGCAAAAATATCAAAAAACCCCTCGCTATTATTTTGGACAAAGAATTAAAATCCATGCCCGTTATTCAGTCCCGCATATCAGAAAGAGGAAGCATCAGCATGGGGAGAGGGCAAAACATTCAGCGGGAAGCCGAAGATATTGCTACAGTTTTGCGGGCCGGCGCTCTGCCCGCCCGATTAGTGAAACTGGAAGAGCGCGCGGTAGGCCCCACTTTGGGAAGAGACTCCATCGAAAAAGGCAAAACCGCAGGCTTTATCGCCGGGATACTGGTGATTATTTTTATGTTGCTTTACTATCGCGTTTTGGGCTTGGTGGCCAATATGGCCTTGTGTATGAACATGCTTTGTCTGTTGGCTCTGCTTACTTCTTTGGGGGCCACCCTTACCCTGCCGGGAGTAGCCGGTATCATTTTGACCATCGGTATGGCGGTGGACGCCAATGTGATTATCTATGAGCGGTTAAAAGAGGAAATAAAAAAAGGCTCTTCTATTATGTTGGCCGTACGGGACGGGTATCGGTACGCCCTTTCCGCCATTTTAGACGCCAATATCACCACGGCCATTGTTTGCATGGTTTTAATGTCTTTTGGAACAGGCCCTATCCGTGGCTTTGCTGTCACACTTTTTTGCGGAATCATCACCTCTATTTTTACCGCGGTTTTTGTATCCCGCACTGTTTTAAACACTTTGATTAGGCGATTCCAGTTAAAGAGGCTGTAAAGGCAAAAGACAATGAAGAAAACACAATTTGATTTTTTATCTTTCTCCCCTTTTGTGACCAGTTGCTCTTTGGCGCTGTCTGTGTTCGCCCTAATATGGATTATTACATCCGGGCTGAATTACGGCATTGATTTTGCCGGCGGAAACGAAATTCAAGTTCTTTTTCAAGACCCGCCCTCCACAGAGCGGTTAAGAAAATATATATCCGAAAAAGGTTTTACAAAACCTTCTGTTCAAACTTTGGGAAATGAAAACAAAGAGTTTTTGATCTTTATAGAATCTCTTGAAAACTCCTCAGCGGACTTAAAGTCTGCCGGGGCTTCAGCGGGCGCCATAGAAAGCTTGATAAAATCTTTTAAAACAGACTTTGCCGAAAATGGAGTGGAAATCCGAAAAGTGGACTCCGTTGGGCCGCAAATCGGATCAGAGTTAAGAAAAAAAGGAATCTTGGCTGTTTTTTACAGCCTGATTATGATTCTGATTTATCTGGCGATTCGTTTTGACTATAAATTCGCGCCCTCCGCCGTGATATGCCTGTTCCACGACGCCATTTTAACAATATGGATTTTTGCCCTGTTTAAGCTCACAGTAAATGTGCAAACTCTGGCCGCACTTTTGGCGATTATCGGGTACTCCTTAAACGACACCATAGTGACTTTTGATCGCATTAGGGAAAACAATGAATATTTTGGAAAAAAAGAATCCTTTTTCTTGCTTTGCAACCGCTCTATTAACGATGTGCTGTCCCGCACTTTGCTGACTTCGCTTACCACCATGATGGCGGTGGGGGTTATGTGGTTTTTTACAGACGGAGTGATTAAGGACTTTGCCTTTACTCTGGGGGTGGGGGTGATGATCGGCACTTACTCTTCTATTTATGTGGCCACTCCCTTGGCGATTTTCATTAACCGCTTTCAGAAAAAACGCACCGCTTAACTTCCACCAACGGAGGATCGGATGCAGGAAACCGCAATCCCCCCCCCGCAAAAAAAACCGGCGCAGGAAACAAATAAAACCATCCCCCCCCTGCCGTCTGCTGACAAAAAAAGCGCTGTTATCAGAGCGCTTGAACCTAAAACTCTTCTTCAATATTTAAAAGGTGTGGGTCCAAAGCTGGCGGAAGTGTTTGCCAAAAAAAACATACACACCGTGCAGGATCTTATTCACTGGTACCCCAGAACCTACAGGGACCAACGGGTGATCAACGATTTTGCAAAGCTTGTGCCGGGGACGCACATTACCCTTTACGGCTATGTTACACAAAAAAAATCTTTTAGATTAAGAACCGGAAAAACCCTTTACGAAATGGTGATAAAAACCAAAGCCGGTTGGATTGCTTGCAAATATTTTCGCCTGCCCTTTAGAGGTTATTTTGATGGTCTGCAAATAGATCAAAAAGTTAAAGCGGTGGGAAAAGTAAGCTTTTACCGGGATCAGCCCACACTAATTCATCCTGATGTTTATCCTTTTAAAGAACAAGAAGAAGCGGAAGAGCTGGTTCCTGTTTACACGGAAATGGAAAAAATCAGCCAACAAAAAATCAGAAAAATGATGAATACCGCTTTTTTAGCTTTAAAACAAAGTGCGGATTTTTTGAACTCCGACCCTTTGCCCCTTTGGCTGAGGGAGGAAAACCATTTAATCACCCGAATTTCCGCCCTTGAGAAAATTCACAAACCCGATCAAGAAAAGGCGGAGGAGTATTTGCAGTTTCGCTCTCCGGCGCAAAAGCGGTTGATATTTGAAGAGTTTTTCTTTCTTCAGCTTTACATGGGAATGAAAAACGCAGGCTTAAAAAAAGAGCACACTCATTCCATAGCGCCTGTTTCCTCCCTCAGCGATAAACTAAAAAGCTCACTTCCTTTTGAGCTAACCACAGCGCAGGAAAGAACTTTAAAAGAGATTGCGCGGGATATGCAGGAAAGCCACCCCATGCACCGCCTGATTCAAGGGGATGTGGGCTGTGGAAAAACCATTGCGGCCTTGCTGGCCTCCTGCCCGGTGATGGAAAACGGACTTCAATGCGCGATTATGGCGCCCACAGAAATTTTGGCGGAACAACACTATAAAAACGCGCAGGCTCTTTTAAAACCCTTGGGGATACATGTTTCTTTACTGACAGGTAAAACCCGCGCCCGGCAAAAAAAAGACATACTGGAAAAATTACTAACCGGATACAGCCTGCTTTGTGTGGGCACCCACGCGCTTATTCAAGAGGCTGTTCGCTTTAAAAAATTAAGCTTGGTGATTATTGACGAGCAACACCGGTTTGGGGCGCACCAAAGAGCTTTATTAAAAGAAAAAGGCGCCTTTCCGCATTTTTTGGTGATGACGGCCACCCCCATTCCCCGAAGCCTGGCCATGACCTTGTACGGAGACTTAAGTGTGTCTATCATTGACGAAATGCCAAAGGGCAGACAAAAAGTTATCACCAAAAAAACTTTTGCGTCCAAAAAAAACAAAGTGCTGGATTTTGCGGAGTCCTTAATCCGCAAAGGCAGGCAGGCTTATATCGTGTACCCTCTTGTGGAGGAAAGCGAGCATATTGACTTAAAAAACGCCACAGAGGAATACGAAAAATTAAAAAAAAGATTTACGGATTTTAAACTGGGCTTGCTTCACGGCAAAATGCCTTTTTATGAAAAACAGGAGATTATGTCTGAATTTGCAAAAGGGAATATTCAAATATTGGTGAGCACCACTGTGATTGAAGTGGGGGTGGATGTCGCAAACGCCTGCTTGATGATCGTGGAGCATGCGGAGCGCTTTGGCCTTTCTCAACTGCACCAGCTAAGGGGCCGGGTGGGCCGGGGAAAACACAAAAGCTACTGCGTGCTTATTATTTCAGGGGGTTTTTCTATTGATGCTTCTTCACGACTTTCTATTATGGAACAAACAAGCGACGGATTTAAAATCGCAGAAGCGGACTTGGAAATAAGAGGACCGGGGGAGTTTTTAGGATCCCGCCAATCGGGACTGCCTGAGTTTCGGGTGGCCCACCTTATAAGGGACGGCAAGCTTCTTAAGCAGGCCCGCGCCTCGGCCCTTAAGATGATAAAAAAAGATCCTGACTTAAGCCTTCCTGAGCACAAACTTTTAAAAAAGGAAATACAAACACTCTCCACCCGCCTCCTCCCCGGTTAACCCTTTTTAAATATCAAAATAACCGTCAATTTCTTTTTTAACCTCTATTATCAATTTTTTCTTTTTATTTCTCCATTCAAGAGCTTTCTTTATTAATTTGGTAATTTGATCAATAGAACTCTTATCTATAATTGGAATATTTATTGCCTTTAGCCTGTCCACTTTTAGATGTGGTATTGTCGAAGCTATTACAGTCCTTCTGATTGCTGGATAAAAACCTGTTTCTGGTAAGGAAAGAACTGTAAACAAATATTCAGAGGTGATATTATAATCTTGAGCTTTGGATTTTAATTTTATTTTTGCAAAACCTGATGCCACTATTATTTCATCATACTTTGAAATAATTGCGGTTTCTCCAATTATTCCATCTGTTGAGAATAGCATATCTACATGATCATTATTTGTTTCTAACATTCTTGCTAAATGATTTGAAACAAAATAATCAGGAAAAATGTCAATTTCATTATTCACAATATCAGAAGTTCTGACAAAAGCATAATCCTCTGGTTTTTTAAACAATTCAGTTTTATAATGCTTACTTCCCACTTCAACGCCCTTTGTTATTGATGCTATTTTATTTAATCTAACCACTTTAAATTTACCTTTTATCTCATTTTCAACACTCATATATTTTGGCAAATAGGATCGGCCATTCCACATCCCCATATCTTGAATGGCAGATAAATTTACTGAAAAATATTTTTTTGCGGATTTATTCTGAATGTCTAATTTATTTTTTAAAACAGATTTTGCCAACTCTATATTATGTATGGAATACCTGTTATATGAAATAATTTTCTTAACTCTTGACTCTATTAAATTCAAAATATCCGTTTCTGGAATAAACACTCTTATCTTTTTTAATTGAGAATGGGTCATTTCAACCCTAGTATCACCTTGTGTTGATAAAGCTGTTTGGGCTTTATAAAATTTTGAATTAAGATAAGCTATTAAATAATAAGGTGATATTATTTTTTTATTTACTGTTATTTTTGAGATATGTTGACTTATTACACACCCTTGATTGGTATTATCTATAAAGCTTGCCACTCCCAATTTTTCAGCTGTAGCTTGTGTTCTGCCTAAAATAATATCGCCATTTTTCGTCTTAATTTTTTCCGGCGCATTTTTTGAAACAAAAACCAACTTCTTATCCTGTTCATCTATAGTAAAGGGCTTGACATTCCCTACTCTTATATAAGGCACTCCCTCAGATTTTTTAATATATCTGTCAATATAACTGCCACTTATTATATTAACTTTTAAATCACTTAAGGTTTTAACCTTATAAATATTTTTATTTTCAAGTTCATCAAACATCTTCTTTACCAAGAAATATTTAGGATTAAGACGTTTGTTTGCAGAGTCTGTTATTTCAGATTTTAATATGGATACGGTTTTTAAAGCCATGATAATAATTAAAAAATAAAGTTATTGTTTTCTTTCCATTTTTTAAATTCTTCAGCAACATGTGCGATATCATCTTCTTCTATTTTTTTACCTCTCTTATTATGCCCGCAAAACTCAGCGACAGCCATAAAAATAGGATAATCTTTAGGTATTTCTTTTGTCTTTTTAAACACTATTATAGAAGTTTTTGTGCCTGTATGAGGTAAAAAAGTTTCAAGAGGGATATCAATAATAGCTACAATCCTGCCATGTTTTAACAACCAACTTCTTATATAGGCCAAAGTTTCATTTCCGTAGATTCCATCAGGTAACACTACAGCCATTCTACCACCTTTTTTTAAAAATTGTAAACACCGCTCAATAAACAGGATTTGAGGAGCTTCTTTCTGTTTTAGTTTTTTCTTTTCCCACTCCTTACTTTTTTTTTGGCAACTCCACTGATGAGCCAAGTTAAATTGTTTTAACTTATCTTCCCCTCGAACGGAAATTTCACGTCCAAAAGGTGGATTTGTAAACAGTACATTAAATTGACCCAGTTGTATTTTTTGATTTGTAAGATGTTTCCAATTACTCGAAGTTTCTAAACTGTCATCACAAACAACACCGCTGGTTCCATCTCCTATTAGTGTCATATAAGCTTTTGTTACTTTTGATAAAAAATGATCTTTATCTATCCCTCTAAAATTTTTACTGGCTGCTTTTTGTTTTTGTCTGTCTATTTCTGTTTGCGACCAGCTGTAATCAATACCTTTTTTTTCTATTTTTTTCCAAGTGTATCTCAACGCTTCAATCAAAAAACCTCCACTACCACACGCCGGATCAATAATAAGGTCCTCATCATCCGGGTCCAACATATCAACCATCATTTTTACAACATTTCTTGGTGTAAAAAACTGTCCTTGACTGCCCTTTAGGGCATGTCCAATAAAAATTTCAAAAGCGTCAGCAATAACATCTCTTTCTGCATCCATAAGACAGTAATTCTGAATCTCCCCCACAACATAAGCAATGGAACTTTTGTCTAAAGTAATTTTGTCGCTATCATCAAAAACATCTTCATAATTTTTTTTTACCTTGTTATCAAAAAGATTTAAAATTCTTTTTCTAATATCTGTGGCTTTTTCATCCACTCCAGCTCTAAAAGAAACAATTTCATTCGGTTTTGTATATTTTTCATCATAAATTTTACAAAAAATAAGATTGATAAGCTGTTGTGCTAAAACTTCATCTCTTGTTACCCCAACTGTATTAGCCGCCAAATGATTTCTAATTGCCTTAAATGTCGCTTTTAAGTTGTGTGTAGGTTTGAGGTCTTTTCTTTTAAATTTTCCGATATCTTCAGTTTTTTGTCCGTACCTTGGAATGTTTGGAATTTCCTCAAATGTGACTCTTCCTGCTCTTTCATTTTTTCTTAGAAAAAGCCTCTCATTCCCATTAAACCAAACACCTAAGAAGGCTTTTGACAATCTTAAATAGTCTTGAAGTTGTGTTTTTCCATCTTTTCTGTTTTTCTTTTTACACTCAATAATTATATAGATATTATCTTCTTGTTTGTTGTTATCTGAGAAAACTGCAATATCAACAGGATATGCTTTTTTCATATCTGAAGGTCTTACTTTAACTCTAAATTGCGGTCTTGTCTGAATATGCTCTTTGGGGTAACCATAGTCTTCAACCAGTTGCTTGGAAAACACTTGAACAGCCTCCACTTCTTCAGGAGTGGCTTTTATTTGTTGGCCGGATATAAAATCAATAATATGTTCTTTTGTTTGCTTGCTCATAAGGATTTTTTTTTGGTATGCTTTGTAGCAATACAACCTCTTCACTGGCCGATATTTATTGATATTTTATAATTGTCAAAAAAAAATCTCCAGAAAAAGATTATAACACTTTCATTCCGTAATATGATGTGTGTCCTGGACCTTCATTTTTTGGTGGATTGGTCCCCATTTTTAGCTACCTCAGTAATTATACAAAACCACATAAGAACATACAAAACTATACAGTAAAAAATAAAATGATGCGTTGTTACAAGCAGAAGGTCTTGTTCCTAATTTTGAAGATGTTGATTTGGCCTCCATATTTGGACAGTTTGCTAAGTATAAGGCGGCGTGTTAAAAGTAAACTGTTTCAGAAGGAGGTATCAGATGGACAGTCCGAAAAAGCGACGTTATTCGGAGGAGTTTAAAATGGAGGCTGTGAGGAGAGTTCTGGATGGTCCGGTTTCTTCCAATCAGGTGTCCCGGGAACTTGGTATAGGTCAACCCACTTTAAGTAAATGGGTCAGGCGGTTTAAACTCTCTTTACCTTTTAAAAACGGATTTGTATTGACTTATTTTTTCACAAATTTCTACCGCCCGTGAAATATTAGATATATTTAACCCTTCTATTGGATTACATATACTACGCTCAATCGCACCATTGATTGATGAAAATGCGTTTATTACACTTTTTTTATCTTCTTGAAGATTTCTTCCGTTTTTTAACAAAAAACAAGCAATTGTGCCGAGTAAATAGTTATTACTATGCCTTTCATCATGATGGGCACCCTCTTTCTCTAATGTAAAATTAAACCCGCTTTTATTATTTACAAACTTAATAAAATCATCAACAGTGCATTCTCCATTTAATATTTTTTGAAAAACCGATTTTTCTTTCATAAAAAGACATATAAAAAAAGAATAAGCATCCATATACATCCATTTTGTAATTTTCTCTTTATCGCCTAAAATTATCTCAAATATTCTAACAAATGTTTCGACCTCTCGTAAAGTTAAATTAAACATCTTACAAGATAAATAAGAATTATTAACTCTGTAACCTCTGTCATTTGTTTGCGGATTATACTTCACATTTGTTTTTCGTATCAAAGCATCAACCAGCCGTTGAGCTTCTTTGTAAGGATCCGGCAAATTTATTTCCTGCTTAAAGAATTTTCTGTAATAACCATCAAAGTTCAACTCTTGACCGTAAAGGCATTTAACTGTGGCCTCCATTTGCTTTCTGTTAACAGCCACAAGAAATATGACATTTTCAATGTCAAAAAAATGCTTTATATCTTCCAAAAAATGAACTGCGTAATCCGGCCTTGTGCGATCCAGCTCATCCACAATAATAAGGAGCTTTTTTTCTGATGATAGATATTTTGAAATAATTGTTTTAATTTCTTGAATTGCTTGTTTTCTTTCGTTAAATTCTTTCAGCACATTTTCGCCTAAAGATTTATTTTGATCTGTTTTCTGAATATCTTTTTTAGTAGAAACATTGGTTTTGTTGGTAAAAAGATCTGTTAATTCTTTTAAATTGTAGCCGGTTTTATTCTGGATATATTGATTGGCAAGGATTCCACCAATTTGAACTGCACGGATTCCAGTAGTTTTTGTTATTTTGTGGTTTGCAAGGGCGCCAATTATTTTTTTTATTTTAGTTGCAGGTAAAGGAGTATATTCTGGATTCCCGCTTTAAGTGGGAATGACGATCATTTTGAGATGGATTTTGCTTTTCTTGTGGCTTCCTCTCCAGCCAATTCACAAACTCGGAGAGTATGGCGATCACAGGCTCATTATAAAAATCTGATTCCCACGCATTAATAAAAAACACATCATAATCCGATTTTTCATTGTTTATAAAGTGTTCAAACATTTTTAAAAATGTTGTTTTGCCGTTTCCAAACTCTGCGTTTAAGCTGACAGTATAGCTACCTTTCTCTCCCATATCCCCTATAGGAAAAGCCACACCTCTTTCTATAATCTGAAGCAGGTTTTCAGCAAAAGGCTTGAGGTTCAGTTTATCAAAGTCTTTAAATGTTATTTCTTTACTCAAGCCGGTATTTACTACAATGTCTGTTTTTTTCATACTGCCACCTGATTAGGATACGGATTGTGGTTTTTTTATCACTATTCGGCCGATCTGGAAATATAATGAACAGTATTATTAATTTCCTGAATAAGAAAAGTGCCGGGCGGGTATTTGTTTTGAATTACAAATTGATCCGCTTCCTCTAATATATCGAATATTTTTACAATTTTTTGATCTTTGACAACAGCTATTTTATCCAAATGCTTTTTCATTAACTTTGGAAGCTGTTGTTTAAAATAAGAAAATTTTTGTCTACAACCGTTGTATCCATATTTCTTTTTCAGCACTTTTAAATTTCCGATAGGACTCTTGGATTAAAAAGACACTCTGCTTAGAAAAACCGTTATTTTGACACAGTGAATTATTAAAGTTGTCTCTGTAAGTAATTTCTTTGAGTTATATGAAAATGGCGTTCCCTACGGGACTCGAACCCGTGTCTTCACCGTGAAAGGGTGACATCCTAACCGCTAGACGAAGGGAACAAAAAAAGTGACCCGCCTTGGATTCGAACCAAGGACCCTCTCCTTAAAAGGGAGATGCTCTGCCAGCTGAGCTAGCGGGTCTCGTCAGCTCCCTTATTCTTCAGGATTTCAGCGATATGTCAAAAAAAATCCCTGATTTTTTGCGCGGTGGCTTGAATCAAGACCGGCAATTCTTGACCTCAAAAACGGGCGGAGCTTATTATTCCACAAAAAAAGTGATTTACCGTATGTTGAAACAGGATTTTTTTGAAAGACAGACCGTAAAAGTGGCTGTGGATCTCTTAGGCTGTGTGCTGGTGAGAATCACAAAGCGGGGCGCGGTTTTAAAAGGTCGCATTGTAGAGACAGAAGCCTACTTGGGCCTGAAGGATGACTCTTGCCACAGCTTTGGAGGCAAAAAAACCGAGCGCACAAAAGTTATGTACCTGCCGGGCGGGCGGGCTTATGTGTATTTTACTTACGGAATGCACCATTGTTTTAATATCGTAACGGCAGGCAAAGAAGAACCGGAGGCGGTTTTAATAAGAGCTGTGGAGCCTTTAAAAGGAATCGCCAAGATGCGGAAAAACCGCTGTCAAAAAACGCCAAACCGGGATACAGTCCATCTGACAAACGGCCCGGGAAAGCTCTGCCAGGCTTTTGACATTTGCAGAATATTTACAGGAAAAAGCTTGGGGAAAAAAAACCGGCTTTACATAGAACAAGGCACACCAATACCGGCGAAGAATATACTGGCCCGGGAGCGGATTGGCCTCTCCCCCGCACTTTCTTCCTGTTATTGGCCCTTAAGGTTTTATATCAAAGACAGCCCTTTTGTGTCTCGTATATAGAGCCTGCCTTAACCACAGGGCCAAAAAGGGCCAAAAGGGCCAAAAGGGCCAAAAGGGCCAAAAGGGCCGAAAGGGCCGAAAGGGCCAAAAGGGCCGAAAGGGCCGAAAGGGCCAAAAGGGCCAAAAAGGGCCAAAAGGGCTAAAAGGGCCAAAGAAGCCACAGGGCCAAAGGGCCAAACCGTAAAGGAGAGCTAAAGAATGATTTTACCTTTGCTTTTTTTGTTTATCTGCCCTTTTGCTGAAGGGGAAACTAAAACCCTCACCCGCAAACTGTCCCCTGACATTCAAAGCATCAGGATAGAGGCCCATCAAGCCCACATCCGCCTGCGTAAAGCGGTGGGAAAAACAAAACAGTTAAAAATTGAGTATAAAAACCCTTTAAAAATCACTGAAGACCATTTTACTTTAAGGGTCTTTGAAGAGGACTTTCCTGAAAAGGAAACAGCTTGGCGGAGGCTTAAAAAAAATCCCGTAATGACTGTATGGGCGCCGAAACTGCCCGTCAAAGTGGCCGTGTTTGGAGGAACAGTGGAAGTAAGTAAATTCTGGAACACCGATATTTCCATATCCATGCCGGGAAAAGGCGCCATATATGTCAAAAACCAAAAAGCGGGAAACACGCATATCTCCCAAGGAGCAGGAAAAATAAAGATCAACGCACACAAAGGAAATTTGACCATTCAGGCGGAAGACTCTGAAATTCACTTGCAATCCTGCGCAGGAAAAATAAAAGTCAGCGGGTTTAAAGGCCGACTGACTGTCAATAAATCAAGGGGACATTTGTTTGTGCGATCTTTTATCGCTCCCTTGATTATAAACCACTTTACCGGACGGCTTAATTTCAGGCAGGAAAAAGGCGGGGTGTATTTAAAGCTGGCCATTGGATCCGTTTTTGGCTACTCCAAAGAGGGGGAAGTCAGAGGGGCCGTTTATGCGGATGAAGTTAATATCGAGACAAAAACCGGGAAAATTCACCTGGATCTGCCTTATTCAAAAGCTTGGGTGAGTGCGCAAACTTGGGAAGGACGCATCTCCACACCGGCATATTTCAGCAGAATAAAAACCGGCGGCATGGACCGCTCAAAAGGACAACTAAGGGGCCGTAAAAGAACAGGAAATGTATCCCTTAAAAGCCAATCCGGCTCCATCCGGGTGTACCAAAGCGCGCGTTAACCAGATCTGTGACAAAAAGCCAAGGGTTTTAAACACAAGCCGATTTTGCGCTAAAGAAGTGTCCTGTTATTTCAGCTGTATTTTTACAGGGCAGTGATCCGAACCATGCCGACCCGATAAAATATCCGCCGACTTCAGCTTTTTAACAAGGCGGGAGGTGAGGCAGATATGATCAATCCGCCAGCCTCTGTTGTTTTTGCGCGCGTTTTCCCTATAAGACCACCAAGTATAGACCTCCTTAAGATCAGGGTAAAAATGCCGGTAACAATCTGTAAATCCCAAAGATAAAAAATCCCGAAACCACTTACGCTCTTCGGGCAAAAAACCGCTGATTTTATTTAAGCCTTTGGGATCAAACACATCCCAGTCCAAATAAGCGGTGTTATAATCCCCCACCACAATCAACTGTTTTCCCGTCTGTATCATCCTTTGCAAATAAGCGGAAAATCTTTCCAAAAACTCCTGTTTGAACAAATGACGCTCTTCTGTTTGAGATCCGTTTGGAAAATACACATTAAACAACAAAAAATCGCCGTGATCGGTGATCACAAACCGGCCTTCGTAATCAAATTTTTTAATGCCTATTCCATGCCTTACCTCTTGAACCGGCTTTTTTACAAAAGTGGCTGTTCCTGAGTAACCCTTGCGATCCGCAGAAGACCAATAAGAAAGCCTTTTAAGGGGGCGAATCAGCCCCTCTTCCAAGTCATCGGGGTGGGCTTTGCTCTCTTGAATACATAAAATATCCGGATCTTCCTCCTCCAAAAGGGAGAAAAACCCTTTTTGGGCGCAGGCCCTTATGCCGTTTACATTCCAAGAAATAATTTTCATTTTTCACCTTTTTACTGATATTATGCTTTTTATAATTGATCGGAAAAGTATTTTCAAGCAGGAGAGCGCTTTCTGCCAAAAGAGTTAAAAACATACGAAGATTTTTATCAGGAATACAAAAAACGGCTGGAAGAGCAATACCCTTCAGCCAAGAGGGCAGGCTTGGGTATTCCCCCGGTTTCCCCGTTCCTGATAAAAATTACGAAAGGCAAGGTAAATGAAATAAAAAAAGCGGTAAAGTTTTTGTATCATACCGCCCACAGGAAAAGCCAATTAAAACAGATTGAAACAAAACAGCGCGCTTTTCTAAATTCCCCCGCGCCGGATTCCTCCCTTTTAATGTCTTACGACTTTCATATCAGCAGTAAAGGGAAATTAAAATTGATAGAGATCAACACAAATTCCTCCGGGTATCTAATCTCCGACTTAGTGGATCAAATACAAAAAACGGTGCTATACCAAAAAAACCAACACAATAACACTCCCCTTCAAACATATAAAAAAGGGACACAGAATTTACAAACAAACACACAAAAAGCAGATAAAACCGGTAAGCCACAACAAACAGCCAAAAACCCGGGGCTGTTATATTTAAAACAATCTTTTGAACATGAGTGGAAACTTTTTTCAGGTCAAGACAGCCCTCCCCCTGAAATTTTAATCATAGATCACAAAATCAAAAGCCAAAAAATGTATATGGAGTTTTTAATGTATCAAGATTGGCTTAACTCTTGGGGCCGGCCCTGTAGATTATATGAGGCAGGGGACTTGCAAATAAACCCGAAAGGAATGTTGACAGACACTCAAAAAAAACCTGTGTATATGATCTACAATCGCTTAACTGATTTTTATTTTGAGCGGTTTCCTAACTTAAAATCAGTTTTTTTAAATCAAAAAACCTGCATATCCCCCCACCCGCGGGAGTATCTTCTGCTGGCGGATAAAACCCGCCTTCGTGAATGGTCCTCTAAAGATCTTAACACAACACTTACCGCTCAAGAACAATCTTATTTACAGCAGATTATCCCCTTTACCGCTTTTGTAAATTCCTTGCCTATAGAGGAACTTTGGAAAAAAAGAAAAAGCCTTTTTTTCAAACCCCTTACAGGTTATGGGGGAAAATCCGTCTATCGGGGAAAAAATATTTCCCGACGGGTGTTTAACCGGATGGTGAAAGAGCCGGGGTTGGTTCAAGAGACTGTGCCCCCACCGGTATTTAAAGACCAATCAGGGCAAGAATGGAAGTACGACATCCGGGCTTATGCCTACAGGGATCAAGTGCAAAAACTAAGCGCGCGGGTGTATCAGGGGCAACTCACCCAATTTCAAAAACCCCTTTCAGGCTTCGCCTCCCTCATTACAGAATAATTGTTCAAACAACGCAGGAAAATTTAAGCAGTCTATTTCTGCGAGGAAAGCTTAACAATCAATTCACTTTGGCGATCATTGATATTTTTAACTGTAATATTACCAGACAAAACAGCAGTTATTAAGTATTCCTTAACAACTGAATTTTCAGCTAATTCCCCTTCGCTATAGATCGTTTTTCATTTCCGGGCGTTTTAAATCTTCGCGAGTATTCAATTTTTTCATTATATGTTCGATATTAAGGTTAATTTTTTCGACACTTGATTCAAAAAAATGTACAGCATTATTTACCTTTTCTTGCTCTTTTAACAGTATGTCTTTAATATTTTTTTGCTCCAATTCCATACGGGCCTGATTATCCTTTACTGGTTTCAAAAGAATATTAAACATAAACCCTAAAGCGGTAAAGACAGCACAAAAAGCAATAGTAAAAGTTGCTAAATCGGCAAGATTATCCATTATCATCACCCTGTTTTTATTATACCATACGCAAAAATCAGTTTATAAGACATTCCACAGCAAAGTCAAGCAAAACTTCTCACTTTGAGACACCAATCCAGACAAAACAGCGGAAATAGAACACCACAGAACATAAAATAAGACACCGGGCCGGGGTTTATGACCAGAGGGCCAGAAGAAGGGCCAGAGGGGTGAAACAAAGCTGTTTTATGACTGTTTTAGCCAGTTTTTTAAGCTCCCGGTGCATTACAAAAAGTTATCTTTTTTTGTAGAAATACTTTAATTTTTATGGTATTTTGACGATATAATATATAAATAATGTATAATTACATTAAAAATTAAGGTATTTTGACATGAAAGCATATAAAAAATTGAATCAGACAGCTTTTCTACAAGGAGGGCTTTTTACAGCTAAACAGGCTGAAGCCTGTGGATATACACGAAGCAACCACCACTATCATATTAAAACAGAAAACTGGATTAAAGAAGGTTGGGGGATTTACCGGTTGGCTCATATTCCAGTAGATGAAATGACCTCTTATTGGAAATTGCTGTTGTGGAGTTGCAATGGAAAAAAAAGTGAACCCACGGCTGTTTTTTCTCATCAAACCGCTCTCAGCTTTTATGAGCTATCTGATACCAATCCCAGTAAAATAACAATGACAGTTCCTAAAAAATTTCAAAAGCGATCTAAACCTTCTAAAACTCTAAGGGTATGTAAAAAAGATTTGTCAAAAAAAGATGTTAAACAGTTTAAAGGACTGCCTGTAACAACACCTTTGAGAACACTGCTTGACATTTATGAAGAAAAATCCCTGCCTGATAATTTTATGGAACAAGCCGTAAAAGAAGCCTTGGAAAAAGATTTTATTAGAAAATCCGATCTTAAAAAAAATCCTGAATTGGCGAGGTATGCTCTTTGAAACCCATTGATAAATATAAAAGCGCATCTGGTTTTCGCATGGCTGTAAAAAGCAGACTAAATGAAATAAGTCAAAAAACAGGACAGGATGTTCAAAGGCTTTATCGTCAAGTAGCTTATGCCCGGTTTTTAGCAAGATTATTTTTAGATAACAGCACTTCTTGGGTGCTAAAAGGAGGTCACGCTTTAGAATTAAGATTAAAAAAATCCAGAGCGACAAAAGACATTGACTTAGCTATGAAGGATATAGGATGGATTCATTCTAAAAAAGAAGAAAAGTCATTCGCCCTTAGAGAATTATTGCAGGAAAAATCTCAACTAGATTTGGGAGATTATTTTGAGTTTACAATTTCTCAGCCTGTTTTATCTTTGGACAATGCTCCTTATGGTGGGGCCAGATTTCATATTGAGGCAATAGTTGATGGTAAAATATTCAGTAAATTTTTAACAGATATTGGTATTGGAGACGTATGGATAGAACCACAGGATACTCTTCAATTATCAAGTGATTTAGAGGAGTTGGGTCTGAAAAGCTTTACAATAAAAGCTATCCCCATTGAGCACCATGTAGCTGAAAAAATACATGCTTTAACACTTCCCCGCGATATATCCAATTCCAGAGTGAAAGATTTAGTTGATTTGTTTTTAATTTTTAAGTTTGAAAAATTTTCCGATGAGAAAATTAAAAACTGTATAAAACAGACCTTCATTAAAAGAAATACACACAAAGTTCCTATAGAACTTCCTTTTCCAAATGAATCATGGGAAAAGCCTTTTAACAGCATGATGGATTCTATTGATGAAAAGGTTGATATACAGGAAGCTTTTCAGTTTGTTAATCAATATTTTAAATCTCACTTATCTTAACAAGAACTTTATATTATTTTTTGCTGTGTTTTTCCTACCTTTTAGTTATTTTTCATAGCCCTAACACGGAGGTTAACAATTTCAGCCTCTCAATATTCATATACCGCAGTAAAATGTTTCTTTAAACACTCATCATAAATATATTGTGAGCTTTTAAGATCTATGCACTTAGTTTCTGCCGCCTTTGCATAGAAGGCGATTCTTTGTTTCTCATTAAGTTTGGACAAATAATTAAGCAATTTATCTTTTGACTATGCCCCTTCGAGTTTGTGTGTTGCTGTAGGAGTTGCAGTTGCCACAGGTTTATATTCCTCCCCTTCTACAAAAAAATAACAATAACCAACCAATAAAGCAAACACTACCACAATGAATAAACCAATTGTATTCTCTTTACCTATACCCTTTTTAGCCATTATCTACCCACTATGTTTTTTTAAACAAATGTGATATTCTCTCATAGCTTGTATGCAAACAGGGTTTTGAGACATACCGGGACCGTCACACCTACTGTTTAAATAAGTTACAGCTTTACAGTGATCATATTCATCAAAAGGCGTTTGTTGTTCTGTTACAGGACCGGGATCATTTTCTGTCTGTTTTGATAAATCCATCCACCATATAAATAATACAAGAGGTACACCAAAGATAAGCAAATCTTTAAAATCCCTCGTTAAGGAATATTTTTTCATATATCACTTATCGGCAAGCAAGCCGGAAAACTTAAACACCTGCAAGTTTTTCAAGATCTCTGTACATAATTTTGTGGATATAATACCACTCCCGTCTTTTTCGGTTTATTTTCGAAAGCTCATCGGCCTGCTGTAAATAATTTTGTGGTTTCATGCTCCATTTTTTACTTTATCGGGCCATTCCGGGGAAAACTAAAGAAAAAAGCAGAAAAATCCCGTTTTGAGACACCAATCCAGATAAAACAAGGGAAATCATACACCACAGAATATAAAAATAAGTCTTTCAACCAGTAATGTATGTATGGGCAGGGGGCTAGAAAAAAGGCCAGAGAGATGAAAAAAGCTGTTTTACTCCTGTTTTGGCCAGTTTTCAAGCTCCCCGCCGGGGCATGGTGCACTTTCCTTTGTTTTGATTGCATCACAAAAAACAGTATGTTATTGATTAAGACAAATCAAACAATAGGAGATTTGCTATGGATTTCACTTCACTTGCTCCTTTGGGTACTGTAGTAATTGCTTTAGTCGCTATATTTACTGGTTTAGGCTTGATTTTTAGTTGGCTTTTGAGTCCAGTTAAGGAAAATCAAGTGCGTATAGAAAGAGTTTTGTCAGATATTCAAAAAGACTTGGCAGATAATAAAAACTATATAACCCGTGTGGAGTTACAACAAAACAACAATACAACAACACTTAATAAGTTGCTTAACAGCTATTCAGATATTTATGAAATAATTAAAGCCAATCGGGATGCAATAAAACATATTGATAATTTTTTACAAAAACACTATCCAGAAAAATAACACAAAACCCACCATAAAGTTTTGATTGCAGAACAATCTCCTAAGTGGTAAAATTAAAAGTCTTTTTATAGGCGTCAATGTCCGCGACAATAACCCCGGCTTGGCCACAATCAAACCCGCATAACGGGCTTTCAGTGGATCGCACTACTTGCTTTTTTTCCGGGTTTTTGTGCTCCCAAGACTGCCCCTTTTCTAAAACGGGTTTTTTGTTGTCCCGGCACGGAAACAGGAACGGCTGAAATATCTCTTTAGCGGACTGCGGGGTGTTTTTCATGTTGCTTTCCTTTCATGGATTGACGACGGAAAACAGCATGTTATACTGGAATCCGTTTGTTTTGCCAAAAATAAACATGGATTGAGACTTTAAAAATATCGAGTCCTTTCCGCCCTCTGGCCCATACCGGTTGAGGGCTTTTTTTGTTATCGTAACGCGTTATTTCCGTCTTTTTGGCCTGATTTGTGTCTCAAAATGAGAATCTGAAACTTTTTTCTTTAGTTTTTCCCGGACCTGCCGATAAGCTTAAAGTATATTATATGCGGGATTATTGCTATCACCGATACCACGCCCTTCTTATGCTCCGGTATCTTGAAAGGCTTGCTTTTAAATAAAATGGTGGGCAGATATGAAAACGCGAAATGAAAAAGCAACCATAAAGGAAAAAACTAAAGCTATAGAGGAAGACATAAAGATAGGTGTTTTTGGTATATTATTGCTTGCTTTTGTAGTATGGTTTTGGTCTGGTTCAAATGATTCCACTTCGGCTGATAATTATAAGACAGACCAAGAAAAAGAGCGTAATTTTGTGTCGGTTTTGCAATCTTCCACTAAGGATCAAAGAGTAGCTTATTATTTACGCTTAGCTAATGACATTTGTGAGGTTCATAAAAAACCCGGTTCAGCTCTATATTATGAGCAGTGTATGAAAAAATACTATGTACATCATTACGACAAGTGGGAGGCTGAAGTGCGTCTTGCCAACTCACAATAGCTATTTTTTATCAATCTTATACCCTTTTTCCTTAAGGGCTTTCTGTATAGATTTGTCCAAGTTTTTGTTAAATTTTGCCTGTAATTCTCTCATTTTTTTATTCTGTACCCGCTGATGCGGATCAAAATTTACAATGCTGAAGGCTGTTTTTGTTCCGGTAACCGCGCCCACACCAAAAGCCGCGCCGTGGGTTAAGCCCAAGCCTATTTTTGTCTTGTGTTTCCAAGCTTTTTTGAGCAGTTTCTTTTTCACTTCTTTTTCCTCTTATTTTTTATATACTTCCTGTGGGCTATGCTGGCCCCGGTGTATCCGGTTGCTCCGGTGGACAACACTTCAGCCGGAAACCTGTATTTTTTTGCTTTATCAACCATGCCCGCCGGAATTGTGGCACTGATATTGAAGTAAGCTTTATTTTCAAAGTCTTTTCCCGGATTTGATTGCATCACAATCTCCTAAGTGGTAAAATCAGCTTAAAAATATGCCGTTCGCCTGAGTCGTTTTGATTGCATCACAATCTCCTAAGTGGTAAAATGTCGCCAGTGAGTTTTTTAAAGATGAGTGGGTTTTGATTGCATCACAATCTCCTAAGTGGTAAAATTCACGGGATATAAGCCACACGCCTTTTCCGGTTTTGATTGCATCACAATCTCCTAAGTGGTAAAATCAAGCCAATAGCCAATTCTTGGAATACAGGGTTTTGATTGCATCACAATCTCCTAAGTGGTAAAATAAACATTTACGCGCGTAGCGTAGCATTGAGGTTTTGATTGCATCACAATCTCCTAAGTGGTAAAATATAGGTATTCTTTACGCTTTCCAGGTCGTCGTTTTGATTGCATCACAATCTCCTAAGTGGTAAAATGGCTGTGAATGAACCGGCGAACTGTTGGCCGTTTTGATTGCATCACAATCTCCTAAGTGGTAAAATTGCATCCCGTACAGCTACATAATCTAAGAAGTTTTGATTGCATCACAATCTCCTAAGTGGTAAAATTGAATTATCTTTTATAAATAAAAGATTGCTGTTTTGATTGCATCACAATCTCCTAAGTGGTAAAATCACTGTCGGCACAAACCACTTTACAC
This sequence comes from Bdellovibrionales bacterium, assembly GCA_965203935.1. GTDB lineage: Bacteria > Bdellovibrionota > Bdellovibrionia > Bdellovibrionales > UBA1609 > JANQSP01. The sequence continues at coordinate 698,017 of OZ241921.1, forward strand.
AGGGGTTTTGATTGCATCACAATCTCCTAAGTGGTAAAATCTAAGTCTAAAAACCCCTTGAAATTACAGGGGTTTTTAGCTTTTTTGGCGCTAAAAAAGCAGGAGTTGCCGGCTTTTTTGAGGCAGTTTTTCATCATTGTTGCCCCGAAAACTCACAATATTGCTGAATTGCCGATCTGTAATGGTCAAAAGGTCCACTTTCCCATTTTGAGGCAGTTTAGATGAAATTTTTAGGATTAAAACCCCGACTTTTTCCTGCCCCGGGCAAACTTTGGAATAAACAGACAACTGGACCATTTGAAAGCCCAGATCCAACAAATATTGGCGAAATTTTGTAGCCGTTTTTCTCTCTTTTTTTGTTTTTACAGGCAGATCAAAAAAAGCAAATAACCACATAATACGATAATGACTTAAAAATTTCATGCCGAAGGCCGCATCTCATCAGCATTTAACACATTCAAATCAAAGTTTTTCCAATTTATGTTGAAACAAACATCCCACCTCTTCCGCTCCCCGGACAACACCAAAGCCAAAGCAGTGGAAAGCCGGGCCATAACCTGAAACAAAGGGCTTACCCCGGAATCACCAACCACATCCACAACAGCCATGCCTGAAAGAGTCCGTTTTACCTCTTTATTAACCTCACAAAAACCTTGAGAATTAAGTTGTTTTACAACATAATCCGCAATAGGACGAAACGGCTCCATTAAATCGTCCACCAAACACATGGGGTTATATGTATTACGGTGATGAATACCTATACCGGGATGAAGGCCCGCCGATACCACAGCTCTTGCCACACAAGATCGAATAACAGCATAAGCATAATTGAGCATGGCATTTATGCCACCCCCTGCTGTCTCTCTTTTAAAATCTTTGGAAAATAAACTTGTCCAATATCTTCTGGCCGCTTGCGCTTCCAAGTTTGCAGGATCACCGACTCGCACCTGTTTTGACATACAAATCAATCCTTCGTGAGGAAGTTTGTATGCTTTTAAAACCTCTGCTTGATTTTTTAGCTTCCATTGAACAATTTGCTTCCATAGCTTTTTTTTAAGAGGCTTGGTCATTTCAGATTGTCCGCGAATCCGCGCGCTTTGCCGGCAATTTCCCTCCACCGGCAAAATTAAAGCTTTTGGCGAAAAGTTGACTCCACATATAGAAACAGGGATATTTCTTTCAGCCAAAGCCACCAAGATATTGGAAGAATGAGAACATCCGTAGCCTGTAATAACCACGCCTAAAATATCATCCAAGGGAATACGACTTGTAAGTTCTTTTTTTTTATGAACTTCCAGAAAACCGCGGTATACACTTAAATGGATATTTGACTGCGCAATTTCAACAAAATGTCCACAACCGCTGTTTGACACTTACTATCCTCTGATTTGAATTTTCCAAAAAACCTGTTTGCTAATTTATTTTCAAACTCGAAAAACTTAAAAGTGTGGAAAAAACCACCCTATTTAAGCGCTCTTCTCAGAAGAATCACCTTTCTTTTGCAGAAGATCAAATGTACTTAATTTGACTATACCGCAAGGGCTTATATCCACCCTTTTAGGGTTATGTTTTTGTAAAGACGCCGGGGAAAGACGGGTATATTGATATTCATTTTCTTTACTTCTGTTCCTTGCATCCACATTAGCTTCAAAATGTTCTGCAAATATAAGTTGTCTATGTGTATTAAAACCGACCAGCTTCCAAAATTTGTTGTCAAAAAATAACATGTCCCCTTTCATTAATTTGGCGTTTGCCGGAACAGGCTCAAAGTTTTTCTGATTTGCCGTAAAAGTATCTATCACCTCCGCATCCCACTTGCCGTCAGGTTTTATAAACAATTTTACAGCGTAGTTGCCATCTCCGTTAAAAGCTTTATAAATTCTCCCGGATTTATCTCTAATAGGTATTACTGTTTTCTTTTCTGTTAAACGCACCCGCCGGATGCCGGTTTTTTGATGATAAGCTGTTAAAAACTCTTTAGATAAAGAACCAGTTTTGTCAAATTCCTGTAAAAAATCTTGTTTTATTTTGTCACTTATAATTTCTTTTTCTATCTTCTTTTTATTGGCTTTCGCAAGCTTGAGAAGATCCACATAATGAAAAACATCTATAGGTTTGGAAAAATCTTTTGTTCCCGGGTGAAAGCCGTATGCTGTTTCATTATGAAGCCGGCCTTCTTTTTTTGTTCTCTTTCTGTGTGATACAATAACTTTTTCTATAATTTGTTTCGCATCATCTTTAAAAGAAGACCAAGGTAGAGTTTCTTTTTTAATGGCTTTGCCGATATTCTCTAAACTTGCTTTGCCCACTGCCTCTATATTTTTTGTAATATTACTAATATGCTGAACAAAAGACCTGTCAATCAAACCTATTACAAGAGCATCCTTGGCGTGATTTCTATGATCGTCCCTGTTCTTTTTTTCATGTTGCAACAAATGTCTTAAAACATAAGTTGTTTGTCCTCTTACTGTCCATACATCTTTGCAGATTCTTTCAAGATACTTACTGGCGTAACGGGAAATATAACGAGTGTCATTTAACTGCCTTTCCAGCCAACCACCTTCTTCTTTAAATTTGTCTATAGCGCTTTTATTAAATCGCCATTTTTTGTTTGTTGGTAATTCCTGAACCCTTTGTAAAATCTCCTCCCATTGCTGTTTATTGGATGAAAAACACTCAAACGGGGTTTGACTTCCTTTGTTTTGGTTGGATGACTTGTAAACCAATACTTTATTGGACAGCCCATCATCCAAAGTCCGGGACCAAGGCAGAATATGGTCCACCTCCAGTTCGGCAGTGTACAGCTTATTTTTTGGAATGGGCTTTCCTGAATAAATACATTTTTGATTTTGCTGTGTCCATAGCAAATATCTAAAACGATTTGCTCTATTGTTTATCTGGTTAAACTCTTCTATAACCTGCCCGGCTTTTTCGTTTTGCTTTTTGTTGTCTTTTTGCCGTCTTTCTAATTCTTTTTTACTTTTTTCACCCATAGGCAGGTCTTTGGCTGTTTCGATTACCACCTGCATGGGTTTTCCGTATACACTTATAATATCATTCACCACTAATCTTAGTTGATTAAAGGCAATATGCACTGTTGGGTTCGGGATTCTGAAGGTTTTATACCTTTCTTTTTTACTATTTGGTTTATCTTTATCTGATTTTTTGCCGGTAGGTCTCATTTCCACACACTGGGAAGATAAAACCTCTTGATACAGAGGTAATGTTTTTAGCAATTCACCTTTGTATCTTCTGTCAGAGTGGTGGCTGTAACCGGCAAGAGGCACGCTTTCAAACTCTTGTTTTCCTTGTCTCAAAAAAGGCAAAATGTTTTGAATGGCCAATTTGCTGTACTGCCCGTGATCTTTTGGCAGTTTATTTAACCGCTTGTTCAAACATTCGCTTAATTGTGCTTCAGAGAGGTTCAGCTTTTTTTCTTTGTTAAAGTTTTGCAAATCTTCCAAAATTTTTGTATCTGTTTTCATAAAACCGTTTTTTCCCTCTTCTCCCTCTAATTTCTCAATAAAACAGTCCTGAATGTCCAAAGGCCAAGTGTCCCAATCTGGTACAGTTTTTCTTAAAATTATACTTGTTTTGTTTCCTTCCAGATAATTCCTGTTATAGGTATGCAGATTAAAATCTGCAAAGTTTTTTATTTCAGGAAAAAAAGTTTTAAAAGCATTCTCCAAATCTGAAAATTTTATTTTGTCTTTTTTCTGAAAAAGGTCTTTTATAATTTTATCTCTGAATGTGATGCCGTTTTTCATTAAGCTGATAAGATGTGAATGACCGTAACTGTCAACATAAGCTAAATTATTCAGTTCTTTTAAAATTCTGAATTGTTGAAAAGAAGGAAGAGCTTTGTGTATTCGCTTTTCACCGGTCAGCTCACAGATCCCGACAACCGGCTGTTTTAAAGGACGCTGATGAAAAATTGCCTCAAAAAAGACTTTTTTAGTCTGCTTATTTTTTAAAATATCATAAAAGCGCGCTTGAGAATCCCAAAGTTTATGAAATTCCTCTTTAAGCATGGCTCTTTGAGCGTAAACAGCGTAGTTGTCTTTAGCGCCGGCGCCTGTAGCTTTTCTGGCCAAAACCCAGTTTTCCTGTTGAGAACCCGGCTTTTTCCTGCTTTTCTCCATTTTTTGAAATCTTTGCCATAAAAACTCGCCGTAAGTTCTGGCATTATATTTCTCCATTTCTTTTTTTGAAGCTTCTACAGATCGGACAATAAGACCGTCTTCTTTTTCATTACCCGACCTTCTGTTGCTTTTAAAGCCTCTTTTTTGATTCAAGTGGAATAAGGCCCGCCCAAAATGATAAAGGTCCAGTTTCTCATCCAAGCCTTTGGTTCTCAGCTCATAAGGGTTTAAATCAGCCAGTTTTTTGGCTGAAAACCGATCTGCCGGAAATAATCCGTATTTTTCCAGCATAATAAGCAAATAAGCCCTGCGCTGTAAATATCGGTCCCTTTGCCTTCTTGCCAGCCTTGCCAGACGGCGGGTGGCATTGACTGTGGTATAGTCTTTTGGCATTCTGCCGGATGGGAAAATTCTTACACCAGCCCCCGCAATACTGCATGGTTTTTTATTCTTATCTATCTTATATAAGGCCCAACCTATGGAGTTGGTGCCTATATCCAAAGCCAGTCTGGTGTTGTTGATTTTCTTATTGGCGCTTCGTAAATCAAGTGTTCGCATGACTTTTCTTTCTTTAAAAGAGGATTTTTCAAAAGTATAGTAATACTCAACGGAAAAAACAATAAATTTCTTAAAAAAATAATTATTGTCTCATAATGAGACAATAATTTAAGAAAATTAAAAAAAACAGTTGACAAAAAATAAAATTGAAATATACTGCCTTCATATATCATTTAGGAGATTGTGGTACTCTCAATAACAAGTGAGTATTCACACCAGTCTTGGCGGGGGTTAACCCCGCCTTGTTTTTATGTTCTGTGGGGCGTTATTTGGGCTGTTTTTTCTGGATTTATGTCTCAAAATGAGAGTTTTGCTTGACTTTGCCGGTGTAATTTCTTGTAATATGCCTTGTATTTATGATATTGTTAAAACACTGAGGAGGAAGTATTAATGGATGCTTTTGCTGACTTTGCCCCTGTGGCGACTGCTATTATTGCTTTTTGTGCTGTGTTTACCGCTTTGGGCTATATGTTTAATCTGCTTTTGAAACCAGTAAAGGATAATCAAGTCACGCTTCAGAAAGAGCAAGAAAACATAAAAGTCATGCTTAAGGAAGAACAAGAAAATATAAAAACCATGCTTAGGGAAGATAAAGAAGCAAGAGACAGCGCTTTAAAGCGTTTTGATTCCGGGATCGAACTACTAACCGGTATGAAAACAGACATGGTCGGTATGAGAACAGACATAGACGGTATGAAAACAAACATGGTCGGTATGAGAACAGACATAGACGGTATGAAAACAGATATAGACGGTATGAAAACAGACATGGTCGGTATGAGAACAGACATAGACGGTATGAAAACAGACATGGTAGGTATGAGAAAAGACATAGACGGCATTTTAAAAAACATGCCAAGCAATAGATATTGATAGCTATGCCGGCAAAACAGTTAAAATATAATTTGGAATCTCCTCCGCCTAAAATACCTGCGCCGTTAAACAGATACATTGTCACACAAAACTACAGTGAGTACACAGCGGAAAATCAAAGCGTTTGGCGCTACATTATGAGACAGTTAAAGGATTTTCTGTCTGAAAAAGCACACCCCTCCTACCTTAAGGGCCTTCAAGAAACCGGCATCACCATTGATAAAATTCCCGCTATCAGCGACATTGACAAAAAACTGCAAAAATTAGGATGGAGAGCCGTCCCGGTAAGCGGTTTTATTCCTCCTGCGGCCTTTATGGAATTTCAGCTGAATAATATTCTGCCCATTGCCTCGGCCATACGCACAGTGGAGCATATCAGCTACACGCCCGCGCCGGATATTGTGCATGAGGCGGCCGGGCACGCCCCCTTTCTGATACACCCGGTTTTTAATAACTTTTTAAAACAATACGCCCAGGTGGTGAGAAAAGCCATCACCAACAAACAGGATTTTGAACAATATTCCGCCATACGAAAGTTAAGCGATATAAAAGAAGATCCGCACTCCACCCCGGAGGAAATTAAAAAAGCTGAGGCGCACCTGCTGAAAGTCAACAGTGAATTAAAATCCCTTAGCGAGGCATCCGCCCTTTCCCGTTTTATATGGTGGACTTCGGAGTACGGGCTGATTGGTGATATGAAGAACCAAAAAATTTACGGGGCGGGGCTTTTATCCTCCTTGGGAGAAGCCAAAAAGTGCCTGCTCCCGGAAGTTAAAAAACTGCCTTTAGACAGCTCTTGTGTGAATTATTCTTATGATATTACAAATTACCAGCCCCAGCTTTTTGTTACACCGGACTTTGAAACCCTGCACAAGGTTCTGGAAGATTTAAAAAAAGAGTGCGCTTTTTACCGCGGTGGCGAATACGGCCTTAAGCAGGCTCTTAAAGCCGAAACCGTGTGCACTGTTGAGCTTGACACAGGTCTTCAGATTTCCGGCATTTTGGAAAACTATGTATGGGAAAATAAAAGCCCCTTATTTATTAAAATGAAAGGAGACTCACAGCTTAGCTACAAGGAGCAACAGCTGAAAGGGCACGGCGCTTTGGCACACGCCGATGGATACAGCTCCCCCTTGGGAGTATTGCAGGACACACAAAAACCGCCCCACAGTATGAGCCTTGCTGAGCTAAAAAACCGGTATACCACAAAAGACGGCTTTATGGTGTTACACTTCGCCGGGGGATGGACCTTAAAAGGAAAACTTTTAGAAGGTCTATCAAAAGCAGGATCTTTAATTTTGTTGCGCTTTACGGACTGTGAAGTTCGCAGAGGAGATAAATTTTACTATAAGCCGGAGTGGGGGCTTTTTGATTTGGCCCTTGGTCAGAAGGTTACTTCTGTTTTTGGAGGGCCTGCGGATCGTTTTGCCTACGGGGATTTGGAAAACTTTGAAGTGGCCCATGTTCCGGCCTACCGCCCAACAGAAGAGCAAAAAAAAGCTTTGGCTTTTTACCAAAAAATAAGAAAAGTCAGAGAGTCGTCTGACAAAACAGGCGTTTTATTTACAGAGCTTATAGATGAATACAATAAACATTTTTCCACACTTTGGACGGCGGGAGTGGAGCTTTTGGAGCTGGCTTGGATTTTTAACAGAAAGGAAAAACAGTTATTAAAAAAGCAACTAATTTCAGACAGCGCCGGCAAAAAAAGACCTTTTATACAAAATGCCGTAGATCTTATAGAAAAAGAACAAGCAGAGACTAAATAGTCGGTGGTGAAAAAGGCTGGATTTCATAGTTGGCATAAGCAAAACCCCGCCTTGTTCGAGACGGAGTACCTTGGACTCTCACCGGCGGGGTTTTGCTTATGCCACAAATAACAAAGGTTTATCACGGGCTACTAAATAGTAGCCCGTGATAAACCCCTGTACATTATGTCTCAAAAGCAAAGCCAAGCGAAGAGGGTCCAAGTGTAAAACTGGAAGTCGCCTGTGCGACTTCCAGCCCGAATGAGCTTGGACTTTGCTTTTGAGACCAGCAGTTTAGTAGCTTTTTTCACGCCCGACTATATAAAATATAAAAAAATATGTAAATTTTACACCCTGCGCATTTTATTCTGGTATTTGGCTATGTTTTCCTTTATCATAAACTAAAAAAACAAAGGAGTGTGATTATGAAATTCTTTTTATTTACTTTAATGACGCTTTACGGTTTTTATTCTTTCGCCAATATTCCGACCTCCTATACTTCAGAGGCTGATAATATTTTCTCTCTTTTACCGTATGAAGGATATGCAGGCTATGAAGGATATACTTTCTATAATAATGTTGAGGGCGCTCAATTTGTCAGCAATGATAACCCCGGACTTAACACTAATGAGGAGATGCACTTTTATGTTGTTTATGATATATGCTCTAAAGAAGTTATATCAAGAAGGTTCAATTTACAAACTCAAATGTCAGACATAAATGAAAAACTATCAGCAGGACAGTCTGTTGCCGACCTCAGTAAGCAAATAATGGATATTCTTATTCAAATGCGGCTTTTGGATAAAGCTTTTGAAATACCGGCGGATCCTTCGCACATTAAAAACTGCAACACACAGTTAGATAACATGCTGACTGTGGTGGATGAGGATATGAAAAGACAGGTTATAACAGATTTTTTTAGTTTATTTTTCGATGAAACTAAATCGCTTATAAATATAGAAAATATAAAATTAAAAGAATATTACAGGGCACTTGAGAGGAAAATGCACCAAGAGCGTAATAATTCTAACGATAGCCTATATTAAGTTGGAATAACTTTTAAGTTTTCTTGACCGGTTTCCTGACGGAGGATGTTTTCAATGGCTTCTAATGTGCCCATTAGAGCGCTGGGGCACCCTCCGCAAGCCCCTTGGTAAGATATTCTTACTTCGCCTTTTTCCACAGACAAAACTTCCAAGTCCCCTCCATCGGCCTGAAGGCCCGGGCGGACTGTGCGATCTAAAATCCCCTCCACTTTTAACACCTCCGGCGTTTTTTCTTTTTTTGAGAGCCTTTTGGAATCATCAGGCAAAACAGCTGTAGAGTTTTCTTCTTCCTCCTCAACAGATAAAAAATCGGGATCATGCGCAGGGATGCGTGTTTTTACCACAGCGCTTACTTGTTTTTCTATTTCCTCTTCATTTAAAGCGCCGGAATGAGTAAGAGTCATCTGATTTTGAAAAACAAACACCTGTTTTAAACCCTGAATATCAAACAAAGAATGAAAAAGCGGAAGATTTAGGCAATCCTCTTTACTGTAAAAAGAAGCCCGGCCCCTGTTTTTTAGAGGCGTATTTAAAACAAATTTCAGAGCATAAGGGTTTGGTGTGCCAAGCATACGAATAAGCACATCTTTTTTGTCAATGTTCATCATTTTTTGCCCTCCGCACACCTATTATAACATAAACTATGGGCCAAGTAAAATCTCCCGCGCTTTTTTTACAGAAGCTATAAGCCTGTCTGCGTCCCGCTCATCATTATAAACAGAAAAAGAAGCCCTAATCGTGCCGGAGGGCAAATTCAGCTTTTTCATCAGCGGAAGGCAACAATGATGGCCGGAGCGCACCGCCACCCCCGCTTGAGAAATCAGCTGTCCTATATCCCGACAGTGCGCGGATTTTAAAATAAAAGACACTATATTTTTTTTCGTAGGAGAAGAACCTATAATTTTCACCCCCGGTATTTTTTTTAATTCCCCCTCGGTATAAGTGAGCAAACTTGTTTTGTTTTGCTTAAGCTTAGAAAAAATATTTTGCTCTTTTAAAAAATCCAAAACCACGCCCAAAGCCAACACCCCTTCTATGGGGGGCGTGCCGGCAAAAAAACAATGGGGGGCGACAGCCGGTTCGTAACCGGACAGGCTGACATCTGTCACCATGCCCCCGCCCAACTGCCAAGGCTTTAATTTTTCAAAATGCGTTTTTTTGGCGTAAAGCACCCCCACCCCTGTGGGCGCAAACAGCTTATGCCCTGAAAAAGCCAAAAAATCACAGTCCCACTTTTGAACATTCACAGGCTCAACAGCCATACCCTGAGCGGCATCCACCACAGTCAAAAGGCCCGCTTTTTTTGCCAAACCTGTCAGTTGTTCAACAGGGTTACGCGTCCCAAGCACATTGGAATAAAAAGTAAAAGAAAACAGCTTGGTTTTTTTTGTCACTTGGTTTTTCCATTCAGAAAGAATAAGCTCCCCTTTGTCGTCTACCTGCAAAAACCGTAATTTCAGATTTTTTCTTTCAGCTAAAGCCTGCCAAGGAAGGATATTGGAGTGATGCTCCATCTCTGTCAGTAAAATTTCATCACCGGCTTTAAAAAAATCCTGTAGAGCGTAAGATAAAAAGTTAAGGCTTTCTGTTGTGCTTTTTGTAAAAATAATTTCGTCTGCGCTTTCGGCCTGAATCCACTGCTGTACTTTCCCCCGTGTGTCTTCATATTCCCGTGTTAAAGAATCACTTAAGTAATGATCACCCCTGTGCACATTAGACACCTTTTGCCTGTAAAAGTTATTAAGTGTGTTTATCACGCAAAGGGGTTTAAGTGTGGTGGCGGCGTTATCCAAGTAAGATTGTTTTTGCTCTTTTAAATATTGCGCCTGCGGAAAATATTTTTGCAGTAAAGACACTTTATTTTTATCCTTTTTTTATAAGTTTAAGCAAGTCTTTTTGCTGAATTTTTTTAATTAAACTTTCTGTTAAAGATTTTTCAGGAAATTGGTTTAAAACCTCTTTTATGTAAGCCATAATTAAAAGCTTTAGAGCCTGTGTTTGCTCCAGCCCCCGGCTTTGTAAATAAAATAACTCATCCCGGCTAAGCCGCCCGGCCGTGGCGCCGTGCCGGGCCTTTACATCCCCGCAATGAATCTCCAGCTCCGGTTGAGTGTGAGACTGAGCAACACTGCTCAATAAAAGATTTTTGGCGGACTGCGCACAATCTGTTTTATTTGCTGTGGAAGAAACATAAATTTTGCCGTGAAAAATGTTTTTCGCCCGGTCATTTAAAAGCCCCCGTGAGAACTGTCTGCTGTAACCTTCCTTTTTTGAGTGATGAATATAACACCTTTGATCTTTTACGGCCTTTTCTTTGAGAAGAGAAAGGCTCAATAACACACTTAGAGCTTTTTCTCCTGAATGGTGCGCTTTAACGGCAGATCTGGAAAAGCCGGAACTGAGGCTTAAATCCAGCCGGTGCATACGGGATTTTTCCCCTATATCACACAGGGCCTGATTAAGATAAATTGAATCGGGCGCGCCATTATCCAAACAAAGCCAATTTAAGCAGGACTTTGGAGAAAGCTTAACAGTGGATGTGGTGTTGATGAAATGTTTGTATTTTTTTGAGATGGACACACTTTCAATTACTGTAGCTTTTGCCCCTTCTTCCAAAAAAATAAAATTCTTAAAATTCCAAAACGAAGGCGGTATATCCCCATCAAAAGAAAAATGAACATGCAAAACCGGGCGGGGGGCGCTTTTACTTTCCGCAGAGCTGAGAGGAGAACAAACATACAACACACTGCCGTTTAAGGGAAAAGCCCCGGTAAGATGATAAAAGCCGTCGCCTTGTTCCTTAAGGGCTTTTTGGCTAATCCAAGGCCATGCCGGAAAGTCCGGGCCAAGATGTTTCCATTCACAAAACTTCACATCGGAAGGAAGATTATTTTCAGCATTTTCCTGTAAAACGCCGTTTCGGAAGTGGATTTTGCACACCCCGGGAAAAGAGAACAAGTCATTTTGTATTGCAAAATCATCGCTCTTTTTGCCCTGGGGCAGTAAGAGCACCGGCGGAAAAACAGTGCGTAAAACAGAATTTACATTTGTGAATTTCCAAAAAGGATCTTTGGCGGAGGGAAAACCCTTTTTTAAAAATAAGGAAAAATGATCCTGCCTGCTCCGCCTTATGACCTGCTGAATTGAGGCGGTTTTATTTTGCTCTTCAAACCCGGCTTTCAAAACTGAAATCCATTCTTGATAATTTTCTTCCATATTGTTCCTTAATTGATTGTTCTGTAGCCTTTTTGCTCCATTTCCCCGGCCAATTTATGATCTCCGGTTTTTTGTATTTTACCCTCTTTCATAATATGCACGAAGTCCGGCCGGATATGATTCAAAAGACGGTTGTAATGAGTGATAAGAAGAAAAGCGTTTTGTTTACTTTTTAGTTTTTTTAAAGCGTCTGCGGACAAAGACAAAGAATCCACATCCAAGCCGGAGTCGGTTTCATCCAAAACCGCAAGCCTTGGAGAAAGCACCGCCATTTGCAAAATTTCGTTTCGTTTTTTTTCCCCGCCGGAAAAGTCTTCGTTTACAGAGCGGTGAAGAAAAGAAAAAGGAAGCCCTGCAAGAGCCGCTTTTTCCTTCACAAGAGAGTGAAACTCTTTTTCCCCCATTTTCGGCACGCCCTGGTGTTTGCATATAGAGTCAAAAGAAGCTTTAAGCAAATTAAAATTACTTACTCCCGGCACTTCCACAGGATATTGAAAAGCCATAAACAGGCCCTCTTTAGCTCTTTCTTCAGGTGTCCATTGGCCGATATTTTTATAGTCAAAATCTTTTTCGTAAAGAATGTCTCCCCGGCTGACCTCATAGTCAGGGTGACCGGCTATGACCTTGGCCAAGGTGCTTTTGCCGGAGCCATTAGGACCCATAACAGCGTGAATCTCCCCGGCTTTAATTTCCAGATTGATGCCGTTTAAAATGCACCGATCCTCACCTGTTGCCTTAACATAAAGGTTTTGAATTTTTAACACTTTTTAACTCCTTTTCAGGCTTAGAGCTTGGCGAATGGAGGTGGCGACCGGAATTGAACCGATGTAAACGGATTTGCAGTCCGCTGCCTGACCACTCGGCCACGCCACCGAACGCACATTACAAAATTCCGTATTTGTCTTCCGCTTTGATTTTTATAACAGCAAAGTTTACTTCCTGCACGCCGGCTGAGGTAAGAGTATATAACACTTTTTTAATGGAAAGAAAATCAATATCTTTATCCGCCTGTAAAGTCATTTTATACTGAAAAGGCGCCACATCCCCCCCGGAGCTGTCTTTTTTGCTCACACTTTTGCTTTCTTGGTTTAATTTTTCAATAGCCTCCCGCACCGGCTCTAAAAGAGACACAATCAGCCAGTCTTTACTGCGACGGACTTCCGCGTACGAACTAAGCTCTTTTTTATTAAAAGACAAAGCCTCTTTGGAAAGCACCACAACAAAAGAAGGTTTTAACTCTTTGACGGCCGTCGCCTGAGGCAGAGCGATTTGATCGGATATGGGCAAAATCTGATTGGTGGAGGCATAATTTTGAAGCAAAAACACCACTAAAACCGTAAACATATCCACCATAGCGGTCAGCTGTAAAACCGCCACGACATTTCTCTTGGCCCCTAAGACTTTTTGCCTGCCTCTTGCTCTTTTTCCCGGAACATGAATAGCCATTACAACATTTCTCCTGTGGCAATCACCACTTCAGGAAAGCCTCCGTTCAAAAGCGCGTCCATCGCGCCGATAATATGCTCGTATTTTACCTGATCCCGGGAGGCCACCACAGCGTCCTTTTTTTCAGGATAAATACTTTTTATTTTTCTAATCTGCCGCATAAGGGCCTTTTCGTTGTATTTTCCTTTTTTCTTGGGGATGCTGATCCGCTCTTTGCCCACTAAAATATCAAATCCGATTTCCAATACATTCACCCGGAAAGGAATATGAGCATAAGGGGGAGGCTCCTTTAAAGGTGTTGCCTCTGTTTCCTTGGCGTACACTGAACTTCCAAGCTGAATCATGGAGACTTGAGTCCACACAGCCGTAATAAGCAAAAATATGATGCACACACTCATCAAATCAATAAAAGGCACCAAATTTAATTCCACGGCGATATTTTTCTTATCCCCGCCCGTTTCTTCTACATGAGCCATAAAACCCCCCTAACAACCGCGCTTTATTACTTTTTTTGCGCGTAAATTTTATCCCTGTTGGAAACCACACAGTTCATTAAATTCATTGAGCTTTCCAGCAGATCATTTGTGGCCCGGCCGATACGAATCTGAAAAAAGCCATAAGCCACAATGGAAATAATGGCCACCGACAAACCAAAAGCCGTGCAGTTTAAGGCCTCGGAAATACCTTTGGACAAAACCGCCGCTTTGGTGGCCGCGTCCACCTCGGCCACACCGCCAAAAGATTTAATCAAACCAATGATGGTCCCCAACAAGCCGATTAACACACTCACATTTCCGAAAACCGCCAAAAAAGAAGACCAGCCTTCCAGCTTTGGTGTTTCCCTTAAGACCGCGGCATCCATAGCCACCTGCACTTCTTCGTCCGGCCTTTTGTTCATCACCTGCACCAAACCTGCCTTTAAAGTATTGGTCAAGGGCGCCGGGGTGGTGTCGCAAAAGCCGATAGCCTGCCTGACATTTCCTTGAAGCAACAAGCCAAAAAGGTTTTCACTCACACTGGATTTATCCAAGTTGAGAGACCTTAAACTTAAAAACCTCTCTATAATAAGAAACACGACCAAAAAACCAACCCCTGCGATAAAGTACATGGCCGCCCCGCCCTCGCAAAAGGCTTTGCTGATAAAATTTCCGCTGGATTCACACTTGTGTAGTATTTCTAAAGTTTTTTCTTCCAAGATGACACCTCCTGTTTATTTTTTTGTAACCACGAAAGGAATACTGACCTCTCCAATTTGTCCTTTTTTCAAGCCTGTTCCGGTAAACCTAAAGTTTTTTAAACGAGTCATCAAACACCGGGCCAAGGCGGAATCATAAGTTGTATTTCTCCTGATTTTGGTGTTTCTGACTCTCTCATTCACTATATTCCATTGAACCAGAACTTTACCCTCCAAGTCAGGTTTTTTTTGCAAAGCAAATTCATAGCACCACTCTAACTGATGCTTGTTACGGCGAATCACTCTTAAGATGGCGTTTTTATCCACTCCCCCCTCCACTTCCCAATCAGAAGTGCCTAACTGAAGCTGAACCCGGCCCCTGCTTCCAAGGCTACCCCCCCGGCCGTAACCGCTGACGCCTCCGCCCCGGCCTCTTGTCTTGATTCCCGCCGACACGCCGATAAGAGCGGAGCCTTTTCCCCCCGCGCCCGTATTTTTGAATTGAGTGCCTATCCCCTTGCCGGTATAAGACTCTTTTTGCCCGGCGTAGCCTGTTGCCTGTTCCGCAAGGCCCGCCAGCTCTCCTGTTCCTGAATAAGCTTTATCCAACTGCTGTTGAGTCCCTTTTTTTCCAAAAACCCCCAGCAGACCTATCTTTGTCGGGTCCGGGCGCGGACTCTTAGGCCCGGCGCCTGATTTTCCTGTAGTGACAGAACCTCCCGGGCGGGCGGAGGTTATTGTTTTCTTTTTGGATTTTTCTTTGGGTTTGGCCGCCACCTGCCCCAGTCTGCCCTGTTTACCCGGTTTTTTAATGCCCACTTTTTTTCTTTTCTTGGGAGCTTTATGGGGCAGAGAGATTTTTGTTTTGCGCGTTTTCTCACCCATTTTTAATTTCACCACACGACGCGGGGGCTTTTTCTTAAATTCTATTGTGGCTTTTTTAATCCCTTCCTCCTCCAGTTCCTCTTTGGTGGATAACAGCTGAGGAGAAAAAAGCGCCAAATAAAAAAACAGCATAGACATAAAAAAGAAAGACATCATAAGGCCCATCATCTCAGAAAAATTAAAATCAAACAGGCCGGAGGAAAGCGCTTTCTGCGACCGGTTGGAATAACGAACATACACTCTTAAAGACGAAGAAAAATCCAAACGGACCAACTGATTTTGATTTAAGGTTAGTGTTTGCCGGGATCCGTAAGAGGAAATAAGGCCTTTTTCAACTAATTTGTCGAAAGAATGCTTATGACCTTTACGATCTATGAGGCCGGCCTTTACTCCACTGCTTAAAAAAATTGCGGTTTTCTGCCCTGTTTTTAATAATTTGTAATTAGACCGCTTCGTCAGGTTGGGACAAAAAATATCTGACGAAGGATGAGAGCCAAAAGTAACGGTTTTATTATCTTCTTTAAAAAAATGATTTACGGAAAGCACTCTTTCTTTCCATGCCACGGTCACTTCCACAACGGGGCCGCCTCCTGCGGGAATATGAGTGTCTAAATCTTGAACGGCACTGCGGGGGGCGTAAGTTCCCTTAGAATGAGGATCCGCCGGTTCCACAGGTTCTAAAGATTGAAGAGGATACTCCGATTCCATAGGGGATACAGCAGGCGAAGGAGGAGACTCCGGCTCAACAGGAGAAACAGCAGGCGAAGGAGGAGGAGACTCCGGCTCAACAGGAGAAACAGCAGGCGAAGGAGGAGGAGACTCCGGCTCAACAGGAGAAACAGCAGGCGAAGGAGGAGGAGACTCCGGCTCAACGGGGGAGACAGCCGTAGCCGGCTCCAAAGACTTAACCGGTGAATCTTTTACTTCACTCTTTGGAGCATCCGGGGGATCCAGGGGATCCAGGGGATCCGGGGGATCCGGGGGATCTGCAACAGCGCCTGAATCCCGGGAAGCCGAAGGCGGAATGACTTCTGTTTTTTTAAGAGCGCTTACCCCGGTATCCTCATCTTTTTCAAAAGTTTTACTTAAAGGGCTGATGGCAGGGCCGATGTCAATATCTGTTAAAGTTTGATCGGGCCGAACTTCCTTATCCTCCAACAGTGAAGATTCAGGAGGTGGCGGAGGCGGCTTAGCCAAAGGAGTTGAAACCTCCTTTGCCGGCTTTGTTTTTACTTCACCCCCCGCTCCTGTTTTTACAAAAGGCAGACCAACAAAAAAATGAATCACAAAGTCGCCAACAGTTATTTTACCGCCATGTTTTAAGGGCGATTCCAAAATCTGTTTGGAGTCTACAAAAGTGCCTGTGGGGGAGCCTAAGTCGGAAATATAATACTCTCCACCCCTTCTCTCAATAAGAGCATGCCAAAAACACACACTACGATCAGCCAACACAAGGGAGGGGCCGTCAGGGCTACTGCCAATACTAATTTGATCCGCCGTAAACTGCCGACTGGTGACCAAATTGCCCTTCTTATGATATACTTTTAAAAATACAGGCTGCAAAACGCCTCCTCAACTTTATTTTATTTCCCGAGCGGTTCGTCTCATCTCCGGTAAAAAGTTTTTTCGAAATTTCACAAGTCGCCCGTAACTCATCTGCTTTTTATGAAACAAATGAAAAATACCGGGGTTGGACACCCCCCCCTCCAACAATTCATCCTGAAAATCAATAACCACTCTTTTTTTCATTTTCTGTTTCTTTTTCTCCGCCACAGCGGAAAAACAAATGCACAGCAAAAGCGGTATCAAAAAAACAAAAAAAGAGTTTTTAAAAAATTTATTCATTGCCTGTGTCCTCCCCTTTTTGTTTGGACTGTTAACTTCCCTGTTTGGCGCGTAAATATTTTTTTAAAGCTTTTATGTTCCGCGTATAGCGCCCTGAAGTATCCATCAAATCCGCTTTATTCAACATCCGGGCGCTGACAGATTTTCGTTTTAAGTCCCTTCCCAAAAGTATAGCATAATTTAAAGCCAGCTCCACCACTTTGGGGTTTTTGGCAATCAACTCTTCAAAAACCACCCTTGACTTTCTAAAGTCCCCGGACCAAGCCAAAGCCACAGCATAGTTGTTGCCTGTCTTAACCAATTCGTAATGGTTTAACGGCAAATACTGCTTGGCCCGGCTGTAGGCC
Source organism: Bdellovibrionales bacterium (assembly GCA_965203935.1). Taxonomy (GTDB): domain Bacteria; phylum Bdellovibrionota; class Bdellovibrionia; order Bdellovibrionales; family UBA1609; genus JANQSP01. Next base: position 715,297 of record OZ241921.1, read on the forward strand.
ATGCTTAATCTGTCCAAAGCCAGATCATACTCGTAAGCCTGCATATAAAGCGCTCCCAAGTTTGCCCCGGCGGAGTAATTACTGTACCGGTAAGACAAACTTTTTTGAAAAGCCTCTACGGCGTCTTTCTTTTTATTCTCTTTTAAGGCAATCACCGCCAGATTATTGTGCAAAGAGGAATTTTTAGGGTGTTTTTTCAATGCCCTTGTAAAAATAATTTTTGCCATAAGAGTTTTGCCGTTTTGCAGGTAAAACGCGCCCAAAGTGTTTAAGGCCTGAATATTATCAGGATCCTCATTTAAAATTTTAGAAACAAGATCTACAAGAACACGCTCTTTTTTACTTCTTTTAAAGGCTTCCAGTTGCTTCAGCCATTGCCGAAGACGCTGTCTTTTTTGGCGGGCTTGGTGTTTTGCCTCCTCCGCCTCACTTTTTTCCTCTTGATTTTCGACAGCAATATCCTCTTCTTCGTCCACCCACTCCGCCTTTACTAAAAAAACCGGCGAAAAGCACAACAAAACACATAAAAACAATATAATTTTCATCGCTGACTTATCCCCCTTTAAACCCCGGACCAATCCGGCAAAAACACCGGCAAAATCTTTTTTCTCAACAAAGGATTAACAGAAATAGAGGACCTTCCCTCCAATTCACTTAAGCGCTCCACCGCTTTTACAAGCCACTTTTCATTATACGCGCTCATTTTACGCGACCGGCTGAGAGCCAGCTGATAGTTTTTAACCGCCTCTTTTTTAAAAGGCAAAGCTGTGTTTTTAAGTCCTTCTTTATACTGTTTAATTTCCTCCGCGTTCAGCCCCTTGGGCAAAGGGGAGTTGTAAATGGCATCCCCTATGTGTTCGGAAGCCAAGCCAATTAACACCAAACCGGCCACCACCTGATGGCCACTGTCAAAGCGGATTACTTGTTTTAATTCCTCTTTCAGTTTGTTAAACAAAGCCAGCTTGTTTTGTATGGCTGTCTGCTGTCTTTTGGGATTTGCCGGTATGCGGATTTTTTTAAACTTAAGGTAAGTGTCGTAAATCAAATGAAACTGAGCCTGAGCGGCGTAAAACACACCCGCTTTGTTTTTTCTGTAAAGGTTTATGGTCCTTCTATACCATGTTTTTGAGGCCGGAATGTTCCTTTGCGCTTTCTTAATTTCCGCTATTTGAAAAGCCGATTCCACCAAAGCCTTTTTATCGGAAGATCCTCTGTTTAAAAACTGATTGTAGTAAGACACCGCATCATTTGCCCGGCCCCGGCGTTTTTTAAGCTCCGCCAAAAGGTAAAGCGCCTGCACTTTCTCCGGTTTTTTGCTGACCCTGAAATATTTTAAATAAGCCTGCTCCGCCTGATTGTAATGGTTAAGCCCGTCGTAAATAAGCGCAGAGTTAAACCAGAACCCCACAGACAATTTGTCTTTTGGAAAAGCGCGGGCGTAAGAGGAAAAAGCCTGAGCGGCTTTTCTGTACAGGCCGATTTTTTGATACAGGGCCGGAGTCTGCCTTAAAATGATGGTTTTGATTTTCTGATTGGCCCCGTTTCGCAAAGCCAGCCTGTAAAGAGACAGCGCGCTGAGAGTGTCACCGCTTTTTTTAAAGTTTATACCGGCATTATAATAAGCTGTCGCACGCAAAGGAGAGCGCGGATTTTCATCCGCAAAGGATTTGTAAAGCCGGGCGCTTTTAAGATATTTTTTGTTTTTGGCCATATCCTCAGCGGATTTTAAAGAGACTTGGCTTAAAATTTTACGAATCTCTTGGGCGGATCCGGAATTGGCTATCAGTTTGTTTTTCAGCAAACGCCGGGCGGCTGTCCGCAAACCGGAAAAATCTTTTGTCATGTTATGAATATCCAATATCAAGTTGGCGGAATACTCCGTATACTTACTGGAGGGATAAGCGGTAATCAGCTTCCAAAAGTGAGACAAAGCCTCTTTATGATGATTAAACTCATAATGAAGAGAGGCTGTTTTATATAAAATAGCCGGAACATTGGATTTTTTGGGGAAGCGGTTTATATAGGCATGGGCGGCTTTTTGAAAATCCCGCACCGGACCGGTAAAGGGCACAAACTGAGTTTTCTTTCCCACTAACTTTCTTATGCTCTCCGAAGAAGGCAGGGTTTTTTCAAAAGTCAAAACACTGTTTAAATTGGCGGTTTCATAATATTTACTGTTTGGGAAATTTTCCACGACATATAAATACTGCCGGGCGGCGGATTGATACTTTTTTAAGTCAAACAGCAGTTCTGCGTAAAAAAAGCGCATTTCATCGGCTTTTTTAAATTTTTTAAAATGACTGTTATATAAATCGTAACTGAAGAGCGCCTGCCCACGGGCGGTTTTATCCGCTGTTTTGCGATAAGACTGGTGCATCCGCAAAGCGTAACTGCGCACCGTCAGCTCCATTTTATCAAAAGCTTTTTGAATGGTCTCGGTTTGCCTGCTGTTTTCCTCTGCCCAAGGACTGCCCGGGCCATACCGAACTATCCAATGCTTAAGCTCCTTTAAAAAGACCTGCCTGCTTCCGGCGTAAGTATAAGCCCGAATAATTTGATACTGATAATCATAAGCCAAAAGGCCTGCCGGTTCCTCTTCAATAAGCTGTTTAAAAGTAATACGCACGCCTCTTAAGTTTCCATGATCCAAATAGCCGTAGGCCAGATCCTTTAACATCTTAAGCGCGCGAGAGGGGCTTTCCGACTTTTGGCGAAAATAAGCAAAAGCCTTGGAAGGCGGTTTTGCTGAATAACTGTAAAACAAAACCAGATCGTTTAAAGCTTCCCCGGCAAAGTGTATTCTGCCGGCGCCGGCTACACCCGCATTTTTTTTCATCTTCCAGCGCGCACCCTCCCGAATAACCGCTTCCAAGTTGGCAATGGCTCTATCGGTTTGGCCTGTCTTAAGGCGACACCAAGCCAGCTTGTAAAGAGCAAAAGAATAAAGCCTTAAGCGCCGGTTAGTGGCTATTTTTCTGTAATAACCAAGAGCCTTTTTCCATTGAGACCCGTTAAAATAATATTCCCCCAGCTCAAAGTTGGTGTCATGGACATATTCACTTTTGGGGAATTTTTTTACCAAAGTTTCGTAACGGTTCCGGCCTGTTTCCAACTTCCCTCTTTTGAAATAACTTACTCCCAGAAAAAACAAAACCTGATCCATGTTTTTGTCTTTAGGAAACTGCCTGCGATAGGTCTCAAAAAGCTTAATGGCTTTATCCACATAAGTGTAAATGGGCCTTAAACTCAGGCGCGGTCTGGATTTTCTTTTTTTCTTATCAAAGAGTTTCATATCTTGGTCATACTGCTCATAAAGCCGGTACTCTATCAGCCGGGCCTTTTCCACATACAGGCTTCCTAATCGCAGACGCAGATCCCGCCTTCGGTTGGTCTTAAGCAGGTTAAAAAGCTGTTTGATTTCTTGGTTGATGACCGATTCCAACTCAGCTTCATCTGTTCCCGCCTCAAAGTACCTTCTGAACCGGCGGGGAGGCTCCGCCACTTTAATGGTCTGACGCTCAATTTTTTTTATGGTCATTCTGGCTTTAGGCACAAGGGCGCGCTTTTTCCGCACACGAAATTTTTTTACTTTTTTCTTTTTGCGGGAGGCGGGCGCTCTGTCCTCCACAGCGGGCCGGAGGGCGGATGTGTCTGTTTGAGCCTGAGCCTTCGTAAAAACAACAGAAAACCCGGCGGGTATCAGCCCCCCCGCCACAGCGTATAATAAAATAATTTTAAATGTCCTCATTAACTAAAAACCCTGTTTTACAAATATTTTTTGCCTCTGTAGCCCTGGCTCACGGTCCTTTTTGCCAAAGGGTAACACAAAAACCCAAGCGTATTTTACCACTTTAATCCTCCGTCCGTTAACTGTTATTTTGCGCAACTTCCTTTGCCTATATAGTGATAGTTCCCCAATTCATCCAGCCAGTACTCCCCTTTAAAACTCCAGTATTCATACCCGTTTTGAATATAAAAGCTTCTGTCAAAATCCTCCACACTGACACTTCCTGTTGATTTTCTGGCTATTTTTTTCTTCAAAAATCCTCTTTTGCTTCTTAGCATCTCATATCGCAGATATTGCTCCTGTTCGAAAAAGCCCTTTAACTCCCTGTAAATGGCTCTTAAGTGCTTTAGGGCCTGCCTTCCCGCTTTTATTTGAGCGTTGTTCAGCCTTTTGTTAATCAATTTTGCAGAATATTTGCCCACCATAGATCTTCTCCACGAATAAGGCAGATTATAGATCAAATCCCGCTCCTCTTTAAGTTTTGTGATGTAGTGATGAACAGCGGAAAAGTCCCCTTCTCTTAGTATCCGACGGGCCACGGGGGTGGGGTAATGGATCCTGCGCCCCTGATTTTGCCTGTCCGCAGAAAGCACCAAAGACTGATAATAAGATTTTAAAGAGCTTTTACGGGAGGAAAGACGCCGAACCCGGCTGTATACGGGACGATAAATGCGCTGAAACAGATCCAGGACTTTTTCCATTTCATAATGCTTGCAAATATAGAGGTACACAATAGCCCTGAGCAAAAGAGACTCCGGTTGATAGTAATCCTCGTAATAAGAAGAGTGAAGAGTTTGAAAATTACTGAGCGCGGAGCGGAGTCTGCCCCCTCTTAAAAGCGCCCAGCTTTTTTCCAATAAAGTATCATGCCAGAAAGGGGAATCCTTCGGAACCTGTTGATAGGCCTGCGCAGACCGCTCCCACTTTTTCCCTTGGTAATAGGCCCGCGCTTTCCCCATAAGAGCGGCCACCCGAAAACTGTCTGTCACTCCTGTTCTTCTGTCTTCCAGCCTGTTAAATATCCTGACCGCCCTGTCCGGCCGGCTTAACTCCGCTTGCGCCAAACCTAACTGATACAGGGCATGGTAAAACAAGGGGCTGGAGGATTTGACCCGGGAAAAATGAATATTGGCTCTCCGAAAGTTTCTTTTTCTCATCCAGTACTCGCCAAAATGATAATGTAATTTGTCTCTGTCCGCCCGGGAAACATACTTTAAGCTCCCATGCGAAATAGCATGATGAAGAAGGCGGTCATCCTTCAAGTGGCTTGCCGCCAAGGCTATTTTTTGCAGACTTTTTCCCACATACCCCGGCACGGATTGAGAAACCAAGTGTTGAAATTGAAAAACAGCCGGATGATAAAGGCCCATATTATACAAATTTAAAGCCAAATAATACCTGATCTTGTTTTTTTGTTTTGACAGCGCCGGTTTGTACATTAAGCGAAACAAACTTTTTGTGGAGGTCACATAGTCCCCTTGTGCGGACTGTTTAAGTGCGCGCTGAAGCTGTATAAAAGCCCCCATTTTATTTCTTCTGCTGTCCCCACGCGTTCTCTTTTTGGCCTCCAAGGAAACAGGCAGGCTGAAAATCAAACTGAAAAAAACCGCAAAAAAAACACTCTTCATCTCAGCCCCGCAGACGGATAGTAGTAACTAAAACCAATGGCGAACAAAACATCGCTTAACAAAGAAGAATCCTCTTGAGTGCGAATAGTGGCCTGCCATCTGAGGTCCCAACGAAACCCCAGATCTCTTGTAATGGCGAATATCTGGCCGATGCCGATAACGCCGGAAGGCTCCCAAACCACTTTTGTTGTTGAGGGGCCGGCCCGGCCGCTCCCGGTGGCTGATGTAATCTGACTCATACCCCCTCCCAAAATAAAGTAAGTGTCAAAAGCCAAAATGCTTTCGTCGTAAAAAGCGATTTTTCCGTAAATCGGCATCCATTTGTAAGTCAGCCCGAAAAAACTTTTGGCTATAGGGGATTCCTCAGACACATAAGCCTCCACCTTTTCTAAATCACTGGTCACTCCCCGATTAAAAGTAAAAGCGTAATAACCAATAAGCTCCACCCCGTGTTTTTCCAAAAAGTTATAACTCAAATGTCCTCCTAATCCGGGGTTTAAAAAAAACTCACTGCTTAAAGTAAAAGTGGAGGCGAGAGAAAAAGACACACGCCCGGTCTTGGGCATAAACCTGCGCTGAATAACCGCTACATCGGAAAAAGGGGAAAGATGCACCAGATCAGAAATTTTTTTGGCTTTCAGCCTTTTCACCTTGCGTATAAAACCGGTATTAGGAGATTCCACATCCTCTTGTCTTAGTGGATCTATTTCTTCATGCTCCTCAGCCACAACGGGGAAGACCATACTGGCTGTGAGACAAATTAATATTACTGTTTTTTTTATCAATTTCGCTGTCCTTTTCTTATAAAAGCACTGTCAGCCCCATTCGGGCCAAAAACCGGAAAAATATATCTTTTTCAAATTCATTGTAAGCAGGTCGGGGGGGGGCGGCCTCATCGGCTCTCCATTTCACGATATTGGAAATAGGATTAGGCCCCCGGTATATAAGAAAATCCATACCCACACTCAAAGCAAAGTAACGATTAATATAAAACCTTTGGCCGATACCAAAGTGACTGGCCGGGGTTATAATCAAAGGCTCTTTGTTTCCGTGGTTAAGGCCCATTACGCCAAAACCCAAAAAAGAGTAAAGCGCAAAATTCAAATTAAATGTTTTCGTAATGCTGATCTTTCCGTAAAGGGGCGAAAACTGATAATTCAAAAAAGCCCCTAACAGGGGCCGGGGAGCCAAGTTCATATCCAAATAAAAATTCACCTGCTCTTTGTTGTTGGCGACCCCTTTGTTTTTCAGCGCCAGCCCTGTGTTGGAAAGACCCGGCACAAAAAAAAGCCCGGAAAGGCCCATTCCATGAGACTCATTCCAATAAAAAGCCATAGAGGCCGATAAACTGTAAGGGCTGTAAAAAGGCTCATCTGTCCTTAGCGCCCCGGAAAGACAAATTTCAAAACGATTGGACAAAGTCACATTGCGGTTCAAAACCACTTTAGGATCTTTAAAAATCGGAAACACATACTCCGAAGCCAGCTCTTGATCCGGAAAGCGAATAACAGCAGACACCGCCGGGGCCGGCAAAAACATCACAAAGAAAAAAAAAGAAAAAAAGCGAAACAGTAAGATACAAAACCTCCATCCTTGGTTTTTTTATCGCCCTCCAGAGCGAATTTATATCCATAAGTTTCAATCACTTCCTTTTTTTTGACAAGTTTTGTCCGTAATTTATGCACAGCTTAATAGACAGGATACAAGGGCCAGGCACACTAAACTTTCTTTATGTTACACAAACCCCAAAAGCGGTATGACAGTTTTTTTTCGACTGAAAAATAGACACTTTTTTTGAAAAAAAATTTTTATAAAACAAAATTATAAACTTTAATTGACTATAAAAAAGACAGCCTTTATTAAGGAAAAAAGCATTTTTCAAAAAAAATATCAAGTATTTATGACTATAAAACAGACGGCTTTTTTATAGGCGTTTTTACAAAAAAAAATTCTCTTGTTTGTCGGACCAAAAACACATTTTACGCAGAGCGAAATGCCTTGTCCTTGTAAACGCTTAAAAGAAACTATTTTTCAGATACAATATAAGCTACAAAGGATTCGCACTCTTCCCCTTTTTTTCGGCGTGTGAATCTGCCACTCCCTTCGCCGTCCCGGCCCGTCCCCTCCCAGTAGACATGAGTTTTGCGAAAGCCCGCCTCCAGCAGTAATTCCCTTAGTTCGGGGATCATCCAAAGTCGCCAGTGGTATGTAAAAACCCGCCGGCGTTTTTTTTCTCTTTTTCTTTTGTAATGAATATCAAAAACGGCGTGATGAGACACAGGATCAAAGCCCCTTTGCTCCCAATAGTACATAAAGTCACCGCAATCCACCGCCTCTTCGTTGGCCTCAAAACACCCGCTCCCTCCAAAAAAGTCCAATACAAGCAAACCTCCCGGTTTAAGGGATTTTAAACACCCGCGAAAGTATTTTTTCATCTCCTCTCTTTTTTTAAAAATAAAATAAGAAAAGTTCAGCGCGCAAATAATATCCGCCGAAGGCGGATTGCCGTTTAACACATTGGAATGCACAATTTTCAGTTTTTTCCTTTGCGCGGGCTGTAACAGGGGAAGGTAATGTTTTTGGCCGTATTTTAAAGGCCTGTGGTCAATATCCACCGCCACCGCCCGGCCCCTTGGATTCAGCTTAATCCATGCGCAACTGAGGGCAAAGGTGAAACAAAAATCCTCACGAAATACAACAGCGTTTTTATTTCTCAGCTCCCGATAGCATTTTTGAATAAAACGCACCTCCACATCGGGGGATTGAACGGAGTGAAGATAATGCTGATATTTATCAAATTTCTTTTTCATAAAAAGCTAACAATAAATCTTAAAACCAACTGATACAGCACAGCCTCTTAAGGATCATCTGTCAAGCCAGTGTATCCAACAGCCGGATAATCGTCACAAAAATACAGCACACCCTCTTAAGGATCATCTGTCAAGCCTTAAAAAAATCAGCCTTCTTTTGTCGGGAAGGCACCTGCACCGGGGTTTTTTCAGGAAGCCACAGCCCGCTTAAACAGCCACCGTAGACACAGCCGGTGTCCAAACATATAGAGTTTTTTTTTATCTTCAGGCCCTGAGCGGCCCAATGGGCATAAACCACCAATTTGGATCCCGTGTAAAGCGTATGCCAAGGAGGAAAAGACGGATCTTTCATATTCCGCCCTGTGCCGTCCCAATAGCGGATATTCAACAAAAAATCGGCTTTCGACCGGCGGGGATGCTCCCCGGGAACCAGCCCCCCGTGTACGGCTATAAAGTCCTCTTCCTCTATATAAAGGGGCAGGTTTTTTATCCAAGAAAGCCACTCCCCGACCTTTGTACCCATCTCAGCCTTCAATTTTTGTAACGCATCAGACAGAGGCAGATTTTGTTCCAAGGCCTGAATGAACTTAAACTCATGGTTGCCCATGAGGCTTGTCACCTGCTTGTTTGCGCGCGCGTAAGATAACACTTTAAATGAATCAGGACCTTTATTTATTAAGTCCCCCAATAAAACAAGGCGATGGTGAAGAGGATTGTACCCGGCTTTCCTGAGCAAAAGTTGTAATTCATCAAAACACCCATGCACATCCCCCACGAAAAATATCCGCTGTCTCATTAGTCTTTCCTACAGGCCGAAAATCAAATTAAACTTAAGCGATATATTTTCCGTGTTGTTTACAAAAGTCAGTTTCTTGCTTTCACGAAACAAACAATGGGAAAGAATGCGCCTGCTGGGCGGGCTTCCTGTGCCTTTGATCTCCAACCGGGTGGTTTTGACACGGGACTGGCTCAGCTTTAATAAAAACACCACCTTGACAGAAAGACTTTCGTCCTTTAACAAAGCTCTTTCATAGCAATGCCGAAACTGAAAACTGTGCCCGTCAATCACCTTCATAATGTCTGAGTTATTTACACTCACATCGGAGGAGGAGGCCAAGGCTTCAAACAGATTCATTTTGCTCCAAAGCTGTGCTTTCAAATGTTTGCGTTTTCTTTTTCCGGCTTTTACGCTCAAAAGGCCCGCTTTAAAACGGCGCTCCTCCCATTCCAACCGGGCGCTTTGTGAAGTGGTATCCGCTGAGACAGAAGAGGAAAGCAGGGGGTTTTTCCCGAGTTTTAACTCCTGCAATAAAGCCTCCAAAGCTGTTTTGCGCTCATCTTTTTTCTTTTTCGTAAACAGCAACGCGGGCTTAACAACAATATCGCTTTCGTAAAAAACCGGTGACATTTCAGACGAAATCATGCCCTCCGCCAATTCAAAATCCACCGCTCCGGCCTCCCCTATATCCAAAACAGGGCCTTCTTTTACAGGGGTAAAAAGGCCATTGTAAAGGCCGATAAACAAAACCCCATGCAGAATGCAGGAAAAAGAAAAAGAAAGCCCGTGGCGCCGTCTGCTTTTTTTTATCTCTTGTTTTTCCACAGCGCTAAGTCCGGTGAAATATAAGCGCTCCTCTTTCCACTCCTCAGCAAAAAAAGCCAAAATCCGACCGGGAAAAAGGTACGGGAATTTTTTTTTGCAAAAAAAGTATAAATTTTTAAGCTTCATAAGTTTTCCTTGTTATTCCCGGGATCTGCATGCGCTTTTTTTATTTTGACTTAAATCTTTTTTTTATCCGGGCCGGTTTTAACAGCTCCTTTTCAAAAATCTTTAACTCACTTTTAGCCACCACACCAACAAATGTATCAAAATTCTTTTTTGAATGAATAAGATTGATATTTGGTCTTCTCACCTCTCCTTTAATTTCAATAGCCCCCAGATCCAACACTCTTTCTTTTTTTGCTGTAGCGTAAAAAGGCAAACCACTTGTTATCCATAACAAAAACAAAATATATACGCGCATTTTTACCTCCACTGAGCCACAATATTTTTCAGCTCTTCGTATTTTCTCCCATAAGGGGAGCTTTTTGACAATTTGGCAAATTCCCTCTCAAAAAGAAGAACCTGCTTTTTTAATAAAGCCTCAGCCGTCACCGCCACCGCTTTCAGTCGCCAACGGCGGTTTTGATAACGGGAAATGGATTGCCTCAGATCCCTTACCATTTTTGGAGTGTCCTCCTTAAGTCGGGATATGTTGTTTTCCAGCTGAAAGGTTTTTCTTTGAATGCTCCTTAGAATAACAAAATCCCGGACCAAGGGGTTGGATTTAAGCCGGGCGGGCGGTTTGCTCCATCCGGCGGTTTTTCCTTCTCCGCTTTCCGGCCTGACCATCTGACAGGACTGATGAATAAATTTTAACAAATTGTTATTGTCGCTTTCCTTTTTTAAAAAACCTGAATCAATTAGAAAGTCGCATATACCTTCCCCGTGCATACTTGTTTCAAACAGTTTTACAGCCGGATTCTTTTTACTAAAAACATCCGCCACTTTGCCCCAGTGTTCAAAAATTTTTCGCTCCTGATTTGTCTTAAAATAATGAAGGACAAGAAACATAGCCGCTGACTGGTGGTCTTTTTTTCGGTCAGGAAAATATTCCAGCAGTTTTTTAACAATTTCCTCTTTTTGACTGGCAGAGACCTCTCCTGAAAGCGCTTTATTCAAATAAGGTAAAAGCCCTTGATAAGAGTTTATTTGAGACACAGGAAGCCATTTTTGCAGAACTGCCATTGGCAAATCTTCCTCTCTGACTGTTAATACATCTGCGTAAAGGCCCTTTACCGGCACTGTTGCAAAATGATCTAAAAAACTTTTCAGCTCCTTTATCCCGTACTCCGCCCCGCCGAGCAAAAAAAGCAAAGGCGGGAGATCTTTTTTTCCCCACCTTTTGTCTGCTTTCAGCAAGTTTTCCTGCACAGCGGAACGAAAAGCAGGTAAACTTAGCAAATCAAACAAAGCGCTTTCAAAATCACCGTCTTGGTTTTTATACCGGCTCATCACAAGGGAAGATGCAAAAACAGCAGTTAATGCCCCGCCGACTTCAGTAAGGGGCGGCTTTACTTTTTTACAAACCTGAAGGGCGGAAAAAACAGATTGCTCCATTTCACCACCGGCCTTTTCTTTTTGAAATTCCCACTTACTGCGCGACAAAGACAAGTTAGGAGCCGAGGATACAGCTTTATTTGCAGGCCCGGGGCGGCTTATCACTTCCTTCAGTTGGCGCAGGGATTCATTACAGGCTTTTTGGTTTTGCCTCATCCGTTGATAAATGAGCACCAAAGGCCATCTTTCTATTCCTGTTCTGTCCAACTTCAGATACAAATCCGCTATTCGTTTCAACCGGCTTTTTTCTCTTTTTCTTTTTGATGAAAGCTTTTTGTGAGCGCAGGAATTAAGTGCGGAAAGCGTTTGTTTTTTGTTTAATGCCGAGACCGGAACTTGTTCTATCCAAGGCAAAAACCGGCAGGGCGGAATGGCCACTGTGTTGTCATCTGACAAAAAATAATCCAACACACGGGCGGATAAATCCTGATGATCGGAAAGGGCGGAGATAACCTTGCCTATACCCCGTTTTTTTGTTCTGTTTATCCCCCGCGCAATACCGTCTATCATTATTTTTTGCTCTTCAGAGGAAAGAGGCTTAAAAGCTTTCTCCAAAAGGCCGGTGGGTATGCTGTTTTCATAATACAGGCTTTCCACCCATATTTTTCCCATATCCGATAAAACAATGTCCCTTAATTTATTGTCTTTTTGCTGTAACGCTTTCAGCAGAAGGTGTGTTGATGCTGTCCATTTTTTTTCGTTAATATACAGCCAAGCCTGTTTATGTAAAATATAAACAAATTCCGCCTGATCCCTTCCGGCGTAAGACAAAGCGGACCTGTAACAACGATGCGCCCTCTTCAGATCACCGGATTTAAAAAACCCGTCTCCCGCCTCAATCCACAAATTCATCCGTTTTTTTTCAGATATATTTTCAGCCCATTCAGCGGCGGTAAAAGCGTATTCATGCCGGGGCTTTGTCATTTTTACATCCAAGGGGATTTGATTGAGCAATAAAGCGTAACGGCCTTTTTTACTTTTGTTTTTTCCTTTTCTTATCTCTTCTTCCATTAAAAAAACCGCTTCGGAATATTTTTTATCCTTCAGTAAAGTAAGAAGATGCAAAGTGTCTGTATTTTGCGCAGGCGCCGGGGACACAACACAAACAACGCAGATAATAAAAAAAAGAAAATTTTTGTTTAACATTGACTTTTCACCTTCATCCGCAAATGCTTGGGGTTATCCACTTTTTCCAACTGTTTAAACCGCAGAGGCCAAAGATAAGTGTCTTCTTTTTCATTCTTTTTCCCGGTATTGTTTTTTATATCTCCAATTAATTGTTTTAAATTAAAAAAGGATATTGTTTTTTTTATTTTTTCGGCGGGTTTTTTAACCCTTTTCGCCAGCTGAAGACTCCACTGTATAATCCGGGCGGCGGAAGGGAACCGACAATGGCGCGCCAAGGCTAAAATTTCCAAAGCTAAAAACTCTTCCCGAAAATTTTTAAGCGCTCTTTCATCAGAGGACAAAAGGACATTTCTGTAATAACCGGCCAGACCAAAAAAATGATCCCAACGGCTTTGGCTGTAATTGATTTTTTGAATCTCCAACAGCCCGAAAACAAAATCCCGCTCCCCTCTGTTGAGTTTTTTAAACCGGCTGACAGCGAAGTCGAGGTCGCCTTTATGAAATAAATACAGCCCTTGTATATAAACAGAGGAATGGGGTGGAACAGACACAGTGGAAAGGTCTTTTTGATTTCGCGCGTGCGTACAGGACAAAAGACATAAAACAGGGAAACAAAAAAAGAAAAAACAAAAACGACTCACCTATTTCTCCGATTCAACAGACACCGCAAACTTTTTTACACCCGTTTTTCTTACAAGATCAATCAGGGAAATGACATTTCCATGTGCCACATTTTTATCCGCCGCAATCACCACTTTAAAGTCTTTGTTTTTTGAAACAAACTCTTTTAGTTTTTCCTTAAGCGGATTTTTCTTTATGGGGTTACGATTCAGATAAAGCAAGCCCTCTATATCTATTGTGAGAAGGATTTTTACATTCGCAGGCTGTTTTGCCGTTTCCGCCTTGGGCAGTGTAATATCCAAGCCGGGATTGATAAAAGTGGGGGCCACAATCAAAAAAATAATCAAAACAACCAGTATGATATCCACAAAGGGCACAACATTGATCTCGGACATCATTTCGTGACTTTCACCTGAACCCGCCGGCATCGGTTACTCCTTTTCCTGAGATTGACTGTAAGCCAAGCAGGCGGACTTTACATTTTCCATAGTATCCAGTGTTGTGTTTACCCGTCGGCGAAAATAGTTGTACAGTATAACGGCAGGAATTGCGACAGCCAGCCCCATCGCCGTAGCCAACAGGGCCACAGAAATACCCGCCATAACCGTTTGCTGACCCGCCTCCTGCACAGCCTCACCCAGATCATGAAAAGATCTCATAATGCCGAACACGGTTCCCAACAGACCCACAAAAGGGGCGTTGGCGCCGATAGTGGCTAAAATGGAGATGGATCCTTCCAGTCCCGGCCTTTCCTGAAGATATATGGCTTTAAAAAGTTCTGATAATCCGGCTGAGCCATGCTTTTTGATATGCGCTGTCGCGTATCCCATAGCCCTGCCTGAAGGGTGGCTTTTATCCTCCGCCAGACTTTCCAGCTCTTTTAAATTCCCCGACTGAAACATGCTTTTCAGCTTTCTTCTGACTTGCGCGCTTTTTCGATAAATGGGTTTCAGCACAAAATACCTTTCCAAGCTGATTCCCAGTACCAGCACACTAAAAATCGCCAGTATCACGATAATCAGCTTATCCACAACCGGGGCAATGGAAAAAAATAAATCCGCCATATCCGCCTTCCTTCCTTTTTTGGCTGTGCTGTTTAATACTCTTCAGGCCCTCACAGCCCGGGCTGAAGAAGAAAAAACCAAAAGTTTAAAGCCCCTTAAATACACCAATTTTACCATCACGGCCCAAACGGCCTTAAAAAAAACAGTAACGCCACTTTCTTCTAATCGTGGCGGGCCGGGCGGGTTGGCAAAGCTCAAAAGGCCCGTAAAAAGTAACACCACCTTCTTTTTAAAGTCAAGTGTATCCGGCAAACTGGCTTTTAATGCGTTTTTTTTAAGAGGTAAAGAAAATCCAGAACATTTTTAATATAAAACTCCCTTTCGGTTTTAAGCCCCTTCAGGTGAGAGCTGTGCTTTAACCGGCAGACTGTGATATTCCCCTTACCGGCTTTACGAAAAAAGCGGTCAATAACTGCGGGGGGAACCTGCCGGTCTTTCTCCCCCCGCAGACTGAGAACAGGAAAGTTTTTAGGTATCAAAGAAAGGTTTTTATTGATTGTTTTTGGCCTGATTTTAAAAGCCCGGTGTATTTTGCCCGTCAGGTATATTTTAAGAAAAAACCCTGAGACGCGATGATAATGCGTGAGCAGGCGCAGGCCCGCCTGTGGAAAATCCAAAAACGGCCCGCCGTCGCATATTAATGCTTTAATGTCGTTTCTTTTCGAAATCACTGAAAGAGCTGAAACACAGGAAAAAGAAAAACTAAAAAGCGCTTTAGGGCCTGCCGGCAGTTGGTTTAAGTGTGCTTCCAGTTCTTTCGCCCATATCTCCAAAATACCTTCTTTACGCTCTTTAAGAGCGGGCAAAAAATCCTTCCAGTGATTTTTCCCGTGCAAAAAAGCGGGGTAGGTGTAAGCGTCAAAGCCGTTTTGATTTAAAAATTCAACATGATGTGTTAATTGCCCGGGCACGCCACCTAAGTGATGAGCCAGAACAATCAAAGTGTCTTGCCGTTTATGCCCCGACGCATGATATGTCCCGGCTTTCACATCTTTAGAATCAAACATTTTCTGTAACTTGTCCCTTTAAGGATTATTCCCTCAAAGCCCGTCATTCCAGAGCGATATCCCCTTTACGAACAAGCCCCTATTAAAGCAATTCATTTGTTATAGCAGTAACAACACTCCAAAAAATCTTGGCATCTGACGGAGATATATGCACTCCATGAGTAAGCTCTTTTTGTGGATGAATAAGATTGCGGTAATCTCTTAAAACTTCCCCTACATCTCTTGTAGCTTTTCCAATCCATCCCATTTCATGAGCCACATCAATATATGTTTTTAACGCCCATTCATTTAAAGACTTTTTCTTTCCGGTATATTTATCTGAGGGGACTGCTTTGCATTTAAACAACCGATCTTTGTTTGGATAAGCATTCACTTTTGCCATTAACAATCCTTCCAGCATTCCGCCCATCATAACAACAGCTGATAAAGAAGCATTTATTGATAAGCATTTTTCCACTTCAATCCAGCGATTTTTCAAAATGTCCTGCATTCTTTCATCAAAAATCAATGTAGAAAAATGCGGTAACTCTTGAAAAGATTTTGTTGGAGAAACTTCTAAAACATAGCTCTTGTTTTCAATCAACTTTGAAGATAAATTTTTTAATAAGTTATTGATTTTTTTACGCGAAGGGTACTTTTCAGAGAGTTCAGAAATTGCCTTAAAAAACGAGTCAATCTCATTTAGCTTGTCTGCCGGAATTAGTGTCTTTAAAGCCGGTTTATGGTTTTTATACCATGAGAAAGTGATCGCTTTTATGTGATCTTTTTCTGTGTGATTTCTAATTTGCGCTTGGCGCGATCTGTTTAACGAAGAGCGAAGCTTTTTTATTTCTGTTATTGCTGAAACCAGATTATGATAAGCCATTAAGAGCCTTTATTTTTTGCGAAGACTCTTCTTTTTTTGTGCCTTTTTTTTTCGTCTTACAGGATATTTATTTGGTGAAACAGATTTTTTGAAGCCTGTTCCCGGTAAAGTCATGGCCACAAGGTTTTCTCCAACACTATTTATTTTAAATTGACCTCTTTCACTGGAATCTAAATAACCTAATGTTTTTGCATTCAGAAGAACTTTATAAGGATCCTTGGGCCTGTTCCATCCATATTTCCTAACGGCCTCTATTAACTCACTTTTCCCAATAGAATGTTTTTTTTTATCCGCAGGAACCTCAAAAGCATAATAATAAGCCACCGTTGTTGCGAACTGAACATCATTTTTGGGTTTTTTGCTGTTCAAGAACGACCTTATATTATGCACAAGCGTTGGAGACAATGCCCCTTGTGCAGGAATAGATAAGGCAATATCCTTTTGAGCGGATTGGGGCGAAATATTTGTAGCTAAAGATACTTCAGAAACAGGGTCACCAAGTTTTTCCATAACCCAGCGCACAACCAGCTTTCTGTCATCTACATTAACCGACTTCAAAATATTAGCCACATTCCGAGCTGCTTCAAAAACATCTATAGTTTCTTTAGACATAAAAACCTTCCTTGTAAGGGTTACAATAAGACTTGTTTGAAGAGCTGTCAAGCTTTTTATGCAAAGCTTCAATAACGGCAAAATTTGCTAACACCGTAGCCCACCAACACCGCAGATAAGATGGCCGTGTTGTCATTTTCTGATTCAGATCTTCCTTTTTGATATTCCGCCATAGGGCCTTTATTTCCGGCTTGCAGATATAGAGGCCAAGCCATGCCGATTTTGGCATTAGATTCTTTAATTTAACAGGGCCTTTTTTGTTCTTTGTGTCTGAACTTTATTCACCACTTTGTTTCATTTTGAGACACTTTTTGTCCGCCACTAATCCTTGTTCGCCATCGGAAAACAAAAAAGCCCTGTTATATCAATAACTTATAGGTTTTTGCCTTCGTATTTGCACTTTATAAGGGTAGAGGTATTAAAAAAAACATTATCAGGAGGTAAAGAAAATGAAACACACTAACTGTCCCGTATGCGGAACAAAATTAAGCAAAGCAGGAAACACTCTTTTTTGTGAATGTGGCTGGCACAAGGCCGGTAGCAACAAACAAGAAAGAACAGCCCAAAAGAAGGTGGCTAAAAACATCTTTCTTTCAGGCTTAGCTCTTATGAGCGCGGTCATCTATTTGGGAAACTGGGGTTCATCTTCCCTTAAAATTGTTCCCTTAAAGGCCCGTCAATTTACAGGCCTTTTAAACGAAAAGTCTTTTGCAAGTCTTAAAAATGTTTGCATGAGCCTTAAAAAGTACAATTGTGTGGAAAGCGCGCACAAGTCCTTTTTTAAGTCTTCAGGAAGACTTGAAGTTTTGGAAAGCTTGGGCGAATTTCAGTACAGAAGAAACAAGTTTGGTGAGGCTGGCAAGACTTACAGCCGGTATTTTACAAACAAAGGAAACAGCGTAAAATCAGCCTACAATTATGCGCGTATTTTAGAAAAAAGCGGTGACACAAAGTCAGCTCTTTCTTACTACAGGTACGCTTTAAAGGCGAAGCCGGGTACTGTGCAGGTGACTGTTATGCGCTCTTACATTGACTTGCTGGTTAAGTCCGGTCAAAAGAGTATGGCTCAAGCTGAGCTGATGAAGTTAAAGCCGATGTTGAACAGAGTTGGTTCATTGGTTAAGCAGGAATACGCCAGATGGCAAAAACAGGTTATATAAAAACCAAAGGTTTTTAATTGGGCGGGCTTTTAAAGACGCCTGCCCTTTACAAGCTAAAACAAAAAAAGCCTCTTCTTAAAGAAGAGGCTTTTTATTGTTTTCTCTCTTTTTTGTCATTTTTTGTTTTTAAGCTTTTGTATTTCAGCAATAGAAAGGCCAGTTACTTCTGAAATAAAGCTTAAATCAGCTGATTTCTTCAGCATATTCAAAGCCACCGTCTCCATGCTGGCTTGTCTGCCTTCCGCCCGGCCTTCCGCCCGGCCTTCTGCAAGGCCTTCGTCACGGGCAAGAGCTTTTATCGAAAGCTGATCCCGGTGCTCCCTCTCCTTTGTTTCACGCAACAAGCTTTCGTATCCACTCTCCGACAGCTCATCCAGCAAACTTACAGCCTTTGACATATCATCCCCCTTTTTACTTAAAAACTTCACTTTCTTGGGAGTTAAGCTTCCCGACTCCCTTAAAAAGTAACACCACTTCTCTTTTGCGTCAAGCAAATACTCACCTTGTTTAAACCGGCTCAGCTCCACAAACATCATCCGTAAGTGATCGTTCAATGCAAAATGAGGAGGATTGTCCGAACGAATGGAAAAGGGAGTTACAAAACCTCTCTTTTTTTGCAAATCAAAAGAGGCTTTTTGCGGGTTTTTTTGAAGAAAAAATGTTAGGATTTCGGATCAAGTGTCAGAATCCGACACTTTTTTGTGCTGTGTCAGACAGACGCCGGGCTTTACGAAACATCAGTAAAAGTTTTGTGAAAAGGGGGTTCAAATCAGATACGCGTTTTGCCACGCCCGTGTCTTTCAGCTGTTGAATTTCGTAAAATTATGTTAAACTACGGGGTGAAGATACTGGACGCAAACTCGCCTCAAGTGCGAAAAGCCTATAAGAATCTTAAGAGCCGTGGGGTGATAGAACTGCTGTCCAAAATATGGAGCATAAAGAGGCCGGATCCTGCAAAAGTAAGGGATATTTTCTTAGGTTTTGAGGATTTGCTTAAGCAATCGAAGGGGCCACAAAAAAAGGACACGATTTTAAAGATATTAGAGTATTTGATAGACAATACAGGTTTGGACCTAAAGACTTGGAAAAAGGCGGAACAACTGATAATGGAAGAGGGAATTTTACCTAAAGGAGGAGTAATGGACATAAGAGAGCATATCAGAGAAAAAGGCCGCTGGGAAGGACGGCAAGAAGGACGGCAGGAAGGCATGCAAAAAGGTATGCAAAAAGGTATGCAGACTGTGGCCTTAAATATGCTGAAAGAAAAAGCTGATCCGGCTTTTATCTCCAAAGTAACAGGCCTTTCCGAAAAAGAAATCAAAAAGCTTAAAAATGGTGACTTAGAATAAAAACAAAAGTCACCCGTGGGACCTACCGCCGGAAAAGGCTACCTTATTTAAAAGCAAGCTGTTCAAGATAGCGGAGCATAATCAGGGCATGGTATCGGTGATACATATAATCCCGCATATAACACCTGATTTTAACCCGTATGGCTGGCCTGCGGGTGTATTTATCCTGATATATCAAGCTGTGCTCCTGACTTCGACACAACGCAAGGCATTAAGTGAGTGATATCAATAACTTATAAATTCTTGGGGCCACACATCTTGTAAGAACATTTAAGAAGGGAGTTTAACAGGGCTTAGGAAAAAGGAATAAATTGAGAAGTTCTTTTAAGCCCCAAAGCCTCGTATATAGCCTGTATCGGTTCTGTGGATTTAGAGGGCATACGATAGAGATTTTTATTTGCATCCTCTATAATACTGTATTGATCTCTTTTTAAAATCTCTCTCATCTTTCGGATACTGAAGTTCAGTCCTCTTTGCTCCATTCTGTGTTTCATGGTGTAAGAAAGCGAGTAAGCCAAGAAGCATATAGCAATATGAGCCTCGATTCTTTTCCTCTTCCAGTGGTAAATGGGTCTCATCTTAAGAGTGTGTTTGCACACACGAAAAGCCTCTTCTATCTTCCAGAGCTGTCTGTATCGGGTGAGGAGTTCTTGGGGGGGCTTATCTTTCATGTTGGTAATAAGTCCATGCAGGCCGTCCCAACGGCTGTCTTCAGCTATTTTTTGTTCATTGAGTGTGGCTTTGGTTTTTTGAACTGTGATGTATTTTTTGGTGCCATGATTGGGGATAAGGCTTTTTATGGGGATTTGCTTGTTCTTTACTTTTTTCATCAGTCTTTTAATGAGTCTTAGTCTGTCCGCCTCATCCTTTTTGGCTCTTTTTTCTGAGTGGCTTATAATGAGTCTTCTTTGTTTATACTCAAGCGCTTTTATCTTTACCCTGTGTGGGTCTTCTGAGACAGTGGAAGATTTTAAGTTTTTGTCTAAAATCTCATCTTTCTTGCTTTTGGGCAGGGACTTTAACTTGGCGGACACCACATATTGAATCCCCTCTTCCTCCATGAGTGTAAGGTTTTGCTCATTAAACATGGCTCTGTCGGCCACCAACACGGCGTTTTTGACTGTAAATCTTTGTTTTAATCTCTGAACTGTGGCAATAAGGGTGGATCCTTCACTCGTGCTTCCGGGAAACAGCTCATAGCTTAGGGGATGACCTTCTTGGTTGGTGATAAGGGCTAAGACCACTTGTGTTTCGTTGAACTTCTTATCTTTGCTGAAGCCGAACTGTCTTGTATCGTCTTCTTCAAAGCTTTCAAAGTAAAGGGTGGTGACATCAAAGAAAAGAATATCCACTTCTTGGTTAAACAGGCTCAGGGTGTTTTTGGCCACCATGTCTTTTGCTTTTTCTATGCGTGGATAAAGCCTGTCCATCATGCGATACATTTTTTCCAAAGGAACAGTCTCGTTAAAATCCTCTGCCAAAGTGTCTACTGTTTTTCTTTTGGAATCCGGGTGGGCCACTCTGGCAAGGACACAGTATTTTAAGATGTTGTTCCATTGTTGATCTTTGTTGGTGTCTTGTATGAGGGTATGAAAGCCTAACTGTTCATAGACAGCCCCGCATACTCCTTTAATGCCGTGCTGGATGCGTGCTGTTTCCTGTGGCTTTTTAAGGGAGAAGATAGAAACAGGCTTTTGTTTTTTCTTCTGTTGTTTTGGTTTTTTGTTTATGTACTGAGATTCTTTGCTGTAGATGACTTTGGCCATGCCGGAAAGAGCGGGCTGTCGGTCATTGCTGAGCTTTACGATCATGTCTTGAGCCACTTTTTTTAAAGCGGACACACCTTCAGGACTTTTGGAGGTTCCCACAGAGTGCAGGGTTTTTTGCACCACTTTGCCCTGTTGTCTTAGGGACTCCATGATACGAACATGACTTCGGCCATTAGGTTTTTGAGTGATTTTGATAAACATGGTTTTACTATGTCAGAGGGTTGAGGAACAGTAAACAGGCCGGGGGCCACACATGTTTTATTTTTTGAGTATTTTAG
The DNA here is from genome assembly GCA_965203935.1 of Bdellovibrionales bacterium. Classification (GTDB taxonomy): domain Bacteria; phylum Bdellovibrionota; class Bdellovibrionia; order Bdellovibrionales; family UBA1609; genus JANQSP01. The sequence goes on from OZ241921.1 coordinate 736,535, forward strand.
GGATCAAGACCCCACAAAAACAACCCGGCTACTCTAAAAAAACCTCAAAATATTTTTTAACTCATAGTGTTGTGTCGAAGTCGGGAAAAAATAATGCATGTTTTTTCTGCGTGGCTTGTGCAAAATATCACTCAAAAACAACCAAAAAGCTTGTTTTGAACAAAAATCTGCTTTTTTAGCATTTTTTTCTAAAGTTTTTTTGCATACCTTCCGAATGAAAGTAATTATGAGCTTAATTTATAAAAAATCATCTTCACCCCCCCCCCCCCCCCCCATTCCAAAAAAGCCGGTTATTTCAATAATTTAAGAGTATTTGTTCATAGTTTACTTAAAGCTTTTGCCGGGGTTTTACGCAACATCAGCAATAGTCTTTGTGAAAAGGGGGTTCAAAAGCTCTATGTCGCAATTTCTGCTTGGCTTTTAAAGGGCCGGGCTTTACGCAACATCAGCAATAGTCTTTGTGAAAAGGGGGTTCAAAAGCTCAAACATGCGTTTTGCCGCAAAAGCGTCTTTCAGACGCTTTGCGCTCAAAGCCGAACTCGTTTTGAACCCCCTTTTCACAAAATAATAATCTGCTTTTTCTTCAAAACTTTATGTGCCTGCACCCGCTTTTTAAAGGGCTGGAGGGTTCAAACAGGCGCCGGGGTTTTACGAAACATAAGTCAAAGTATTTGTGAAAAGGGAGTTCAAAAGATTTATATCGCAATTTCTGCTTGGCTTTTAAAGGGCCGGGCTTTACGCAACATCAGTAAAGGTATTTGTGAAAAGGGGGTTCAAAAGCTCAAACATGCGTTTTGCCGCAAAAGCGTCTTCCAGACGCTTTGCGCTCAAAGCCGAACTCGTTTTGAACCCCCTTTTCACAAAATAATAATCTGCTTTTTCTCCAAAACTTTATGTGCCTGCACCCGCTTTTTAAAGGGCTGGAGGGTTCGGACAGGTGCCGGGGTTTTACGAAACATCAGTCAAAGTATTTGTGAAAAGGGGGTTCAAAAGCTCAAACATGCGTTTTGCCGCAAAAGCGTCTTTCAGACGCTTTGCGCTCAAAGCCGAACTCGTTTTGAACCCCCTTTTCACAAAATAATAATCTGCTTTTTCTCCAAAACTTTATGTGCCTGCGCCCGCTTTTTAAAGGGCCGGAGGGTTCGGACAGGCACCGGGGTTTTACGAAACATAAGTCAAAGTATTTGTGAAAAGGGGGTTCAAAAGCTCAAACATGCGTTTTGCCGCAAAAGCGTCTTCCAGACGCTTTGCGCTCAAAGCCGAACTCGTTTTGAACCCCCTTTTCACAAAATAATAATCTGCTTTTTCTCCAAAACTTTATGTGCCTGCACCCGCTTTTTAAAGGGCTGGAGGGTTCAAACAGGCGCCGGGGTTTTACGAAACATAAGTCAAAGTATTTGTGAAAAGGGGGTTCAAAAGCTCAAACATGCGTTTTGCCGCAAAAGCGTCTTCCAGACGCTTTGCGCTCAAAGCCGAACTCGTTTTGAACCCCCTTTTCACAAAATAATACATGTTTTCATTCCGTCATTCCCGCGAAAGCGGGAATCCAGCTCCCGCAAAGCGGGACTTTTCACTTCCGCTTGTTTCCGGTTAAAAAGCTGTTTTCGTTTCACAATGTCACGAGTACGGAATTGGAGCCGCGTCGCAGGCAAAGCCTGTTATTTCGCCGCGGTTTTTTCCCGGTTAAAAAGCTGTTTTTGTTTCACAATGTCACGAGTACGGATCTCAAGCCGCGTCGCAATTCCCTCCCCCGTAGGGGGATTTGGCCTTGTTGAGACTCTGGTAGTGGCCGGTGTGAGCCTTACTTTGGGCTATGGGATAGTAAAGACTTCTCTGGTCGGCATGCAAACAAATGCAATCGTTCATACTTCCCTTAAAGAGCAAGATTTAATTCACACAGTCCGTACAACCTTGGGTGATGAAACACAATGCAAAAAAAATTTAAAACCTTCCTTACCAACAGCCGGGACGAAAAAGACTGTAAGTGAAATAAAAAAATATGGAAGCGATGACAGCATTACAAGCGATGATGTTTCTTTAATTAAGGCAACAGAGAATTTTAAAAACAACCCTTTGATACATATTCAGAAAATGGAGCTTGAAGTTACGACAAGCGACAGGACTTTCGTTCTTTATTATAAAAAACCACAGCTTGGTTCATTAAGCAGTCCGGGGACTTGCACGGCCACGGATCAGACTGGTTGTTATTTTATTGCCTGTAAAATGAATTATGCTTGTAGTGATAGCGCAAACGCATGCCCTTCAAGCTCAACCCTTAACGCATGCAGTCCGCTTAATTGTGCGGAAGGTGGCGCAGTCGCGGGTGTGGATACAGCACGAGTAAATGCAATAATCACAGAACAGCTTAAGACAAAAAACTGTTCAGACAATTCCGGCACAACGAAGGTTTTAAAAGGGTTTAAAGAGACCACCGGACAGCTTGATATAGATTGCGAACCACTACCGGCACAACAGCAAATACAAGGTTGTGAATCCGGGGAAGTTTTACAAGGGTTTAGAGACAACGGCGATCCTATTTGCGTCAAACACTGCTCCGGCGGGCGAAAATTGTTTGAAACCTTAAAATTGACTGATGTAGATGGGCGGACACGATACAGAACCTTTGAAGTGGGCACTCCTTATAATTATGACACCGACGAATATTTTGTGTCGGAAAGAACAAGGTTTTGTCAATGCCCTTTCGGGCAAGGCTGGAAGAGTGGAAACTGTGTGACTTGTGAAGGTAACACAAGGTGGTCTCAGAAGGAAAAAAACTGTATGAGTTGCACCGGTGGCGGGGCGCAGTGGAACAGTATAGGTTCAGGTTGTAGATGCCCGACTGGATTTAAAAAAAAAAAAGTGGCTTAGTGTATTCTTGCGTATCTATTTGCCCGCAGGGCACTTACCACAAGTCCGGCCTTTGTTGCGATACTGCTACACAGCATAATTCCAACGGGATATGTTGCCCGACCGGCAAAGTTAATAAAAGCGGTATATGTTGCCTGAATAATCAAAAAAATGTTGGCGGACAATGTCAAAGTTGCCTGTCACCGCGCCAGTGGTATGGGAACACTTGCCGATGTGCAAGTGATCAAAAGTTTATCAGCGATACATATCAAAGTTGCCGGTGGCCGCGCCGGTGGTATGGGAACACTTGCCGATGTGCAAGTGATCAAAAGTTTATCAGCAATACATGTCAAAGTTGCCGGTGGCCGCGCCGGTGGTATGGGAACACTTGCCGATGTGCAAGTGATCAAAAGTTTATCAGCAATACATGTCAAAGTTGCCGGTGGCCGCGCCGGTGGTATGGGAACACTTGCCGATGTGCAAGTGATCAAAAGTTTATCAGCAATACATGTCAAAGTTGCCGGTGGCCGCGCCGGTGGTATGGGAACACTTGCCGATGTGCAAGTGGTCAAAAGTTTATCAGCAATACATGTCAAAGTTGCCCGTCACCGCGCCAGTGGTATGGGAACACTTGCCGATGTGCAAGTGGTCAAAAGTTTATCAGCAATACATGTCAAAGTTGCCCTTTCCCCCGCCGGTGGTCTGGAAATAGTTGCGAATGTTCAGGAGGGTGGGGGTGGAAGTGGAACGGGTCCAGTTGTGTTTATAATCCATGTCAGCCCGGCTATATTTGGGGTGGGGGGGAAGACGGTTGTCTGCCGGAGGATCGTGGCGAGGGCGGGGGTGAGACTCCCGAAAATATTTGAGTAAAGTATGAGCAAATCAGGTTTTAGTCTTATTGAGTTACTGGTCGCTTTGGGCATATTGTCCATATTGACCAGTATCGCGACTGTCTCATACCGCGGGCACGATTTGGATATGACAAAAAAAGACTTAAAAAATTCAGGAATGATTTTTGCCGGAAAAATTAAAAACTGTGTTGATAATTTTGGAGGGTGGGAAGTTTCCGGTGTTAAGTATTGTGACACTTTGGCAAAAATTAAATACACCTGTCCGAAAGACGCGTATTGCCCCATTATTTTAAGCACAGACAAAACCGGTGTTTGCTTAAATATTAAACAAACAGTATCAGGCAAAAAACTTCAGGTGGTCACTATATTTGAAAGGTCAAACATGTCGAATTATGTACAGTATTGTGGAGAACCGAAAAAAAACTTTGCATCTGTGCCACCGGCGACTTGCACAATGTCAATGGAATATCACTTTGCCCAAATAGATAATTTTCCGTTTTATGAAAGTGACGGCCGGACTCCCAAAACAGACGATAATGGCGATCCTTTATATCATGTTAAGTTAATAAAAAACTGTACGAATTGGCAATAAAAGCTTTATGTTCTTTTTCTTAATAACTTATTTTTGACACTCACACACTTTATAAAGACAATACCCCCCCCACACCGAAGGCTATACCTGTTAAGATACTAAAGAACCAGAACAGCCCGCCTATAGGACTGCTTAAACCGATCATATATTTAGTAGTCCGTGAAAAACCCTTGTTATTTGTGGCATAAGAAAAACCCCGGCGGTGAGTGTTAAATCGTATTCCGTCACGAACAAGCCGGGGTTTTTCTTATGCCAACTATGAACACCAGCCTTTTTCACGCCCGACTAATGAGTCCCCGGTAAAAAAACCGGAGAGTTATAAAGATCAGGCTTTATGTTCTTTTTCTTAATAACTTCTTTTTGACACTCACACCCCTTGTAAAGGAGGTAAGCACAGAGGCTGAAAGCCAAACCTAAATCCACACCCGGCGGATCATAAAAAAACAATCAAGCTTTATTCTGAGTTGCCATTCTTAAGCTTTTTGAGCTTTTTAACAGAAAGGCCTGTCACTTTGGAGATAAAAGCCAGATTCGCTTTTTCTTTCAGCATGTTTAAAATAAGTTCCTGACGGCCTTTTTCCATACCCGCGGACATGCCTTCCTTCTTGCCTGCCAGTCGGCCTTTCTTCATACCCGCTGACATGCCTTTTCTCATACCCTCTTCCCGGGCTTCATCCAACGATGATTGAAGTAATGGTGTCATAATACGCTCCCCCTTTCTAACGGTTTGAATTTCCAGTTCCTGTATTATATTCCATGTAAAGCTTTGATCATATCTCCTCACATAATCCACCGCAAGCATAATCAAAGCCTCCCGCTCTTTTTGACTAAGGCCCCGGCTTATTGTAAAAAGCTCTCTTAACTTCTTCTCGTTTAAGTTCCATATATTTTTTAAAATATACAAAATAGGGCGCGTTGTCAAGCCCTTGGTCTTATGTATGTCCAAAGCCTGAATATTCAAGACCCTTGGGCGAAAATTCAGCACATTTTCTTTAAAATGCTTCTTGAGTATACCCTGAAAATTGTTCAAAAAGCCGTGAAAATCAACAGGCCCTTTCCAGTTTTTGTTTGGACTTTGGTTGATAAAAACCGGGAGCACAGGGTCCCGGACATCCCGATAAATACCTGTCTGATAGATTAAAAACTTTCTTAACAGCTCCGGGTCTTGTTGGCTTTTGTGCTCCATTAAGAACAAGACCTTGGCGGGCTTTCGAGAGTCTTTAAGAAGGGCTGAGACTAAAAGGTCCATCCGTTTTTCGCTTGCTGACTTGTCAATAAAAGTTGTGGCTTCTGTTTTAAGGGTGTTCCAGTCAAAAAGAGCCATTTCTTTTTTGGAGAGCACAAGTTTTAAGATGTCCACGCAGTGCCGGGGCTTAGAATAAACTTCTTTAAACAAATGATCGTGCAAAAACTTTTTGCCTTTTTTCATAAGTTATTTCTCCTTTGTTTTGCCTGCTGGAAAAGGGCCTTAAACTTTCTCATGCAAAAACCGTGCCAAAATTGCGGGATTCTGATTTTTTTATGGCTTTTTACGCATAGAATAAAAAGAAAAAACTGCTGTATTTTTAATAACTTAAGCTTACCGGCCGGGGCTTTAAAATATTTTTTTATTTTTTTTAATTCAGCATGTTAAACAGGAGGCGTGGCGTCAGATTAAAATCCGCAGAACTTGATGCTTTACTAATTAGTAGTCCGTGAAAAATCCTTGTTATTTGTGGCATAAGCAAAACCCCGCCAGTGAGTGTTAAATCGTATTCCGTCACGAACAAGCCGGGGTTTTTCTTATGCCAACTATGAACACCAGCCTTTTTCACGCCCCACTAATTAGCCGAACCCTGATTATGGCTGAACCCTGATTGTAGCTGAACCTCGATTGTGGCTATTTTGTACTTTAGTTTAAAACAGCCTTGACTATTTTGTAATATGGTATAATATAGCCATTATGAAGCGGTATATTGAGCGGAATATTATAAAAGATTTATCCAAAAAAATGGTTTTTTTGGGCGGTCCAAGGCAGGTGGGCAAAACCACCTTGGCCCGGCGTATTCTGAAAAGCTTTTCTTATAAAAAACATAGAACAGGCTTATACCTGAATTGGGATTTTGATGAAGACAGACGCGCCATTATCGAAAAAAAATGGGATGAGATTCATCAGCTGATAGTTTTTGATGAGCTTCATAAATACCGTTTTTGGAAAAACTGGATTAAGGGCATTTACGATAAAACCCATCCCCTGTATAAATTTCTTGTCACCGGGAGCGCCCGTCTGGATGTGTACCGCCGGGGAGGGGATTCTTTATTGGGCCGTTACCATTACTGGAGGCTTCATCCTTTTGGTTTGGATGAACTGCCATCAAAAATGAGTTTTAAAGAAGGTTTTAAACGGCTGATGACAGTGGGGGGCTTTCCTGAGCCTTTTTTAGACGGAGATGAGTCCTCCGCCGGCAGGTGGAGGCGGGAGCGGTTTGATAGGGTGTTAAAAGAGGACATTCGGGATTTGGAGTCTGTAAGACGGATTCAAGATCTAAGCCTTTTTGTGGATACTTTGCGCAAGCGCGGAGGACAGTTGATTGTTTTGTCCAATATCGCCAGGGAAGCGCAAATATCCCACAGGACGGCCCGGCTCTGGCTGGATCTGTTAAACAGAATGTACCTTTGTTTTTCTGTTTTTCCTTATACAAAAGATCTTTTAAGGGCTGTGCGCAAACCGCAGAAGGTATACTTTTTTGATAACGCCGATCTTATTTTGGAAAAAGACGAAGGCCCTCGTTTTGAAAACCTTATAGCCACTCATTTTCTTAAGAAAATTCATTATCAGGAGGACAGCAAAGGTTTGCGATTTGAGTTAAGGTATATCAGAGATAAAGAAGGCCGCGAGGTGGACTTTGTTATACTAAAAGAAGGCGCGGTGTTTGCTTTAATAGAGGTTAAGCTTTCTGACGACAAAATTTCCAAGTCTTTGAAATATTATTCTGAAAAATTAAAGCCTGTGCATTCTTTGCAGATAACAGCCCATCTTAAGCGGGAGTATAAGCAAAACCGGTGTCGGGTGTTAAGGGTACAAACAGCGCTTCGTGTTTTATTTGAAGATGCTTAAGGCTTACAGTGTCCTCACCAAGCGAAACCCGATAGCGGGGTACCTGATTTTTGTCATTCCTGCAAATTTTCTATAAAGCCACTTTGGGGGCTTTAAGTCCTGCAAAAGCGAGGGCAGGCTTTTTCACAGGCTGTTAAAACAGACTATGGTCTTAATATTTTACAGCGGTCTTACAAGGGATATACCTGTCAGATGCAATATGTGGGACAATTTACAAAATAACTCAAGAACTGCTGGTGTGAGGCCAAAAATGAGTCATAATGAAATAGTTAGTTTTATCTGGCAAGTGGCTGAGCTTTTGCGTGGCCCCTATCGTCCCAATCAATATAAAAAGGTTATACTCCCCCTCACAGTATTGAGAAGGCTGGATTGTGTATTAGCGCCCACAAAAGAAAAAGTCTTGGCAAAAGCAAAAAGTTTAAAACAAAGCCGAATTAAAAATATAGAGCCTATTCTTAATAGAACAGCCGGTAAAAAATTTCACAACAAAAGTCGTTTTATTTTTGAAAAGTTAAAAGCTGAGCCTGATAATATTTCAGCCAACCTTACAAATTATATAAAAGGTTTTTCTGAAAGAGCCGGAAATATTATTGAACACTTTAAATTTGAAGAGGAGATTGCAGAACTGGATAAGCATAACCGTCTTTATCAAATAATTTCAAAATTTTGTGAAGTGGATTTGCATCCTGATAAAATCAGCAATATTCAAATGGGTCATATTTTTGAAGAATTGATTAGGAGGTTTAATGAAGCCAGTAACGAAGAAGCAGGAGATCATTTTACCCCTCGTGAAGTGATCCGTCTTATGGTGGATTTAATTTTTAATCCAGACGATAATATTTTAAGAAAAAAAGGGATAATCAAGACTCTTTTTGACCCCGCCTGTGGAACAGGAGGTATGCTTTCTGTGGCTTTAGAGTATGTGAGGGAACTTAACCCTCAAGCTCAGTTGGAAGTATTTGGGCAGGATTACAATTCTGAATCTTATGCTGTTTGTGGTTCAGATATGATGATAAAAGGGCAAGATATAGAGCATATTCAATTTGGCGACAGTTTTACGAAAGATCAGTTTTCACAAAAAACTTTTGGTTATATGTTGGCCAACCCTCCTTTTGGGGTGGAATGGAAACCGCAAGCGGATTTTATAAAAAAAGAACATTCTGAACAAGGTTTTGGCGGGAGATTTGGAGCCGGCCTTCCCAGAATAAGTGACGGATCTTTGCTTTTTTTGCAACACATGATCAGCAAGATGAAAGAGCTAAAAGAAGGAGGCACAAGGCTGGCTATTGTGTTTAACGGTTCCCCTTTATTTACAGGAAGCGCCGGTTCAGGAGAAAGTGAAATACGAAGATGGATTATTGAAAAAGACTATTTAGAAGCTATTGTGGCTTTACCGGATCAGCTTTTCTATAACACAGGCATTCATACTTATATCTGGATTCTTACAAATAGAAAAGCAAAACATCGAAAACAAAAAATCCAGCTTATCAATGCCGTATCTTTTTTTGAAAAAATGAGAAAGAGCTTGGGAAAGAAAAGACATGAAATTACTGAAAAACAAAAAGATACTATCGTAAAATTATATGGTGATTTTAAGGAAGGTGAGTTTGTTCGTATTTTTGACAGTAAAGATTTTGGTTATCACCGGATCACTGTAGAGCGCCCTTTAAAATTAAATTTTCAAGTAAATAACGAGCGTATTTCTGAGTTAAAAAAATCCACACCTTTTTTTAACCTTGCAATCAGTAAAAAAAGAAAAAAAGGGAAAGAAGCGGAACAAGAAATCAAAGAGGGGCAAAAAATACAACAAACTATCCTTAAAGCTCTTTCTCATTTAAAATCAGATATTTTAATAAAAAACCGTGAAAAATTTATAATCCTCTTAAAAGAAGAATTTAAAAAAGCTCATCTTAAAATATCTGCACCACTTTTTAAGGCGATTCTGCAAGCTCTTTCAAAAAGAGATGAAACAGCAGATATTTGCACGGACAGCAAGGGAAACCCGGGACCTGATCCGGACTTAAGAGACTATGAAAATATCCCTCTTAAAGAGGATATTACAGCTTATATGGAGAGGGAGGTTTTGCCTCATGTTCCTTCTGTATGGATTGACGAATCAAAAACAAAAATTGGATATGAAATTAATTTTAACCGCTACTTTTATAAATATGAACCCCCTCGCCCACTACAAAACATTGAAGCAGATCTAAAAAAGATTGAAGAAGATATTTCAAAAATGCTGTTGGAGACAGTGGGATGAGTAAAAAATGGATTGTCGGAAGCAGTATGGTGGAGTTTTTGATTTTTAAAGAACCATCTGATGAGTCTCAAATTGAAGTGCGCTATGAAAAGGGCACTATATGGCTCACACAAAAACTTATGGCGAAGCTTTTTTCTGTCAGTGTTCCTACAATTAACGAACATTTGAAAAATATTTTTAAATCTGGTGAATTACAGCGAAATTCAGTTATTAGGAAATTCCGAATAACTGCCTCAGATGAAAAAAGTTATAACACCCTGTTTTATAGTCTGGATGCCATTATTTCTGTGGGTTATCGGGTTAATTCCCGCCGGGCGACTCAGTTCCGCCAGTGGGCCACCCGTATTTTAAGGGAATTTGCCATTAAAGGCTATATTCTGGACAAAAAAAGAATGGAAAACGGCCACTTTCTGGGGGAGGACTATTTTGAACAGCTACTTTCTGAAATCCGGGAAATCCGCCTGAGTGAAAGGCGGTTTTATCAAAAAATCACAGATATTTACGTAACCAGCATAGACTACAACAAGAATGCGCCAACCACCCGGGAGTTTTTTGCCAAAGTGCAAAACAAGCTTCATTTTGCTGTTCATGGCAAGACTTCTGCAGAGCTTATCAGGCAGAGGGCAAACAGCCGAAAGAAAAATATGGGCCTTACAAGTTGGGCCAAAAGCCCTGCTGGCAAAATTTTAAAAACCGATGTTTCTGTGGCTAAAAATTACCTTAATTCAGAAGAATTGTCATCTTTGGGCAAAATTGTGAGCGCTTATCTGGACTTGGCGGAAGAAAGAGCCAAGCGCCAGATTCCCATGACTATGGAGGACTGGGCCAATCGGTTGGATCGCTTTTTGGAGTTTGACGAAAGAAGAATTTTAAAAGATTCTGGAAAAATCAGCCACGAATTGGCAAAAAGCTTTGCAGAAAGGGAGTTTGAAAAATACCGTGTTATTCAAGATAAGCTCTTTAAATCTGATTTTGATCAAGAAGTGGGGAGGCTGGAAAAGCAATTAAAAGGAAGGCAAAAACCTGTTAGTCAAAAAACCGGCAGAAAAAAATAAAGATTCTGATAGTAGACTACAGCTTTGAATACTGTTAGAATACTTTTTAAGGTGGTGAAATGAAAAAGTCTCAAAAAAAACAAGAAAGAAAAATAAACCTTTTAAAAAGAGATAATTACAGGTGTGGCATTCATCTGGGTGGCTGTGGCAAAAAGATTACCCTTGAAGAAACAACTGTGGATCATATTATCCCACAAAATATATTAAAACATGATGAAGAGCATAAGCAAAGAATTAAATTTTTAAAAAAGTTGTATAAAAGCCAAACAAGAGAGTCTTTAGCTGGAGGTTTTTTGAATTTACAACCTATGTGCCCTGACTGCAACAATGTAAAAAAACAAGGTAACTTTCCTCCACAAAATATAATAAAAAGATGCTCCAATAAATGCTGTAATTTTATTTATATAAAAGTAAAGGGCAAATGGTATTTGATTGTTGTTTTTCATCTTTTAAAACAAGACAAACTTTGGAAAAAAGATGAACCAGTAAAAGCAAAAACAGCTTATTTTACATTTTCTCTTGTGGATATTTCCATCACATATACAGATAAAACAAACTCAGGAGAGGGTTATATTTTATTAGGGAAAAACAAGACCCAAAATCTGACTTATGAAAAGAATAAAATGGGAGGTTTAATTTCTAAACCAGATATGATAAGAAACAACCAGAGGTATAACAAAAATGATATTTTGGAAGCTATAAGAGGTTTTTATGGAGAGGATAAAAATGAAAAAGATATTGAATCTTCAGTGATCAATTCACAACTTCATCTTGAAGAGTCTTATCAAAATACTATGAAACACTTTAATAAAAATATTCAGTTAAATGCAAATGATTCTCAATCCTATATGAATCGTGGATTTGTCAAACTAAATCTTGGAGATTATAAACAAGCTATAGAAGATTTTAGCAAAATTATTCAAATTAAATTAAATAGCTCTTATCTTGCTTGGGCTTATATCAATCGTGGGGTATGTCTGGCACATTTAAAAAAATATCATGAAGCGATAGAAGATTTTAATAAATGTATTGAATTAAATCCAAATTATTCAGGAGCTTACAGTAATCGTGCTCTGGCCAAACTAAATCTTGGGCAGGTTAAAGAATGTTTAGAAGATTGCAATAAGGCCATTGAGTTAAATCCAAATGATGCTAACACTTATAATCATCAAGGTCTTGCAAAATTAAATCTTCAGCATTATGAAGAAGCAATGGAGGATTTTACTAAAGGTATTGAATTAAATCCTAATGATATAAATGCGTATAATCATCGTGGTATTGCCAAGTCAAGAATGGGAAACCATCGAGGGGCTGTAGAGGACTTTGATAAAGCATTAGTGTTAAATCCAAATAATAAAGCTGTTCTTCATAACAAAGAATCTGTGATGTCTGTTTTAACAAGGACCCATGTTCCTTTTATGGAGATATAAAAAATTCACATCAGGGTTATGTAAAAGGCATGGAGGCCATACAGTGAAAAAAACAGCTTATCAAAAATATAAAGATTCCGGTGTGGAATGGCTGGGTAAGATACCAAAGCATTGGGAAATTTTACGATTAAAGCGTGTTACACGATTTGGTTATGGTGATTCTCTTTCAGAACAAGATAGAGAACATGGAGACATATCAGTTTATGGTTCAAACGGATCTGTTGGTCTTCATAATTGCTCTAATACAAAAAAACCCTGTCTTATAATTGGTCGTAAAGGTTCTTTCGGAAAAGTGGTTTATTCTGATAAGCTATGTTTTGCCATTGATACGACTTATTATGTAGACTCAACACAAACTACACAAGATATTAAATGGCTTTATTATTGTCTACAATACTTAAAATTAGATGCTATTTCAAAAGATTCTGCTATTCCTGGATTAGCTCGTGAAGATGCTTATAATAAGTTTCTACCTTTTTGCGACTCAGAAGAACAAAAGGCGATTGCTGACTTCCTTAATAAAGAGACTGCACGGATTGATTCTTTAGTTCAGAAGAAAGAACAGCAGATTGAATTATTAAAAGAAAAGCGATCAGTTCTTATTACTCAATCTGTAACCAAAGGACTTAACCCTAATGTCAAAATGAAAGATTCCGGTGTGGAATGGCTTGGTAAGATACCAAAGCATTGGGAAACTTTGCCCATTCGATCTTTGGCAAAAAAAGGATATCGTTGTTTTATAGATGGTGATTGGATTGAAACTCCATATATTTGCACTGAAGGTATAAGATTGATTCAAACTGGAAATATTGGCATAGGTGAATATAAAGAACAAGGTTTTCGTTATATTGATAAGCAGACTTTTTATAAATTAAGGTGTACTGAAGTGAAATACAATGATATTCTTATATGCAGACTGGCTGAACCAGTAGGGCGAGCATGTTTAGCTCCAAATCTCAAATGTAAGATGATTACTTCTGTAGATGTATGTATTTTAAAACTTGCAACTCGTTTTGAATCAAAGTTTATCGTGTATGCTTTATCTAATCAAGATTATTTATCTTGGGTAACCTCTGTTTGTAGGGGTAGTACTAGAGACAGAATCAGTAGAAGTATGTTAGGTTCTATGAAAATTCAAGTTCCTCCATTATCAGAACAAAAGGCGATTGCTGACTTTCTTGATAAAGAAACCACTCGGATTGATTCTCTTATAGAGAAAATTAAAAAATCCATTGCTCTTTTAAAAGAGTATCGTTCTTCTTTAATCACTTCCGCGGTCACCGGGCAAATTGATGTTCGGGAATCTCAAGCACAAGAGATAACAGATCAAGATCAAAAAACAGAAAAACAAAAACTTACTGGCTCTTTAAAAGTTCTGGATTCCCGCTTTCGCGGGAATGACCGCCGTGTCGGCGGAGACAAGATCGCCACGACTATTGCCCTCGATCGTGATTCCATACCTAAGCCACAAAGGGATTCCCGCTTTCGCGGGAATGACAAGCTTATATTCAAGAAAACAGCCTTGGGAGCGGAAATTGTATCTCAAATGAAAAATGATCCTCACTTTGGCAGAACAAAATTTATGAAAACTCTTTATTTGTGTGAGGCTCACTTGCAAATCCCTTTAAAAGGGGAATATAAACGGTCAGCCGCCGGTCCTTTGGATAGCTCTATTTATAAAATAGAAGGGATTATGAAAAAAAGCAAATGGTTTGAGGTCGTTAAAACAAGCTCTATGTACAAATATAAACCCCTTAAAAATCACAATGGACATAGACAATATTTTGATAAATACTATGGAGGTTATAAGAAGGAGTTAAACCGGCTTTTGTCTCTTCTGAAAAGGTTTACAACAGAACAGTCAGAAATTGTGGATACAATTTATGCTGTATGGAATGATTTTTTATTAAAAGGCAAAAAGCCTTCCGACAGTAAGATTATTCATGAAGTAAAAAATAACTGGCATAAAAGCAAAAAAAGATTTTCTGAAGACCGACTGCAAAAAGCCATTCAATGGATGAAACAACAAAAGCTTGTTCCCAAAGGTTATGGGCCTAAGACGATACCAGACAAAGGAAAATAAAATGAGTGGAAAGTTATTTTCTCCCCAATTTACTGTTACCCGGCCCATGCTTAATCATCTTATGGAAATTGAGCAGGCTAAAGGCTTTTTGAAAGCCGCCCATCTATCCCCTCAATGGATAAAAAAAATGAGCCAAAAAAGCTTTTTTTTGGAAGCTCATCACAGCACACATATAGAAGGAACACAATTAACTTTTGAACAGTCAAAACAAATACTAAAAGGAAAAAAAGTCCCCACGGCCAATAAAGAAGATATAAAAGAAGTTCAAAACTATAAAGATGCCTTTAAGATCATAGACTTTTTAAGCGACAGCAGTAAAAAGAATAAACAAAAACTTAATAAGTCAATAAAGCTTAAAGAACCACAAATTACAGAAACTCTTATTAAACAAATTCATAAAGAACTGGTTAAAGGGGTGTGGGGAGGGAGCGCACGGCCCGGAAAGTACAGGAACATACAAAATTATATCGGCAATGCCGTTACTAAAGAAATTATTTATATACCTCCTAAACCGAAAGAAGTGCCTGCCCTTATGAAAAACTTTGTGGAGTGGATAAATGCAGAATCGGATATTCACCCTGTATTAAAAAGCGGTATTATTCAGTTTCAGTTTGTGCATATTCATCCCTTTGTGGACGGAAACGGCAGGACATCGCGCCTGCTTTGCACGGCTTTTCTTTATCAAAAAGACTATGATTTTAAAAAGCTGTTTTCTATTAGTGAGTATTACGATAAAGAAAGACAAAATTTTTATAAAGCCATTCAGTCTGTTAGAAACAATAACATGGATATGACAAATTGGCTGGAGTATTTTGTTAAAGGCTTTTTATTTCAGATGAATTTAGTTATGGATATTGGAAAAAAAATTATTTTTAAAGATGCTTTGATACAAAATCATAATTTGTCACACAGACAAGGGTTGGTTATTGAGCATATTTTGGAAAATGGAAAACTTATCCCAAAAGATTTTGAAAAACTTTGCTCAAAAATGAGCGGGCCGGGTAAAGAGGGAAAAAAGAAGATAAAAGTGACTAAAAGAACCCTGCAAAGGGACTTAAAAGATTTGATAGATAAAAAAATTATTGAGACGAAAGGACAAACCAACCGACAATTTTATCAGCTTTTAAAAATAGGTTAAGTTTGCGACATATTTGCGACAAACTTCACGACAAACTTGCGACAAACTTGCGACAAACTTGCGACAAAACTTGCGACAGATTTATAACACAGGAGGTGTATAAGTGTCTGATAATGTTAAAGAAATTGCCTTTGAGAGGGCCATAGAACAACATCTTTTACAAAAGGGCGGATATGTTAAAGGCAAAAGTGAGAAATTTGATCCGGTTCGGGGTCTTGATCCTGAAGCCTTAATTGGTTTTATTAAGGAAAGCCAAAAAAAAGAGTGGGAGGCTTTACATAAGCTTCAGAAAGACAGAGCAGAGGAGATTTTAATTGATGACTTATGCAAAGCTTTGGATTCAGAGTATGAAGGCTGTTTAAAGGTTCTTCGTTATGGCTTTAAATGTTTTGGTAAAACTTTTAGAGTGGCTTATTTTGCTCCGGTTAGTGGACTAAACCCTGATACGCACAAGCTCTATTCCGCCAATAAACTTACTATCACGAGACAGCTTAAATACAGTAATAAAAATGAAAATTCCATTGACACTGTGCTTAGTGTTAATGGGCTTCCCATTGTCACAATAGAATTAAAAAATCCAATGACCGGTCAAACATGGAAAAATGCTGTTCGTCAGTATACAAATGACAGAGACCCAAGAGAGCTGATTTTTCAATTCAAGAAAAGAGCTTTGGTTCATTTTGCAGTGGATACAGATGAAGTGTATATGACAACTGAGCTGAAAGGAAATAAAACTTTATTTTTACCTTTCAATTTAGGAAACAACAATGGAGCCGGAAACCCTGAAAATCCCAATGGATACAAAACAAGTTATTTATGGGAGACAGTTTTACAAAAAGACAGTTTGTTGGATATTTTAGCTCGTTTTATTCATTTGGAAGTAAAAGAAAAAAAATTGAATGGCAAAAAAATCTCAAAAAAAACTATGATATTTCCCCGTTATCATCAATTAGACTGCGTGCGAAAGCTGGTTGCTGATGCAAAAAAGAAAGGGACAGGAGTTAATTATCTTATTCAACACTCCGCCGGAAGCGGAAAAAGCAACTCTATCGCTTGGCTGGCTCATCGGCTGGCTAGTTTGTTTAATGACAAAGATGAAAAAGTATTTGACTCTGTTATCGTGGTAACAGATCGACTTGTTTTGGATCAACAACTGCAAAATACGATCTATCAATTTGATCATAAACAAGGCGTTGTAAAAAAAATTGATAAAGACTCCTCTCAACTGGCAAAAGCTATTGCTTTCGGAGACCCTATTATAATAACCACTTTGCAAAAGTTCCCATTTATTACTGAGAAAATGGAACAGTTTAAAAAGTATGCTGTTATTATTGATGAAGCGCACAGCTCCCAAGGAGGGGAATCTGCGGCAAACTTAAAAGAGGCATTAGCTGGCATTGCCATTGAAAAACAAGCAAAAAAACAAGCTGAAGAAGAGGGATTGCCTGATTATGAAGAGGAAATTATCCGCTCAATGGTAAAACGGGGTCGTCAGCCTAATATCAGCTTTTTTGCTTTTACAGCCACTCCAAAATACAAAACATTAGAGGTTTTTGGCATTTCCAATAAAGAAGGCAAACCCCGGCCATTTCATTTATACAGTATGAAACAGGCCATTGAAGAGGGCTTTATTTTGGATGTTTTAGCGCATTACACAACATATAAGACATATTACAGGCTTATAAAATCTATTGAGGATGATCCTGAAGTGGATAAAAGACAAGCGGCCCGGGCTTTAGCCCGTTTTATGAGTCTCCACCCCCATAACATTGCTCAAAAAACAGAAATAATGATAGAGCACTTTCGTCAATTTACCCGACATAAAATTGGAAGAAAAGCAAAAGCTATGGTTGTGACATCAAGCCGCCTCCACGCTGTTAGATACAAAAAAGCATTTGACAAATATATTTCTGAAAAAGGTTATACAGATATAAAAACTTTAGTGGCTTTTTCAGGGGCAGTTGTTGATCCTGATATCCCGGAAAAATCATATACAGAAATTGAGATGAATAAAGGCATTAAAGAAAAAGAACTGCCTGCAAAATTTGCCGGACAGGAATATCAAGTTTTACTGGTTGCTGAAAAGTATCAAACAGGATTTGACCAGCCTTTGCTTCATACAATGTATGTTGATAAAAGATTGTCTGGCATACAGGCGGTGCAAACTCTTAGCCGGTTAAACAGAACCTGTATAGGGAAAGAAGATACTTTTATTCTTGATTTTGTAAATAGTTCTGAGGATATTCAGGAAGCTTTTCAACCCTATTATGAAGGTACTCTTGTTGGAGATCGTGCGGAGGTTAGACAACTTTATGATCTTCAATCCCGCTTAAGTGATTATCAGGTTTATCATCAAAAGGAAGTTGAGGAATTTTGCAGAATTTTTTATCGGCCAAAAAAAACTCAAACTCATACCGATCATGCAAAAATGAATGCTTGTATTGACCCTGCTGTTGCTCGATTTAATAAATTAGATGAGTCTGATCGGGAGGAATTTAGAGATGTTTTAAAGGCCTTTCGTAATTTATATTCTTTTTTGTCTCAGGTAATACCTTTTACAGATTCCGGTTTGGAAAAACTTTATTCTTATATCCGTTATTTATT
This sequence comes from Bdellovibrionales bacterium, assembly GCA_965203935.1. Classification (GTDB taxonomy): domain Bacteria; phylum Bdellovibrionota; class Bdellovibrionia; order Bdellovibrionales; family UBA1609; genus JANQSP01. Next base: position 754,492 of record OZ241921.1, read on the forward strand.
AAAAAAACTGCCGAGGAGAAGTTCAGGCCCTTCTTACAATTTTGATGATGAGATTTCTCTTCAATATTATCGTCTTCAGAAAATAAGTGAAGGGTCTATTGCTCTTGAGAGTGGAGCGGAAGGTGAAGTTCCCGGGCCTGTTTCTGTAGGAACAGGAGTATCAAGAGAGGAAATTATTGAACTTTCTCAGCTGATAGATATTTTAAATGAGCGGTTTGGAACAAATTTTACACCGGCAGATCAGCTGTTTTTGGATTCCATTAGGGAAGATGCTGTTGCTGATTCCCATTTGAGAGAAGCGGCAATGGCTAATCCAATGGAAAATTTTGGATATATTTTTTTAAAAAAACTTGAGAATTTGTTTATAGACAGAATGGAGCAAAATGAAGACATAACAGCTAAGTTTATGAATGAAAAACAGTTTAAAAATATAGTTGGAAAGCATCTTTTAAAGAAGGTGTATGAGCAAATCAGGAGTGAATCTCAAAAGTGATTTGGCCTTCATATTCGGGCCGGTTTCTAAATATAAGGCGATGTGTTAAAACCTTATTCCTCAAAAAGAAGATCGGGGAAAGCTCTGTGTTTTTTTGCTGTTTTTAAGGGTGGGGGTGCGGTATAATAAGCTCTCATAGCGCCCGTGCTGGAATTGGTAGACAGGCCAGGTTGAGGGCCTGGTATTCATTACGAATGTGAGCGTTCAAGTCGCTCCGGGCGCACCATTTAGTTCAGGCTGTTGATTTCGGCTATATAAGGCAGGTGACGAAAGCGCTCTTGATAATCCATGCCGTAGCCCACCAAAAAAGAGGACCGTTCCACCTCAAAGCCGGTGTAGTCAATTTGACATTTGCGCTCACGGATTTTTTCTGATTTGGCAACCAGGGCGACTGTGGTGATAGAAAGAGGTTCGCGGTTCTTAAAATGAGATTGCAGGAAATGTAAAGTGCGCCCCTGATCCACAATATCCTCAACCAGCAGGATATGCTTCCCCGTGACATTTAAGTGTGTGTCCATAGTCAGCTTAACTTCTTTGGAGGGCGTTTTTCTGATCCCGTATCGGGAAGTTTCACAAAAATCGCAAAGCGCCGGGCAGGAAAGAAAACGCATCAGATCAGAGTAAAAAACAAAAGAACCTTTTAAAACCCCTATGGCGACAAGCTGTTGATCTTTAAACTTTTTATTAAGGTCCCGGGCTATTTCCCGCACTCTTTTTTGTATTTGCTCTTCAGTGATTAACAAAGAAGGTTTTATGTCGTCAAACATGGTTTTACCGCGCCTTTGCTGTTCCCGTTTGTTTAAGTTTTAAAGCATAATGTATAAGGTTTTTTTTGTCCATAGTATACTGATACTTTTTTTCGGGGGCGGGGGTAAAAAGCAATGGCACCGGCAAAAGCTCTTGCCTTGGATAAAAATATGCGGGATAGTGTTTTTTATGTCTTTTCGTGAGGAGTCAGACAGTTTGGGAGTGGTGCGCATTCCGGCCGACAGGCTGTGGGGCGCGCAGACCCAAAGATCTTTAGAGAATTTCTCCATTGGCGGAGCTTCGGAGCGCATGCCGATAGAGTGCATTCACGCGCTGGCTTTGATAAAAAAATGCGCCGGGCGGGTAAACGGAGCACTCGGTCTTTTGAGCGATGACAAGGCGCGCGCCATTGTGCAATCCGCTGATGAAGTTATGCGGGGCCGGTGGGACGGGCATTTTCCTTTAGTGGTGTGGCAAACGGGGAGCGGAACCCAAAGCAATATGAATGTTAATGAGGTGATCGCCAACCGCGCAATTCAAATTCGGGGGGGCAGGCCCGGCGACAAAAGCATTCACCCCAACGATGATGTTAATAAATGCCAGTCTTCCAATGATGTGTTTCCCACAGCCATGCATATTTCTGCGGTGGATCAGCTTCGTCGCCACCTTCAACCGTCCTTAAAAAAACTGGAAGAAAGTTTGCGCGCCAAGGCAAAGGAGTTTGAGTCTGTAATAAAAGTGGGTCGGACCCACCTGATGGACGCAACCCCTCTCAGCTTGGGGCAGGAGTTTTCCGGTTATTCCGCTCAGCTCACGGCGCAGGAAGAAAGAATCCGAGACTGCCTTGCCCGTTTATACAGTTTGGCTTTGGGGGGCACTGCCGTGGGTACCGGCTTAAACGCCCACCCGGATTTTGCCCAAAAAGTGACTTCCCTGATTGCCGAAGAAACAGGCTGTCCTTTTGTGCCGACAAAAAATTTGTTTTCTGCCAGCTCCGCCCATGATGACTTGGTGGAGCTAAGCGGCATACTGAAAGCTGTCGCCTGTAGCTTGATGAAGACGGCAAACGACATTCGCCTGATGGCAAGCGGCCCGCGGGCGGGTTTAAACGAGATTTTTATTCCGGCCAATGAGCCGGGCAGTTCTATTATGCCGGGAAAGGTAAACCCCACGCAATGCGAGGCTTTGACCATGATCTGCGCCGAAGTAATGGGCTGTGATACAGCTGTAACTATAGGCGGAGGGAGCGGGCACTTTGAGCTTAATGTGTTTAAGCCCATGATAATTTTTAATATTCTTCGGTCCATAAAATTGTTGGCGGACGGCTCAGCAAGTTTTAGAAAAAACTGCGTGGACGGCATAAGAGCAAACGAAAAACAGCTAAAACAAAATGTGGATCGTTCCCTTATGTTGGTTACCGCTTTAAGCCCTCATATTGGATATGACAAATCCGCTGAGATTGCTAAAACCGCCTATCAAACAGGCAGCACATTAAAGGAGTCAGCCTTGAAGTCCGGTTATGTTACTGAAGAGGAATTTGACAAATGGGTTCAGCCGGAAAATATGCAAGGCCCTAAAAAAAGTGAGTAAAAAATCGTCGGACTGTCTTTGTTTTTCCTTGGTGTGTGTGTTGGTTTGTCCTCCGCTTTTTTGGGGGTGGGGGGAGGCTTGATTCTTGTGCCTTTACTGCCTGTGTTTTTGCCCTTAAGCCCTTTAGAAACTTTATCCACCTCTTTGTTTGTGGTTTTGCTGACTGTTTTTATAAACAGCTTGGCCTTTGTAAGAAAAGGCTTGGTGGATTGGCCCTGTTTTTTTTATATGGCTGTGGGCGCTCTTGGTATGGCCGTGCTGATATCTCATATCAGCTTAAAAGGTGCGGATTTTGTGTTTCGTATAGGGCTGGTGTTCGCTCTGCTGGTGATTTTGCTGAATCCTTTTTCTTTGTTGAAAATCAAACCAAAAAGCAGGCCCCTTAGGGTAAAGACGCCCGGCGTAAAAGCTTTTTTACTGGGGGGCTGTGGCGGATTTCTTACAGGGGTTTCCGGGGTGGGTGGTTCGATCTTTAGCCCCGTGTTGTTTAGGTCGCGGTGGCTGGAGGAAAAAAAAATCGTGCCAACTGTAAACGCGGTGATGTTTGTCACTGTGGCCGGGACTTTGCTTTCTTTGTGTTTGGGGCGGGAGCAGGGGTTTGGGCCAGTGAAAGTAAAGCCGGCCGGGTTTGTGTTGGCAGGCTCTTTTTTAAGCTCCTTTGCCGGCAGGTTCTTTAATACAGGGCCTTATGATCGAGCGCGTCGGATTTTACTTAAAGTCCTTGTTTTCTGTCTGCTGATAAAGGTGATGCTGGAACTACCCGATTATTTCATGCTGAAATTAAATTAGTCGGGCGTGAAAAACCCCTGTAAATTATGTCTGCAAGCAAAGCCAAGCGGTGAGGGTCCAAGTGTAAAACTGGAAGTCGCCTGTGCGACTTCCAGCCCGAACAAGCTTGGACTTTGCTTGCAGACCAGCAGTTAGTGGCCTTTATCACGCCCGACTAAATTAGACTTAGGTCTAATTTTTAAAAAGCGCCGGGATAGGTATAACAAGGCGTCTTGTTAAAACCCTTAAGCTAAGCGCAGGGGCAAGGGACAAGGTTCTTTTGCCTTGGATTCTCTGTTGTGGTAAAGAAAAAGCATGAGTGTAGAGCATATTATACGGCAAAAATTGAGCGCTCATTTGGATATTTCCCTGCTGGAAGTTATCAATGAGAGCGCGTTTCATCAAGGTCCGGCAGACGCAGAGACACATTTTCGTGTTTTGATTGTTTCCAAGGATTTTAAGGGGTTAGGCACTGTTCGGCGTCATCAGAAAGTGTATCAGATCCTGAAAGAGGAGTTGAAAGGGCCGGTTCATGCCTTCTCTCAAAAGACATTAACCCCGGAGGAGTGGTCCGCGGTCTCTACGCCTGCGCCCGCCTCCCCCCCTTGCCACAGCAAAGGGCGGGGAAGCTCCCGCTGACAGGGGCTGTGCTTGGCGGATCTGATATTTCTCAGGGCTTTGGCTTTATACTGTAATAAGTCATAATTTGATTTTTTTTGTTTTTTCTTTTGATCAAGGGTGGTTTTAGGGGTATGCTCTTCTTTGTTGTGGAAGACTCAACAGTAATATAATTTGGAGGTCAACATGGCAAAGAAAAGAAAAAAGAAAGCGGTAAAAAGAAAAGCCAAAAAGAAGGTGGTAAGAAGGAAAAAGAAGAAGGTGGTAAGAAGGAAAAAGAAGAAAGTGGTAAAAAGGAAAGCTAAAAAGAAAGTGGCTAAAAAGAAGAAAAAGAAAAGAAAGCTGAATCCGGCGCTTATGAGAACTTTGGAGGCTTCAGACAAGCTGGCCAGTGTGGTGGGCGCGCGGAAGATCACAAGACAAAAAGCCATTAAGAAGGTTTGGGATCATATCAAGAAAAAAGGCTTGCAAGATTCCAGGGACAGAAGAAACATCAATCTGGACGACAACCTGAAAAAGCTTTTTGGCAACAAAAAACAAGTCAGTATGTTTGAATTAACGAAGGTAATTAGTAAACACTTGAAGTAAAACAATTGTGGCTGAGATAAGTTAATAATAAGGAGCCTGCTTTTTTAAAGAGCGGGCTTCTTTATTTTAAGGCTTAAAGAAAATCAGGTGTGGCCCTGAACAAATACAAATCTTCACGCCTGCCTTTCAAGGGGAGGGCGGGGGGTTCAGACAGGCGCCGTTTGGCGATATTTGACTTTCACGATCGAAGTGTTGTTCAAGAAAAGTCCCTTATTTGAGACATGCTGTTTGGCTTTACGAAGCTTTTTGAATGTATTGCTCCGGTTTTGCCTTTACTCAAATATCGCCAAAGGCGAACTCACCCCCGCCCTCCCTTGAAAGGCAGGCGGACACTTGGCTTATTCTCAAAAGCCGGGTATAGTGTTTCAAACTTAAGAGGGAGAGGTGGCCGAGTGGCTGAAGGCGCACGCTTGGAAAGCGTGTAGGCGGTGGGCCGTCTTGAGGCTTCGAATCCCTCTCTCCCACTTAAGGTAGGGAGCGACCTTTGTTGCCTGCGACTAAGGGGAGCAGGTAACGAAGGGCGAAAAAAAATGCAATTTTTTTTTGAGCGACTGGGTGTATTGAAGAAGGTTAAATGTGGAGAGGTGGCCGAGTGGCTGAAGGCGCACGCTTGGAAAGCGTGTAGGCGGTGGGCCGTCTTGAGGCTTCGAATCCCTCTCTCCCACTTAAGGTAGGGAGCGACCTTTGTTGCCTGCGACTAAGGGGAGCAGGTAACGAAGGGCGAAAAAAAATGCAATTTTTTTTTGAGCGACTGGGTGTATTGAAGAAGGTTAAATGTGGAGAGGTGGCCGAGTGGCTGAAGGCGCACGCTTGGAAAGCGTGTAGGCGGTGGGCCGTCTTGAGGCTTCGAATCCCTCTCTCCCACTTAAGGTAGGGAGCGACCTTTGTTGCCTGCGACTAAAGGGAGCAGGTAACGAAGGGCGAAAAAAAATGCAATTTTTTTTTGAGCGACTGGGTGTATTGAAGAAGGTTAAATGTGGAGAGGTGGCCGAGTGGCTGAAGGCGCACGCTTGGAAAGCGTGTAGGCGGGTAACCGTCTCGAGGGTTCGAATCCCTCTCTCTCCGTATGAATAAAAGTCCGCACGAACTAAAAATATGAATCCTTTAACTAAAAAAGAAATATCCTTGATGAGGGTGGCGGGTCGTCTTTCGGCCCGAGTGCTGAGCCGGGTGGGATCTATGGTAAAGCCCGGGGTAAGCGCTTTCGAGCTGGACAAAAAAGCGCACGAGCTGACCTTGGCGGAGGGGGCAAGCCCCGCGCCCTTGGGCTACAAGGGCTATCCCAATTCCATCTGTGTTTCGGTTAATCATTGTATTTGCCACGGCCTGCCGGGGCCTTATGTTTTGCAGGAGGGGGATATTGTTAATATTGATATTACCTGTATTAAAGAGGGCTTTCACGGGGACACTTCCCGCACTTTTTATGTGGGTCAGGTGTCGGAGAAGGCAAAAGCCCTTACGGAGTGCGCTTACGAGGCTATGATGAAAGGGATTGCGCAGGTAAAAGCGGGCAGTACAACGGGGGACATTGGTTTTGCCATTAACAAGTGCACGGTTCGAAAAGGCTTTTACCCCGTTAGGGAAATCGGCGGGCACGGAGTGGGAAAAGACTTTCATGCAGAGCCTTTTGTGCCCTCTTACGGAAAAAAAGGAAAAGGCGCGATATTGAAGGCCGACTGCTGTATTACAGTGGAGCCGATGATTAACGAAACTTCAGCCGGTATAAAAGAGTTTAATATTCCCGGCTCTGAAATTAAGTTTTATGAAACAGCTGATAAAAGCCTTTCCGCCCAGTTTGAGCACACGGTTTTAATTAAAGAAGACGGCTGTGAAATCCTCACCCTTCCCGAAACCCCCTTCGAAGTGGGGTACTGATAACTCACAAACAGTTTCAAGATTCTGATATTTTGAAATTTCATATTGAAAATTCAAATAATTGGTGTTTTTCTAAGTTGAACATTTTTAACAAGGGGTTTTAAATGGCTGAACCAAAGAGAAAACAAAGCCCGGACTACAAAGTGTGTAAGCAGGCTATGAAAAGCCCCCATCACATGGAAGAGCTAAACCGCTACGGACGGGAGGAAATTCGCCTTGCGGAAAACGAAATGCCGGGGCTTATGGCCTTAAGAAAAGAGTACTCCGGCCTTAAGCCTTTAAAGGGCGCGCGCATCACTGGTTGCCTGCATTTGACCATTCAAACAGCGGTCCTGATAGAGACTTTAATCGCACTTGGCGCACGGGTCAGGTGGAGCTCTTGCAATATCTACTCCACTCAAGATCATGCCGCGGTGGCAATGGCCTGTGCGGGTGTGCCGGTATTTGCTTGGAAGGGTGAGACGGAAGAAGAATATTGGCAGTGTATCGAAGAAAGCATCACTGGCTGGGGGCCGGAAGGCTTTGATTTGATTTTGGACGACGGGGGGGACTTAACCAATCTCATGCACAGGCCGGAAAAAAGCGCGCTCATGCGAAAGGTAAAAGGCATTTCTGAAGAGACCACCACCGGTGTCCGCAATCTTCAGCAACTACACAGGGCGGGGAAATTAAAAGTGCCGGCCATTAATGTCAACGATTCTGTAACCAAGTCTAAGTTTGATAACCTGTACGGTTGTCGGGAATCCCTGGTGGACGGAATTAAAAGAGCGACAGACATTATGCTGGCCGGGAAAACAGCCTTAGTGGCGGGCTACGGAGATGTGGGAAAAGGCTCCGCGCAAAGCCTGAGAGCTTACGGCGCGCGGGTATTGGTGTCTGAGATTGATCCGATATGCGCTCTTCAGGCCGGCATGGAGGGCTATGAGGTGGTGCGGGTGGATGATGTGGCGGATCAAGTGGATATTTTTGTTACAGCCACCGGGTGCCGGGATATTATCACCAAGGATCATTTTTCTAAGATGAAAAACGGGGCTGTTGTTTGCAACATTGGTCATTTTGACTTGGAAGTGGATATGGAATGGCTGAACAAAAACAGCCGAAAGGTTGCTGTTAAACCGCAGGTGGATCTGCATCGCTTTTCTGACGGGCGGGAAATCATCGTGCTGGCGGAGGGCAGGCTGGTAAATTTGGGTTGCGCCACCGGCCACCCCTCTTTTGTAATGAGCGCCTCTTTTTCCAATCAGGTTTTGGCGCAGATGGATTTATGGAAAAACACTTATACGCCCGGTGTGTATCGCCTGTCCAAAGAGCTGGACGAAAAAGTGGCGCGTCTCCACTTGGGCAGATTAGGGGTCCGCCTCACCCGCCTTTCCCCGGCGCAGGCGCAGTATCTTGGCCTTTCAGCAACCGGCCCTTATAAACCCGACGACTACAAATACTGAAAGTCGCCCAAGCGACTTTCAGTTTCTCGTTACAGGCAGAACTTTCAGTTTCCCGTTACAGGTGGCTTTCAGGGTTCGGGGTTTTTCGGTGATTCCGGTTCAAGCTTTGAATGATCAATATAGTTTAAATACAGCTTTAGCTCTCTTATGCTTTCCCGAATATCGTCCAAGGCGCGGTGTTTGTTTTCTTTTTTAAACTCGACATTTTTGTTGGCAAAAATAATTTTCCAAGAGGAAACATCCAGCATACGATAATGCAGGCGCTGTTCAAATTTCAGCAGGTGCTTTTTAATAAACAGCCGATCTTGATAAATGGAGTTGCCGGCCAGCACGACTTTTTCCTCTTTTTTAAAATGTTTGTCCGTCAGGCCGATAAGCTCTCTTTCCATCTGCTCTTGTGGAATGCCGGTGGCAATCAGATCGTAAAGGCCGGATTTTTTGTGTTGTTTTGTGTTCCATTTGTCCATTTTCTCCAAGTAGTCGCTGTGTTGTTTTACTATCTGGTGGTAGGAGTCCAACTCTTCATGCTCATGGTTGGTGACAATAGCGGCTGTTTCAATAATCACTTCTTTTTCAGGGTCTAAGCCTGTCATTTCCATATCCAGCCACAAAAATTTGTGGGTTTTTTGATTCATAAATCACTCACTTTCTCCCCTGAAAATCAGGCTTTTGTTAAAACGAAGGGGTCAAGAACAAACTTTATGTTTATTTTTTGCCTAAGACAAGATTATTTGTTATAAATAAAGGCGCTTATAAGGCGTCTTTTGGGGTGGTGGTCCAGTTGGTTAGGACGCCGGCCTGTCACGCTGGAGATCGCGGGTTCGAGTCCCGTCCACCCCGCCACCTGCCATTGCAGGCGCTTTCGACGCTACATTTTGCTTCGATCGTGATTTTATATAACCTTACAAATCGTGATCTTTTTCTGGTTTTTTAAAAAGGCTTATCAGGCCGCCTCCCCGGGTTTTTGTGAAGGGGGCTTTTTCCTCTTTTTCTTTCTTGTTTACGGCTATGTTCATGCTTAGTTGCTCCGGGCGGGGAGGGGGATTTTGATCCTTTTGAAGTCTGTAGGCACGGGCCTTTTCAAGTAAAATATCCTTGGGCAGTTTTCCGCTTTTATTCTGACCTGTGGCAGGGGGAGAGAAAGAAGTTTTTTCCGGCTTGTCATTTTGATGCGGATAAGGGCTAACAGTCGCTGAATTATTACCTTCTTGAGCGGAAGATTCAGAAAAGGCTAAGTTCTCGGTGGGTGTGGTATCCTGCGCCGTTCCCTCAGAAGAAGGTTCATGCTCCCCTTTTGCAGTTTTTATTTTTTCTGTTTTTTTAGAGCTTTCAAAACCGGTGGCGATAACAGTTACTGTCACTTCGTCTGAGGACTCATTCGGATCCACTATGGCGCCAAAAATAATTTCTGCGTGGGGATGCGCCGACTTTGTAATCAGCTCTGCCATTTCCTGCACTTCTTTGAGCGATAAATCCGGCCCGGCGGTGATGTTTATAATAAGCCCCTCAGCCCCTTTGAAGTCAGCGTCCTCCAACAGAGGGGATGAAATGGCTTTTCTGCCGGCGGACAAAGCTCTATCTTGCCCCTTGGCGGAGCCTGTGCCGATAATAGCCAGACCTTTTTCGGACATAATGGTTTTTATGTCGGCAAAATCCAAGTTGATAAGCCCTTTTTTGTTTATCAGGTCCACAATACCTTTGACTGCTTTTAAAAGGATATTATCCACACTCTTAAAGGCGGAAAGAAGAGATACATTTTCATTTTCGGTGTTTAAAAGTTTTTGATTGGGGATAACAATAAGTGTGTCTACATTTTCTTTTAAAAAGCGGATGCCGGTTTCGGCGTGGCGCGCCCTTCTTTGTCCTTCAAAAAAGAACGGCCGGGTCACCACCCCCACAGTTAAAGCCCCTTGCTCCTTGGCAATACGGGCGATCACACCGCTTGCGCCGGTGCCGGTTCCCCCGCCCATGCCAGCGGTGATAAAAACCATATCCGCCCCTTTTAAAGCGGACACAATTTTATCGCAGGATTCAATCGCCGCCTGACGGCCGATTTCCGGGTTGGCGCCTGCGCCCAAACCCTTGGTTAATTTGCCACCTAACTGAATGGCTGAATCCAAGTTTTCGTGCTCCTCCAAAGCCTGCAAGTCTGTATTAACGGCGATAAACTGCACTCCGCTTAAGCCGGATTGGTACATTGTCTTAATGGCGTTGCTTCCTCCGCCTCCGACCCCCACCACTTTAATATCCGCTCTGGATTTTACTATATCTTCGTCAATTTGAAGCATTGGTGTTTCCTTATGTTACAGGGCTTTAAGCGAATAAATCCTGCAAGTACTTTTTTATTTTCAGTGCTTTTCGATAATTGGATCTGTAGTCCAGCGCGCTTTCGTTTTGCATGTAGCACAAGACCCCCAAGGCCGTGGCAAAATCATTTTTATTGTCTAAGTCGTTTACTCCGGGAAAGTGGCTTATTACGGCTTTCTTAACCGGCTTTTGCAAAAGAGGTCGGGCGGTTTCCACCAAGCCTTTTAAGGAACCTGCTCCGCCGGTGATCACAAAGCCTTCCTGCAAATGATCCATATAAGAAAGGGACTTAAGCTTTTGTTTGACTGATTCAAAAAGCAATTCCGCACGCGCGCTTAAAATGCCGTTTATCTTTTGTATATTTGTTTCGATGCCCCATTTTCGCAGTTCTTCCAAGGAGTTTTCTTGTTCGGTCCACTCTGTTTGGGGGTGGATGTTTCCGTATTTTAATTTAATATCTTCGGCCAGATCTCTTGGGATTTTTAATTCCGACATCAGGTCATGGGTAAAGTCCTCTCCCCCTGTGTGAAGAGAACCGATATAATGCACCCGCGAATCAATAACGACGATAAAATGTGTTTGGTCCTGCCCCATGTCCAGCACACAGACACCGGATTTTTTTTCGTTCTCCGTCAGTACAGACAAACTGGTGGCAAGAGGCTGTAATACCATGCCCCTTGCTGAACAGCCCGCATAGCGCAGGCACTGGATGGCATTTTGCACATTGGTTTCGGGAACAGACACAATCATTACAGAAGTTTCCAGCCTGAGGCCCGAAAGCCCCAAGGGATTAAAAAACGGCCCTTCCCGATCCACAGTAAAGTTTTTTGGCAAAACATGAAGCAGGCGATGACCGGTCGGCAGGGGCACCGCTTTGGCTGTGGCCACCGCTTTATTAAGATCTTCCACAGTCACCTGCTGAGAGGGAATAATAGACATTCCCTGTGAAGAAAAAAGATGATAATCCCCGCTGATTCCCAAAAAAAGCTGAGAGACCTGCATCCCGGCCATTACTTCCGCTTCCTCTTTGGCCTTTTTCAAAGCGGAAGAGGTCTCCTTCATGTTTATAATTCTGCCTTTGTAAAGCCCCTTGTGGGGAATGCAGGCGGAACCTGTTAAAGTCAGCTCTCCCGCGGTTAGAGAACCAATTAGGCAACGGACTTTGTTCGCGCCCAAATCAAGCCCGGCCACCACTTTTTTATCTTCGATATTAAACCGGCCCATTGTGTTGCTCTTTCCTTGATGAAGGCGGGGGAACTTCCCCCCGCCGGTACTATAAGCTTAGATGGCCTTGCTTGTGCTCACAACAATTTTTTGAGAAAACCGCGCGTCAATAACGCGCCATTTAATATTTTTTTGGTCCAAGTACCTTAAAACACTTTCAATCCTTTTGCTTTTCATCCGCTCGGGATCCTGCCCGACTTTTATGGGTTTTCCGTTCTTGGACAGGATAAAAATCAGACTTTTATCCTGAGTGGAGTATTTGACTTCTGAAATTTCCCCTAAGCTGAATTCCCCCTGTTTCGGCATAATCCGAAAAAACCGAAGGGCCAGCCTGCGAACAGCCTTTTGCTTTAAAAAGGCCTGGCCTCTCAAGATGGGCAGATCGGGAATATGTTTTGCCGGCAGAGGGGGCAAAATCTGCCCTTCCAAAGAGAGAGGATGGATGGTTCCTCTGGATGGATTCAGCAGAACCAACAAGGGCTTTCTGGGTTGTACCTGAATAAAAATGCGATTAGGAAGAAGCCTTAACACTTTTACAGATCCCACGCGAGGCTCAGAAAGAGCCACCTGCATTATGTCCTCTGAAACCTTCCAGATTTTTTTTCCTATAAAGGGTTTTAGCTTGGATTGCAAAAGGGTTCTTACTTCGTTCATGGAATCTTCCCACAAAGGCTCTTTTTGCATTTCCAGCCGGATCTCACTGACAACCAGCAGGCGGTTTAAAATATAAAGGGACATTCCTGTAAACAGGCAAAACCCAATAGATAAAAGTGGAATGTAATATCGGCGGGATATTTTCATACTCATGTAAAAGAATAGCCGATTGTCTTTTAATTGAATAGGAAGTTTTTACACCTCGACAAATTAGCAACCTGTGAAAAACTCCTGACCTATTAGTGTTCCGTCAGGCAGAGGCTATGCTTGTTCGGGACGGAATACCTTGGACCCTCACCGCATAGCCTCTGCCTGACGAATTGACTAAAGGGACAAAATGAGGATTTTTCACACCCCACCACTTTAGACACAGCGCAAAAAACTCAGACTTGGAAAAGCCGGATAAGATTTTAGTTCTTTTTGTGTCTCAAAATGAGAAGTTTAGTTTGACTTTGCTGTGACATGTATTGTAACCTGCTTTTTTGCGTATGATATAATAAAAACAAGAAGCATTATGGCAGATAATCAAACCATGAGTATAACAGATGATCAAGTGGCTAAAAAACTGGCTGAACAATTGGCTGAAAAATTAGACAAAAAAATAGAGAATAAAGTTAATGCGTTACTTATAAAAGTGCTTGGGGTAAAATGGCACACTCTTGTTGTTTTATTGACTGCTTTAGCTCTATACTTTGCGGGTTTTACTTATATGAACAATCAAGCAATGTCATCACTGAAAAGTGATATAGTAAGGCTTGAAAAAACTCTTAATGGCACTAAAAAATAGCTGACAATTCAGTTTTATGTCATCCTGTCCGTTGTTATTTTCATTATCCATAATACACCGTACTGTTTAATCAAAAAAGCTTAACTGCTTTTCCGCCGGACCCAGCATAGAGGCTCCTTGTGTCATATTTTTTATTATACTCGTCATTTTGACGAATACAAGAAAAAATATAGCAACAACAGGCCACCTCAAATTTGCCCGCAACCCTATGGCTTACTCAAAAAGCTATGGTGGAGCTGTATCAGACCAACAAGTGAAATATCAGTATCCAAAATATCTGCCAAAACATGCATAAAACAGCTTTTTGCACCCCTCTGGTCCTTCTTCTGGCCATAAACCCCGGCCCGGTGTCTTATTGCTATATTCTGTGGTGCTTTATTATCCTCCTCTTTTATCTGGATTTGTGTCTCAAAATGAGAAGTTTTGCTTTTTCTTTAGTTTTTTCCCGCAAGCTATGATTACTCCGACTTGGAGATAGATTGTTCAAGTTTTTTCAGCCAGTTCCATGCCTGTTCAAAATTAAAATCTTCAAAGTCTTTTTGGCGTAAAACCGGTTTTAAATCTGTTCGTAGTTGACTCAAAAACTCTTTTTTTCGGTGGGGAGATAAGTCTATTTTCCTGTTTAAAACCTTCAATTTGTCTTTAACCATTGGGGAAATGTCATGAATTTTGATAGGTCCTTTTGTTTCTATGAGTTGCTTTTTTAAAGCATAATGAATATCAAAAATGTCTCTGACAGCCGGTTTTTCCCGTGAAAGTGCGGCTCTAATTTTTTCACTGTAAGCTTCTTTAAGACTTAAACATGTCACAAAAAAATTCGGCAAAGCCGGCTTTTGTGCAATAGGATCCCTAAGGAGGGTTTTTGCCATTAAATTTTCTTTTTCCCATACTTTTTCCTGCACTCCAAACTCTACCTTGATTATTCTTTTGTTTTCAGAAACTAAAGAGTTATATTCCACTGTAGCGCTATATAAACGATTTTCATTTCGCCCCTCAAAAGGTTTTGAAAAAATCAGAGACAGATTTTTAACAGCTGAACTTATACACTTTTTAGCATTCTGAGCTAAAGCGCTTCTCTTTTTTCTGGAAAGCCCCTCTTCAGTTGAAATGGAAAAATCCAAGTCCTCGCTTAATCTGTAAAATCCAAAATGAACTTTGTTCAGAAGAGTCCCGCCCTTAAAAACCAACATACAGTCCTTTGGTTGAAAAATCTCTTTAAGAATAAGAGAGCAATAATAATCTTTTTCTATCAATTCTTCTGAAAATCCGGTGATTCCGGCAGTGGTTCTGACCGCTCTTAAAAATTTCTCTTTCTGTTTATGAAAGTCTGACATTTTCAATCACACCCCATTTTTTATTTACAGCGCCTCTTCTGTTTTTTGGATCAAGCGCTGTTAAAAAGCTTGAACCAGACGCCTTTTTCTGCAAAGGCTTGACAATCCTCTTTTCAGAGATCAATTTGTCTAAAACCCATCCGATTCGTTTTTGGCTTATTGTGTTGCCGTATTTAACGGCTACAGCAACCATTTTTGCCGGATTGATTTTTTTGTTTTTCAAGGCCTTGGATATCCAGTCATAGGCTTTGGGCAAAGTTCCATATTTTTTATAATCATAGACAGCGTCAAGTAAAATTTGCTCAGGAGAGCCACAGGGCGCCCAAATAACCCCTCCCATATCATCATTATAGGATTTGATTTTTTGGACAGCGCCCAAACGGCTTGAAACCACCTTCATAAAATCCAAATGATACTGCAGTATATACAGCTTTTTAGAGAATTTATTGTTATACACAGTAAACCAAGAGGAAACCTGATCGGAATATCCATATAAATTAAATACAGCTGGCCCGCTGATATAAAACTTTTCCGCGCCTGTATTTTCCATATATTGATTGATAATCAGATAAGGTGAAGGCGACCAGCACCCTCCAGAGGGGATTTTTTGAGGTGCGAGATAAAACCCTCGTTGCAGTTTCACAATAAAACCGCTGGAAGACAGATTATAAAGCAAATCTGCTTCCTGCTTAGGAGAGAGATTCATAGCCTTTACGAGATCCCCGGTCTGAATATACCTTTTTTTTTCCAACTGAATCCAAGAAAAAAACCGAACTTCCATCGGACCCAGCATAGAGGCTCCTTGTGTCATATTTTTTATTATACTCGTCATTTTGACGAATACAAGAAAAAATATAGCAACAACAGGCCACCTCAAATTTTCCCGCAACCCTATGGCTTACTCAAAAAGCTATGGTGGAGCTGTATCAGACCAACAAGTGAAATATCAGTATCCAAAATATCTGCCAAAACATGTATAAAACAGCTTTTTGCACCCCTCTGGTCCTTCTTCTGGCCATAAACCCCGGCCCGGTGTCTTATTGCTATATTCTATGGTGTTTTATCTGGATTTGTGTCTCAAAATGAGAAGTTTCGCTTTTTTCTTTAGTTTTCTACTGACAAGTCCGATAAAGTAAAAACTGGAACGCGAAACCACAAAATTATTACAACTGGCCGATGAACTTTCAAAAATGAACCATAAAAGGCATGAGCGATGTTATATCCACAAAATTATGTACAAAGAGTTGTTAAAACTTGCGGGTGTCTAAAGTTTCCCGTTTGGCCTGCCGATAAGGTTCTTATGAAGTTTATACTTATTGCTTTGTGCCTTTTTCATAGCCTTGCCTTTCCTTTTTCCGAAAAGTGGACATTTAAAGAAACTGGACTGTGTGAGAAGTTTAAAACTGATTTTGTGGCTCAAATGGCGGCGGTTGGAGGATATAAAAAGCTTTTAGACACCGACGGAAAAGAAAAAGTCGCGTTGTTAGCTTTGTCGAATGCCAATAAGAAAAAGGGAATAGCCTTTAAAAAAGCTATAAAAGGAAATTGTCTTAATCGTTCAGAACCCTGTCAAAAGGTTTTAAACGATATATCTAAGGAATACTTAAATATCTCGAAAGCTTATTTAAATATGTACAGTGTTCTTGCTAAAATGGAGGAAGTGACGCTTGAAGAAAAGATTTATCGGGCTACTTCCAGTGAGGATAATAACAAAAAAGGGAGGTCTTTAAAATTATTGACGAAAGGGACATATTGGAGAGATAAAGCACAAGTGTATAACTACAATTTGTTGGTTTTGTACGCCCAAGCTAATAGCTTTTGTAAAGCTACAGAGGAAATAAGTCTTTAAGGACTTTCCTTATAGATTTGTCCAAGTTTTTGTTAAATTTTGCCCCCGCATATCCTGTTGTGCTCGTAAGTGCCAGCTCAGTGGAACACCTGTCGCAAGCTTTTGAAACTGGCCAAAACAGGTATAAACAGCTTTTTTCACCCCTCTGGCCGTATAAGGCCTGGGGTCTTATTTTATATTCTGTGGTGTTTTATCTGGATTTGTGTCTCAAAATGAGACCTTTCCGATTTTTTCTTTAGTTTTCCCCGGAAAACCCGGTAAAGTAAAAAATGGAGAGCGAAACCACAAAATTATTACAGCGAGCCAATGATCTTTCGGACATAAACCGAAAAAGGCGCAGAATCGATATTATATCAAGATTATGTACCGGGAGCTGTTAAAACTGGCTTTTAAGTCTTGACTTTGCTGTGGCGTGTATTGTAACCTGCTTTTTGCGTATGATATAATAAGGAGGGAGGCTACCAATGAGTGATTATTCTGACTTGGCAACTGTTATTATTGCTTTTTGTGCTGTGATTACCGTTTGGGGCTTTCTGCTTGATCTGGCTTTGAGACCAGTAAAGGCCAATCAAGACATGCTTCAGAGAGAGCAAAAAGATATAAAAGACATGCTTCAGAAGGATAAAGAAGATAGAGAAAAAGCGTTAAAGACTCTTGATTCTAAGACAAAAATGTTGGATGAAGTTCAAAAAGGTTTGGAAAGTATGTTAAAGGATACTAAAGATATTTTGGAGACTTATACAGTACCAAATGTAGAAAAATAACTTCAGTTATTTTTTATCAATCTTATACCCTTTTTCTTTAAGAGCTTTCTTTATAGAGAATAAAGTTAATGCGTTACTTTTGTCCTTGACCCCCATTTTTAGGCTACCTTCTGAAGAGGAGGTAAAGTACAAAGGTTTCCAAAAAGAGTTTCAAAAAATCAAAGATTTCTGATACTTTCAGAGCATTTGCAAGGTGGTCTCAGTATTTCCGAGCTGTCTCGGAAGTACCAGATTCATGCCACCACCATTTATCAGTGGAGAAAGGAACAGATGAGCACAGAGGAGAAGTCAGCGGGGTTATGTGCATGTTATATCTGGTCGTTTATCTATTGCTTTAATGACTGACTCCATCATTTGAATCAAGCAGTCTTTTGCCTCTTTTATTTCACCCCTTCTTTGTGCTTTACTAAAACAATTTTTTCCAGTTATGGTAGCTTGTAACATGTCAAAGGCAAAAATCTTATCAACATCGGACGGCTTATTATACTGTGTTTGTGTAAATTTAACACCTAAACTTTGCATCGCGTTTCTTGAATGCTGACAGGTTATTGGAGAATCCGCTCCGTGGGTTTCGACACAATGGAGGGCATCATTGGTTAATTCACAAAGAGTGATCACATCTCTTTGAAATTTCGTAAGATTTTCACCCGTTTGTGAATAAGCGGTGTACTGTGAATCACAGCCCATAAAGACAAAATAAGATATTAAAATAATTAAAAGATTGTTCATTATTTAACCGCACTTGCGACACTCTCCACAAGTCACCCACCGGGGGCACAGGCTCCTTGTATCATATCTTTTATTATACTCGTCATTTTTTTGACGAATACAAGAAAAAATATCAATAGCAGGCTGTTTTTTCTGGATTTGTGTCTCAAAATGAGAAGTTTTTCTTTGGCAAGCCCGGCACTGGGAGCTTTTAAAACTGCCAAAATTGCATAAAACAAGGCTTTTTTCCATTTCGGTGAAAAAAACTAAAGATTTAAGACTTTTGTCCGATAAGTGTCTTTAACATGGGGAAATATGAAAGCGATACTATTTTTTGTCACTGTTTCTTTTCTTTTATCCGGCTGTGACGCCATTCAAGATTTGAGTAGTGAGGCCAGCGAGTGGCTTGCGGAGTCCAGAAAACAGCGCGAGGCAATCGCGCAACAAAGAGAACAGAACAGTCAAAAGCTTGTGGATGTGGAAGCACAGCTTAAAAGAAACATATCAGAAGAAGAAAAATCGCGATTAAGAATTGAGCAGGAAAGATTAAGGCTTGATCAGGAAAGACTACAGAGGGAAGAGAATCAAAGAAGACAGGAAGAACAGCAAAGAGAGGTGCAGAGAAGGGCAGAGGCCGATATGAAAATTAAATTATGTTCGGACACACAAAAAAAGTGTATAAGCGTTTGTCACGCTTCCTTTTGCGAATTTGATCACAGTGTAGGAACGATGTGCAATAAAAGAAAGCGGATGGCTTGTAAAGTGGATTGTCAGAATGAATATTCTCAATGCCGGGCATTGATCAATAGGTACTAATAGGATTTATCATTAAGAAAGGCGGTGAATTATGGATAAAAAGTATTGTATAGTGAGCGACGATCCGGAGTCAAAAAAACAGGATATATGCGATAGAGACTTAAGTCATATAGACAAAATAATAAGAAAACACCTGAACCAAGCGCGCATTGATATTTTAGAGGAAGTTAAGGACGTTCTTAAAACTACTCTTAACTTAAAGGAAAGGCGGTGAACTATGACAAAATGGGAAAAAATCCACGACTTGAAAGCTTATCATGCTTATAGGCAAATTTATAGGCAAATCAAAGAGGGCGGGGATAAAAGAAAGCTTTGCGAAGAGTTGTCAGAAGATAAGGATTTTATGAAAAGTGGAATCAAAAAAAGTAGTATTGACCCTAAAATTGAAAACTACAGGTATATTGACACAATGTTAAGCGTAAAAGGTCTTAGTGGCTGTTCAAAACAAGCTTTAAGTGTATATTTAGAGTATAGAGACAAAGACATTAAGGATATAGAAAAAGCTATTCACGACATGGAAAAAAAACCTGATTAAAAACGCGTGGCTTTATTGAGTGGGTGGAGTGGTTTTTTTGTCAGCTCCACCCTCTTTTTTAAAAGGAAGGTGAAATATGAAAGAGCTTTCAATAAGATTTAAGACGTCTTCTGAAAAAAAATACAATGAGATTTTAGAAAACTGTGACTGTGGGCCGTCTTTGACAGGCCAGTGGTGCATAGAATTTATTGCAGTAGGACAAAGTGAAAAGGAAGTGCGAGACAAAGAAAAGCATTTTAGATCATGTGTGAAACAATATGATCCAAAAGGATCATTTGACTATGATTCTAAGGCAATAGTTACAACAACAAGTGTTTTATAAAAAAGACACTGATCCAGATGGAAAAAACATTGATCCGGAACGGGTGGCGTAAGCCGGTCAAAGAAAAGGCGGTGCAGTATGGATAAAGAGGAAAAGAAACAAAAAATCCTGACTCTATTAAGATTTTTGTCAGGATACCTTGGAGCAGTGAAGATCAATCAGGCTTTAGGTATAACAGACGATCCTTCAGGAGGTAA
Organism: Bdellovibrionales bacterium; assembly: GCA_965203935.1. Lineage (GTDB taxonomy): Bacteria > Bdellovibrionota > Bdellovibrionia > Bdellovibrionales > UBA1609 > JANQSP01. The sequence goes on from OZ241921.1 coordinate 774,110, forward strand.
AACCCATAAAATTTTAGAGGATCTTATGTATAGAAAACAACTTGAGCAATCTCACGACAAAAAGGGATTCAGAATCACAGCAAAAGAATATGCAAAAAGACACTGATAAAGCGTGAGTGGCGTAAGCTGGTCCTGAAAGGCGGTGAATAATGGACGAGCAAACAAAAGCAGATATTCAAAGACATTTTAGGCAATTAAGGGCAAACCAAGGTCGTGGGGAGTGTAAAGATTACAGTCGGCTTGTTTGTGATTGACACGCCGGGTATGGACATATATATCAGTTTTGCTTATAATGATAACAAACAAACCGGAGGGGAATAATGGAGGACTCAAAAAAAGGGATTGTCGCACAATCTGATTTATTATTATTTAAACAGGAAATGAAGTCTGATTTATCAGCCTTTAAACAGGAAATAAAGTCTGATTTATCAGCTTTTAAACAGGAAATGAAATATGAATATAACTTATTTATAAGTAATATAAACAATAGTATAAAAGAGACGATAAGAGGACAGCTAACCACAATCGGAAGGTGGGTTATTGGAATTTTCACTGTTTTTATTTTAGGTTTCTGGACTTATTTTGAATTATCGACCAACAAAGTAGATCAAGTAAGCAGTGAGCGCATTGCCCGTATGGATGAGCGAATTATCTATATGGAGAGAATAGAGAACGCTATTATGTCCTCTTTAAGGGACAGCGGTTTTCTCAAAAACCAAAAAGCGGATATTAAAAAGCATAGTCCGGCATCGGCCTTAAACGCAGAAAAAACAACAGGCAAAAGCAGAAAAAGAAAAGTAAAATAAACTTTTACTTTATGGAAAAGACACTGATTAAAAAAAAGTGGCGTAAGCCAGTCTTGACTTTCAAAGGAAGGTGAATTATGGATAAAAAGAAATGGTACACAAAGTTTATGGTCATAAAGCCCGATCAATACAACATGAAATACATAATTATAGCTTTGCTGGTTTTTTTATCAAGCTGTGCGTCTTTGGAAGATCATACTTACGAGGCAGAGAGATATTGCAACCATGTTTTTAATACCAAAAATTTAAACGTAAACAATTCTGAAAACAATAAATGGAATAGGCGACAATTTACTCAATGTGTTGCGAATAAGGCGAATGCAAGCGCAAATACGAGTCAGGCAAATGCAACATGGGCATCAGTGATCACTGCATGGATCACAATGGGCGTGGGACTCTTGGTTGGCCTGTCAAAATAGAAAACGCTTGTATGTGTCTCCTTATTGACTCCAACCTGCTTTTTGGCCACAGCCTGCCTTTATTTTACCATTTAGGAGATTGTCCTGCAACAAAATTTGTTTAAAATGGTATAAGTTTAAATATAGTTCTTTCTAACCATATCACTAATAATAAGGGAGGTATAATAATAATCCAGCATGCAATAGTAGTGAATATAATCAATTTTATATTATTAAATAATTTTTTCATTGTAAACTCTAAAACAATAAATAATTTTGTTTGACTTCGTTTAGTGAATGAAGTATGTGCATTTTTTAAATTTTCCATAGTATGGCTGTCTTAAGTTGCTTCAATATGCTTAACATATTGTGTTTTGTGACGCAACATAATTATGCAAAATTTTATTTAAAAGCAAGCTTTTCAAGCTCTTTGAGCACAACCCGGAAGGGCAGAACCTTCTCCACTTTAGCCTTTTAAGTGCACGCGTGGCCTTTGCAATACTCTTCACAAGTCACCTGCCGGGGGCAAGTTCTTTGTGTCATATTTTTTATTATACTCGTCATTTTGACGAATACAAGGAAAAATATAGCAATAGCAGGCCACCTCAAATTTTCCCGTTAAGTAGCTCTTTTTGGCTTACTCAAAAAGCTATGGCGGAGCTGTATCGAAGTCTTTTTCGCCTGATGGCCAAAGCCCGGGGCCTTATTTTGATATTCTGTGGTGCTTTATTATCCCTCTGTTTTGTCTGGATTTGTGTCTCAAAATGAGAAGTTTTGCTTTTTCTTTAGTTTTTTCCCGCAAGCTTGGCATCGGGAGCTTTTAAGACTGGCCAAAACGGTATAAAACAAGATTTTTTCCATTTCGGTGAAAAAAAACCTAAAGCTTTAAGACTTTTGTCCGATAGATATCTTTAAGAGAGTAAAACCATGAAATACATAATCATATTGTTATTGCTGTCCGGCTGTGACGCCATTCAAGATTTGAGTAGTGAGGCCAGCGAGTGGCTTGCCGAGTCCAAAAAACAGCGCGAGGCAATCGCGCCGTGATATTTTAGAGGAAGTTAAGGTAGTTCTTAAATGTACTTTTAACTTAAAATAAAGGAGGTGAAGTATGGCAAAAGAGAAAGTTTTACTTTTTTTTAAACGAATGTTCTTTTGTTTCTGTTCCTTTTTGGTGTTATTGGCAATTATGACTGTTTTGATGTATGCTTTTTTACCAAAGGACTTTATTGATACATTAAATAAAACGCAATCAGAGTATGACCTTGCAATAACTCTTTTTCTTTATATTGCTTTTTGTGTGTCTTACTTTGTTATTATTGCTTTTGAAAAGCTACTGAAAAAATAAAATAAAGAACTGATTAAAATCGCGTGGCGTAAGCTGGTCTTGATTTTCAAAGGAAGGTGACTTATGGATAAGGAAAAATTTAAGGAAAAAGTTGCGGATTTTTTAAAAAAAAACCCGCACGAATACTTTACCGCGTTTAAAATAACCAAGGCTTTAGGGATTAAACCAGAGAATGAACACAATTATTGGAAAACACACAGCATTTTAAAAGAATTGCAAGCAGAAGGTAAGGTTGAGCAGTTAAAAGGCAAAGGCTTTAGGTATAAAAATAATCTTAATGATCAAAACGATGATAAAAACCCGGTCGGCGTAAACCAGTCAAATAAAAGGAGGCGAAGTATGGGAAAAGGTATTGAATGGAAAAGAATCCACGACTTGAAAGCCTATCATGTTTATAGGCAAATCAAAGAGGGCGGGGATAAAAGAAAGCTTTGCGAAGATCTGTCAAAAGATAAGTATTTTCAGGACAGGTCTTTGGATAGTATTATATTAAAAATTGAAAACTACAGGTATATTGATACCGGCGGGCGCGAAGGGTGTAAAGGATATTCAGACCAAGCTGTAAGCGTACTTAACGAGTACAAAGACCGGTCCGTTCAGGAAATAAAAGAAGCTATATCACAATATGAAAAAGACACTGATCCAGATGGAAAAAACATTGATCCGGAACGGGTGGCATAAGCCAGTCAAAGAAAAGGCGGTGTTTTTTTGTGCTTAGCGTAAAACTTATGTCCGACATAAAAGGTAAAATTTTCACTATATAAGAAAAAATGTGGATTTTTGTTTGATTTTTCTTAACTGGTCTTGTAGACTCATTTTTCTTGGTGATAAGATAAAAAAGGAGATGTTCAGTGGGGGAAACAGATCTTGCTTTAATGATTCAAAAGCTTGATTCAAAAATTGATCAAGTTGCACATAGTCTTCTGGTAAAATTCACTTCTGTTGTAGTGGTTGTTGTGGGGATTGCTTTTATAGGTTTTGCTTATATGTTTGATTATAGATTGGATTCTACAAATCCATTATATCAGAGTCAGATTGACGGATTAAAATCTGCTGTTTATGTCCCCAAAAGTGATCTTATTTTGCAAGAAGTACAAGGGTTGAAAGCACAGATGGATGGTAAAAAGAAAAAAAGAAATACAGTTATATCAAGTAAAAAAAAACTTAAGAAAAAATAAAGGTGGTGAAGTGTGGATAAAGCAAGAGAATATCAGGATAGGTTTTTAAATGAAATATTGGATGTTTTTAAGAAAAATCCAGATGATACCTTCACCGGGAAGGATATAAGTGATAAGTTGAATCTTAAAACAGATGAAAGAGGCTGGTGTATGCACAGTCACTTAAACCTTCTTAAGGAAGAGAAAAAACTGGAAAAATGTCCGGGTAGACAGGGCTTTAAATATAAAAAAGAAAGATAAAGAAAGGTGGTGAGTTATGCGCAGTTAAAGCCCCTTTTCACAAAAACTTTTACTGATGTTTTGAGCGGTGCCTGTTTTTTAAACCCTCCGGTCGCAACAACTTTGTTATGTCTTTCAACAGGAACCGTTCTTAAGCTTTTTGATTTTTTCTTTTGAAAGCCCTGTTACTTTAGAGATAAAGGCAGGAGTAGCTTTTTCTTTCAGCATATTTAAGGCCACAGCCTGCATGCCTTTTGCACGGCCTTCGGCACGGCCTTTTGCACGGCCTTCGGCACGGCCTTTTGCATGGCCTTCGGCACGGCCTTTTGCATGGCCTTCGGCACGGCCTTTTGCGTGGCCTTTAGCACGGCCGTCTCTTATGCCTTTTGCCATGCCTTTTTCATAAGCCAGTTGTTTTATCGCCCGCTTATCCAGATACTCCTTCTCCAAGGTCTGCCTTTTCAGCTCCTCATAATCACTGACTGATAAATCCGCCAACAAACTTAAAGCCTTTGACATATCCTCCCCCTTTTTCGCCAACAGCTTGGCGCTCTTGACGGTCATACGGCCCGAATGCTTTAAAAAGTAACACCATTCGTCTTGTAAGTCAAGTAACTTGTCTATATCCCGTTTCTTAAACCGGCTAAGCTCCACAAACACCATCCGCAGGTGATTGTTCAATACAAAATGAGGGTCTTTATCCGAACGAATAGAAAAAGAAGTCACAACTCCCCTTTTTTGCAGGCCAAAGACCGAAAAGTCAGTAAAAATTAAAGAATAGGTGGTATGCAGTTTGTTGTAATCTGTACCCACCTTAAAGCCCCTTGTGTGAAGCCTTGACCAATAAAACACCACCCTATCCACAAAAGCTTTTTTTGAGACGGCCTGCATTTCCACATCCACTTTTTCGCCCGTATTGAGTGATACATTCAAATCCAAGACCACTTGTTTTTCTGTTACATCAGGGGAATAAAGAGAGCTGTCGGAGAGCGCAAGCTCTGGGTTTTGAGAGCTTTTGTTTTTTACTTTTGGTGTTTTGCTTTTGCCTTTGCTTTTAATAAGGCGCACGCTTTTGACACTTTTTTTGTTCGGAAGAGGCAAAAAAGCTTTCAGCAGTGAGAGCAAAAGCTTTTTGTTTTGAGAAAAGAAGGTTTTAAAAGCTTTGTCGTCAACTAAGTTTATGTATTTATTTTGTTGTTTTTTCATTTTGCCTGTTCTCCTTGTTTTTAGCGAAAGCTCCGCTGGTTCATTTGGTTTGTGTCTCAAAGGGGCTTTTTTTTTAAGCTCAATAAAGCTCATGCAAAATCCGTGCCAAAATCATGAAAAACAGCTTTTTTTTGCAAAAAACTTTGTTTTTTTTGAAAATTCTTTATGAAAAAAGCCAAAGAGGGATTAGGCACAGTGCGTAATAAGCATTAAACAGGAAGTATTTTTTTTTTGTGAAAAGGGGGTTCAAAAGCTCAGATATGCGTTTTGCCAGGCCCGCGTCTTGCAGAAGCATTGTGCTTAAACCGCCGAACTCGTTTTGAACATGCTTTAGCCTTAAGCGGTGACGGGCGTATAGGCCAACGATTTGGCCTTCCGTTTCTCTGGTATTCCGTCCCGAGCAAGCTTGGACTTTGCTTTTGAGACCAGCAGTTTAGTAGTTTTTTTCACGCCCGACTATTTATCGGAATTTCAGAGGAAAAATCGGTGGATGAAATTCAGCATTCTTTGAGAAAAGCCTGTTTCGTTGTCGTACCAAGCCAATACTTTTGTAAGACCCTCTTCTGTGCGTGCGGTTGAGGGCAGATCCACAATACAGCTGTAAGGGCTTTTGTTAAAATCCACACTCACCAGCTCTTTTTCCTCACAAGCCAGCACAGCCTTTAGGTCTTCATCTTGGGCGGATATAAAAGCTTTGTTAATTTCTTCCACAGTGGTTTTGACCTGAGTCTGAAACACCATATCCACCAAACTTACATTGGCTGTGGGAACACGAATGGACATACCTTTTATTTTTCCTTTTAAATGCGGAAACACAAGGCTTAGCGCTTTTGTGGCGCCGGTGCCGGTGGGAATCATAGATAAACCCGCCGCCCGCGCCCTTCTAAAATCTTTTTTATGCGCGCGGTCCAACAGTGTTTGATCCAAGGTGTAGGAGTGTACTGTGGTAAACATCAGGTCTTTTATTTTAAAGCGCTCATCCAAAACTTTTATTAAAGGGGCCAAGCAATTTGTTGTGCAAGATCCGTTGCTGATGATTTTATGTTGTGCCATTTGAAAAGCCTGATGATTCACCCCGTAGATGACAGTAAAATCCGCCCCCTCAGCAGGAGCGGACACAAACACATGCTTTACTCCTTGCTTAAAATGCGCCTTTAAGTCTTCTTTTTTCTTAAACGCGCCGGAACATTCCAAAACCAGCTCCACACCCCATTTATCCCAAGGTATGGCGGAGGGATGAGAATAAGAAAGATAAGCGGTTTGCCGGCCCTCAACCTTAATATGATCTTTTGTCGCGCTCATTTCCACTTTCGGATCGTAAGCCCCGTGCACGCTGTCGTACTTAAGAAGATGACAGGCCATCTCGATGGAGGATCTGCTGTTTACGGCAACAATATCCAAGTCGCGACACCCCAAACGAAACAAGAGGCGGCCAATCCGGCCAAACCCGTTTATACCCACTTTCAGTTTCTTACCGCTCATATTCTTACCGCTCATATTGCTTTGCCCCTTGGCTTTTTGAAATATCACCGAATATCATACGAATCAAGAGTGGGTTTTACATACAGACAAACAACAAGGTTTTTTCACAGGTTACTCATCACACTTGCAGGAAAAGGCGAACAGGATCTTCCACACATTCTTTTATTTTAAGCAGAAAACCGACAGACTCCCTTCCGTCCACCATGCGATGATCGTAAGAAAGAGCCACATACATCATAGGTTTGATCTTTACTTGCCCGTCCATCGCCACCGGCCTTTGCTCAATCCGGTGCATACCCAGAATGCCACTTTGGGGAGGGTTCAAAATGGGGGTGGACATTAAAGAGCCAAACACCCCGCCGTTGCTGATGGTGAAAGTGCCACCCATAAGGTCGTCTGGCTTAATTTTACCGTCCCTTGCTTTTTCCGCATAAAACAAAACCGCTTTTTCTATTTCAGGTATTTCCATTGTGTCAGCATGACGAATCACCGGCACCACCAAACCCCTTTCTGTGCTGACTGCCACCCCAACATGGCAGGCATGGTTGTAGACGATATTATCCCCCTCAATAAAAGCATTAACCCTTGGAAAAATTTTTAAAGCCTGCACAACAGCCTTAATAAAAAACCCCATAAAGCCAAGCTTGATATTGTGTTTTTTTTGAAAGCTCTCTTTGTATTGAGATCTAAGATTTATCACTTCTGACATATCAATTTCGTTAAAAGTGGTAAGGGTGGCTGTGCTTTGTTGAGATTCCACCAATCGCTCGGCAATTCTTTTGCGGATTGTGCTCATTTTCTTTTTGGTTTGTCCGCTGTTTAAATCGCCTGCCGAAGGAATATACGAAGAGGCGGGGGTTTTATCCGCCACAGCGCCACCTGCGGAAGCGGTATCTTGCGCCTTAACAGCCGGGCCTTTAACAGCCGGGCCTTGGCTTTGCGGGCTTTTGATAAAAGCCAGCACATCCCCTTTGGTGATACGGCCCCTTGGCCCTCGCCCTTTAATATGTGAAGGGGCAATATGGTGTTCGCTTATCAGCCTTCTGACTGCGGGGGAAAGCTCTTTGTTAAGACCGGTTTCCAAGCCCCCGTCTGTATCAGACACCTTACTGTTTTTGTTAAGGAAGGGACTTTTAAGCAATTCATCAATCAACTTTTGATCGGTGGGAAATTTATGCTCTTCTTCCTGCGAAAAGGGGGAGGGCTGTTCAATTTGCGCTGTCGGCTGAACAACTTTACCTGCGGATTCAGAAAAACCGGCTTGCGGTTTTGAGCTTGTAACAGCGCCTTCTTCCGGCTTGGCGGAGGTATCCAATTCGGCAATCACCTCACCAATTTTTACATCTTCCCCTTCCGGCTTTAAAACTTTAAGCCGGCCACTGTGCTCCGCCACCAAGTCCATAGAGGCTTTGTCAGTCTCCATCACCACCAGCACATCGTTTTGCTGAATGTAATCGCCGTCTTTTTTTTGCCATTCGCCGATGGTGGCCTGTGTGACTGACTCTCCCACCGATGGAACTTTAATTTGCTGTTTCATATCTCTTTATTGGGGATTTTTTTTAATTGGCACATTAGCACTACTGTAGGGTGTCTGGTATGGCACTTGTGGAATCCAGCCTGTTTTCTTAATTGGCATATCCCCCTTGTTGGGATGTACTCGTATTATTCTTACATCAGGATCTCTTAAACACCGGGTGGCGGAAGGGCAAGACTCAGTTTCATCGTCAAACTTGCAGGCCAGATGGACATCTTGCAATTCTTCCTGTTCTTTTATCATAAGACACTTAGCTTGCATAATACAAATTTTTTGATTATCGCTTGTAAACCAAACCACTTTTTTGTTATATCCCGCCCAGCAAACAGACTCTTCATTTCCTGTATAATGCTTCTTCACAAATTCCACCGGGTTTTCTTCAGCTGTTGTTCGGTTTTTCTTCTTGGTTATTTCTCTGCTCGACCTTTCATTTTCGACCTGTAAATCAGCTGTTGAAGGATCCGATGGAGAGGAAGGATTACTTGTAGCCGGGGTCTTCAAGATACTCAAATCAACAGGAAACTCTGCGTTGGTGTCTGTGTATAAAATTGTCTCATTAAGGTTTAATTTATATCTTATTTCCCAATCAACAACAATAAGAGAGTCAGGCCAATGGTCAAGCACAAGCTTCTTTTGTAATTCCATAAAGCCTTCTTCCGCATAAGAGGAAGGGAGTTTAAAGTTCTTAATTTTCCTGAGATGTGTTACAGCTTTTTCATCAGGAGAAACAGCATAAAACAAAATATCCAAAGACTTTATTTGAGCTGTTTTTTCTATATGACCTTTAATGATACCACAGTCCATAAGCAAGGGAGATACACATTCTTTACACTTTACAGTCCATATATGTTGACAAGACACATTAGGGGAATAGAGCGGTAAGGGAAGTGCCGTTTGAGAGAGCGTCAAGGCGGACAGAATCAGGCTCAGCCCGATCAAGGCTTTTGTTACAGCCAAAAAGTATGATTTTTGCTTAAACATGTTAATTCTCCTAAAAAACGGGCTTTTAATGATAAATTTCAAACACACCTGCATAATAAAGCTTAAATACGAAAAGTCAAGCCTTTTTTTCAGCTCTTTTCCTGACTTTTTATATTCCTTCAAGCCTCTATCCCCGCTGACGCCGGGGGCGGGAATCCAGTAGTCAAGTGACAGCTTTACCGCTTTATAGAGCTGTCATTCCCGCGACTGACGCGGGGGCCGGCTTTTTCATCCCCGCCTGTTTAACTTGCTGTTTCCAAAAAATTGATCGGGGAATGCGAAAAATACCTTGTGTAAAACCTCTTGACGATAAAAATATTTCGTTGTACTAAAAAGTCGCTTTACTATTCGATTGCCCAAACTTTACAGTAGGAACAACAAAAAGTCAGGAGAAAAAGAGCATGGACATCTCCCTTGAGCCAACACAAGGCAACCTGTTTAATAATCAGGGGACAAAATATCGGGTAAAACCGGCATCTGATAAACCTCAGATACACTTTAAACATCCAAATGGAACATTGTTTCTTGGAAACTCCATAAAGTGGTTAAAAACCTTGGACGATCAATCCATCGAGTTGGTGTTCGCCGATCCGCCTTATAACATAAAAAAAGCAAACTGGGATAATTTTGAATCTCAAGAGGAGTATATAAAATGGTCCATTAAATGGATTAAAGAAGTGAGCAGAATTTTAAAAGAAGACGGCTCTTTGTATGTTTGCGGTTTTTCTGAAATCCTTTCAGATATTAAACGCCCCGCCATGTCATACTTTAAATCCTGTAAATGGCTTATATGGTCGTATAAAAATAAAGCCAATATGGGGCGGGACTGGGGACGGTCGCACGAGAGTATAGTTCATTTTAGAAAAACAAAAAAAACAAATTTGAATACAAACTATATCAGGGTTCCTTATGGAAAACACACTTTAAAGTATCCCCTGCACCCTCAAGCCGGCACCAGCCAATACAGCAACAAAGGAAAAAGCATGAACTGGCGTCCTCACCCCTTGGGCGCAAAGCCAAAAGATGTTATAGAAGCGCCGGTCCTTTGCAATGGAATGGAGGAAAAAACCCCTCACCCCACACAGAAACCGGAAGAGCTGATTAGAAAATTTGTATTGGCATCGTCAAAAAGAGACGACACTGTAGTTGATCCTTTTTCAGGTGCAGGCACAACGCTTGTTGTTGCGGAGCAACTGGGCAGAAAATGGATGGGTTGCGAGCTTTCAAAAGAATACAACGAATGGGCTATTCACAGAATAAAAAACACCACATACAGAACAGAAAAAGAATGGTTTGGCTTCGACCGCAAAAATATGGAGAGAAGGGAGAATATATATAAAAACCATTGATTGCTTTTTTTGCGAAGACTTATGGCAAATGACAAAATAAATATGATAAGATAAAGCTTATGAAACTGATTTATCTGCTGTGTTGCCTTGTCTTTCCTGTCGCTCAGGCAAATGAGTGCGACACTTGGTTTAAAGCTTCCAACCTAAAACCGGGTGGAGATTGCCTTTTTAAATGCGCAGACAGCGAAACCAATGTAAACACCTTTCGTTGCCCAAGCCAACAATCGCCTGGGCTTCCAAGTGGCGGAAAAATTACTGGCTCAAAACAAATTCAGTGAAAGCGCTTTGATAAAATCCTTTCAGGATAAACTGAAAAGCGGGCAGGTTATCGTTCTCAGACAGAAAAAGCTTCCTCCCTGATTAAGGAGGATTAAGCCTCTGTCTCATACCCGATTATTTAACTTGCTATTTCCCGAAAACCGGCATATTGTTAATAAAGATTCCACGAAGGGAGGGAAAAATGAAAAAAGCAAAAATAACAGCCATTGCTGTTCTTTTATTGATCTTGCCGGTTATGTACATAAAGGCTAAACACTTTTGGCGAGGCGAGACCATGAGTCTTAAAAAAGTCTGTAAAACATGGGGATCCGCGCCTTTGGATATTGCGAAGTTCAAACAGGCAGGAGAAAATGAAGCCATACGGGCGAAGATGGCTTGTTCTCTTTTGAAAAATCAAAAAAAATACATCGGCAAAGACACAAGTGAAATGCGAAAACTCTTTGGAGATTACAGTGGTTATTATTTTAGTGACATGATTCCGACTTACTTCATTGAAATTGCCAAAAAAAAAAGACCAAGATACATGGCAAATTGTGTTTTTAATAGATAATCAAGAAAAAATAAGCAAAATTATCGTCCACAAAAACTGCTGTGACTAAAGTAAAGCCGGTTTTTTTAATATACTATTAATAAAAACTTTCAAATGTTTTTGAATCCATTTTTTTATTAAAGACATCTTTGGGGCAATCTTCCAAAGTAATATAAGAGTCAGAGTTTTTAAAATTTTCAGGAAATACAGCCATACATAATCCCATTTTGGATTTTTTAGACGAAACCAATTTTTAAAATGGTAAGCAGTGGTTTTATCATTAAGAGAAAATATAATTTCTTTCTTAATTTTTTCTCTTTCATTAAAATAATAGTTATGCGCATCAAATAGATAATTTTTATATTGAGAAAGTTTTTGTGGTTCGTTTATTGAAAAAGGGAGTTGGTAATTCATTAGTGTATGTTATGGGGTATTGCCATTTATGTATGATGAAACAATTTTAACAAGTTTCTTATACTGCCCCATGCAAATCATATCTTTAGGCGAAAACCCCCCACATATAGGATTGGGGGATTTTATCCATTGTATAACTTTGTTTTCATCTTTTAAATGTTCATGCGTAACATGAAGCAGCCAAACCATTGCTGTAAGGAAGTCTTTTATTTTACATGGCATTTTATCTTCTTCATATCGAACAGAGCTGACAGCAACTCGGGCGGCTTTTGAAATTTCTTTTCTATTAAAGCTCAATATGTTGGCCACTTGCTTATATTGTATTTTCCCTTTATCATAAAAGCCAAAAATATCATTTTTTGGAACTGTATTAAATATATGAGGTTGTATTTGAACAGCCACAAAATACCTCCTGATTATTGTAAGTTAGACAATTTTTAACCAATATTTAGCCAAAAATCAACCAAACTTAAAACTACAAGAATATGTTTTTTGTGTCAAGCCCCTGAATATGGAAAAAATAAGGCCCAAAAAACCCTAAAAACCGCCGTTTTGATGTGTTTTTTCTTGTGTAAACTCTTGACAGGCTTTTTTAATTTGTTCCGCTGAAATAGAAAAAGGCGCTTTGTCAATGTTTATGAATGTTGTATTTATCGAATATTTTTTTCCAAGAGTTGCTTACTTGTGCCATAGTGTTTTAAGGGGAAAGCTCTAATTGATAATAGCTCATCCTGAAAGCGGTGGATGGATAAATCCAGAAAAGTTTTTTCTTTTTCAATACCGATAAAAGACCTTTCTAAAAGATAAGCGGCCATCCCCGTTGTGGAGCTTCCTGCAAAAGGATCTAATATTATGTCTTTTTTGTTGGAGGAGGCTTTGACAATTCGTTTTAAAAGCTCCAAAGGTTTTTGTGTGGGATGTTTGCCTCTTGTTTTTTCAGCAGAGGATGGAGTGTTTACAGCCCAAACAGAGCGCATTTGCTTGTTTGGCTTTTTAATAAAATCTTTTTCCCAAGAACCGTGCTTCATGTCCTTGTAATGAAATGTGTATTTTGCCTTGGGATCTTTGCATGCCCATATTAAGGTTTCATGGCTTGCCGCAAAACAACGACAACCGATATTCGGAGCGGCGTTCGGCTTATACCAAGCAATATCGTTAAGAATCCGAAAACCCGCCCGCTGAAGTGCAAAACCGCACTGATAAATAGAGTGGTAAGTCCCGCTGATCCATATTGTGCCTTCCGGCTTTAAAACCCGCCGGCAGGCTGTAATCCAGCTGAAATGAAAAGCAAAGTCTTTATCTGCGCCAAGGCTTTTATCCCAGTCCCCTTTATGAACATCAACCCGCTTTCCCGCTTTAACGGAAAATCCGCCGTTTGAAAGGTTGTAAGGCGGATCCGCAAACACCATATCCAAGCTGTCTGCGGGAATATCCGCCAAAACATCAAGGCAATCTCCGTGATAGAGCGTAAAACAGTCTTTTTGAAAATAAGGCTTAAGCATTTTTATACTTGTTTAAGTTTCATTTTAAAATGACCGGTTTTTGACTGAAAGTCAAAAAATCACAACACGCAACACAAGGCATTATGCTTGTTTTAGCTTGTCCCGGGCGACTGAAAAATAAACAAACAGTGTAAAATATACAAATTAAGGGCTGTCGTCTGGATTTTATCAAAAGCTTACATTATACTCCCCGTTGTTATGAGATATCACCTTGTTTTTGTGTTTTTGATCCTGAGCAGGCCCGCTTTCGGGGGCCCGTGTGAAACGGGCTTTGCCTTTATTCAAATCCCCGCCAAACTGGAATTGCTAAAAGGCTCCGGCAGTGAAGTAAGTGCCTCCAACCGATTTATAAGGGCTTATAACAGCCGAATAATCACCGGGGACGATCTTTTTGTCAGGCACAACGGAATCCCGGGAAAAATCATCGGAGCAACAAAAACCGGCCTGCTGATTCAGGTGATTGATTTATCCGGGCAGGTAAGAACAATCACAGTCCCACTCAATTACAAAGCCAGAATCAAAATAAGCGAACATTCGAAAGAACTTTTTTTTAGACATTTTCTAAGCGCTGTAAAAAAAGTGGATTCCCCCCCTCCCTATGGCTTTTCTAAAAGCCAACAATCACTAAAAGCCAAGGGGTTTTCTTCTGTTTTTTATGAAGGATTGGATAAGGCAAACGCCCTTTTACGGCTGGGCCTGCACTTAAGAAACTCGAAAATAAACCCGTTTAAAACTCATATCACCCCCTTTGAGAACCAAATAGGTCCGCTGATTGCTCACATAAGGGCGGGAATTAAGTCTTCTTCTTCAGCGGTGGAAAGCAGGTTAAAAATTTTAGAGCGGTTTGAACGGGAAATCAGAAAAAAAGCAAAAGAGAAAAACTTAACTTACGCGGGTTGGATTTTGTTCCACTACCGTCTTTCTTACTTGGTCACCCCTCCTGCGGAACGCATAGCGCCGGCCTCCCAATTTTGGATGACTGAGGAGGGGCTGACGAAGCATTTGACAAAAAACATGATAAGGGAGTACCAACAACCGATCGAAGTGATTTATATGTTTCCTGAAGTGATTGTCCTGCCCACTATCCGCGATTTGGGGATAATGGCTTTAAACAACACCATTGCCACCGGGGTGACTGTTGCCGAACTCCCTAACAAAAAGAAAAACACTTGGTACCCGGACACTTATTTCAGACATGATTTTAATCATATAATAATGGGGTACGCGAACAAAAACACCTCCCTTCAAAATCTTTATGAAAAGCTAAAACGGTTTTTAAAGTCTGCGTCTGTACAGCAAAGGCAAATGGCGGAGATGGTTTATTTCCTAATCCACGAAAACCCCTCATCCGGCCGGTTTATTCAAAACATTGAATTTGGAAACAATAAAAACAAACTGATAAAAGATCTGAAAAGGCTTCATGCCAACAACAAAACAGCGCTTTACGGCAGAAGGTTTAGTTCCATAGAGGAACAACACAGATTTATAGAGCGAAGCGTGAATTTTTTAGCACGAATTGTCACCGAAATCAACAGTCGCCCTTAAAAAATTTTATTTCTGCGCGCCTGTCTGCCGGGGGCAGTGACTGTAAACATAAAACCGGCCGCCAAAAAAGACAGAGGTTTTTAGCAGTTTAAAAAACCCGCCTTGAGTAATGCACGCTGTGTTTTCCCGGTTATTGATCTGGTAGATCAGCAAAGCCTGTCTGGGTTGTTCTTTTAAAGAGCTGTAAATGTTTTTCAGGCACCTCTTTAGTATATGGTCCTTAAAAGGATGAAAAAAATAAAAACAGTTGTCTTCTTTTTTTACCGGATAGGCCGTTGCGTCTGTGTGAATCAGCTCAAAACAGCCCTTTCCCCCGGATTTTTCGTTGTAAGACTGAAGGTTTTTTTGAGCTGAGTGATAAAGCGACGGGCTGAACTCCAGACCTTTTACTTTATGAAAACCGCACTCCGCGGCCAAGATCATGGCGCGTCCTTTACCGGCCCCGTAGTCCACAAACACAGAAGGTTGAGGAAGCGAAAGCCCTTTAATCATTTTGCAAAAAGGAATAACAGGAGAAGGGATATAATATGTGGCGTGCTGTTGGTTGTGCAGATCTTTTTCAATACAATTCAAATTCATTAAATTGGCAGAGGTTTTTCTGTGAGAGGCAAACCACAGCCACTCCCTAAAGGAATTAAAACCAAAACTCAAAACAGCAAAAAATCCCCTGTGGCGAATATAACTTATAAAATATTTTAACATTTTTTGAATATCATTGGCTGAACTAACACCGTTTTTAGACATCACGGGATTTTCATCGTTTAACGACACTATAACTTCCTTTGCATTTTCATCGGCAAAATAAAACTAAAAACCTTGTCCTTTGCTGGAATCCAGATGAATTAACCCTCCTGCTCTCAAATAAACATTGTAACAGTTTTATCACACCGGGGCAAGTAAAAAAACAGGGTGTTTCAAGCCTGTTATGGCATTTTACTTGAGACTTAGGTTATAGCAGGAAAGTTTTTTCAGATTTTCAAGAATTGAGGGGTCAAAAAGGGATTCCCGGCTTGACCCGGGGGGCGTTTCTTCCGCCTTAATCCATATAAATATGCCCGGGGAGGTGGGTTGGTAGCCGGAAGAGGATTCATAACATTTTTGTCGTTGGCTTTTTGGCAAAGCACTGCAATATTTTATTTTTTCTTCATATTCTTTTGCTGTTATATCCTTATTTTTAAAAGTCTGCAAACGCAGGACATTTAACTCCTGCATAAAATATTTTATGTCCCTTTTTCTTATGTTAAGTGTTTTGTGATCTTTTTCAAAAGTGCTTGTGTAAATAAGTTTCATATACCCCCTTGTGGAAGGGGGAAAGTTGGCAGTCACCATTCTGATTACAGCCTGTCGGCCTTTTACATAGTTCGGCTGTCCGGGGTCTGTAAAAGCAATATTTATCTGGCCTTTTTCATTACAGGTAAAACGCACTGTTATGGAGGTTTTATGTTTATTAAACGCCTGCCATAAAAATTCCGTGTCCGCCGGAGTTGCTATGGCCGTATCTACAGTTTTTTGCCGGGTTTGTGACTTTTTTGTTATAATTGGTTTACCGGACGCTGTTTCCGTAGCGCTCACAAAAGCTGTGTTTCCAAAAGTGGTTATAAAAAAAATACTAAAAAAAATCATAATAACCCTCCAAATTCAGTAAAACCCCAAAACTTTTTACCCCCTTGCAATTTCATAAACTAAGCTAAGACCTCTCTTTAATAGTATTTTTTCAGTCTCATTGAGCGTATATTATGCACTGTTTTACAGTATTTCAGCAGGTAATTTGCATCAAAAAGTGAAAAACAATAAATTTTTAGAGTTATCAAAAAGATTTTTCCTAATTTTTAAAATGAACCAACATCGGCTAAATAAGCAATAATCAGTAGCCCGTGAAAAACCCCTTTAAATTATGTCTCAAAAGCAAAGCCAAGCGGTGAAGGTCCAAGTGTAAAACTGAAAGCCCTATCCGTAGGGCTTTCAGCCTGAACAAGCTTGGACTTTGCTTTTGAGACCAGCAGTTTAATAGCCTTTTTCACGCTCTACTAATTATTATAATCGGGATAATCTATGTCAAGTAATGTTTTGTGGCCTGTGAAAATTGTCATTTTGTTTATGTCAAAAAAAGTTTTTTTACGGGAGATGTTTTAAAAACTGTTTAATACTGAGACAATACACCACTTTTTTTTAACTTCCGAGCTTCGCTTTGCATCTTTTCTCATCCATACGAGACTTTACGAGGAGAAAATGAGGCTTAAAACTTGTTTTTATGCTTGATTTTATCCGGCGGGCGGGCTATTTTGCCTTTTTTAAGGGAAATTCCAACATTTTAGGAGCGGTGTTTGATGAGTAAAACAGCAGGGGCAAAGGCCCTTCTTCAAAAAGTTTCACCGGAAGTAAAGGCATGGAGCGCCAAAGAAAGCTCCAAAGTCTACGGCGTGGATGTATGGGGTGCGGATTTTTTCAGCGTCAACTCTAAGGGGCATATTGACATTACTCCGAAGGGGGCAAAAGGGCCACACTTGGATCTGTATAAAATTATCACGGATCTGGGAAAACAAAATATCCGCCTGCCGGTCTTGATTCGCTTTCCCGATATTATCCACTCCCAAATGAGTAAATTAGTCACCTGCTTTGACCGGGCCATTAAGGAGTACGGCTATAAAGGCCGGTATCAAGGGGTGTTTCCCATAAAAGTCAATCAGCAAAGCTATGTCATAAAAGATATTATTCAATCAGGGGGAAGGTACGGCTTTGGTTTGGAGGTGGGCAGTAAGCCGGAACTATTGATCGCGCTTGCTCTTTTGGATGAGGCAGACAGAATCATCGTGTGCAACGGCTTTAAAGATGCGGAGTATATTCAAACCGCCTTGCTTTCTTCAAAAGCGGGCCTTCGCATTTTTATAGTGGTGGAGAGGTTGGAGGAGCTTAACATTATTTTAACAACCGCCCGGCGCTTAAAGGTACAGCCTGATATTGGTTTTCGCGTTAAGCTGAACACGCAGGGGAACGGCAAATGGATGGACAGCTCCGGTTTTAAGTCCAAGTTTGGTCTTACGGCAAGTGAGATTGTGCAGGGGCTGGAAACATTAAAAAAGTATTCCGCTTTGGACAGATTAAAGCTTTTACATTTTCATATCGGCTCACAGGTGCCTTCCATCCATCCCATTAAGTCCGCCATTCGCGAGTCCGCCAGAATCATGACGGAGCTTTACAAGTTTGGGGCGCGGGTGGAGTACATGGATGTGGGCGGGGGATTGGGGGTGGACTATGACGGATCGGGGCAGTCCCACTCCTCCACCAATTACAGCGCGCAGGAATACGCAAACGATATTGTTTATCACCTGCAAACAGTTTGTGACGAAACCGGCAGTCCTCACCCGCATATTATTTCTGAGTCGGGCCGTTTTCTGACAGCGCACAGCTCACTCTTGGTTTTTAATGTGATGTCTGCGGGCTTGATTGAGAACAATCATCAGCCTGAGCTTTTGTCTGTGGCGGAGCTAAGAAAACCCCATGCCGTTAAAGAGCCTTTTCGGATAGAGCGGGGAAGTCACGCCTTTGTAAAAGATCTTTACGAAATTTACAAGGGCCTTGAAAAAAATCCGTTTAGTGAGTCTTTTAACGATCTGATAGAAAAAAAGAAAGACATTCACCAGCTTTTTATTTACGGGGTTTTAAGCCTTAAGGAAGCGGCGCTGGCTGAAAATATTTATCGCTTGGCCGCCTCTCGCTTAAAAAGTTTAACAGAGGGCGAAGAAGATCATGAGGAGATTTTTCAGGCATTAACAGATGAGCTGTCTGATATTTATTTTTCTAATTTTTCAGTGTTTCAAAGTTTGCCGGACTCATGGGCTTTACAGCACTCGTTCCCCATTATGCCCATTCATCGCCTGCGCGAAAAACCTGTTCGCCGGGCTTTTTTGGCGGATCTTACCTGTGATTCAGACGGAAAGATAGCTCGTTTTATGAATTACAGCCTTTGGAAAAACGAAAAGCATCTGATGGTGCACCCGCTTGAAAAGGGCAGGCCCTACTATATGTCCGCCTTTTTGACGGGCGCGTATCAGGAAATTTTAGGTGACATGCACAATTTGTTTGGAGATACAGACGCCATTCATGTCTCCATTAACAAAAACGGCAATTACTCGGTGGATCACCATGTGGAGGGCGACTCCATATACGACATATTAAAATATGTGGGTTACCATAAAAGGGATTTAATGGAAAAGATACATAAAAAAACAGAAACCGCGGTTTTAAACAACAAGCTTTCCAGAGAAGAAGCCGGCAGGCTGTTAAAAAACTACTCTAAAGCCCTTTCCGGCTACACCTACCTCTCCACCACCAATAAATAATTTACAATACCCGTTCCATACACAGTTGTTTTAATGTGGTCGAAGACAGAGCGCCACAGCGCCACAGCTTTAGCTGTGGGAGTCTGTGGAGTTTAAGACAATTCAAACACAATTGCTGAGAAAGTGCGTTTTATTTCTTTTTGTATTGGGATTTTTTTTATTTCCTCAAGAGAAATTACTTTTTTTGCAATGGCGGTTTTAAACTTTTGCTTAATCCACTCCGGTGAATACAAACCGGATGAAATTAAATCTTGAAAAGTTTTTTCAATACCGGTTATCAATATGTTGTTTTTTATAATTTTGTTCTGCATGTTTAAGTCTTCATAATGTAAAATCAGTTTATCAGAAACAGGGGTGTTTCGGCGAAAACCAACAGGAACAGTAAGGTGAAATTTTACCGGTAAAGCCAATTCCAAACCCAGTAAGTATAAGGCTGTTTTATGGGAAAAAACCCCTGCCGGTTTGCCTTTTCGTGTTGTGCTCCAAAGCTGAAATAAGAAAAAGTCTGTTTTAGCAGTCTCTTGAATCACATTCAGACGGTAAATTCCTCTTTTCATTCGAGACCAGTTGCCGGTTTTTAAGTGATAAGAGTGATTTCTGGAATCAATACCGGATTCTATGGCTTGCCGGGCGGTAAACAGCCCTGCTTGGCTTTTAGCTGTTTTCAATAAAGGGTGATAGGCTCTCAAAAGTAACTCCCCGGCCCGATATAAGCCTGTTTTTGGCAAAATTTTTTGGGTTCTAAAATCAAGCCCCTGTGCCGGTAACACTTTGCAGAAAACTGCAAAAAATCACCTTATTTGGATATAATTATGTATTTTGTGTAAATTTAAGTCAATATTAATCATAAAATACATAATTTTTATGTATTTTATGATTTTTTACTTGATCACAGCTTTTTTGAGCTTATAATAGTAGCTCGTGAAAAACACCTGTAAATTATGTCTGCAAGCAAAGTCCAAGCGGTGACGGGCGGAAGGCCAACGATTTGGCCTTCCGTTTCTCTGGTATTCCGTCTCGAACAAGCTTGGACTTTGCTTGCAGACCAGCAGTTTAGTAGCCTTTTTTACGGACGATTATAATAGTCAGGAGTGAAGATGTGTTTGACTGATTTAAAAATAACACTTTGTAAGAGGAAATAAAAAAGCTGTCAAAATGTTAAAAAATATAAGAATTAAAAATTATAAATTGTTTAAAGATTTCACACTTCAGGATCTTCCCCGAATCTTACTTCTTGGAGGCAAAAACAACTGCGGAAAAACAAGTGTTTTAGAAGCTGTGTTTTTGCCCTTGGATTGCGCAAATCCCGCTATGTTTATGAATCACTTAAGCTGGCGGGGCTTAAACACTCTTTCAAATAACGCAGAATCCTTGTTTGCTCCGGCATACCATAATTTTAACCTCAATCAACCTATTGTGTTTGAATACACTATCAATAAATCAAAAAAAAAGATGGAGTATAAATTTTCACCTCTCACGCATGCCGATTTTATTGTTCACAACAAAGGGCAGGGTATTCAGATTCCCAAAAACCAGCCCGAAGCATTAGGTGGAATAAAGATTTCTTTTTTTTCAGAAGGAAAACGCGATCATCAAGCTTTGTTAACACATACGGCAACAGGGCTACAGTTAACAGGCAAACAGCAACAATTTATAAAACACAACGAAGGAACTAAAGTGATTTTTATAAGTTCAACTATGCCCAGTACACAAGAAGATTATGCTCGGATATACAGTGAATTAGATAGAACAAACAACACTGCTGAACTTATAAACGCTTTACAAATTTTAGAGCCTAAACTTAAGTCCTTACATTCACTTCACTCAGGAAGTGCATCAATTTTGTATGGAGAGATAGGTATTGGAAAAAAGATACCTATCGCCTTAATGGGCCAAGGGATAGATAATCTAATTTCTATTTTACTGGGTATTTCTAACGCAAAAAACGGCATCGCTTTAATTGATGAGATGGAAAACGGTTTTCATCATTCTGTTTTGCCTGATATATGGAAAGTCATAGCCACTTATGCCACAGCCTGTAACACGCAAGTGATAGCCACCACACACAGCAGAGAATTGATAAACGGGGCCATACAGGGCATCCCCCCTGAACTAAAAAATGATTTTAAGTACATGAGGTTGGAAAGAAATAAAAATGAATTTAAAACAAAAACATACAACTTTGAGTTATTAAGCGCGGCCTTAGAGACAGACTTGGCCATTCGTTAAATAATTTATGCCAATGAATCAAAAAACACCTACAATTATTCAAAAATCAAAACTGCTGATTGTAGAAGGAAAAGATGAAGAAGTCTTTTTTAAAGAATTATTTAAAAAAACAGATACTCAAGATACGCAAATTGTATCAAGTGGCGGAAAACAGCAATTTAAAAAAATATTCCCGGTGATAATAAACACTCCGGGTTTTGAAAAATTACAATCTTTAGCTGTCGTGCAGGACGCAGATCAAGATCTGCAAGCTACATTCAACAGGATTTATTCAGTATTGCGTAACAATGAATTTGAGCCTCCCGGTAAGCCGGGTGTATTTAATACCGCTGTCACCCCCAAAATCGGCGTATTTATAATTTCAGATGAACATCAGCAAGGAAAATTGGAATCTTTATGTTTATCCACAGTAAAGTCACAGCCTGTTATGGAGTGTGTTGATTCTTTTATGAAATGTATAAAACAAGAATCACATTCCACAGCCGGGAAATATAAACAGCCAAAAGATATACATAAAGCCCGTTGCAGGGCCTTTCTTTCCGCTATGGAAGAGGACACTCCTTCCTTAGGTATAGCTACGCAAAAAAATTATTGGGACTTGGATTCAGAAAAATTGCAGGCTTTAAAAAGTTTTTTAAAGCAACTGTAAAAGGGTTTTTCGCGGTGCTCCCGGCTCCAAAGCAGAAAAAAGCGGTTATGGGATGGATTTTTTGCTTGCTTTGGGGCTGGAATAAAGGGATTCTTCTTTATAGAAGGGATAAAATATGGCTGTTATCATCATTGGGCTTTCTGTTTTGTTTTTTCTTGGGCACGGCTTAAGCTGGTTTTTTGTCAAGACCAAGATTCCCGATCTCTTGATCCTGATTGTTATAGGTTTTATTTTAGGCCCTTCCGTTGCCGGGGTTATTCAGCCGGAAACGCACTTGGGCCAAGCCGGAAAAGTGCTTTCCATTATCACCCTTATCATTATTTTGTATGAAGGGGGCCTGCACTTAAGCTTTAGAGATCTTATGGAGTCCTCTCTTTCCGCCTTGGGGCTTTCGCTTTTAAGTTTCTGCTCCATAACGGCGGTCACCACCATTGCGCTTTTGCCGGTTTTACCTGTGATGTCTGCTGTTTTGATCGGCGTGGGCATTGGAAGCACCTCTTCCGCCATTGTTATTCCAATGGTTAAGCCACTTTCCATACAAAAACAAACCAAGACCGTGCTTTCTTTGGAGTCCGCCTTTACAGATGTACTGACCATTGTTATTTTTCTGGGCCTTTTGGAATACTTAAGTTCAGAAAACAGCAGTGGGGGCAAATTTTTTATCAGCCTCAGCTCCACCCCTATAATATCTGTGGGTATCGGGATTTTATCCGGCATTGTATGGGCTTTTTTAAGAAAAAAAACCGAAGTGTCCAAACTGCCTTTTGCCGGTGAAGCGGGGGCTTTGCTGACTTACGGGGTTCTGGAGTTTTTATCTTTAAACGGCGCGATTGGCGTCTTGAGCTTGGGTTTTACCTTGGCCAATATTAATCTACTCCCTCCCGCACTAAGGGCGCTGTTGGAGGATAAACCTGTTTCTTCAGATGAACTTTCCATCCTAAGCGCGGTGACTTTTCTTTTGCGCACTTTTTTCTTTCTCTATCTGGGACTGCTTATTCAGATTCAAGGGATGTCCTCTTTGATGTGGGCGGTTTGTCTTACAGCCTTAATTTTCGCCACCCGTTACTTTTCCGTTCGTTTGATATTTAAGAGCGGGGAATGTTCCCGTTTGGATGCGGTAACGGCTACGGCTATGGGCCCCCGCGGGCTGGCCTGCGCCGTGCTGGCCACCCTGCCCCTGCAAAGGGGGCTTGCGCAAGGGGAATGGATACAAAATTTAATTTTTGCCGTTATCCCTCTTTCGATTCTTGTTACTTCTCTTATTGTATCCTTGGCGGAAAAAGAATGGTTTAAGCAAAAAACAAAACCCCTTTACAAAAAGTATACAGACTCTGCCACCACCCCACAAAGCTCAATTACCACGCAAAGCTCATTAGTCCCTTAAATTTGCCGTTTACCGATAAAAAACTTGGGTTTTTTATCGAATTTTCTTGCAAACAAGCCATAAGCTACTAAAATTACAGGTTCAGCCCCAGCTTTTTGGCTGGAAATAAGGCTGTTTTCTTGCCTCTAAAGGCGAAAACAACGGATTGAGGCAGGAAAAGCCACAGAAAAGCACTTAGAGCACAAAGGAGGTTTTAATGGGAACGCAGATGAGTAATATTAAAAGCTTATTTTCCGATTTTACCAAAAAATACAATTTAAGTAAAACTTTAAGGTTTGAGCTAATACCGCACTTTGATACAAAAAAATACTTGGATCAATTTATAGAGTCAGACGTAAACAGAGATAAAGATTATAAAAAACTGAGGCAAATAATTGATGAATACCATAAATATTTTATTGAAAAGTCTTTATCTTTCAAAAATATTTTAAAAACAGAAGATTTGAAAAAACTTGATAAGCTTTTATTTGATTTAAAATCCAGTCAAAAAAAAGATAAAAAATTCTTGGAGAAACAATTTAAAGAACAACAAAAGGAGTTAAGAAAACAAATTGTAAATCAATTTGTTTATTCACAAACAGAACTGAAAAAGAAAATTGTCGAAAAATCGGAAAAAGAATATAAAAAGAAAAATCCTTTATTTGAAAAAGAATTAATTACATATCTGTTGCCGGAGTGGTTGGACAGTTTATCATATAAAGCTCCTGCAATAAAGAAACAATTTAACAATGATGCAGATTTTACACAATGGAAAAACAACTCTCTAAAAACTGTTAAAAAATTTCAAAACTTCACAACATATTTAACGGGGTTTCACGAAAACAGAAAAAATATGTACAGCGATAAAGAGCAATCTACAGCCATTGCTTATAGAATTGTACATGAAAACCTGCCTAAATTATTATCAAATAAATCTGTTTACGAAAAAATAACAAAGAATTTTTATGATTTACAAAAACAGTTTGAAGGTCTTGAAGCAAATTTGAAAGAAGAATTTGACTATTTTGGCATTGATAAGGCCAAAAGCCTTTTTGAAATAAATATTTTTAATCAATGTCTTACGCAAACTGGTATTGATAATTACAACTGCATTATAGGGGGTAAAACTTTAGACAATAAACAAAAAATCAAAGGTGTAAATGAAATAATAAATCTTTATCGTCAAAATAAATTGGCGAACAAAAATCTAAAAATCAGCAATCAAAATCTTCCTTTTATGCAAATACTGCATAAGCAGATTTTAAGTGACAGGGAAAGCCATTCATTTCTGCCTGAATCTTTTAAAGACAATAAAGAGCTTTGTAATGCTATACAGGATTTCTGGAAGCAAATATCTAAGCTGGTGGATTGGAGTAATGCACAGCAACAGATGAGCTTATTAAGACGACTGGAAAAGCTTTTTTCAGGCTTATCGGAGTCTCAAAATGAGTTGGATAAAATTTATTTTAACCAAAATCAGCTGAAAGGCCTTTCACATACATTATTTAAGCCAAAGCAGTTTAACAGCATTTCAGTGTCTAAAGCGCCTGTTCTTGATAAGACTTCAGATGAAATAAAAACAATCAAAGAAGAGGAGGGACATAACAGCTGGTCTGTTATTGATTCCGCTTTGGAATGTTATGCTGAAAATACATATTCAAAAAAAGAAAGGGCGCAATGGCTTAAAAAAGATTTTTTTCATTTTCAAGAAATACATTCAGCCCTTGTTACTTATAAAAAAGTATTGGATACCGATTCCGGCATAGCTAAAAAAATTACAGATAAAAATTTATTATTAAATCATTTTCAAAATATAAATGGACTTTTTAAATTGAACATTCAAAATAAACTTACAGATAACAAAATCGCTAATAAAAAAACTGTTTCTCAAGAAGGCTCTGCCTTGCTTCTCTCTCAAATAGCTAATGAACAATCTATTCCTAAGATAACACAAATTTTATACAACTTGGTAAAAGAGGTTTTACTTCACCCCCCGGAAACTGATTTTACGGAACAACAAATCCAACTCCTTAAAAATTTTTTAGATTGTTTAATGGATCTTTTGCATCTGATAAAACCTCTTTATTTGGAAAAAGACAGAAACAAGATTGTAGATTTGGAAAGAGACACCGCTTTTTATAACACATTTGAGGAAATATACGAAAAATTGTTTCCCATAATTCCTTTATACAACAAATGCAGAAACTATATAGCTAAAAACAAAAATCATTTGGAAAAAATAAAAATTAACTTTGAAGACAGCACTTTGTTGGATGGCTGGGATGTTAATAAAGAATCTGATAATTTATCTGTTATTTTACGAAGAAAAGAAGATAACCGAATGGTTTATTATTTAGGGGTGTTAAATGTAAAAAATCGTAAAATATTTGATTATCAATTAAATTTTCAAGATTATAATGAAAAAACATTTGAAAAAATAAAAAATAAAAAAGATCTTTTAAAAAAGCAGATATTAGCTAAAAATAACGACTATAAATATTATGAAAAAATGAACTACAAATTATTGCCTGATCCCAGTAAAATGCTACCAAAAGTATTTTTCTCTAAAAAAAATCATTCTATTTTTCATCCTTCTGAAAATATCATAAAAATAAAACAAAAAAAGACATACGCGAAAAATGATGGAGAACAATTTAGTTTAAAAGATTGTCATAATTTCATCAATTTTTATAAGGAGTCTTTAAAAAAGCATTATGATTGGAAAAAGTTTAATTTTAAATTTCTCAAAACAGATCAGTATAAAGATATAAGTGAATTTTATCATGAGGTCAGCTCTCAAGGTTACAAGTTATCATTCGATAAAATCAGAGCAGATTATATTGAAGAAAAAATTACAGCCGGGGAGCTGTATTTATTTAAAATCCATAATAAGGATTTTTCAAAATACAGCAAAGGTGCTCCTCATCTGCATACCAGCTATTTTAAATTTTTATTTGACGAAAAAAATCTAAAAGATTTTGTCTTTAAACTAAACGGAAAGGCCGAAATTTTTTACAGAAAAGCCTCAAAGAAAAAACAAGCGATCCATTCTAAAAACAAACCTGTTAAAAATAAAAACCCTGATAATCCAAAATCAACAAGTATATTTAATTACGATATTATAAAAGACAAAAGATTTACGGAAGATAAATTTTTCTTCCATGTTCCTATTACTATGAATTTTAAAAAAGCAGGTATGAAAAGCTATCAATTTAATCAGGAAGTTTTGCAATTTTTAAAAAACAATAAAAATATTAATATTATAGGTATTGATAGAGGAGAAAGGCATTTAGCCTACTGGACAGTTATTGATCAAAACCGGAATATTCTTGAGCAAGGAAGTTTTAACAAAATAAACAACTCCTATAAAAATAGAAATAAAAATATAACAGTTATGACAGATTATCATCGCTTATTGGAAACAAAAGAAAAGCAAAGGGATAAAAGCAGAAAGTCATGGACTAATATCGAAAACATAAAAGATCTAAAAGCCGGGTATCTTTCTCACTTAGTTTATCAAATATCAAAATTGATGATAGAGCATAATGCTATGGTGGTTTTTGAAGATTTAAACCTTGGGTTTAAGCGTGGTCGAATGAAGTTTGAAAAACAGGTATATCAAAAGCTTGAGAAAACTCTTATTGACAAATTAAATTATCTGGTATTTAAAAACGAAGAGCATAAAACACCAGGGGGCTTTTTAAAAGCTTATCAACTTACAGCTCCTTTTGAGAGTTTTAAGAAAATAGGAAAACAAACCGGGTTTATTTTTTATACTCCTGCTTATTACACCTCAAAAGTGGATCCTAAAACCGGCTTTATTGATTTAATCTATCCAAAATATGAAAATATTGAAAAATCCCGTAAATTTTTCGAAAAATTTCATCAAATATATTTTGATGAAAAAAATAATTATTTTGTTTTTGAATATAAAGACAGCGATGTAAACCCAAAAAGAAAAACAGAGTCCATTGCTTCTTGGGCGGTGTGTACTCATGACTCAGAGAGATATAAATATAACAGATACAAAAGGAGACATATAAAGGTAAATGTCACCGAGGAATTAAAAAAATTGCTGGATAGATACAGCATTCAGTACAAAAATAAACAATCCTTTAAAAAAGAAATTTGCAATCAAAACAAAAAAGACTTTTTTATTCATTTAGTAAACCTGTTGAAATTGATTTTTCAGCTAAGGCATATCAATCCATCAGCAAAAAATGAAAACGAAAAAGATTTTATTTTGTCTTCTGTGGCGGATGAAACAGGCCGATTTTTTGACTCCAGAACAGCTAAGTCTGGTGAGCCTCAAAACGCAGATGCTAATGGCGCCTATCATATCGGATTAAAAGGCTTAATGATACTACATAAAATCAATAAATGGGATGGTTCAGAAAAGCTTAATTTAGCAATTAAAAACAAAGAATGGTTTGATTTTATAAGAAACAAAAAAAGGTACTAATGGACAGTCAAAAATTTAAAAATAAATTTTATCAATATATACGAAGGATTTGTTTTTGTTCAAACCTTCTGTGTTAATATCCAAGTGAAAGAATAATATGGAAAATTATATACCTATTTCTTTTTTGAATGATTTTATTTTTTGTCCGAGATCTGTTTATTTTCATCAGGTTTATACCTCTTTTGATACAGCTGTTTACCATGAGAGCATTCAAACAAAAGGGCGTATAGCTCATCTGAATATAGATGGCAAAAAATATTCCAGCCGAAAAGACATTCTTCAAGGTATTGCTGTATATTCTTCTGAGTATTCCGTTTGTGGCAGGATTGATGTGTTTAACAATCAAAGTGGATTATTGACGGAGAGAAAAAAGAAAAGAGAGCTATCCTTATTTTGATGATAATGATGAAATTAGGAGAACTGCCTGATGCTTGTTGTTTCTTATGATATTTCAGATGATAAGCTCAGGACCCGGTTTTCAAATTTTTTAAGTAAATTCGGGTATAGAATGCAATATTCTGTGTTCAGAATAAAAAACAGCGAAAGGGTTTTAAAAAATGTTGTGGCGGAAATTACAGGCCGATTTTCTAAAAAATTTACAGAAACCGACAGCATTATCATTTTTTCTCTGAGTAAACAGTGCAAAGTGTATTCCTACGGATATGCCAAAAATGAGGAAAAAGATTTAATGATAGTCATATAAGAAGAGTGGATGTAACCTAAAGGGTATGGAAATGGAACAACTGAATTGGCTAAATAGCAATAAGAACAATAATTCTCATTTAAAAAAAAATATTTCAAGCACATTTGTTCACAATATGAAATTGCCTGTTCATCGCTGGTTTCGATATTCTGCCGGATTCAACGCCGGGTGGGTAAAACAGGAAATACAATATTATCTGCTACAGAATCAAAAAAAAGAGATTAATATCTTTGATCCTTTTGTTGGTTCCGGGACTGTTTTGATAGAGGCGGATAAAATGGGCTGTAATTCCATAGGAGTTGAATCTCATCCTTTTATATCCCGTGTGGCGAAAACAAAATTATTATGGAAAACAGATATTGAGGCTTTTAAACTTTTTGCGGCGAGGCTTTTGATAAGATCAAAAAAAATCAAAGGTGATATTGAACATTACCCGGAGCTGATAAAAAGATGTTTTTCTACAGATGGATTACTTAAGCTGGATCGGTTAAAAAAATCTTTTGTCTTTTTTCAAGACAACAGTGGCGCAAGTGGATTAACATGGTTGGCTATTACTTCTATTTTGCGGGCTTGCTCTCCGGTGGGGACTGCTCAATGGCAATATATATTGCCCAATAAAAAGAAAGTGCATTGCGCGGATCCTTATATTGCTTTTTCAGATCGTGTATCTGAATTTGTGGAAGATATGAGATATATTCAAAATTTACATTTAAGACCTAAGTCCCGGTTGATAAAGGGTGATATACGAAATATACTCAAATTACCACAATGTTGGGGGGATTTATTAATTACTTCTCCTCCATATGTTAATAATTATGATTATGCTGACGCAGTCAGGTTGGAGCTTTCTTTTTGGGGGGAAGTGCAATCGTGGGGGGATCTAAATACTGTTATTCGGCCTTATCTTGTGAGAAGTTGCACTCAACATATAACCGGATTAAAAAAAGACACTTATGAAATGTTGAATAACCCACTTCTGAACCCTGTAAAAGAAGAGATATTTAAAGTGTGTAGAGAGCTTGACTGCATAAAAGAACATAAAAAAGGAAAAAAACCTTACCACACTATGGTGTCGGCTTATTTTTTTGATATGGCACAGATATGGAAACAAATTCGGTGGATAATGAGGCCGGGTTCTCAAATTTGTTTTGTTATCGGAGATTCAGCGCCTTATGGAGTTCATGTCCCTGTGGAAAAATGGTTGGGGAAGTTGGCTGTATCAGCAGGATTTAAAAAATATCGTTTTATAAAAATCAGGGACAGAAATGTAAAATGGAAAAACAGAAAACACACAGTGCCTTTACATGAAGGGCACTTATGGATTACAGGATAAGTATTATGGCGGAATCACCGGCTCATAAATTTGGACAGATTATCGGCAATCTTTTGGAAGCTGTTGTGGGACCTCTCCTTTTGGAATACTGTAATAAAAATAATCTGTATTTGGACAAAGCTGGACCACGTTCAGTTAGAAAAGGAAAAAAAGTTTCTTGGATGGATAAGTATGGTAATACTCATGATCTGGACTTTGTGATAGAAAAAAACGGGACAGATAAAAAAACAGGAAAACCAGTGGCATTTATTGAATCCGCATGGAGGAGATACACCAAGCATTCGCGCAATAAAGCTCAAGAAATCCAAGGGGCGCTTTTGCCTCTTGCTGAAACTTATCGTGAGTGCAATCCATTTCTTGGTGTGATTTTAGGAGGTGTTTTTACCGATGGGGCTTTAAGCCAGCTGAAATCACATGGTTTTTCTGTGCTTTATTTCGAATATGATAAAATTTTAAAAGCATTTTCTGACATAAACTTGGATATATTTTTTGACGAAACAACTTCTTTTGATTTAATTAAAAAAAAGATTAAACATTTGGATAGATTAAGCAAAGTTCAGTATAGGGAAGTGGTTCAAAGTTTAATTAAAGAAAATCAAAGAGAAATAAATATTTTTTTTAAACAAATTGATTCTTATATTTTAAGAAAAGTACAATCAGTGAAGATATTGAGTGTGTATGGCCAATGGCAAAATTATCGTGACATAAAAGGCGCGATTAAAGCCATTGAAAAACCCTCACTATTGCCACCGCCTGATGAAATGAAATTCATAAAATTTGAGATAGTCATTAATTTTAACAATAAGGATAAAGTGGAAGGCCAGTTTTCAAGCCAAAAAGAGGCGATGAGGTTTCTGCATTTCTTTTCAGACACAGAAAACAGCAATTAATTCAAATATTTAGCATAAAGAAGAAAAGTGCTTGCAAACCTTTGTCTTTATGGTAGAATGTGGGTATGTGCTCTTTGAAAACTAAAGAAAAATGGTCTTTTGAACGAAGCAAAAATATCAAAAGTCCCAAAAAACAAAGCCCAAGAGTTTAAGGGACTTATTTAATTTCTACTATTGTAGATAATATTCCTCTCCTTGAGCGGATATTGTTTAAGGGACTTATTTAATTTCTACTATTGTAGATACTGTCGGACAATATCTTGTGGTGCGGGTTTAAGGGACTTATTTAATTTCTACTATTGTAGATGTCGTTCATTATAATATCTAAAAAAGTTTAAGGGACTTATTTAATTTCTACTATTGTAGATAACATGATCCGACCAATCAAGGGGTGTTTAAGGGACTTATTTAATTTCTACTATTGTAGATGGGGTGATCAAAAACTTTCGCTTGTTTGTTTAAGGGACTTATTTAATTTCTACTATTGTAGATAAATACGGTTTCATTGTTGAGTACAGCGTTTAAGGGACTTATTTAATTTCTACTATTGTAGATACGCCTCCTGTTATATGTTGATACTTTTTTGTTTAAGGGACTTATTTAATTTCTACTATTGTAGATGTTTCCTCCATTTGTCTATTGACAAAGTTTAAGGGACGCATTAAATTTCTATATACCGGAAAGAAAGAAAACGGCGTGCGACAGGAGGCTGTCAAGGATTTGTAAAGGTTTTTTGACAGCGACGCTGGATTTTGTCCAAGGCTTTTTTCATCCTCTGTTTTACTGCTGGATCCGGCTGAGAGTTTAATTCTGTTTTAAATTCTTCAACAGCTTTTTCAGCATT
This sequence comes from Bdellovibrionales bacterium, assembly GCA_965203935.1. Classification (GTDB taxonomy): domain Bacteria; phylum Bdellovibrionota; class Bdellovibrionia; order Bdellovibrionales; family UBA1609; genus JANQSP01. The sequence continues at coordinate 805,693 of OZ241921.1, forward strand.
TTCTCTTATATCGGTATTGGAATGAGTAAGCCACCCCTCCATTAATTGGAGCACGCTTTCCCTGACGACTCTTTTTTTGTGGGATAACAATTCAGCGGCCTTTTTGTATACTTCAAAGTTTTTTGGTTTAAGAAAAAGCAAAGTTTGAATAATGTGCTTTCTGTTTTCAAAATCAGTAAGCATACTTACCAATTTTAAATGGATAGCTGTATGTTGTATATTGTATTTTTTTATAATTTTAATGACGGATAATTGCACAGAGGGCTTGTCTTCAGAAAGAGAAAACAAAAACTGGTTTATAGTATCAGCACTAACGGAGGCCTTACGGTCTGTGTCTTTCGGGTTTTTTTCAGTTTCCTTTATAACTTTCTGCAATAAGAATTGTGTTTTCAAGACCGGTTCTTTTTTAAGTTGTTCTTGAAGGGCTTTAAGGACTTCTTGATCCTTGGGATTAAGCTCATGCAATGCCAAAATAATGAGCATTCTCTCGTCGTGATCGGCTGTGCTTAAACGGGAGGATAACACCCGATGAATGTTAGGATTAGAGGGCTTGATTTGACTTAAAGCCCAATAAACGGTCTTTTTTATTTGAAAGTGAGATTCCACCCGAGGGTGGGACAAGCTCTCAGCCAATTGTTGGTGGATTATCGGCTGTGGAGGTTTGAGAATTCCCAAAGCCTGCGCGCTTTTTTGTCTTACAACGGGGCTTGGATCATTTGTTAAAATAAAAGCCAACTTTTGATGAACATCAGGGTTTTTGATACCACTTGCCCCCAGAATTGAGATTGCGGCTGTCCTTATGTTCGCCACAGAGTCATTAAGCATTAAAATCACCTGCTGAAGAATATTTGTGTTTGTCGGCTGTAGATGAGTAAGAACCTGCACAGCCTGACTTCTGACACTTGGGTTTTCATGGGATAACAAATCAGCAATTTTTTGATGAACGGCAAGTTTTTTTGGTTTAAGCTCTTCTAAAGTAAGAACGGCTTGTTTTCTGACAATTATTTCAGGATCCGCCAAAAGATCCACTATTTTCATAATGATGGTAATATTTGTTGTCTTCATTTCCTGAAGGGCCATAAGGGCGTATAGTTTTATATATATATTTGAATCATTCAGAAGTTCTGCTGTTAAATCATTCAGAAGTTTTACTGTTTTCATCGGAAGATCGGGGTTGTTTTTTTTGAGCTTGATAAGCGACAACAGGCCGTGCTTTCTCACTTGCTGATTGGGGTGAGACAGCTCCTCTTTGGTTTTTTTTATTTCTGCAGGATTCGCGCCTGCAAAAGGTAAAGTAATCAAAAATAAAAAATAAAAAAACATCACAGCTCCAAATTACAGGCTTGTCTTATACACCAAAAAACAGACACCGCGAAGAAAAAGCCGGGATTAACAGATTTTCCGACATAAACCATGTAATTTTTACACACTATTTAGTGGGGCGTGAAAAAGGCTGGATTTCATAGTTGGCATAAGCAAAACCCCGGCTTGTTCGTGACGGAATACCTTGGACACTCACCGCCGGGGTTTTGCTTATGCCACAAATAACAAGGGTTTTTCACGGGCTACTATTTAGTGGGGCGTGAAAAAATGCCCCCTTAAGCATTTTTGCCCAAAGTCCGTGCCGTGAGACGGAAGGTCAATACTTATGTCTGTATTTGAGAAAAAAAAGCTTTTAAGCGTCTCTTTTTTCTGCGGAATAAACAATAATTTTACATTATGATTGTTGATAAAATATGCTGGCAGGCTCTAAAAGCGCAGGCTGTTGCCACTGGACGGATTTTCGTTTTACTTCTTTGCTTTTTTTACGCTTTTGCCGGCCCTGCAAGTCAAACAAAAAGCCCCACGGTAAAATCAGAAAGCGGCGGACAGGCACGGTCGTCTATCAACACCGGCCTTACAAATCAAGAGGCGGAGCAAAGGTTTAAAAGCCTTAAAATACTTTCAGATGTGTTGAATGTGGTTGAAAAATCTTATATTCAAAAGCTTTCCGCCAAACAGCTTATTCAAGGGGCTGTTAAAGGGGTTCTGCGGGAGCTGGACCCTCACTCTCATTTTCTATCAGCGGAGGAGTTAAAAACATTTCAAAAACAGTCTAAGGGGCGCTTCGTTGGCCTTGGCATAGAGCTTGCGATAAAAAATAAGCAGGTTATTGTGATTTCTGTTCTGGAAAACTCCCCCGCCCGGCGGGCCGGTATAAAAGCGGGGGATATCTTATTAACAATCAATCAACAAAAAACCGCAAATTTAAACAAAGCGGAAATATACAAACTGCTAAGCGTGCGCAAAGGGGAAAAGGCGCGTATCAGCCTCAAAGATCTGAAGTCCGGGAAAGTCAGCCAAGTGGAGCTAAGCCCCGCGCTTATTTCTGTTCAGTCTGTCTCTCACAAAAATTTAAACAATCAGTTTCTTTATATCAGAGTGAATGCGTTTACAGAGCGCACCTCAATGGAAATACGCAAAATTATCGGCTCAAGCGTGCCGGCCGGGCTGATTTTGGATTTAAGAGGAAACCCCGGCGGGCTTTTTGAATCCGCAGTAAAAACAGTGGATCTATTTCTTAAAAAAGGGGTGATTGTTCGTATTGAAGGCCGAAACCGGGAAAACAAACAGATATTTAGGGCGCAGGCCCCCGGCACTTTGCCTGATTTTCCTATGATGGTTCTTATAGACGGCTATTCCGCCAGCTCAGCGGAGATATTGGCCGGCGCTTTAAAGGAAAACAAAAGAGCTGTCTTATTGGGCAGAACCAGCTTTGGCAAAGGCTCTGTGCAATCCCTTATCCCGATAAGCCATGAAAATGCGGTAAAGCTGACCGTGGCGCACTACTTAACCCCCAAAGGACATATCATCCACGAACAAGGTATCCGTCCGCATATTGAATTAAAAAAGCCTGTGCCCGCCGATGAATTAAAAGGCCTTTTATGGACCGGGCCGGAAGACACAGACTTTAAACAAGCTTTTTCTTTTTTAAAAACCTTTAAGCGTTTTGGCTTTGTTTCAGGCAGGTCAGCTGATCTTTGATTTTTTTTATCAGGCGGTTTTCCACCTGCCTTACGGCTTCTCTTGTGATGGAAAATTTTTCGCCAATTTCCCTAAGAGTCAAAGGGTTTTCTGAAAGGAGTCTTTGATCCAGCAAAAAAAGCTCTTTGGCGTTTAAGCCCGGTTTTAGTTTTTCAACAGCTTTTTTGAGCTGTTTTTCTTCCTGCAAAGCGCTTAATTTTTCTTCGATCGAAGATTCCTCCTCCTGAATTTGGGTATCCAGTAAAGTGATATTGCTGTTTTTGGAAACCGGCTGATCCAAGCTTAAATCCCGCGCTGTCACTCTGTCGCGCATGGCCCGCATATCTTTTTCCTTAAAACCGGAGTAGGCTGGCAGGGTTTTGGCTTCCGTGTAAGGCAGTGCGCTCAAATACTCCTGCTGTTTTTTGAGAAAATAAAACAGTTTTTTTTGTTTCGCGCTTGTGCCGATGCGCACTAAAGAATATTGCCGCAAAAGATATTCCTGAATATAACCCCTGATCCACCAGACGGCGTAAGTAATAAGGCGCACACCTTTGTAGGGGTTAAACTCCTTAATGGCGTGAATCAGCCCCATATTTCCTTCCTGAATCAAATCAATCAGCCGGGCGCCAAAACGGGTGTATTCCGCGGCTATTTTAACCACGAAACGCAAATTGGCCTCTGCCAAAGCCTTAGCTAAACGAGGATCTTTTTTTTCGTAAAAACGCCTGCTTAAATTTTCTTCCTCCTCTTTGCTCAACACAGGGAATTTGCTGATCTCATTTAAGTAAAGCTGTAAAAGATCATCGGCAAGGCCGGTGGAAGGCGGAATCAACTCCGCTTTATGCTGTTTTGTTTTTCTGTTCATAGTCCGTAAGTATAAAGCAAATTTAAGACGAAAGGCCAATTAAAGCACAGGATTTTTTGGCCCGGCAGGGCCTAAAAAGCTCAAAAACCCTGAAAAACCAGTCTGTAAAGAAGGTTTATACATTTTTTTTTAATATCGCTGATTCTACTGCCGATTATTATAGTGAGGTTTTTTATGAAAAAAAATGTTTTGCCCGTTTTGTTGTTTGCCGCTTTATGCGCCTGCTCTCCTCTTAATCAGGACGCAGACCCGGATCCCCGACCGGATGATCGCACAGGGGACCCTGTGCCGGATGACAGTATACTGGAAGGGCTGAGCTGGTGGGAGCTTTTAAGAAACTGCAAACCGGATGTGGACACTCCCGGCAATATCCTTGATATAGGTATGGATATTTTTAACTTGAGCGATTCATACATTCCGGGAATGATTAGAAAGTGTCTGCAAAAAAAACTGTCGGATGCTCATAACAAAATTTGCGACGCGCGAATCAAACTGGAAAGAAAAAGAGAAAACGCCGAAAGCGATACAGACAAAGCCCGGGTGGAGAACTCCATTATCAAGTTGGATACAACGCATTTTAAGCTTAATGCAAAATTATACGAACTGGCTTTGAGATTGGACGACAAAACCCTGCGCGCCAGAGACAAAGAGGGATCTCCGAATCAAGATAGGATGGACCGGGCATGGCAATGGTTTTTGGCTGAAGAAGGCGAAGCTGTGAGAGATATTTTGGATACAGAATCCTACAGCACCTGCCATTCCTATACCGAAGAAGAATAACCCTTTTATCGGGGCGCACAATGCGGACACCGGTTTCGTAATATTGACTTTCCGGCGGGTTGTTTCTAATATATTTTTTTTATCAAACACGGCAAAAACCGCAAATCAGGATAAAAGCGAAACATGAAGCCAAAAGCCTTCATTAAGGATCTACAGCGCAGTCATTACTGTGGCGACCTGCGTGCCGGCCACGCGGGCTGTGAGGTTGTTCTTATGGGCTGGGTGCAAAAGGTGAGAGACCACGGCGGGTTGTTGTTCATGGATTTAAGAGACAAAACCGGCTGTACGCAAGTGGTGCTGAACCCGCGGGCGAAGGGAATGGAGCAGGTGTCCTCTTTCAGCCTTGAAAGCGTGGTCGCCGTTCAAGGGGAAGTCTGCTTAAGGCCCAAAAACACCATAAGCGCGAAAATTAAAACCGGAGAGGTGGAGCTGAAGGCAAAGCGGTGTGAGCTTCTTTCCCGCGCGGACACCCCGCCTTTTTTGCCCGAAGACAAACATGTTTCTGAATCTTTGGCTTTAAAACACCGCTACTTGGAGTTAAGGTCCAAGCGCCTGCAAAAAAATATTCAGCTGGCCCATGAAGTGTATCAAGAAATACGAAAAGAATTATGCCGAAAAGGCTTTGTGGAAATCAACACCCCTGTTTTATACAAAACCACACCTGAAGGGGCCAGGGATTACTTGGTGCCCTCCCGTTTGCAAACCGGCTCTTTTTACGCTTTGGTGCAAAGCCCTCAGACTTTAAAACAGCTCTTAATGATAGCCGGAACAGACCGCTACTTTCAGCTTGCGCGCTGTTTTAGGGACGAAGATCTTAGATCTGACAGGCAACCGGAATTTACACAAATTGATCTGGAAATGAGTTTCGCCAATGAGAAAGAAATTATACAGGTAAACACAGAACTTCTTAAAACTTTATGGAAAAAATTTAAAAATCAAAGCATAAAGGACATTCCCTTTCTTTCTTATGAGCGGGCGCTTATCGAATACGGCACAGACCGCCCGGATTTAAGAAACCCCCTTAGGTTAAAAGACATCAGCAAGCTTGCAGGTAACTCCGGTTTTGCTGTGTTTGAAGACTGCTTAAAAAGAAAAGGGCTTGTGCAGGCGCTGGCCCTTCCTCCCGAGCAGGAAGGCTTCAGCAACAGCCGGATTGGCAAACTTACGGACGAAGTAAAAAAACAAGGCTTAGGGGGTTTGCTTTGGATAAAATCTCAAGAAGGGGGAAAGCTTAAATCCCCGGCGGAAAAATGGATCCCCCCGGATCTTTTGCGACGAATTTTTGAACAAGCGGGGGGACAGCCAAACAGCATTATATTCATACTGGCAGGGCACAAACAGGAGCTTTACCCTTGCGGAAGCAGGCTGATACATCGCTTGGGAAAAGAGCAAAACCTGATTCAAAAAGAACAAGACCGGTTTGTATGGATGAAAGACTTTCCCCTGTTGGAGTATGACGGCAAAAGCCAAAAGTGGAAGGCTTGTCATCATCCTTTTACAGCGCCCTTGGACGAAGACCGGGATCTGCTTCTGAAGCAAAAACTGACCGGCCGGATTATACGGGCGAAAGCCTACGACTTGGTGTGCAACGGCCAAGAGCTGGCAGGCGGCAGTGTGCGTATTCACGATAGCCCGACACAGTCCGCCTTGTTTAAAGCGCTTTCCCTCAGCGAAGAGGAATGCCAAAAAAAGTTTGGCTTTTTTCTTCAAGCTTTGCGCTATGGGGTGCCCCCCCACGGCGGAATCGCCTGGGGCTTGGACAGACTGCTTATGCTCCTTAGCGGAACCGACAACATAAGGGATGTTATTGCTTTTCCCAAAACCGGCAGTGGCCTTTGTTTGATGTCCGGCGCGCCTTCCGCCCCGGACAGTGATCAACTTTTGGAATTGGGCATTCAGCTGACAAAAAAACCTTCCGGGCAGGATAAATGAGTAAAAAGCGCTTCGAATAAAAACCCTGTTTTTTCCACCCCGGAAAGCTTATACACCCCCATAAGTTTTCTTTCCCCGTTGTATCTGCCCAGCATGATAAGGTGTTCAATGCCAAGAGCGATCATCTGTTTTATGGTATAGATGTCCCAAGAGGGCGCGCCCATTTGCACCAGCATCTCCAGCCGCCACAGGGCTTGTTTATGATCCTCGGCGTGAATTGTTCCAATACTTCCTTTGTGTCCGGTGGAAAGAGCCATAAGCAGATCTTTGGCTTCTGTTCCTCTGACCTCTCCCATGATAATGCGATCCGGCCTCATACGCAGGCTTTGCCGAACCAGCTCGTTTTGATCCACATTCAATAAAGTGTCAGGGCTGTTGCTGTTGGAGCGGGTAAGAAGTTTTGTGCTGAAGCCGTTGGGCAAAATCAGCTCACTGCTGTCTTCAACAGTGATAATTCTTTCGTGGGTGGTAAATGTTTGCAGGCAGGCGTTTAACACAGAGGTTTTTCCCGAGCTGGTGGGACCGGCAATTAAAATGTTTCTTTTTTCCTTAAGCAGTGTTTCAATCAGGTTTATGGCTTTTTCCGGCGCCCAGCCCTGATCTTTTAATCGGGAAAAAGTCCAAGGCTTTTCCGGGTGCCTTCTAAAGCTTAAATGAAAATCCACATTCACCACCGGATTTTTAACAATATGGACACGTCGTCCTCTCCAATTACCGTCGGCAAAGGGCTGTTTTAAACTCAACACTGTTTTTGTTTCTTCCAAAATACGATGAACAAAATTGTGAAAAGTCAAATCCGACAAAAAAGAATCCGGCCACATATAAAGTCTGCCTTTTTGCTCGTAAAACAAGTGATCTTTCCCGTTGATAATCACTTCTGAAATATTTTTATCTTGAATAAGCTCTGAGGCCGGCCCCATGCCGAAAATTTCCCTTTCAAACCGGGGGTAATAGCGGGCGGGGGACAGGGTTTTTAGTTTTTCTTTCATGTCCCCTTCAGTGCGGGCTGTGTCTTCTGTATGAGGGAAAGGGCTTATTTTGTCTGTTTGTATTAAACCTTGAAGCTCTTTAAACACCCGGGCAAAAGCTGTCCGCAAATGCGCGCTGTCAGTCGGCTGTTGCAGATTGTTCATCATTCCTCCTTTAATCAGTTAAATCGGCGGTCACAAAAACACTTAAGCGGGTTTGTTCATTTGTTTTTCCTTTAAAAGACAAGAGCGGACCGGCCAAAGGCAGACGAAAAAACTCCACCGGCGCAGATCTGTTTTTCCCGCTTTGCCTTCGAATCAATTTAGAGAGCAAAAGACTTTGCCCGGCCCGCATAGTTACAGAGGAGCTGATACGTCCGGCTTTAATGGAAGGCGCGGAGCGGGCGGAGTAGGAATGATCCACTTCAGAAATTTCCATTTGTGCATCAATACGAATTTTTTTGTGCCGGTCCGCCACGGCCTTAAAGCTAAGCTGTATGCCGTAAGGCTTCCACTTTATACTTTGCGTGCCGGTTTCAGGGTTAAAATAAGGAATGGGCACTTCCCCTCCTGAGTGAAACCGGGCGTTTTTACCGCTTTCTGTAAGCAGTTCCACTTTGGAAAAAATACGGGCTTTTCCTTTGCTTTCCAGACTTTTAAAAGAGCTTAGCAGATTTGCAAAAATCTTTCCGTCTAAAAGACGGCTTAAGGGTTCAAAATCAATATGTGTCTGAAGGGAGTGGTCGGCACTGCTTTCCACCATCAAAATTGTAAGCCTAATCAAAGGAGGCGAAGATAGCAGTAAAGGGTCTTTTTTAATTGTTACGCCAAAGCGCTTTAAGCGCGCCTGATACAGCAGGTTTTTGTTATCAGAGGAAGGCACAAGAGCCGTCAAAGGCTGTTGCCAAAGCAGGGTGGGAGGCGAAAGGTGATTATTTTCCCCCATGCTGGTTATTTCCTGTTTTATGTAAGCGTTTAATTTTTTTTGTAAAAAGGGGGGAACCTCAGCGGAAAACAGCCAATCAAGATCCCAGTCACGCGCTTTTTCAGAAAAATCTATAAAATCCTGTGCCCTGTAAAGGCGACCTTGAATATGAATTTTATCTTTTATAAAGCGCGCTTTAAGCCCCATTCTGCCCGACAAAAATTCATTTACAGCTTTAAGCTTAAGTTTTTTTTCACCGCTTAAGACTTGAACAAGGTAAAGGCGGGATCCCACATTCAACAAGACCTCTCCTGTTTTTCGCGCTTGAATGCCAAGCACAGCCCCCTTATCCTGAACAGAAATTATCCCGCCCCGGCTAAGCCACACCCTTTCAAGGGCGGGGCTTGGAATATTCACCAGATCCCCCGGTTGCAGTAAAATCAGCTGTCTGTCCTCTGCCTCAGCGGGCGTTTTAGCTTGGTTTGGATTCCCGTGGGGCAAGTTGTGCCCTTCTTGGGAATGACGATCCTCCGCCAAAGACAGCGCAATGGTCGGCACAGCGGACAGGCAAAAAATAAGCAAATAAAGTAAAAAATTCATGTCTGTAAACACTACATGCAATTTTCATGCCAACTTTTTAACGACACGCATTAAATAGTAAAAACACCAGCTTTAAGTGCTCTGTGTGCAGTCCCGGCGCAAAGAGTACACAAAATAAAATTGAAGAAGCACAAAAGCGGAGCAAATATAAATCCATATTTCAAAGGAGCTGAAGGACCAAGTCAGCTCTATCCCCTTGTTTTCCATTACAGGTCTTAGAGAGTTCATCAAATTTAAAAAATATCCCCACAGCCGGTCTGTAAAAAATCTCAAAAAAGGAAAGGGAAGGGTCAGCAAAGATAAAGGCAGAAGAGCGCTCCCGGCAATAGGGCCTGCCAGCCAGTTCAGGAGAATACTTAAGGGATGAGACCCACTCCACTGGCTGACAATAGGCAAAATCAGAATAAAGGTCAGCGCGCAGGATTTTAATCGGGACAGACGATGATTAGACATACCCATACCTGCTATCCAGCTAAGCTGTAAAGACAAAGAGTGAAACCAACTGCTTTGACAAAAAAGGCACAGCAGGCCGCTTACCTGAACACGCAGGTAAGGACTCCAAAACAGCTTTAGCTCTTTGTTTACCCGGCTCAGCATAAGGGAGAACAAAGCCCTTAAAACAGGAGGCTTAAGTCCCGCACACATGGAGTAAATTAACAAGAAAAAAGCAAGCAACAGGTTTTTAAACCGAAAATCGGGCAGTAGGTTTTTCCATACTCTTTCCAAAAAAATCAGGTGCGCGCCGGAAATCACCATTAAATGAATAATCCCCAAGGCGATGAACGCGCTTTTTATTTGCCCTTCCGGCAATTTTTCTCCACACAAAAGGGCTGAGTAAATGCTTGTTAAGTCTTCCCCCTCCGTGAGCGGCGCAGAACCTGTTGGCTCATCTGTTTCATAAAGAATTTTTTGGCTTTTTTCGCCTGCGGGCGGTATTTCGCCTGTGTCAGCGCGCGTGCCCGTTGTGCGCACTCTTTGCAGGCACCAATTACGCATAAACCTTGATCCGGGCTGTAAAAAAGCGAGTGCGGAAAAAGGGTTAACGCATAATATAATTAAAATCAGCAAAAGACTGGTAATCATTACACAAATTTTGTTAGCAAAAACCGTGCCAAAAAACCGGTATGACAGCTAAAAGCTGTAAATAGGGGCAATATATTTCGATTTTGCCCGTTATTTTGTGAAAAATAAAATTGCTGTTTAGTGTCATTTAGGACTTACCTCTGATGAAGTAAAAGGTTTATCCTTACATTTAGTAGAGTGTGAAAAAGGCTGGCTTTCATAGCCGACATAAGCAAAATCCCGCCTTGTTCGGGCTGAAAGCCCTAAGTATAGGGCTTTCAGTTTTACACTTGGACCCTCACCGGCGGGATTTTGCTTATGTCGCAAATAACAAGGGTTTTTCACGGGTTGCTAAATAGTCAGGTGTGGAAAAGCTTTTTAAATGGAGTTAAAAGTTTTGAAAAGGATTTTCAAAAAAGCGGTTTTAACAAGTTTAAGTTTTCTTGTTTTGTTTTCGCCTGTTATGTCCGTTGCTCAGGAAAACTCATCAGCGGACTCTGAAGATATAAAGTGGCGGGATGAAGAAGATGAGCAGGTCCCTCCTCCGGCAAAAGCTGTAGACACCGCCAGCAGTGCTGATTCCGCCGGCAGTGCTGATTCCGCCGACGACATCGCCCAAGCGGAGGGTGATGAAGACAAATGGATGGACGAAGAAGATGAACAAATAGGCGCCTTACAGCCGGAAAAAGACGAAGATCTCATCCTCCCGCCGGATGGCGAAAAAGCGCAAAGCGCTGATACCGAGACTGCCGGAGAGGAGGAAGCAAAAGACACTGTCACCGCTGAAGGAGAAGAGGAAGAAGCGCCGGAGAGCGACGCCACCTTCTCCACTGCTGAAGGGGAGGACACAGAACTTACTCTTGAAGAGGCAAACACCGGCGCTACCGAGGAAGGCACCTTCGCAGACCAATACGAACAAAACCTGTATGATACATACATTCAGTATTACAGCAAAAAAGTTTCTGTGGAGGAATGGAACAATATAACGGGAAACAAAGATATATATACCATTCAGAAAGAAGACACTTTATGGGATATCAGCAAAGTGCTTTTTGGTGATCCTCATTACTGGCCTAAACTGTGGTCATCCAACCCGGGCATAAGCAATCCTCATTTGATCCACCCTGAAGGGAGCCTTGGTTTTATACACGGAACAGAAGGCTCTCCGCCCTCTTTAAATATTGTACAGGGTTTAAGCGGAAAGTTGCCCCAAAGGTCCGCTAAAGCTCCACCGGATTTTCTAAAAGGGGTGAAGATTAATATACCCGGCTCTAAAAAGCCCCCGCCGATTATGCAAAATATTCCGTCCAGCCTTCCACCTTTGCGTCTTTCTGATAAAAAAGAAGATAAAGATAAATTGGATCTGAGTTTTGGACAGGTGTCTCGATCCACAATTTCTTTTCTGCGCCACTATATGGCGGAAAAGCCGCTTTCCGGGAGTGGAATAATATCCGGCAATAAAGAATACGGAAGATGGTTCCATGCAGGACAAACCTTGCTTTTGGAAATGACAGATCCTGTAAACCCGGGCCAAAAGTTAACAGTGATACAAAACAAAGGAAAGCTTTACTCTTCTGTTCGGGGGGTCAGAGGCCCGTTTGGTTATCAAGTGGATGTGCAGGGGGAGGTGGAGGTTATCGGCAGGGTGGAGGACTCTTTTGATCTGTACGAAGCCAAAGTCACTCAATCTTTCAGTCCGGTCACCAAGGGCGCGCTGGTACTGAACAAAAGTTTGATCCAGTATGATTATAAAAAAACAGATGTGGCGGGTTCTTCGTCAGCGCAAATTATTGGTGTTCCCAGTATCAGCCGTCATGAAAAACAAGTGGCGTCCCCTTATTCTTTAGTGTATTTGAATCGCGGCTTGGCCGGCGGCCTTTCGGTCGGCCAGATGTATCAGGTAAAAGCCAACAGCAGTGTTCGCGATCATATACAATACGGCTACGAAATTAAAGTGGGAGAGGTGAAAATTATTTACACTGAACAGCGTTTTGCGACCGGCATCATTACCGCAATGAGTAACCCCATTCATGTGGGGGACTACATTACTTCTTTAAATGCAGGACTTATCACGCAAAGCGGTTATGACCCTTTGAATGAAGATGTAGTAATGGATACGAATTTTGACGATTCCTCCACTTCTTCAAAAAAACCGACCCCTCCTCCGTCATCACAGGAGAAAAATACGGAATTTGCGGACGATGATGAATGGGAGGATGCTTTTGAGGCATTTTGACGATTATGTCTTTTTTTTACAGCGCGCTTAACAGAAAAGTTTTACTGCTCGTTTTGTTGCTGGCCGGGTTCGGCTTGGTGCAGGTATACAGCGCCAGTTATATTTTTTCCATAGAGAAATACAACGACGGACTTTTCTTTTTTAAAAAGCAGGTGGTGTTTTTTATTCTTGGTCTGTCCGCTCTTTTGTTTTTGGCCGCTGTTTCTTGGAAGTGGGCGCGCTGTATGGGGATCAGCTTATGGGTTCTTTCTGTTTTGCTGATTATACTGACTCTTGTGCCGGGCCTTGGGATTTCAGCAGGGGGCGCGCAAAGGTGGTTGGATCTGCCTTTTGGTTTTCGTTTTCAGCCTTCAGAGCTTTTTAAAGTAAGCGCGCCTTTTGCCTTTATGTATCTTATCGCTTTAAAAGAGCAAAGCTTTTTCAATGAGCGGCCTTTGCTGTTTTGGGCCTTTCCTGTGTTTGCTTTTGCTCTTCCTTTATTGGTCTTGGCTTTACAGCCTGATTTTGGCACCATTGTTTTGTTTTTGTGTCTTGCTTTGAGTACTGTTTTTGTTTTGGGCTTTAAGTGGAAGCACATTAGTATCGCCCTTTCTGTGACAGGACTGGGGATGTACCTGATGGTGATTTTTACACCCTACCGAATGGCGCGGATCCGCGCTGTGTTGGATCCTTGGTCAGATCCTTTGGAAACCGGCTTTCAGGTGATTCAAAGTATGATTAGTTTTCATTCCGGCGGTTTTTTTGGAGTGGGGCCGGGCCGTGGCCAAGGAAAACTCTTTTTTTTGCCTGAGGCGCATACAGACTTTACTTTGGCGGTCTTCGGTGAGGAGGCGGGGTTTGTCGGGTTCTGCCTTCTGCTGACGCTTTACGGCCTGCTGACTTACTATGGAATGCGCATTGCCTTAAGGACACAGGATCTTTTGCAAAAAGTGCTGGCTTTTTCTTTAAGCATGGTGTTCGCTTTTTCCTCTATGATTCATATTGGGGTAAACCTTGGCATATTGCCGCCTAAAGGCTTAACATTGCCCTTTATGAGTTACGGTGGCAGTTCTTTGGTATGCGCTTTTTTATTGTTTGGCTGGCTCCTGAACATAGAAAAACACAATCATTTTGTGTACTGACTTTTTGGTAGGAGGTGCCGGGATCGAACCGACGACATCCACCTTGTAAGGGTGGCGCTCTACCAGCTGAGCTAACCTCCTAACAAAAATTTTATTATAAGCCGTATTTTTAGATGCTTCAACACTTAAAATCATCAGAATGGTTTTAAGATCCAATGTCAGATCGCATCTGCTTGCCAGTCCAGCGCGCCTTTTCGGCTTGTTCATAAGCCCTGCGAAGGGCTGTGGCTTTTGTTTCTCCAAGGCCCACAGCGTTTAACACCCGTCCGCCGTTTGTAAGCCAAGCTCCTTTAGAGCTTTTTGTGGTTCCGGCGTGTAAAAAATAAGAGTGCGAAGATTCAAAGTTTGTATCCCCTTCAATAGGGATGCCTGTTACCGGTTTTGAGGGGTAGTTTTCTGCGGCCAAAACCACGCAGGCGGAGTAAAAGCTTTTTTTCCAGTGTAAATCGGGGAGTCGGCCTTCCGCCACAGATAAAAACACTTTAGCCCAATCCGCTTCTTTTTGCTGTTTAGTATGGCATAACAAAGGAAGCAGAACCTGCGTCTCCGGATCACCAAAGCGCGCGTTATACTCCAATACGACAGGGCTGTTATCTACAATCATCAGCCCCGTGTATAAAACACCGCGGTAAAATAAACCCCGCTTTTTCATTTCCCGTATACAGGGCTGAATAATATTTTCTTCAATATTTTTTTGTAAGTCAGGCCGTATTTCATAAGGGGCAAAAGCGCCCATTCCCCCTGTATTAGGTCCCCGGCCCCCGTCTTTTAGTTTTTTATAGTCTTTTGCAAAAGGCAAAAGTTTGTATTCTGTTCCGTTTGTCAGTATGAAAACAGAAAGCTCTTCCCCTTTTTGAAATTCCTCCACCAAAGCTTTTTCGCCCGCCGGTCCAAAAATTTTCTTTTCAAACAATAAATCAGCGGATTGTTCCAACTCCTGTTTGTTGTGGCAAATAAAAACCCCTTTGCCGCCTGCCAGGCCGTCCGCTTTCAGAACCGCCGGAAAACCAAAGCTTAAAGCTGTGTTTAAAGCGCTTTTTTTGTCAGTCACCTCTTTAAACTTCGCGGTGGGGATGCCTGCCGAAATCATAAACCGCTTGGCAAAAAGCTTGCTGGCCTCCAAGCGTGTAGCGGACTTTGAAGGTCCAAACACCGGCACATTCAGAGAGCGAAAAAAGTCTGACCAGCCTTCAGCAAGTTCTTTTTCCGGGCCAATCACAACCAAATGGATGTTTTTTTTCTTAATCAGCTCTGTCAGCTTTTGTTTTTCCAAAAGGTGGTGGGAAAGACAAAGGGCTTTTGGCGCAAAACCGGCCCCTCCCGGCAGAACAAAAAGCTCCCGGGTGGAAGGCGCTTCAGTTAGAGCTTTGACAATGGCCTGTTCTCTGCCCCCTTTTCCTAAAATCAGTATATTCAAACATAGCTCCTTGAAATTTCGCATAAAAATAACACATTTTTTACAGGCTACTAAGTAGTAGCCCGTGAAAAACCCTTGCTATTTAGCTGTTTTTGTCCAAAGTCCGCACCGTTTCGTGACGGAGTACGATTTAACACTCACGGCACGGACTTTGGACAAAAATGCTTAAGGGGTACTTTTTCACGCCCTATTAAGTAGTAGCCCGTGAAAAACCTTCATTTTGTCCTGTTAGTCGATCCGTCAGGCAAAGGCTATGCGGTGAGGGTCCAAGGTATTCCGTCCCGAACAAGCATAGCCTTTGCCTGACGGAAACCTAATAGGTCAGAGGTTCTTCATGCCCGATTAAGTAATAGCTCGTGAAGAACCCCTGTGGGCAGGGCATTTTACAAGGCTTTTATGTATCAACCTTATGCTGTAATATCAAATATAGCTTAAAGTGTCATAACCCTGAAAATAAATAAAAAAGCAAGTGACAAAGGGATTTGAGATATTGTATAACACGCATATAACAGCTGATATATATAAGGAGGCGGGGGTAATCCCTCGAAAAGCCATGAAAAATATTATTTATGTAGTTGTTTTTTCTCTTTTTTTGGGCGCTTGCTCTTGGAAGGACAAGTGGATTAAAAAGCGTGTGGAGGAAAATGAAAGTTCCAAAAAAGCTTATTTTATGGGTTATGCCTTGGGCAAAAACGCCACACAAATATTTAAAGAGGAAAAAGATCAAAAAATATTTTTACTGGGGGTATACCACAGTGTAAAAGGAAAAGACCCTTTGTTAAACATGGAGGATATAAACAAAGCGCAAAACAACAGGCCACAGCCGGCCAAAAAACCGAAAGAGGGGAATAACAACATGGAGCAGGGGAAAAACTTTTTAGAAGAAAACAGCAATCAAGCGGGGGTTAAGGTCACCGCTTCAGGTTTGCAGTACGAAGTTCTCAAGGAAGGTTCGGGAAAAAGCCCCACAGCCGAAGATAAAGTGGAAGTGCATTACCGGGGGACTCTTATTAACGGTAAAGAGTTTGACAGCTCCTACAGCCGAAATCAAACTGTTACTTTTCCCTTAAACGGGGTGATTAAAGGCTGGACAGAAGGTCTTCAGCTGATGAAAGAAGGGGCAAAATACAAGTTTTATATTCCTTCTGAGCTGGCTTACGGTTCCGCTGGCACGCCGGGCATTCCTCCTGATTCGGTCTTGATTTTCGAAGTAGAGCTGATAAAGGTCAATCCGTAAAAACAGTGACAGGCTTTATTATTTGTCTTTTATTTTTTTTGCTCTCGCCACTTGCGGTCGCCGAAGACGCGCCCTCTTGGTTTACTGCGGAAGACAGCAAAACTCAAAAATGGGCTGTTGTGCCCTCTTATTCACGAAACGCCACTTACGGGCATATTGTGGGAGGGCGTTTTTTCATCTACCCCACCGGGCGAACAGGGTACTACACCGCTTTAGAGAGCGCTGTTAGTGAAGATCTTTTTTTCTCTTCCTCTTTTGCTTATAAGTATTGGCGGCAAAACGGAGATCAATTTCACTTTACAGTGTATTATAACGGCTTTAGTGAGCCTTATTACGGGGAGGGCAGTTACACCCGCCCGGAAGATCGTGAAGATCTGCCCGTTCATCAATTGCAGGCGTACACAGAATATGTGTCTAAGCTGATATCCGATCTCAGGCTGTACGCGGGGATTTTTTTTCAGTTTGATCACAGGAAAGAAAAAGACAGCGGGGTGGAGCGCTTTCCTTGGGAGCTTATTGCAAGCGGGGGGTTTTTGGCCCGGTACGATTCCCGAAACGATTACTTTAATCCCACAAGCGGGGAATATTATGAGCTTAAGTCATGGATGCTTTCCCGCTCTTTGAGTCCTGTTTTTCTTTCCGCGGAGATTCGGCTGTTTTTTTCCCTTTTGGATAATTTGGTGTTCAGTGCGCGCGGGAAGGCCGGTTGGACTTTCCTGCATCCTTCAAGCCATCTGTTTCGGTTTTCTCTTGGCGGGCCAGACACCCTTCGCGGCTACCGGCTAAATCGTTTTCGCGGGGAAAACTATTATTTGTCGCAAACAGAGTTAAGATACACTTTATGGCGGTTTTTGACTGTGGCTGGTTTTTTTGATTTCGGATCGGCGGATGATGAGCTGTTTCTTCCTCCCCGGTATTCTTTTGGCGGGGGGCTGAGGTTTGGCCTTCCCCCGGACTACAATAAAAAAATCAGGGTGGAAGTGGGTGTGGGGGAGGATCAATATAATATTGTTGTTTCTTTCGGCCATCCTTTTTGAGCTTTTTTTGTTGAATTTTTTAGAAAAGTGAACAATATAGTTCATAAAACAGGAGGCCGTTTGAATGCTCAGCATTTGTGAATATATCTGGATGGATGGCGCAAGCCCCACTCAAAAATTGCGGTCAAAAACACGGATTTTGCGTTTAAAGCCGTTTGACAAACTCAAAACAGAAGACTTTCCGGAATGGGGCTTTGACGGTTCTTCCACTTATCAAGCTCCGGGAAATAAATCTGATTTGTCCTTAAAGCCTGTTCGGTTTGTAAAAGATTCCTACCGCGGTGAAAATCACTATCTCGTTATGTGTGAGGTGTTTAACCCGGACGGGACGCCTCACTCCACAAATACAAGGGCTGAGCTACGCAGAATACTCAAGGCCGGTGCCGAAAAAGAAGAGCCTTGGTTTGGCTTGGAGCAGGAATACACGCTTTTTCGCGGTCGTTCTCCTCTGGGTTGGCCTGTTAAAGGTTATCCCGCCCCTCAAGGGCCTTTTTACTGCGGAATTGGCTCAGATGAGGTTTTTGGCCGGGAATTAGTGGAAAAACATCTGCAAAACTGTGTATCCGCCGGGATTATGATTTTCGGCGTAAACGCTGAGGTGATGCCCGGGCAATGGGAATTTCAAATCGGCCACAGGGATATAGAAGGGGAAGTTGCAGATCCCCTGACGATTGCCGATCATACATGGCTGGCCCGTTACTTTTTATATCGCTTGGGGGAAGACTTTAAAATAACCGCCACTTTGGACAACAAACCTGTAAAGGGAAACTGGAACGGGGCGGGACAGCATACCAACTTTTCCATCAAATCCATGCGGGATCCGAAAACCGGAATGGCTGTTATTGAAAAATCCTTGGCGCTTTTATCTGAAAAACATCAGGATCATATTAAAGTATACGGGCACGGTCTTTCCGAGCGACTTACGGGTCTGCATGAAACCTGCCATATTGATGAATTTAAGTACGGCGTGGCGGACAGAGGGGCCTCCATAAGGATCCCTCTTCATGTGTCCAAAAAAGGATACGGTTATTTGGAAGATCGCCGGCCGGGCGCCAACGCCGATCCTTATCAAGTGACCGCCCGTATTTTAAAAACAATATGTGAGCTTTGAGTGTCGTTCTTATTTGTAAGCGTCAGGGTCAATGTCGTATTGTTTAATTTTGTCGTATAATGTGGTTCTGGGTAAACCTATTTCTCTTGCGGTTTTCAGCTGATTGCCGTGGTACAGTGTCAAAGTCTTGATAATAATATCTTTTTCCAGCTGTCTTACGGCCGGTATTTGCGGTTCATGAAAAGCATGATTTTCCGTGTTTGGAACAGGAGTGTAAATCAGCTCTTCTATTTTATCCTCTTCCACTATTGTTCCCGAAAACAATGCTTTGGCTCTTGCCACAGTGTTTTTCAGCTCTCTGATATTTCCGGGCCAAGAATGTTTTTTAAGTAATTTAACGGCCTCTTTTGAAAAAACAATATTGTATCCATTACAAAAAAAGTTTAACAGGTCATCAAAGTCCTCCATCCTGTTTCTTAAGTAGGGAGGGGACAGGTTAAGCACATAAAGCCGAAAATAAAGATCAGAGCGAAAAGCTTTTTGCGCCACTTTCAAAGTCAGATCCTGGTGGGTGGCGGCGATAATACGCACATCTGTTTTGGTGATTTTATCAGACCCCACCGGTTTTATTTCCTGATACTCCAAGGCCCTCAGCAACTTGGGTTGCAGGTGCAGGGGCAGATCGCCGATTTCATCCAGAAAAAGAGAACCACCATTCGCGGCTAAAAAAGCTCCTTTTCGGCCGCTCTGGGCGCCTGTGTAGCTACCCTTAATATGTCCGAAGAACTCACTTTCAATCAAGGATTCTGAAAGAGAACTGCAATTTATGGAGATCATAGGCCCTTTGCTTCGGTGGGAATAGCGGTGAATCAGCTTTGCCAGCATTTCTTTACCCGTGCCGGAAGGGCCGGTGATAAGAACGGGCATATTGCTTCTTGCCATGTTGGGAAGGTTTTGAAGCTGTTTGCTCCAGTTGGGGTTTTTGCTTTCCGTATGAATGCTGTAGTGCTTATCGAATCTTTCCAAAGAAAAGGTAAATTCTTTTTCCCCAATCTGTATACGGTCATTGTTTTTTAAAAGAGCCTTGAACACACGATTGCCGTTAAGGAAAGTGCCGTTTCGGCTGTTCATATCCTGTAAAATAAAGCCTTCAGTTTCTTTTTTTTGGATCCGGCAGTGCCTGCGGGAGGCGAATTGATCCTCCAGTACAATAATACTGTCTTTGTCTCTGCCAAGGCTGATGAAGGAATTAAACTCTCTTTGCTCTGTGTGGGAGTTATTGGACCAACGCAAAAAAGCGAAAGTTTGTATGTTTTCTGTTATTTTTAGTTTTTCTGTCAGCATTTCAGGTAACTGGTTTATGGAAGAAAGCTTGAGACAAATCAATTATTTAAAAATATTATGCAGATTGTTAATTTTCTCACCGCGTTAAGTTCACAAATAGGGCATAAAGAAGCCCTTAAAGCCAGATTTTTTCACAGGTGACTGACATGGCGTATCAAAATTTTGGCACGGATTTTGCATGTAAAAAGTCAAAGGCCTTTTGTGTGTTATCCACGGGGGATTTTCACGCAGAGGCCAAACAAAAAGGAGGCTGTTATGTTGATGGAAATTTTAATAAAATATTTTATAATATTCTTTTGGTTTATGCTGTATCTTTCGTGGGGCGCGCTTCGCGCGGAGGCAGGCTCAATAAAATGTCCTCCGGGGGAAAGCTCAGGAGGGCGCCACTTTCAGACGCAGGTTTACAAAGTGGATTCAGTTGTGCAGGGTCTGCGGTCATTTCAAGAGCAGAGCTGTGAAAGTAAAAGCCTGAGCGATCTCGCGCCTCATGAAGAGCGGATTTTGTTAAAAGGTATGGACTCCTTATGTGCGGATGTTTGGTGTGAAGGCTCTTTTGATTTTGAGTTTCATACTTTTAAATGCCTGTTTAAAAAAGGGGAATGCTTGTTGGGCTTTGATTATGTGAGTGTTTACCGGGAGGGTATAGGTTTGGTTCGGGGTGCTTTTCCTGTTTTTTGTTTGATACAGGCGGACTCACGCGCACAGCTTTTTGGGAACAAAGATTCTTTTTGGCTGTCTGCGTATTTGTCTTCACAGGTTGATGAATGCGTGAGAATAAACTCCTTAAAAGCTTGGGAGTATTATGAAAAAAAAGGCCGGTTTTGCAAGTAGGAATAAAAAACCATGAATTTAAGTGTGGATAAGCTGTGTTCTGTCGTGAAGGGTCAGTTGATACATAAAGCGAAAAAAAGCACGGGGGTTATTACAGGTGTTTCCATTGATTCCCGTGAGCCGGACTTAAAAGGCAGGGTGTTTTTTGCCATTAAAGGGGAGAATTTTGACGGGCACGATTTTTTACAGCAGGCTGTAAAAGCCGGCGCTGTCCTTTTGATTGTGCAAAAAAACACGCTTAAAGGTTTTGAAGATTTCACCCATACCTCTGTTGTACAGGTGGATCATACTCTTAAGGCCTTGCACAGGCTGGCTGTCTACTGGCGAAAAAAAACCGGGGTGCGGGTTATTGCCGTTACTGGTTCTAATGGTAAAACCACAACAAAACATTTTTGCCTTACCTTGTTGCGGAAGGCTTTGCCGGACGCACAAAATGCAAAAGTCATCGGCAATCCCAAAAGCTTTAATAATATGTACGGTGTGCCCCTTACTCTTTTGTCCGCAGGTGAGAATACAGAAATTATTATTCAAGAAATGGGCATGAACCAAAAAGGGGAGATTAAAACCTTGTGCGAATTGGCACGGCCTGACATTGTGGCGGTAACCTGTGTGGGCCGTGCCCATATCGGGCTTTTAGGAAGTCAAAACGAAATAGCCAAAGAAAAAGAGCAAATTTATGCCGGCTCCCCGAAGGCGATTAAAATTTTTAACGGGGATGATCTTTATACAAAGGCCATGTATGAAAAATATAATAAGCCAAAAAGCGGGGACATAAAGGGCACAGCATCGGAGGATACAGAGGGGTTTTCCGAAAAACCAAAGAGGCTTAAAACAGGAAAAAATCAAGTTCTGTGTTTTTCCGCCAAAGATAAAACCGCGGATGTTTTTTTACAGGTAAAGGAGGCAACACAATGTAGTTTGTCTGTTGAAGGGCATATTCAGGGTGTGTGGGGCGCTTCGTCTTTGCAGGTTTCGGGGCCTGCGCATTTGAATAATATACTGACGGCGGTTTGCCTTGCGCTTTCTGCGGGAGTGAAAGCGGATCAAATATGGAAGGGGCTGGCTTTTTGCCGTCTTCCGTCAGGAAGAAATCAGTGGGTTCGGCTTTCTTCCGGGGCTTGCGCGCTTTTTGACGCCTATAACGCCGGTCCTGAAAGCATTATGGCTTTTCTGGATTATTTTTTATCTCCTGTGGTTAAAGGAAAAAAAATTTTAATTCTCAGTGATTTTTTAGAAATAGGAAATTACCTGAAAACCGTTCAAAAAAACATAGCTGTAAAACTTACTCAAAAACCTGTTTCTTTAATTTGGCTTATCGGATCTCAAGCAGGGTCCTTGGCAAAGGCTTTAAAAACGGCAGGCTGTCAAACAGAAATTTACCTTTCTGAGCAATGTGATCCGGCGGTTATAAAAAAAATTCTTTCCCTGTTGGATGCCTCCACAGTATTGGCCTTTAAGGCTTCCCGCAGAATGCAAATGGAAAATGTACTGTCTCACTTTAAACCTTTAGACTTCTCCCTTTAATCTGGTTTTTTTAAACTGTCGGGTAGCAAAAACCACTTGCTTTAACAATACATCCTCCTAACACAGCCCCCGGCCAAGTAAGCTGTAAAGCCTTTACTCTTTAAAACAGAAATAATTTTTGTCACCAAAGACCAATTTTTATTTTTTTCAAAAACCCCCCTCAAATCCTTATCATATTCTGTTTTCATGAAATGCCTCTGCTTGTTCTTGACTGTAGGCGTTCAGCTCTTTATCCAACTCTTTCCAATTTTTTAAGTGAAGGCTCATTAAAGCCTGAAAAAGTTTTCCATGATTGCGAATTTTTAAATGTAAAAGCTCATGCACTATCACATAAGTTTGAAGCTCTTTTCGCCGAAACAAAAGAGCATTGTTAAAATACAAAATACCGTCAGCGGAACAAGCTCCCCAATTTCGCATTGTTTTCAGCCTAACTTCATAAGGAAAAACCTGCAACTTTTTGGCCCACACTTTTACCTCACCTTTAAACTCTTGTATTTTCTGATCTATTTTCACTTTTTCATCTCCTCAACAGACTTTATAATCTCCCCGCAAACAGCCACTAATTTATCATCCGGCAAAGTCCCGGAAAGAATATGATACATATCCATTTTTAACCGCCTTTTTTCATCAGTTTTCGTTTTGCACTTTTTGCACTTTACTTGTCAGCAGGTAGCTAAAAAATGAGGATCAAAGTGATATATTCCATATATTTAACACGGTGTGACGCCTCTTATACTTTTTCAGGAAAAGGCTCTTACTTGCCTTAGGGTTTTTATTCTGTTAAGAAGTGCCTATGATTTACAAATGGCTTTTTGAATTATCAGATTTTATTTCTGTTTTTAATGTGTTTCGTTATATCACCTTTAGGTCTTTTTTGGCTTTCTTTACGGCGTTTTTGGTGTGTTGGCTGTTCGCCCCCTTTTTTATCAAAAAGTTAAATAAAAAACATATAAAAGAGGAGGTAAACTCTGACGGCCCCGATTCTCATCAAAAAAAAACCGGCACCCCCACTATGGGCGGCGGGCTGGTTTTGTTCGCCCTTTTGCTGAGTTCCCTGTTCTGGGTGGATCTGGCCGAGCCTCTGGTTTGGGGCGCCTTGGCCATGCTGGCGGGCTTTGGCGCTATCGGCTTTTGGGACGACTTTATCAAAAGCCGTTGGAAGAATTTTAGAGGCATCCCCCCCCGGTACCGGTTGCTTTATGAGTTCGGTCTTTCCGGCATTATGCTGACAATTTTGATTTACACCCGGCAAATTGAGCCGGTTTTATACATTCCTTTTTTTAAAAATTTGGCCTTTGATTTGTCTTGGTTTTATGTTCTTTTTGGGGCTTTTGTTATCACCGGCTCCGCAAACGCGGTCAACCTGACAGATGGTCTGGACGGCTTGGCTATTGTGCCGGTTATGGTCTGCGCTTTGGCTCTTTCTGTGTTTGCGTACTTGGCGGGGCATTTTAATTTGGCCTCTTATTTGGGTATTCCTTTTATTGCCGGCGCGGGAGAGCTGACTCCTCTGGCGGTGGCGGTTTGCGCAGGCGGGCTTGGCTTTTTATGGTATAACTCTTACCCGGCTCAAATTTTTATGGGCGACACGGGCAGTTTAAGTTTGGGCGCGTTTTTAGGCACTTTGGCGGTGTTTACAAAGAACGAAATTTTGCTCTCGGTTTTAGGGGGGGTTTTTGTTGCAGAAACACTTTCGGTTATTTTGCAGGTTGCAAGTTTTAAGCTGACAGGAAAAAGAATTTTTGCTATGGCTCCCTTACACCATCACTTTGAGTTAAAAGGAATGGAGGAGTCCAAAATCATTGTTCGGTTTTGGATTGTGGCCTGTTTGCTGGCGGTTCTCAGCCTGGCCACTTTAAAACTAAGATAACAGGGCGTGAAAAGCCTTGCATTTAATGGTTCTGTATGCGTGAGTCTTAAGCGGTATCAGCCGGAGGAGAAATAAAGTGGAATTAAGTGAATTAAAAGACAAAAAAACTTTAGTGGTGGGTCTTGCGCAAACAGGGGTGTCTTTGGCGCGCTTTTTGGTAAAACACGGCGCGCAGGTCACTATCAGCGATCATAAGTCTGAGGCGGAGCTTGCCCGCTACTTGGAGCAGGTAAAAGATCTTCCTCTTCAGCTGGAGCTGGAGGGGCATACCCCCAAAAATTTTTTAAACAAAGATTATGTAATTTTAAGTCCCGGTGTGCCTTCTCATTTAAAGCTGTTTGAATACATAAAAACGCAAGGGGTGGAGGTGACAGGGGAGTTTGAATTTTGCTCCCGGTTTATAAAAACCCCCTTATTGGTGATAACCGGCACCAACGGTAAAACCACCACCGCAGACTTAATTTACCGCTGTTTAAAAGAGTCGGGAAAAGCGCCCTACGCAGGAGGGAATTTTGGCGCGCCCTTAAGTCAATATTTGTACGAAGAAAAACAAGCGGACTTTTTAGTGGTGGAAGCCTCCAGTTTTATGTTGGAGCATTTAAAAGACGCAACCCCAAAAAATATTGTATTTACCAATTTGGCTGAAGATCATTTGGATCGCTATCGCAGTATGGAGGAATATATTAACGCCAAAAGAAAGGTGTTTACAAATGTGTCGGCTCAAACCACTGTTATTTTAAATGCGGATGACAGAGCCATCTTGGAGTTGGCGCGGGATCCCGGCGTACAAAAGGGTTGTCTTCGGTATTTTTCCAGAAAAAAATCACTTGAATCCCAGATCATGAAAATCGGAGGCGCCATATTGATTGGTCATCAAATTAAAGTAAGAATAGGGCCGGAGATAGAATACTACAGTATTGAAAACAATAAACTGAAAGGCGCGCACTCTTACGAGAACATCATGGCCGCCATTTTAATTGCCCGAATTAACGGGGCGGACCAAGAAAGCATACAAACAGTTATTTCCTCTTACGCGGGAAGAATGCATCGCTTAAGTTATGTAAGAAAAGTCGGCGGAGTAAAATTTTACAATGATTCAAAAGCCACCAATGTGCATTCTGTAATGAGAGCTTTAGACATTTTTGAAGACAATGTTATTCTTATTATGGGGGGAAAGGACACCGGCCTGAACTATCAACCTCTGGCAGAGCGTATTCAAAGAAAAGTAAAAAACTTAATTTTAGTGGGCGAGGCGAAAGAAAAAATCAATCGCCAAATTGGAGATCATTCAGAAACTTTTGTGATCGGAACTTTCGAAGAAGCTGTGCTTATCGCGTATCAAAAATCGCGTATCGGGGACACAGTGTTGCTGTCACCGGGTTGCCCCAGTTTCGATATTTTTAACTCTTACGCGGAAAGAGGCGAAACTTTCGAAAACCTAATCAATCAGCTTAATTAAAACTTATCAAACCATAACCATATAAAGAAGAGAAATAATAAGGCCGATAAGGCAAAAAGCCAGTTTATAATGATAAGTGTAGGCCCGTGATTTTGTGTCTGCGGTTTTTATTGTTTTAAGCTCCACATAAGGGGAGGGGGATCTGCGGTACCAACCGGTGACAATCACTTCTTTTCCTTGAAATTTTTTATAACGAAAAAGAGCAAATAAAATATTCAAACCAAAAGGCTCATGATTAAGGTAAATGATTCCTGTTTTGTCTCTTAAAACAAAATTTTCGGAAAAAATATTTCCCGCCTCCCCTCTGCCTAAAATGCGCCCGCGTAAAATAACAGGGTACGAGCGGGCCGGGGACACTTTTATCAGTTTTAAAAGAGAGGCCGTGGAATATTTTAAAAAAGGCCCAAAGGGATAAGAGCGCGAAAGCCTAAGCAAAGCGCCAAACGAAAGCCCCAGCAGTCCGGCAAAAACAGCTCCCGGGCCGGGAACAGGAAGTAAAAAAGATGCCTCCAAGCCGGAAGGCCATGTCCACTCTATGGGCAGGCTTTTTTGCTCACCCGTCCCAAGCCACCAGCCTGCAAGCCCCCCGGCAATTCCCAAAATGTAGGGAAGCGATAAAACAAACAGATCCCGAAAAAAATCGTCCCAATAGCTTTCCGGCTTTTGTTTGTTAAAACGAATAAAAGGCTCCTGCTTAAGGGCAAGAGCGTAAGAGCCAAGGGCATTAATTCTTTTGGCCGTCAAAGGGTGGGTGGAGTTAAGCTCGTAATAAAAAGCCCAAGGGTTCCATAGGTCCCATCGCATAATCTCTTGAATGGTTTGGGGGTTAAATTGATTTTCTTCCTGATGGGCCAAAGCCATTTGGCCTGCGGGTGAAAGCCCCATAATATTAAAAGTCTCCACACTTTTTATTTTATCAGCTTTGTTGTTGTTGGAATCCTCCTCCACCCCTGCGGGGGATCTTAACAGCCCGTAAGCAATTTTTACCAAAGCGGTTACAAGTTTGTTGGGTTTTTTTGTGGCAAAACTGCTAAATCTATCCGCGTGATATTCCCTGACCCGCGATACAAAAAGAACCATGTACTCTGAAATTAAATAAAACAGGTAAGATACCACCATAGCAACGGCAAAAATCGGCTTTGATTTGTCTTTTTCGCTGGTTTGTCTGTTCAGCTGGTCTTTAACATGTGTATAAATGATGTATAAAATCATCGGGACCGCCTGAATAACAGTCATTATCACAAAATCCCAGTGTTTGATATGCCCTAACTCATGCGCCAAAACCGCCTCTGCTTCTTCTTCGTCCAAAAGCTTAAACATTCCCTTTGAAAACACCAGCCTCGCGCTCTTTGGGGTTCTGCCGTAAGTGTAAGCCTGAGGAGAGTCGTCGTCTATGATTCCCATTTTGGGAAGGGGAATGCGATGCTCGTCACACAGCTTAAAGCAAGATTTTTTAAAAAAGTCGGGAAGGTTTTTCGTATCCTGCCAGCTTACCCATTTTAAAGAGCCAAAAAGTTTTAACTGCCAGTCCAAAAGCACCGGCGCGAAGTAAAACTGAGCCAAAAGAAAAGCAAGAGAGATAAATATTCCCTGTGGGACAGAAAGATGAGTTGTTTCCATTAGAAAAACAATTACCGCAAAAAGAAGGCCGTAAAGGCTAAGACAAACCACCCCTGTTGTAAGAGCAAGGGAGGGGAGTTTTAGGCCGGCCGGTTTTAAAGAAGGTTTTTTAGTAAAGCGATCCGGGCGGATAAAGTTTTTACCATTTCCACGCAGTTTGTTAAACTCCAAGCTGTCAAAAAACAAACCCTTGCAGGACGGGCATTCCTCCACCTGAAAGTAAAGGCCGGGGAAGCGTCCGGCCTGCATCGGTGACTCACATTTTGGACATTTAAAGAGGGTTTTTGAAGCTCCTTTAAGGCCGCCTGCTTCGTAAGCGCGCAAAAGCTTTTTGTTTTGGATAAAGAAGTTAATCTCCCCCTGATCCAAATAGACCCCTTTGCAGGCGGGGCAAATATCAATCAAAGCCCCTTTTCGGCTTAAAACCTCCCGCATGGGCTGAGAACATTTTACACATTTTATATTTTGCCCCATTTTATATTTTGCCTCGTATGATATTTTACCTCGTACGATATTTTACCCCGTATGATATTTTACCCCGTATGATATTTTACCTCGTACGATATTTTGCCCCATTTTATATCTTGCCCCATATAAGAAGCATAATTTTTTTACCTCAAAACAACAAGCTAAGTTTGGAGGAATGAATGAAGATCTTTAGCCTGATCCTGCCAGTCAGGCAGAACTGTATCCAAAAAATGGTAAAAAGCTCTGGAATGGTTTTTGTGCTTTAAGTGGCACAGCTCATGCGTGATAATGTATTCAATGCAGTGGGAAGGCATTTGATAAATCTCCGGGTTCAGAAGGATTGTCCCTTGCGGGGTACAGCTCCCCCATCGCCTTTTCATGTATCTTAAGTAATAAAAAGGTTTAGGAATATTGTATTTTCTTAATTTTTCGTAACACCGCTCAAATTTTTGAGCTATATAAAGCATGGCTTCAGTTCTGTACCAGTCTTCCACCAACAAACTGATTCGCTTTTTTTTCCTGCTGTCATGAGTGTAGACTTTTATCATTCTGTAATCTTTTATGATCCGCTCTTCCTCAAAATCAGGTATTTGAATAATTTTTATCATGTAGTCCCGGCCCAGGATCTTTACAGTCTGTCCACCTGTGTATTCTTTAATGTGTTCCATAGTTTGATATTTCTCCATTTCTTTTATCTGTTTGATGATCCACCGGCTTTTTCTATTCACCACTATTTGGATTGATGCAAAATCCGTGCCAAAAGGGGCTGTGACCTCGATTTTTTTATCAAGACACACTGCAATACCGATTGTTTTTCTACCAGAATACCGCAAAAAGGCTGAAAAAGACTGTTTTCCGTATTGAAAAATCAATTTTCTGCCCTGTCTTTAATGTCTTTTGCTATATTCTTGCTATGCGTCATTTTCGCTACAGGCTGTCATGCCCCCCACGAAAGTGGGAGTCTCTTTAAGCCTCAAATTATAAATATCCTCAAATTTTTTATGGTGGTTTTTCAACACCTGTCTGTTTTTATTTTTCATAAAAAAAACCTCTTAGAAGCTCATAATCTTTTTTGACAATATAAGCCGTTCTGTAAGAACAATGCGCTTTCTTCCATAGAGCGTAAGCTGAAATACCCGGGTAACATTTAAGCAAAGCCCATAAATCCGCTCTGTAAGAAGGGCCCATCATAACTCTGTAACGATAGGACAGATGATGTTTGGCGACAACAGATTCTGAAAAAATATGATGAGGACGCTCTGAAAAATACCCCTTTGGAACACGAATACAGGTCCCTTTAAATCGTTTATCTTCTCCTTTTATTTCAATCAGGGTTTTTGTTGCCTTTTGTTGCCCGGGTTTTAAGAAACGATCTGCGAAATCAATCCTTTTCCCTTTGTATAGCTCGGACAACCTTTTAAAGCGTTGATCTTTCGCTAAAAATCTTTGCGCATTGGCACACCAGAAAATTTTTACGAATTTATACTCTAAATCTCTTAAACCCATGATAAATTTTGTCAATCTGTCAGCATTAACACGAAGGTGGTGAACAGAAAGCCAATCCACCAACAAACCGGCCAAACGATTATCACTTTTATTGACAGCTTCCACTCCAGCTGAAACAATAGCCGATTCAATATTGGGATCTATAGATTTTTTCTTGCAAGCCACATTAAAGCCGATAGCACGAAGATCACAGTCCAACTGCTTTCCTTTTTTTATTGTAAACACATTATTACTCATAACCTAAATCCTTAAAAAGCTCTTTCACTTGAGAATCCACATAATTGGACCAAGATGGATTAGCTTCCTGTAGTTTAACCCATTCAGCCGCTTCTATTAATTCTTCTCGTGCAGGTTTTAAGTGGAGAATCACTGATCTATCTTGTTCTCTTAAGTCGCAAAATCCCCATAGTTTGTCTTTTAAAAGATCAGAACGCCCTAAAGTAGCAAATGTAAGGGCTTTCCCCTTAAATAAAAGCTGAGTTCGTTTTGACCAATCCTGAGGAAGATTGGAAAGTAATGCAATAGGTCCGTTATTGATCCAATTTTTAATTAAATAAACATCCTGTTTTGCCTTTTGAGCTCTAAATTCTTCTGCTAATTCCGCTATTCTATTTGGAATTTTTGGATCCAAAACATCTATGTCAACAGTGTGTCTTTGTGTGAAATTCATAATCGTAAGTGCTCCTGAACCAATAACAACAGCCGAAAATTTTACCCCTTTCTTGTATAAAAATATGTCAAAATCGGATAATAACTTTTTTGGATCAAATGTGTGTTTTTTCATATATATTACTATAAGTAATTTATTGACTAATGTCAAGTAAAAAAAATGTAATTTCTGCGGAAGAGCACCATCTAATCCCTTTAAGTTTAAAAAAATGGGATTTTATGTGTTTTTAGATAAAAAATGGGTTTTTATTTTCTGAAAAAATATTTGATATTGGGGGAATGTATCGGTATTATTCAGGTTTGAATGGTTTGGAGCTGATAAAACCACAATGTAGCTGATAAAACGCAAATAAAAGGAGATTATGCCATGAGACTTTCTTTTTCCCCTAAAGACGGGGCTGGATCCTGCTTGATTGTAATGGTTTCTAAAAAGGGCCTTGATAAAAAAAGCGCGCCTTCCCCGCTTTTTCGCTTAAGCGAAGGCTTGATGAAAGAACGGATATTTAAAGCCGGCAAAAACGAAGCCCTGTTTTTGCCCCGTACCCGCATGGGAAAGGCCGAACATCTGCTTTTGGTGGGCCTAAATGAGCCTAAGAAAATTTGCCCTGAGAGCTTTCGCCAAGCCTCAGCGGTTGCTTACAAAGAGCTGGAAAAACACGGTCTTGTTTCGGCAGAGGTGGATCTGTCTTTTTGTCTTCCTTTTATGAAGTCCGCCCCGGCTTTGGTGCGCGCCATCAGCGAAGGTTTTACCTTGGCACACTACCATTTTGAAGATCTGAAGGAAAAGCAAAAAGACAAAAAGCCGGTTAAAAACATCTTTTTTAAAGGAATATCCCCCTCCAAAGAGCTGAAAACCGCCTTGGAGGAAAGCTGTATCCTCGCGGACAGCGCCAATTTCGCCCGCCGGCTTGCAGACAACCCCGCCAACCTGATGACCCCCGCCATACTGGCTCAAGAGGTGCAAAACAAATTCCGCGGCCTTACAGGGGCTAAGGTCAGTGTGTGGAACAAAGAGCGCATTAAGAAAGAAAAAATGGGCGGCATACTGGGGGTCTCACTTGGGAGCAGTCAGGAGCCTCGCGTGATTATTATGGAGTACAAAGGCAACCGGAGCGCCAAAAAAACCCGGCCTTTATGCTTTGTGGGAAAAGGGCTTACTTTTGACTCCGGGGGAATCAGCATCAAGCCCGCCAAAAACATGGATGAAATGAAGTTTGACATGTGCGGTTCTGTCGCTGTCATCGGCGCTTTGCTGGCCATAGCCCGTTTACAGTTAAAGGTTAATGTGATGGGGATTGTGGGCGCTTCGGAAAATATGCCCGGGGCGGCGGCTGTAAAGCCGGGGGATGTGCTGACCGCCCGTAACGGAAAAACAATGGAGGTTTTAAACACAGACGCGGAAGGTCGCTTGGTATTGGCCGATATGCTGTCTTACGCCTGCGAGCAAAAGCCGGAGTTTATTGTAGACGCGGCCACTTTAACCGGGGCGGTGGTTGTTGCCTTGGGCAATATCTACACAGGACTTTTTACCCGCAATCAGGACTTGGAAAAACAAATTAAGTCCGCCGGTGAAAAAACCGGCGAAAAAATATGGGCTTTGCCCGTGGATGACTTTCATGTAAAAGACATGAAAAGCAAAGTGGCGGATGTGGCCAATATTTCCTCCACCGGAGGGGCCGGAAGCTCCACCGCCGCGGCTTTTTTAGAGCATTTTGTGGAAAAAAGCATCCCTTGGGCGCATTTGGATATTGCCGGGACAGCTTACAATGTGCCGGATCGCCTGCCTTATTGTCGCCCCAAATCCGCTTCCGGGGTGATGGTAAGAACTTTTGTTGAACTCAGCAGGCAATATATCCGATAAGCAACATAGTATGAAAAAGATTGTTAAAAAGTGGAAAGTGTATTGCGGACTCACGCTGTTTTTTTTGTGTTTTTCCGCCGGGTGGTCCATTTCAAAACACTCTTGGAACGGGGAAATTTTTATTTACTTGGACAGTGATTCTTCCTCCTCCCTTAACAGCAGAAACATAGCCAGTGTGGCACAGCAGTCTTTTGTCAAAGGAAGGTATACCGGGAAAAACAGCGGGCAGGAGGCTTTGATGCACTCTTCCCGGGTGGAAAACAAAGCGCAGACCATTGAACTTTATTTAGGTCATTTGTTGGTCCGCTCAGCCGGAGGCTCAGCTAAGCCTGCTTGTCAGGAGTATCAAACCGTGGATCTGACTTTTATCGCTCCTGAAATATCTTCACACGGTCATGTGCCCAAAATGGTTTTAAAAACAAAATGCCCTTTTAACGCAAACAAAGGGGTGCTTCAAACCGGCCCCTTTGTTATACCCAAGCAAAAAATTCTTAAGTCTTCTGTAAATACAGAATTGTTTCGGCAAGGCGATACAACTTTGCTTTTCAGCCATGTGTCTTTGAAGTGGCCGGAGAAATGGATCTTAAGTCAGGCCCGCTTTATCCAAGATGACACACGCAAAGACTTTACTGTTTCTTTTTCTTCCAACAAAGAAGAAGACTTCTTAAACTTCCGCCTGAGATAAACCCTGAAAAATGGCATACTTAGAACTTCCCATTTTGCGAAATGGCATATTGTGCCCCGTTGGAATCCAGTTAAAAATATAATGCAGGGTATAAAACTCTTTATTATGGTATATAAAAAGTAAATCGGATAGAGGTCAAATAAAAACACTATACCAGTGAGTGATATATGCCGGATTTGGAATTTACAGGCAAGCAGTTGATACAGGCGGACCATTTAAATGTTCCTGTACATACTCTAAACATAAACACGAAGAAATCTCTTACCCCCAAAGGGAAAAAACCTTCTCTTGATGATAATCTTATTATTCACGGGGATAATTTTAAAGTTTTAAAAGCTCTTATTCCCGCTTATGCAGGCCGTGTTAACTGCATTTATATTGATCCTCCTTACAATACCGGCAACGAAGGTTGGGTCTATAACGACAATGTGAACAGCCATTCTCGGATGAAAGACTGGCTGAAAAACAAAAATCCGGTGGATAATGAAGATATGGAAAGGCACGACAAATGGCTCTGCCTTATGTGGCGAAGGCTGAAGCTCTTGCAGGAGTTACTTGCTGATGATGGTGTGATTTTTATTTCCATTGATGATAACGAGCAACATCACTTAAGAATGATAATGGATGAAATTTTCGGAGAACAAAATTTTGTCACTAATATAATATGGCAAAAAAAATATGCTCCTGCCAATGATGCGAAACATTTTTCAGACAACCATGATTTTGTTCTTTGTTACGCGAAAAACAAAGGAAATGGAAACGACAACGGGCGGGAAATATGGAAACGGCGACTCCTCCCGCGATCGGAGAAACAAGACAGACTTTACAAATATGATGATCAAGATGGAAGAGGGCCTTACAGATCCGGAGATTTGAGTGTTAAATCTTATGCCAAAGAATATGACTATCCTGTTATAAATCCAAAAACCGGGCAAACTCATCATCCTCCAAAAGGTTCTTGTTGGAGAGTGCCTCAAGAAAAAATGAAAATATGGATCAAAAAAAATCGTGTATTTTTTGGAAAAGAAGACAAAGGTGTGCCACGGGTCAAAAGATATTTGCGAGAGGTGCAAGAGGGACTTGTGCCTTTAACGATCTGGACTCATAAAGAGGTGGGGCATTCGGATTCTGCAAGAAAGGTCATCAAAGAAATATTTTTTGATCGACAGGCTCCTTTTGAAAATCCAAAGCCACCGGGCTTAATAAAGCGTCTGATTCAAGTGGGTGCAGGCAAAGACGCTCTTATATTGGATTCCTTTGCCGGCTCCGGCACGACAGCTCAGGCGGTTTTAGAGCTGAATAAAGAAGATGGAGGAAACCGTAAATTTATTCTTGTGCAATGCGAAGAGTATGATAAAGAAAAACATCAGGCCATTAATGTGACGAATACCATTACAGCGGAGCGGGTGCGCCGGGTGATTAAAGGTATCCCCACAGCCAAAAATGAAAAACTTAAGAAAGGTTTGGGCGGCTCTTTCACCTACTGTGAGTTGGGAGAGGAAATAAATATTGAGAAAATGCTCACAGGCAAGGCCTTGCCTTCTTATGAGACCTTGGCCCGTATGGCTCTTTATACAGCCACGGGTGGCCGGGTGCCGGATAAAATTCGAAAAAATCGTGGCACAGACGGTTTTTTTCATGAAACGAAAAACAGGCTTTTTTATATGATATATAAACCTGATCTAAAATTCCTGCAAAGTAATGATTCCGCTTTAAACGGCGATCGCATGGAAAGAATAGCCAAACAAGCGCTCAAAAAAAAGAAAAAAGCTGTCGTATATGCCTCTCATAAGTTTGTGGGGCAAAAAGAGCTGACTCAAAACGGCATTGTATTTTGCAGCCTCCCATACGGAATTTTAAAATGATCACAACAAAATTATACCTTTATTGAAAGGGCTGTATAATGAAAAATTGGCAATGTCCTTATTGCGGACATTTTCAGATTCTGTTAGAAGGAAAGAATTGGAGAGCTATGCGTGAACTTTATGCGATTGTTCAGATAAGTGAACATAAAAAGATTGGCTTTCAAGTTGAAAGTATTGCTTGTTTAAATAAACCGTGTAAAAAGCTCAGCTTGAAATTCCTTTTGAAGAAAACTTATGAAGACCATCAAGATGGTAAGAGTTTTGACAAAACAATTCAGGAATGGCATTTATTGCCGGATTCCATAGCCAAACCTCAGCCGGACTATATACCTGAATTTGTCAAAAAAGATTATGAGGAATCTTGTAAGATTGCTCACCTCAGCCCCAATGCGTCCGCAGTTCTTGCCCGCCGATGCCTGCAAAGTATGATTCGGGATTTTTGCAAAATTGAAAAAAGAACTCTTCATGAGGAAATAGAAGAGTTGAAAAAGAAAGTGAATGAGCGTAACATTCCCGGTGTTACAAAAGAATCTATACGCTCTATTGACAGCATAAGAGAAATGGGCAATATCGGCGCGCATATGAAAGAACCTACAGAAATGTTAATTAATATTGAGCCAAACGAAGCCCATTTTCTTATTCAGTTGATAGAAGTCTTGTTTAAGGATTGGTATGTCACCCGGTACGACAGGCAACAAAGATTAAAAAACATTCAAGCTATTGCCACTAAAAAGGGACAAAAAGAATCTGTAAATAAGAAAGGTGTAAATCAAAATCTGAAAAAGTCTGAGGGAGCTGAAATTGATTAAAAAAACAGCGAAAGATTTTGGTAAAATGAAATATACAAATCATTATTAAAGCATAAAAATATACCTCATGAATAAATAACAATGGAAATGTAAAGTATGCAAATAAAACATTATCAACAAAAAGCGCTTGAGAGGCTTCATCTTTGGTTTGAGGAGCTTAAAAGCTCCCGGATAAAGACCGAAAACACAAGGCGGATTATGGAGGAGCAGGGGAAAAAGTTTCCCCGACATCTTGAAAATTACCCTCTAAATGCTTGGGATGATCTTAAGGATAAAAAGTCAATTCCCGCTGTTTTGGAGAGAGAGGAAAAAGTTTTTCCTCAGTATATCTCACGAACAGGGGCAAACGAAGCGCCTGTTCCTCATGTGTGTTTAAAAGTGCCTACCGGTGGCGGAAAAACCCTTCTGGGTGTGTCTGCTTTTCAATACATGGCCGGGGATACGGGTTTTGTCCTCTGGATTGTTCCTACAAAAGCCATCTATGAGCAAACCTTAAAAGCTTTCAGAACACGAGAGCATCCTTACAGGCAAATTCTTGAGAATATTTCAGGAGGAAGAGTTAAACTGCTTGAAAAAAACGATCGTTTTACAAAACAGGATGTGGAGAATTATTTTTGCCTGATGATGCTGATGCTTCCTTCGGCCAACAGACAAAAAAATAAAAATTTTCTTAAGATTTTCAGGGATAGTGGCGACTATAATTCTTTTTTTCCTGAAGTGGATGATGTGATGGAGAATCAAAACTTTATGAAAAAATATCCTGATTTAGACAAAAACAATTCTGGGGATTGGGTCAGGAACAGTCTGATAAATGTTCTGAAACTTATTCGTCCCACCGTTATTTTGGATGAGGCGCACAAGGCTTATGGCAGAGATGATGAAAACAACAAACAGTTTGTGAAATCTGTTAATCGTCTAAACCCCCGGTTCGTTTTAGAGCTTTCCGCAACGCCCAGGCCGGGCATCAGCAATATTCTTGTCAATATATCGGGGACAGAGTTGAAAACGGAAGAAATGATAAAACTCCCGGTGGAAATTCACAGTTTCAACAATTCAAATTGGAAACATACATTGGCTGAAACTCAAAAAAAGTTAAATGAACTGGAAAAAGAGGCTGTACGCCTTTACGCAAAGAAAAATCGCTATATCCGTCCTATGGCGCTTGTGAGAGTAGAGCAAACAGGCAGAGCGCAGATGGATAGAGAAGGTCGGATTCACGCGGAAGACGCAAAAAAATATCTGACAAAAAACTTGGCTGTGCCGGAAGAGCAAATACGGATTCAATCTGCAGAAAAAAAGGAGCTTGCAGGAGAAAATTTAACAAGTGAGGAAAGCTCTGTCCGCTGGATCATCACGAAAGACGCTTTAAAAGAGGGTTGGGATTGCTCTTTTGCTTATATACTTGCACTTTTGGACAACACGAAAGCAAACACGGCGATTACACAAATGGTGGGGCGAGTGATGAGGCAACCACAAGCGGAGCTGGTTTCAGAGGCGGAGGCGCTTAATCGCTGTTATATTTATTGCTTTAACAAAAAAGTGGGGGAGGCTGTTCAAAAAGTAAAGGAAAGCCTGCAAAATGAAGGTCTGACCGGTGTGGATCAATTTATTTACGGCTATGACGGTAAAGGATCAGGGGAAACAAAAAAGGTCACTTTCCATCGTAGAAAAAAATATAAAAAGTGCAAAATTTTTCTTCCTCAAGTTCTGCATAAACAAGGCAGGCGTTGGCGGAATATTGATTACGATCGTCATATCTTGGGCGCTTTGAATTGGAGGAATGTTTTTGTTGGAAACGCTGTCAATTTAGATGACAAAGATATAATTCAGGAAATAACAGCTACACTTGGTTTACGGGGGCAGGAGGAAGTTACAACACAAATCATTAACACAGATGAAAATTTGACGCTGGATTATTTTGTTCGCAGGCTGGTGGATGTTGTTCCTAACCCTTGGCAGGCTGTTCGTTTGGCGGATAACTTTATTAAAAAGCATAAAAAGCGGGGACATAATGTTAACCGATTGCTCAATAACCGGGTGTATTTATCAGAGGTGTTAAAAAAAAGAATTAAAAAAGATGTAGACACAAAAGCTGAAGATGTTTTTCGCGATAAAGTAAAAAAAGATGAAATTAGATTTCGTCTTGAAACAGACGAGCGGTTAAACTATGAAATGGAGCATTCTTTTTCTGTAAACCTTCCCGTTAAATCCAGAACTCTTCAAGGAGATCTTGGCAGGGAAATACAATGCAGTCTTTTTGAGCCGGTATTTGAGAGTGCTTTTGATACGGAAATTGAAAAAAACGCCGCAATTTATTTGGATAAAAGTAATGCCATATATTGGTGGCACAGGATAGCTGCCCGGCAGGCCTATTCCTTGCAAGGCTGGAGACGGCATAAAGTTTATCCTGATTTTCTGGCTTATCGCCGGGATAATGAAAAGCTTTTTATTATTGAATTAAAAGGCGATCAATTTAGAGGGAACCCGGACACGACATATAAGAAAAATTTGCTTAAGAAACTGGAGAAAACCTATAAATCCTCTTATGACAGAGGAGAAATGAGAATGAACAGCCCTTCTGCTGTTTTAAGAATGATGTTTGAGGACAGTTGGGAGCAGGATTTAGGGGCTTTGGTTGGAGGTTTGTGAAAAATTTTAGGATCATTGTTGGGGGTAATGGTCTGTAGCTCCTAATGAGTATAACAGGCTGACTAGTTGGTGCTGGTCGTACATTTCAGCTATTTTCAAGACCTTCTTCCAACGATGATCCTTGAGATCTATATCAGCTCCTCTTCTGATCAACAGTTCGATTGCTTTTATATGCCTCATTCTTACGGCCTCCGTTAAGGCCGTCCACCCATCATCATTCTTGATATTTATATCCGCTCCTCTATCGATCAACAGTTCGATTGTTATTACTGGATCCTTTTTTGCTGGATCCTTGTCTGCTATTACAGCGAACATCAAAGCTGTGTGCCCTGCCGAGCGAGTTCTGTAATTTACATCAGCTCCGCTGTCGATCAGGAGTCTGACTGTTTCTGTATGGCCTTCGTATGCGGCCTCCATTAAGGCTGTCCTCCCCCGGTGATAGTCGTCATTTACATCAGCTCCGCTGTCGATCAGGAGTCTGACTGTTTCTGTACGGCCTTTTCTTGCGGCTAATATCAAGGCCGTAACCTTATAATGATCCCTGGCGTGTATATCAGCTCCTCTATTGATCAAGAATCTGACTGATTCTGTACGGCCTTCGCTTGCGGCCTCCATTAAGGCTGTTCTCCCTTCCTCATTTTTGTAGTCTATATAAACCCCTCTATCGAGCAACAGTGTGAGGAAGCTGGTACTCTGTTCGTTTCTTGCGAAATCAATCAACATAGCGCCTTGATTCAAAACCCGGCTCCAAGGGGAATCTAAAATTTGCTTAAGCTGAGACAGATCCCGGGCTGATGCTATTTCATTTTCAGTAAGCTTTGTTATAAACTCTTTTCTGTAACCTACAGCGTTCTTCCAGTTGCTCATTTCTCCTATTAAAGCCTCTTTTTCTTTTTCTGAAAATAAAGATGCTTTTTCCTCTAAAAATGAAATATGCCGTGTTGTCTTTTGCGGTGGCTCTATTGTCAGAGAAAACTCTATTAAAGTGTAAAAAGCCTTCTTTCTTACTTTAAAGGAAAAATCTTTATGTCGCATAACAAAGTTCAGATGATTATCCACATACTGATCTGACAAATTAAGCTCCTTTATCTGTCTCATAGTAAGAAGATTATTTAAAAATTGTATCTGATCTTGATTGATTGTGGATTTTTCCAAAAGCAACACAGGCTCGTATAAAGAGAGAATACTTAATTCGGGGTGGACTTTTCTAAGTGCGGGAATCTCCCCAGGGCTTATTTTAACTCCCCCTAAGGGCACAGCCTCAAACTTCAAAAGCTGTAGCCGGCTGTAGGCTCTGGAATAACCTGTCGCTGTATATAATAAGTTTTTATACTCATGCTCATGCGGTTTAAAGTTGTTAAGGATTATTGAGAGATCAGGCAGAATTTTCCTTCCCACATAATCACTCACCAAAGCCTCATTGGAAAGTCCGTTTAGGTCTCCCACATCCTTTGGCAGGGCCAATACATAGCCTTGTTCTTTTAAGCTTAGATAAATCCCCTGTAACACGGCATTAAGCTTTTGCGGTTCTATATTCTGAATTTTATCCACAAAAGCGGTTTTTACTGTCAGGCCCTTTGGGCTTTGAGCTTCCCCCAAAACTAAAGTGACATGGCCTGAGGATTCATGACGGCTGTTTGTCAAAGTGAAGTACAAAAAATTAGGATCCAAAGCCGTCTCAAAATAAGTATTGGTGGCACAGTCTCCACTAAGGCAAGATCTAAAAGGCGACTCCTGAATGGAAAGGGGCCTTAGTCTTAACACTTCTGTTCCTCTAACAGCAGTATCCGGCTGATTTTGAATCTCCTCTGTGATTTGAGTTAAATATTTTGTTTTATCCGGTATTTTGGCCTTAAAGTGTGCTTTAAGCTCTGCAAAATGCCCGGTAAAGCCCAGTTCAAAAGCCAAAATATCCTGTTCGTTTAAAATACTGCGCAAAGCGTTTAAGCTTTCATGTGGGTCTTTGCTTTTTAAAAGCTCCACCCAAGTTTTATTTCCAAAGCCTGCGGTATGAATTAAATCCGCTATAACCTGAGAAATGTTTTGAATAATTTTTTGACGGGACTCACGGGATTCGTAGGATTCATGGGAGAAATGAATAATATCTTTGATGGAGGAGTCAGCTTCTGCTGTTTCTAAAGAATGTCTTATCTTTTCCAAAGCTTTGTATAAGGCAATAGTTCTTTCCCGGTAAGGCTTTGAGTCATCTTTTATAAAATCGCGAAGTTTTTTATTTAAAGCTGTGCTGTCCAAATAGGCTGTAAGATCTTTATTGCGCTTTTTCCTAAGAGCCTTTTTTTCCTCTTTGCTTAAAGAAGAGTCTTCTATCTTGCTGAATCCCAGTGTTTTAGCCCAAAAGCCCAAGTTTGCCTCCACCTGAAACAGGCTGTTTCGTAATCTGGAGCTTTCGTTTCGGAAAGAGGAAATAAAGTCTTTAAGACTGTTAGGTGTTTCTTTTTTTGTTACAGTAAACTCCAGAATTTGCTCTCTTACAATCAGCTTGGAAAGCTCAGGATATTGGTTTAAGATATTTAGGACATCCTGTAAGGAATGAAATCTTACAACATCTCTCGGATAAGGGGTTTTGTTTGTGAGATAGAGTTTAAAGAGCGGGTCTTGCCCTTTACTTAAAGCGAGCTGTTTGGTCATGGCCTCATAAAAGGAATCCGGATCAGAAAAGGCTTCTTCACAAATATTTGCATAAGCCGAGCCAACAGCAAAAATAAAAACAGCTATAAAAGCGCGCATAATCATCCTCTGTGAAAAAATTCCGACTTTTCACTATAGCAGACTATGTAAAAAAACTGTAGAAAAAGGGCTTATTTGTTGGGGAGCGGGAGTGAAAAATAAGCCAAGTATGTAAAAAATACACAAAAGCACACTTTTTTACAGTTTATCAAACTGAAGAAAATTAAAAAAATATATTCCTTACAAAAATCTGTAAATATTCAAAATCACTTATTCTGTCATGTCCTTGACCTCCATTTTTTGGCTATCTTTTGAAGAGAAGGTAAAAATAGGGGCCACTCTAAAAATCATTTATTTACCGCATTGCATTGTGTGAAATTTGGAGGCTTGATTTTGCCAAAATTCCTTTGTCTCTGCAAATAGATATGTTAAATTCTTTTTTATTGATGAAATACAAAAACTTCAAAACGAAAGCTGACAAAAAAGCCAGTAAAAATCTGAGGGAGCTTAAATTGATTAAAAAAACAGGACTATGAATCATATACTGAAAAAACAAAATCATACCCTTTGGCTATGAAAAAAAGCAAAATGAAATACAAAAATCACTATTACGGTTTTCCGGTTATGACCAAGCAGGAAACAGAACTTCAGTTTCCTTTTTTAAAATCTGTAAGTTTGCTTAGTAACAATGTGATTTCCGCTGAGCATTCTTTTATGGCCGATAAACCTTTATCTACAACCGGCCTGAAGGGTTTTAATGCGAAAAAAATCAAATCCACAAACTATAAGCAAATAACAATGGAAATATAATGTTTGAGGATACTTGGGAGCAGGATTTAGGGGGGTTAGTTGGAGGTTTGTGAAAAACTTTCTGATAATTGTTGGGGGTAATGGTCTTTAGCTCCTTTTTCGCGTAGCAGTTTGATTATTTCTATATGGTCACGCTCTACAAGAAAGGATAATCAAAGAATGTCCGCCCTCGCCCCCCATTGATCCTTGGCCTCTGTATCAGCTCCTTCGTCAATCAACAGTCTGACTGTTTCTATATGGCCTGCGATTGCGGCCTCCATCAAAGCCGTGCGCCCCGACTTATCCTTAGCGTTTATATCAGCTCCTTCGTTAATCAACAGTCTGATTGTTTCTATATGGCCTTCGCTTGCGGCCTCCATCAAAGCCGTGCGCCCCGATTTATCCTTAGCGTTTATATCAGCTCCTTCGTTAATCAACAGTCTGACTGTTTCTATACGGCCTGCGATTGCGGCTTTCATCAAGGCTGTTTTTCCCTGTTCATCCTTGGCGTTTATATCAGCTCCTCTGTTAATTAATATTCTGACTGTTTCTATATGGCCAAGCATTGTGGCCACCATCAAGACTGTTCTTCCTGTCTCATCTTTGTAGTCTATATAGGTCCCTCTATCCAAGAGCAGTGTAAGAAAGTTGATGTCCTGTTTGTTGTATATGAGATAAGTCCACATAACCCTTGGATCCAAAATCTGATTCCAAGGGGAATCTAAAATTTGCTTAAACTGAGACAGATCCTGGGCTGATGTTATTTCATTGTCAGTAAGCTTCGTTATAAACTCTTTTCTGTAACCCACAGCGTTTTTCCAGTTGCTCATTTCTCCTATTAAAGCCTCTTTTTCTTTTTCTGAAAATAAAGATGTTTTTTCCTCTAAAAATGAAATATGCCGTGTTGTCTTTTGCGGTGGCTCTATTGTCAGAGAATACTCTATCAGAGAATATTCTATCAGAGAATACTCTATTAAAATGTAAAAGGCCTTCTTTCTTACTTTAAAGGAAAAATTTTTGTTTTGCATAACAAAGTTCAGATGATTATCCACATACTGATCTGACAGGTTAAGCTCCTTTATCTGTCTCATAGTAAGAAGATTATTTAAAAATTGTATCTGATCTTCATCTTTTGTGGATTTTTCCAAAAGCAACACAGGCTCGTATAAAGAGAGAATACTTAATTCAGGGTGGGCTTTTCTAAGTGCGGGAATCTCCCCAGGGCTTATTTTAACTCCCCCTAAGGGCACAGCCTCAAACTTCAAAAGCTGTAGCCGGCTGTAGGCTCTGGAATAACCTGTCTCTGCATATAATAAGTCTTTATACTTATGCTCATGCAGTTTAAAATCGTTAAGGTTTTTTGAGAGATCAGGCAAAATTTCCCTTCCCACATAATCACGCACTGAAGCCTCATTGGAAAGTCCGTTTAGGTCTCCCACATCCTTTGGCAGGGCCAGTATATAGCCTTGTTCCTTAAGGCTTACACTAATTCCCTGTAGCACGGCCTTAAGCTTTTGCGGTTCTATATCCTGAATTTTATCCACAAAAGCGGTTTTGACTGTCAGGCCCTTTGGGGTTTGAGCTTCCCCCAGCGCTAAAGTGACATGGCCTGAGGATTCATGACGGCTGTTTGTCAAAGTAAAGTACAAAAAATTAGGATCCAAAGCCGTCTCAAAATAAGTATCGGTGGCACAGTCTCCACTAAGGCAAGATCTAAAAGGCGACTCTTGAATGGAAAGTGGCCTTAGTCTTAAAACTTCTGCTCCTCTAACAGCAGTATCCGGCTGATTTTGAATCTCCTCTGTGATTTGAGTTAAATATTTTGTTTTATCCGGTATTTTGGCCTTAAAGTGTGCTTTAAGCTCTGCAAAATGCCCGGTAAAGCCCAGTTCAAAAGCCAAAATATCCTGTTCGTTTAAAATACTGCGCAAAGCGTTTAAGCTTTCATGTGGGTCTTTGCTTTTTAAAAGCTCCACCCAAGTTTTGTTTCCAAAGCCTGCGGTATGAATTAAAACCGCCATGACTTGAGAAATATTTTGAATAATATCTTTGGTGGAGGAGTCAGCTCCTGCTGTTTCTAAAGAATGTCTTATCTTTTCCAAAGCTTTGTATAAGGCGACAGTTCTTTCCCGGTAAGGCTTTGAGTCATCTTTTATAAAATCGCGAAGTTTTTTATTTAAAGCTGTGCTGTCCAAATAGGCTGTAAGATCTTTATTGCGCTTTTTCCTAAGAGCCTTTTTTTCCTCTTTGCTTAAAGAAGAGTCTTCTATCTTGCTGAATCCCAGTGTTTTAGCCCAAAAGCCCAAGTTTGCCTCCACTTGAAACAGGCTGTTTCGCAATCTGGAGCTTTCGTTTCGGAAAGAGGAAATAAAGTCTTTAAGACTGTTAGGTGTTTCTTTTTTTGTTACAGTAAACTCCAGAATTTGCTCTCTTACAATCAGCTTGGAAAGCTCAGGATATTGGTTTAAGATATTTAGGACATCCTGTAGGGAATAATCAGTGTCTCTTTGGTAAGGGGTTTTGTTTATGAAATAGAGTTTAAAGAGTGGTTCCTGCCCTTCCTTTAAAACAAGCTGTTTGGTCATGGCCTCATAAAAGGAATCCGGATCAGAAAAGACTTCCTCACAAGGGCCTGTTGCATAAGCTGGAAACAGGTAGCAGAAAAAAAGTACAGCTTTTAAACCGCGCATAATAATCATACATAACACTCCGTAAAAAAAGGCTGTTAATTGTCTGCAAGCAAAGCTCATTTGGGACGGAATATCAGAGAAACGGGAGGCCAAATTGTTGGCCTCCCGCCCGTCACCGTTTGAGATTTTGAGGCAAATAACAGAGCTTTTCACTATAGCAGAATATGTAAAAAAACTGTAGAAAAGGGGCTTGTTTTGTAGGGCGCGGGAGTGAAAAATAAGCCAAGTATGTAAAAAATACACTAAAATACGCTTTTTTTACAATTTGACTAAAATGTTATTTAAGTCTTTGCTGTAAAAGTCCGAAAGAAGATAATAAGCTTAAAAACAGCTAAAAGCACGACCTTAGTCCATTTAAAAAAAGGAGAAATATCTTGAGCCTGATTCCTATCGTTATTGAGCAAACCCCCCGTGGTGAGAGAAGCTACGATATTTACTCCCGCCTGCTGAAAGACCGCATTATCATGTTGGGCATGCCCATTACAAATGATGTGGTAAACAGCATTATCGCGCAAATATTTTTTTTAGAGATGGAAAATCCCGAAAAAGACATTCATCTGTACATTAATTCCCCCGGAGGCAGTGTGACAGCCGGTATGGCTCTTTATGACATTATGCAGTTTATCAAATGCGATGTGAGAACTTACTGCATCGGCCTTGCGGCCAGCATGGGCTCCCTTCTTTTATCCGCCGGGACGGCGGGAAAAAGATATATATTGCCTCACGCGCGGGTTATGATACACCAGCCTCTTGTGGCGGGCGAGGGTATTTCCGGCCCGGTGACGGATATTGAAATTGAATCCAAGGAAATGAGCAATACGAAGAAAAAGTTAACGAAAATTTATTCCCTGCACACAAAAAAAGATGTAAAAACACTTACAGAGGCAATGGAAAGAAATTACTATATGAGTCCGCAGGAGGCTTTGGACTTTAACCTTGTGGACCATGTTGTGTCCTCCAGAAAGAAGGCAAAATTATGAACAGCAGAAAGCAATACAACTGTAGTTTTTGCCAAAAAAACCAAAAAAGCGTCAAGAAGCTGATTGCAGGTCCCGGAGGGGTGTATATTTGCTCCGACTGTATCGGGCTTTGCAATGATTTGATTTCAGAAGAAGAGGAAAAAAGTAAAGGCCGAAAAAGCATTACTCCGCCGGCGCCTGCGGAAATTCATAAACATTTGAATGAATATGTTATTGGGCAACATGCGGCAAAAAAATCCCTTTCCGTGGCTGTGTATAATCACTACAGAAGGATCAACTCTGTTTCCTCAGGAAAGCGGTTTACGAGAAAAAACGAAGACGAGGATGTGGAAATCAACAAAAGCAATGTATTGCTCATCGG
The DNA here is from genome assembly GCA_965203935.1 of Bdellovibrionales bacterium. Lineage (GTDB taxonomy): Bacteria > Bdellovibrionota > Bdellovibrionia > Bdellovibrionales > UBA1609 > JANQSP01. The sequence goes on from OZ241921.1 coordinate 850,598, forward strand.
CCCCACAGGTTCGGGCAAAACCCTTTTGGCGCAAACGATTGCCCGTAAGTTGGATGTGCCTTTTGCCATATCTGACGCGACCGCTCTTACAGAAGCGGGCTATGTGGGTGAGGATGTGGAAAATGTGATTCTCAACCTGCTTCAGGCGGCGGACTACGATGTGGAAAAAGCGCAAAAAGGCATTATTTATATTGATGAAATTGACAAAATTACGCGCAAATCTGAAAATCCCTCTATCACCAGAGATGTCAGCGGGGAGGGGGTACAACAAGCTTTATTGAAAATTCTGGAAGGCACAAAGGCCAATCTGCCTCCTAAGGGCGGGCGAAAGCACCCCCAACAGGATTTTATTCAGGTGGATACCTCTAATATACTGTTTATTGTGGGCGGGGCTTTTGTGGGCTTGGAGAATATTATCGAAAACAGAATCTCCAACAGGGCTATGGGTATTGCCGCGGACATTAAAACCGATGAGGAAAAAATACAGGCGGTGCAGAACCTGCTTAAAAAAGTGGAGCCTAATGATCTTTCCCGCTACGGCCTTATTCCTGAATTTATCGGTCGCCTGCCTGTTGTTTCTGTGTTGGACGCTTTGGATGAAAAAACCCTTATGGAGATACTGCAAAGGCCGAAAAACGCCCTTATCAAGCAATATCAAAAGCTGATGAAATATGAAAATGTGGATCTGGTTTTTGAGCCTAAGGCCTTGTCGGCGGTGGCTCATCAGGCTATAAGAAAAAAGACCGGAGCCAGAGGCTTAAGAGGGGTTATTGAAGACGCCATGCTGGATATTATGTACGAAATCCCTTCTGATCCGAGTATTCAAAAGTGCGTGATTACTGAAGATGTTATTTTGAAAAAGAAAGAGCCTCATATTGTGTATAATAACGAAAAGCCAACAAAAGCCGCCAAGGCCCCGGCCATAGAAAAGGATACAGAAGAGGAAAGCGCGTAAATCCCAAGGAGGCAGGATAATGAAACCGGAAGATCAGCAAACCCTGCCTTTATTGTCTTTAAGGGATCTGGTTGTGTTTCCGCACATGATGATGCCCCTTTTCGTGGGGCGGGAAAAAAGCATCAACGCTCTTCAACACGCAATGTCTGCAAAAACCGATATTGTGCTGGCTTCCCAAAAAGAGGCCCGAAACAACAGTCCCACCCCCGATCAAATACATTCTGTAGGCACCGTTGGCGCCATTATTCAGCATCTTAAGCTCCCGGACGGAACGGTTAAGGCTTTGGTGGAGGGCAAGCACCGTGTGTATATAGATCAATTTATTCAGGTGGATGATTTTTTTACCGTTCGGGTAAGCCCTGTCATGGAGGAAATTAAGCGGGAAACAGAGGCCAAGGCCTTAAAAAGAATGGTCTATTCCACTTTTGAGAGCTATGTGAAATTAAACAAACAGGTGCCTCCTGAAGTGCTGGCCCGCATTTACACGATAGACAAATTCAGCGAGTTGGCCGACAGCATCGCCTCTCAGCTGAATCTGAAAATGGAAGACAAGCAGGCGATTTTGGAAACTTTTGACCCGGGAGTGAGATTAAAACTGGTGCTTACACATATCACCCGGGAAATTGAAATTTTAAAAGTGGAAAAAAAATTAAGGACCCGTGTTAAAGAGCAGATGGAGCGCTCACAGAAGGAATATTACTTAAACGAGCAGTTACAGGCCATTCAAAAAGAGCTGGGCGAAAAAGACGACTTTCAAAAAGAGGTTCAGGAGCTGGAGGAAAAAGCGGGCACAATGAAATGGCCTAAAGAGGCCAAAGAAAAAACCGCCCGGGAAATTAAAAAACTGAAGCTGATGTCTCCCATGAGCGCGGAGGCGGCGGTTATCAGAAATTATGTGGATTGGATGATCTCTTTACCTTGGCAAAACCACACCAAAGAAAAAAGGGATATTCAGCTGGCGGAGCAAATACTGAACGAAGATCACTATGGACTGGAAAAAGTCAAAGAAAGAATTTTGGAATATCTGGCCGTTAGAACCATAGCGGACAATCCCAAAAGCCCCATTATTTGCTTTGTTGGTCCTCCGGGTGTGGGAAAAACCTCTTTGGCTCGTTCCATCGCAAGGGCTTTGGAGCGGCCTTTTGCCCGCATTGCCTTGGGAGGGGTGCAGGACGAAGCGGAAATTCGGGGCCACCGCCGAACTTATGTCGGCGCTTTGCCCGGCAAACTTATTCAATCTCTTCGCAAGGTCAAACACGGCAACCCGCTTTTTTTGTTGGATGAGATAGATAAAATCAGTTCCAGCTTTAGGGGGGATCCTTCCTCCGCCCTGCTGGAGGTTTTGGATCCGGAGCAAAACAACACTTTTCAGGATCATTATTTGGAAGTGGATTACGATTTGTCCCCTATACTGTTTATTACGACGGCCAACTCTTTACACGGCATTCCCCGGCCTTTAATGGATCGTATGGAGATGATTTATATCGAAGGCTATACGGAAAACGAAAAACTGAATATCGCGGAAAAATATCTGTTGCCCAAGCAAATTGAAAAGCACGGGCTGAAACAATACAGCCCCGTCTTCAGTAAAGAGACCTTAAAAGAGGTTATTCGGTATTACACAAGAGAGGCGGGGGTGAGAGAATTGGAACGGCAAATTGCAAAGCTTTGCCGAAAGTTAGTAAAAGAGATTGTGTTTGTATCTGCAAAAGACAAAACAGATGCGAAAAAACCGGTGAAAAAGTATGTTAATTATACCCTTTCCTCCGCCAAGCTGAAGCAATATTTGGGAGTGCATAAGTTTAAGTACGGGAAAGTGGAAAAAAGAAGTGAGATAGGGCTTACAAACGGCCTGGCTTGGACGGAAACCGGCGGAGATCTGCTGGCCATTGAAGTGTCTGTCATTCCCGGCAAAGGAAAGTTTACTTTCACGGGTCAGTTGGGCGATGTGATGAAGGAGTCTTGTTCCGCCGCCTTAAGTTATGTGCGTTCCCGCGGGCCTTTGTTTGAGTTAAAGTCTGATTTTTTTGAACGGCACGATTTTCATATTCATGTGCCCGAAGGGGCGGTTCCCAAAGACGGCCCTTCCGCCGGTGTGGCCATTACCACCAGCTTGGTGTCAGCCTGTATGCGGTTTCCTGTAAAGAAAACAGTGGCCATGACCGGGGAAATTACTCTGCGGGGGAGGGTTATGGCTATCGGAGGCTTAAAAGAGAAAATTTTGGCCGCTCACCGCGAAGGAATTAAAACAGTGATTATTCCAAGAGAGAACGAAAAAGACTTAAAAGATAAAGAAAAGGGAATGCCCGCTGAGGTTTTAAGCAGGATGGAGATTATCACCGTGGATCATGTGGATCAGGTTTTGGTAAACGCCCTGGAGATTAAATCCGCTCAGGAGCTTTTTAAACGGCGGTCTGAAAAATTGTCCGGTTTAAGAGCCAGATACACCGGCCATATACAAGTGCAAAAACACTAAACTTAATTGCTTCTGAAAGCGCGCCGACAAATGTTTGTTATTGTGCCCCGGCCCTTTTTCGCCATGTTAAGAATGCTGTTGCGAAAACTTCTCCAGCTTCTTTTTTCCTTGTACAGCCAGTCTATACCTTTATAGGTGAATATAACCCCCAGCAAACCAATTGCGACATTTCCCCAGTTCATGTAATGACTGTTGCCGCTTGCGTTTACCAATTCAACCAATATAAAGGTTGTGGCAAGGGTTACGACAGCAACAGCAAACTTATTTGTAACAGCATTTTCTTTATTTATAAAAGGCGGGTGATCAGATAAAAACTTCAAAAGAGTTTCGGAATTTTTTACAGCTGTATCCCTGTTCATTCCCGGTTCAACAGCTTGTTTTAATTTGGCTTTAATCTTGCCGGAATACAAGTTTTCCATTTCTTCATACACTTGCCGGTAGTCAGATGTTAAAAGCTCTGGTTCGGTATAAGCTTTTTTATTTATTGTGTAAAGCTTTTGCCTTATGGTTAAAACTGTTTCTCTGTTTGTAGCTATCTGAGTGTTTCCTCTTTTTGAGGCCCCGGCAATAAGTCGCCAAAAAGACATAACAACCAAGCCACCAAAAAAGACAGTCACCAAAGACCACATAAGGGCTTCAGAAACAGAAGACTGACCCCCGGGGGCAAAATACCTCATACCGCCCACCATAATAAAATATACCGGCCACATGGCCTTTCTTATTTCAAAATCCTGTTTTAATGTTTTACCAAAATTGTTGTCTTTTTCACCCGTCGTGATAAGATGATCAAAAATCAATTTTATTTCTCTTAAGAAAGAACGGGTGTTGGTTTTCTTATCCTTATGCAATAATCCCGCAGGGGATGAATACATATTAGAAAACTGCTGGATAAGAGCTTTCACTCTGTTCTGTCTTTCTCCAAAAAGTATGTGATTTTGGGCGCTTGCAAAAAACAAATGCATTAGCGTGCTCCAGTACATATCTTGAAAATGAAGCTCGCCGGTGTACAAAAAGTTATCTGCGTTTACAGCTGTCCCTCTGGAAGAATTTGACAAACTGTAATCCGCTCGTTCTGTCGCGGGGAGTGAAAACGAGTTGGATATTATATTATCCACCCAAAATTCTCTGCTGGTTCTATGGCGTGCAAAGGAATCGAGTGTTTCTTGTGATAAAATTTCAGTATATTTGTAAGGCTTAAAAGCAAGATTACGGGCTTTGTTTTTAAGCCACTCAGTGGCAAAAGCGTGGTACATGGAATATTTTTTTCGTAAACTCGGTTTGGCTTTAAATTCCTTTGCCAACTGCACGGCTGTTTCGTAATAACGGTTTATTTCCTCAGGGTCTATTTTGTATAATTCTGTTCTTATATCCAAATTATTTATTTTTTTTATTTCCTTTTGCAGATTTGTGAACACCCACAAAAGCTCCCACTTTTTGCCGGTGGTTGCAGTAATAATTTGCTCAGCCTCTGTGTAGTGCCGGCGTCTGGCTGTATACATTAAAAGTTCCATAGGGCGTATGTCTGCATTGTCGGCAACAGCCGCAACCGCCATAAGCCAAGCTAAAAATTTTACCTGTTGCTGTTTTTCGACAGCAAGATTTTGCAGGTATTCTTTTTTAGGATCTTTGGTTAAACGAAATTTTGACACACCCAATCTTGTGTCTTCCCGCATATTTGCCAGTTCCCATATATCAGAGTTATTATTTTTGGAAACACTTTCAAAAGGATTTAAGCCCTTTTGCAAGGCTGAAAAAAAATGAGGTTGCCCTGTGACAAAGCCGGGCGCCCTTACAGGCAAAGCGCAAAGAATGGCAAATAACTTCATTCCAAACCCCAATGATTTGGAAAAAAAATCCATATTGTCCATTTGCCTGATAACATTTTGCAGTTTGTCGCTTTTTTGCAGTCTGTTGCTTTTTAACAGAGGTTTTGTTAACTTCAATAAGCCGGGAACAAATGTTAAAACCGCAATAGGAAATAAAAAAGTAAGAGCGATAAAATGAGGAAGCGCCATGACGGAAAAAGAGCTTGTTCCGTCAATATAAAGCAGATCTTTTCCGGCAAAAAGAAAGCATCCCGTTATTATTGCAAATACTAATACTGTGTCCAGTCTTTGATTTTTTATAAATGAGGAAATTTTGTCTATTTTTGTTTTTTTCGCCATTTTACTTATTATTTGTCTGATTGCGGTTGCTTTTTTCTCTTTTTCCTCTTCAGGGTGTGCAATATTAAATATTGCATCTGTGGTAAATACCTGGCCTGTGATTTTTGCATTTTCCCGCGCTTTTTTTAAAGAGGAGTTATTTGAAGTATTGTCCTGTATGCGTGATTTGTAATTTCTTTCAAATTTGTCATAATTTTCTCTCCACTCTGTAAGAGTTCTTTGGGATTCAGGGGATAAGTTCTGATTGTTTATTATGGTGTCCAAACCGGCTCTCATCTCAAGTGTGTTTTTACTAATAAGGGGGTTCAGCAAAAGAGAAGCAAGCAGGTAGGCTGAGCTTGTTTCTTTTCTCTGGGCAAGCATATCTCTTTCTTCTGTGTTTAACAGATCTTCAGAGTGTGTCACTCCTATTTCATTAATAAGCGTTTTTGCGTTTTTTGTCATGAAGTCTGTGATTTTTGTCACATTAAAATTGGGAGACACATGATCTATCATCATATTCATCAATTTGTGCTCCATGACCAGCCAAGCTTTTATTTTCTTTCTTTCAATCAGGCGCACCAAAAATTTTTGTGAACTGGTTCCTGTATAAGAGAGTATTAAATCCCCCCGGGAAACCAAAGGGCGGCCTTCGATGTTCTTATTTATGTTGTCTTGAGCGCTCTTTAATATTTTACTTGGAGGGCGAACGCTGTCGTTGTTAAACTCAAGATTAAGCAAGTTTTTTTTTTCGGCGGGCAGGTTTTCTATGGCCTGCACGGGAATATTCGTAAACGGCACAGGTGACAGCCCTAAGTAAGCTTTGGCAAACACCATATTGACGGCAAACAGCCCTTTGTTTTTGTCTAAAAGAACCAATATTTCCCCATCGTATGTGTAGTTTATTATATCCATATTGGGAATATATTGGCGAAGAACTGTTTTTTCGTGTATCATACCCTCTAAAACTAATTTTCTGGATGCTTTGTCATATTTGACATGTATATTGTCAATGTGTATTTTAACGGGCTGATCGTTCGGGTTATTGAAGTTAACGCTTTTAACAGCTTTAAGTTCCTGCCTGCCGGTTTCAGAGTTTATGAAAGGCTCCACCCGCTCTGCTGTCTGGCCTGACAAAAGAAAGATATTTCGCAGTTTATGCTCCAATTCCTCCAAGGCGGGGTTGTCTTTAAGAGCTTTATTCCAAAAAAACTCTCTTTGAGCTACAGGCCCCTTTTGTCGTAATTCCGGGTTTTCATTAAGCATCTGCTCGCGATCTTGGTTCCAGTTTGCGCCTTCAATAATTGCTGACATAGTTTCAATCAGTATATGAATGCTTGTTTCAGCGGTCAGCTTTTGATTTTCCGACCGGGGAGAGGGATCTTCATTACCAGCCGGCGGAGTGGAGTAACCGTAATAAGGGGTTAAAGCCAGCTGAAGAGATAAAATAAGCTGTATCATTTTTTTCATCTTCATTTTTGTTGTTCCTTTATGTGTTTTTACTTATACAAATGTTCGTCTTTTTTACATTCCTCCGGCATGGGCGCGCCGTATAATTCAGGTATTACCTCCGGTTTGTCCGGCAGGTGCACAGTATCACCCACCACTCTTTTTAAATCACAAAAATATTCACCCACAGGAGGCACTATGACAGTGTAATTAATGAAGGGCAGTTTCCATTCATCAAGAGGAGTGGCCCAAATATGATAAAACAGCCGCCATTCTCTGATTGTTTTTCCGTTAATGGTGTATTCAGAATAAGCGGTTGGATCATTTATAACAGCGGGGCCGTATTGAGTGCCCAGCCAATAAGTGTAACATCGGTCTTTCATGGGGTCTTTACTGCTGAAACGCGCATATTCCTCATCACTCATGTCTTTGTATCTTCTGAGAGGGCGCCCTCTTTCAAAAGGAAGCGGATACCACCATGAATCACATCGAAATTGATCCAGCATATCCGCTTGACAGGATTTTCTTTCTTCAGAGTTTTCTATGGTGTTTTTACAGGTGTGTTGCTCATTAATTGACAAAGATGAGTAGTATGAATAAGGGTTCAGTATGTGAAACGGCTCTTCCACAAAGTTGTTGTTGCTGAAATCTATCACCAACAGGCCGGACATCCACCTTAACATAAAAGGAGTAAGAGCCAGCTGATTGCCCTGCATATAAAGCTCCTCCAGATTAGTCAATTTGGAAATATACTCATCAATGTAGCGAATTTTGCTGTAAGACATATCCAGTATTTTCAGGCTGGTAAGAGACCACACAAGAAAAGGCGGTTCTTGGTTTTTGTAATTGTTGTGCGCGGCCATCAAGACTTCCAGATTTTTTAATTGCAGTATATCTTCAGTAAAATCACTGATACCTGTTTTTGAAATATTAAGTTTTTTTAAATCCGTTAAGTAGGTGGTGAATGCAGGAAGAGACACCATTTGAGGATTATCCGATATATCCAGCTCTGTTAAGCCGGGGAAATAACCGGCATATTTTTTATCCAGTTGGTTTGCTTCTTTTTCATCAAGGCCGGTTAATTTTAAATGAGTGATTTTTCTTAAGACTTCCAAAGTTACAAGAGTACATGTTTTTTTCGCCGGTAAAGGGGGCCGGCCCTCATCTTTTGGCTTCCATCCCTTTAAAACAGCTGTCTTAAGGCTTTTTGGGAAAGAGCAAAAATCAATACCGGTGGAAACAGTCGGTTTTGAGGCGGCCGCAATTTCAGCGGGAGGGGGGGGTACATTCGGTTTTGGTGTGGCCACAGTTTCAGCAGTGGTTTTTACAGGCTCTTTTGGGGCGCTTGCTTCTTTAACAGGTGGTTTTAAGGGGGGTCTTGGCTTGGGATCTTTGGGAGAACTACACCCGCCGGTGATTAACAGCACAAAGCTTGTTTTTATAAGTAGGGTTCGTAAAACCTTGAATACCATTAAGCGCCACCTTTCAAAAAATTTCCAAAAATCGTCATTTTTCACACCCGACTAATTAGTAGCCCGTGAAAAAGGCTACTAAACTGCTGGTCTGCAAGCAAAGTCCAAGCTTGTTCGAGACGGAATACCTTGGACTCTCACCGCTTGGCTTTGCTTGCAGACATAATTTGCAGGTGTTTTTCACGCCCGACTAATTAGTATCTGGTGTGTTAATATCTGTGAAAAGCGTATAAATAGCAAATAAAAGGCGGAGTTTTTGCTTAATCTTAAAAAAAAATTGTAAATGTATGAAAAATTTACATGCTTTTTCTTATGTATAAAGATTTTAGACAGTCACCTATAAAAATATTTTATGGGTGGTTAAAGAGGCCGTAAAGGCCACTCAATGTGGCTTATTTCTCCGCCCGGCCCCTTTACTGCAACAAAAATTCCGCTGTATTTTTTTTATAAAAGCCCTTGACAGGCTTTTTTTATCTTTTTAAAAAGGTTGCTACAGTTTAAAGGGCGGGAATAGGTGATATATGAATCTGACAGAAATGACCCAAGCAAATTATTTGTTCAAGCTGGGTAAAAATCAATGCTCCACAGGGGATTTTCCCCCTGCGATAAGAAATCTTAAGCAGGCAAGCGCCCTTTTTTTAAAGGAAAAAAGCTATCACTCCTATTTGAAATGCCAACATATTTTAATCATTATGTATACAGAAATGGAGGATTTTCAGGCTGTTGAGCGTGTGCGCGGCGACTTGGCCAAGGTGATATGGAGCCATAAATATTTGGGCGCGGATTATTCCCGATTTCATTATTCTTTGGGGTTTTGTTTTTTGAGGCAAAAAGAGTACGCCAAGGCTCAGGCGCAGTTTGAGCAGGCCCTTAATCAAAATCTGAAACTTCAAAGGCGGGCGGGGGAGTGGAAGGATCAAAAAAACCTGCTGATGTCCAAAGTGTCCGCCTGTTATGTCTCTTACGGGTTTGTATGTCTTTATACTTCCAATAATCAAATTCCCGAGGCTGTGCAGGAGCTGAAAAATCTGGAATCTCTCATCAAACAGCTTAAGGACTTTCGCGCTCAGCTGAAACCGGCTAAAGGGGAGTTTACAGCGCTCTATGAGGATTCCGTGGAAGAGCAAAACTCTTTGGATTTTATATATAATTTTTCTAAAGCGAATATTTTAAGGCTGGAGCAAAAATATGAGTCCGCAGAACAACTGTACTGGCTTTGTTATGAGCAGGCTCAGCGCAATGTGAGAAGAAAATATATGTCTTTGCACTTGTTTTACCACTTAAGCAAAAACTATATCGGGAAAAAAAATTACGAACAGGCCGCTTTGTTTCTGGATCTGGCTAAAAAGTCTGTTAACCCCGATATTTTTAAAGACATGAACGCCAAAATCAATCAAACTTATGAAGAGCTGAAAACCGCCATGACAGACAACTATGATATTGTAGTGAACTTTGACAATAAAATGATAGTGGAAAAGCAAAAAGGCTATATTGAGATCCGCAACCAATTTGTTTTGTTAGACATGCTGAAGCTGTTTGTTTCTCATCAAGGCGCTGTGTATTCAAAAGAAATGCTGGTGGAAAAAGTTTGGAAACAAAAATACGACCCCCGTGTGCATGACAATAAAATATATGTGACTGTTAAGCGACTTAGGGAATTAGTTGAGCCGGATCATAAAAAACCAAAGTATATTTTCAGAACAAAACAAGGATATTATATCAGTAAAAATGTAAGAATTTTACTTAAGTAAGGGGGGCATATTATGATACATTGGTTTAGTTTAAAGATGGACGATAATCCTCTTCCCATACCTATACCTGGCATAGGGTGAAGAACCGGTGAAGCTTTTTATTTACGATCATTGCCCTTATTGTGTGAAAGCCCGTATGATTTTCGGCTTAAAAAATATAGCTGTTGATTTAGTTACCCTTCTTAATGACGATGAAAAAACCCCCGTTGGTATGATTGGGAAAAAAATGGTGCCGATTTTGGAAAAAACGCCCGGCCGATTTATGCCGGAGAGCATGGACATTGTGCAATTTATTGATAAAAAACACCCCCCGGCCCTTGTCGTGAAAGAAGAAGACGAAGATCTGTTAAGCTTGTTGGATGAAGCGCGCACAGCCTGTTACAGTTTGGTCATGCCCAGGTGGCTTAATTCTGAAATGGAGGAGTTTAAAACCCCTCTTGCGCGAAAGTATTTTCAGCAAAAAAAAGAAAAAATGATTGGGCCTTTTGCCACAGCTTTAAAAAACACAAAAATTTTTAAAAAAGAAGTGGAAAATCTTTTGTTAAAAACAGAAGACAGGTTTTTGCAAAAAAGCAAAACCCGCGGGGCACACCGCAGGTGGTACTTGGGAGATCAAATCAGCTTTAATGATTTTCATCTGTTCGCTTTTTTAAGAGGCTTAAGTATAGTAAAAGATCTTTGTTTCCCCCCCGCTTTAGCACACTACATGAAACATTGCTCGAAAAAAACCCGCATTCCCCTAAACATCAGCCCTTTAAACCAACTGGCAGGCAGGAGGTAAAAATGGAAGAAGATGTGGCTATTGTCAGAATTAAAGAACAAAACTTTAGAGCATTTAGTTGTTTTCAGATAGCTGATCGCCAAGGTGATAAGGTGATTTTCATCAAATACGGTGTGGAACACCTTTTGAAGCCTCTTATAAAAGAAAACAACACAAATACTTTTATTAAAAAAATGGAGAAGTACACAAAAGATTTTTTGTTAAAAAATCTGAAAGATCCGGAGGAGATTATTTTATCAGGCGGAATCAAAAACGAAAAAGGCGAAGAATATAATGTGGCCTTTCACAAGATACCTGCTTTGGTGTTCGCCTTTCTTTTAAAGCCCATTAGCTCTGCCGAGTTGCGTGAACTGGAGCGCACTGCAACAGGAAAAATTTACCTTACAGGGGATATAAATAACCCAATCAAAACCGAAAAGGATTTTATTCAGTAACAACAGCGGAGCGGAACTTCTTTATATCGCAAGGGCAGGCTCATATAAAACCGGCCAGCCACCTATACATGATGTAAAATTTTCATCCTTAAAAAAAAATCTTGACACAGCATATAATCCATATTAAATCATGAGCGCTGATCTTTAAAACTTTAATAAGGGGGTTTTATTGTCCTCAATTTTTTGGTTTTTTGGCTTTTTCCTGTTTTTGTCCTCCTGCACTCCGAGCAGGCCTGTTTCCGTATCCTGTTCAGGGATTAACATTAAAGTAAAAAAAAGCTCCTTAAGTAAAGCACAGATACAAGAAAAATGCGCCCGGCTGAGCATAAAGCTTTTTGGACAGATTGAACAAAACCGGCAAATTCTTTTTACTCAATAAGCCGAAGAACAGCCATCAATGAGGTAAAAGCCGGAACCCGAAACCGACACTTAACAAACGAACAGGTGAATAAGTTATTTCATATCAGTTCCAAAAACATTGAAGTGGATAATGTAATTGGATTTAACGATTGACAATGTCAGAAATCTGTTTAGAGTTGGTAAAAGAACATTAACCAAAGATGATATTGCGACAAAAATTAAAGATGATCCAAATGCATATAAATTCACCCATATCATAGGACATATAGCAAAAAGAAAAGGCTTTAAGGCCATTAAAACCCCATCTGCTCATGGAGGAACCAATGTAATTAGCTTTGTGGAGCTGGCAAAATGAAAATACAAAAATTTATAGATATTTTGGATGAATACGGAAGAGTGGCGATAGAGTTTTTTAAAAAAACCGGAAAAGATATTTTTACAAATGATCATTTGCTATTGGCTTTAATGGAAGAAAAATGGAGTAGAAAAAAAATCCTTAAATTATTTCGCTTGGGATGGATTATAGATATGGAAATAGACACACAGTGCCGTAAAGAAAAAACACATTTTGATAATATACTGCCGATTTATCGTTATTTTGCTGATTATATGAACTGTGGTTGCGCTTTTTTCGGAGACAAGCGAATCCCTTGGGAGGAGTGGGAGGATCTGGCAAAAGAGCAGGTGGATTTGTTACAAACTTTGGTGGAAGAAAATAAACTGGAAAAATTTGAAGATGATAAGCGTTATCATGCTTTTTGTGATAAATATGAACAAAGGGAGGAGGAGCTGGTGAAAAAAGGCTACAATCAGCTTTGGGATGGAGAGTATGTATAAGGTGCTGGATTTAACGAAGAACAACCTTAAAAAGATTAAAAAAAACAAGAACGGAGGTAAATAGAATGAAAAAAATCAACCTGCACACACTACTGTGCCCGGTCAGCCTTGTATTTTGTAGCATTCTGTCGGCAGGAGCGGGCGCTGGCACAACTCAGATGAATCAAGAAAGACAAAGCCTTAGGGAGGAGTTTTCGCGGTACGCCCATCAAGTAAACAGCTGTGGTGAAACATTAAACAACCTTTCCACGGAGGCTGAAAATGTGCGACAGCTCATCTCTCAAAGAACAGCTGTTTGTGAAAGCCCTGTAACTACGCGTGAGAGATACAGCAAATGCGTGGATATAACAAATGAAGTTATTTCCAGAACCCAATCTTTCCAAAGCGCTGTTTCAAAAGCCAAGGAGCTTTGCTCTTTGTTTACCTCTTTATCCTCGGTTGCACAAAAGCTGGAGGCTCCTCTCAAAAGTATGCAGAAAAACCTTAGATATATAGGAGACGAAGGGCTTGGCAATATAGTGTGGTTTTTTAAAAACTCAGAACAGCAAATTTACGAAAAACATAAACCTCAAGATTGCCTTTTAGATCTTATAAGAATTTCAAAGTTTATAGCCAGCCCGATGTGGCAAATGGAAGCGGGACATTTATTTGGAGATATATACAGTTTAAACAGAATTTTGTCTGAACTGCACATAATAAAAGATTACGCCCTTACTGTGGAAAAGGTGTGCAATGCCGATGGTTTCAATTTACCGGAGGACAATGAAAAAACACAGGAATATATGCAAAGAAGTATTACCAAAATGCAAAACAAAGTAAAAGAAATTACACAAATGGTGGATAATTTGATAAGCAAATATGGTGACATTGATTTTGACACTTTATCCGGGAAGATGTGTGAAACTTTAAGAGAAAAAAACAGGGATGAACAAGGTGTTTGTGACTTTCCCGTTGACACTCCGGAATGGGCCTACTCCGCGCAATATATGCTTTTTGGAAAAAAATAATTTGCTGATAGGGCGGGGTGTGCTTAGATTCTGCGACAGAAGTCTTTTTCCAAGCGGGAAAGGGGGTATTCTACAAAAACCGGACGGCCGTGCGGGCAAAAACTGGAAAGAGGAAACTCATCCATTTGAGTTAAAAGATCCTGCATTTCCTCACGGCTTAAAGCCTGCCCGGCCCTAACTGCCGAGTGGCAGGCCATGCTCCCGCATAAATCAGAGATTTTTTTCTCCACTGCGAAACTTCCCCCCACAGATCGAATTTCCTCAGCCAGCTTGGTTAAAGCTTTTTGCAAGGCCAAGTCCTTTAAAACCGCCGGGGCGGAATGAATCACCAAGCCATCCGGCCCGGCCTGCTCCATTTTAAGACCCAGCTTTAAAAGCTCTTTTTGCACAGAGAGCAGGGTTTTTACCAATGACTCATCCATATCCAAAGCCAAGGGCACAAGGCGGTTTTGAACATCCCCTTTGCCTGTGTTCCATGATTGCATAAGTCTTTCGTATAAAATTCTTTCATGGGCCGCGTGCTGATCCACAAAAACAATGGCGGACCGGGTTTGCGCCAAAATGTAAGTAAGGTGAGCCTGAGATAAAATATACAAAGATGACCAATAGTTGTTTTCTTTCTTAATATTTTGCGCCTCTTCCATTTTCATATTTTTAAGGGCGGATCTTATATCTCCTGTTTGCCCCGACGGGATAGCAGGATAAGAGGAAGAAAACTCGTTTTTCCCCGCAGGCTTGGTAAAAGTGTGTGGGTTTGAGGGGCTGTCGCTCTCACGCGCTTTTGCCGGAAAATGAGTTTTGTTAAAGGCCGGCCCTGGAAAAGCCAGTTCTTTTTCCATGTTTCCCCCTGCCGGGGTTTTGCTTTGGCCGGTTGGGATCCAAGGGGCTTTTTCCAAAACCGCCCGCAGGCTCCCGTGCACCGCCTTAAAAATTAAAGAGGGTTTTTTAAACCTGACTTTGGATTTTGCCGGATGCACATTCACATCCAAGTCTTCCTGTCGGCAAAAGATATTGATTGCCACAATGGGGTACTCCCCGTGCAGGAGCAAGCCCCGGTAAGCGGCCATAACCGCAGAGTAAATGGCGCTGTCCTCCACATAGCGCCCCCCTACGAAGAACCAGAGATTTCGGCGGGTGGCCGATGTATCATTAGGCGCGCACAGCACAGCCTCCACTTTTATATCCTGATATTGTGTTTTTGTGTAAAAAGTGTTTTTTAAACTTAAGACTTCTTCAGTTCTTTTTTGAAAGCTGTCCTTTGCAGGCCAGTAGAAAAGCAGTTTTTTTTTGTACAGAACCCGAAACTCCACCTGCGGGCGGGAGAGAGCCATAGCTTTGATAATGTTTTTGATTAAGGCTGTTTCTGAGGATTCCGCTTTTAAAAACTTCAGTCGTGCGGGGGTTTTTTCAAACAAGTTTTTTACGATGACAGTGGTGCCTTTTTCAGATCCTACGGATTCCACCGGGGTTTTTTTTCCAAATTCACTTCTTAAACAACCGGCCCGGCTTTGACTTTCCGGCTTTGAGACCAAGGTCAGGTCACTGACTTCTGCAATGCCGGCTAAGGCTTCGCCTCGAAATCCGTAGCTCCCGATAGCCCATATATCCTGAAGAGAGGAGATTTTACTGGTGCTGTGCGGGGAGAGCGCCAAAGGCAATTCAGTATCCTTAATGCCACAGCCGTTGTCTTTTATCTGGACAAAACGGCCCCCGTCGGAGAAATGGATCTCAATTTTGTCCGCGCCCGCGTCTAAACTGTTTTCAATCAGCTCTTTTACAAGGTTTGCCGGACGCTCCACCACCTCCCCGGCGGCTATTTGGTTTATTACTTCTGTTGAAAGAGGGCGAATGGTTCCCGGTATTTTTGTCATATCAACAAGCAATTTGCCTTTAAATTTTCGGGCCGTCAAGAGCTAAGTGTGTAAAAATTACATAACTTAAAACTTTTATTTACTTTTTTCTTGCCTTTTCTTGATTTTTCTCAAAAAGTTGTGCTTTTATTTGATCTCCAACTAATAAACAGGAGAATTTTGTAGATGAAAAAATCAGTAAAAGCGTTTGTGTTTATTATTACCACAGTTCTTGCCTCACTACCGGTTGTTGGCAATTCCACTGATAGCTATTCACCACCGGCTGTCAGCGATTTGTCTACAGAGCAAATAGCGATTGTTTCACGGCTTTCCACCGTCCTGCCTGAAAAAAGAAAGTTTTACACTCATTTTTATTATAATTTGGACTGGGCCATCACCGGCCAATCAGGGCCGGGAATTTTATCAAGCAGTCTTTGGCACGCCTTTCAAAAAGGCAAACTAATAGATGACAATAAAAACTTTGAAAAGGGTGAGCAGAACTTTAAAGAGGCTGTGCAGACAGCGTTTTCAGAAACAGAAAGAACACCCGCAGGAAAAGGAATATATGCTTCAGAAAGTATTATATCCTCCGCTTCGCATACTAATACTCTTGTGGAGGTGGAAGTGGCGCAGGGGTTAAGATATCTGGATTTAACAGATTTTAAGGTGACGAATGCATTAAAAAGAGCCGGCATTAGTGTACAGGATGTGTACAAGCTTGGTGATGTGTCACTTAAAATGACGAACCACTTTTCAGCGAAGAGGCAATGGGTTTTGAAAGATATGGAGAAAGTGTCACTTTCCCCTTTTAGGTTGAGTGCAAAAAGCTTGGTGGAGATTCAGAATTTACTGCGCCCTATATTTAGTGGTAATTTTAAAAGCTCTCAAGACGATGCAGTCAGAATTATCAAACTGCTGATCCATAACTCCAAATCAGAGGTGGAACAGCTGATTAGAGTGTTCAATACCACTCCTGCTTTATGGAACCACTTAAACGCTGATTCACAGGATCGGGTGATAGACTCTTTGGTAAGAAACCATGTCGAATCAGTGGCGGGGGGAATAGTGTTGTTCCAGAGCTTTCGTAGCGCCGCCACAAATCATGAAAGTGTAAGCATGCTGTTAGAAGGTTTCACAACTCATAAGCTGACCCCTAAAACCAATGGAGACCAGCTCCCTCAGACCTTTGAGAACACAGGTGTAATTTTTTCTGAAAAGCATGTACTAAGAATATTATCAGAGGCCAAAAGGCATATTTACTCAGTGGCGGAGGGAATATTTTTAATAAGCTATATGGATTCCGCAAGTCTTTCCGGCCCCATGCAAACACTGCTGGAAAGGGTATTTCACAAAACACTTTCGCGTGTTAAATCTCTTGAGGATGGCATTTTATTGTTGGACTTCTTAAAGGAAAAGCGACCTCATTTATATATCGTTAAAAGGGGTGATATTATAGACAAAATATCTCCTTATGTAGATAATATGTCGGTTATGAGACAATTGTCCAATCATATTAGTGATGCGTCTGTTGCGGATATACTTCGCCGGCAAAAATGTAGCTTTGGCTTTGAATAAAAAAATCACTTTACGCGCAAGGTATTTATTTTAAGGCGCACACTACAAAAAATTTTTTAATTCTTTTCTTATAAATTCCGGCTGGGCAAAGGCGGATTGGTGCAGACAGCTGTTGTAGTAAGATAAATTCCAGCCCTTGGTTTCTTTTTTAGTTTTTTCTTTCTTAAAATCCTTTAAAGGGTGATATTTTTTGGAAGCCAAAGCAAAAGACCAAAGCCCCCCCGGATACACCGTGTTGCTGTAGTTGTATAAAGCGGTTATAGGAAACACAGACTTAAGAGATTGCAGGATAAATTTTTGTGTCGCTATCTCAAAAAAAGGGGACTCCGCCTGAACCACCAATATCCCTTCATCGGACAGAAGGTGAAATATATCCTTGTAAAAAGCTTTGCTAAACAAATCCCGGGCCGGCCCGAAAGGATCGGTGGAGTCCACTAAGGCCACATCAAACTTTTGATTTGTTTGTTTTACGAACTTAACTCCGTCTTGAACTTTTAAGTTTAGTCTTGGATCTTGAAAAGAACAGGATATTTTTGGGAAATATTTTTTAGCTGTTTCCACAACCATTTTGTCAATCTCCACCAGCACACAATGAGTAAGGTTTTTGTGGCGAAGCGCCTCGCGGGCGGCCCCTCCATCCCCCCCTCCGATGATCAGCGCTTTTTCAGGTTTGGGGTGCGTAAACAAAGGAACATGAGCCATCATTTCGTGGTACACAAATTCATCTTTCTCACTTAACATGACAATGCCGTCGTTAAGCAGGATGCGCCCGTGCCCTTTAGTTTCCACCACATCAATATACTGATAGGCGCTTTTGCCGGAAAACAAAACTTTCCGACATCGAAAGCGTGTGCCGTAGTAATTTCTGTGGCGCTCCTCCACCCATAGATCCATGGGTGAAGTTTTTTCGTCCCAGTGTGGTTTTTTTTGTGTCATATTGCTTTTTCTCCTTTGCAGTTTAATTCAAAAGCCGGGCGGGGTGTATCAAAGGATGTAAAAAAACCGGAAAAATCCACTTTGTATCCACACTCCAAGTTTCTGCTGAAATAAGAAGATCGGACAAAAGAGGAATCTTTCGGGTGTTTAAAGCTTTCCTCCTTCTCGTTAAGTCCGGCGGAAAACACAATAATATCAAAACTTAAGGGCTTGAAAACAGAAAGTACGGTTGTTGCGATTTCAGTTACGGATATGTCCATGATATTGGTTTCAAAGCTGACATAAAAGCCCGGCTCCTGAGGGGTTATGTGAATGGTGTAATATTGTGACTTTCCCACAAGCCCGTTTAGGGAGTAGCCCATCGGCTCAAAAAAGTGGTCGTCCACTTGTGCATTGTCAAAAATCTTGCTTAAATTTAAGTGATTTCTTATTTGCTCCGCTGAAGAGGCTGTAAAAAAAAGGTTTTTTATATGATCGTCCAGATCATACATTAGTATTTCAATGGTGCGGTCGGGCCGGCCCGATTGGTAACAGCCGTCGGAATGAAAAAGATAAAAATGATGTTCATCCGGCGCGCCAAACAGGTAGGCTTTGCCTTTTATTTTTTTATTGATTTTTCTTAAATCGTCCATAAAAGAGCTGTTTTGTTTATAAGGAAAAAACTCGTTTTTTCGCTGATAAAACAAAAGCTCTGTATCCGATTTTTTTAAACTTCGAGAAAGCTGTAAAAGGGCTTTAACCAAAGAGGTTTCTCCGCAGGTGAGCATAAGAAGACGATGATCCCAGACAAACAAACTGGATTCAGAAAGTATATAAGCGTCACAAAAGGAATTGGAAAAGCGGGACACTAAACGCGCGCCCGCGCGGGCGCAAAGTTTTTTCCAAAAAGCTTCGGGCCGGTTTCTCAAAGGTTCCCTTACCGGTGACAACACAAGCTCCAGTTTTTTTTCAGAACCTTCAAATAAAAGTTGTTTCATTGGTTCTTATCCTCCGCTTTTTTTCGCGGTCTGCTGTTTAATCAGCTTTTTTTACGGATGACTGAAAAACTCTTGTTTGCCTTACCTTTTTTATTTAAGCTGTATTTTTACATATTCCCAAGGTCATACAGAAAAACCCCTGTCAGTGCAAGCTTAAAGCTATGATAGATGTTGTAATACCCACTTTTAACCGCGCGCGCTTTCTCGGAAGAGCCATCCGGTCGGTGTTCCGGCAGACCTTTCGCCAATATATCTTGTGGGTGGTGGATGATGGCTCCACAGACAATACTTCCCCGGTCTTAAATACATGGCAGGCTCTGTTCCCCCAGGGACAAATGCGGGTGATAAAGCTTGTAGGCAACAAAGGCGTAAGCTTTGCCCGTAATACAGGCATTCGGGCGGGCTGTGCGCCCTATCTGGCTTTTTTGGACTCAGATGACGAGTGGATGACAGATAAACTGGCCCGGCAAATGGAGTGGGTGAAAAAACATCCTGTGCGCCCCTTAATCCACACAGAGGAAATATGGATACGAAACGGCCGGCGGGCCAATCAAAAGAAAAAACACCAAAAAAAAGGGGGGCGTGTTTTCATGCACAGCTTGGAGTTTTGTCGGATCAGCCCTTCCTCCGCTATGATAAAAAGATCGTTTTTAAACAGTATTGGCTTGTTTCGTGAGGATTTTCCTGTGTGTGAGGATTATGAGCTGTGGCTCAGAGTAAGCGCGCGGGCGGAGGTGGGCTTTGTCAAACAGCCTTTGATTATCAAGTACGGTGGCCATGCGGGTCAGCTGTCTAAAAAATATAAGGCTGTGGATGAATGGCGTGTGCGTGCTATGGCCCTCTTGCGGGACAGTCCTTTTATCAGCGGGGAGGAAAAACAACAACTGATTGAAACTTTAAGAAAAAAATGCCGGATCCTTCTTAAAGGCTACAAAAAACACAGTAACTTCGCCCACTTTGCGGAAATACAGAAAATTTATGAAGACACTCAAAAAAAAGACCTTGTTTTGCAAGCTTAGGCCAAGCTTATGTAGTAGCCCGTGAACAACCTCTGTCCTATTAGTTTTCAGCAGGCAAAGGCTTAAGCTTGTTCGTGACGGAATAAGTAGTCGGGTGTGATAAAGTGCCCCTTAAGCATTTTTGTCCAAAGTCCGTGCCGTGAGGGTCCAAGGTACTCCGTCCCGAAACGGTGCGGACTTTGGACAAAAACAGCTAAAGAGCAAGGGTTTTTCACGGACCACTAAGTAGATTTTTTTGACTCAAAACACAGTTTTTTAGCGGTTTTTCACGAGACTTAAAAGAGTCTTGACAATATTCTTAATTTATGATGTAAAAAAACCTGTTCTTTCAACAATGGCAAAAAGGAGAGTAAAGTGATGCTCAGTTTTGGAACCATTATAGCCATTCTGGCTTTTCTGCTGTTTTCCTGCTTTAAAATTCTGCCGGAATGGCAAAGGGGCCTTGTCCTTAGATTCGGCCGCTTTGTGGGTATTCGCGGCCCCGGGCTTATCATCCTGATTCCAGGTGTGGAAAGATTGATCCGGGTGGACACCCGCACCATCACTATGGACATTCCCCCGCAGGATATCATTACACTGGACAATGTGAGCCTTAAAGTAAACGCCGTACTCTACTACCGCATCACCGATCCGGAAAAAGCCATCACCAAAGTGGAGGATTTTCACTTTGCCACCGCTCAGTCGGCGCAAACCACTTTGCGCTCCACCTTGGGGCAGTACCAGATGGATGATCTGCTCTCTCAAAGAGACAAAATCAACCACACACTTCAAGAGATTTTGGATCGCGACACAGAGCCTTGGGGCATTAAAATCTCCAAAGTGGAGGTTAAACATATTGACCTGCCCAAGGAAATGCAAAGGGCTATGGCCCGTCAGGCGGAGGCGGAAAGAGAGCGCCGGGCCAAAGTCATCAGCGCGGAAGGGGAGTTTCAAAGGGCGGAAAAACTAAAAGACGCTTCAAAGGTTATTTCCTCCACCCCCGCCGCCATTCAGCTGGCCTATCTTCAAGCTTTAAACGAAATTTCCAGCGAAGGGGCTACAACCATTGTGTTCCCCATCCCCATGAATCTGCTGGAGGCCTTTAAAAAAAGCCAAAACCCTGATAATTAGTCGGGCGTGAAAAAGGCCGGCTTTCATAGTTGGCATAAGCAAAACCCCGCCTTGTTCGAGACGGAGTACCTTGGACTCTCACCGGCGGGGTTTTGCTTATGCCACAAAGAACAAGGGTTTTTCACGGGCTACTAATTAGTCGTCCGTAAAAAACCTCTTTAAATTATGTCTCAAAAGCAAAGCCAAGCGAAGAGGGTCCAAGTGTAAAACTGGAAGTCGCCTGTGCGACTTCCAGCCCGAATGAGCTTGGACTTTGCTTTTGAGACCAGCAGTTTAGTAGCCTTTTTCACGCCCCACTAATTAGTCGTCCGTAAAAAACCTCAGCTCCCCCCTTGGGGGGATTTTCTTTGTCCCGACTTCGACACAACACTATGAGTTAAAAAATATTTTGAGGTTTTTTTAGACCAGCCGGGTTGTTTTTGTTTGGTTTTGAGTGGTAAAATCAGTAAAAATTAAAGTTGTGTTCCCGACCCCGACCTTTACTTCCTCGATCTCTTCTGGAACAGTAAAAACATGTTTATCAAGGTCACTGAAAAAATCTCAAGCAAAAACCGAAAAATTAAATCTTTCCGGATTATGGAATCGGTACGCAAAGGCTCAAAAACCATTCATAAAACAGTGCGCTTTGTGGGATCCTCCACGAACCCGGATATCATCAAGTCTTTGGAACAGATATCTCATAATCTGATCGTAAAGCTCAGCAATGACCGACAGCCCGCCCTTCCCGGCATGGCCAAAGTCATCTACAGCAAAGAATCTCAGTACATAAACAAAAAACCAAAACAACAGAAGAAAAAACAAAAGCCTGTTTCTATCTTCTCCCTTAAAAAGCCACAGGAAACAGCACGCATCCAGCACGGCATTAAAGGAGTATGCGGGGCTGTCTATGAACAGTTAGGCTTTCATACCCTCATACAAGACACCAACAAAGATCAACAATGGAACAACATCTTAAAATACTGTGTCCTTGCCAGAGTGGCCCACCCGGATTCCAAAAGAAAAACAGTAGACACTTTGGCAGAGGATTTTAACGAGACTGTTCCTTTGGAAAAAATGTATCGCATGATGGACAGGCTTTATCCACGCATAGAAAAAGCAAAAGACATGGCGGCCAAAAACACCCTGAGCCTGTTTAACCAAGAAGTGGATATTCTTTTCTTTGATGTCACCACCCTTTACTTTGAAAGCTTTGAAGAAGACGATACAAGACAGTTCGGCTTCAGCAAAGATAAAAAGTTCAACGAAACACAAGTGGTCTTAGCCCTTATCACCAACCAAGAAGGTCATCCCCTAAGCTATGAGCTGTTTCCCGGAAGCACAAGCGAAGGATCCACCCTTATTGCCACAGTTCAGAGATTAAAACAAAGATTTACAGTCAAAAACGCCGTATTGGTGGCCGACAGAGCCATGTTTAATGAGCAAAACCTTACACTCATGGAGGAAGAGGGGATTCAATATGTGGTGTCCGCCAAGTTAAAGTCCCTGCCCAAAAGCAAGAAAGATGAGATTTTAGACAAAAACTTAAAATCTTCCACTGTCTCAGAAGACCCACACAGGGTAAAGATAAAAGAGCTTGAGTATAAACAAAGAAGACTCATTATAAGCCACTCAGAAAAAAGAGCCAAAAAGGATGAGGCGGACAGACTAAGACTCATTAAAAGACTGATGAAAAAAGTAAAGAACAAGCAAATCCCCATAAAAAGCCTTATCCCCAATCATGGCACCAAAAAATACATCACAGTTCAAAAAACCAAAGCTACACTCAATGAACAAAAAATAGCTGAAGACAGCCGTTGGGACGGCCTGCATGGACTTATTACCAACATGAAAGATAAGCCCCCCCAAGAACTCCTCACCCGATACAGACAGCTCTGGAAGATAGAAGAGGCTTTTCGTGTGTGCAAACACACTCTTAAGATGAGACCCATTTACCACTGGAAGAGGAAAAGAATCGAGGCTCATATTGCTATATGCTTCTTGGCTTACTCGCTTTCTTACACTATGAAACACAGAATGGAGCAAAGAGGACTGAACTTCAGTATCCGAAAGATGAGAGAGATTTTAAAAAGAGATCAATACAGTATTATAGAGGATGCAAATAAAAATCTCTATCGTATGCCCTCTAAATCCACAGAACCGATACAGGCTATATACGAGGCTTTGGGGCTTAAAAGAACTTCTCAATTTATTCCTTTTTCCTAAGCCCTGTTAAACTCCCTTCTTAAATGTTCTTACAAGATGTGTGGCCCCAAGAATTTATAAGTTATTGATATCACTCACTTAATGCCTTGCGTTGTGTCGAAGTCGGGAAAAAAGCAAAAAAAAGCGCAAAAATGTCACCACTGTAAGAAAAATAAACACTTTTGGCCGGGTGCTTGGATTTTTCAGGCGGTGAAAAAAATAAAAAAATACAGTAATTTCAATAATTTACGATATTTTTTTGAAAACAACAAACTTTCGGCCCCTGTTTTGCATCATTATAGACAAAAAACCATTTTATCAGGAGGTAAAAAAAATGAAAAAATCAGGTATCCTTATATTGTTTATTGCTTATTGTCACTGTTCTCCTGACTTCGACACAACACTATGAGTTAAAAAATATTTTGAGGTTTTTTTAGACCAGCCGGGTTGTTTTTGTTTGGTTTTGAGTGGTAAAATCAGTAAAAATTAAAGTTGTGTTCCCGACCCCGACCTTTACTTCCTCGATCTCTTCTGGAACAGTAAAAACATGTTTATCAAGGTCACTGAAAAAATCTCAAGCAAAAACCGAAAAATTAAATCTTTCCGGATTATGGAATCGGTACGCAAAGGCTCAAAAACCATTCATAAAACAGTGCGCTTTGTGGGATCCTCCACGAACCCGGATATCATCAAGTCTTTGGAACAGATATCTCATAATCTGATCGTAAAGCTCAGCAATGACCGACAGCCCGCTCTTTCCGGCATGGCCAAAGTCATCTACAGCAAAGAATCTCAGTACATAAACAAAAAACCAAAACAACAGAAGAAAAAACAAAAGCCTGTTTCTATCTTCTCCCTTAAAAAGCCACAGGAAACAGCACGCATCCAGCACGGCATTAAAGGAGTATGCGGGGCTGTCTATGAACAGTTAGGCTTTCATACCCTCATACAAGACACCAACAAAGATCAACAATGGAACAACATCTTAAAATACTGTGTCCTTGCCAGAGTGGCCCACCCGGATTCCAAAAGAAAAACAGTAGACACTTTGGCAGAGGATTTTAACGAGACTGTTCCTTTGGAAAAAATGTATCGCATGATGGACAGGCTTTATCCACGCATAGAAAAAGCAAAAGACATGGTGGCCAAAAACACCCTGAGCCTGTTTAACCAAGAAGTGGATATTCTTTTCTTTGATGTCACCACCCTTTACTTTGAAAGCTTTGAAGAAGACGATACAAGACAGTTCGGCTTCAGCAAAGATAAGAAGTTCAACGAAACACAAGTGGTCTTAGCCCTTATCACCAACCAGCAAGGTCATCCCCTAAGCTATGAGCTGTTTCCCGGAAGCACAAGCGAAGGATCCACCCTTATTGCCACAGTTCAGAGATTAAAACAAAGATTTACAGTCAAAAACGCCGTATTGGTGGCCGACAGAGCCATGTTTAATGAGCAAAACCTTACACTCATGGAGGAAGAGGGGATTCAATATGTGGTGTCCGCCAAGTTAAAGTCCCTGCCCAAAAGCAAGAAAGATGAGATTTTAGACAAAAACTTAAAATCTTCCACTGTCTCAGAAGACCCACACAGGGTAAAGATAAAAGAGCTTGAGTATAAACAAAGAAGACTCATTATAAGCCACTCAGAAAAAAGAGCCAAAAAGGATGAGGCGGACAGACTAAGACTCATTAAAAGACTGATGAAAAAAGTAAAGAACAAGCAAATCCCCATAAAAAGCCTTATCCCCAATCATGGCACCAAAAAATACATCACAGTTCAAAAAACCAAAGCCACACTCAATGAACAAAAAATAGCTGAAGACAGCCGTTGGGACGGCCTACATGGACTTATTACCAACATGAAAGATAAGCCCCCCCAAGAACTCCTCACCCGATACAGACAGCTCTGGAAGATAGAAGAGGCTTTTCGTGTGTGCAAACACACTCTTAAGATGAGACCCATTTACCACTGGAAGAGGAAAAGAATCGAGGCTCATATTGCTATATGCTTCTTGGCTTACTCGCTTTCTTACACTATGAAACACAGAATGGAGCAAAGAGGACTGAACTTCAGTATCCGAAAGATGAGAGAGATTTTAAAAAGAGATCAATACAGTATTATAGAGGATGCGAACAAAAATCTTTATCGTATGCCCTCTAAATCCACAGAACCGATACAGGCCATATACGAGGCTTTGGGGCTTAAAAGAGTGTCTGACTTTGTATCCGGTTCCTGAAGTTTTACCGGACTTCAGTCTTAAAATGTGTGCCCCCGTAAAAACTCATAAGTATATGATATCACTCACTTAATGCCTTGCATTGTGTCGAAGTCGGGAAAAAAATAAAAAAATACAGTAATTTCAATAATTTACGATATTTTTTTGAAAACAACAAACTTTCGGCCCCTGTTTTGCATCATTATAGACAAAAAACCATTTTATCAGGAGGTAAAAAAAATGAAAAAATCAGGTATCCTTATATTGTTTATTGCTTATTGTCACTGTTCTTTTTCAGAAGAAATTTTTTTTGTGTTGGAAGCAGATCTTCCTCAAGGAAGTGAGGTTATTGCTACAACACCACTTTATGACGGCGCTGTTATGCATTATTATCAGGGCGCTTTAAAAGAGTATGGAGACTGTATTAAAATTGATCGTCAGCCTGTACAATTTACTTTTAAAAGGCCTAAAACTGAAGAAGAGCTTAAAGAATCGCACAGCCTTCTGTCGGATATGTATGAGGAGCGAAAACAAATAAAAAAAGATGTGGAATATTATAAAGCCATGAGATATACTCCATGGGACTGGATTGTGTGGACGATGACATCATCAGAAGATGGTGGTGCATTATCAACAAGCGCAAGCAGAACAAGACGGGGTATATTAAGAAAACGTTTTAAATTACAAGAAGAGCTTTCCGATCTCGATTTCAAGATAATAAGAGAACGCACAAATAAATATAAATCCTTTTTAATAAGACCTTGTGAGGATTGCTATGAAGCTCAAGATGGTATATATCAAGCTTCAGATGATATTCATGCTATTTCGTTTTACGAAGATAGTGACGACTTGCATATACTTCCCCATAATGAAGGTGACAAAATAGATTTGTCACAGTGTAAAGATTTAGAAAAAATACTAACAAGTACAATACAGTATCTTGACGGCAATGGAAAACTAAGATTAAGATCTATGCCTTAGAAAGTTTTTTTGTGAATTTTTGAGCGAGCTTAATAAGCCTGATTAAAGTTTAGAAAAATTGGTCTCCTGAAAGGCCCATGCGGGCGCGGATAATTCTTATCACCTCTCCCGCTGTTTCCTCTAAAGCTCTGTCTGTGACATTGATCACGGGCCATCTGCGTTTTTCAAAAATTTCTCTTGAATAGTTCATCTCTTTTAGAATATGCGCTCTGTCTGCGTATTCCCGATTAAAATTCCAGCCGAATTTTTTTAATCTGTTTTTTCTGATTTTTATCAGATTATCTGTATCAATGGTAAGACCTATGATTTTTCTGTAATCCACATCGGAAAGAGCTTGAGGAAGAGGTATACCCAAAACCAAAGGCACATTGGCCACCTTCCAGCCTTTAAAGCTTAAGTAAATGGACAAAGGGGTTTTACTGGTCCGGCTGACCCCCACCAGCACAATGTCCGCGTCTTTCAGCCGGCCTGCAGCCTTTCCGTCATCGTGACGGAGAGAAAACTCGGTCGCGGAAATTCTTTTAAAATAATCCTCATCCACACTTCTTAAAAGGCCCGGTTTTTTTTCTTTATTGCTTTCCAATACGCCGTCAAAGTTTTGAAAAAGCGGCCCCAAGAGGTCAATGCTTTTGATGTTTTCTTTACCGCTTATTTCTTGAATGGTTTTTCGCATTTCAGGTAAAACCATAGTGTAGATTAAAAGGCTTTTTTCACGGTCTTGTATTTTTTGAAAGGAAGATAAAATTTGCTCTTTTGTTCTGATGTTCTGATGGCGGATAATGTTTACCTGATCCTGCTTATACTGCACCAACACCGCCTGCGCAACGGCGCCTGCGGTTTCTCCGGTGCCGTCAGACATAATATGAAGTGTAAAGTCCGGTTTTGTTTTTTCGCTCATTCAGGTATCTCACAAATTGATTTTTCCCTCTTGATATATCACACACTGAACCACCGCGCCCGCTGTGTCAGAGCGCCACCTTTTTGCCACTTTTTCTTTATCTTTTGTTTTTTGTGGCATAAAAATCCGCAAAGAGGGTCTGTTTAAACCCTTCCATATATTGTATACTGTATTCGGCCATTCAGCGGTATAACTTATTTGCAAGGTCCAAAGGTTAGGCAAAAAGCGGGAGCTTTCCAGCAGAAGAGGGGAGGCGAGCGAAGCGCTGTGTTTTGTGATCTGAAACCTTAGATACCAGTCTATTACCGCGCTGTAGGGGTTTTCTTCAAATCCGGCCACGGCCCAAAGGTCCGCCCCTTTTTTAAAGGCTGAATCAGGATGAAGAAACTGCACTTCGTGTGTCATTTTTCACCCACGGCAGGGGTTATTGTTTTTGGCTCCTGCAAAGGGGCTAAGAGCTGTTTGTTCCGCGTATGCGGAAATCTTTTTGAAATATCATCTAAATGGCCGTTAACAAAACGAAAAGAGTCCTCAGCGCCGTAGATTTTGGCCATTTCCACAGATTCATCAATACAGACTTTAAAGGGAACAGGGGGGGTGGCGTAAAGCATTTCGTAAAGGGCTATTCTCATGATATTAAGATCAATGAGGGATATTCTTTCCATTTTCCACGACTTACTGCTTTGCTTTATTTGCCGGTCAATTTCCCCTCTGTATTGCTCCACCCCCTTTAACAGCCTGCTTACATGAGCGCGGGTCGTTTTGCTTAAACCGGATAGTTCTTTTTTACAGTTTTTATTTTCTTTATTAAATTCCCGCCCGTAAAGAATTTTAAGAGCGATTTCCCGGGCTTTGCTTTTTTTGGTTTTGTGTTTCATAACAGCTTTGGAAGATAGCAGGTTTTTTTTCGTTAGGCAATTTAAAACCTGTGGGGTTTATAGCCCGTGAGGTTTAAATACCGGCTTGAAATTGAAAGCCCAAATAAAAATTGTTTTCCGGTTGCTTGTTCAGCCCTCCCTCCTTGGCTGGGGATCTTTGTTTTGTCTCTTGAGTGAAAAAAGACAGAAAAGAGTTTAAAGAATGGCTCCAGCCGGAATAAACATGGATTTTAGCCTTCACTTTATGATGAATAAGGATGCCGGTTTTTATTCCGAAAGTCCATTCCACAAAATGAGGGTACTCTTGTTTGTCGTTATCCAGAAAACGAAGATACCTGCCTCCCAAAGTGGGAGTCAGGCTTATTAAAGAAAGGGGAAAGCGCGCAAAGTAAAGAGGGACTTCAATAAATTTTTGAAGCTTCAGTCCGGCGGAAAGATAGTCGTTTGTCTCTTCAAATATTCTTCTCCCGACAGGAAAACTCAGAGAATTTAAAAATTCCATTCTTCTGTCTGCGCTTAAAGGGAGGAAATACCGAAAAGGCAGTGACTTGGGCTTTAGGGCGCGTTGATAGGTAAAAAAAGGTGTTGTGTAAAACTCCCAGCCCCAATTTACAGTATAGTGGGATTTTGTTTTTAAGCGCCAGCTGTAAAGCTCATTTGAGAGGCCGAGCCGGTACTGTAAAGAGACTTCAGTAAAAAACTTTCTGTGAAAATCAAAGTTTTGACTGTACTTTCTCCCGTATTGCAGTTGTAAAGAAGGCTCCATACTTAAGTGATAAGTCGTATGATTTTGCAGTTGATTTTGCCGGGGCTTTAGTTCTAAAGAGGATAAGGCGTTTTTCCAATACAAACGGGACTTCCAGTATCCGGTTTTAAAAAAAGGAAAAGAAAAGCCCTGGCTTAACTCATGAATATAAGCGTAAGTTCGGGAACCGGAAAAATTTTCAGGGCCTTCACTGTAAATATGCTGTATATCCCAAGACAGGCGGTACGCCTGATTTGTATACTTGCTTCGGATGGCCCAATTTTCATACGATGCCTGATAAGTGAACTGAATGGAGTTGTAGGCCATTGGGTCGCTGAAAGTGATGCCGAAGGTGCCGTTATACCCTGTAATGGCATCGTAGAACCCCCCTAACTCCAGACCGTTAAAGCGGAGGCGCCAAAGAGAATAATAAGTGGAGTAAGAAATATCGTTTGAGCTTTTATAAGACGCTGTTTCTTCCGGCCGGGAGGAAACAAGTTTGGTCTGAGGAAAAGAGTAATCGTAAAAAGCCGGTGCTTCCGGCCGTTCCTGCAGAGGTATCATCTTATAGCTGTAAGAATCCGGCTCCAGTTCGCAGACCAAAAACCGGTCTTTATTTCCCCGCACGGCGTTCACCACCACATCGGAAGAGGAAAGCCGGTAAATGCCCCCGCCTGGGATCCAGGCGAACAAGGAAGATCCGTACAAAGTGGCTGAAATAAAGTAGACAATTCCTTGTTCGTCTATTTCCACCGGCTTTCCGTAAAAGCCCTTGAATTGAAAAACAGGCTCTTTGTTTTTATACATTACCCGCCGGTCCCCGTCCTGTTTAAAGTAATACACTTTTCCATCGGGGCCGAAAAGGGCGGGGGAGTGGGTATAATCATAAAACTTTCCGTTTAGCAGAAGGCGAAAGCCGCTCATGTTGTCTGAGGTGTCAATCGAAAGAACATCATTGCCTCTGATATCCTGCACGCTTTGGGATTTGTATTTATTTATCATATACATACCTTCAGAAAAAAGCCCGTAAGCTCTTTGTGTGGTGTTTATTTTATCGGACGAGGAGACATAATATTCATTTCCGATTTTAAACACCTTTCCTGATTTGAATACTTTTCTTTGTCTTTTCCATTTGCCGGTTTTGAGGTTAAAAACACTTAAAACGGGAGTGCTTTTTAAGTCCGGGCTGAGAAAAAAAATCTCATCGCCTTTTTTATTAAACGGCGGGCAGGTTCTGCTGTGGAACAAAGCAGGCTCCTTAGACTGGTTTTGCTGACCGGCCAGAGGAAGATAAGTTTGAATATAATGGTTTGTCAGGCTTTCAAAACTGCGGTCAAAAGTGGATTCAAAAGCGCTTTTTACAGAAACAAAAGCCAAAGGAAACATAAAATACTCAGCGTGGTTTTTAAACATGCTGTTAATGGTTTTCAGCTTGTATTTTTTTAAAAGAGAGTTAAAAAAATACGCGCCGTGAAAGTAAGGCTGTTGCGTGCTGAAAGTGTCTTCTGTAATATTGACAAGATAATTTTTTATAAAGTGATTTGTATTTTTGAATTTGTGTTTTATTTGGGAAAAAACAAGAGCGCGCACAAAACCGCTGTAAAGCCTCCCCCCCGGCGCAAATAAAGACTCGTTAAGTGTGGCGTGCCCCTCCAGAAGAAACAAAGGCATAACCATATTGACATTAAAAAAAACAGGCAGAGGAATAAAAATAACTTCTGAGTTTCCGAATATTTTGTTCAGGTATTTTAAGTGTGGTGAAGTTTGCCCCAACTGAAATACATGGGCCATTTCATGTGCGATAACTGTATCCGCCCAAGAAATGTTGGACATATTTTGCATCATATCCACGCCCGTGGGGTAGAACAACGCTCTTAAAAAAGGCACAGCGGAGGTGGAGGCGTTGGAAATTTGATTTTGGGAGGAGGCGAAAATATATACGGGCTTTTGTTTTAATTTGCTGTTAAAAAACTCTTGATATACATCATTGTAATAATGAAGTTTTTTGTGTAAAAGATTTTTTTTGTCCCCTTCTAAAAAGCTTTCACTGAAGATAAAAGAAAAAGAAGGGTTATTGTGTATGTAGTAGTCTGTATCGCTTGGTTGAACCTTCGTTCGGCCGGGCGCGCAAAAGGGGAGCGAAAACAATATAAAGCACAAAATAGGGGCAAAACGAAATCGTGGACGCACAAGATACGCGAGGTATGCAGGGCGCACAAGGTGGGAGTTACAGCTTGGTTTTTTCATGCTTTTTTATTCAAGCCGGACTTTTTCGGAGCGGGCCAAGAACAATGCCGCTACAGAGTCCCCCGTGACATTAGTCACAGTGCGACACATATCCAAAAGACGATCCACACCTATAATCAGAGCTATCCCTTCCGCCGGTATGTTTAAAGAGGCCATTGCCGCGATTAAAATCGGGATGGAGCCACCAGGCACCCCGGCCACTCCAATGGAAGTAATAAGGACTAAAATTACGAGAGTAAAATGCTCCATAAGGGAAAGATCCACACCAAAGACCTGCGCGATAAATAAGGCTGCTACAACTTCAAACAAGGCGGTTCCGTCCATATTGACGGTAACACCGATGGGAACGCTGAAAGTGGTGATGCTGTCGGGCACGCCAAAAGATTTTTCCAATGTGCGGATGGTCACCGGCATAGTGGCCGCAGAAGAGCTGGTGCTGAACGCGGTTAGAAAAATGGGCATGGCTTTTTTATAAAATTGAAAGGGGGATATTTTGAGAAAACACTTGAGAATCAAACCATACACAATAAAAAACTGTATCAACAAAGCAACGGCCACAATTGAAACATATTTTATAACTTTTACCATAATTTCCAGCCCGAAGTTGGCGACCACTTCAATCATCAGCGCCGCTACGGCGTAGGGGGCGATTTTCATAATCCAGCCCACAATTTTTATGGAAATTTCCGAAAGGGTGGAGAAAAAACCCACAAAGGCTGTTTTTGGAGGGC
Organism: Bdellovibrionales bacterium; assembly: GCA_965203935.1. Classification (GTDB taxonomy): domain Bacteria; phylum Bdellovibrionota; class Bdellovibrionia; order Bdellovibrionales; family UBA1609; genus JANQSP01. Next base: position 882,607 of record OZ241921.1, read on the forward strand.
CGTTTTGCATGGCCAAAAGGGCCATTCCAAACAAAATGGACACAAAAATAATGGCCAGCATATTGGCCTTGGAATATTCACGCAAAATGTTTGTGGGAATAATCTTGCCGACAATGCCCGGCCAAAGTGATTTTCCCACCCATGAGCTTTTTTCTTTATAGTCCGCCACTTTGTCTTTTTCTTTTTCAATCAACTGCTGTGTCACTTCTTCAGAAAAGCCCACCCCCGGTTGAAAGCTGTTAATCATGCCTTGGCCTATCAAAATAGCGCAAAAAGTGGTGCTCATATAGAAAAGAAGAACTTTCCAGCCAAGCTTTTTCAGCAGTTCTCCGCTTCCGAGGTTCACCACACCCACTAAAAGAGAACCGACCACAAGAGGCACGATCACCATCTTAAGGGAGTTAAGGAAAATATCGCCTAAAGGCTCAATCAGGTTGCGTAGCAACCCGTTGCGAAGGGGACTTGCCCCCCATTCATGGAACAGAAATCCGATAAGGGTTCCTATGACAAGGCCGATAAAGATGCCCCAGCTGGATAAGGAACCGGCGGAAGGTTTTTGTGACGACATGGGAATAAAAATATAACGGCTGAAACCAAAAATCAATTTTTTTTAACAGACGACTACTTTAGTCGGGGGTGAAAAACCCTTGCTCTTTAGCTGTTTTTGTCCAAAGTCCGCACCGTTTCGGGCTGAAAGCTCTGAAAGGCAAGCCTTTGCCTTTCAGTATAGGGCTTTCAGTTTTACGCAAAAACAAAGAAGAACGGAAGGCCAAATTGTTGGCCTTCCGCCTCACGGCACGGACTTTGGACAAAAATGCTAAGGGGGCACTTGTTTACGGACGACTACTTTAGTCTTAAGCGGTGAGAGTTAAATCGTATTCCGTCTCGAACAAGCTTGGACTTTGCTTTTGAGACATAATTTAAAAGGGTTTTCACAGATGACGCGGGTCGCTAAAATTGGTTTGGCGAAAGGGTATTGACAAAAAAAAGCTTATCTGTTAGCCTGCTTGCGAGGTTTTGTTCCCGAAAAAGGGAAAAATATCGTTTATTTGCTTAAAATACAAAAAACTAAGGAGGACTAAAGTGAGTGTTTCTGTAAACCCCGGATTATATCAACCAAACACAAGTAAAGCGAACCCTGTGAGAGCCTTTTCTTCCGTTATGGAGGATGAGGATATCGCCCACTTGGATAAAATTAAAAATATACTGGATGTGGATGAGTCTCAGCATCCCTCATTTGTTTTGGCCAAAAACAAGGCCCGTTTCAGAAAAAAGCTGACATGGTACAAGTCTAAAAAAGATTGGCTGGATGTGGCTCCTGTATACAAGGTGAACAAGCTTTTTAAACAACAATCCAAGGAGCTGGAGTGCATTCGTTCCAACAAGATGGACTATGAAATGGAGCTGGAGACCTGCTCTCTTACTCCCAGTCAGCGCTCTCACCGCAAAGATGAGCTGAAAATGTGCAAAATTCACGAAAAAATGGCCATTCAGCTGATTACAAAAATGCAGCTAAAGTTTAAACTTTGTCGCTGATTTCAGCAAAGTGTAACTTTTTCTAAAAACAGCACAAAATAGCTTTAAAACTTGATTTTTCGGGTTTTAAAGCTTTTTGGCTGTTTGTCACAGTCTTGAAAAACCCGCTTTTCAATAGGAAAAGGATATGATAAAATGTTATTATTATACTTAGTATAATAATTAGTCGCCCGTGATAAACACCTGTAAATTATGTCTCAAAAGCAAAGCCAAGCGGTGAGGGTCCAAGGTATTCCGTCCCGAACAAGCTTGGCTTTGCTTTTGAGACCATGCAGTTTAGTAGCCTTTTTCACGCCCGACTAATTAAGAGGCTGTAGTATGGACATAACTTTAAATGTGACTTTATTAACAGCTTTAATGGCTTTGCTTTTGACAGGCAGTATTTTTTTAGTTGGTTTTCTGGCATTACTTTTGACTGCCTTCAATGCTATGTTGAAATCAAAGACACAACCTTTGGAAACCCGTATGGATCGCATAGAGTCCAAACTTGATCAGTTAATTCCCAAGCAAAGAGCTTGAACAGTCGGCAAGGGGTTTAATTAGTCGGGGGTGAAAAACCTTGCTCTTTAGCTGTTTTTGTCCAAAGTCCGCACCGTTTCGGGACGGAATACCTTGGACCCTCACGGCACGGACTTTGGACAAAAATGCTCAAGGGGGTACTTTTTCACGGGCTATTAAAAAAGTTTTATTGCCCGGCCACTGTATGTAAATTTTACACCTTCACAAATAAAGCTTGCCGGATTTGTGCTTTTTATGTATTAAGTCCGGTACAATGAAACTTATCTTTATATTTTTTTCCTGTTTTTTAGCTCACGGCCAAGCCTTTGCTCAAACAAACAATCCTTTAACACCCCGGCGGATAAGTTATGATACATGCGGGACTGATTTTATTACAGAAAATAAACGCACAATGGAGATGTTGCCTTATAACAAATATCCGTGGGGAATGTGTTTCAATGAATATAACCACTTTTCCTATAATGAAAGAAAATGGACAAGGGAGGCTATGAGCAAGTGGAATATTGGATATGACAATTATAAGATAAGAAGGTGGGGATATGGGGGTTATCAAAATATGTACAATATCCCTAACGGAAAACTGTTTATTGAGTCTTGCGATAGTGACAAATACAATATTATTCACCTAAAAAAAGAAGATTTAAGACACAGGAAGGCAATAGCTTATTACAGTGCGATTGACACTATATGGGACGGGGAGTATTTTTATGGAAAAATAATAATGACCGATTGGAAAGATTGGACGAAAGCTCACTTTATAAATGTTATGATCCATGAAATGGGCCATGCCCTCGGACTTCCACATGTTATGGATCATGGGAGATATGAGAGGTATAAAAATTTATCCGAGTTTATGATCCCGCGGGGTTTTGGCTGTAAAAATTATTGGATAGATAATATTTGCAAATTTACAGACTATGATTTTGAGGCTTTTATTGTGCCTTTTCCGGGACGGCCTATGACTAAGGCGGAAGATATAGATCGAATCAAACAGCTTGCGGAGGAGAATGAAAGGCGAGCACAATTTAGTAGAACTTGGTATTGTCCTGGAAGAAAAACTGGATATGGCTTTAGTTTTAGTACAGCAGGCTGTAGGATGTATTAAAATGAAATACATAATAGTTTTTATTTTTTTCTTTTTGTTTGTGTCTTGCGAGGATTGTATAAAGGCTGATCCCTCCACTTCTTACGACAAAAGGTGTAGAGTCTTTGAAAAAGAGGCATGGAAAAAAGGAAGAGAAACCGGAGTGTGTTATAAAGTCCCTGAAGGTGAAGCGATGTTGTCAAGTGAAGTTGAGAAACTTCACCCTAATCCAGAGGCTTGCGAAGCTATACATGCAGAGGCAAAGAAAAAGTGTGATGCTTTACCGCCCGCAGGTCCCGGTGATATGGTGTATACAAGCGGTTCAGCTTTTTATAAAGGCGGCAAACCTATCTGTCCCCCCTCTAAAAAATGAAATACATAATAATTTTTATTTTTTTCTTTTTGTTTGTGTCTTGCGAGGATTGCATAAAAGCCGTCCTCTCATCTTAAGCTTGTTCCCTGTTTTTAAAGAAGGGTAAAACTTGGTCTGTGGGGATGGATTGTTGGCTTTTTTCGTCCAGATTTTTTAAGGAAAGGCTTTTGTTTTTAAGCTCTTCAGGACCGAAAATTAAAGCATAGCGCGCCTGCATCTGCACAGCTCTTTTCATTTTCTTGCTTAGGTTGCCTGTGGCGCGGGGGTGAAAAACAGTAAGCCCCTCTTTTCGCAAATCATAAGCCAATTTTACGGCCATAAGCTCGGCCTCTTCCCCCAAAGGCACAAGAGCAATGGGTCTTTTTGGAGCGGGCGTATCTTCGATAAGAAAACAAATTCGCTCCACCCCGGCCCCCCAACCTGTGCCGTGGACCCGCTCTCCCCCTTCGGCCATTGTTTCGATAAGGCGGTCGTAGCGGCCCCCGGCCAAAACCGTGTTTTGCGCGCCCGCGCTTTTGTCTTTGCTTTTAAATTCAAAAACCGAGTGGTTATAGTAATCCAAGCCCCGCACAAGCAAAGGGTTTAATGTGTAAGGGATATTCAGCCTGTTAAGGCCTTTTAGAACTTCGTCTTGAAATTTTTTTGATCTCTTGTTCAAAAAATCCTGTATGGAGGGGGCGGACTTAACCAGCTCTTGATCCTGCAGATCTTTGGAGTCCAAGATTCTTAAAGGGTTTTTTTTCAGCCGTTTTTGGCTGTCTTTGCTCAACTTGTTTTTAAGAGGTTTTAAGTAAGCCAGCAGGGCGGTGCGATGCTGATCTCTGCTGTCAGGGTCGCCGATACTGTTTACTTCCAATGTCACCTTGTTTTCTATCTTTAATTTTTTGAAAAAAAGAAAAGCTAAAGAGATACATTCAATGTCCCCGCGGGGGCTGTCTTCCCCCAAAAGCTCCACTCCCACTGTGTGAAATTGCCTGAGCCTTCCTTTTTGCGGTCTTTCATATCGAAACATCGGCCCTTGATAAAAAAACCTTAAGGGGAGCTGTTGGTACAGTTTTTCTGTAATAAAGTGGCGGGCCACCCCTGCGGTGCCTTCGGGCCGGAGGGTGAGGCTTTCGCCACTGCGGGACTTAAAAGTGAACATTTCCTTATTGACTATGTCGGATACGGCCCCCAGGGTTTTGCTGAACACTTCTGTAAATTCAAAAACGGGGGTGGATATTTCCTGAAAGCAAAATTGCCGGGCTGTTACCCGGGCTGTATCCACAATAAGGTTATGCTTTTGCTTTTGTTTTTGTTTAAGATCTTCTGTGCCACGCACTTTTTTTAAAGACATATTTTGAATGTTCCCTTAAACCGTTATTCCCAAATTTCCACAGAGCTTTTGTAAGTCCTTTTGAGGGCTTGCAGTTCTGCGCCTGTCAGCCTTGCAGGTTCTGTTTTAAAAAATCCCAATTCACTATATTCCAAAAGGCTTTCAGGTAAGCGGGCCGGGCGTTTTTGTAGTCAATATAATAAGCGTGCTCCCAGACATCGCAGGTTAAAAGGGGCACAGTCCCCTTCTGCTGAAGGGGGTTTTTTGCGTTTCCGGTGGATTGTATCTCCAAGGCGCCTTCCGCGGTTTTCACCAGCCAGGCCCAGCCGGAGCCAAATTGCCCAAGGGCGCGGGCTGTAAATTGCTCTTTAAACTTCTCCACAGAACCAAAATATTTTTCCAAAATATCGGCTGTTTCTTTTGGAGGCTCGCCACCCCCTTCAGGAGAAAGGCAGTTCCAGTAAAAAGTGTGATTCCACACTTGAGCGGCATTATTGAACAAGGCTCCTGAGGACTCTTTAATTATATGCTCCAAAGAGGCTTTTTCAAATCCGCTGTTTTCCAAAAGGCCGTTTAATTTGTTTACATAAGCCTGATGATGTTTCCCGTAGTGGTAATTAAGTGTTTCTTCAGAAATATGAGGGCTGAGGGCGTTTTTGGGATAGGGAAGCTCCGGCAAGGTAATGGCGGGCATGGCAATCTCCTTTTTATTTTACAGTATTTTCAAAACCGGATGTTTCAGTCAAGCTTTTTTACAAAATAAATGGTTGGGATAAGCGGACTTGAACCGCTGTTTCGCAAATCCTTAAAATCACTGGAAAACCCGTACAATCAACTATTTAACCCATCATAACCTATCCCCGGTTTCCTCTCATTTGTGCCATTTATTGTGCCATTTATTGTGTCATTTATTGTGTCATTTATTGTGCCATTTATTGTGTCATTTATTGTGCCATTTATTCCCGACTTCGACACAACACCTATGAGTTAGAGAATATTTTGAAGTTTTTATTGCATTTAAATCAGAAATTGTATAGACAGGGAACAAAAGGGACTGAAAATCACTGGACTAGGATTGTCACTCTGCATCAAAAAGATCAGAGACTTTATTTCAAAGGACTGTATATCTTTACCTTCATCAATAATAATAATGGAGAAGCATGAAAGATATTGATTTTGCCCTGGTGGAGAACACTCGCCCTCCTTTATATACCGCCATGAAATATTGGGGCAAAAAACCTCATAATATCTGGCGGGCATATATAGAAACCTACACCCCTGAAAAGGGCCTGTATTTGGATCCCTTTGCTGGAAGCGCCATGAGTGCGTTTGAGGCTGTAAAAGCGGGCTTTATGGCATTACAAAGGTGTGGAAACAGAACAAATATTTACTGAACACACAAAACAACTGGCCCTGCTATCCCGAACAGGCAAATTAATGGGATTTAAAGTATATATAGGCAAGCCGGAGCAATCGGACCGATATAAAGATAAAAAACTTTCAGAATATGCTGATTTTACTGATTTAAACGAACTGAATTTGGAACAGAGAAAAAAAGACAGAATTGAAATGATAGACATGCTTTGGATCAAAAACAAGCATATTGAATACGCCGTTGAAGTGGAAAATTCCACTAAATTCACTTCAGGTCTTCAAAGGGCATCCAACTTGAATTATGATACAAAAAAAATTATGGTCTTGCCGGAGACAAGAAAACAGGAATTTTTATCCATACAGGATCCATTGTTTTTGGACACTTTTAAAAAATACAATTGGAAATATCTTTTTTATGAGGATGTGATTGTTTTACAATCCAGCCGGGCTGTGGATAAGATGTTGTTAAATAAATTCCTAAAAACACTGTAACAAACAATGAACAAAGCGGACACAAGAAACCAATTGAATGATCTGACAGGCAAAGAATGGCTGAAACTCACCAAAAGTTGGTGGTTGAGTGAAGCATGCAAAGAGGATAAATTTGCTTTTCAGCATCCGGCCCCTTTTTTGATAAAAGACATTAAAAAGCTCATATCCCTTTTTACAAAAAAGGATATGGTGGTGTTGGATCCTTTTAACGGACTGGGGACCACTTTAACAGCCTCAGCCATGACAGGCAGAAAAGGCATAGGGATTGACCTTAATAAAGATTATTGTGATATGACAAAAAAAAGGCTAAAAGAGTTGAACCTGATAAAAGGTCAAAAAGTTATTTGTGGCGATTCCATGCAGGAAATTAAAAAAATAAAAAAGCCTGTTGATTATTGTGTCACCTCCCCGCCTTATCACAATATTTTAAGGAATAACGGAAAGGGATTAAGAGAAAAAAAACAAGGGAGAAGAAATGGAGCCAGAACTGTTATTGAATGTTACTCAGAAGATAAAAGGGATTTGGGTAATCAAAACAGCTATGATGATTTTTTGCAGATGTTTGGCCGCATAATACAGGCTGTTTATAAAAAACTGAAAAACAAAAGGTATGCCAGCATCATTATCAGTGATTTTACAGTGGACAAAAAAGAAAAATGTGTGCAAGGGGATATTGTTCGTGTTGTCAAAAAATCCGGCTTCGAGTTTTGTGGCACAGTGGCCCTTCTTCAGAATCATAAGCCCCTTTACCCTTTTGGCTACCCTTTTGCCTATAAAATAAATCATCAGCATCAAAATATTATCACTTTTCGCAAAAACAGCTTTTAGTTTGGTTGGGATAAGCGGACTTGAACCGCTGACCTCTACCATGTCAAGGTAGCGCTCTAACCAACTGAGCTATATCCCATCAACCAAAACAGCCTTTTTAAGCAAATTTAACATAAAAAATCTACTTGACTAATGTAATTTTTACACCCTATCTCTTATTTTCGCCATTTTTAGTATTTTTATGACTTTATATGTGATATAAGAACTTCATGTTTGTGTCCTTTGTCCTTGACACCTAATTTTTAGGCTGTCTTCTGAAAAGGAGGTAAAGTGCAAAAGTTTTCAAAAATAGGGGCCACTTCAGTAAGAGAGGGAATAGACATTATGAGACGGTTATTCTTTATCATGTTTTTGTGTTCTTTAACAGCCAGCCCGGTTTATGCCGGACTTTGCGACGAGGCTTTTTCTGATAAGGGAGAGACTTTTTCTGCTGTGGAATCTTTTGCCTCAGCGATGACAAAAGGGCTTATTTTAAGAAAGGGGCAGGACAGTCTGTTTGATTTGTATGTAAACCTTTATTTTCCCTATCCTTCCAAAAAAAATATTGGAGATGTGGCTGATGTGTTAGGCCGTTTAGAATCCTCCCCTTATTTGTCCAAGCTTCCTGTAAGAGAGCAAACACTTCATTTTTCCATAAAAGAGCGGGATCGCCCGGAAAGCCTTAAAAAATTTATCGCTTCTTTTAGCAGGTCCGCCCGTCGGATCCAAGACAATCTTTTTCAGATAGAGGCCAATTGGTTTTTTTTGGCCAAACTGCTTGATTTTCCCGCAATGCCGTCAAACTTTTTTGCAGGTAAATTGGATGCAAGCGCCTTAAACAGAGAAAACCGCGCCTTCATACAAGATCCCATGCGGGATTATCGGGAAAAAGTGATGGTTTTATACAAAGCTCTATCTAAAAAGGAAAAACAGCGGTTCAAGCAAGAATACAGAGATGATTTTATGGCCTATTTGGATGCAAGCGCCCTAAACAGCGAAACCCGCGCCTTTATACGAGATCCCAGCCGGGATTATCGGGAAAAAGTGATGGTTTTATACAAAGCTCTACAGGAGATTAAACAGTCCTCTGTCAGCGATTTGGCAAAGCGAAACCTATCGCAGACTATGGCGGAACTTATTTGGACAGCGGGTTTTGGGAATCCGGCTTACAGAGTCGCTCTTGCCGACAAATCTCCTGAAGAAAGCCTGGAGGCTTTACGAAATATTTTAAATGAAAGGGATATCATAGCTTTTCGTTTGGGCTTTAACGGACATTTCGCTCAGCTTAAAAAAGAACTTAGGGCGAATATCCCGGAGGAAACAAAAATATTACAGCAAATCACACAGGACATTCAAAACCAGCCGGGCCGGGTGAAAAAAACCGAGATTTTAAGACTCAGAGCTTTATCCTTTATAGAGTCGCCTTTTCGATCTTGTTTGAGCGGAGACTGCGCGACGGAGAATTATTTTACAAAAGCCTTGGATCCTAATTTTCTTTACTTCACTTTAACGGATATTCATCATCGATCTTCCGGCCATGTTACTGTGGTTTTGGGCACAGCTGAGACAAAAACCGGCGAAAGGGTAAACACGGCTTTTGTGGATCAGATTCAAAATATTGCTCCTAACAGGCTTAAAGCTGTGCTTGAGGGGATTCGTTTAAGTCTTGAAGAATCCGGCTACAGGCTGGGTCTTCCAGAGGATGTGGGGGATACTCTCTACGGCCTTTCCAATGAGGCTTTGGTGGGTCTTTATGTGGAATCAAAGATTTATTCGAATTTGCAAAACAAGCTAAAGGACTTTGAGCCTCATATACTGGAGGAAAGTTTTAATTCGTCTTTAAGGAGGAATAATCTTGAAGAGGCTTTTGGCGATTACGGCTTCACCTCTCTTAATACCGGTGTCCGCGCCGAAGACTGGAACTTTTCTTTCAAGGTGAAAGATGAGAAGAAAAAGAGATATGATAATAAGAACTATGATAAGGGAGAGTTGAATACTACGAGAGATTACGAATACCTTTATGGCCTTTACGGCTCCGAAGAATCCTCCGCCGGCCCTAGATGGCACTACTATGATTATGCAGACATCGCCGAAGCCGATTATCCAAGCAGAGCTTATGATAAACTTTTAGAGCTTGAGCCTTTAAAACTTAAAGATGTGAGGATCGTTGAGGGAGAAGAACCTTTTATCCGGTTGGCCGACGAAAATTTAAGCGTTCACTCTTTATATGAGAAAATTTTACCTTTGGCGGATTCCCACAAAGAGGAAGACAGGATAAAATTCTTAAATAACCTCTCCGCCCTAAACCAGGTGGAAGATCTTAATTGGCGCATAGAGGATATAAGGCGGTATTTGCATTCTGTGCTTGAGAATAAAGATTTTTCTTTTAAACTGAGGAAAAAAGCTTTTTTTACTGTTATTGAATTTGAATGGTATAACAGTAAAGATTCAGACAAGTTTGAGTTTTCCGATTTGAAGCAAAAAATATCTGATTATTTTTCTTCAAAGGCGGAAAAAAAGGCCCTTATAGGTGAAATGAGCAGTTGGAAAAAGACAAGGGAGGATTATCGCCTGCACTTTATCGAAGAATTAAACGATAACGCCTATGCTTATATGCTTGCGGAATTTAAAAACTCAGGTGTCTTTGACCCCTTAAGATATGGTGAGCTTACTCCCTTGTGGGATCTGAGCTATATGTTGATTAAAACCATCAAATACGATGGACATCCTATAGCCCTTGTGCGAAAGCTTTTGGAGGCGGGCGCGGATCCCAATGTTAGGGATAAAAGTATGAAAGGGGGCTCAGGCTGGATATCCCACGGGCTTTTCGTGATGCGGGATGAGCCTCATAATGACGGGTATTCCCTCCTAATGCTTTCTGCGGGTGAAGGCCGAACAGATACAGCCCGGCTCCTGCTGGAGTGGGGCGCTGATGTGCATGCCAAAAGTAAGTTCGCGCATAATGATACGGCGCTTAATGTGTCGGTGGATACGGGCCATAAAGATACAGCTCTTTTATTTTTGGAATGGGGTGCGAATATCAATGAAGCATTCGCACAAAGAACGATTCTCGATGAACAGTTGGACAGAAAAAATACAGACATGGTGGATTTTTTGAAAAGCCGGGGCGCTAAACAGTTTCAAGCACTTGACACTTCTTATTAGCGCAGGCATAATATAGAAAATACGGCGCTTAAAAGCAAAAACGCGCCGAAACTAAATAGTCGGGCGTGAAAAAGGCTATTAAACTGCTGGTCTGCAAGCAAGTCCAAGCTTGTTCAGGCTGGAAGCCCTACGGATAGGGCTTCCAGTTTTACGAAAAAACAAAGAAGAACGGAAGGCCAAATTGCCCACCTATACGCCTTCACCGCTTGGCTTTGCTTTTGAGACATAATTTAAAGGGGTTTTTCACGGGCCATTAAATAGACAAAAGGAGAAAAATATGGCTAAAAAGAGCGCTGTTGTAAAAAACAACAGAAGGAAAGAAAAAGCCTTCAAATATTTGAGTATTCGCTCTGCGCTCAGAAAAAAAGTTGTTAATATGAATCTTTCTGAAGAGGAAAGGGCTGAAGCCGGGGTGGCTTTGCAAAAACTGCCCAGAAACAGCTCTTTATCCCGTGTGGTTCGCCGTTGCAATATATCCGGCCGGCCCCGGGGCAATTTGCGGCGCTTTGGGCTTTCCCGCCTGATGTTTCGCAAATTGGCCCACCAAGGGCGTATCCCGGGCGTTATCAAGTCCAGCTGGTGATGAAATACATTATCTCCGCCACTAACCGCCCCGGATCCAACAGCCGTATTGTGTCCGGCATTCTTCAGGAAATATACCAAAAAAGGGCCTGCCGGGCGCAAATCATTTCTTTGCGGGATCTTCCTTTTGATAAACTGCTGGCTCAGCCTTACCCTGAAAAGCTTCCGAAAGAAGTTCAGCAGGTGATTACAAAACTGAACGGCTCTTCCGCTTTTACTGTTGTATGTCCTGAATACAACGGCTCTTTTCCCGGTATTTTTAAGTTTTTTATAGATCACTGGAGCTACCCCGAAACCTTTGAATACCGCCCTATTTCTTTTGTGGGTTTGGGAGGTCGGTTCGGGGGCTTAAGAGCGGTGGAGCAGTTACAGCAGATTATGGGCTACCGAAACGCTTTTATTTATCCGCAAAGGGTTTTTTTGCAAAATATCTCTAATCTGCTTTCAAAAGGAAAAATAACAGATCCGGAAATCATACAGCTTCTTAACACACAGGCGGAGGGTTTTTTAAAATTCATATCCGCTTTGGAGGAACACAAACTGTCCGCCCGTTTTCGTTAAGCTGAAAAAAAGCGGTTTTTAGCTGATTTTGGCTGATTTAACCTTGTATATTTGGAGTTTATATACGAAAATACAAGGATGATTAAAAGGTCTGTTATTTCTGATTTAAACCGGGCTTTGGACAATCAGTCTGCTGTAGCGCTTTTAGGTCCAAGACAAACCGGAAAAACCACTCTGGCCCGTTTTATAGCCAAAGATCGCCCGGCGATTTACATGGATCTGGAGTCACCCGCAGATCTGTTAAAGCTGGATCAGCCTTTATTGTTTTTGTCTCAACACCCGAACAAGCTGATTATATTGGATGAGATTCAAAGAAAGCCGGATCTGTTTATGGTTTTGCGGGGCTTGATTGATAAAAGGCGAACAGAGGGACACAAAGACGCGCGGTTTTTAATCTTGGGTTCCGCCAACAGAGATTTGTTAAAACAATCATCACAGAGCCTGGCCGGCCGTATCAGTTATTTTGAACTGACCGGGTTTAATTTGCTGGAAACAAAAGAAACAAAAAAGCTGTGGCTGAGGGGTGGCTTTCCTGAGAGTTTTCTTGCCGACAGTCTTCGCGTCAGTCTGCATTGGCGGGAGGATTTTATACGCACTTACTTGGAAAGAGACATTCCTCAATTTGGTTTTCGCATCCCTTCTGAAAGAATGCGCAGATTATGGACTATGTTGGCACACCTGCAAGGGCAAACATTAAATGCGTCCGGTTTGGCCGGTAATTTGGATTTAAACAGCAAAACCATAAAATATTACATTGATATTCTGACAGATCTGCTGTTGGTGCGCTGTTTGAAACCTTGGCACAGCAATATTAAAAAGCGACTGGTGAAAGCTCCCCGTGTTTATATCCGCGACAGCGGTCTTCTGCATCAGCTGATTGGCATTCACAGTTACGATCAACTTATTTCTCATCCTGTTGTAGGAGCCGGTTGGGAGGGCTTTGTTATTGAAAACATTATATCCATCTTGCCCAAAGGGGCGGATGCTTATTTTTACAGAACACAAGCGGGTGCGGAAATTGATCTTATCATCAGATTTTCTGAAAAGGATCTGTGGGCGGTGGAAATAAAAAGAGGTTTTTCCCCAAAAATTCAAAAAGGTTTTTATTCAGCCTGTGAGGATGTAAAACCGGCAAAAAAATATATTGTGTACAGTGGGGACGACGAATTTCAGATAAGAGACAATATCACTGTTTTAAGCCTGCTTAAAATAATGAAACATATCCAAAATCTATAGAACCCACATTAGTCGGGTGTGAAAAAGAACCGTATTGCACTCTCCGCCCGGTTTTTAAAGGGCCGGAGGGTTCAGACAGGCGCCGTTTGGCGATATTTGATTTTCACGACCATCCTGTTGTTCAAGAAAAGTCCTTTATTTGAGACATGCTGTTTGGCTTGACCAATTTTTAAGTTTATTGTTTCCTGTTTTGCCATTACTCAAATATCGCCAAAGGCGAACTCACCTCCAGCCCTTTAAAAACCGGGCGGAGACCAAAGTCTGTTTTTCACAGGCGACTACATTAATGTGAATATATTACACTAATGTGAATATATTACACTGTTTTTTAATTTTAGAGTTTGAAAAACAGACTTTTTTCGCTCGATTATATTTTTAGCTTGACTTATCAACTTATCGGGGTGATTTTAAGAAAACATATAGTTTATTATTAGAGTCTGAAAAAGGAGAATATGCCATGAAAAACAATATTTTATCTGTGTTTTTTTCTTTATGCGCTTTTTCTGCAGTTGCAGTAAACAGCGCGCCGGCCTTCGGGCAAAGCGCCTCAGCTGATCTCGAATCCTCAGAAGTAAGATGGGAAGTGTCAAATCTTTTAGATGCTGTGTCGGGTGTGTGTGAATATCAAAAAATTGATTTATTGCGACAAAATTTGAGAGCGATTAATACTGTTATTGAAGATTACTTTTCTAATCCTTATTTTTTAGATCCTTCTGCCAAGAAACCGAAGTTGGCTGTTTATTTGAATGATGTAAGGGCGAATATATCTCCTTTCGCGCTTTCCGGCGGCGGGCAGGATCAGACTTATGATTTCGTTCGCCTGCACAATCAAGAAGAGGAGTTAAAGAATAATTTTTTGAGGCATTATTACAATTATTTTAATATAAAGGATGGGGGATTTGAACTGGGAGTTGATGTAATAATACCGGATGAATGGGCCGTATCCATATACAGAGGCTTAAGCTGTCTGAAAAGTCCTTAAATACCTATTTCTTATAAGCTTTTGGAAATATACATGCAGGCAAAAAAGTCTGGTTTTTTGCCTTTTTTTCATAAAAAAATTGCCAAACAGATAAACAAGGTACTATAATCAGTCGGGCGTGAAAAAGGCCAGCTTGAGTGGTTCTGTATGCTTTAGCCTTAAGCTCATTCGGGACGGAATACCTTGGACCCTCTTCGCTTGGCTTTGCTTGCAGACATAATTTAAAGGGCTTCTTCACGGGCTAATAATTAGTCGCCTGTGAAAAAGCTTCATTTTGTCCTGTTAGTGATGTTGGCAGGCAAAGGCTTAAGCGGTGAGTGTTAAATCGTATTCCGTCACGAACAAGCTTAAGCCTTTGCCTGCTGAAAACTAATAGGTCAGAGGTTTTTCACGCCCGACTAATTAGTGGCCCGTGATACAGTGTTAAATGGAGAAAATATGCCTGTTACTGTTAGAAAAAGCGCTTTACTTTTGTTTTTTTGTTTTATTTTTTCCGCCGGGGCTAAAGCTCCGCAGGCGGACAGGCAAAGCCCGACCGCTGAAAAGGCCGGAAAGGCTGTTAAAGCGGAGTCCCGGGCGGGCGGTAAAAAAAGCACAGCATCAAAAAATCGAAAACCCGGGGGCACCTTTAAGGGGGATCTGCTAAGTAAGGGTTATTATAAACCGGTAAATTCCGCGGAAGTGCGGGCGCGAATTTTACAACATATATCCGCTGTGGAACAGATCTGTAAAAATCCCCTGTCGGCCGGGGAAAAAGCCGGGTTGTTGGTGGAACGGCTGACGCAATTAAACAATGCTATTGATTTTTATCTCAAACAACCTTATCTGCTGACACCGGATCGTCTGTTTTTACAGCATATAAAAGAAAATATATCGCCTGTAACGCTTTCGTTCGGGCGGGATCGGACTTATGCTTTTGCGCGAAATCAAGAACTTGACTGGTCAGATAATTTTTTAACGCACTACTATGGGTATTTTAATATAGAAGAAGGCGAAGGCGAAAAACTGACAGCAAAAGGTTTAAAAGACGAATGGGCTGTAAAAATATACAAAGCTTTAACTTGTCTTAAAATCTGAATCCCGCCTCCGGGGATATATCAGGGAAGTATTATGATGGGTACTGTGCAGAACTATAAACTTGTGATTTTTTATTGTATAATAACTTTGTTATTTATACATAAGGGTTTTTCCTCTGAAATTCCTTATGAACAATGCGAAGGAAGAAAAAAAGAATGGACAGATCAAATGGTGGCTTTGGCCGATCAGTTTACGCTTTACCGGTCTCAAAATGATACGGAAGCTCAAGATTGCTCTGATTGTTCCTCGGCGGGGGCGCATGACAACTCTTATCCTCTTCCGTTGGAGATAAAAGAGCTGAAAGGCGCTGTTCATAAGGCGCGGGATATTCCTCCTGTGTGTTTTTTTGCGGGCGCGCTCAGGGGAGTGGGTTTATCCACAAAAAAAAACTATAACTGTGAACACCGGGATTCAGTATGGCCGGGCAGATTTGAAGGCAAACGCAAAAAGAAAACAAGGCCTTGCCTTAACAAAGCTTATATTGACATGACCGCAAAAGCTTTTAACGAAACAGCCGATTGTTTTGGCTTTTCGCCTCAGGAAAAACAACAAATATTTGCTCTTTTTAACCATGAGTCAAGGTTTATTTTAAACGCCAAAAGTAACAGTAAAGCCCGCTGTTACGGGCAAATAACCATGCCTCTTATAAAAGACATCAATAAAAATATCTATTACAGAAACAGAGGATTCAAGTTTGGGCATATTTACGAAAATGCCGTTAACAACTGCCCCGGTTTGGAAGATAAAGTGGCCCCTCCCAGCATTATCAATCAAAAAGAGCGCAGTCCCAAACGGCTTAAAAGATTGCACAAAAATGCCCCCATTACCTGTAACATGACTCACGACCCTTATACCTGCTTATTTTATTCTATGTTCAATGTAAAAATAAACCAAGAATATTTTGATAACCGTTACAGTGATACACCTAATTATATGGGAAGGCGGGAGCCACCTCCAAAAATGGAAGAAGATTTTTTATTTCCCATTCAGTTAAATGAAATGTTGGTTGTAAAAGGCCGGGTAACAATAGATGGACGGGAAGAGGAAGTGGAATGGGTCTTTTGGGACACTTCTGAAGCTTACGATGTTTTTAACCGGGTGAAATATAATGTCCAAAATTTGGAGATAAAAAAAACAGCTGTATTTGACAAAGAAACATTAAGAAGCGCATTCACGCACTACGCCCATAACGGCGGTAACTCCGCTGTTAAAACACACTTAACAACTTTTATTGAGGAAACAAAAAGGCAGGTTGCAAGCGGAAAATACTGCTCTAAAAATCCACAATGCCAAACAAGAAGAGACGCCCTCATCAAAGGCAGGGCCTTGAGCGCGAGTGACTTACAGGATTTATTTAGCGGTTATGTGCGTCGAAATAGAAGAAACTTTAACAACCCACAGGAGGTTTCAAAGTTTTCGCATAAAATTGCATCAGATATGAATTTTATTCATGATATTAAATCTGCCGAAAGACCTGACATTATGAATCAATTCAATCTGACTGATACATTTCAACAAGAGGTAAACGGCAAATGTCCCAAGGTAAAAGACATATACCCATATTAAAAAAAAGTGTGATATGATTTTTGTAAATCCTGATATAAACAAAAAACGGCAAAAGTTCAGAAAAGACCTTAAAAGCGGGAAAACTCTTCGCTTTGTGGGGTCTTTTTCCCCCTTGGTTTCCCGCTTAGTGGAAAGAACAGGCTTTGAGGGGATTTATGTGTCCGGCGCCGTGCTTTCCAGTGATTTGGCTTTGCCGGATCTGGAGCTGATGACCCTTTCAGAGTTAAGCGGGCGGGGGGGCTTATTATCGGGGGCCTGCGCGCTTCCCGCTTTAGCGGACGCAGACACCGGCTTTGGAGGGGCTTTGAACATCGCCCGCACAGTGCAAACATTAGAGCGGGCCGGGTTTTGCGGACTGCACTTGGAAGATCAACAAAGCCCCAAAAGGTGCGGTCATTTAAACAATAAAAAACTTGTTGATCTTAAACAAATGCAGAAAAAAATTGAAACCGCCCTTAAAGCAAGATCTGACAAGTCCTTTTTGATCATCGCCCGCACAGACAGCCGGGGGGTGGAGGGTTTAAGCAAGGCTGTTGAGAGGGCAAAAGCTTATATATCCGCCGGTGCGGAGGCGATTTTTCCCGAAGCTTTGGAAACAAGAGAAGAGTTTGAAACATTTAGGGGGCAGGTGAGGGATGTTCCGCTGATAGCCAATATGACTGAATTTGGAAAGTCAGAACTGCTTTCTTTTAAAACTTTGGAGAGCATGGGTTTTAATATTGTGCTTTATCCTGTAACTGTTTGGAGGCTGGCCCTGAAAGCCGTGGAGAAAGGGTTAAAACATATCGCCTCTGAAGGGCATCAAAAAGATCTGCTGAAGGATATGTTTACGAGAGATGAGCTTTATGATTTGCTGGATTATGACGAATATTCAAAATGGGACTAAAGAGAGGCATGTGAAAAACCCCTGTAAATTATGTCTCAAAAGCAAAGCCAAGCGGTGAGGGTCCAAGTGTAAAACTGAAAGCCCTATACTTAGGGCTTCCAGCCCGAACAAGCTTGGACTTTGCTTGCAGACCAGCAGTTTAGTAACCTTTTTCACGGAGGACTAAAGAGAATTAAAAAGGCTTGACAGCGAACCGGCAAATTTCTTCATAATATATAAAGATTATCAGGAGGCCCTAACTTTATGAAAGCCAAAAAAGGTTTGGAAGGCATTATCGCGGACGAAAGCGCCGTCTCAAAAGTGATACCTGAAAAAAGCTCTCTTATTTACAGGGGTTACTCTGCTGAGGCTTTGGCCCGGCAGTCCTCCTTTTTGGCGGTGGTGTATCTTTTATGGAAGGGGGAGCTTCCCTCCCGCGGGGCCTTGGAGACTTTTTCCGCTCAGGAAAAGCAAGCCAGAAAGACCGATGACCGTATTTTAAAAACGATAAAAGAATGTGCCAAGGGCCACCCTATGGATGTGCTGAGGACCGCTGTTTCAATGGCCGGTGCCTTAGACAGCTCCCCTTGGGACGAAAGCGAAGAAGTTTTGGAGAAAAAGGCCCTTAACCTGCTGGCCAATATCCCGTTTTGGATTTCCGCTCATAACCGCTACAGAAAAAACCTGCCCTTGATCCGGCACAGCCCGGACAAATCTTTTGTAGAAAACTTTTTTCAAACTTTTTTTGGAAAAATACCTCAAAAAGAGGTGGTGTCCGCTTTTTCCTCCTCTATGGTTCTTTATGCGGAGCACGGCTTTAACGCCTCCACCTTTACCGCGCGGGTTATTACCTCCACCACTTCTGATATTTATTCCGCTGTGGCGGGGGCTATAGGCTCTTTAAAAGGCCCTTTGCACGGGGGAGCCAACGAGCAGGTTATGTATATGATGAAAGAAATAGGCGATCCGGAAAAAGCCCAAGAATGGATACTAAAAGCCTTAAAGGAAAAAAGAAAAATCATGGGTTTTGGCCACCGGGTTTACAAAAAAGGCGATTCCCGTGTTCCGCAAATGCGTGCCTGCGCCGAAACAATGGCAAAAGTCACAAACAACAGCAAATGGATGAAAATATACAGCATACTTGAAGATACCATATTAAAGGAAAAGGGCATTTATCCCAACTTGGATTTTCCGGCCGGGCCGGCTTATTATATGATGGGCTTTGATATTGATATGTTTACTCCCTTGTTTGTGATGAGCCGTATTTCAGGATGGACCGCTCATATTATGGAGCAGAAAAAAAACAACCGCATCATACGCCCTTTATGTGAATACACCGGCCCGGTAAATAAGCCTGTTCCGCCGGATGGCTTATTGTCGCCGTAAGGAGTCACATCGAATTAGTCGTTCGTGAAAAAGGCTGGCTTTCATAATTGGCATAAGCAAAACCCCGCCTTGTTCGGGACGGAATACCTTGGACCCTCACCGCCGGAGTTTTGCTTATGCCACAAATAACAAGGGTTTTTTACGGACCGCGAATTAGTCACGATCAGAGAAGTCAGCCGCGTCGAATTAGCTCCCCCCTTGGGGGGGTGGATGGGGTGGCAGGATTCGCCTGCTATGTTCGTTCGCGTCCGGCTCACTCACGGCGCAGGCCCCCCTCAGTCGCTCATAAAATCATCCAGATTTTATGCCCCGTGCTAACTGCTCCCAATAGGTCGCAGTCATCACGGGTCGCTCCTTCGCTTCGAATCCTGCCGGGATTTTTTGTTAGAAAAAATGGATGGGGTGGCAGGATTCGAACCTGCGAATGACAGAACCAAAATCTGTTGGCTTACCACTTGCCGACACCCCATTTAAGATAAAAAATATCCGGTATTTTAAGAAAAAAATCAATACTTTAATCTTTATTGTCTTCCGGCTCTTTTGCCTGAGGAGGATTCAGCATGTTGATGCTTTCTTTGTCCGCTTTAAAACCTTTCAGGGTGGATTCATATTCCGCAAAAACCGCGTTTTGAATCATAGATCTGGTTTGCCGGTTCAAGGGGTGGGCAATATCCCGAAAAGCGCTTTGATTTTTGTGCCTTTTGCTGGGCATGGAGACAAACAGCTTATCGTCTGTTCGTATGATTTTCAGGTCATGGACCACAAAACAGTCATCAAAAATGATGCTGGCGTAGGCTTTCAGGCGGTCCTCACCTGGCACGACAGTTATTTTGACTGATGTTACTTTCATTTTGCTTCCAAGAAGAGTCTCATTTTGAGACATTTTTTTTACAGCTCCTCATTTATGCTTATCGAAATAAAAAAAGAAAAAATTTAATTTATCCCAAAAATTTTGACTGAATCAGCCAAAAAAAGGGGCTTTTTTTATTTGTGTTCAGGGCTTATTATGCAGTGTATAAAAATAGATCCTGCTCCAGAGCACAATAATTAGTGGAGCGTGAAAAAGGCTTCCAAGTGTATTGTCTGCAAGCAAAGTCCAAGCTCATTCGGGACGGAATACCTTGGACCCTCTTCGCTTGGCTTTGCTTGCAGACATAATTTAAAGGGCTTCTTCACGGACGACTAATTAGTGGCCTGTGAAAAAATGCCCCTTAAGCATTTTTGTCCAAAGTCCGTGCTGTGAGAGTCCAAGGTACTCCGTCTCGAAACAGTGCGGACTTTGGACAAAAACAGCTAAAGAGCAAGGGTTGTTCACGAGCTACTAATTAGTGGCCTTTTTCACGCCCGACTAATTAGGCGGGGAATATTGCTTTTTTTGTGGATTTGGAGCAAGAGTAAACAATCTAAGCAGGTGAGGGGTTAATGGCGCTGAGTCTTTATTCCATTAAGGATTTTGATCTGAGGGATCAAAAAGTGTTTATCCGCACAGACTTTAATATTCCTGTTGAAAACGGGCAGGTGGAGGATCATATCCGCCTTCAGTCGGCCCTTCCCACCATTCGGCACGCCTTGGAAAATCAGGCCAAGGTGATTATCGCAAGTCACAGGGGTAAACCTGAACCACACAATAAAAAGGAGTTCAGTTTAGAGCCTTTTGGCTACCACTTAAGCCGACACTTAAACTGTGAAACCCTGTTTATTGAGGAAATTGAAAAAGCTGTTCCCTCTTTTTTGCTGTCTTCCCTAAATGCGAAAAAAATTATTTTGCTCGAAAACCTGCGCTTTAACCCGGCAGAGGAAAAAGGGGATACTGACTGGTCTGAGACCTTGGCCTCTTATGTGGATATTTATATCAACGAGGCCTTTAGTGTGGCTCACAGAAATCACGCCAGCGTGACGGCTCTTCCTCAAAAGGTCAAAAAGCGGGGCCGGGGCTTTTCGATGAAAAAGGAAATGGAGGTTTTGGATTATGTGCGGGAGGATTCTCCCCGCCCTTTTATACTTTTGGCGGGGGGTGTGAAGGTCAGCGATAAAATAAAACTTATCATCCGGCTCATTGATCGTGTGGATAAAATTTTAATCGGCGGAGTAATGGCCTATACTTTTTTAAAAGCCAAGGGGCTTTCTGTAGGCGAGGCTTTTGTTCAAACAGAAAGCCTGCAAACCGCAAAGGAGTTTATGGAGCGTTTGAAGTTAAGGGAAAAAGAACTTTTGCTTCCTTTGGATCATTTGGTTTTGCCAAAGGAAGGGGAGCAAAACGCGCCCGAAGTCACTTCCGGCCCTGAAGTGCCAAAAGGCTTTTGCCCTGTGGATATCGGCCCTAAAACAAGGGCTTGTTTTTCACGCGCTTTGAAGGGGGCCGGCACCATTTTTTGGAACGGCCCGTTTGGGAAGTTTGAAAACCCTTTATTTGCCAATGGCACTTTGGCTGTGTGTGAATCCATAGCGGAATGCAAGGGCGCTTTTCGTGTGGTGGGCGGCGGCAACTCCATATCAGCGGTTATGAACTCAGGTAAGGCAGACTGTTTTAATTATATTTCCACAGGGGGAGGGGCCGCGCTGAAGTATCTGCGGGAAGGCTCTTTGCCCGGCATTCAAAGCTTGATGTACCCAAAGGGTGAAACCTTGCCTTGACTTTTTTGGAATTTAATCCAAAATGGTTTTATGGATAAAAACTTTTTTTGCAGGCTGAATAAAGCGGTTTTTCCTGTAAGGTGTTTTCATTATGCGGGTCAGCGGAAAGATCACTCACTCTTTTTATTGTTTTTTGCGCGCGCGGGACTTTGATATCTCACGCCTGTATGAACTAACCACTTTGGAAATGGAGTTTCTGAAAGATCCTTCTCAATGGATGAGCTTAACTCAGGTGGAGGCTCTTTTAAAAAAATTGGATCAGGAATACTCCGCTCATTTTGTGGATCAGGATTTTCTTATCAGTGTGGGGCACTCCTGCTTTGAGCTGAATGCTTGGGGTGAGCTGGACAGCGTTTTGAAAATGAGAAAATCCGATTCTGTGTTTTCCTCTCTTCCGGTTTTTATGTCGTATTTTATCTCTGAAGGCTTTTCCATTGTAAATGAGCGAAATGAAAAGGGCTTTTTGGGCTTTAAGTGCAATCTTTCCTCAGAGGAGTATCCTTTCGTGACGGAGTATTTGCGGGCGGTGCTGGAGGCTTTGCCTGTGTATTCCGACAGGGCGCGGGCGGAAGTAAAATGGATCCGCCACTATATACAAGTCCGGTGGAATGAGAAAAACCTTCAAACTTCTTTATTTCCCGGGTCTTCAGGGGTAAATATAAAACCTGAATTATTAAGTGATCTCAGACATTTTTTGGAAAAAATTGAAAAAGAGCTTTATTATCAAAGAAAGCGGATTGAGGAAAAAGACGCGCAGATCAGAAACTTAAAAGATCAACTGCTGTTGCAAGGGGGCGCTTTGCCGGAAGATAAAGCTCTTTTACTCCAGCAGGTTCAGCAGGGGCTTTTGGAATTAAAAAGCGATTTTTTTTCAGAAGAAGGGGCGGATTTACCCGCCCGGCTTAACCTGCCGGAAAAGGTGGATTCTTTACTTCAGGTTCTGGAACAGCTGAAACACAAATTGGATATAAAGTTTTAAGGGCTTGCCATGCCGGTTATTTCCAGTATTCAGGGTCAGGAGATTTTAGACAGCCGGGGCCGGCCCGCCTTGGCGGTGGATCTTCAGTTAAAAACAGGTGTCAGGGCTTGTTCCGCTGTTCCTTCCGGCGCCTCAAAAGGCGCTTATGAGGCCTTGGAGTTAAGAGACGGCGACCCTAAGCGTTTTTACGGGCAGGGGCTGTTAAGCGCGCTCTCTAATATAAAAATCATAGCCCATGCGGTAAAGGGCAGGTCTTTTGCGGATCAAGCCGAACTGGATCTTTTTTTAAAAGAAAAAGACGGCACGAAAAACAAAAGCCGGCTCGGAGCCAACACCATTTTAGCTGTCTCGCTGGCTTACGCCCGCGCCTTAGCCCTTAGCCAAAAAAAAGAGCTTTTTGAATCCTTCAATGATTCGGTGGAGTATACTTTGCCCGTGCCCTTAATCAATGTTCTTAACGGAGGCGCGCACGCAAACAATAACTTAACTGTGCAGGAGTTTATGATTGTTCCTTACGGTTTTCAGTCCTTTAAGGAGGCTTTGCGCGCGGGCGCAGAAATTTTTTACTGTCTTAAAGAGATACTGAAAGCAAAAAACCTGAGCACGGCTGTAGGGGATGAAGGGGGCTTTGCCCCTTTTTTGCCGGACAGTGAGTCCGCCCTTAAGCTGGTTTTGCAGGCGGTGGAGCAGGCGGGCTATGAAAATCAAGCAGGCTTGGCTTTGGATGTGGCGGCCTCGGAGTTTTATCGGGATGGGGTTTATACATGGGAGGAAAAAAGGCTGAAAGCGGAAGATTTAATTTCCATATACAAAGAGTGGAGCGCGCGTTACCCCTTAATCAGCATTGAGGACGGCTTGGCGGAAGAGGACTGGGAAGGCTGGACTCAGCTTACAAAAGAGCTAAGCCGGAATATTCAGTTGGTGGGGGATGATTTGTTTGTGACTCATGTAGATCGTTTAAAGACAGGCATCGAGCAAAAAGCCGCAAACAGCCTTCTTGTTAAAATTAACCAAGTGGGCACTCTTACAGAAGCGCACCGGGCCGTCCTTATGGCGAAAAAGGCGGGATACACCTGCTGTATATCCCATCGCAGTGGAGAAACAGGGGACACCGGCATAATGGATTTAAGTCTTGCTTGGGGAACAGAGCAAATTAAAACCGGTTCCGTTTGCCGGGGGGAGAGAGTGGCAAAATACAACCGCGGACTTCAGATTGAGGAGACTTTAAAAGGTCGGGCCGTTTTTGCAGGTCAAAAAGCCTTTCCGCTTTTGTAATTTTTCCCGGGCTTAATTTTTTTGTTAAAAAAGGGTGAAAAAGCTGGATTTTATTAAGAAGGCTGTGTTACAATAAAAAAGAATAATCGTGTATGATTTTGTCGCGGAAAATGGATTTGAGCAATCAAAACGAAACTTCAAAGGGCATTAAAGATCTTTCAGCCCGCATTAAAGCCTACTATCCCTCGGCGGACCTTGATATTATTTATAAAGCCTACGATTTGGCAAAAAAGGCGCATACCGGCCAGTACCGCAAAGACGGCTCACCCTTTGTGGATCATCCTGTGCGCGTGGCCTTTATTTTGGCGGATCTGAAGCTGGATCTTTACACCATAGTAACCGGTCTTTTGCACGATGTGGTGGAAGACACCTCCACCAGCTTAGAGGCTATTAAAGAGCAATTTAACGAAACTGTGGCGTTTTTAGTGGATGGGGTCAGCAAAGTTTCTCAAATTCATTTTCAAGGCACGCAAAAAAAAGACAGTGAGAACATGAGAAAAATGATTGTGGCTATGGCCTGCGATGTGCGCGTTATACTGGTAAAACTGGCGGATCGTCTGCACAATATGCGCACGCTCATTCATCTTCCCCCGGAAAAACGGGTCAAAACAGCTCAGGAAACATTGGATATTTACGCACCACTGGCCGGGCGACTGGGTATCCACGCCATTAAGGTGGAGCTTGAGGATCTGGCGTTTCAGCATTCTGATCGCGAGGCTTGGTCCTCCCTTGTGGAGAAAATGGACAGCGAAAAAAAGGACATGGAAAAATATATTTCCGATGTCATTCGTATGTTGTCAGCAGAAATCACCGGGCAAATGAAATTAAATGCGGAAATCACCGGCCGGCCAAAAAATTTATATTCCATCTATCAAAAGATGCTCACCCGGAAGGTGGATTACAGTCAAGTTTACGATATTTTGGCTTTTCGTGTTTGTGTGGATAAAATTGAAGAGTGTTACAAGGTGTTGGGTCTTATTCACTCCCTTTGGAAGCCCATTCCCGGGCGGTTTAAAGATTACATAGCCATACCGAAACAAAACAATTACCAAAGCCTGCACACAACAGTATTTGGAGAAAAAGGCCGCCGGATTGAAGTTCAAATCAGAACCCGGGAAATGCACCTTTTGGCGGAGCGGGGAATTGCCGCCCACTGGAAATACAAAACAGAGTCTTGGAAAAACAAATCCGCTGTGGACAGTGCGACCTTAAAACAATTTAACTGGTTGCAGGATCTGGTGAGCCTGCATCAGCAACATACTCATTCCGGTGAGTTTTTAGAGTCTCTCAAAATGGATTTGTTTGACTCTGATATATATATTTTTACTCCCGGCGGTGATGTTAAAGAGTTTCCCAAGGGGGCTTCTCCTATTGATTTTGCGTACTGCATTCACACAGATCTGGGCCACCGCATTACCGGCGCCAAAGTCAACGGCCGGCTGGTGCCTTTGAAACACAAACTGCGAAACGGCGACACAGTGGAGGTTATTTCTTCAAAAAATCAAAGACCATCTGAGGAGTGGTTAAAATATTGTGTCACTTCCAAGGCCAAGTCCAAAATCAAATCCTTTTTAAAGATGGAAAGCCGAAAACAAGCCCTGACAATAGGTCAAAGACTTATCGAAAAAGAACTGAAAAGCAAAGGCTTTAAAATAGAAGAGCTGTTAAAAACCCCTGTTTGCATAAAGTACATGAAAGATAAAGGCATCAATACGAAAGAGGATCTTTATACTTTATTGGGTTACGGAAAAATTTTGGTTAAAGATCTTATTAATATTCTGGTGCCGGAAAAACAACATGAAGACGAAGCGCCTTTATCTCAAGATCTGCCGCTTTCTGCCGGAAAAACAACCGGCGTGGAGAAAGGCAAAGCGGACAGATTTTGCCCGGTTGTGGTGGAGGGCATGGGCAATATTTTAGTGCAGTTTGCCAAGTGTTGCAGGCCCCTTCCGGGAGACACCATCACCGGCTTTATCAGTCGGGGAAGGGGGATCGTGGTTCATCGTCAGTCTTGCCGGTCTTTGTTTTCGATGGATTCAGAAAGGTATGTGGATGTGGAGTGGTCTCCTCAAAGGCGGATGAATCACAAACATATTGTGGATATTAGAATTGTCTCTCACGATATTCCCGGGGTGCTGAAAAATTTTTCAGAAGTTTTTTCCGAACAAAGCGTGAATATATCCAACCTGAAAGTTATTTCCACAAAAGACTTAAAGGCTTTATCTGTATTCAGTGTTGAGGTGCATGATCTGAAACAACTGCAAATTTTAATGCGCTCCTTAAAATCCCTCCGCCACACCATCAGCGTCACCAGAGGCTAAAAAAATGCGATCTTTAACATCTTCTTCTTTGATTGATCTTGTTGTTCCCGGTTCTCCTGTTACTTTGGAGCAGATGGATCTTGCGGTTCAGAAGGTGGAAAGCCTTGGCTTTAAGGCGCGCGTGCCTTCTTCCTCTGACCTCCCTTTTTTATTAACAAAAGGCAAAGCCCGCCGGCCCGGCGGGAAGGCGGTGTTTCGGCATCTGCATAAAGCTTTGTCGGCCCCTGATTCCTCTGCAATCTGGTGCGTCAGAGGAGGTTACGGCAGTCAAAAGTTAATGCCTTTTTTAAGCAGGATGAAAAAACCCGCAAAGCCAAAGCTCTTTATCGGCTACAGTGATGTTACAGTGATACAGATATTTTTAAACTTAAAGTGGAAGTGGCAGGTTCTGCATTTTCCTGTACTTACACATTTAGATGGCGCCCGCCCGGCGGACTTAAAAAAGTTTCAAAATCTGCTGACCGGCGCTCAAAAAGAGCAAAGCTTTTTCCGCCTGCGATTGTTAAACCGGCGATATAAGGGAGAAAGTAAGATAAGCTCCCGTATGACGGGGGGTAATTTAACGCTTATTCAAAGCTCCATTGGCGCTCCTTGGGCAGGCTCTTTTCAAAATAAAATTTTGTTTTTAGAGGATACAGGGGAGGCGCCCTATCGTATAGACAGGGCCTTACAGCAAATGCTTTATGCCGGGGTTTTTAAAGGGGTAAAAGCTCTTGCCATAGGGGATTTTACTTTTTCGGGAGCACAGTCACAGAAAGCAAAAAAAGAAACCCGGCAGATATTTCAGTCTTTTGCAGATAAAGCGTCCTTTCCTGTGGTGGAGGGTGTGCCTTGTGGGCACGGCTTGCGAAAATCCCCTCTACCGTTTTTAACTCCCTGCTTATTGACCATCCACCGCCCTACCGGCCGGGCGGGCCTTCGCCTCGCAGGTCTCTTTAAATGGTGACTTTTTTTAAGTTTTTTTGTTACAAAAAGTTATGGGCAAGCAATGGAAAACAGCCGGCAGAAAGGCGCAGGCCGAAAAAAAAGGCGCTTTGTTTACCAAACTGTCCCGGGAGATTCAAGTGGCGGTTCGTCTTATGGGGCCTGATCCTGCAAGCAACCACCGCCTGAAACTGGCTTTGGAAACAGCCCGATCGCACTGTCTTTCCAAAAGCACGATAACAAGAGCCATTGCCAAAGGCGCCGGCCAAAAGCCGGAGGATCATATTGAAGAAGTAATTTACGAAGGCTTTGGCCCGTACGGGGTGGCGGTTATTGTGCATTGCTTGACAGATAACCGTGTGCGCACTGTTTCGGAAATTCGTTATTTGTTTAAAAAGCACAAGGGAAACATGGATGGTTCTGTAATGTGGATCTTCGATAAAGTGGCTTTGGTGCAGGCCCGTAAAGCTGTTTCAGGCAGTGTGGAGGAAGAAGCCCTTTCAGCAGGGGCTGAAGATCTGGAACAGCGGAAAAACTCTTATCTGTTTTACGGCAAACGGGAGGACTTAAATATTTTAAGGGAGAATTTAATACAAAAAGGCTGGAATATCATAAAAACTAAATCCGCCTACCGCGCGCGAAATAAAATAGCGCTGAATAAGGAACAGACACAATCGGTATGCGCTTTGTTGGAACTTCTTGAAGCACACCCGGACTGCCAAGCAATCTATACCAATTTAGCCTGAGTTTAGGTCTTGAATTTTCCAATCAGCACAGTATAATAAGTCGTGCGTGAAAAACAGCTTTAAATTATGTCTGCAAGCAAAGCCAAGCGAAGAGGGTCCAAGTGTAAAACTGAAAGCCCTGTCCGTAGGGCTTTCAGCCCGAATGAGCTTGGACTTTGCTTGCAGACCAGCAGTTTAGTAGCCTTGTTCACGCCCGACTAATTAAGCTGGAGAGAATAAATAATGAAAACACAGGTGGATGAAGGTTGTTATCAAAAAAAGTGGGAAAGCGAAAAGACCTACAGCTATAATCCCGTAGTTAAAAAAAGCAACACTTACATTATTGACACTCCTCCCCCCACTATCTCCGGCGCTTTGCATATTGGCCATGTTTTCAGCTATACGCAAACGGATATTTTGGCCCGCTTTCAGAGAATGCAGGGTAAAAATGTGTTTTATCCTATGGGTTGGGACAACAACGGCCTTCCCACAGAGCGCCGGGTTCAAAATCTTTATAAAATCACCTGTGACCCCTTACTTTCAGGTAAAGAAGATCCGGATTTAAAAGATATTTTAAGCCGAAAAGAAGCAAAAAAACTATCCGGGTTTTTGCCGGTTTCCCGAAAAAATTTTATTCATGTATGCTCAAGGCAAACCAAAGAAGATCAAAAACAGTATGAACAGCTATGGCGAAGTTTGGGGCTTTCTGTGGATTGGACCAAGACTTATGAGACCATTTCACCTCATTCTCAAATTATTTCTCAAAAATCTTTTTTGGATTTGTACAAAAAAGGCTTTGTGGAAAACCGCCACACTCCGGTTTTTTGGGACACACAGTTTAAAACGGCTGTGGCTCAGGCGGATATGGAGGACAGAACAAAACAAGGTTTTTACTACGACATAAAGTTTCAAGTTCAGGGCGGGAAAGGGGATTTTGTAATCTCCACCACCCGGCCGGAGCTTTTGCCCGCCTGTGTGGCTGTTGCCGCCCATCCGGAGGATGAAAGATACAAAAAGTTTTTTTATCAAAAAGCTCTTACCCCTTTGTTTTCCGCTCCTGTTCCTGTTTTGCCTTCTCCCCACGCGGATCCCGAAAAAGGCACAGGTATTTTAATGATATGCACCTTTGGCGATATGGAGGATGTGCGTTTTTGGGAACAACAAGGCCTGCCTTTGAAACAAATTATCAGCCCCGATGGTTTTTTAAAACAAATCTGTTTTGAATCTTTGGGCGGGGAATCAAAGGGCGGGGAATCAAAGGGCGGGGAATCAAAAGGGAATAAAGGCGATATTTTTTTAAGTCTTCAGCCGGAAAAGGCCGGTAAATATTATTCACAGCTTAAGGGGCTTAGGGTTCAGCAGGCGAGAAAAAAAATTGTGGAAATACTGCGTAAGACTTCTCACTTGGTGTCGGAACCAAAAGCCACAGAGCAGTTTGTGAAATTTTATGAAAAAGGGGACTATCCTTTAGAGCTTATTCCCGCCCGGCAATGGTATATAAAAATACTTCAGTATAAAAAAGAGCTGTTGGAACAAGGCGGAAAAATAAACTGGCACCCCCCGGCCATGCTTAAAAGATATGAGCAATGGGTGGAGGGCTTAAATCAGGACTGGTGCATTTCACGACAAAGGTTTTTCGGGGTGCCTTTTCCTGTCTGGTACCCTTTGGATCAAAATAAAGCTCCTGATTACAGCCGGCCGATTTTACCTTTGGAGGGCAATCTGTTTGGCTCTTCAAAAAAAGATCTGCCGTTTTCTGAAAGTCCGGTGGATCCTATGTCCACCGCGCCTTCGGATTGGAATCCGAAAGGATATACCGAAGATCAAAGGGGAAAAAGCTTTATCGCCGATACGGCTGTAATGGATACTTGGGCCACTTCTTCGCTTACGCCTCAGATCAGCAGTCACTGGGGCTTGAACCATGAAAGGCATAACCGGCTTTTTCCCGCTGATTTGCGTCCGCAGGCGCACGAGATTATACGCACTTGGGCTTTTTACACCATTGTAAAGTCTTTTTTTCACAGTGATCCTAAAGAAAAACAAATCCCTTGGACAGATATTGCCGTCAGCGGCTGGGTGATGGATCCGGAGCGAAAAAAAATGAGCAAATCCAAAGCCGGAAAAAAAACTGTCTTATCTCCCGAAGATCTTATTAAAGAATATTCCGCAGACGCTGTTCGCTATTGGGCGGGCCGGGCGCGCTTGGGAATGGACACAGTGTACGATGAAAATGTTTTTAAGGCGGGCGCAAAGCTAAGGCTAAAGCTTGGCAATGCTTTTAAATTTGTGGAAATTCAAGTTAAAGCCATGCTGTCTTTCTTTAATGAGTGTCAAAAAAGAAAACGGGAAAAAGATTTTAATTTTCTTTCCACCATAGAGCCTTTTGTGTTTGAAGGGGGCTACAATTACAGTTCGGCTAAAGTGGAGCATTCTTTTTTGAAAGGGCTTTTGCGCAAACTTATACACTCTAAAATGGACAAAGCTTGGCTTGTGTATCTGTTGGGGGCACATCGGCGGGCAAGCTCTTTTTTAAAAAAGTTACATTATTCCCAAGCCTTGGATACAGTGGAAAAAGCTTTTTGGCTTTTTTGCGATAATTATTTGGAGTTGGTTAAGGGGAGGGCTTACCGGTTTACTCATTTTGAAAATTTTTTAAAAGCCGGAGAAAAAATTAAAGTGGAAGAAGTGCAAAAAGCCCAATCAGCGGTTTGCGCTTTGGATTTAAGCCTTTATATTTTTGTCAAACTGTTTGCCCCTTACATGCCTTATATAACAGAGCATATTTGGTCTAAAAGATATAGGGGCACGGATCAACAAATAAAAAATGAGGCAGTTAAACCGGTTACAGATAAAACATCGGTAGCAAGCTTAAAAGAGGAAATCCGAAGCTCATCGGTGCATACCTCCTTTTGGGATTTGCCAAACGAGTCAGAACTTTTAAATTTGTCAGACCCAAGGGCGCTTAAACAAAAAGACGGTTTATCGCAGACCGAATTTTCAAGCCCCACATTAAGCGCGAAAACTTTGTCTGCATTATTAGAACTTTCTTTTAATTTATTGGAGCAAATCAGAAGCCAAAAAGCTTTGCAAAAAAAAAGCCTTTCCACACCTGTAAAGGAGCTTAAAATACAAATAAAAGATACCGCCTTGTTTGCTTTTTGCCGTGAGGACATAGCCCGCGCCTCTCACACCGACCTTAAAAATATTTTTGTGGAGCAAGCCCCTGTTGCCACCCCAAAAGTTTCTCTTATCTTAAAAACCTGACTTTTTCATATCGAGCGCTTGAGATATTTTAATAATACAAGAAAGAGGTAAAGTAGCCGTTTAGAAGGGATTTTATGCAGAGCAACATTGTTTCTGTTTTTTTACTGATAGTTGTATGCTCTTCAGGCGGTTATTTGCTAAGACAAAAGGACAATATAAATGCCGGTTTTAGATTTTAAGGGAAAAGACACTGTTTACTCCCACCATTCGGGAGTGCCTTTTTGTTCATTGGAAATTGATGAAAAAAAATCTCTTTCGTCTCCGGCCGGTCAAGCTGGCCAAAAGGGCGTGTGGGGAGCGCCAAGTTTGGATGACGACAATCTGATTATTCATGGGGATAATCTTCACGCTTTAAAAGCCCTTTTGCCGAGATATGCCGGAAAAATAAAGTGTATCTATATTGACCCGCCCTACAATACCGGAAACGAGGGCTGGAAATATAATGATAATGTGAACAGCCCTTTTATTAAAGAGTGGCTGAACAAAGAAATTGGCACAGATGATTTGGAAAGACATGACAAATGGCTTTGCATGATGTGGCCGCGACTGCATCTGCTTAAAGAACTGCTTTCTGATGATGGAGTGATTTTTATCAGTATTGACGATAATGAGCAACACCATTTGCGGATGATAATGGATGAAGTTTTTGGAGAACAAAACTTTTCAACTAATTTTATATGGGAAAAAAAGAAAAAACCTTCATTTTTACACAAAAATATTGGTGAAATAACAGACCTTATAGTTTGTTATCTAAAAAATAAAGAACATACATTTCCTTTTTCAATAGAGAAAACAACAGAAGGTAAAAAATATCCTCTTAACAATGCAGGAAATACAGAAACCATATTAACTTTTCCAAAAAAATCAGTTCAATTTTCTTGTATTGATCAAGAATTACAACCTCAAGATATGTCGGAGGGAGAAATAAAAACAAAACTCATGGATAGATTAGTTATACAAGGTGGAACAAATCAATCTGAATTTCGTTTGAAAGGCGAATGGCGTTATTCTCAACAAAAAATAAATAAAATTATTTCAGATGGTGACGAAATCAGAATTAGCCAAGTTCCATTTAGACCAAATCACATAAAAAAAGGTGGAAAAATAAAAAAAATGAAAAATCTTTTATCTCTAAATCATTATAGGATGCCCACAAATGAAGATGCAACAAAAGAAATAATAAATATTTTTAACGGCAATGTAGCTTTTAAAAACTCTAAACCCAGCAAGTTAATAAGTGCACTTATAAAGGCTGTAACATATAACGACAAAAACTCTATTATCTTGGATTCTTTTGCCGGTTCAGGAACAACAGCCCATGCTGTTTTAGACTTAAATAAAGAAGATGGGGGAAATCGCAAATTTATCCTTGTGGAGTGTGAGGATTATGCGGATAAAATTACAGCTGAGCGTGTTCGCCGTGTAATTAAGGGTGTTCCTAAAGCCAAACAGGAAAATCTAAAAAAAGGCTTAGGCGGCTGTTTTACTTACTTAACTCTTGGAAGAGCAATAAATGAAGAAAATTTGATAAAAGGAAAATCCCTGCCAAGTTATAAAACTCTTTCCGATTATGTCTATTATACAGCTACAGGCCAAACTCTAAGCAAAGTGCGGGAAAACGAAGATTTTTATATCGGGAAATCAGATAAAGACACAGCTTTTTTTGTTATCTATAAGCCAAGTATTAAATTTTTAAGAAGTAAAGAATCCGCTTTAAACCTTGACAGGAAAGAAAAAATCCAAAAAGTCATGAATCACAAAAACTGCAAAAAAGCGGTTGTATTTGCCCCTATTCATTATTTTGATTCAGCGGATGAATTGGCAAAAGAAGGCATCATTTTTTGCCAACTGCCTTTTGCCATTTACAGAATAGCGGGTGCTTAATGGAATTAAAGGAATTTCAAGAGCTTTGCTTGGAAAAACTGGATTATTACCTAAAGCTCTTAAAGAAAGAGTATATAGAAGAAAAAGATGAAGTGGAATTTCATACAAGCAAAGGCCGGGACAGAAAAATAGAGTACTACTGCCAAAAAACATGGAATAAACTCCAAACGGAAGGCAAGCTCCCTAAGCTTAAAAATAAAAAAGGGCAACTGCATATCCCTCCTTATCAAAATAAAAAAGATGGGTTGGGGAATCTTATTCCAAATGTATGTTTAAAAGTGCCTACAGGAGGAGGAAAAACCCTGATAGGTGTTTCATCCATTGAAAAAATAAACTTCGACTACTTTAAAAAGAACACAGGCTTAATTTTATGGATTGTTCCCACAAAAGCCATATACAGCCAAACCCTTAAGAATTTTAGAGACCGTACTCATTTTTACAGAAAAGTCTTGGAAAGAACTTCCGCCGGAAAAATCAAAATTATTGAAAAAACAAACGCTTTTTCCTTACAGGACTTGCAAGAGTACCTTTGTATAATGCTTCTAATGCTGCCTTCAGCAAACAGAGAAACAAAAGAATCTTTAAGAATGTTTAAAGATTCAGGGCGCTTTATTTCTTTTTTTCCAAGGCCGGAGAACTATCAAGCTAATGAAGATCTTTTGTCTCAAATCAGCAACTTGGACAAATATAAAAGTAAAGATGCTTTAGGAGGTGTCAAAGGTTTTGCTGTAAAACACAGCTTGGGCAATGCCGTAAGAATCGCCCGGCCGATTGTCGTTATGGATGAAGGGCACAGGGCTTATTCTGAATTAGCAAGAAAAACCCTTGCCGGCCTTAACCCAAAATTTATTCTTGAATTGTCAGCCACCCCTAATATGAAAGAGCATTTGAGTAATGTTTTGGTAAGTGTTTCAGGTGTGAAATTAAAAGAAGAAGAAATGATTAAACTCCCCATCAATGTCACCAATGCCAAAAGAGGGGATTGGAAAAAAACTTTATGTCTGGCATACGAAAAATTAAAGGAGTTGGAAAAACATTCAAAAACTTACCAAAAAAAAAGCAAAAAATACATCCGCCCCATTATGCTTATTCAAGTGGAACGAACGGGAAAAGACCAAAAAGATAAAAAATTTATTCACTCTGAGACTGTAAAAAAATATTTAATCACCCATCTTGGAATTTCTGAATCAGCTATAAAAATTAAAGTTTCAGAAAAAGATGAATTAAAAGATGAAAGCCTGTTAAGTAATGCTTCTAAGGTGCGGTTTATCATTACAAAGCAGGCTCTTCAAGAGGGGTGGGACTGCCCTTTTGCATATATACTAACGATTTTATCCAAAGCCAAGTCCAAGTTGGCTTTAACTCAGCTGATAGGCAGAATTTTAAGACAGCCTTATGTTCAAAGAACTTCAATGGATTCTTTAAATGAAAGTTATATTTTTTGTTATAATAAAGTGGTTGAAGAAGTGGTTTCAGAAATTAAAAAAGGACTGCAAAAAGAGGGAATGGACGACTTGGCGGATTATGTAAAAACACAAGAAAGTGATTTTAAAAAAGTAACAGCAAAAAGAAACCTGAAATTTAAAGATACAAAAATCTTTCTTCCAAGAGTTTTATGCAAACAAAAAAACGGTTTATGGAGAAAAATTATTTATTCCCACGATATTCTTCAGGAAGTGGATTTTTCAAAAATATCTTATTCAAAAAAAGATATATGGACTCCTGAAAATATAGATTCCTTACAGGTTAACTCCATAAAAATAGACATAGAAAACAAAGATGGTCAGTTCAGCCTGCCGTATATAAGCCAAAGTAAAAAAGAGCGCTTGGCAGATATAGACTACCCCTTTATGATAAAGAGGCTTTGTAATTTTATACCTCACCCTTGGGAAGCGGGCAGAATTTTTGATGAAACAATCAGCGCTTTAAAAGCCAAAAACATATCAGATAAAAAAATCTATTTAAACAGAGCCTTCCTTTTGGAATCTATGGAAGAAGATATAAAAACACAAATAAACACACTTTCAGAAAAAACCTTTACAGATAAATTACAAAAAGGCTCTCTTTGTTTTAAAATCTTTAAACAGCAAGTCAATATAAACTGGAAAATGGATCCTGATATTGATTTTATTGTTTCTGCAAGTGACAAAGTCTTAAGAAGAGAAGACGACAAAGACTTTCAAATATCGCTTTTTGATGCCACTTATCAGCGTCATTATAATGAATTGGAAAAACAAGTGGCTTGGTATTTGGATGAACAATCAGCGGTTAAGTGGTGGCATAGAATGGTTGCGCAACAAGACTATTATCTGCAAGGCTGGCAAAAAAGAAAAATCTATCCTGATTTTTTGGCTTTCATAAGCCCTGATAATAAAATAAAAAAACTGTCTGTTTTGGAAACCAAAGGTGACCACTTAAAAGGAAATGAAGATACAGAGTATAAGAAAAATCTTTTTAAAATTTTGGAAAAACACGCCGGCAATAAATCTGTAAATGTGGGCGATATGGAGGTGGTTTCAGAAAAAGAACAAAAAATGATTTTTAAAATCCTTATGGAAAAAACATGGAAAGAAGATTTAGGGGAAATAATAAGCGGAAAATAGATCTTTTACAGGTTGTTTTGGTTGTGGATGTGTATGTCTTTTAACAGCTCGTTTACACCGCCCCAGTCGTTTTGTTCTTCTGCCTCTTTGTTTTCGATGTAATCGTAATCTTTTAGTTTGCTTTTTTGTATGTGGAGGCTAAGCTGTCGGTTTAGTTTTTGTAAAGAGGCAATTTGCTGTTTTTGCTCTTCTCTTTTGGGTTCTTGGTTTTCCCACAGTATTTGAAGGTGATTTTTTTTTTGTTTCAGCTTTTGGTTTTCCAATTTTAAGTTTTTTAACTCTTCGGTGTTGGTGTCGGACTCAAGCTGTAAGCCGGTTATTTTAAGGTTTTTTAATTCCACTTCGGATTCCAGCTCTCTAAAGTCTTTTTGAAGTTTTTGAATGTCTTTGAGATTTTGTTCGTTCTCCGCGATGGATTTTCTTTTTTCAGCAAGCAGTTCTTGCTCCATTTCCACGCGCAAATCATGCAGTTGGTTGTCATGTTCTTCTTTTAACTCAATCATTCTGTCGTCCATTGCCGATGATTTTTCGTAAAATTCGGAGCTGTATTTTTCTTCCAAGTTTTTTAACTCCCGCTTTTGTTTTTCTTTCATTTGTTTTATTACGGCTTCATGTTTTTGTTCTATTTCCCGGAAGGTGGATTCTTTTTCCTCTTTTAAAGAGCTTTTTTCTTTTTCAAAGTCCTCTTCCGCTTTTTGGAGGGTTTTTTGCTCGTACTCCGCATAATTTTGACTCCATGTTTCGACCTCTAAACTTAATTCTCTGATTAGTTTTTCTTTTTCTTTGATTTTTTTTCGGCTGTGCGCCCGATATTCCTCTGTTTGCTGTTTTTGCTGTTTTTGCAGTTCCTCTATGGCTTGGCTGTGCTGATAAGCCGTTTCCTGCGCTGTTTGTATGTACTGCCGGTGCGCCTCCTCTTTTTGTTGTTTCATCAGTTCTGTTTCTTTGGTTTTTTCATCTGTTTTTTGTTTCAGCGCTTTTTTGTGTTTTCGCTCCAAACTGTGTTTTTCTTGTTTAAAACTTTGGATAAGCGCTTGCTTTTCTTTTTCAAATTCACTGGCAAGCCGGGTTTTTTGCTTTTCATGCAGGAGGGCTGTTTTTCTTAAGGTTTGGTTTTTTCTTTCTATAATTTTTGCTGTTCTTTTATGCCATTTTTCTTTAAGCCTTTTGTATTTTAAGGAGGCTCTTTCCTCCTGAGTGCGGGCCTGCTGTGCGGTTTTTATGTGCTCCCTTAGGGCCTTAGCCTGCTCCGCTTCTTTTTTTTGCAGGGCTTTTTCGTATATAGATCTTATATTTATTACAGCAGACGCGAAGCGTTTTTCTTTTTCACGCAAAGTCTTTTGTATTTCCCGAATTTTTTGCTCCCGATCACTTTGTATTTTAAGTTTTTTAATAATTTCTTCTTTGGATTGCAGTATGCTTTTTGTTTTTTCTGTATTTTTTTCACTTTGTATTTTAAGTTTTTTGATAATTTCTTCTTTGGATTGCAGTATGTTTTTTGTTTTTTCTGTATTTTTTTCACTTTGTGTTTTAAAGCGTGACAGGTAAGTTTCGTAATAATGAATCAGTTTTTGCTTTTGCGCGCTCCATTCCCGCTCTTTTTTTCTAAGGGCGCTTTTGTGCCACTGCTGAAACCGCGCGCCTTTTTTGTGAATTTGCTTTAAATAACCGGAAAGTTGCAGATTAAGCTTTTTAATTTTTTGCGTTTCTTTTTTTATGCTGTGTTTTGCCTGTTTTTTTTCGCTTTCAATTTGTTTTTCCAGTTTGGTGATTTTAGAAAGGTGTTTTTTTTGATTGTCTTCGGATGATGTTTGCGAAAGTTTGTTTTTTAAGCTTGTGTTTTCCTCTGTAAGGTTTTTTCGCTGTTTCAGCAAAGAGGTTACCTGCTTAACCAAATGGTGGTTAAGGCTTAAGCTTTGTTTTTTCTCCTGCCGGGTTTTTTGAAATTGGCTTTGCAGGTCTTGGAAAGAAATTTTAAGGTCTTTTAGTTTTTGTGAATTATGATGAAGATTTTGGCTGAAACGGGAGTTATTCAGCATAATGTCTTTGTATTTTTCTTTCAGAACAAGAAATTGATCCTGCAAAAAAATGTTTTTGTCTGTCAATTTTGTGTTCAGATCCTGAAGGGAGTTTAATTTTGACTCCATAAAGGTGTTTTTTCTGAGAGTGACAGACAGGCGGTCCATCAGGTTGTTGTTTTCAGCTGTTTCGTACCTGTTGGTTTTGGAATAAGGCCCATGCGGGGGGCCTTCTTTAGAGGAAGAGGGCAGGGGGATTTGCTCCACTTCTTCCCAATCCCAGTCTTTGGGCGGGCTTTCTTTAGGGTAATAAGAGTCCATTCCTATCCCTTTGGCTGTTATATTATATTCCTCGGCTTTTTCTTAACAAAAAGCACAGTAAAATTTTTTCAGCGCTTGGGATATTTGTCAAAAAAAAGCGTGAGATTTTTATACCACGCATAATTAGTTGCCCGTGAAAAACCCTTGCTCTTTAGCTGTTTTTGTCCAAAGTCCGCACCGTTTCGTGACGGAGTACCTTGGACACTCACGGCACGGACTTTGGACAAAAATGCTTAAGGGGTGCTTTTTCACGCCCAACTAATTAGTGGCCCGTGAAAAACACCTGTAAATTATGTCTGCAAGCAAAGCCAAGCGGTGAAGGCGGAAGGCCAACGATTTGGCCTTCCGTTTCTCTTTGTTTTTTCGTAAAACTGGAAGTCGCCTGTGCGACTTCCAGCCTGAACAAGCTTGGACTTTGCTTGCAGACCAGCAGTTTAGTAGCCTTTTTCACGGGGGACTAATTAGCTGTCAGGTTTTAAGTCTTTTTCAGCTCTTTAAAGAAAGCAAAACAGATAAGGCAAAGCAACAGGGCAAAAGGAAAAGCCATAACAATCACCAACAGCTCAAGGGACTTTATGCCTCCAAAATAAATAAGCGTCATGGCCAGCAGGCCTTCCAGCAAAGCCCAGTACACTTTATTGAAGCGGGAAGCTCTCTTACAGGACATAGTATGAATCACATAAGAGGCGGAATCCGATGAAGTAACAAAAAACACCCCCACCGCAAAAAGCGCGAGAGCAGACATAATGGGCGTAAAAGGCAGATGCTTTAAAAATTCAAACAGCGCGCCGGAATACTCTGTTTGCAATATCGGCTTAAGATCCATAGCGCCCGCACTTTGAAGCTGTATGGCTGTTCCGCCAAAAATCACAAACCAAAAGCAGGAAACAGCGGTGGGAACAATCAGCGCGCCCAAAACAAATTGCCTGATACTGCGCCCTTCAGAAATTCGGGCGATAAACAGGCCCACAAAAGGCGCCCAAGCAATCCACCAGGCCCAATAAAGTATGGTCCATTTGGAGCGCCACTCAGCAGAGCCAAGGGTATGCGCCCCGATCATGGCGCTCCATATATATTTCAAGTAAAAGACTGAATGCTCCACAAAAGCGCCAAGCAAAAAAGCCGTGGGGCCGGCAAAAAGAACAAACAAAAGCAACAAAAAGCAAACAATAATATTAAGTTCACTAAGCCGGCGGATGCCTTTGTTAAGGCCGGAGAGCAAAGACAAAGTCGCAATAAGGGTGAGCACAAGAATAATACCGCTTTGGCTTAACCGGGAATAAGGCAGGTTAAACAGATCTTCCAGCCCGTAATTGATCTGCAAAGCCCCTCTGCCCAAGGTGGTGGCAAGTCCCAATAAAATAACTGTAACCGATAAAATATCCACCGCTGTTCCGAAAGCGGAGCTTGTTGTTTTTTTGTTTTCAGGGCTTGGTTGTTTGGAGGTCAAAGGCCATAGTGCAGACAGCCTGATTGGGTACAGCATGCAGGAGATTTTGGGCGGGCGATTTTTGCAAAGATAAGCTATGGCAAGCCCCATAAGTGTATAAACCGCCCAGCCGGAAAATCCCCAATGTAAAAAAGTCAGCTGAAAGGAGAGAGCAAGGGCCTGCTCTGTACCTCCTTGGCCTGTCGGGGGATACAGGTAATGATAAACAGGCTCATACACACCGGAAAACAAAAGCCCCGTTCCCATGCCTGCGCTGAAGAGCATGGCGATCCAAGTAAAAAAACTGTATTGTGGTTTTAAGGCTTTTCCCAAGCGCAATTTTCTATAAGGGCCGAAGGCAAGATAAAGGCAAATACAAAAAAAAGAAAAAACAAGCAGTACATAAAACCAAGAAAAATACAGCACAAAAACATTTTGCACCCAAGAAAGAATACTTTGAAAAACCACAGGAACCGCCATCGCAAGGCTCAGGATCAACAACACAAGCAGGGAAGAGCCGACTAATATAGGACTTTGAAAGTTTGTTTTTATTTCCTTTGTGAGGGAAAAAGAATTTAAACCGGCCGGGTTTTGACGCACTTTGAATACCATTTCCTTTCTGTTTTGTATTATACCCTAAGAAACCTGTAATAATACAGATAGACTTTACCGTAAAAGGTTTTTTACCGCATTCAGGCCCTTTTGAGAGGAGAGCTTAAAGCTTAAAAAGGCGGGAATTGTTCGTAAAACTAAGAAAAAAGGTGGTTTTCAACACCATTAAAGCTTGACTTTTTGAAAAAAGCCGGTATAAATAAAAAACTATGGCTGAAACTCTGGTAAAACAGGTTCAATTCTTAAAAGAAAGTGGCTTCACCGAACAGCAGGCCAACGCTATGATTTATTTTCAACGGGATAATGTTGAAAATATTATGGCTACAAAAAGAGACATTGCCGATGTCAAAAAAGAGATTGCTGATGTCAGAAAAGATATTGAGCAGTTACGCGCCGACCTGACGAAAGACATTGAGCAGTTACGCGCCGACCTGACGAAAGACATTGAGCAATTACGCGCCGACACAAAAAAAGACATTGCTGATGTTAGAAAAGACATTGAGCAATTACGCGCTGACACAAAAAAAGACATTGCCGATGTCAGAAAAGACATTGAGCAATTACGCGCCGACACAAAAAAAGACATTGCTTTGTTAAAAAAAGACATGACTTTGAGATTAGGAAGCATTATGACTGCCGGAATTGTCATATTAGGCATACTCATCAAGTTTTAAAAACTTCAGCATGTTGAAAACTTGATTTTTTAAGTCATAGTGTGGTACGATAGAAAAAAACACTGTCAGGAGTTTAGACAAAATGAGCGGTCAATCAACAAATCCGATTGTGGATGAGATTTGGAGGCTTTTAAGGGAGACACAGGAGAGCTTGAAAAGGACTTCTGAAAGACAGGAGAGATTTCAGGCCGACCAGGAGAGATTTCAGCAAAAGGTTCAGGCTGACTACGAAAAGGCTCAGGCTGAAACGAAAGAGCTGAAGGCCAGCCAGAGAGAAGCGGCACGACAGATCATGGAAACAGATCGTCAAATCCAAAAAGTGGGAGGTCGCTTTAATCAGCGTTGGGGCGCTTTAGTTGAGTCTTTGGTTGAAGGAAAACTGGTTCGGATCTTTCAAGAAAGAGGAATAGACATAACACAGACTCATACCCGTTCCACAGCGGAATGGAGGCAGGCGGATGGTCATATCGAAAGGCGGGAGTTTGATATTATTGTCGCCAACGGGACGGAAGCGGTGGTGGTGGAGGTAAAAACCACCTTGACCTTGCAGGATGTGAAGGAGTTTTTGGAGACTATTCAAGATTTTAAAAAATATTTCACCAGATTCAAATCAGAAACAGTGTATGGCGCTGTGGCTTATTTGTCGAGCGAGAGCAAGGCGCATATTTTTGCAGAGCGGGAAGGTTTGTTTGTTATTCGGGCCACAGGAGACAGCGCAAGCTTAATCAATCAAAAAAGCTTCAAACCAAAAGCCTTTTCTTAAAAAAACCGGACTTTAGTCGTTTTTTTGTATTCAAACTCTCCCAGCCCTCTTATTTTCACGAAAACCAATAAAAAAAATTAAAAAAGCCGGGCGAAAAAGCCGACTCATTAGCTGTAAGTCGGATGTGAAAGAGACTGTTAAACTGGCTGGTCTCAAAAGCAAAGTCCAAGCTTGTTCGAGACGGAATACCTTGGACTCTCACCGCTTGGACTTTGTTTTTGAGACATAATTTAAAGGCTTTTTCCACAGGCGATTACTTAGGGTTCTGCACCCGAACCGGTGCGGGTTAAAAAAACAGGTTTTTTTTACAGGTGATTAATTTATGAGAAATATACGAAAAATCCACCAAAGTTTACTAAATAAAAGGCCTTGCCTTAATAAAAGGCCTTGCCTTAGTAAAAGGCTTGGTTTTTTATTTACGGGCGGGCTTTTGCTGTTGTTGTTGGTGAATTGCAACCCTTTGCGTTTGTTGGGGGTGAGCAGTAACGAGCAGTTTTCGCTTGTTACAGACGATTTTTTAACAGCCTCTGAAATCCCCAACTCTCAGTTTTTTTATGTGGCCCTTAAAGAGGCTTACTATACCGGGGAAAGGTTTGATCCCTTGGATGTCTTAATGTATGCGATGGATGAAGGCCCCGGTACAGACTGCAAAATCCCCGTGGATGCGGAATCTACCGAAGATCTGTATTGCATGATGGATATTATGGAGGGGGATTTGTGGTTTCATCGTATTGTTTTGGAGTACAATGTTCCCGAAGGCATGTGCGATTACTTAAGCCGAAATGTCGCCTGGCACTTTAACCAGAGGGTGGGACAAGGCCCAAGCACAGTGTATGAGTGTACGGATCATGGTAGTAGTAGTAATCTTGATTCAGAGGGGGTTCCTGAAACAGAAACCCGGTATTGCTTGAGTGCATGTACTCGAGGTTATGTGCGAACGGGAGAACCAGGAAGCTGGCAAACACATAATTTTTCCACTTGTCCTTCTAACGAGCGAGCAAAGGATGTTAATGATTTTTGTGGCGATTTGGATAAAAGTGAAACCAGCCTGTCCAACTGCTGTCTTGGGGAATACGAACTGAGAAGTGGAAGTAGTGAGAGCGGAAGCTTTGAATACGGGGAACCTACAGAAGCAGAGTGGGGTGGCAACCTTAGAGAGTGCATTGGGGGCTTGGGGCGTATTTCATGGGATACTTTTAACGACAGTGGAGAGCCTATAGCTCTTGTGGAAAACGCTTTAAGAGCCGGGGTAAACGAAACTTATGAAATACCGCGCCTTATCGAAGTTTATGATGGAAGTGGAAGAGATATACCTCAATCGTCCCGCAGATTGGGCATGACCTTTATTACTGCAAGCCATTTTACAGATGTGGAAAAAAAGAATTTTGGAACCAACAGGCCGGAATTTTACAGAGCGCTCACAGACACAGAACTGGGCCGTAATTTACGGGGAGTGGCGTATGAAGGCTCTCCTTTTCTGACATATACCTGTTTGGATAAATCTTTTGAAGTCAAACACCGTATTCATCTTGTTATTCGGGAATGGAATACTCACGAGCAATTTGCCCGCTTTAAAGAAAGCAAAGGGGGCAGAGGAGACCCGGATGTAGTGGGAACAGAAGGCGAGGCTTGTAAATATTATACTGCGCAAGATGCCAGTATTCCAAATCGTGAAACCCAATGTAACGACTTTTTAGATGTTAAAGATTGGTTTGCACCAAATATAAATCACGGAACAAGAGGAAGATCCAGTTACAACCCCTACCCCGAAATCATCTACCAAGGAAGCGGCGGCGGCGGCAGGTAGCAACTCCCTCTCTCCAAAAATCATCAATCGAAAAAACTTATTAACTTTGGTCTGCTTTTTTGATCTTATACCAGACCGTTCTTAAGTTTTTTGATTTCTTCAATAGACCAACCCGTCACTTTAGAGATAAAAGCAAGATCCGCCTTTTCTTTCAGCATATTCAAAGCCACTGCCTTCATGCCTGCGGCTTTGCCTTCCGCCAAGACTTCATCGCGGATTTCATCGCGAATAAGCTCGTTTACGGCCAGCTGATCCCGATACTCCCTTTCCTTTGTCTCCTTGAGCAAACTCTCGTATCCACTCTCCGACAAATCATCC
This sequence comes from Bdellovibrionales bacterium, assembly GCA_965203935.1. Classification (GTDB taxonomy): domain Bacteria; phylum Bdellovibrionota; class Bdellovibrionia; order Bdellovibrionales; family UBA1609; genus JANQSP01. Next base: position 926,078 of record OZ241921.1, read on the forward strand.
AACAAACTTACCGCCTTTGACATATCTCCCCCTTTCCCGGCCAGTCGCCTCGCGTTCTTACGGCTTAACCTGCCGGACTCCCGTAAAAAGTAACACCATTCGTCTTGTGCGTCAAGTAAATCCTCCACCTCGCTCTTCTTAAAACGGCTAAGCTCTACAAACACCATCCGTAAGTGATTGTTCAATACAAAATGGGGGCGCTTATCCGAACGAATAGAAAAGGAAGTAACGACACCCCTTTTGTGACAGCCAAACACCGGAAACTTGGTGAATATTAAAGAATAAGTGGGATGTAAACGGCTGTAAGCCTGACTGACCTTAAGCCCTTTTGTGTAAAGCCGGGACCAATAAAACAAAGTCCTATCCACAAAGGCTTTCTTTGAGACAGCCTGCATTTCAACATCCACTTTTTCTCCTGTATTGAGTAAGACATTTAAGTCTAAGATCGCCTGTTTTTCGTTGACGGAGTCAGGGTAAAGAAAGCTGTCCTTAATGGTGATTTTTTGGGTTTTGTCTTTTTTTGCCGGTTTTTTGTCTTCAATAAGTTGCACGCTTTGGACACTTTTTTTACTTGGCAGGGGCAAAAAAGCTTTTAATAAAGAAAGCAACATATCTTTGTTTCTAGAGAAGAAGGTTTTAAAAGATCTGTCATAAGTGAGATCCAGGTACTTTTGTTTTTTCATTTTGCTTTTTCTCCCTTTTTTAGCGAAAGATCCGCTGGTTTATTTGTTTGGTTTATGTCTCAGGGTGTTTTTTTTAAGCACAATAAAGCTCATGCAAAATCCGTGCCAAAATCGGGAAAATCAGCTTTTTTTTGCAAAAAACTTGTGATTTTTGGCTTTTTCAGGGCGGATATAGATTCCATTAAAATATGTAAGTATATGATATGACTTGTATAATGCTTTGCATTATTTACAAGTTAAGTCAGGTGAAGATTTTTATAAAGAATCAGCAAATAAATGCCGAAAAGAAAAAACACAGGCCAAACCTTGGAAATATTTGAATCAAATAGTGGCGGTTCTTTTGGAACAACATTCCCTGCAAAAAGTTTATTAATTTTGCTGAAAAGGAGTAATTTTTTATGAAAAAAACAAAAGGAAAGATATTTAGCGAAAAATTGGAAAGTGTAATATCTGCACTTATGTTCAAACCAGAATATAAAGATATTATTGCAAAAGAAATGAAGAACAAACATGGTATTTATGCTCTTTATAATAAAGAAAAACTTTATTATGTAGGACTTGCCTCAAAGGATGTGTTGGATCGTTTAAAGAGACACTATAAAGGCAAGCATAAAGGAAAATGGGACAGATTTTCTATTTATTTCACAAAGAAAAAGCAATATGTTTATGGTTTGGAGGATGCGTTTATATCTGTAGCAAAACCTCCGGGAAACGATAACAATCCTTTAAAAATCCCTTCAATGGAAGAGCGTATTACAAAAGCTATAAAGAAAAGACAAAGCGAGAATTTACAAGACTGGATGGGTAGAACTCAGACAAATACACGAAGGAACAACAGATTAAAAAAAAGAAAGAAAAAGCGCAAATCAGGTTTTTTAAAAAACTATTTTGAAAACAACAGACCTCTGATGAAGGAATATAATGGAAAGATTTACAGAGCTACATTACTTAAGTCAGGTAAAATAAAGTATAAGAAGAAAAGCTACGATTCTCCTACTTCAGCCGCATTGGCTGTTGTACACAGAAAGACTGTTAATGGTCCCGACTTTTGGTCTGTCAAAGTTGATGAAAATAATTGGGTTAAGTTAAAAGAGCTGAAATAGTTGGTTTGTGAAAAAGGGGTTCAAAATTAGGAAACCCGCCCGCCTTTTGAAGGGCTGGAGCTAAGTTCGCCTTTGGCGATATTTGAGTAAAATAATTTTTTGAGAAATATGTATATTTTTTTGTGAAAAGGGAGTTCAAAACGAGTTCGGCTTTGAGCACGCCGCGTCTCACAAGACGCGGGCGTGGCAAAACGCATGTCTGAGCTTTTGAACTCCCTTTTCACAAAGACTATTGTTGATGTTTCGTAAAGCCCGGCGCCTGTTTGAACCTTCTGGCTCTTTAAAAGGCGGGTGGAAACTCGCGACATAGAGCTTTTGAACGCTTCCTTTTTGCATTCCGGCTTGCAGACCTTCCTGTATACCTTCTTCTTTGATCTCTTGTCTTATGTCCATGTATCCTCTACTCCTTTATATCAAGAACCATTCTTCATCCTATTGATTTGATCCTCAGATAAGCCCGTCACTTCCGAAATATAGGAAACCTCAGCTTCTTTCTTCAGCATATTCAAAGCCACTTGCTGTTTTTCTTCCTGCCGTCCGGCTTGCAGTCCCTCTTGTCGTCCGGTTTGCAGACCTTTTTGCAGTCCGGCTTGCAGACCTTTTTGCAGTCCGGTTTGCAGACCTTCCTGCCGTCCGGCTTGCAGGCCCTCCTGTATGCCTTCTTCTCTAATCTCTTGTCTTATGTCCATATATCCTCCTCTTGTTAATAATCCTTTTTCCACAGCTCTTTTTTCCACCTGCTTCCAAAGCTGAGCACTTACTCCTCCGGCTGTTTTTAGGTAATTTACCGCACTTAGTATCAAATCCTCTCGCTTTCCCGAAAAACCTGAAAAAGCCTCCACCATTGCGGAAAGCTCAGCCGGACTGTTTTTTATAAACCAAATCTTGGCGAGCAAAGCTAAAATCCCACGGCTCTTGATACGCGGATCTTTAAAAGCTCTTTTCACTTTCGGATCCTTTGTATCCACAACCTTTAGCTTAAAGTCTAACATACTTTTTCGAAAAGCGGGAGGGATTTCATTAAAAAACCGGCCAAAAAAGCCTTTTTGAAAGCTGACAGGCCACTTCCACGGGCTTTTTCCGTGATAAAACAGTATGGGAATAACAGCTACAATGTTTTCGAACTTTCTTTCATAGAGCAAAGCCTGATAAGAAAGAACCTGCTGAAACATCCCTTTGTCGTAAGCTGATTTATGCTCCAACAGCAGGCAGAGAAGGATTTTGGCGCTTTTTCTTTTTTTAAGGGACACAGTAAAAACAAGGTCCGCTCGCTTGTCTTTTAGGGAGTCTTTTTCGGCCTTTAGAGTGCTCCAGTCGCAAGCCTGAAACTCTTTTTTGGAAAGGGCAAGTTTAAAGATTTCAACAGCAAACTGAGGCTCTGAGTAAAACCTTTTGAAAAATCGGTCATGCAGGTTTGCTTTTTTGCTTGATTTTTCTGCGTTCACTTTACAGCTCCTTTGTGGTTTAAGCCCCACGAATATCAAAATCCGGGTCAAAAAAATTACTGGCTTTTTCTTTATATATGCAAAAGGGGAACCCGTTAAAACAGGCTTTTTGAGGGGTCTTGGAGGAAAAAAGTGCCGGATCTCGAACAAGGTGTCGGTATCCGACACTTTTTTCATGCTGTGTCAAACACGCAGTACCGGGGCTTAGAATAAACCTCTTTGAAAAAATGATCGTGCAGAAATTTTTTGCTTTTTTTCACAAGTATTTGATAATGGAGCACAAAAAGCTGTTTGTTAATGCTTTTTGTTGTGAAGCGACATAACCTGAAGGTTACAGCCTGCCTTTTATAGTGAAAACAGAAAATAACAAAAAAGAAACAAAGCAATAAAAAAAGCCTCTTTCTTAAGAAAGAGGCTTTTTGTGTTTTAGCTTGTAAGGGACAGGCGTCTTTAAGAACCCGCCCAACTAAAAGCCTTTGGCTTTATATCACTTGTTTTTGTAAGCGGGTGTATTCCTGCTTAACTAATGAGCCAACTCTGCTTAACATCGGCTGTAACTTCATCAGCTCAGCTTGAGCCATATTCTTTTGACCGGACTTAACCAGTAAGTCAATGTAAGAGCGCATAACAGTCACCTGCACAGTACCCGGCTTCGCCTTTAAAGCGTACCTGTAGTAAGAAAGAGCTGACTTTGTGTCACCGCTTTTTTCTAAAATACGCGCATAATTGTAGGCTGATTTTACGCTGTTTCCTTTGTTTGTAAAATACCGGCTGTAAGTCTTGGAAGCCTCACCAAACTTGTTTCTTCTGTACTGAAATTCGCCCAAGCTTTCCAAAACTTCAAGTCTTCCTGAAGATTTAAAAAAGGACTTGTGCGCGCTTTCCACACAATTGTACTTTTTAAGGCTCATGCAAACATTTGTAAGACTTGCAAAAGACTTTTCGTTTAAAAGGCCTGTAAATTGACGGGCCTTTAAGGGAACAATTTTAAGGGAAGAAGAACCCCAGTTTCCCAAATAGATGACCGCGCTCATAAGAGCCAAGCCTGAAAGAAAGATGTTTTTAGCCACCTTCTTTTGTGCTGTTCTTTCTTGTTTGTTGCTACCGGCAACATGCCAGCCGCATTCACAAAAAAGAGTGTTTCCCGCTTTTTGAAGTGTTGTTCCACATACGGGACAGTTAGTGTGTTTCATTTTCTTTACCTCCTGATAATGTTTTTTTTAGTACCTCTACCCTTATAAGTTGCAAATATGGGGATAAGATTTTATAAGTTATTGATATAACAGGGCTTTTTTGTTTTCCGATGACGAACAAGGATCAGTGGCAGGCAAAAAGTGTCTCAAAATGAAACAAAGTGGTGGATAAACTTCATACAGAAAGAACAAAAAAGGCCCTGCCATATAGATTTTCGATAAAAAATATTTAAGTCTTTAGTCTTGATGACCGATAAGATTCTGTGATACGAAAAAACTATGACAGATAAACAACAAGGATTTTTCACAAAAGGCTGAATAATACAAAAAAAGGAGCTCCTAATGGACTATGTAAAAAGCAGTAAAATTTCATTAAAAGACTATCCTGAATTAAACGAAAAATGGCTTCAGAAGCAAATTGCAGATGATCCAGCTATTTTAGGTTTAGGAGACGATGTGGAGTTAATAGAGGTAGAAAGACGACAATCCACGGGAGGAAGATTGGATCTTCTTCTCAAAGATTCTGAGTTGAACAAACGGTTTACTGTGGAGTTACAGCTGGGTGAATTCGACCCGGATCATATTATCAGAACAATAGAATATTGGGATATTGAAAGAAAAAGGTCTCCTCAGTTTAAACATTACGCCGTTATCGTAGCCGAAGAGATCACCTCCTCCCGATTTTGGAATGTTATTAACTTGTTTAATGGAAGTATTCCTTTGATAGCTGTTCAGCTGGATGCCCGTGAAGTGGAGGGCAAACTTACTCTTAATTTTATCAAGGTGTTGGACGCAATAGAGCTTGGAATAATGGAAGAGGATGATAGATCGGAGGAACCCACGGACAGGGCTTATTGGGAGGAAAAATCCACTCCTGATATGCTCTCTGCTATAGATGGTTTAAAGAGCACTTTAAACAATTTTTTTCCTAAAGTGGAATTAAATTATACTAAATTTTACATTGGTTTGAAAAAAAATGATGTAGTAAATAATTTTGTTTTTTTTCGACCTTTTAAAAAGTGGTTGGACATTAGAGTTCCAAAAAACAAAATTGCAGAAAAAACAATGAATCATCTGGAAGATGCAGGCTTACGTTTTGACTGGAAGGATCGAACTCATGAGTCGCGTTATAGGATCAGACTTTCCAAACAGGATTTGGAGCAAAAAATGCCTCATATTGAAGCGCTTTTTAAGGAGGTCGGGGAGTTTCAAGAAAATAAAGAAGTAAAAAAAGCGGCGTAAAAAATATTATATACAGGAAAGGGCAAGGATTGAGCGCTCCAGAAAGATCTTGTCCTGAATCGGCCCTAAAAAACGGACAGTTTACTTGGAATACCCCTGTTCATACATTTGAGGGCTTTTGTTGTCAAGGCTGGAGTGAATCCGTCTTGTATTGTAAAAGCCTTCAATGTAGTTAAAGCATTCCTTTTTGACCTCTGTCAAACTAAGTTCTTTTGTGTTTATCCTGTTTATCAGATCCACCTTCAAGGTTTTAAAAAAGCTTTCTATCGGAGCATTGTCCCAACAATTTCCCGAAAACATCATCCCTGTCCTTAGTCACACTTCAGCTTGTGAAATCAGCTTTAGAATTGCAAGAGGATCTGTATTTTGCCACAATCGCTGAAGATAGAAAAAAAGAACCCACAATTTCACATCAAAAACTGTGGTCAAAAAAATAATGTTTAATTTTTTGAATTACTGAACAGAGATTTTGATATTTCCACTATTTTGCTTTCAGATGCAGTGTTTTTTAATGTCATTAAACAACTACATACCATTATGTATCGTTATTTAAAAATTATTCCGCCTATCTGAAAAAAATCGGATGCCGTTAAAAGGCATAAAGCCCTTTGTATGATTTTTAAGAACCCTTGTTTTTCATCCTATTGATTTGATCCTCAGATAAGCCCGTCACTTTAGAGATAAAAGTAAGGTCCGCCTTTTCTTTCAACATATTCAAAGCCACTGCCTGCATACCCTCCTGTCGTCCTTCCTGCCGTCCGGTTTGCAGACCTTCCTGTCGTCCGGTTTGCAGACCTTCCTGCCGTCCGGCTTGCAGACCTTCCTGTCGTCCGGTTTGCAGGCCCTTTTGTATGCCTTCCTGCATAGCATCTTCTCTAATCTCTTGTCTTATGTCCATATATCCTCCTCTTGTTAATAGTCCTCTTTCCACAGCTCTTTTTTCCACCTGCTTCCAAAGCTGAGCGCTTACTCCTCCGGCTGTTTTTAAGTAACTTACCACACTTAAAAGTAAGTCCTCACGCTTTCCCGAAAAGTCTGAAAAAGCCTCCACCATTGCGGAAAGCTCAGCCGGACTGTTTTTTATAAACCAAATCTTGGCAAGCAGGGCTAAAATCCCACGGCTCTTGATACGCGGATCTGTAAAAGCTTTTTTCACTTTCGGATCGTTTGTATCCACAACCTTTAGCTTAAAGTCTAACATACTTTTTCGAAAAGCGGGAGGGATTTCATTAAAAAACCGGCCAAAAAAGCCCTTTTGAAAGCTGACAGGCCATTTGTAGGCTGTTTTTCCGTGATAAAACAGTATGGGAATAACAGCTGTAATGTTTTCAAACTTTCTTTCATAGAGCAAAGCCTGATAAGACAACACCTGCTTGAACATTCCCTTGTCGTAAGCTGATTTATGCTCCAACAGCAGGCAGAGTAGGATTTTAGCATGCTTTCTTTTTTTAAGGGACACAGTAAAAACAAGGTCCGCTCGCTTATCTTTTAGGGAGTCTTTTTCAGATTTAAGAGTGCTCCAGTCGCAAGCGGAAAACTCTTTTTTGGAAAGAGCAAGCTTAAAAATTTCAACAGCAAACTGAGGCTCTGAGTAAAACCTTTTAAAAAACCTGTCGTGCAGGTTTGTGCGGTTTTTTGTCGGGTTTTCTGTGTTCACTTTACAGCTCCTTTGTTGTTTAAGCCCCACGAATATCAAAATGCGTGCCAAAAAAATTACTGGCTTTTTCTTTATATATGCAAAAGGGGAATCCGTTAAAACAGGCTTTTTAAGGGGTCTTGGAGGAAAAAATGTTCGGATCTCGAACAAAGTGTCGGTATCCGACACTTCTTTTGTGCTGTGTCAGACAGGTGCCGTGTTTTACGAAACATCAGCAATAGTTTTTGTGAAAAGGGGGTTCAAATCAGATATGCGTTTTGCCACAAAAGCGTCTTTCAGACGCTTTGCGCTTAAACCGCCGAACTCGTTTTGAACCCCCTTTTCACAAAATAATACATGTTTAAAAATTATTTTTACTCAAATATCGCGGGAGGCGAACTCATTTCCAACCCTTTAAAAGGCAGACTAAAACCTAAAATGTATTTTTCGTGAAAACAATAATGCCTAAACGGAACGATTATTTACTGTGGGTTAAGGCTAATGGCAAAAGTGGAGTGATTAGGCGCATGACCTAAAGAAAAGATTATTTAGTCGGGCGTGATAAAGTCTTACTCTTTAGCTGTTTTTGCCCAAAGTCCGCACCGTTTCGGGACAGAGTACCTTGAACCCTCACGGCACGGACTTTGGACAAAAATGCTTAAGGGGGCATTTTTTCACAAACCATTAAGTAGTCCTCCATAAAAAAACCTTCATTTTGTCCTGTTAGTCGATCTGTCAGGCAAAGGCTATGCGGTGAGAGTTAAATCGTATTCCGTCTCGAACAAGCATAGCCTTTGCCTGACGGAAACCTAATAGGTCAGAGGTTTTTCACGCCCGACTAATTAGTGGGGCGTGATAAAGTCCTTCCGGTTTTAAGCTTTGTATGCAAAACCTTAAGCTTGTTCGGGACAGAATACCAGAGAAACGGAAGGCCAAATCGTTGGCCTATACGCCCGTCACCGCTTAAGGTTTTGCATACAAACAAAACAGCACAGCACAAAACCTCTTGAAAAAAAGAACAAAAAAAACAGGAACCTTACTTATTCCCCTCATCAATTTCCTCATGTTTTGACCCGATCCAGACAGTAAAGCATTCACCTCATCCCCTTGCTCCCCATGTAAAAAATTCCTCCCCATACGACAATCCCCCTTCAAATGCCCTATCACCGCCTCCACACAGCTCCTTCTACGGGCCAAACGGCGATGATAAAGGCTTCCTTGACCGCTCACATTCACTTCCAAACCCTCAGGATGGTGCTTTTTTCCTCTGTAGCCTTTATCCACAAACACCCGCTTTAAACCAACTCTTGTTAAGCTTTGCACTTCAGACAGTGCAGGCTTTAAGGTCAGCGCATCGTGCACACTCTTCGTAAAAGACTTAACTCCCAATACCCAGCAGGTTTTTGCGGAAACAGCCACACTCACCCACCTCATCTGTTCTTTTCCTAAAAAGATCATATTGTTTAGTGGGGGCTTTATTGCGTGGAATCATGGCGCTTTTTCCTTTCCTTGTTTTGCAAGAAAATAACAGGGCTTATGGAAAAACTAAAAGTCCTGTACTTAGGACTTTTAGTGCAATTATTTTCAAGACCTTTTTTCAAAAAATCAAGTAATAACAACAAGTTCACACCTTTTTCACACCCGACTAACATACTTTTTTACGAAATAAAAAACTCTTTTTGCTCAAAGATAGCTTCTTTTTCTTTTGCTACCCTACCATTACCTGCTGTTTTCAGCCTTTTAAATGCTGTATCAATATATTGTTTGTTAATTTCCACTCCTATAAACCTTCTCCGTAGCTCTTTGCAGGCTACAGCCGTTGTCCCGCTTCCCATAAACGGATCCAATACTATACTGTTTTTCTTGGTGGTCAAACTTATCAGGTATTTGCATAAAGACAAAGGCTTAACTGTCTTATGCTTGTTAAAAAACCTTTTTCATTTTTTGTGGGTTTATCCACCAAAAAAACCTTATCCATCCTGTGGTTGATATAATTATGCGTCATAATATTAGACACAAACATATCTTTGTACAAACCCTGTTTAACATTTGTATTTATAAGAGACACATTATGCTTTATGGAGTTTTTTAAATAAGTACCCTCCAAAGGTTTTTGGGCCATTGCTATAGGCTCATAGCAGGATTTTACCTGAGGGGTTTTCCAGCCTTTAAAGCGCCGGTTAAGCCTGTCTTTTTCTGTTTTGGATGTATCCATTTTGTTAATAAAGTGATGAAGGCTCATGGCTTTTGGTTGATTTTGCGTGTAAAGCCATATAAAGCAATCTCTTAATTCAAACCCGGCGTCATCAACAGCTGAGGCCATTTTATGATAAAGCCTCGGGCTGGAAAAAGAAAAAAAGAAGCCTCCCGGTTTTAAAACTCTTAAAAGCTGAGTGGATATTTGCAAATACCATGAATAAAATTGTTTCCCCTGCTCTTTGGTAAACTTCATACCGGCCGGCAGGTGCTTTACGGCATAAGGTTTTTTTGGCCCCTGCACCTTTTTCGCACTCCATTTATGATCCATTTTGTCTAAAAAATAAGGCGGATCTGTTAATACAACATCTACAGAATTTGCCTTCAACTTCGGCAAAAACCTCAAAGCCGAATCATGAATAATTTTATTTACATACTTTTTCATTATTAACCTGTTTGAGCGGGAGGCCGCCCTTTATATTTTTTATATAAAATCCAATAAGCCTTTTTCTGAACTGACTCTGAACAATATTTTAACACATTCGCATCAGCTAATTTTACCACTCTGCCTTTATCATCATATATGATTTTTTTCCGCACTTAAGGTTTACAGTGTCCTTACCAAGCGGAACCCGAGATTGCCGAACCTATTATTTGAAGCGCTACAACTACGACTCGCGGAGCGGAGGTGAGGCGCGCCTTTGATAAGATCACCACCACGATGAACGCGAGACGAACCGGAAGTATATAAAGGGTCTTTTCCGCCCGGCAGTTCGTTTGGATATCCAAACGGAGGATGTTCTATACATTTATCCTGCACCCACTCCGCTACATTCCCGTGGACATCATAAAGCCCCTTCGGGTTAGGCTTTTTAAGCCCCACCTTATGGGTTCTGTGTTCGGAATTAGAAGTATACCAGGCATAGTCTGCAAGCTCTGATGAATCCGCGCCAAAAGAATAGGCTGTGGTCGTGCCCCCTCTGGCAGAATACTCCCACTCCGCCTCTGTCGGCAAACGATAACAGCCTTTTCCAGAATTAGGCTTCCCGTTACAGCCGGAAAGCTTTAAAGAGTCATTTAACTTTTTAATAAACTCTTGAACATCATTCCATGAAACTTTTTCCACAGGATGATTCGGACACATACCCTCTTTATGGTCATCACAATGTTTTGCCTCTTTAAACACCGAAGGATTATCCCCCATTACACGAAGCCACTGACTTTGTGTTACTTCTTTTGTCATTATCTCAAAGGACCGGGAGATTTCCACGATTACTTGATCTTCAAAATGTCTGCCTATTTCATCCGCGGGACTTCCCATTTTAAAACCACCCTTTTCAATTTTTTGAAAAGAGACAGAAAATATCCAATGCTTTCGCTCTGGAGTTTCAACAGTGTTTTGAGAGCTGTCAGCGCTTGCGGACTTGCTGGATTCTTCATTTTTCCCGGACTGGGATTGATCCTCACCTGAGCAAGAAACAAAAATGAAACTGACAATGAAAAGCATCATCAACCGGTTACACATAACAGGCCTCCGTTGTGCTGTCTTAAATCAGCTGTTTTTTAGTCTGTCGAAGTATCACAGAATTTTGTAAATATGTCAAAATATTATTACTGAAGGTTGAGGATTCAGTCAGTTGTGACTTAACCTGCCTGTCGTCTCCTGATTTTCCCGACTTCGATATAATGCAAAACATTAAATGAGTGATATCAATAGCTTATAAATTTCTAAGGCCACAGATCTTGTCCGATTATTTTGGTCACAGGCGATCTACAGAATTTGCCCTTAACTTCGGCAAAAAACCCAAAACCGAATCATGAATAATTTTATTTTCAATTTTTTTATAAATGTTATAAATTGTTTTTCGTGTCATAATGTTTTAACTTTTTTATTATTTAGTAGCCCGTGATAAAGTCCTTCCGGTTGTAAGCTTTGTATGCAAAACCTTAAACTTGTTCGAGACGGAATACGATTTAACTTTTTAAACGCTTAAGGTTTTGCATAGAACCCCCACAAGACTTTGAAACTTATAAAGAGGTTGTTCACGGACGACGATATTGAGGACATACCTTTGATTTCTCTCTTCCTAAAGTATTTACCAAATATCTGACTGTCCTTGCTGAAATTTTAATAATGTTGACCTTTTTTTCAGTGTTATCATCAAGCGCTGATAAGTAATCTGGCTCATCATCCGCACAATAGGTAAAATCTGATACCCATATTTTAGTTAAGGTATCCCTTAAGCCGTAAAATCCATTCGGCGGGGGGGGGGATATATCTGTATCCGCTATATTGATTGTTGTAATGCTGTCTAAACCGCTAAAAACAGCTATAGATAATTTGTTGATTTCAGTTTGATGGTTTTCATAATCCAAGCAGTGATTGCTTAAATCTAAACTTGTAAGAGAGGTAAGGCCGGCAAAATCGCCGGCTTGTAAGTTTAAACTATTTTCACGACAATCGTCAGCATCGCGTTGTTGATAATTTCCTGAAACATCAAGTGAGGTGATTCCTCCTAATTGAGCATTGGTGACTGCGTCACAACAAATCCCACTATTTTCTCTTCTAAGATACTGCAAAATAGCGTTTTTCACTTTAAGTGTGCGTCTGCATATACCACCTGATACTGCAGGGCACATCGGTGTAGCTCCTGTAGAACTGCCGGGGGAATCGGCGGGAGTGTCGCCTGTAGAATCGCCGGAGGAGGAAATACTATATTCCTCATCACAAAAATCCTCAAAGCCCGAAACAGTCCAGTCGTGTTCTCCGTCGGATTCCACTCTGTCTCGATAATCATCCTCAAACAGTTCTGCTGAAGATAAAAATTCAGACAGCTCAGAAGAGTTGTAGTCTCTTACAAAGGCCCGGCAATAAGCCCCTAATTTTTCGTTTTCAGGACATTGAGAGGAGCTTTCTTCGCATACTTCATTCACATACTCCTCCACCCACTCATAAGCCGGTGTGTTTTCCTCTTCCGCCACAATATGAAAAAAACTTTTGTCATCTTTTAGCTCATCCGTAAGAACATCTTTCAAATTATAGCCAAAGCCCGCCCGCGAAAAAGCCTGCTTTAAAATATTAAACTCATCATCTTCTTCCTCTAAAATTTTTGCCAGATCTTCTTCTTCTGTTATGCGAATCAAAAACTTTTTGGCGGCGCTTCGGGAAAGCTTTTTAACCGCGCGGGCAAATTCTGTGTCGTCTATATCTAAAAGGCATTCTAAAGTGTTTAAGTCTAAATCCTGTATATCCTCTTCTTTCATAGTTTTAAACAGTTTTTCAAAATTAAAGACCGCTTTTTCCGGCAGTTTTAAGCAAGAAGCTTCGTGGCTGTTTTTGGAAAATAAGTCGTCACATATTTTTTTGCAGTTTTTGTTTGTTCGGCATATATCCCCTGTAAGGGCCATGCACTTTTTTTGTTTTTTCGGATCCGTTGTTTTAGGCTTGGTTCTGTTTATGTCCGGCTCAGAGGAGCAGTTAACCATAAGGTAAAAAAAAAACAAAATCAGAAAAGCGTATAAAAAAGCCCGGCCCTTATGACGCAGAGCAATGGGGGGGGGTATTTGATCTTTTGCCATAGCGCTTTAAGCTCTACGCCAATGAATTTTTGTTGTCAAGGCAGGATGTAAGCCACCAGCCTATTTAGTCGGGCGTGAAAAAAAGACTGTGGTCTCCGTCCGGTTTTTAAAGGGCTGGAGGTGAGTTCGCCTTTGGCGATATTTGAGTAAAGATAATTTTTTTAAGAAAAAACAGGTGTTATTTTTTTGTGAAAAGGGGGTTCAAAACGAGTTCGGCGGTTTAAGCACGCCTGCGTCTCACAAGACGCGGGCGTGGCAAAACGCATGTCTGAGCTTTTGAATCCCCCTTTTCACAAAAACTTTTACTGATGTTTCGTAAAGACCGGCGCCTGTCTGAACCCTCCGGCCCTTTAAAAACCGGACGGAGAGTGCAATACGGATCTTTTTCACACTCGATTATGCAGTCAGCGGTGAATGTTCAAAAGTTTATGAATAATGTGGTTACACCTTTGGATAGCCTGAGACATTTCCTCCAGATCTTCTTTTAGTTTTTTATCCATGTTTTGCATTTGCATGGTCTCAAGCAGAGCCTTGATCCCGGCTATGGGGTTGTTCAGCTCGTGGGCAATACTGCCGGCGATAATGCCCACCTCCGCCGACTTGGCGGACTTGGCGATTTTATTTTCCATTTCTGTTTGTTTGGTGATGTCTCTTAGGATGACCAGCTGAATTTCCCGCTCCATTTCTTGTGACACTTTTTGAAGGGAGATTTCAAATATTTGCTCCTGTCCGTTTTTTGTTACGCGTTTTTCCCTCCTTTTGTTTTTTACTGTTAAAGGAGGAGGGCCGCCAAAAAAGACGGTAAAATAGTTTTTTTGCAACAGATCTTCTTTAGACTTATTTGTGGTTTCCCGAAAGGTTTTGTTGGTTCTCAGTATGTTGCCTTTTGCGTCGGTCAGACAGATGGCTGTGGCAATGGTGTCGAAGGCCAGCTCCCATTGCTCTTTATCTGTTTTTAACTGCTTATCCTGTTCCGTTTGGATTAAGGCGGAGCTTAGGGCTTTTCCCACTTTTTTTAAAAAAGTTTTATCTGTTATGCCTTTTTTTTTGTTAAAACAAATAAAGTAATCGTTTTGTTTATAGGTAAAGGTGTGTGTGTAAAGATACTTGGAGTTTTTGGGTTTTGGTTCCTCAGAGCCGGGGATAATGCTGTCCACTCCGCAAAGCGCGGGCAGTTTTTTTTCGATAAGAAATTTTAGGTTTTCTTGGGATTGATATATCAGCGGAAGAATTTTTTGTAAAGATTCCAGCCGGGCTTTTTTTTGCCTAAGCTCCGGCAGGGTGTCAGCTTTTTTAGTTCGGGCGCGGGGCATGATTTTTGCTCTTTGGAATGATCAAACAGGCTACAGTATAAAAAATCCGCTGTAAAAGTACATAAGCTTGTTAAAAAACTTGACCTTTGAGCTGTTATCAGGCGAAAGTGCGTTTTAACAGGCGGAATATCTGTTACATACAGGACTTTCGCTGAAATGACCATTTGATGAGAACACTTTAATGAATCCTACCACAGCCCTTGTTTTATCGGCGGGAAAAGGAAGCCGTATGCGCTCCTTTTTGCCCAAGAGCCTTCACCCCGTGGCGGGCCGGCCGATTTTGGCCCGTATTTTGAGCGTGCTGAAAAACCTGCCTGTGGATGAAATACGCGTGGTGATTAACCCGGGGCAGGAGCATTTGATTCAGCCGGTGGCTGAGGCTTTTAAGGCGCGGGTGTTTTTTCAAGACACAAAACCGGGCACAGCCACAGCGGTTTTAAGCGCGTGGAAACAGGACATAAAAGGAAATGTGCTGATTGTTAACGGCGATCACCCTCTTCTTTCTGCTGTGGATCTGGAAAAAATGCTTAAAGTTTTTGAAGAAGAATCTGCGGATCTTTGTATAGGCTCTTTTGTAAAAAAAGATCCGGAAAGTTACGGCCGTATTATCCGTAAGGGGGATCAAATAAGGGCTGTTGTTGAAAAAGATTCCCTTACCTACGAGTCTAAAAAAATAACAGAGATCAATGCAGGTATTTATTTGGCGAAAGCGGAGAGCTTAAAAAATTGGCTTTTGCGGGTGGACAATCAAAACCTCAAAAAAGAATATTGCTTAACGGATATTGTGTCCATAGCCTTTGATGAGGGCAAAAAAATTAGGGCTGTTTCTGTTTCGGAAGATTCCGCTTTTGGTGTCAACAGCCAAATGGAATTGGCTTTAGCCTCTAAAAAACTTTTTATCCGAAAATTAAACCGGTTGATGAATAACGGGGTTATTATTGTGGATCCTGTAAACACTTATATTGAGGATACTGTGCAGGTGGGCCGGGGCAGTGTGGTTTACCCCGGAGTGTACTTAAAGGGGCGGACCGGTATCGGGCCGTTTTGCGCGATAGAGCCAAATTGTTTTATTGCGGACAGCGTACTGCATGAGCTGGTTTTAGTGCGCTCCGGCTCTTATTTGGAGTCGGCGGAGGTGGGCGCGAAATCTGTTATAGGCCCTTACGCCCGTTTAAGGCAGGGCGCTAAAATAGGGGAACAGTGCCGTGTGGGAAACTTTGTGGAGATGAAAAAAACCCGCTTTGGCGCCCGATCCAAGGCCAGTCATTTAAGCTACTTGGGGGATGCGGAGGTGGGGGAGGATGTTAACATTGGCTGTGGCACTGTGACCTGTAACCTTAACTTGGACGGGAAAAAATACCCCACCCGTATCGGTGACAAAGTTTTTGTGGGAAGCGGAACGCAGATGGTGGCGCCGGTGGCAATAGGGGATTGTTCCGCCACAGGGGCCGGTTCTGTTATTACGCAGGATGTGCCTGAAAAATCTTTGGCCGTGGGCAGAAGCCCTCAAAAAAATATGGAGAACTACTTTCGCCGCAAACAAAAAGAAAATTAAGACTTTATAAAAATATCAAAGAAAAAGGGAAAGAAGTATGTGCGGTATTATGGGTTACAGCGGTTTTCGCGATTCAAAAGAAGTGCTTTTGCGCGGACTGGAGAAAATTCAGTACCGCGGTTACGACAGCATGGGCCTTGTGACAGTGGGAAAAAAAGGATCTAAAAGAGCGCGCGCCCTTGGGGATGTGAAACAGCTTAAAGAGCAAGTGTCAAAAGCCGGGAGTTTTCCCGGTTCTGCGGGCCTGGCCCACAGCAGGTGGGCCACGCACGGCGCGCCTTCAAAAAACAATGCGCACCCTCATAAGGCCGGGCATATTTATATTGTTCATAACGGCATTGTTGAGAACGCAGAAGAGCTTAAGGCTTGGTTAAAGGGGCCTTTTCTTTCTGAAACCGATTCAGAGGTGATTGCGCACTGCCTGTTGGACTCTTATCAAAAAACCGGCTCTTTAAAAGAGGCTGTGTTCGACACCCTTTCCAAAATCAAAGGGGAGTGCGCTGTAGCCCTTATGTCTGAAAAACACCCTGGGGAAATATTCGCCTTTAAAAAAGGGCCTTCCCTGTTGGTGGGCTTGGGGGAGAAAGAGTATTTTCTTTGCAGTGATGTGCAGGGGATTTTACCTTACACCGACAAAGTGATTTTTTTATGGGATATGGAGGTGGCGCATATTCAAAACGAGGAGACTTGTTGTTTTTACTCCGCTGAGACAAAAAAAAAGATCAGCAAATCACCCATAACATTGCCGGCAGAGGCGGAAACCACAGGCCGGGGGCCTTACCCTTACTATATGCTGAAGGAAATTTATGAACAACCGGCCTGTATTTCCCGGCTGATTCAAGATCATATCAACCAAAAAAGCCGAACTGTGGAAATCAGTATGGAGGGGAAACCCGATATTTTGGATCAAATAATTAAAGCTGGCAGGTTTAATATTGTGGCCTGCGGAAGCAGTTATTATTCCGCGCTTTACGGAAAATATGTGCTGGAAAAATTCAGCCGTATTGCTGTGGAAGTGGATATGGCCAGTGAGTTTCGCTACCGCTCCCCCGTACTGCCCGCTCAAGCTCCTGTTTTGCTTATTTCCCAAAGCGGTGAGACGGCAGACACCTTGGCGGTTTTAAAAATGGCGCGCGGGTTGTCCCTTCCCGTGCTCAGTTTGTGTAATGTGGCGCATTCCTCTTTGGATAGGGGGGCGGATTTACGGCTTTATATGTCCGCCGGGGTGGAAAAAGGAGTGGCCGGCACTAAGTCTTTCAGCTCCACTTTGGCGGTTTTGTTTTTACTGACTTTGTTTTTTGCAAAAAAACGAGGTTTGTTGGAGCGCGCTGAAGAAGAAAAGCACCTGCGGTCTTTTTGCTCTCTTCCTTCTTTTATGGAAGATCTGTTATCCCGTGAGGAGGCTTACAAAAAAGCCGCCCACTTAAGCAGAACTGTCAAAAGCTTTGTGTATTTAGGAAGAGATGTGTATTACCCCTTGGCTTTGGAGGGGGCTTTAAAAATGAAAGAGCTGACTTACAGGCACGGTTCGGCCTACCCGGCGGGGGAGATGAAGCACGGCCCCTTGGCTTTGGTGGATAAAGACATGGCTGTGGTTGGTTTAAGCCCCCGGTCTCATGTATACAGAAAGACGCTGAGCAACCTGCAGGAAGCCCGCGCGCGCGGGGGAAAATTGATTGTGATAGGCACTGAAGGGGATAAAGAGGCTGAGGCTTTGTCGAAATGTTTTTTACCTGTGCCTGCTTGCGAACAATATTTGTCTGCTGTGTTATGCGCCCTGCCTATTCAGTTAATGGCGTATCACACGGCCTGCGCCCTTGGGCATAATGTGGACCGGCCCAGAAATTTAGCCAAATCCGTTACTGTGGAGTAGCGTTTTTTTTAGACTTTTTACTAAGCGACTTTTTTGTAGACCCTTTGTGTTTCTTCTTCGTTTATGCGATTGCGAACCGACTCTAAATTAAATTTTAAGTATTTGATTTTCCTGTATAGGGTGGCCCGGCCTATTTGCAACATATCAGCGGCTTTTGAGGCATTGCCTTTGGCTCTCAATAAGGCGGTTTTGATGGCTTCCACCTTAATTTCATTCATAGTTTGCCGGCCGGCCTTTGTCGGAAAGGGCACAATGGAAAGATGAGGTTTTTTTTGGTTTGTGGCTCTTCGGGATCTTTTGTTGCCCGCTTTCCATTCTTCTTTTGAATAATGCTCCAAAGTATAGGCGCTTTTTTTTGCAAATTCCTTTACTTTTTCCATATCGGCCAGAGAGTTGCTGATAAAAATAATTTTGCTCATTGTATCTCCCTCCGCTTTTGGGCATTGTTATATTTTACCTGTCGGAAGGTCGGGGTGAAATTTTAAATATTTTTTAACAGGTTTGTGTTTTGGCCCGATTATCCCGCTTTTTTGGGCGCTTTGAGAAAGCATTTGGTAATACCTTTGTCAAAGGTGTCGGCCAGTTTGAACCGGCTTTTTTGATTGAGCAGGGATTTGGCCTGCCTGAAAGCCCACAGCATTTTGTGTTTGTTCAGCATACAGGCCTTAAAAAAATGCTTGTAGGACTCTTTTTCCTTTTCATTGTGAAACAAAGACTGAGCCAAACCCATCCGGATCTCCGCGGAATCCGGCTTAATTTTTATCGCTTTTTGAAAATGAGGCAGGGCCGATTTGTAGTTTTTTTGCTCAATAAAAAATTGGCCGGTTTTAAGGCGGACTAAAACGGAATTTGGAAATCGTCTAACGGCTTTCATCAGCTCTTTTTCCCTGTCTTCAATGTTTTTCATGGAAAGAGCGTAATACACATAATTGCTTGGTTCTTTGGGGCTTTTTTTAATGGCTTTTTTACATCCGGCAAGGCTTTGGCTGTAAAACTCGTTGATATAAAAGTATTTGCATATATCCTTAACATAAGCTTTTTTGACTCCAAACTCCCGAATCAATGTCTGTAAAAGTTTTAAAATGGCGTAGTTGGTTTCTTTTTCCTCCGCCTGCTCTTTGTGCTTAATGTATTTCAGCAGGGTCAGCATCTCCAAATGCGCCCTTTCCCGGTATTTTGTGTGGGATTCCAGCACTTTATTGATCAGGGCTACAGCTTCCTCTCTGTATTTCAGCAGATGGGTTTTGGAATAAAGCTTTCCAAGCCCTTTAGCCAGTTCGAGCATATATCTGCCCTTTCTTTTGCTTTTTTTTACCAGCTTTCTGAGCACACGGACCTGATTTTTATAGTCCCCCTTATTTTCGTAGGCCCTCGCCAATATAAAGAGGGAGCGGGGAGAGCTGTCTTCCAGAGATTCCAAGCGATCAATTTTTTTTTGATATTTGTTTTTTTCGGTTTTTTTTTGCTTTCGGGCAGAGGGTTTTTGATTAAGAATATCCAGCTCCTTTGTCAGATTTTGGATGAGATCCGCTTTCCCGGTGTCTGCTTTCCCGGTGTCTGCTTTCCCGGTGTCTGCTTCGGCAGGCAAATGGCCAAAGGGCATAAAAAACACATAAATCACTAAAAAGGCTTTCATCTTATATAGAATAATACCGATTAAAGGCCGGAATCTATAAAAAAACTTAAAGATTCTTCCTGTTATGCCGATAGGTATCAGAAATAAGGAGCAACCGATGTCAGTTCGAAATAATATCATCCGGTTCCCGGACTTGGAAAAACCGGACGAAGGGCAAGGTAAATTGCACAGCCCCGCCGGTTCAGACAATAAGCTGATAAATTTGTCAGATCTGAAAGCAAAAGCTTGTAAAACAGCGGATTTCATAAATAAAACCGACTCTTCTTGTGAAAATACGCAAGTTAACAAAGCTGTTTCCAATCATCAGGTGGAGGAGCGCGCGCGCGCCTTAAGCGGAAAACACATTGTCAGCAAGCTTGTTTCAAATATCATTCATCCGCCGGCGGAGTTTTGGAAAGAAGAAGAGGAAAAAGCCCCGTCCGGCCCTTCAAAAGAGGCGGAACAAACAGGTGGCGCGTCCCCGGGTGGCGGTGGCGGTCCTGTGGGGGGAAGTAAAAAATGGAACTATATGGGTGTGGGCGCGGTATGCGCTCTTTGTCTCATGCTGACAGGCTTTCCTTTTATGAATCAAAAAAGCGCAAGCAGAGGGCTTGCTTCATCTGATTCTTCTGTTTTGCCGGTAAAAATTGTAAAGGCGGATGGTTCAAGATACACAGTGCGCCTGCACGAAGATGCAAACAGAAATTTATCCATGAGGCTTTCGGCGGAGGAAGGAAGACACCCCAACAGCGCCGTTAAACCAAAAGGCTTTTGGTCTCTTTTTGCTTCACCCGACAGAAATCCTGATAACAGCGACAAAAACAAATTCAAAAAAATGATACGCAGACAGGAAAAAGAAGCTTTGCGCCTGATTCATACGGGCCAAAGAAAAATAAGCAGTGTGGGGCAAAAGCCGGGCGTAAAAGATGATTTTTCCATCCGTCTGCTGAAATCCCGTTATGACCTCAGGTGGAGGAGGGATCGGTTGGTTTATGCAAAGCTTTTGCCGAATCAAGATCCTGTTTTTGTGCCGAATATATCTGAAGTATTCAGCCGGTATCGTCAACTTTTTCCTTCTTATGTGCAGGTCACAAAACTCACCGGCCAAAACGGCTTAAATGATGTGTATGAGCTAAAGAACGCAAAAGGCCTGAACACAGCCCGGGTGGAAGTGAAAAAAGATGAAAAAGGCGGGCTGTTATCCATCCACTCACTTTAATATAATCGGGCGTGAAAAAGTCTGGATTCAATAGCTGGCATAAGAAAAACCCCGGCTTGTTCGTGACGGAATACCTTGGACACTCACCGCCGGGGTTTTTCTTATGCCACAAAGAACAGGTGTTTTTCACAGGCTATTAATATAGTCTCAAGGCTATTCAAAAATCCGGTTTCCGGTGGCCACAATCAAAAACTTTTGAAAAACATACTTTTCCGTTGCTTTTTATTCAAAAAAGAGTGGAAAATCAAAAAAATTATAGTTAGGCTTACCAGAGGGGGTGTGAGATGAATTTTTATAAAATGTTTGTCATTATAAGCCTGCTGGTTTTTGGGGAACTTTCCTTTGGGGCGGCGCCACTGATACATCTTCATTATGAGGCGGGAAAGGATTATACAGATCTTTCTGCAAAGGAGGCGGACTCGCTCATACTGAAAGCGCGTAAAGGTTCCAAGAGAGCGCAATATAAAATAGGACTTCTGTTTTATACCTTAAATGTTTTTCCCTATTTGGTGTCTGAAGAGGCTGTAAAGCGTGCATTTTTTTACATGTTTCCCAATGCGGGGCCTGTTTATCAACTTTCAAATGTTTTATCTGAATCTGGAATATGGACAAACAAGGTGGAGCGGATACAGCTTGAGCATAAAGATATATACAAGAAGTTGTACGGTAAGGATGTATCCCTTTCCCAACTGGAAAAAATATCATTAACTTTCGATATATTGTTTCCATTGGCTGAAACAGGGTATCCAAACGCAAGGGATAAAATAGCTGTTATGATGGAAGAAGGTCTTTATATTATTAAAGACGAAAAGCGTACAAAAAGGCGTATGGCAAGAGAACACAGAACCCCGGAGCAGGAATATATGGATAAAAAGCACGCCGATGATTATCGGCAGGCAAGGGCGGAAAATCAACTCTCCCGGCGGGTGAAAGAAGTATGTAGAGTCGCGTTTAGAGTCCCTATTCCGCCGGGGTACCCACCTCCCGGCGGGTGAAAGAAGTATGTAGAGTCGCGTTTAGAGGTTTTTAGCCGATTTTGGCTGACTTCAACAATACAATGCAAAGCATCAAGCGGGTGATGGCGACGGGTGCCAAGCAAAATCAGAAAATTTATTTTTTAGCTGTTTTTAAGCTTGCTTTTATCTTGCAGGCCGGTTTATGCTCTTCTTTCCCTCTAAAGAGATTAAAAACAGGGGGTTTCCAGTGGGGGCCTTCTCTTTATTCTCTAAAAAGCCCTTTCGGCCTTAAAATCCGGGGGTGGTTTAGGGGGTGTTCTTTGCAAGGACAGCTCTTTGACAACTGAATATTATTTAAAGCGCTTGTGTTTGCTGATTCCGCGGGGGCGGAAGAGGCGCATTCGCCGGGTGTGAGGCTTTTTTAAGCTTCGCAAAAAGGGCGGATAAAGCACAAGCATTAAAGTAACTCACATTTTTATTGTTTTTTGATTTTTTAGAAGCGAGAAAAGAGCGAGAAAAGTCTGACCTGAAATCATTCTTGGTATTTCAGTCAGTGTTTTTAAATAAAAGCTACTAAGAGTTTACGGAGGATGCCTTGGCAGAAAAAAGCGATGAAGGACGTGGCAAGCTGCGATAAGCTTCGGGGAGCGGCACACACGCTTTGATCCGGAGATTTCCGAATGGGGAAACCCGCCGGCCGGTCCGGCAATTCAGGGTGAATAACCCTTTTAGGGTGAATAGCCTTTGAATGGCAAACGAAGGGAAGTGAAACATCTCAGTACCTTCAGGAATAAAAATCAAACGAGATTCCCTAAGTAGTGGCGAGCGAAAGGGGATTAGCCCAAACCTCTTGTATGTTAAAGGGTCCGGCCCTTGTGCAGGAGGTGTTACGGGACTTTTATTTCAGCGCCCGGACGCACTGAAGCGAAGTTACAAAATCAAAGCTTAGCGGAAGAGTCTGAAAAGGCTCCCCAAAGAAGGTGACAGGCCTGTAGGCGAAAAGTTTTGGTCTTCGTTTAAAGTATCCCAAGTACCACCGGACACGTGGAATCCGCTGGGAATTTAGGGGGACCACCCTCTAAGGCTAAATATGTTTTTCTGACCGATAGTGAACCAGTACCGTGAGGGAAAGGTGAAAAGAACCCCGGAAGGGGAGTGAAACAGAACCTGAAACCGTAAACTTACAAACAGTGGGAGCGCTATTGCAAGTCAAGCGTGACCACGTACCTTTTGCATAATGAGCCAGTGAGTTATGGTCACGAGCAAGGTGAAGCCTTAAGGCACAGCCGTAGCGAAAGCGAGTCTTAAACGGGCGTTTTTAGTTCGTGGCTATAGACCCGAAACCCGGTGAGCTATTTATGGCCAGGGTGAAGTGCGGTTAACCCCGCGTGGAGGCCCGAACCATTGGAAGATGCAATTTCCTTGGATGAGCTGTGAATAGGAGTGAAAGGCTAATCAAACTGGGTGATAGCTGGTTCTCCCCGAAATATATTTAGGTATAGCCTCGAATATCTATCCCGGAGGTAGAGCACTGAATGGGCTAGGGGTCCTTACCGGATTACCAAACCCAAACAAACTCCGAATGCCGGAGATAGTGAGTTCGGGAGACAGTCATGGGGTGATAAGGTCCTGTGACGAGAGGGAAAGAGCCCGGACCCTCAACTAAGGCCCCTAAATCCATTGCTTAGTGTTAAACGTTGTGGAATTACTCAGACAGCCGGGAGGTTGGCTTAGAAGCAGCAATCCTTTAAAGAAAGCGTAATAGCTCACCGGTTCAGTGATTTTGCGCGGAAGATTCAACGGGGCTTAAGCATGGTGCCGAAGTTAGGGACTGTTTTTTTTGAACAGTGGTAGGGGAGCGTTGTCGTGTAGGCTGAAGCTTGACCGTGAGGACAGGTGGACGAACGACAAGTGATTCTGCTGGCATAAGTAGCGTATTAACGGGGGTGAGAAACCCCCGCGCCGAAAACTCAAGGGTTCCTGGGCCAGGATCATCCTCCCAGGGTTAGTCGGGTCCTAAGGCGAGGCCAAGCGGCGTAGTCGATGGACAAAGGGTTAATATTCCCTTACCGGCTTTGATGTTCAAGTATAGGAGTGACGGACCAAGTATTTCCGGCCTGTTATTGGATATTCAGGTGTAAGCGTGCAGGAGGCTGTACAGGCAAATCCGTACAGCAACTCTCAGGCGTAAATGCGAGAGGATCTAATCCTCGAAGCGGAAGGAGCTATGGTTCCCAGAAAAGCTTCGATATGCTGTCAAAGTCGCCCGTACCGTAAACCGACTCAGGTGAGTGGGATGAGTATTCTCAGGCGATTGGGTTAACTCCAGTTAAGGAACTCGCCAAATTGGCACCGTAACTTCGGGAGAAGGTGTGCCCTCTCAGGTGAAGCCCCTTGCGGGCGGAGCTGTGGGGAGGGTCGCAGTGACCAGGGAGTAGCGACTGTTTACCAAAAACACAGGGCTGTGCAAAATCTTTAAGATGCAGTATACAGCCTGACGCCTGCCCGGTGCCGGAAGGTTAAGAGGATTCGTCAGCCCTTTTGGGCGAAGCGGAGAATCGAAGCCCCGGTAAACGGCGGCCGTAACTATAACGGTCCTAAGGTAGCGAAACTCCTTGTCGGGTAAATTCCGACCTGCATGAATGGCGTAACGACTTCTTCAGTGTCTCAACTGGACTCCCAGTGAAATTGAACTCTCAGTGAAAATGCTGAGTACCCGCGGAAAGACGAGAAGACCCCGTGAACCTTTACTCTAACTTGGCAATGATTTTAGAGTGGCTATGTGTAGGATAGGTGGGAGGCTTTGAAGCCGGGGCGCCAGCCTTGGTGGAGCCAACCTTGAAATACCACCCTTAATCATTTTGAAATCTAACCTGCACCCCTGAACCGGGGTGAGGGACATTGTCAGGCGGGGAGTTTGACTGGGGCGGTCGCCTCCTAAAAGGTAACGGAGGCGTACGAAGGTTCCCTCAGCCTGATTGGAAACCAGGCGCTGAGAACATTGGCATAAGGGAGCTTGACTGCGAGACTTACAGGTCGAGCAGGTGCGAAAGCAGGTCAAAGTGATCCGGTGGTTCCGAGTGGAAGGGCCATCGCTTAACGGATAAAAGGTACTCCGGGGATAACAGGCTGATACCCCCCAAGAGTTCACATCGACGGGGGTGTTTGGCACCTCGATGTCGGCTCATCTCATCCTGGGGCTGGAGCAGGTCCCAAGGGTTTGGCTGTTCGCCAATTAAAGAGGTACGCGAGCTGGGTTCAGAACGTCGTGAGACAGTTTGGTCGTTATCTTCCGTGGGCGCAGGAAAATTGAGGGGAGCTGTCCTTAGTACGAGAGGACCGGGATGGACGAACCTCTGGTGCACCTGTTGTCACGCCAGTGGCACAGCAGGGTAGCTATGTTCGGAACGGATAACCGCTGAAAGCATCTAAGCGGGAAGCCGACCTCAAGATAAGTTTTCCCTGATCCCTTTAGGGGGATCCTGAAGACCCCTTGGAGACTACAAGGTTGATAGGCGGGAGGTGTAAGCGCAGTAATGCGTTCAGCTGATCCGTACTAATAGGTCGTGAGGCTTTTTTTAAACATTTTTTGACTGAATAAATCCACTTGTTATCAAGGCGGACTTCACCAAGAATGTTTTGAGCGTTAGACTTTTTATGAAGACCAAATGCTTGGCCTTCAGTCCCGCTTTAGCAGGCGGGAGTCTGTGAGTTACTTTTATCTAAAGTTATTTTTATCATTGCCCTTTTACGAAAAATAAAAAAACAGGAGCTTAATTTTATAACTTTCTGTTTAAGGTGATGGTATTTAAAAAAAAATAGAACTGCCGGTGTCAATAGCGACGGGGCCATACCTGTTCCCATCCCGAACACAGAAGTTAAGTCCGTCAGCGGCGATGGTACTACAGGGCTGACCCTGTGGGAGAGTAGCACGATACCGGCTTTTTTTTTAAGAGAGGATACTATGTCTGAAATCTAATCAGATCTCATTTGAATAAAACAATGAAAACAGAAAGAGGGATTGATAAAGAATCAGGCCAATAAAAAATAATATTTGTTAAAGAGAAAAAAATAAGATAGATAAAACTTAAATAAAAAAAGGAGGAAGATATGTCTCAACAGCCGGTTTTAATTTCTTTGTTCAATCACAAGGGTGGGGTTAGTAAAACCACCACCACATTTAACCTTGGCTGGACTTTTGCCAAAAAAGGAATCAAAACCCTTATAGTGGACGCAGATCCTCAGTGTAATTTGACAACTTATGTATTAGGATTGCAACAAAAAGATGATATGGATGCTTTTTATAATAGCGCCAATAATGATAATATTCATGCAAAAATATCAGAAATAACATCAGGGGATAGTGTAACTCCTAAAGCGGTTAGACCTTGCGAAACTTTAAATAATAATTTATTACTTGTCGCAGGTCATCTCGACATGTCAGATTTAGATATATCCTTGGCAACAGGTATCACCAGCGGAAAATTTTTGCCTTTTACAAAGCAATTTATTGGCGCTTTTCATACTATCATTAGAAAAACGGCAATTAAGTATGGGTGTGAAATTATTTTAGTGGATATGAGTCCTAATTCAGGTGCAGTAAACCGTTGTATTTTGATGAGTAGTGATTATTTTCTTATTCCCACATCTCCTGATTTTTTTTCGTATCAGGCTATACAGTCTTTAGGAAGCATGTTACCAAAATGGCATGAAGATTTTAAAGAATTTAGGGAACAATCCATAACCAACGCTTTGCCGGAAAGTCCACCTCGTATGTTAGGTATCATTTCACAAAAATACAGACCTTATACCAGAAGAATTAAAGAAGGTTTGTTTGATTTTGATTTTTGGAATACAAAAGAAGAAAAGCAAAAACAAGGTATTGCCAAATCTTTTAAAGAATGGATTGATAAAATTCAAAAAGCTTCCAAAGATGTGCTTGCTAAGAGTTTGAGCAAAAAAAATATGGTTATTGATGAAGTATTATTTACAAAGCACATCACAGATGAATCTCCGTACAATCTTATAAGCATAGGTGACTTTAACTCTCTGATTGCTTTGTCACAAAAATTCAGCAAGCCTATTTTTGAGTTAACGGATGATGAGTTAGATTTTAAGGGTAAGGTGTTAAAAACAATGAAAGAAAATCAAAAACAATTTAATGATTTATTTGATAGTTTAGCTGTTAGAGTATGTAAACTTATCGAAGATGATTACGCTACCAGCAAGCAGTTTCGTTTTTCTAAATAAGGAGAGTAGATGGCATGGTTGAAAGTTTGGGCTGTAATTGACATTGCTTCTTCTGTGTTCAAATCTGGCAAGTGGCTGTGGGAGCAAATGAAAGATGACGCTGATAAAGCAATAGAGAAGGAGTTTAAAAAGCATATTGCAGAGTACACTCAACAACTGCTTATAAAATTTAAAAAAGAGATAGATCAGAAAACTATTATTTATATTTGCTGGTCCTTAATAGGAATCCTTTTGTTGGTTCTTCCACTTTCAAAACCAATGTATTATAGTATCTTGTCTTTAATGACCATATTTTTTATGTATATAATGATAACTTCTTTTCAATCTTTAAAGCGACTTGTATATTTAATCAATAATTTTGAATCTTATGTGAGCCAAGTTATAAAAACCAAAATGCAAGAGGCCAAACAAGAATCTTGGAGAGTGGCGTTAGGTTTATGGCTGAGTAGACGGAATTTTAAGGATTTTGAAAATTTAGTAATAGCCTCTATTGTCCGAGAATTATTGCAATTGGTGAAAAATAATAAAATCGTTTTATGTATCCGTGCTTTTGCTTACATAGTGGCTTTGCTTTTATTTAGAGAGGCTTTGACTCATATTATTAAATATACCACTTTTCTTATTTGATTTAAAAAAACAAGGTTTTGGAGAATCTTTCCGGTTAAAGAAAAGTTTTAAATATTAAAATAAAATTTGTATAACCTTATTTTTCAGGAGATATGTATGAAATTCAGTAAAGATACAATGATTAAAATTCTTAATTCCATATATGATAATGCTGTGGAAGGTTTGCCGGGTATATTATCTATCGAGGAGGAGGTAAAAAAAGAGAGAGTAAAATATCATAAAAAGGGTTTAGGAGGGTCAGATCAAGAGAAGCAATGTTGTTGTGCACATATTAATTCGGCAATAAAATGGGCTGTGGCTAAAAGCACTTGCTCTGGTTTTATATCTTCAGTGGGAGGTTTGATTACTTTGCCGGTAGCTGTGCCTGCCGGATTAACAGCCTCTTTATACATTCAACTGCGTATGATAGCTAAAATTGCTTATGTATGCGGTTATGATATAAAATCAGAGGAGGTTAAAACCTTCATATACTGTTGTTTGACAGGCAATGCTGTTAAGGATCTTCTTAAGGAAGCTGGTATAAAAATAGGCCAAAAACTGACTCAGCAAATAATTGCTGATATAAGCGGCAAAGTTTTATTAAAAATAAACAAGCTGGTGGGTTTTAGGTTGTTTACTAAGTTTGGATCCAAAGGGATT
This sequence comes from Bdellovibrionales bacterium, assembly GCA_965203935.1. Lineage (GTDB taxonomy): Bacteria > Bdellovibrionota > Bdellovibrionia > Bdellovibrionales > UBA1609 > JANQSP01. The sequence continues at coordinate 954,202 of OZ241921.1, forward strand.
GTGAATCTGGCAAAAATGGTGCCTATAGTAAGTGGGGTTATTGGCGCTTGTATTGATGGACATTGGTGTCGTATATCAGGAAAAACTGCTAAAAAACTGTTTTATCAAAAATCCACAAGGAATGAAAAACAGGACCATTTTGACAAAAGATGTTAAAAACACTTGATTTTTATAATAAAAATTGCGATATTAGTCAGTAACTTCCCAACCTGTTTCGGTGGGTTGGTGCGGGTCGGTGGTTCTCCACTGGCTTTTGCTTTTTTAAGCTTCAGTATTATTTAAAAATTTCTTGTAAATGCTGGAAAAGAGGGCATAATTATTTTTTTTGCAGGGGTGGGCGGGTTTGTGGTATAATGAGGGCGGGTTAAATAGCTGTTCAAAAGGAGAGGACAGTGAAGTGGATTAAGGACAATGCGGGTTTGTTTTATTTTTGTATTTTGCTGGGCGGTCTTTTCTGGTACGGATTAAACACGCAACAAAAGATTATGGATGTTCGATTTGAGGCTATTGAAGCCCGGTTTGAATCCCGGTTTAAGGCTGTTGAATCCCGGTTTGAAGCCCGGTTTGAATCTATTGAAAAAGATCTTCAAACAGTAAAGGCGGATATAAGGCGCTTGGAGCTTCAGCTTAATCGCTTGGATAACAAGTTGAATCAGCTTATTATTTCTCTTGTGGGTAAAGACAAGGCGGCTGTCATAAAAAAGCAGGCGGAGGACTTGTTTGCAGACACCCGGCCTGTTGCTCCTCCGACAGAGAAGAACGAGCGGAACATGGCGGAGGATGTATCTTCTAAAACCCGGCCTGTTGCTTCTGAAAACAAGCAAGTTCAAACAAAGTAAGCGTTTTTATTGATGAAAAATACCTAAAAATACAATGATTATTAAAGATGAAAATAGAAGGAAAGATTGAAAAATCAGGCCCTTGGTGGGCGGTTTCTGTACCCCTGCTTTTGGTTTTTTCTCAAGGAAAGACGAAAAAGTCCGCTCTTACAATGATAAAAGAGGCGGTGGAGGATCTGATTGATATTATAAGGATTTAAAGTAAATATCAGCGATGTTCAAGCTGGCACATTCAGCCTGTCTGCCAATAATACAAAATTGCTTATGGGTTTTATTTTAAAACAACAAAGACTGCGAAATAAAAAATCCTTTTTTTGATACAATTCGCGATAAAACTTTTTGAGAAAGGCCGGTTTTTTTGGTAAACTCTTTTTTTTGGACTAATTCCAAATGAGCGCGCATAATCTCTTTAAATCCTGTTGTGTCATTGGCGATAATACACTCCCATAAAGCTTTGGAAATATATTTTTTATTCTTTACTTTGTAACCTAAAAAATTCATAGATGGCATCAACAGGATGAAAATAATGAGTTTTCCATCCTCCATATTTACTATGCCCGCCGGAATAAGGATACATTAAATGATGTGATTTATTTGTGTAATGAGAGATTCCAAGACAATGGCCTAATTCATGGGCTATTACATTCGTGAAAAATAACATTTCTTGGTTATTTTTTTCCCAAAATTCCTTGTTATATCCTATAATACAATCAAGTGCAGGCCACAATACTTCAAAGAATATAAAATCAACTATTCCTGCATTCTGAGCTGAAGCTTTGATCAGTCTTGACACTCCTTCTTTTGGAAAAATATGAACATAACAATTAAATGTATGTTCCAAATTTGGCGTAGGCTCAAAAATGGCATGAGGGTTTCCTCCTGGATGGTTCCTTCTTTGATTATAAACCATGTTCCACATAATGATCGCCTCTCTTATTCCTTTTTTGAATTTCTCAGGAACTCCTCGCATGGTGCATATTTTTAAAGGGTAACCGGTTAAAGGAACAAAAAGCGCTTCTTTATTATCAGTCATATACTCACACCCTGTAATTCCTCGATCCCTTAACCCATAAGCTGTATTCATAAAGAAGATAAGCAGTATAATCATTTTTTTATTGGCGGACATATTTTTACACCTTTTTCGCAATCTTGAAACTGTTTGTGACAGCAGTCATCAATGGTACTGTACTCAATACAAGATGTGAGAATCCAAAAAAATAAAACTGTGATCATCACTTTTTTTATCATTTTTGCCTCCTCTTGTTTTTATACCATATTGTTTGAATTTTTCTAATACTTTTAATTAAGGATGTAAATTTTTCATCCTGAGTGCTTTTTAACCTGTGATTGACTTAAATAACTGTAATCATTAAAGAATTGGAGACTTTCTTTCAAACCCTAATGACTTTTGGGACGATCTCCGGGCCGGTGGTTCTCCACTGGCTTTTGCTTTTTTAAGCTTCAGTATTATTTAAAAATTTCTTGTAAATGCTGGAAAAGAGGGCATAATTATTTTTTTTGCAGGGGTGGGCGGGTTTGTGGTATAATGAGGGCGGGTTAAATAGCTGTTCAAAAGGAGAGGCCGGTGAAGTGGATTAAGGACAATGCGGGTTTGTTTTATTTTTGTATTTTGCTGGGCGGTCTTTTCTGGTACGGATTAAACACGCAACAAAAGATTATGGATGTTCGATTTGAGGCTATTGAAGCCCGGTTTGAATCCCGGTTTAAGGCTGTTGAATCCCGGTTTGAATCCCGGTTTGAGGCTATTGAAAAAGATCTTCAGGAAGTAAAGGCGGATATAAGGCGCTTGGAGCTTCAGCTTAATCGCTTGGATAACAAGTTGAATCAGCTTATTATTTCTCTTGTGGGCAAAGACAAGGCGGCTGTCATAAAAAAGCAGGCGGAGGACTTGTTTGCAGACACCCGGCCTGTTGCTCCTCCGATAGAGAAGAACAAGAAGAACACAGCGGAGGATCTATCTTCTAAAACCCGGCCTGTTGCTCCTCCGACAGAGAAGAACGAGCGGAACATGGCGGAGGATCTATCTTCTAAAACCCGGCCTGTTGCTCCTAAAAACAAGCAGGTTCAAACAAAGTAAAGTATATATAATGAATAAGGCTGTTTAAAACAGGTCTAATTCTTTTCTTTCTTGTTCTTGTTGTTCCAGTTGTTTTATTCTGTCCTGCAAATAAGATATTTGGTTTTCGCAAAAATCTTTTATATTTTTATGTTTATGATTTCTTAAGTTCATCATAGCGGTTTTTATGTTTTCGTAATAATTTAAAAAACTACCCCATACTGCTACACCGGTATTTCCTAAGTTTGTGGAAACAGCATCGGTGATTTTTTTTTGGTCTCCATAGTTATCAAACAAGAAATAAGCTAAGGAAGACCAATCGCATGATTTTTTCTCTTTATCATAATTTAAAAGATCTGTATTTTCAGCCAGAAAAGCTGGTATTGCGCTTGGCGCTTTTTTGCACCATTTTTTAAGTATTTCATCATCACAAACCAGAGAAAACAAGCTTTTTTTATATAAATTCAAATTACTGTGTTTAGAAAGTAATTGTGTATTAAATTTGTCTCTATCTTTGTTTTTTGCTATTTCTGATAAAACTGTATCCGGGTATTTTTCAAGTATTGTTTTCAAACATTCTTTTATACATTCCTCAGAAAGTGGCAGATGCAAAAGAGATCCTTTATAATAAAAAATTGTACTCACAAAAAATTTAGAAAAATCTTGAGCAAGAACAGAAAAAAGCTTTTCATCAGATAGAGAAAAAAGCTTAGAAACCAATAATTTGTAAGAATAATCACTATCTGTATAGTCATTTCGTATTTTATTTGATGAAGAATGTGTTTTAAACAGTTTTTTTTGTGTTAATAGCTTTTGGCATACATCCGACAAAAGTTGCTTTTCTTTTTTATCATCAGAATGTACATAATAGCTGTATATGTTTAAAGCGGATTTAACCCATTTTACATCTTTATTTTTATTGGTCAAAAAAATTATAAGCTCTTTCATTTTATTTGGGCTTACATTTTGGCATTTTTGCGCTGTGGAAAGATGATCGAGATACCAAAATAAATTAGGAATGTCGACAGTTTGGCTTAACTGGGTTAAAAACTGTATAAGACGAGTTATGTCTTGATCGCATAAATCTATACTATAATAAGCTGGCAGTACAAAGCGTTTATATTCTGCATTGTGAGCTATTTTATCTAAAATTTTTTGTGTTTTTTCCGGTTCCTTAACATTTAACCCGGATATAAAACCGGTTAAAAAAGAAGAATTAAAGTCTTTATGGTTCTGCCATTTTTTTATTTGTCTTAATAATATATCTATCAATCCAGTATTTAATTTCTTGGCTGTTTCTTTAGCAAAAGTCATAGTTTGGTTTTGTGGTCCATGAAATAGTACCTCAAGAGTAGCTATTATATTTTCTGATTTTGCAGTTTGAATGTACTGTATAAAATCATCAATCAGCTTTGTAAAGGCCAGGCTGTACCCCTTATTTGGTTTTTGAGGATCATATATTTGATAGTCATCACTTTTTGTTACATATAAGCAAATTCTTTTATTTATATCCTGTTTTGCGGATTGTAATAATTTTAATATTTCTTTGGTTTTTTTTATTGTTTCTTTATGTGATCGATCTTGTAAAAATTGCTCTATATTTTTTATGGCCAAAAGCCAAAAACCATCTGGTAAAAAAGCCATAACTTGTTTAACTGTTTTTTGTATATCTTCATGTAAAGTTTTTATCTGTAGAAGAGAGGGCAAATAATCAGCTATAATATCTTCCGCCTTCTTTCTTGTTTTTTCATTTAAATCAGAATTTGTTGCAAATTCAGTTAAGTGTTTTAAAGCCGTTCTGTGGTAATTCCATTCTTCGTCATCAGTTGCAGGTCGCCAGTTTTTGTAAGGATTTATTACTTGACCGTCGTAATTTCCCGTATAACCAAGTTGTTGTGGCAAAGCTTTTTCCAAAGCTTGAACAGCTATTTCTTTTTGTTTGTCTGTTCCCTCTCGTTTTATTTCTTTAATCAGCTGAAATTTTATTTCAGGGTTAGCCTGAGTTCCAGATAACATAAGCTGAAAATAAGCTATAAAAATACCTGTGGCATTGTTACTGTAGTTTTCATTTTCCGCTTCTACCAGCTTTAACAGCAATTTGGCGACTCTTAAGAAAAATTCTTTTTTAAAAGCTAATTTTTGTAAAATCCCTATCCACTCTCTTCTAACAGAAGGCATACCGGAAAAGACTTTCATATTCAAAAGCTCTTTTATAGTCTTTTTGTTAATCACTTTTTCAAGAGAGTTTAAAACTTCTTTTGGAGCCAACTTTGTTAGATTATTTACTGAGGAAGCTCCCCAGCCTGTATTTAAAACTTTTTCCTGCCCAAAAAAGCCTTGAGGTTTGCATAATTGCCGGGTCAATATTTGTGTTTCAGGATTTATATCCTGTGCCGGCTGATTCCCTTCAGAAAATGCAGTCAGATAATGAATTTGCTTGCAAAAGGACTTTCTTAATGCTTGGTGGGGGGCAATTTCAGCTGTCCATTGTTTTAACTCTTTTTTTTCTTGATCTGACATATTTGCATATCTTTTTTTATCAGCTTCTTGTTGTTTTTTATACTCTTTTTGTTCCTCTTTTGATAACTGTTGATATTTTTTCTTATCGGATTTTACTTTTTGTTGCTCCATATTTTTGGATATTTGATCCATGTCCGAAAGCCATTTTATTATGGATTCAGGTGGAGTTTCATGAATTAGCTCCATAGCCAGCCAAAGGGCTAAAGGCTTGGGACGGACTTGGAGAAAACGGCTATGTGTTTGAATAATTTGTCTTTTTTCAAAAAATTTTATTTTTTTGTAAAATTCATCATAGTCCATTTTGGCTATATGTTCAGCCACATAATAAATTTCTTCTTTAGTTCTTCTAACAGATGTATCATATATTATAAACTTTTGATTCGGATCGTCTGTTATACATATTGTGTCAAAAAGAGATAAAACTTTTATTACTTTTTCAGCTTGTGGATCTGCTTCCTCCAGACCCCAAAGCATTTTTTTTCTAACAGTGAGTGGTGGGTCATCTTTTATTAAATCAATAGGGCCAGCCTTTTTTAATAATTGAGCCATGAGAGGAAACCCTTCTGTCATTTTAATATAAAGTGGCTCAATAGATATATTACTGATGTCTTGTCGATCAGAAAGTATTTTAGTGACAATTTTTGTATCCAATCCTAATTCTACTAAAAGCCCTTTATTTTTTTGCACATAAATTTGATTGAAATTAGATAAGTTTTGAAATTCCTGAGGTTGTAGAGATTTTTTTGAATGTAAACCCAGATCAAAAATATGAGAATTGTTTATATTTCTTAGAGCATGAGAGTCAGGAACTGTAGAAAGTATATGTGTAAATATACCTCCTAATTTTTCAAGCCCAATAGTTAAAAAGCTTAGCTGTGAATCCTTCTGCAAGGCCAGTTTGTGAAATCGCTCTGCTTTTTCAATGGAACAGTCATCCACAACCAAAATAGCCCGGGAATTTTTTAATTCTCTGATATGTGCCTCTGTTATCAGGTGTGCAGGGCTATAAAGAACTAAAGCTGATATATCGTTTGTATGTATCTTCTGCTCAAAAGCCCTGTCATGGTCTTCTTCTTTTGGAGGACGAAAGCTCTCCAGAGCCAAGCGAGTTTTCCCTACACCGGAAGGTCCTGTTAAATGAGCTGTTTGTTGAGGATGAGATAGATAATTGAACAAAGCTAATTTTTTCTTTTCCAACTCTGCATGAGACATAAATTCTGATCTGTGATCTATATCTTTGCTCCAATCCTGCCATGAGATCCAAGGGCTTAATGCTTTTCCACATACTTCTTTTAAAAACCAAACAGCTAAAGAGGGAAAACTGTTAAGCCAGTTTACTATTTCATTGGCGGAATAAAATTTTATTTCCACAGAGCTTAAATCATAGCCTGCTTTTTCTATAAACTTTTGCATGGCTTCTTCTCTACTTTGCAGGTAAGCGCCTGCCACCGGATAAGTGGAAAACAAAATATAAGCCCCTTTATTTTTCATCACATTTTGAACAGCCGGGTTCAAACCATGATTTTCTTTTACTTGTTTTTTTGATTTTTGAACAGCCTGATTTTTGGGTTGGATTTTCTTGTTTTTGCTGGATATTTCTTTCACACACTCATTCGGGGAGACCTTTTGAGCTTTGACTTGAAAAACATTATACTTTTTAGGAAAAAAATTTGTTCGTTTTGGTTCCTCTTGATTCCATTTTATGAGAGCATCTTGTCCTCCATCGGGGGTTGATATTTTAGAAGAAATATTAAGATTGTTTTGTGGTATGTTAAAATACGCACATTCCGACAATATCAGCCGTTTAAGAAGTTCTACAGCTTGTTTTGGCCGGCATTTTTGCACATCTTCTGGAGTGACAGTAAAAGGCCCAACAGCAGAATATGAGATTTGAATTTTTGATCTCAAAAAATTTTCTGCTCTTTTTCTTTTAAATTCATTAAGGCTTGGGTTGTTTTGGACTTTATGTAAGGCCATTTTAGGATATTTTATAAAAACCGCCAGTTTTTTTAAAATATCTCTTCCTGTGGTTTTGTTGTTTTCTGTCCGGTAGATGGAGGCCTGGGACATATCAAAAAGCAAAGCAAACTCTCTTATGGAGAGGCCCAAGCTCTTTCTGAAAGACCGTAACTCTTCAGCGGAACATTCTTTTTGCTCCCTGACCGGCTCACACACAAAAGGAGTAATAGGACTTTTTTTTCCAAAAGCGCTTAGCAAAACCAAAGTATCTTTTTCAAAAGGGCTTAGACCCACATCATGGCAGTATTCTTCATAAGCCGGATTTTTTCGAGAAGGTATCCGATCTGCAAAAGAAGGAAAAAGTGTTAAAGAAATATGCCGGGCTTTTTTCAAAGGCAAATCCGGCCCTATAGAAACAGGGTTTTCACTATACAAATAAGCCGTATTATACTCAAAAACAAATTTACCCCTTTTCCGGCTTAACCGGCCCACATACTGTCGGGTTTTGCGTCTTTCTAAATAAAAATCCAATGCTTTATATTTCATTTATTACCCTGTTTTTAATATACTTTTTAAATCTTGTAAACGATTCTTTAAAAAACGAATAAAGGCGTTTTTTCTATCTTCTGAAATTTCTGATTTTTTTACTTCTTCCATCAAAAGCGGAAATTGTTTAATCATTTGATTTATAAATTGCAAACATGGGGGGTTCAAATTTAATCTTTTAAATTCATGCACATAGTCTTTTATTTTTGGCTCTTTTGAAGAGGCAGTCCAAATACAGCCACTAAAGTTAAAATGACCGCTCAACATGTCTTGCGGTGTTATACCAAAGTTGGATGGGTTATCATACATGGGAGCAAGCTTTTTCTGTTTGCCTGTGTCTATAATGCCTAAATTTCGGCCATGCCGATCTCCATTTCCAATAAAAGCATCAAAAAGACATATTTTAACAAAATTTTTAATATCATTAGGCTTATTTGTTTGTCGCTCTATAACATTCACAATGTTTTGGCAGTTATAATGTTTGTCACCTTTTGGTAAAAATTTATAAATATGATTTAACGATCCCATAGAATTTTGCATAAAATTTTTAGTAACAAAAGTCATAAGGTTTTTTGGTTTTTTCCTGTTTTTTTGATTTGTTAATTTTTTACTTTCAGACGAATTTAACAAAATTAAATAATACGAAGGGACTTTTAAATTCAGATGAGAGGCTATCTGATTGCAAAGATATTCCATAGCAGGCAGATCAGGAAACCTTGTTTCCTCCACTTTTAGGATATATTGCCGGCCTTCTAATTTGGCTGAATATTTGTGGTATCGGCCATGATAAAAACTGTCTTTATTTTTTGTAAATGTTACAGTAGAAGAAGAGGAACTTGCTTTTTTGAAATCCATGTCATAAAATTCAGGTGAATCCTGCACGGCAAACCACTTTTGAAAGCAGGCTGTATGCAGACCGTAAATATTTTGATCTTCAATGGCTTTATGGCACTTAAAACATTTGAGTTTTCTCATAATATAGTCAATATACTACAAAATTATTTTGTAGTCAAGTAACTATAAATTTTTTAAAACAGTGCCAAAAACAAGAAAAAAGCCCTTTATTCAAGCTTTTTTGCACGATTCAGAGCAAGATTTTAATATAATGCGTTAAATATTGTTGATTTTTTGTTAAGGAGCTTTGTTTTGGTGGATTTTTCCACCTTCGAACACAGAAGGTAAGTCCGTCAGCGGCGATGGTACTTGAGGGCTGACCCTCAAGGGAGAGTAGCACGATACTGGCTTTTTTTATTGACACTCTGGAATTTTAAAATAATCTGATTAACAGCCCATAAAATTCAAATAAAAAAAGGAGGGTGAAATGTCTCAACAGCCGATTTTAATTTCCTTGTTTAAACAAATAAAAACCTGAGGGGTTTAAAGATGAAGGTTATTTTATTTTCATTTTTTATCTTGTTTTTTCCAGCTTGTGAAAGTTTAAACGATAAATTAAAACCTCGTGCCAGCATTGGTGCAATTAAAAGAGCATTTAATAAAATAGCTCATCAACACGAATTATCCATAATTGAGGATAAAGATTTTGATTTAGTTGCAAAATTAACAGACCTGTACAAATCTGTAAAAAGACAGATTTATATAACTGAATATAACTGGAATGTTTTAAATGATGATTATATTTTTTTTGGCAGAGGGCCTCACTGGGTGGTCAACAGGATGGACATGTTGAATAATCACAGAGAAAGTTTAGAAAATATAACACAAGAGCTGTCCATGCTGATAGAAAAAATTTTAGCTGTTAAAAAAGTTGTTAAACAAATTGAGGAACGTAAGAAAAAAGAAAAAGATGTTATTGAAGGTTTTACAATTTGATTTCATATTTTTTTATAATAAAAGGAGTAGGAGGGGATAACTATGAATAGAGAAGAAAAAGAAAAAACAGCACACAAACTGTTAAAACAAAAAATGGTCAAAACCTTTGAAGTATTTAAAGATATAAAATTAAATAAAAATTCACAAAAACTATGGCTTGATCATAGCGAAAAGACAAGGTTATGTATAATGACCAGTAAATCACATTCATCTTCTAAGTTATATCCACCTTCATCTTCGCTAAAATATTGGTTCACTTTAACAAAAAGTGCAAAAGACTTTTTAGATAATGCACAAACAGGTTATGTATTTTTAGGTTTTTTAGATGACAATCAATCAGCTTATTTGATACCTTTTTTTGATTATAAAGAATATTTTTTAAGTTGTAATACCACTGAAACCGGCTGGCACATTAGAATCAACCATAAGTTGAAGTGGTGTTTTTCAAAGAATGAATATCAAAATATTGATTTATTAAAATTTAAAATTCCTTTAACTGTTGTAGAAGCGATAGATACAGAGCTTAATTTAGTTAATAGGAAACAAAACATGGCAAAAGAAAAATGCAAACAGAGATTACAAGGTCTGGAAAATGCCTTGCAATCCTTTGAGGAGGCTCATTCATTTTATTTGAAAAATCCAGATCATAAAATCTATGTGATGGCTTTAATTCAAAGTTTTGAATTTTCTTTTGAATTAAGCTGGGTGGCTTTAAAATACTTTATACAATACAAAGAGTTGAGCCAATTCAAATATGCAAGAGACATTATCAAACAAGCTTTTAATAAGAGTATAATTAAAGATGCTTCAATGTGGCTGGATATGCTTGAAGACAGAAATAACTTATCTCATATTTATAATGAGAATATGGCTAAAAAAATTATTAAGAATATATCAAAAAAATATGTGAAGGAAATAAAAAACCTGTATGATTATCTCACCAAGGAGCTTTAATGTCTTTTGGTCTTTCTCAAGACACTTGTAAAAAAATAACCAAGCTTTTAAGCAAGTATCCTGAGATAAAGCAGGTCAAAATCTATGGTTCACGGGCACGGGGGGATTACAGAAAAGGCTCTGATATTGATTTGGCGGTTTTTTTTAACTCAAACACGGATTTATCGTGTCGTCTGTCTTGGGAGTTGGATGAGCTGACTACACCTTATTTATTTAATGTTGTAGACTATCACGCTATGACGAGCACAGAATTAAAAAAAGAAATAGATAAACACGGTCAAATTTTTTACACTAAAACCCATGTATAATTTTATGTGGTTCTTGGTTTTCTCACAAAGAGAGAGGAAAGATGTCACAGTTCAGGAAGTATGAAGGTGATAAATTACTTTGGATATATTATTTAAAGTAGGATTTCCTTTTTTTGATACAATTCGCGATAAAACTTTTTGAGAAAGGCCGGTTTTTTTGGTAAACTCCTTTTTTTGGACTAATTCCAAATGAGCGCGCATAATCTCTTTAAATCCTGTTGTGTCATTGGCGATAATACACTCCCATAAAGCTTTGGAAATATATTTTTTATTCTTTACTTTTTTAACAGAATTAAACTGAACTATACCGGATTTTTTATTCTTCATCTTTAAATTCGGCATACTTTCGAAGTATTTTTTTGGCTGTTTTGATATCTTTTTTTTGGGCATTTTTATATCCTCCTGTTAAAAGTAAAATCCGCCCCTCTACTTTGGCAAAATAGATCCGTCGGCCATTTTTCCATCTTAGTTCTGCTACTCCCTCATCAATATATTTCCCATCTCCAAAGTGATTTGCATTTTCTATTCTGGAGAGACGAGCATCTATTTGTGCTTTTTCTCTTAAACCGGCTTGTTTATACCAGATGCTAAATTCCGTTGTCGCGGTCACTTTCATCATTATGGAGAATGCCATAAATTTGCTTGTTTGTAAATATTTTTTTATTGCAGATTCAGAGGGTTTTAGCACCTTTATTTTTGGTTTTTTTGGTGGGTGTGGGCTTGTAAGTGCTGGAAAAGAGGGAATAATTTATTTTTTTGGTTTTTTTTGCAGGGGTGGGCGGGTTTGTGGTATAATGAGGGCGGGTTAAATAGCTGTTCAACAGGAGAGGACAGTGAAGTGGATTAAGGACAATGTGGGTTTGTTTTATTTTTGTATTTTGCTGGGCGGTCTTTTCTGGTACGGATTAAACACGCAACAAAAGATTATGGATGTTCGATTTGAAGCTGTTGAATCCCGGTTTGAATCCCGGTTTAAGGCTGTTGAATCCCGGTTTGAAGCCCGGTTTGAATCTATTGAAAAAGATCTTCAAACAGTAAAGGCGGATATAAGGCGCTTGGAGCTTCAGCTTAATCGCTTGGATAACAAGTTGAATCAGCTTATTATTTCGCTTGTGGGCAAAGACAAGGCGGCTGTCATAAAAAAGCAGGCGGAGGACTTGTTTGCAGACACCCGGCCTGTTGCTCCTCCGATAGAGAAGAACGAGAAAAACACAGCGGAGGATGTATCTACTGACACCCGGCCTGTTGCTCCTGAAAACAAGCAGGTTCAAACAAAGTAAGCGCCTCTGTTGATGCAAAAAATGCAAAAAATGCAAAAAATGCCCAAAATGCCCAAAATGCCCAAAATGCCCAAAATGCCCAAAATGCCCAAAATACAATGATTATTGCACTTCGTTCTAAAATAGACACTCTCAGAGGAGCAAAACAAGAGTACCAAGGAGGCAATTGCCAATTTAAAAAAGGAAGTAGCTATATGGAAAAACAACTATTTACGGCTGAAAGCTTGATCCTCAAGGGAGCACGATACCGACTTTTTTTATGCCTTGATTTTTAGTTTAATATTTCTTATAGATAGAGGCTGAAAAGCCATACACTGTACAAAACCCATTAAATTTCTACACGGGGTAAAATATGCTTGAAACACGGCTGACTTCCCATATTAAACCTTCTCATCCAGAGCAATTAAATTTTTTTGGCGAGCAGGCTGTTCATATCCAAACGGAAGGCATTAAATACAGTGGTTCTAAGTTAAAGCTTTTGCCTCATATTCTTTCTTTAATTAAAAGCTTGCCTGTACAGCGGGTGTTTGATGGTTTTTCAGGTACAACAAGAGTTAGTCAGGCTTTGGCAAAGTGCGGGTATCAGGTGATATCCAATGATACAGCCCTTTGGTCAAAAATTTTTGCAGAGTGTTACCTAAAAGGAAAGGTCACAGCCGGGTTAAAAGAAAAAATAAATTACCTTAACAGTTTAAAAGGCCGGGAGGGTTGGTTTACAAAACACTATGGCGGAGAGGTGAACGGCGGTCTGGCTGTGCAACCTGACGGAAAGAAAAAGGTATGGCAAATTCATAATACAAAAAAATTAGACAGCATCCGTCCGGCAATAGACAAAATCGCTGAAAACAAAACCGAAAAATCCATTTTGCTCACCAGTCTGATTTTGGCTTTAGATAAAGTGGATAACACTTTGGGGCATTATGCTTCTTATTTAAGAAAATGGTCTCCCCGCTCTTTTAATAAAATTCAGCTGAAAATGCCTTTAATAGAAAAGAGCAAAGGCCCTCATCGGGTTATGAACGAGGATATTTTTAAGGCTTTGCCAAAAACAAAAGCGGATCTGTCTTATTTTGATCCTCCTTATGGTTCTAATAACGAAAAAATGCCTCCTTCCCGTGTTCGTTATGCCGGTTATTATCATATTTGGAAAACTGTTATTTTAAATGATGAACCGGCTCTTTGCGGAAAAACAAAGCGCCGGGCGGATTGCAAGGATCTGATGGCCTGCTCCCTGTTTGAGGAATTTCGTAAAGATGAAAAAGGCCGGTTTATAGCTCTTAAAGCCATTGAGAGGTTGATTAAAGAATGTTTGTCTTGTTATATTTTGCTTTCTTACAGTAATGGAGGCCGGGCCACAAAAGAAGGCATCTGCGAAGTGATTCGGGATTGTTGTTCCAAGGTGCAGGTGTTTTCCATTGATTACAAAAAAAATGTTATGTCCAATATGCGTTGGACAAATAACTGGATCAAAGAAAAAGAGAAAAAAAACACCGAGTTTTTATTTTTAATGAAAAAAAGCAGACACAGTTAAAGGGTGCACTATGAAAAATATAAAGATCAGTTTGACTTTGTTTTCAGCTCGTGCAGAGTGCTTTTTGCGTACCATCCAACCTCCGGATCTTCAGCCAGCCGGTTTAATAAGCGGATCACCTCAGCCCCGCCCATTCGGCTTGCTTGATAGATAACCTGTTTTCTAACATTCGGATTTTTATCTTCAGCCAGTTGGTTTAATAAACTTAGCCCTTCGTTTCTGCCAATATCTTCAGTCGCATAGACAACCCTTTTTCTAACCTCCGGATCCGGATCTTCAGCCAGTTGGTTTAATAAATTTAGCCCTTCGATTCCGCCTACTTTTGCCGCCCAATAGGCAATATCCTTTCTAACCTCCGGATCCGGATCTTCAGCCAGCCGGTTTAATAAGCGGATCCCCTCAGCTCCGCCAATTTGTCTTGCTCGATAGGCAACATCCTTTCTAACCTCCGGATCCGGATCTTCAGCCAGCCGGTTTAATAAGCGGATCCCCTCAGCCCCGCCAATTTTACTTGCATACTCGGAGACCATTTCTCTAATATCCGGATCTGGATCTTCAGCCAGAAGATTTAATAAGCGGATCCCTTCAGATCCGCCAATTCGTCTTGCTTGATGGATAATCTCTTTTCTAACATCTTGATTTTCATCTTTAACCAGCCGGTTTAATAAGGCTCGCCCCTCAGCCCCGCTCATCTGAATTACCACTTTGACAATTGCCTTTCTAAGCTCCGGATCCGGATCTTCAGCCATCCGGCTGAGCAAACTTATCTCCTCAGCTTCGGCAGAATCTTTACCTTCAGTCAGTCTTGCCAATAGAGGTTTCACCTCTGGAAAATCCGAAGACATCCCCCGTATAGCTCTAATCAAACCCGGATCCAGCATATATTCTGTATATGCAAGAAAAACTAAATTCTTCATTACACTTTCATTAGACCCCAAGGACATAATAATTTTTTGCAATAATTCCTCGTTTTGCCAAAGCTTCTCATTCTTATAGATACAACTAAGTGTCTCCCATAGATTTTTATTGGTGGGATTTAACAGAATTTCCTGTCTTAGTTTTTTAAAAACTCTTTTTTTATCCTCGCAAGTTACTGCACTTGTGGTCTTTTTTGTTTCAGAATTGGAGCATTGCGGGAAGGTGGATCTTAATTCCCACCTTAATTTAGGATCAAGAGGGAAGCGATAATTTTCCTGTTTTTTGATCTCTTTTGAAAAACAGGAAGGGGGCCGGCCGGCGCACTTTTTCTTTATTCGTTTTCCCACCATTCCCATTTTGTAGGCGTTCAGCAATCCCACTCCATTCCTTTTAGGTTTTTCATGGGAATGGACAGTGGGTATGGCTGTTCTCTCTAAAAGGATTTTTGACTCCTTAGCGTTGGGGTGATACCCGGAGATCCATTCAAAACCGGCAAGACTGCCTGTTACCAAAGGAGTTGCTCCGCTGGTTCCGCCAAATTGCTCTTTATCCCCGTATCTGTTCTTAGATATAAGATAATTATCAGAAGGGGCCAGTATATGAACCTCCTCTCCCTCTTGGGAAAAATCGGATACAAAACCTGTTTGAGAAAAGCTCCCGACTATAACAGCGTCATAATTTTTTGAGGCTAAAGCTTTTCTTTTGTTTATCTTATCAGGAAACAAATTACCGGCGGCGGTCACAATGACAGAAGGGGGAGAAATAGATTTAAAAGTATGATAAAGAGTTCGAGATCTACTATGCCAATACATAGAGTGATTAACAAAGGAAGGGGGTTTTTCGAAAAATGAGGTTGCTGTAACATAAAGTACATCACCGATATGGATTAACGAACCATACAAAGGATTTTGCTCTCTTTTCAGTTGAGGCAAAACCGCATGAGGCCCCTTATCGGAGATAAGATTATTAACATGAATGTAATGATCTTTTAATGGAGAGTCAAGTGTCGTGACGAAATTATTTTTTTTAGGAGGGGGAAGTTTTTTCAATTCCTCTTTTAACAGATCGGCGCCTATCAGCTCCTGCGCCCAGTAATCAGACAGCCGGGACTGCAAGTAACCAGATGATTTGACTAAGTTGCATTTTGAAATATCTTGAGAAATTGGTTTTAGAGAGCTTTCAGAGATTTCACAATTATCACACTTTAAGGAATATCCCGCCTCTGTCAAGGATTTTTTCCCGCCGGTTGCGGGCTGCATTTCTGCATCCGGCTCACAATATTCAAGCTGTGGAATTTTTGACAAAGATTTACATACATCCCAAGCCTTTTGAGCGGGCTTTAAATCTGAGGGCCATTGAAACAGCCAAATTTTGAAGCTTTTAATTATACGGGTTCTCTTTAAACCAAGTTCTTTCATTTTTTTTAAAATCAACCGGCTCTGCTTAGCTGTAGGTAGGCGATGAAACTTCAAAATCACACCCCGCGCTTTAGGTTCTTGTCTTTTTTGCTGTTGTTTTTTAGGCGCGGTTTTAACTGACTGGACTAAAGGAGGGGGGGGGGGGGAAGATTTTTTGGAATAAGGAGTGGCGACTGTTTTGTGGAGCACAGGCGGAAAGGCCCAGCATAAAAGCAGGACAAACAAAGAGCTTAGCCTTCTACTTGAGGAAAACATATTAAACTTTATCGGTGAGAATTTCACAAACTTTAATGTTAATGTTCTTAACCTTAGTTTTTTTGGCCGGGATATTTGCCTGCCAACATCACCAAAAAGACAAAATGAAGCTTTTTTACGGGCTACTAATTAGTAGAGTGTGAAAAAGATCCGTATTGCACTCTCCGCCCGATTTTTAAAGGGCCGGAGGGTTCAGACAGGCGCCGTTTGGCGATATTTGATTTTCACGACCATCCTGTTGTTCAAGAAAAATCCCTATTTGAGACATGCTGTTTGGCTTGACCAATTTTTTAAGTTTATTGTTTCCTGCTTTGCCATTACTCAAATATCGCCAAAGGCGAACTCACCTCCAGCCCTTTAAAAACCGGGCAGAGACCAAAGTCTGTTTTTCACGGGGGACTATTTAGTCGGGCGTGAAAAAGGCTACTAAACTGCTGGTCTGCAAGCAAAGTCCAAGCTCATTCGGGACGGAATACCTTGGACCCTCTTCGCTTGGCTTTGCTTGCAGACATAATTTAAAGAGATTGTTCACGGGCTACTATTTAGTAAAAAAGCGGTTTTTTCAGCGGTTTTTTCACAAGGGATTAAATAATTTGAAAATCGGAGGAAAATATATTTAAGTTTTGTTGCGGGTAATACGATAAAGCTTGTATTATGAATGTAAAAATTTTGAGTTTTCTGTTTTTTGCGGGTTTTTCTTTAAAAATCTACGGTTCTGAACCCTTTAAACCTGATTTTAAAGCCTCGCCCATTCCTGTTCCCGCAGGCACAGCTGTTCAGCCCCTTTGCAACAACCCTAAAGATCCATCTTGTATTAATGAGTGGTCTGAACAAGCTTTGCCTTTGGTGCTTATGCGGGATGATTCCGCCGGTAAACATAATTCCGGTAAAAATAACTCCGGTAAAAATAATTCCGGTAAAAATAACTCCGGTAAAATTGATATTCAATATTTTTTACCGGCTTTTCTTCCTTCTAAATCGGCGAAAAAAGTTCTCAAAAAAAATGAGAATTGGGATGGTTGGGAGGTTTGGGCTCCGCCGTCTCCTTCATCGCCGGCCCTCTCGAAGAAAAAAAGACACCCTGTTTCTTCTCAGTTTTACACACATAAGAACCATTCAGGAATCCGAAAGGTGGAGACTGATAAGTCAGGACAAAAGACTGTGCAAACAGGTAAAGTCGGATTTATCCCCGCAAATGATATAGAGCAAAAAGCCAAAAGTGAAAAAAGCGCTGGAAGAGATACCCCCCCTCCCCCCTTGCACCTTCTCAATCTTGTTGTAAGCAGTGCCGGAGGGGAAAAAGGCCAAACCTCCTCCCGGCACCCTCTCGATCTTGTTGTAAGTAAAGACAGCTATGCCCTTCCCGCTACAACAAAAGAGCCTAATCCAGACGGTTGTTTTGCTTTTGAGCTGGCGGATAACACGGAAGCCGGTTTTTGTTTGGTATGTGACAAAAACAAGCAGGATGAGCCGGTTTTGTCCACTTTGATTGAAAATCCAAGCTTTTTGAAAAGTATGAAATCATTGCTAAGAAAAGTGGATCGTACAACCACACAAAGAATGGAATCCAAAGTGGGAAGAGGTCTGCCTCCTGCTAAAATTTGCTCTCCTGAAACGGCTTTAAAAGCTATTATTAAAAATTTTAATCGAAGTTGTCCTGAACCTTATAAAAATAATTTTAAACGATTTTTTATTGAAACCCAATGTGCATCCTGCAGGAAAGGCATTCCGCCGGAAATTATGTTGGCTATGATGAGTATTGAAAGCGCCGGTCTCTGCCCCGCTCAATTAAGAAACAAAAGGGAAGACAGCGTGGGGCTGTTTCAAATCAATTCTGAAAGTCACAGGTGTCGCGACTCCGCAGGAAAAACTTACAGAAGAAACACCCGCTCAAATATCCAATGCTTAAGAGATCCTATAAACAATTTAAACAAAGGAATTGATGTTTTAGCTGATCATTATGCCAAGGTAAATCCTAAACCTATTGACAGCTCGAATTGCAGATCTTGGGAGCAGATGACCAATCGGGAAAGAGACCGCTGGAGGAGAGGGGTTTCAGCTTATAACAGCGGGCCGGATTGGGTGATTAGAGCGATTGAGTCGGCCAGAAATCAGAGCACCTTAAAAAACACAAAAGAGCTTATCAGCAGGCAGGGGCGGTCATGGTTCAGAAAAGATGCGGCCTCTTGGGAGGCTTTGCGGGCGTATTATTTTATAGAAAAGTTAAGTCCGGGTAATTACAGAAGAACAGGCCGGAAAATGGGATTAACTGTTTCCAACTTAGCTCATACAGAAGCTGTTTTAGGCAGAAATGTTAAAAATTCCCCGGGCATGGTGGATATTTGGGCCAAATACAAACAACAGTTTTTAGCGGAAAATAAAGTTTCCTGTGTAGAGGGGAAAGCCTCCGGCGCGACAATGGAGGCAATGCGTGAAAGAGATAAGAAAAGGAAACGCGAGAGATTGCGTTTATTAAGTCAGCGGGCTGAGGATCCGGATCCGCATGTTAGAATACAAGTGGTTAGAGCGACAAGTAAAATGGACAGGGCCAAGGGGCTGGCTTTATTAAACAAGATGGCTGAAGATTCGCATCCAAGTGTGAGAGAGGCAGTTATCCATAGGGCGGCTGAGATAGGCGGGGCCGAGGAGGTGGCTTTATTAAAAAAGCTGGCTAAAGATCCTAATTTTGATATTAAAAAGAGGATTCTCTTTAGAGTAAAGAAAAGCATAGGCGGAAAAGAGGGAATCCATTTATTGAATCTTATGGCTGAAGATTCGGATCCGCGTATTAGACGATGGGTTGCTGTTTTGGCAGGGAAAAAGGGAGCCAAGGGGCAGGCTTTAGTGAGCAAGCTGGCTGAGGATCCGGATCCGAGTGTTAGAAAGAAAGTTGCCGAAGCGGCAAGTAAAATAGGCAGAGCCAAGGGGCTGGCTGTATTAAACAAGCTGGCTGAAGATAAGAATTCTGATGTTAGAATGCAAGTGGCTAAAGCGACAAGTGAAATGGGTGGAAAAGGGAGACTGGCTGTATTAAACAAGCTGGCTGAAGATAAGAATCCGGCTATTAGAAAGGAAGTGGCTAAAGCGGCAGGGAAGATGGGTGGAGAAGAGGGAGCTCGTGTATTGAACCGTATGGCTGAAGATAAGGATTCGAGTGTTAGAGAGATGGTTTCTCATGCGGCAGGGGAAATAGGCGGAGCCAAGGGGCAGGCTGTATTAAACAAGATGGCTGAAGATAAGGATCCAGGTGTTAGAAAGCAAGTGGCTAAAGCGGCAGGGAGGATGGGCGGAGTATGGGGTGTTCGTGTATTGAACCGTATGGCTGAAGATAAGGATCCAAGTGTTAGAAAACGGGTGGCTGGAGTGGCAAGGATAATGGGCGGAGAAGAGGGAGTTCGTGTATTGAACCGTATGGCTGAAGATAAGGATCCAGGTATTAGAAAGCAAGTGGTTAAAATGGCAAAGGCGATTGCCGAAGAGACAATGAGCCTTCGTGTATTAAGTGAGGTGGCTAAAAATAAGGATCCGGAGGTTAAAAGAAGCGTTTTATTTAGGGTAAGAAGGATACCCAGAAGAGCGGCAGTCCAAATATTGAATATAATGGCTGAAGATCCGGATCCGGATGTTAGAAAGTCAGTTGTCCGTAGGGCGAGTGACATAGGCGGAGCCGGCTTGGCTGTATTCAACAAGCTGGCTGAGGATCCGGATCCGAGTGTTAGAAAGGTGGTTGCCTACGAGGTGGCTGACATGGTCGAAACCGACAAGGGGAAGGCTATATTAAACAAGCTGGCTGAAGATCCGGATCCGGGTGTTAAACAGACGATTATCTTTCGAGCGCGTAAAATGGGCGGGGCCAATGGGCAAGCTTTATTACACAAGCTGGCTGAAGATCCAGATCGGGATATTAGATTTACGGTTGCTTATGAGGCACACACAGTGGGCGGAGCCAAGGGGATAGCTTTATTAGACAAGCTGGATGAGGATCCGGATCGGAATATTAGACACAAGGTTGTTGAACAAGCGGCCGAAATAGGCGGAGCCGAGGGGCAGGCTTTATTAATAAAGATGGCTGAAGAAGAAAAGAATCCGTATCTTAGGAATATAATTCGCGATGTGGCAAGGCATATAGGCGGAGCCAAGGGGCAGGCTATATTAAACAAGCTGGCTGAAAGTGAGGCTTCTCGTGTTAAAAAGCAAGTGGCTAAAGATAAGGATCCGGGTGTTAGTAAAAGGCTAGTGGCTAAAGAAGTTAAAGAGTTTAAAGAGGCTAAAGAGGTTAAAGGTAAGGCTTCGGGTGTTAGTATAAAGCCAGTGGCTACAGGTAAGGCTTCGGGTGTTAGTATAAAGCCAGTGGCTACAGGTAAGGCTTCGGGTGTTAGTATAAAGCCAGTGGCTACAGGTAAGGCTTCGGGTGTTAGTACAAAGCCAGTGGCTACAGGTAAGGCTTCGGGTGTTAGTACAAAGCCAGTGGCTAAAGTGAGTGGCGACTCTAAAAAGGCAATTAGGATGGGCGGAGAAGAGAAAGCTCGTTTATGGAACCGTATGGCTGAAGATAAGAATCCGAATGTTAGAAAGCAAGTGATTAGAGAGGTACAGGAGGTTGCCAACAAGGCAATTAGGATGGGCGGAGAAGAGGGAGATCGTGTATTGAGTGAGCTGGCTAACAATGAGAATCTTTATATTAGAATGGGAGTGGCTGAAGCGGCAAGGAGGGTGGGCGGAATCCAGGGCGCTCGTGTATTGAACCGTATGGCTGAAGATAAGAATCCGCATGTTAGAAAGCAAGTGGTTAGAGGGGCACAGGTACTTGCCGTAAAGGCAAAGAGGATGGGCGGAGAGGGAGTTCGTGTATTGAGTGAGCTGGCTAAAAGTGAGAATTTTTATATTAGAGGTGCAGTGTACCATGTAGGAAAGGATATGGGCGGAAAAGAGGGACTGCATATATTGAGCCTGCTGGCTGAAAGGCAGGATCCTACATTTAACAAGGCGATTGCTCATACGGCCGGGAAGATAGGCGGAGCTGAGGGGCGAGCCTTATTAAACCGTATGGCTGAAGATCCGGAGCCGGATGTTAGAAAGCAAGTGGTTGAAGAGGCAAGTAAGATGGGCGGAGTATGGGGTGTTCGTGTATTGAACCAAATGGCTGAAGATTCAGATCCGAATGTTAGAAAGCAAGCGGCTAAAGAGGCAAAGGGGCTTGCCAAAAAGGCAAGAAGAATGAGCGAAGAAGAGGGTTTTCGTGTATTGGCTGAGCTGGCTAACAATAGGAATCAGGATGTTAAAAAGGCGGTTCTCCACAGGGCAAGAAGAATGGGTGTAAAAGTGGAACTTCGTGTATTAAACCGGCTGGCTGAGGATCCGGATCCGGATATTAAAAAGGCGGTTCTCCACAGGGCAAGAAGAATGGGAGGAGAAGAAGAACTTCGTTTATTAAACCAACTGGCTGAAGATCCGGATCCGGGTGTTAAAAAGGCGGTTCTTCACAGGGCAAGGGAAATAGGCGGAGCCAAGGGGCGGGCTTTATTAAAGAAAGCCGGCTAAGAAGCAAAGCCAAATAAGTTTAGTCTTAATAAAACAAAGCCTTGCAGGACCCCGCTTTCAGAAGGCTTTTTTGCAGTTTTCCGCCGGATCTTTTGGTGAAGCAGATTGTTGAGAGGGTATAAGGTCTTTAGTATAATGCTGTAAAAAATTATTGTGAACAATCCTTTGAGCAAAAAGGCAACCGGACTTTGCTCTTCTTTTCAAAAAAGCAATACTTTCAAACAGGCTTTGCAGGGTATTTTGAAAATACTCTTCATGTACCCTTGTTTTTAAATATTCTTTGTCTTCGATTTTTGTCATATTTAGGGTTTGGGAAGTTTTACCGGCTAAACGGCTCATAAGGTGGTTTGTTAAAAGCTCGCTGTTCGCTTCCCACCTGTTTAAATAATCCAAAATCTCCTGTGCCGGGGGATAATTCCTCTCTGCCATTGTGCTTAAAACAGTAATGTGATGTACTGTATTTACCACGGCTTTTTGTACAAGACCGGGTATGTATCCTTTCTTGCCGGATTTATTTAAGAAAAATTCAGCTTTTTTGTTGTCACCTTGTAAAAAGTACAGCCAGCCCAAAATATACTCAAAGTGAGGGTGTTCTTTTTCTATTAAAAACTTCATGGAGGCCGACTCAGCTAAAGCTGACAACTTTTTTTTTCTTTCCTTGTTTCCCAATTTTTTGTTGTACATAAGATGCTTAAAATAAAGTTCGGGCTCCCACCCCACTGACCCTTCAAGCAGTGTCTGATAAATGTTGTTTATGCGGGATAAGTCTGTTACTCCAATGGAGTGTGTGAAGGCGCGAAATCCCTCAAGACTTTCCTCGGAATGTGATACCAGCTCGTATTGCGCTTTGGGATTTCCGGCAAGCGCCTTATCGTAAAGGCTTTTTTTGGCTGCTGCAATAGAGCCTTTGATGAAAACACTGCGGTTTTTCGGCAAGCTTAAAAATGTTCTTAAATTCCTTAAAGGGACACCGAATAAGGTGTGCCCCGATCCTCTAAACGCGATAGACACCACCTCTCCTTTTTTATTTATGATGAGGCTTGCTCCAAGGACTGATTCAATAATATTCTCAGCCAAAGTGTCAACAATAAAATCCGTCCGATCGGGAAGAAAAATCTTCTCCCGCACTTTATATTCGTTAAACCAGGCATTTGAGTAAAAGGGAGGTCTTGAAATGTAAAACAGCTCGTCGGGGTTTTGTAAAACAACATTTAAGCGGGGAGGGCGATTTTGTTGCTTTATTGTATCCCGGCTCATTCCCTCCAAGGAGAGCGGCAAAGGAGGAGAACCATCTTTGTTTGTTAAATCTCCTTTGACAGTTAAAAAAATTAAATTATCCTCAGGGGAAATATTTGTAACTTCCCGTACGGGAAAAAACCGGCCTTCGTGATTTTGCACAAAAATAAAATTACCGCCTTGGTTGGTGATAATTTCGTTAATCAAATGAAACCCGGTAAGCACACCCACATTTCCCGCCCCGTCTTTTGTAATGAATCCGCTTCCTTGTGAATAGTTGCCGTTTCCTTCAAAGGCGGACACCAGCACCATTGATTTTAGGGCTTTTCTGACAGGCAAAAATTCAACACCTGAAAATTCCTCTTGCCCGCCGGCAAAAACCGGAAGGGTGATAAACAAAAATGCGCTGTAAATAAAAAAATTCATAGTGAAAAGGACATACAGCTTCTTTGGTAAAAAAGCAAGTTTTAAAGGCTCAGCATTTGAAAAAGAAGAACTAAAGCGGTTTTATTTTGTGATTATAGGGTAATTTTTACAATATCAGTCTGATGAAAATCAAAATCCGCTTTTTTCCTGTTTTAATTTAAGTGAGGCGCGGGCGGAAATCAAACGGGCCACCGGCACGCGGTAAGCGGAACAACTGACATAGTTAATACCCAGCCGGTTGAAAAAATAAATACTTTTTTCGTCCGCGCCGTGCTCACCACAGACACCTAACTTTAAATTCGGTTTTTCTCTTCGGCTTAGATCCACCGCCATTTGAATTAAACAGCCCACACCCTCTTCATCCAAAGAGGCAAAAGGATCTTCTGATATTAAGTCTTCGCTGACATAAGAGGGTAAAAACTTTCCGCAGTCGTCTCGGGAAATACCCAGTGTGGTTTGGGTAAGGTCATTGGTGCCGAAGCTGAAAAAGTCTGCGTGTTTAACCAGTTCATCCGCCCTTAAAGCGGCGCGCGGCAGTTCAATCATGGCGCCGATAAAATACTTAAAGTTTTTTTGTTTTTCTTCTTGAACCGCTTTTATTTCTTCCTCCACTAATTTTTTGGTAAACCGCAGTTCCGATTCCATCATCACAAGAGGAATCATAATTTCCGGTTCGGGGGATTCCCCTTGATCCATTCTGTCACAGACGGCTAAAGCAATGGCTCTTGCCTGCATGCGGTAAATTTCAGGAAAAGAAACAGCCAAACGACAGCCCCTGTGCCCCAGCATGGGGTTGCTTTCCTTAAGCGCTTGTGTTCGCTCTTTCAGGGTTTGTTCTGTTTCGCCTGTGTATTTAGCCAGCTCTTTTATTTCGCTCTCCCTTTGGGGCAAAAACTCGTGCAGGGGAGGATCCAACAAACGAATGGTCACCGGCAGGCTCTGCATAACGGCAAATAAGCCGGCAAAGTCTTTTTTTTGCATGGGTAAAAGATCCTCTAAAGCGGACTTTCTTTCGCTTTGTTTTCCGGCCAAGATCATTTTCCGAACAGAAAGAATACGGTTTTCCCCAAAAAACATGTGCTCTGTGCGACAAAGGCCGATCCCCCGCGCTCCAAAACGGCGGGCTGTTTCCGCCTCTTTGGGGTGGTCGGCGTTGGCCCGCACCCGGATACGGGAATATTTATCCACGATGGACATAAATTTTTGAAAATTATCATCCAGCCGGGGATCCAAAGTGGACACTTCCCCTATAAAAACCTCCCCTGTGGAGCCGTCCAGAGAAATAATATCCCCTTGGTTCAAAGCGTGCCCCCCCGCTTTCATTTGGCCGGTTTGTTCGTTTAAACTCACTTCATCACAACCCACCACACAGCATTTTCCCATTCCCCGGGCCACCACTGCGGCGTGGGAGGTGATGCCCCCTCTTGTGGTTAAAATGCCCTCTGCTGATATCATGCCTTTAATGTCTTCGGGTGAGGTTTCTGTTCTTACTAAGATGACTTTTTCTCCACGGGACTTAGCCTTAAAAGCCTCTTCGGAGGAAAATACAATTTTGCCGGACACCCCTCCGGGGCTGGCGGAAAGCCCTTGCGTGATTTTTCTTTTTCGCGCCTTGGGATCCAGGCAGGGGTGGAGCAGTTGTTCAATGGCGGAAGGCTTAACTCTAAACAAGGCTTCTTCTTCTGTAATCAGTCCCTCTTCCAGCATATCCAAAGCCACTTTTAAGCCTGCCCTTGCTGTTCTTTTGGCGCTTCGGGTTTGTAAGATCCAAAGTTTGTTTTTTTCGATCGTAAATTCAATATCCTGAATGTCCTTGTAGCGCTTTTCCAGAAGGTGGCAGACCTTATTAAGCTCTTTAAATACAGAGGGGAATTTTTCCTCTAAAGTGGTGGTGTTTGCTGTTGCTTTGGTGATGGGGAGGGGGGTTCTGACCCCGGCCACTACATCTTCCCCTTGCGCGTTTATTAAAAATTCGCCCACAAGGCGCTTTTCCCCGCCTGAGGGGTCACGGGTAAAGGCCACTCCTGTGGCGCTGTCAGTGCCTTTGTTGCCGAAGACCATCGCCTGCACATTGACGGCTGTGCCCCAGTCGTGGCGGTAGCCGTTTAACTCGCGGTAAGAGACAGCGCGGGAGTTGTTCCAGCTTTCAAACACAGCGGAAACAGCGGAGTAAAGCTGTTCTTCCGGATCTTGTGGAAAATGCTTGCCTGTGGCCTGAAGAATTTGCTCCTTAAAACAATGCACAAGCTTTTTTAAATCCTCTACAGTGAGATCTGTGTCTTTTTTGTAATTTTTAAGGCGCTTTAGATCTTCCAAAAAAAAGACCAAGTGAGAGGCATCCACTGAGAGCGCCACATCCGCGTACATCTGTATAAACCGGCGGTAACAATCGTAGGCAAAGCGCTCATTTTGGCTTTGGTCAGCCAAGGTTTTTACTGTGGCGTCGTTAAGGCCCAAGTTAAGTATGCTGTCCATCATGCCGGGCATACTGACACGCGCGCCGGATCTCACACTTACCAAAAGGGGGTTTGAGCTGTCCCCAAACCGGCGGTTCATTGCTTGGCTTAGGCTATAAACAGCCTGTTTGATTTCTTTTTTTAAAAAATCAGGAAGCTTTTTATTGTTTTCATGAAACACCCTGCACATATCAGCGCAAACCGTAAAACCGGGGGGGATGGGAAAACCCAAAGAAAGCATTTCGGCCAAGTGCGCGCCTTTGCCTCCCAATACATCCCGCATTTTGGCGGAGCCATCCACCTGTTTGGGCAGAAAGTAATAGAGGTTTTTGCCATTCTCAAAAGGAGAAGAGGCGGTTTTATTGCTTTGGTGTGTACTTTTGTGCAATTTTCAGACTCTCAGTGTTTTAATGCTAATCATAAGAGGCTTGTTAAAACTTATTATGCAAAACCCGTTCCTGTAAAGTTTACAGCAACACATAAAAAAGCCCGATTTTTAATTCAAAGCCGTCCAAACACCCGAACAAAAACCTTATTGTTGTCACATAAATTGGAGGATTCATCGTCTTTCCCGACTAATTGGTCTCCGGCGGGGGTGTTCATAAAGTAAAGGCTGAATGCGGATTCTCTGGATCCTTCTTTGGTGAATTTTACTTCATTACCGGCTACTTCGTAGTTTCCCACAGTTTCTTGAGTTTCTCCGTTACTTTTAACCGCCCTTACTGTAACAGAATCGTTTGAATCGAAAGTTAAAGTAGCGCTGTCTATGGCCACAGCCCCGGAGGAGGACGGCATGGTAACACGGCTTTCATAGTTTAAATCGTTGGCCCTGCATTCGTTGGCGTTCCAGCTCCATTCCCCGGCCACATTTGCTGACTGTGCTCCGGAAAAAGCGGTAAAAAAAAGTGACAAAGCGGGAATAATCCACCCGTACGGGAACAAAGTTATTTTTAATTTCATAGTAACCTCCTTGGTTTTAGTTTCATTTCAAATATCACGAAATGTCCCGTCAAAAAAAAGCGCGTATTTTGTAAAAAAACTCAAATATATCCGTTAAAGCTTTATTTGCACTTTATCACTTTCAGCATATTCTGCATGGATTTTTTCAGTTTGTCGTCGCTTTTTAAGAGCTTTCTTTGAGTTTCGATTTGTTTTTCATAAGTTTCTTTTATTTTCACACTGCACTGGCCCGCCTTGTTCAGAACTTCTGTTTTCAGCTCGCTTACGGTTTTTTGTTTTTGCTGACAGGCGGAAAGCGAAAGGAACATAAAAGCCACTGCCGACACAGTAAAAATTTGGAATTTCATAAATTTTCTCCTTTTTTTAAAAAACTAAAGCTCATTCAAAAATCTTCGTAATTAGTGGCCCGTGAAAAACCCCTGTTATTTGTGGCATAAGCAAAACCCCGGCGGTGAGGGTCCAAGGTATTCCGTCCCGAACAAGGCGGGGTTTTGCTTATGCCAACTATAAAAGCCAGACTTTATCACGGGCCACTAATTAGTATTTAATCCCTATTCCAACGAAACAACCGGTGTATGTCAAGTGATATTGTGGCATTTTTATTGAGTTTTGAGGATTTTTTAAAAAATTTTCGGATTTTCATTTAAAAAAATATCAAATTCAATTATTCGGATAATCTTGCATGTATTTTTCAAGCTGAGTTAAGGACAGGCGGTCCTGTTTCATGCTGTCTCTTAAGCGGATAGTGGCGGAGTCATCCTTCAGGGAGTCAAAGTCCACAGTCACGCAAAAAGGGGTGCCTATTTCATCCTGCCGGCGGTATCTTTTGCCGATACTGCCGTTTTCGTCCAGCTCCACACGCAGGTTTTTTCTTAAAGAATCGCTGATTTTACCGGCCACATCCCGCAAAGAGGCTTTTTTGCTTAAAGGCAAAACCGCCAACTGAACGGGGCTTAATTCCGGTTTCAACTTAAGGACCACTCTTTTTTCGCCTTTGACTTCTTCTTCCCTGTAGGCGGAGCACAGCAGAGCCAAGATCAAGCGATCCAGCCCAATGGAGGTCTCAATAACGAAGGGGATATAATTTTCCTGTTTTTCTTCGTCAAAAAAGCTTAATTTTTTCCCGCTGTATTTTTGATGTTGCTTAAGATCAAAGTCTCCGCGGTTATGTATCCCCTCCAGCTCTTTCCAGCCCATAGGAAAAAGAAACTCCATATCCACCGCTTTTCGGGCATAGTGGGCCAGCTCTTCTTTTTTGTGTTCGTGACAGCGGAGGGATTTTTCAGGAAGACCCAAGCGCAGTAAAAAAGTTTTTCTTTCCTGTTTCCAATATTCAAAATATTTATCCGCGCTTTCCGGGTGGGTAAAATACTGCATTTCCATTTGCCCGAACTCACGACAGCGAAAGATAAAATTACCAAGGGTGATTTCGTTTCTAAAGGCTTTTCCGATTTGCGCCACTCCGAAGGGGATTTTTCTTCTCATGGAGGACTTAATATTTAAAAAATTAACATAAATCCCTTGGGCGGTTTCCGGGCGAAGATAAACGGTGGAGGCTTTGTCTTCCACCGGGCCGGCATGGGTTTTAAACATTAAATTAAAATCTCTTGGCTCTGTCAGGTTTTGTGAGCCGCAACGGGGGCATTTGTTTTCTTTTGAAGGCGCGAAGCGAAAGCGGCAGTTACGGCAGTCTTGCAGAGGGTCGGAGAAGCCTTCGACATGGCCGGAGGCCTTCCACACATTGGGGTGCATCAATATGGAGGAGTCCAAGCCCACTATGTCCAGCCGATGGGTCATCTCCCGCCACCAGCTTTTTTTGATATTCATCTTAAACTGCGTGCCGAGCGGGCCGTAATCCCAACAGGCGCTTAAGCCGCCGTAAATTTCGCTACAAGGGAAGATGTAGCCACGCCTTTTGCAAAGGGAGACAAGGGGGCTTAAATCGCTTAGCATGATGAATCTTCCTCTTGTTTTGTGAGCGCGCTTAAGGAGCCTTTGGAGTACATTCTTTCTATGGCTGTTGCAATCAGCGGAGCGATGGACACACGATGTATTTTGGCTGTTTCCGCTTTATGGTTAAGGGGTATGGTGTCTGTCACCCAAACTTCTTTTAAGGGGCTGTTTATGATTCTTGTCAAGGCAGGGCCGGAAAACACAGGGTGGGTGGCTATGGCGTACACCTCTTTTGCCCCTTTTTGAATAAGAAAGTCCGCCCCCGCGCAAAGGGTGCCTGCGGTGTCAATCATATCGTCTATGATAAGGGCGGTTTTGCCTTTTATGTCTCCTATGACATGAAAAGCCTTGGCCTGTCCCGGTTCGGGCCGTCTTTTATCTATAACGGCGACGGGGCTTTTAATAATCTCAGCAAAAAAGCGGGTTTTTAATACAGCGCCGGCATCGGGGCTTACGCAAACAATGTTTTTTAAATCTTTTTTTTGTTTTAACCAGGCCTTTGCCAGTACCGGAAAGGCAAAAAGGTTATCCACAGGACAACTGAAAAAGCCTTGAATTTGAGGGGCGTGCAGATCCACTGTCAGCAGTCGTGTAGCCCCGGACACCTGACACAGATCCGCCATCAGGCGGGCGGAGATGGGGGCGCGGGGTTCGGCTTTTCTGTCTTGGCGGGCGTAGCCGTAATAGGGCATAATCAGGTTAATTTCTTTGGCGGAGGCGCGCTTTACCGCGTCCATTAAAATAAAAAGCTCCATATAGTTTTCATTCACAGGCGGGCAGGCGCTTTGAATAATAAAAACATCCGATCCGCGCACATTTTCCTTTAAGGACACCCGCACTTCGCCGTCTGCAAAGCGGGACACTTCCAAATCCCCCAAGGGAATATTAAGGCAGTCAGCCACTTTTTTCGCAAAAGCGGGATGGGCGCTTCCTGTAAAAAGTTTTATTTTATTCATAATGATATTTCAATTTTTTGCTTTTCTAACCAATGCCTTTAACTTTTGTCCGCTCTTTAAAGAAAAAGGATTTATCGGCTTGCTTGTTGGTTTTTGGATAAGTTCAGTATCAGATGGTCCAATTTTTCTTCTATGCGATCCATCCGTGTATTCAATCTATCCATCCGTACATCAAAGCGATCCATGCGTTTATCAAAGCGATCCATCTGATGATAAATGGGGCGGAGCTGGATATTATTCACCACACCCATCAGGGCCAAGAAGCTGACGATGAATATTCCAATAGTGAATACCGGGGATATTTCCTTTAAAAAAGTCAATTTTATGCTCCTTTTTGTGACCGGTCAAAACCGCTGTACATTTATCATTTTACCACAATTTGTAAAACCTTGTCAAAACAGCTGAAAACAGTGCTTTTCCGCCTGTTTTTCCAGGGTTTTTCACGGGGGACTAATTGCTCTTGCCGGTGGGATTTTGCTTTTGCACCGGGGGTTTTATATGCAGAAGCCATTTTGGGAAAAGGATTTTTCTGTCCGGGGAGCTTAACAGTTTATAAAAAACAAAGTTGCGGATCAAAAGGCGCACATAAGTTCGGGTTTCCTCGTAAGGTATTTCCTCAATAAAAGCCAAAGGATCTGTCATGGGAATATTTTTTGTCCAGTTCAGCACGGCTGTGCGTCCTGCGTTGTAAACCGCCACAGTGATTATGAACTGGGAATGGTATTTATGAAAAAGTTTTTTTAAAAAAGCGGTGCCCAAAAGAATATTTTTTTCAGGATTGTAAAGGTCGTACATATTTTTATAATAAAGCCCTTCTGTTTTGGCTGTTCGCCGGGCCACAAAGGGTCGTAT
The DNA here is from genome assembly GCA_965203935.1 of Bdellovibrionales bacterium. GTDB lineage: Bacteria > Bdellovibrionota > Bdellovibrionia > Bdellovibrionales > UBA1609 > JANQSP01. Next base: position 985,017 of record OZ241921.1, read on the forward strand.
TTGCATCAGGCCAAAAGCGTCTGCGGGGCTTCGCGCTTTGGGGTTCCAGGCGGACTCCTGCCGTATAAGGGCGTAGATCCATTCTTTTTCCATATTAAACAGGCGGGCCGCTTTTTCCACTTCTTTTGTGTAAATAACCGGAAACACAAGCCCGGTGTGGGACTTAAAAAACGCTGTTCTTTCTTTCAAAGGGAGCTTTCCCACCATTTTAAACAAAGGAAAGTAAGATCGAGCCTTGGCCATGTAATAAAATAAAACATTTCGATTTTCTGTATTTTCATCTTTTTGATATTGCTCCGCTTTATACTGTAAAAAATCCAAAGCTAAGTCATATTCATCAAGTGAAATCAGCCACTCCGCCACAATGTAGTCCGCTTTAGCCCGTGGGAAACTTTGTTTTTTTTCAACAGCAATTTTACGATCTAATTTGTAATGGGCCAAAAGGCCGTAGTAGGAAAGGGGGTCTTTTTTTATCAGCTGTGTGTACATACTGCGGGCTTTTTTCCTTTCCCGATTATCCTCGTGAATGCGCCCCATCCAAAACAGCGCGCGGGAGGGGAGATACTGACTTTCCGATCTGTTTATCAGCTCATTTAAGGTTTTAAGGCTTTTTACGCTTTGCCCTGTTTTTCTTAAAATCCAGCTGTAATTCCATTTGGTTTTTTCAAAAGTTTCCGGGTCGGGGGGTTGTTCTTTTAAAGCTTTTTCAAAAAAAGAAAGCGCGTTTTCTGTTTGGCCTTGCTCAGCAAAAATTAAAGCTTTCATACTATACACCTTAAAAAGCGAAAACCGCCCTTTCAGCTCCGCCTCCATTTGGTTTAAGGTTTTAAGGGCTTTGCCGCCTTGGTTTAATGTCCATTGCGTGCGCGCCAGCAGATAAAAAATATTATGATAAATACCGACCGCCCTTTTATCTGTTTTCATTTTTCTTTTCAGCCAGTTTTTCCATTGCAGGGTGGCGCTTAGGTATTTTTTTTCGTTCTTTTGTGTTTTGTAGATCCACCTAATCCATTTAAAGGACTCATTTTTTTCGCGAAAAGAGGATCTATGGCTGTTTAAAAGTTTGCGGTAATAAAAAGCGGATTTCTTAAACCGCCGGGCTTTTCTTAAATCATCTGCTGTGAGCAAAATTTGTGAATGAGAGGGCTTTAAGATGTAACGAGGGGAAAGCTCTTGCAGAAGTTTTCTCCATTCCCCAAGGCGCGGGTCTTTTGTTTTTTTGGCGATGTTAACAGCTGTGATCAAATACCGCTCTTTCAGGTATTTTTCTTTGGAAAGCTGATACCGGTGAAAAGAGGCCTCCATCAGCTCTTTTTTGTTTTTCGCTTTTTTGGCTTTTTTGTGCCACTGTTTGACCGCTTTTTTTTTCAGCCACTCAGGGAAAGCGGATAAATCTATGGAAACCGTTTTATCACAATAAGAGTACAGATTCAAAACAGCATTATGTTTAAGAGGAAAAGACTGTATTTGAGATAAAAACCGCATATTGTGGCAAAAAAAATCAGGATCTTTTTTTTTAAACAAGAGGGCTTTTTTATAAAGAACCCACCAATCCACCGCCGAGCTGGAGTATTTGCGCGCAATTTTAATCAGTTGTTCTTGAATTTCCTCCGGTTTGTCTGTGGAAAAAGCAAGGGGTTTTTGACTAAGGGCGGGGGGCAGTTTCCACCCCTCATCTGTTTTTTTAAACAAAGAGCAAGAGCACAAAAACAGACACAAAAAAACAATCCAAAACTTTTTCATAATAAAATAATACTGCATGAACTTTATTTTGCCAATGGTTTTTTAGTTTTTTGAAAATTATTTTATCTGAAGTATGCTTTAGTCTTAAGATTGTTCAAACTGGAAGTCGCACAGGCGACTTCCAGTTTTACGCAAGAGAAAAAGAAAAACGGAAGGCCAAATTGTTGGCCTTTTATCTTTCACCTCTTAAGACTAAAGCATACAGACAAACCACAAGATTTTTTTATAAATTACTAATATTAAACAGCAAAGTAACATCCAATGGTGAAGGCAAAAGCCGGGGTATTTTTGAATTTTGTTATAAAATTACTTTTTTCGGCTTAGTGTTTTTTTTGAGTGATTATTTTTAAATTTATTATCTTTTTTTATAGCTTTTTCGTTAAAAAGCTTGTAAATTGCTTCCATTTTCGGGCCATTTACGGCTTGTGTTTGATTATTTTCCCTTATAAAGCATTGATTATCCACATAACTGATTTTGATCTGTGGCTCAATTTTCAGACGCATAACGGAAAGCCCGTGATATTTAATGGTGTCCATATTTTTTAAGATACTGAACTTCAAATGATCAGACAGCTTTATCTTTTTAAATTCGGAAACAAAAGATTCCACATACTTTTCCAGTGTTTTTTTTTGGATCTTGGCCTCTCTGTCAATGCCCACCACCTGAAAGCCGTTTATTTTTTTTGGGTTTATGGAGTCCAGTTTTTTTATTTTGTCGGCGTGCTCTTTTCGGTCTGCAACGCCGATATGGATATAGCTTTCTCTATCCGGCCCGATATTGGCCATTCCGCAGGCGGTTTCTGCAAGTTTTTTCACTAATTTTTTGTCAAAACTTCTGGAGTGATCCAACTTCAAAAAGCCTTGCTTAAATTCATAGTGAGGGGTTTCAATTTTTGACCGGTTAAAGGAGTTTTCCAGATCCATTTCCAGTCCGTGGCCGTGCAAAATCTGTTTTGGCTCTTTTTTGACAAAGTAATCTTGGATTAAACCTTTAATTTTATTAATATTGTTTCGCCTTTGCTCTGTCGTTATGTGTTTTGTTTGCACTTTCAAATCTTTATGCGCTCCTTGAAGAGCTTTTAATATTTTTTTGCTGTCAGCGGGAGATTTACTTTCCTTGATAACCAGTTCATAAAAAGCCATAAACAAAGCGTAAAAAGAGGCCTTAATGGATGAAGCGGAGCTTCTTTTTCCCATAATTGTTTTTCGTAAAATATTCGGTTGTGTGTTATATTTTTTTACTGTGCCGTCAATAAGAGAGAAGATGGTTTTTATCTCTTTTTTCAGTCTTTCACTTCCATATTTCTTAAGCTGTTTTTCTATATTTATTGCTTCAGCTTTGTTGCCATACAGGGCATCCAGTTTGTCTTTGCTTCTGGCAAAAACAGAAGGCGCCAACAAAATACTTGCCAAGATATCCGCGATCATTTCTTCATCATCACTTTTCCTCATGTCTTTTGTGGACAAAATGCCGTGCCGGCACCACAAGGTGTTTTCTGCGCTTATTTCATAACCGTGGGACTCTTTTTTTGTGTCAATACTGATGACTGGCATGTTAAAAAGCTTAAGCATTCTGTGCGAAACATCCCCACGGATTTCAGAGGATACATCCCGTACAAGATCAGAAAAACCGGACACTACCCCGGCTTGGCGTTTTTCCTGATTGCTGAGCTGTCTTCCGCTGGAGTTGATTCGTGAAAACACATCATTGATTTTTTCATCTCCAGCTGAAAAAATTGTAACCGCCAGCTGGTAATTTACAACTTTCATGCAGTCTTCTTTAGGTACAGTCTCATAAGGCGCTTTTTTTGCTTTAAACAAGCCTTTATCTCCTATCAACTTGGCATAAGGAAAGACATTTAAATCGAAGTATTGTTTATTTTCCAAAGAATAATTTGTTTCAATAAAAGAAAATATGGCGTTTAACCTTTGCATCCCGTCAATAATTTCATAACAAGAGTCCTTATTCATCATTAATAGGATTAACGGCAGAGGATAACCCCGAATAATACTGTCAATAAGCTTTTGTTTTTCCTCCACAGTCCAGACCAACTTTCTTTGGTAACGGCGATTGACTAACAATTTGCCTTCTCTATACCAAGTGTAGGCCTCCAGTGTATTGATGCCTTTAGGTGTGATGCTCATAACAGCCTGCCTTTTATCGCATAAGGGGGGAGCTTTGCACCCGACGGATGCGGTCGGTGATGGGGGGGTGGGTGCTGAACAGCCTCATCATCAGGGACTTTGAGCTTTTGTTGCTGATCATCAGGTAGCTGTATTCTTGTTTTTTTGTGGCTTGCAGGGTGATTTGGGAAAGGGAATTAAGGGCGGAAAGCATTTTGTCTCTTCCGGCAAAGCGTGCGCCCCCGGCGTCGGCCCGGTACTCTCTCCAGCGGGAGAAAAAACAAACCAGCATAGAGCCCGGAATATACAAAATTGTGGCAAACACCTGCCTAATCAGGTATTCCACAAACCAGCTTCTTCGGCCTTTAAACACAATGTTCATCACCATCTGCGCCAGCAGGTGCGCAATCAGATAGACCATAACATTCACCACCCCTTGTATAAGGCTCATGGTGACCATGTCGCCGTTGGCTATGTGGGCCACTTCGTGCGCTAAAACCCCTTCTGTTTCGTGTTCGTTCATGTGATTTAACAGCCCGGTGGAAACCGCCACCAAAGAATTTTTCTTACTGCTTCCGGTGGCGAAGGCATTGACTTCCCCGCTTTCATAAATGCCCACATCCGGCTTGGCCGGAAGACCGGCCTTACTGGCGATATGATGCACTTTTTGCACAAGCTCCCCGTACCGGGGATCTTGCGCGGAAAGAATTTTTACCCCCATAAATCGAATCGCCTGCCACTTGGAGGTCCACAGGCTGAAGAGCGCGCCCCCCATACCGATAATGGTGTAAAAAATCAAGTAAAATGTAAAACCTGCTATCTGGATTTGAAAATACTGCATTAAAAAGGAGGCGACCAAAAACAAAGCGCCGGTCACCAAAAAGTTAACGGCCAAAAAAAAGAATATTCTTTTGCTCCATACGGATATATTGCCCATAGCGTTGCCTTTTTTTTAGGGAAAATCCGAGCCTGCCCGGTTTTACCCTGTTTTACGGGGGTTAATTTGAAATATAAAACTGTTTTTTTATTCTGTATACTGTTTTTTTATTTTTTTTACCCCCTCACCGCTTAAGGTAAAGCATACAGGACCATTAAATTAGCAGCCCGTGAACAACCCTTGTTATTTGTGATATAAGAAAAATTCCGCCGGTGAGAGTTAAATCGTATTCCGTCTCGAACAAGGCGGGATTTTTCTTATACCAACTATGAAAACCAGCCTTTTTCACGCCCGACTAAATCAAGGGCAGGAGACAGCGGCGGGGGATTTGGATCTGGTGCCGTCTCTTACTCTAATCACCTGCTTGTATTGATTGATGCACCAGGTGTCTTTAGGGGTGTTTGCGGTTTTTTTAGGAGGGTTGTTGATCAGGTCGGCTATGGCATAGGCTTTGAAGGTGGCACATGTGGTGACAGCTGAGGCGGGGATGGACGGGGGGGTAAAGCTTCCGTTAGGGGGGGATCTTCTTTTGAATTTGCTGTTTTGAAAGGCACAGTATTCCATCGGGCCGGAAGAAGGCCCGAATTTGTCTCCGCACAGTTCAAAAAAGCTTTTGTTTTTGTCTTCTATTGGCGGGCCTGAGTAGTTTGGGCACTGGGTTGGTCCGCCGGCGAATCCGGCATTGTAAAGCAATTCTCCGTCGGGTGCGATCTGCAAGGTTTGCAGGTTGGGAATGTAAAAATGATGGTTAATGAAAAAAGATTTTTCCGCTATGTAGATCTGACCGAGAGAGGACTTGGCTTCCGCCGTTTTTGCAGATCTGGTGTGTCTTCTGTAGGTGGGAATGGATATGGCCGTTAAAATCGTAAATAAAGTGGCTGTCACAAGGGCTTCCATAAGAGAAAAGCCTTTTTGCCCTGTATTGGCGAGGCTAAGCTCAAAAGGCGCGCGCGCGGGATTCAAAAATCACCTCCTGTAATAAAGACCGGGTCTTTTACTTAAAACATTTTATATTAATTTTAAGTTTTATACAATACGGGGTGACGGGAGAACAGCTTAAAACCCCCAAGTATTGCTTTTCTTACAGGTGTTTTTGAAAATATAAGTCAGGAAATAAGTTTTTTCGCTGTGGCGGGGGGCGAAGTAAAGGGGCGGTAAAAATGAAGTTTATGATTTTGACTTTTTCTCTTTTGGGGATTGGCTTTTTTGGCGGAACCTTTAAAGAGAGGGAAAAAAAGCCCCTTTACTTTGCCCCACCTGATATTCTACAGCATTTTTCTCTGGGTTACAGGGATTTTTTGGCAAACTTGTTATGGCTGAGATTTATACAGGACGCGGATTTTTGCTCTTTTGAGCAGGGAAAACCGATGTATAAAGGGAGCAAAAAACACTGTGAACTGGGTTGGTCCTACAATATGGCGGAGGCCATTTCGGAGTTAGCGCCCCGCTTCAAAACTCTGTACACTCTGTCTCCGGTTATTATGAGTGTTTTTACAGGGGATAAAAAAGGGGCTGAGCGCATTTTGCTAAAAGGTTTAAAATACTTTCCAAAGGACTGGCGCATTAATTTTTATATGGCTTATCTGTATGCGGTGGATATCAAAAAACCGGAATTGGCGGCCCGTTATGCCTATCAGTCCGCTGAAAACGGAGGGCCTGATTGGCTTTACAGCTTGTCTGCCAAACAATACGGGGAGGCCAAACAGTTTATTTTGGGGGAGGCTGTATTAAAAGAGCTTTTAAAACGGAACCCCACCGGCAGGCAAAGAGCGCGTATTGAGGAGCGTTTGCGGGAATTTCGCAAAGAATATGCACAAAAAAATCCCTTAGAGCCTTGACCACAGCCTGTTTTGTACTCATTTTACCTAAATCAATAAAGGATTGTATATGATGGAAAAAGATTATTATGAAATATTGTCTGTTCCCCGTAACTGCTCTCAGGAGGATATAAAAAAAGCCTTTAGAAAGCTGGCTCTGAAATATCACCCTGACCGCAACAAAGGGGATCCTTCAGCGGAGCAAAAATTTAAGGAAGCGGCCGGCGCTTACGAGATATTGGGTGATGCCAAAAAAAGAGCGCAATACGATCAATTTGGCCATGCGGGGATTCATTCCCGTTTTGGTCAAACCGGATTTCAAGATGTGCGGGATATTTTCAGCTCTTTCAGGGATATTTTTGAAGGAGGGGGTTTTTTTGGCGGTGGCGGTATTGAATCCTTGTTCGGAAACGAGACCTTTTCCACAGGCGCGGGAAGAAGATCCGGCCGGGGGGCCGACCTGCGTTATCGTATGGAAACAAGCTTAAAAGAGGTGCTGACGGGGGTCAGCCAGACCATCAGCTATGAGGTGGAGAGGGATTGTGAAAGCTGTAAAGGTTCCGGGAGCAGACCGGGAACGGGACGCAAAAACTGCGGGGAATGCAGAGGATCAGGAAGGCTTACGCGCCGTCAGGGTTTTTTTGCTTTTTCCTCCACCTGCCCCACTTGTCAGGGGGCGGGAACATTGATTGAGTCCCCCTGTGGCCTGTGTTTCGGAGTGGGAAGAAAGAAAAAAAGGGAAAAAATAGAGGTTGCCATTCCGCCGGGAGTGGAAACCGGAACACATTTGAGGTTAAGCGGAAAAGGGGAGTCCGGTTATGGTGGCGGGCAGGCCGGGGATTTATATGTGCAGATTATTGTGAAAGAGGACGGCAAAATTAAACGAAAAGGCGCTGATTTAATAGGTTCTGTTACTGTGTCCTATCTTCAAGCTCTTTTAGGCGCGAAATTGCAGGTGGACTCTCTGGAAGGAAAAAAAGAAATCACCATTCCCAAAGGCACCCAGTACGGAGATAATGTTGTGTTGAAAAAGCAGGGTTTGCCGATTTTGAACAGCCGGAAACGCGGTGACCTCTTGTATCAGGTGCGGATAAAAATTCCCGGCAAGCTGAAAAAAAAGGAAGAGGAGCATTTAAGGCAAATTGCCGGATTAAAAGGCGATTCGGTATTGGACAGATAAAATAAATACATGCTTTTTCTTTGTGGCTTGCTTACAATGTTACTCAAAAACCAGCTAAAAGCTTGGTTTTGAGCCAAAAAAAATCTTTTTTTGAATATTTGACTAAAGTTTTTTTCGTATTCTTCCGAATGACAATAATATGAAATTTTTATACAAAAAACCATCTTCACCCCCCCCCCCCCCCCCCCCCCCATTCCAAAAAATCCAGTTATTTCAATAACTTAAGAACATTTATTCATGCTTTTTCTAAGGTCTTTGCCGGTATTTTATCGCGAGGTTTCGCTTGGCTTTTAAAGGGCCGGAGGGTTCGGACAGGCGCCGGGGTTTTACGAAACATAAGTCAAAGTATTTGTGAAAAGGGGGTTCAAAAGCTCAAACATGCGTTTTGCCACACCCGCGTCTTGCAGACGCGGTGTGCTCAAAGCCGAACTCGTTTTGAACCCCCTTTTCACAAAATAATACATGCTTTTTCTTTATTTCGTCATTCCCGCCTTGAGCGGGAATCCAGCTCCCGCAAAGCGGGACTTTCCCGGTTAAAAAGCTTATTTCGTTTCACACTGTCACGAGTACGGAACTTAAGTCGCGTCGCAATAACCGGCTCTGCCGGCTTTGGTTTGCTTGAAGTGCTGGTTGCTTCAGTTGTGGGGACGATACTCATATCGGGCAGTGCCAAGTTTATGCAGATCACTTTACAGACTTCAAATGTGGCCAAGTCCATTTTAGTAGAGAATGATTTTAAAGCGACCATAGCCCAAGGTTTAAAAGATAAGGGTTGCGCTACCACAGCCGCCGATGCTCTTTTAAAGCCCGCGAGTTTAAAAACCGGAACGACTACAGATGACGGCATAGGTGCATTTAAAGACGCGATTGCTTTACCGGGCGGTATTCAAAAGGGGGATTTTAAAGAAAGTATTGAAGTTATTAAAATGGAGCTAAGAGGCGTGGCTACAGAGGACAAAAGGGATTTTGTCGTTTATTATAAGAAAAAGTATTTAGGAAAATTAAACGCGCCTGATCCCGAAAATTGCACAGACACACCGGCTGTAAAGGTCACCGGCTGTTATAATCATTATTGCACAGTGGATTACGATCGTACAAATAAACATTGTACCGGTTCAGTAATTTGTCAAAGCCTTACCGGCGGAGGGGGAGGGCTTGGCGAAGCTGAAGTAAATAAACTGATCAAAGATGAATTTAAGAGGCAAGACTGTCCTGACACAGCAGAAGGAAAAAAGCAGTTTTTAAGGGGATTTGAAGGGACTAATGATCAGCTTAACGAAAAATGCGAGACACCGGTGCAACCTATAAAAGAATGTCCGCCGGGGGAATTTGTGCATGAGATAAAAGCAGACGGAACAGTTGAATGCGAATCTGCTTGCTCTGGTGGAAAAAAATTATTTGAAACTTGGCTGGTGCAGGAAAATCAGTATGACAGCTTTGGCGGGCTTGTTGCCAGTACCGGGCAAGGTTATACTTTTGAAGTCGGCAAAACAGCCCCTTCAATCACTTTTGGCGGAACGGGGAATGTAAGATATACGCTTGCTTCCAAAAGCAGGCATTGTCGTTGTCGGTCCGGCCAACATTTTAATAGTGAGAATACTTGCATAACTTGCCCTGACGATAAGATGTGGATTCAATCATTAAGACAATGTGTGCCATTATGTACTGGAGATAAAAAGTGGGTTCAAGCCGATTTAAAATGTATGTCATGCTCCGGTGGCGGGGCGGATTGGTCCAGTATAGTTTATGGTACTCATGGGCGCAAGTGTGTTTGCCCGGCGAGCAAAAAAAAAAAAAAACTGGTTTAGGGTATAGCTGTGTTTTAAATTGCGATACCGGACAACATGATTCCAGCGGGATATGTTGCCCGACTGGTTCGCGCAATGATAACGGGATATGTTGCGAACACGGCTATCACAATGACAACGGAAAATGTTGCCCGACCGATGAGCGTAATTCAAACGGAAAATGTTGCCCGACTGGTTCTCATAATTCAAACGGGATATGTTGCTGGACCGGCTATAACAATATAGACGGAGTGTGTGCCAAATGCCCGACCGGCTTTCACCATGACAACGGAAAATGTTGCCCGACTGGAGTGCATCAAGGCAAAACAGGTTGGCGTAATGACAACGGGTCGGGGTGTTGCCCGACCGGCTATCACAGTTCAAAAGGAAAATGTTGCGAGGACGGCTATCACAATTCAAACGGACATTGTTGCACGGACGGCTATCACTATGACAACGGGATATGTTGCGCTACTGGTTCGCGCAATGACAACGGGATATGTTGCCCGACTGGTTCGTATCAAGGCAAAACTGGTTGGCGCAATGACAACGGGATATGTTGCGCTACTGGTTGGGGAAATATAGACGGCAGAGGAATATGTGCCAAATGCCCGACCGGCTTTCACTATGTAGGAAACGGGAAGTGTTGCGAGGACGGCTCTCACTATGACAACGGGATATGTTGCGCTACTGGTTCGCGCAATGACAACGGGAGATGTTGCCCGGACGGCAGTCATAATTCAAACGGACATTGTTGCCCGACCGGCTATCACTATGGAGGAGATACAATTTGTTGCGCGGACGGCTATCATTATAACAACGGGATATGTTGCACGGACGGCTATCACAATTCCAATGGACATTGTTGCCGGAATGGCTATCACTATATCGGAGGCGGGCAGTGTCAAAAAGACTAAGGAAAATTTATGAGCAAAGCAGGTTTTACACTTATTGAAATACTGGTCGGTGTGGGAATACTTGCCATATTGACAGGGATAGCTACTGTCTCATACCGGGGCTATATTCTGAATGTGGAAAAAAGAGAATTAAAGAATGCAGGCATTCTGTTTGCAACCGCCGTAAATACATGTATCAAAGCCAAGGGCTGGACAAGATACCGCTACACACAAGGGAGCGAAACTTGCCCGACTTCAAAACCAAAAAACCCTTGTATAGCCGTTCAAGCTTGCAAAGCGACCACAGACGCGGAATTAAAAACAAAGCTGGATTTTACTTGTCCGGCAGGCGCGACGACTTGTAAGGTTTGGACTAAAGAAAATCAAACAGAAGAACGCCACAAATACCACTGCTTAAGTATTCAAAAGGAAGTAAAAGGCAAAAAGTTGCAAGTGGTCGTGCGGGTTTCTTATGTTAACCCAAGCAATTATCAAATACTTTGTGGCGATGATATGTCGGATACTGATTATATGCCTTTAGGCTCTACAACATGCAAAAAAGGCAGGTCTCAAGATTTAACAAGGTACGGATTCACTACACAGGAAACAAATGCGGCAGATAGAAACATTATATTGTGCGACTGGAAATAAAAAGCTTTATGTTCTTTTTCTTAATAACTTCTTTTTGACAAGATACTCACAAGGTTTATAAAGGAGGTATCCCCCCACACCGAAGGCTATACCTGTTAAGATATTAAAGAGCCATTCGTGAAAAACATCTGTAAATTATGTCTCAAAAGCAAAGCCAAGCGGTGAGAGTCCAAGTGTAAAACTGGAAGCTCTATCCGTAGGGCTTCCAGCCTTAGCTCAAAGGCTTTTACTATCCCGGCCACAAGCGGACACCCGATAATAATCGAACCCTTTATCAGCTTATGCTTAGGTCAAATTCAAGCTTTATCCTGACCGTTTTTTAATTTGTTGATTTCTTTTTCAGATAGGCCTGTCACTTTGCAGATAAGGGGTGTGTCCAACCGGCTTTTCAGCATATTTAACACAATCTCCCTGCCTCTTGCCTGCATGCCCTGCCTCATACCCTGCCTCATGCCCTGCCTCACGCCCTGCTGCATGCCCTGCTGCATGCCCTGCCTCACGCCCTGCCTTATTCCCTCTTGACGGCCTTCTTCTTTTATATGTTCTTTGATGTCCATATATCCTCCTTTTGAAAATATACCCTCTTTAACTGCTGAATGCTCCAAACTCTCCCATAAAGCTTTGCTCATATTTGGCACAACTGACCACAAATAATCTCCCAAACTAAGCACAAAACTGTCGCCCCGGTCCCCCGTCCATGTGTCAAACAGCGAGATAAGTTTCTTCAACTCCTTCTCATCCGCTTTTAAGCTCCAAGCCTTTCTTAAAGCATTTAAAAAACCACGGCTTTTAAAGCTTGAGTTTTTAATGGCTTTTTCCACACGCGGGTCCTGGGTGTCCAAAACCCTTAGCTCATAGTTTAACATATTTTTTTGAATCGTCGCAGGAATTTTTGAAAAAAAAGGGCTAAAAAGCCCTTTTTGAAAAGACTTTTCCCACTTCCAAGGTTTTTGGCCATTGTATACCAGCACCACCAAAGTGGGCCAAGCCTCGCCTGATTCCTCCAAACTTTTGTCTGTAATTAAAGCCTGATATTTGAGCGTCTGATTAAAAGTTTTATAACTGTATTGTGATTTGTGCTCCAAGAGCAGGCAAATTCTAAAGCGAAGTTTCTTATGGCCTTTCAGGGCTATAGAAAACACGGCATCGGCTCTTAAGTTCTGAAAGGTGTCTTTTTCAGCCTTTAGAGTGTTCCAGTCAAAGCAGGTTTGTTCTTTTTTAGAAAAGATGAGCCTAAAAAGCTCTTCGGCAAAGCGGGGGCTTGAAAAAGCGTACTTGAACAGCAAGTCAAAATGGTTGTGTATTTTTAGCTTTTTATCTTTTGGTTTTTGAGTCATCAAGCCTCTTTTTTGTTTAGGAGACAATAGGTGAAATTTCGATTTTACAACTTAAGGGACAAATGTCAAAAACTTTTTCTTATATCTGGAGTCGAAATCCGACACTTTTTTCATATTGTGTCAGACAGGTGCCGTCTCTTACGAAACATCAGCAATAGTATTTGTGAAAAGGGGGTTCAAAAGCTCAAACATGCGTTTTGCCACAAAAGCGTCTTGCAGTGGCGATGTCGCTTAAACCGCCGAACTCGTTTTGAACCCCATTTTCGTGAAAGAAATACATATTTCTTCTGTGGCTTGTGCAAATGTCACTCAAAAACAGCTAAAAGCTTAGTTTTGAGCTAAAAAAAATCTTTTTTTGAATATTTGACTAAAGTTTTTTTCGTAATCTGCCGAATAACAATAATATGAAGTTTTTATATAAAAAACACTCTTACCCCCCCCCCCCCCCCCTATTCCAAAAAAGCCGGTTATTTCAATAACTTAAGAACATTTATTCATGCTTTTTCTAAGATTTCCGCTTGCCTTTTAAAGGGCCGGAGGGTTCGGACAGGCACCGGGGTTTTACGAAACATAAGTCAAAGTATTTGTGAAAAGGGGGTTCAAAAGCTCTATATCGCAATTTCCGCCTGCTTTTTAAAGGGCTGGAGGGTTCAAACAGGCGCCGGGGTTTTACGAAACATAAGTAAAGGTATTTGTGAAAAGGGGGTTCAAAAGCTCTATATCGCAATTTCCGCCTGCCTTTTAAAGGGCCGGAGGGTTCGGACAGGCACCGGGGTTTTACGAAACATAAGTCAAAGTATTTGTGAAAAGGGGGTTCAAAAGCTCAAACATGCGTTTTGCCGCAAAAGCGTCTTTCAGACGCTTTGCGCTCAAAGCCGAACTCGTTTTGAACCCCCTTTTCACAAAATAATACATATTTTCATTCCGTCATTCCCGCGAAAGCGGGAATCCAGCTCCCGCAAAGCGGGACTTTCCCGGTTAAGAAACTTATTTCATTTCACAATGTCACGAGTACAGCAGATAAACCGCGTCGCAGGCAGAGCCTGTTATTTCGTCGCGGGTCTTTCCCGGTTAAAAAGCTGTTTTCGTTTCACAATGTCACGAGTACGGAACTTAAGTCGCGTCGCAATAACCGGCTCTGCCGGTTTTGGCCTTGTTGAGACTCTGGTTGTGGCCGGTGTGAGCCTTACTTTGGGCTATGGGATAATAAAGACCTCTTTGGTCGGCATGCAAACAAATGCAATCGTTCATACTTCCCTTAAAGAGCAAGATTTAATTCACACAGTCCGCACAACCTTGGGTAACCCAGATCAATGCAAATATAATTTAAAACCTTCCGCCTTAACAACCGCCGGGACTCCACCGAAAAAGACGATAAGTGCAATAAAAAATACAGGACCAACCACCGCCACAACCGACGATATTCCCTTAATAACAGCCGGGCAGAATTTTAATAACAACCCTCTGATACATGTTCAGCAAATGGAGCTTTCCGGCACGGGAAGCAACAGGACTTTTATTCTTTATTATAAAAAACCACAGCTTGGCTCATTAAGCAGTCCGGGGACTTGCACGGACTCTGATCCGTCCGGTTGTTATTTTATTGCCTGTAAAATGGATTATGATTGTAGTACCGATGCTGAATGCTCCCCCACTGGTTCAGGCGTATGCAATCCGCGGAATTGTGCGACAGGCGGAAGTGGCGGAGGGGGAGTCGTGAGCGTAAGCACACCCTGCTACAAATCTGATTCAGACGGAGCAAAGGCCAAAACCCTTATAGGCTGTGATCGTGGAGGGAACGACGGAGCGAAGACTACAGCGATAGGTTATAGAGCCGGAAAAGACAACACGGGTGCAAGTAATACTTTTATAGGAGCATTGTCGGGAATGCTGAACACAAGCGGTAATTCCAACACTTTTATAGGGCAGAGAGCTGGATTAAAAAATTCAGGTGGGAGTTCAAACACTATGATAGGTAGCCAAGCAGGATCAGGGGGGAGTGGCAATATAACAGGTTTTAATAATGTTGTTATAGGAGCTAATGTCAATCTGCAAGACAATACCGGGAGCAATCAAATCAATATCGGGAATATCATTAAGGCAAAACAAACAGACAGAAGTCCTACTGATCCCACTAAGATAGGGGTTATAAATGTTTGCAATGCCCAAGGCGGGGAGTGTATGCCCATAAGTAGAAAAGCCCTTACTTGTCCTGAAGGTCATTATTTTAAGGGGATAAAGTCTGACGGGACTGCCGACTGTGTGCAGGCTATACATTGCCCGACACAAAGTCACAATAACTTTTGGCCAAGTGATAATAAATGTCACAGATGCCCGCGGGCAAGCCCTCTTTACCTTGCATCAGTTCCCCCCACCCCTGAAAGCTGTACTTCACCAAAAGTTATTTCTGGATTAAATTGCTGTAAGTCCTGCCCTTCAAATACAAGTTATATAATATCAAATAATACCTGTCGTCCGAATTGCCCCGACGGGCAAATTTTAGTAAGCGGGACTTGCAAGTGTCCTCTTACTACTCAAAGATATATCAGCGGACAATGTCGGAATTGCCCGTCCCCCCGCCGGTGGGTTGGTAGCACTTGCAAGTGTCCTCTTACTACTCAAAGATATATCAGCGGACAATGTCGGAATTGCCCGTCCCCCCGCCGGTGGGTTGGTAGCACTTGCAAGTGTCGTCTTACTACTCAAAAGTATATCAGCGGACAATGTCGGAATTGCCCGTCCCCCCGGCAGTGGGTTGGGAACACCTGCCGATGCCCTCTTGATTCACCATACACTTACAATTTTAATGACTTGCGCCGGGGTGGCGGGGAGTCGTATGTAATGTGCCATAAATGCCCAAAAAGCACTCCATACAGTTACAATAATGGTTGCCATAAATGCCCACAGACAGGAAGAAAATACTTTCGCAAAAATACTTGCAAATACTGCCCGTTGAATAGGCCAGCCTTCCGTGTTATTAGTGGTATAAGTAGTTCAGCTTTCAGCACTTTTGAAAGTTTAGGACGATATTACAACGATCCTTCAACAATGCACAGTGTTTTTTGTTACTCATGCCAAAGTTTGAATGCCTACTATGATCCAACAGGCTATTCAGAGTGTCGGTGTAATACCGCAGGATATTATTTCAGTCGTCAAACCATAAATGGGAAACCCGGTTTTAGGTGTGATCCTTGCGAAAGTAGAGGTGGTGAGGTGGACAGCAGTGGTGGGTTCTGTCAATATTATTTGCGCTGACGGGACCCGGTTCGTAAAAAAAGGTAATAAAAAGATATGTTGCCCACAAAGTGGGGATTGTTGCAGAAGTGACCATTATTTAGAAGGTGGAAAATGCAAAAAAAGGGTGGGCAATAAAATATACATTTGTTCCGAAGGCCAGTATGTAAGTGATAATTTACAAGCATGTTGTAATTTAGGTAAATTCAGTCTATATGGACACTGTGGAGTAGCTGAATAATGAACAAAGCAGGTTTTACACTTACGGAGCTACAGGGCTTTATGTTCTTTTTCTTAATAACTTCTTTTTGACAAGATACTCACAAGGTTTATAAAGACAATATCCCCCCACACCGAAGGCTATACCTGTTAAGATAATAAAGAGCCACTCGTGAAAAACCCTTGTTATTTGTCTGTATGCTTTAGCCTTAAGCGGTGAGAGTTAAATCGTATTCCGTCTCGAACAAGCTTAAGGCTAAAGCATACAGAATCACTCAAGCCAGCCTTTTTCACGCCCAACTAATGAGTCCCCGGTAAAAAAACCGGAGAGTTATATAAAAAACAAGGTCGGGCTTTATGTTCTTTTTTTTAATAACTTTTTTTTGACAAGATACTCACAAGGTTTATAAAGGAGGTATCCCCCCACACCGAAGGCTACACCTGTTAAGATAATAAAGAGCCAGAACGGAACACCTAAAGGACTTATTTCAACCGCTCTTAGCTCAAAGGCTTTTACTATCCCGGCCACAAGCGGACACCCGATAATAATCGAACCCTTTATCAGCTTATGCTTAGGTCAAATTCAAGCTTTATCCTGACCGTTTTTTAATTTGTTGATTTCTTTTTCAGATAGGCCTGTTACTTTGCAGATAAGGGGTGTGTCCAACCGGCTTTTCAGCATATTTAACACAATCTCCCTGCCTCTTGCCTGCATGCCCTGCCTCATACCCTGCTGCATGCCCTGCCTCATACCCTGCCTCACGCCCTGCCTTATTCCCTCTTGACGGCCTTCTTCTTTTATATGTTCTTTAATGTCCATATATCCTCCTTTTGAAAATATACCCTCTTTAACTGCTGAATGCTCCAAACTCTCCCACAAAGCTTTGCTCATGTTTGGCACAACTGACCACAAATAATCTCCCAGACTAAGCACAAAACTGTCGCCCCGGTCCCCTGTCCAGTTGTCGAACATTGCTATAAACTGCTTAAGCTCCTTTTCATTTGCTTTTAAGCTCCAAGCCTTTCTTAAAGCATTTAAAAAGCCACGGCTTTTAAAGCTTGAGTTTTTAATGGCCTTTTCTACACGCGGGTCCTGGGTGTCCAAAACCCTTAGCTCATAGTTTAACATATTTTTTTGAATCGTCGCAGGAATTTTTGAAAAAAACCGGCTAAAAAGCCCTTTTTGAAAAGACTTTTCCCACTTCCAAGGTTTTTGGCCATTGTACACCAGCACCACCAAAGTGGGCCAAGCCTCGCCTAATTCCTCCAAACTTTTGTCTGTAATTAAAGCCTGATATTTGAGCGTCTGATTAAAAGTTTTATAATTGTATTGTGATTTGTGCTCCAAGAGCAGGCAAATTCTAAAGCGAAGTTTCTTATGGTCTTTCAGGGCTATAGAAAACACGGCATCGGCTCTTAAGTTCTGAAAGGTGTCTTTTTCAGCCTTTAGAGTGTTCCAGTCAAAGCAGGTTTGTTCTTTTTTAGAAAAGATGAGCCTAAAAAGCTCTTCGGCAAAGCGTGGGCTTGAAAAAGCGTACTTGAACAGCAAGTCAAAATGGTTGTGTATTTTAAGTTTTTTATCTTTTGGTTTTTGAGTCATCAAGCCTCTTTTTTGTTTAGGAGACAATAGGTGAAATTTCGATTTTACAACTTAAGGGACAAATGTCAAAAACTTTTTCTTAGATCTGGTGTCGAAATCCGACACTTTTTTCATATTGTGTCAGTCAGACAGGTGCCGTCTCTTACGAAACATCAACAATAGTATTTGTGAAAAGGGGGTTCAAAAGCTCAAACATGCGTTTTGCCACAAAAGCGTTTTGTGAGACGCAGGCGTGCTAAACCGCCGAACTCGTTTTGAACCCCATTTTCGTGAAAGACTTTGACTGATGTTTCGTAAAGATCGGCGCCTGTTTTTAACCTTCCAGCCCTTTAAAAGCCAGGCGGACAGGGCTGATGTTTCATAAAGATTGGTGCTTGTTTGAAGCGATTGGTCCTTTAAAAGCCGGGCGGAGATTCAAAGATAGGCAGGATTACGGCCTTTTATATCCGCTGTTTTTGATTTCGTCTTTGAATTTTCCGGGTTTGAAAAAAGGAACTTTTTTGGCTTTAACATGGATTTTTTCGCCGGTTTGCGGGTTTCGGCCTTGATACGATCGGTACTTTCTTAACTCAAAAGTGCCAAAGCCGCGTATTTCCGCCCGGTTGCCCTGTTTGAGTGTGTTCGCGACGGAGTTCAGAACACTGTTTACGACCAAGCTGGCCATGACTTTTGTGGTGTTGTGCTTTTGCGACAGCTTTTGAATTAAATCGGACTTTGTAAAACCGGTGTACCGGGGTTTTTTCTTTGCCATGTGCCCGATTATCAATGAGTTTTTGCGTTTTGGCAAATTCTTTTTTTAATCCCTTTGTTTTATTTCCGGTTTTGACTGTTTTGGCTTTCGATTAAAGCGCCGGTCTTTTTGAGAAAAAAAGGGCCTTGAAACACAAGAGCGGAATAGGTCTGCGTTAAGTCCGCCCCCATGTTTAGTCTTTCCAAGACCTCCTCCGGTTTTAAAATGCCTCCTACAGAGATTATGAGCTGATTTTTTTTCTCCGCTCCAAGATGCTTTATGGTCAGCTGTAGCCTTTGTTTAGCACCCGCGCTCACGGGCGCGCCGGATATCCCCCCCCGTCCAGGAGGAAAAAGAGCTTTTCCTTTTATAAGAGCGTTGTTGAGACAGGCACTGCTGTTGGAGATAATATGCCCTTCAGCTCCGCATTCCAGGGCTGTGTCCAAGGATTGTAAAAAATCCCTTTCTTCGGAGTCTGCGCTCCATTTGACAAAAAAAGGTTTTGCTTTTTGAAAAGAGTTTAATTTTTCCCGAACAGGCAAAAGAAGTTTTTTCAGCTCCCGCGGACGGCTGAGCTTTCTTAAGTCTTTCGTATTGGGACTGCTGACATTTATAACAAAAGCGGACACATAAGGATACAGGGCTGAGATACATTTTAAATAATCCTCGTGTGCTGTTTCGTTTGGGGTGTTTCTGTTTTTTCCTATGTTGGCGAAAACAGGAGTGGGGGGGCTTAGTTTTGCCAATCGTTTGCGCACAGCCTCTGCGCCATCGCCAGGGAAGCCCAGATGATTCCAAAGGGTTTTTGTTTTCCAGTCCCTTTTTAAAGTGGGGCCGGGGTTTTTTTTTTGTGGCAGGGGGGTGACAGTGCCCACCTCAATAAACCCGGCCCCCAAAGCCCACCAGGCCTTAAGGTGTTTTGCGGATTTATCCACCCCGCCCGCAGGGGCCAGAGGGTTGGGGAAATACAGGTTTTTCCACTCAAGGGGTCGCCATTCAGGAGGTTTTTTGATCCCGATACTTTGGGAATACAGGGAAAGAAAAAGATCAGCCGCCTTGTGAGCAAGGCCGGGAGGTAAAAAGCGCGCTACCAAGCTTGCCCTCTTAGTTTCATGGCTTTTTCCAGACGCATAAGGGAAACACCCATTGCCGAAAGCCGAAGATCATTATATTTCCCTTTGTTTTTGTCAGGATGATCTTCCGCGAAATTCCAAACTTTGTCAAAAGACATATACATAATATCCCTTAATTTGTCCCGCACCTGCTTTTCTGTCCAAAAAAGCCATCCGATATCCTGAACCCACTCAAAATAACTGACAATCACGCCCCCCCCGTTGGCCAAGATGTCGGGGACTATCAAAACATCGTGACCCACCAAGTATTCTCCCGCAGAGGGGGTGGTGGGGCCGTTCGCCCCCTCCACAATGAGGGAGCTTTTGATTTTTTTCATATTTTTTTCATTTATTACTCCGTCCAAGGCGCAGGGCAAAAGAGCGTCCACTTCTAAGGTCAAAAGCTCTTCGTTGGAGATGGCGGAGGCTTTGGGGTAGCCTTGGATAAAGCGGTTTTCGCCCGCGTACTGTATCAATTCGGTGATATTAAGCCCTTTGGGATTAAAAACCCCCCCTGATCGATCGCTTACGGCAACAATTTTGGCGCCCAAAGCATGCGCCTCCACACAGGCGTGCAGGCCCACTTTTCCAAAGCCTTGTACGGCTACAGTGGCTTCGCTGATGTTTTTATCCTGCGCCTCCAAGGCTTTTTCTAAATTGTAGACCACCCCCAGCCCTGTGGCGCAACTTCGGCCTTTGGAGCCGCCGATTTCAATCGGCTTTCCTGTAACCACTCCGGTTTGCGAAAACCCGGACTCCAAAGAGTAAGTGTCCAGCATCCAGGCCATTGTTTCTGAATTGGTGCCCACATCCGGTGCGGGAATATCTTTGTCCGGCCCTATAAAAGGGCTGAGTTCAGAGGTAAAACGGCGGGTCAGAGACTCCAACTCCGCCTTGGACAAAGCGGAAGGATCCAGCTGAACACCCCCTTTGGCCCCCCCCAGCGGGAGATTCAAAAGGGAGTTTTTGTATGTCATCAGCGAAGCCAAGGCCGCCACTTCGCCTATGTTTACTCCGGGATGATAGCGGATGCCCCCCTTAAACGGCCCTAAAGTGTGGTTGTGCTGAACCCTGTAGCCGTTAAAAACCTGCACCCGGTCGTTGTCCATACGAACGGGAATAGACACCCGAATGGAGCGCCGGGGAAGCCAGAGCCTTTCCATGACATTTCTGTTGATGCCGATATGTTTTCCGGCTTTTTCCAGCTCATAAAGCACATTCTTATACAGGGGATGTGCCAGAATTTCATCTTCACCATGCGCTGACATAACTGCCTTTGCCTTTGAAGTTTCGTTCTCTTTACTAAAACCTTCGGTTTTCGCAACTTAAAGAGAATATCAAAAAATTATCTTGAATGGAAAAAAAATGCAAGGGGGCAAAAAAGCCGTGATTTTTCCACCTTATAGACTTCCACGGCTAAAGGTCTGGGGTTTTCTGTTCTTGGCCCTATAGATTTTCATCTTCCTGTATATATTGCGTCATGGCAGGGGTTCGAACCGGTGACTTTCATCGGTAATTTAAGTAGGGCTTTTGGCTTGAAATTTTAGCTCGGCAGAAGGCATAGGTTTTGAACAGGTTGCTTTTTGCCTGCAAATTATAAACACTTAAGAGCATAAGTATTTATGGAACATAAAATACAAATTCAATCTTTCCTTAAGTGGTTTAAGAACTGCAAAGGCTCTGAAAAACAAGTATTGCCTGAAAGAAAAGCGCAGGCGGGTAAAGAAAAAGAAAGAAACAAAACCGCCTTAAGAAAAAACAGCGGGGCTTTGGTGAATTGGCATCATCGGAATTTTTTAAACACATGGTGGAAGCTCTCTTGGCATAGAGAGGATTTAATAAGCAAAATCAAAAAAATAAAGCGATATTGTGTTTGCTCACGGGTCACACAAAGAAATATTTTTGAATTTGTTTCTTCTTCTATAAACCCCAATGACGCTTTAATGGTTTTTGCTTTTGAAGATGATTACTCTTTTGGTGTTTTACAGTCTTCTATGCACTATACATGGCTCAAGCGCCGGTGCTCCACTTTGGGAACAGGTTTAAGGTACACAGCCAATACGGTGTATGATACATTTGCTTGGCCGCAAAACCCTACATTAGCGCAAGTTTTAAAAGTGGCCGAAAAATCCAGGGAGCTACGAAAAGAAAGGACAAACATTTTAAAGAGAGAAAACATCACCTATCGGGATCTTTATCGCTCTTTAGAACTTCCGGGAAATCATAAAATGTTGAAATACCACAAAGCTTTGGACTTGGCTGTTCATGCCGCTTATGGACTTAAAAAAGGTCAAGATGAGCTGAGTTTTCTCTTAAAACTTAATTTTCTGGTTGCCAAAAAAGAAACGAAAGGGGAAAGGGTGACGGCCCCGGGTTTGCCACATATCGTCAAAAATGCAAAAAGCTTTATTTCAAATGATTATATTACTTTATAATGGCGGGGTTTTTAATCAGTCAGCGATAATGAATGGGGGTAAGCGACATGTATGAAAAGATATTGGAAGTCAAAGGCCCGGCTAAAGGAATTATCCGGCGTATAATGCCGGAAATAGGCTTTGGCGCTGTCTATGACAAAAAGAACAAGCGGGATGTATATTTTTCGACTGTGACGGAGTTTACCAACACAAAATATGAAAAACTGAAGGAAGGGGATAAGGTGGAAGTCTTGGTTGTGAGAACAGCCCGTGGCTTGTTTGCGAAAAGTCTTTTATTAAAAACCCCCATTCAAAAAGAAAAAGCTTGTTCCGAGCTTTCTATTTAGTCCCCCGTGAAAAACCTCTTTAAATTATGTCTGCAAGCAAAGCCAAGCGAAGAGGGTCCAAGGTATTCCGTCCCGAATGAGCTTGGACTTTGCTTGCAGACCAGCAGTTTAGTAGGGTTTTTCACGCCCCACTATTTAGTCGCCCGTGAACAAGTGCCCCCTTAAGCATTTTTGTCCAAAGTCCGTGCCGTGAGTGTTAAATCGTACTCCGTCACGAAACGGTGCGGACTTTGGACAAAAACAGCTAAAGAGCAAGGGTTTATCACGGGCGACTATTTAAACCCTAAAGGCCAGTGGCCTGTGTAAGGCGCTGGAATCAAGTCGAAGAAACGCTGTTTTTATGGTTTTTCCGGGTATTTTGCCGGAGGTTTAAGGGGCCAGCTGTTTTACGGCCCGCTGTTTTGGGCTTTTTAGCCTTTTAAAAGCGCTTTGGCTTAAAGAATTGCATAATATCTCCGATAAGAGACTTAAAAGAGGGTTAAATAACATTAAGGTGTGAGGAACTTTATGGCAAAAGCGGCAAAAAACCAAGTTATTGAGCAGGCAATGGATGAGCTGAATCAGTCAGAGCAGGCTGATTCGCAGTCCCCGACAGGGCTTTTTCAGGTTGAGGAAGGGCAAAATCCGGTGAAACAAGACCTCGACGACAGTTTGATCCATTTTCGGCCCGGTAAAACCGGCTCTGTCAAAGAAGAGCTGAAAAATCAGAAACCGGCCTTGGCCGGTGACACAGGCTTTTTTGAGGAAGAATCTCCGGCCGGGGGCGAAGGCTCATCCGGGGATCAAGCCTTAAAAGATCAGCCCTTGGCCTCTGCTGATGGGCAAAAAAAAGCCCAAAAAACACCACCAAAAACTTCTGTAGATAAAGCAGATAAAGCAGTTAAGTCTGAAGATAAAGAGCTTTCTCCGAAAATGCCGTATAAGGAAGATCAAGCTGTTTCTTCTGTGTTTTCAAAATCAAAACCTTTGCAAGGCGCTTTCTTGTATCCGAATAAAAGCAGTGCGCAAAACATCCCCATGAGGATCACTTTACAGCAGTCTGAAAACCTACGGGTGGCCCAAGAGCGTATTGTCGAGCTGGAGGTGGAAATAGAAAGACTCAGAAAAGAAAACGAAGATCTCATTGCGACGGGGGATATTTTTCGTGAGCGCTTGGATAAAATGATTGTGCAAAACAATAACTTGAAAAAAACATATTCAGAAAGCCGGGAGGAGTTTCAGGAGGAAAAACGCACCTTAATGGATACATTGAGCGATCAGGGGCGGGAAATAGAAAAAATAAATGTTAAAAACAAAGAGCTGGAAAAACGGCTGGCCGGTAATATCCAGCAAATTCGGGTCAGAGAAAGAGAGCTGGAAAATCGTTTGGAGCTTATGAAGCTGGATAATCAAACCCTGAGCAGGGAAAAAGATCAGTATATTTTAGATTTAAAACGCAATATTGATAAAATGAAAATGGATATGGAAAGCCGGCAAAACCGGTACGATGAAATGTCGCGAAAGCTGGAGGAGTACAGAAATCAAAAGCATCGTGTTACGCGCGGTTTACAGATGATTCTTCATATCTCAAGGGGAAGTGAGCTGTCCCCGGAGGATCAGGAACAAGAAGAACCGAAAGAGGGCGACGATGAATAATAAGCGTCTTTCTTCCACCGGTCTTTCCACTCCCGGATCTATAGAAAGATTTGAGACAATGGTTATGAACAACAGCCCTTTGTACGAAGGGCGTATCTCTTCCGCTCCCGCTTGTTTGGTTTGCCTTGTCGGTCCGCGGGAGATGGTGGGAAGGTACTGGACAGTGGACGGGGAAAAAAAACTTATGATCGGCCGAAGCCGAAAATGCGATATTCCCATACAAGATTTGTCCATCAGCAAAAAACATTTACTGGTTCGAAGAAACAAAGAAACAAAAGTGTTTATCGAAGACAGAAAGTCCACAAACGGAACATTTATTAATGATAAGCAAATTACAGCAAACAAGGAATGGGAGCTGAGCGATAACGATCGCATTAAGACAGGCAATATTGTTTTTAAGTTTTTGGATGAGGGAAATCCTGAAATTTTCTCTATAATGGAAAATTTTGAAAAAGTGTTTCGTGACGCTTTAACCGGGGCGGGCAACAGACTTCTTATGGAAAGAAGAGCTAAAGAAATGTTTATAAAAAGCAAACAATATAATACTCCGCTTTCTTTCGTGATTTTTGATATAGACCATTTTAAAAAAGTCAACGATACTTACGGGCACCCGGCCGGGGATTTTGTTTTAAAACAAGTGTCCGGGATCGCCAAATCCTGTTTTCGCTGTAGCGACACCTTTACCCGCTCAGGGGGGGAGGAGTTTTGTGTTATCCTGCAAAGCGAGCCGGGTCGGGCCAAAGAGGCCATAGAAAACGCCAGAGCAAAAATAGAGCTTAAGGTCTTTACCCACAGGGATCAAAATATCAAGGTGACTGTGTCCGCAGGGGTGTCCTGTCGCCTGCCGGACGACAAAAACTGGAAAGAAATTTACGAACGGGCGGATCAATTATTGTATAAAGCCAAAACCGCGGGGCGCAACAAAGTTTTTGCCTCTGAGCTTATGGGAATTTCAGCGTGAGCAAGGCAAAGGATCAAAAACCAAAATATCTTTCCGGCCGTTTTAACCAAAAAATTGTTTTGGACACAAGCGCTTTAATTTATGACGCTTTGGCTTTTAATGTGTTTAAGTCCCGTGATATTTATATTCCTTTTTCTGTGTTGGAGGAAATTGACGGCTTTAAAAGGGATATGGGGGAAAAAGGCCGAAACGCCCGCCGGTTTAACCGGTTTATTGATGATTTGCGCGCTGAAGGATCTTTGATGGAGGGGGTGTTGCTTCCTTCCGGCTCTTGTTTGTTTGTTTGCACAGATCCGCCTTCACCTGCGTCCGGGCTGGATCTTTCCAAGGTGGATCATCGTATTCTCAGCACGGCCTTGTACTTAAAAAAAGAAAACCCGTCCGGCCATGTTGAACTGGTTACCAAAGATATCAACTTAAGAATAAAAGCGGATGTTTTGGGTCTTTCTGCAAAGGATTATGACCCGGAGCAAACACCGGACTTTGAAGATCTTTACACCGGGGCCTGTAATCTTAAGCTGGACTCCGCACAGTTTCAGGTTTTTAGGGAAAAGCGGGAGGTTTCCATCGAAAACCACAAGCTTTATCCCAATCAGTACATTGTTATGGAAAGTGGATCAGAAAGAGCCATAGGCCGTTACGACTGTAAAAAAAAGAAGATTGTTCCTGTGTATCAGCCTTCTGAGTCTATATGGGGCGTGCATCCCAGAAACCGGGAACAGCATTTTGCCTTGGACGCTTTAATGAACGATGACCTGATGTTTGTTTCTCTTT
Organism: Bdellovibrionales bacterium; assembly: GCA_965203935.1. Classification (GTDB taxonomy): domain Bacteria; phylum Bdellovibrionota; class Bdellovibrionia; order Bdellovibrionales; family UBA1609; genus JANQSP01. The sequence continues at coordinate 1,010,515 of OZ241921.1, forward strand.
TAGGAAAAGCCGGAACCGGCAAAACTCTTTTGGCTTTGGCGGTGGGCCTTTATAAAACCATAGAGGAAAACTCTTTTCAAAAGCTTTTGGTCTCCCGTCCGGTGTTTCCGATGGGAAGGGATATTGGCTATCTGCCGGGGGATATAGAGCAAAAACTGAACCCTTGGATGCAACCCATATTCGACAGTGTGGAGTTTTTAATGGGCTTGGGGAAAAAGGCCTCCCGCTTGGCTCAAGATCTGATGAATCAGGGCTTGGTGAATATTGAGCCTTTGGCCTATATTAGGGGCAGAAGCATTCCGCATCAGTATCTTATTGTGGATGAGGCGCAAAATCTCACCCCCCACGAAATTAAAACCGTGCTCACCCGTGCCGGGCAGGGAACAAAAGTTATTTTAACCGGGGACTGCCATCAGATTGACAATCCTTATGTGGACTCTTCCAATAACGGTCTTGCTTTTTCGGTGGAAAAATTTAAAACCGTGGAGCTTTCCGCCCATGTCACCCTCACAAAAGGGGAAAGATCTGAGCTGGCGGAGCTGGCCGCCAACATTTTATAGTTTAGCCCTCCGTGAAAAAGGTTCAAAAGCTCAAACATGCGTTTTGCCACGCTCGCGTCTTGTGAGAAGCATTGTGCTCAAAGCCGAACTCGTTTTGAACCCCCTTTTCACAAGAAAATAATATATGTTTTTTGAAGAGGGAATTAAGTCAAAATAACAGGCTTTATCGCAAGCTATTAACTATAACAGAAATTTATTTTGTGCTTAAACAGTCATCTGTAAAAAATCTTTCATTATGTCTAAAAAGCAAAGCCAAGCGGTGAAGGCGTATAGGCCAACAATTTGGCCTATACGTTTCTTTTTCTCTTTGTGTAAAACTGAAAGCCCTATCCGTAGGGCTTTCAGCCTGAACAAGCTTAAGGTTTTGCATACAAAGCCTGCTTCTGTTAACATTAACAGGCAATTCCCTAACTATAAAGCAAGATAGTGGAAATATCAAAATCTCTGTTCAGTAATTTAAAAAATTAAACATTATTTTTTTGACCACAGTTTTTGATGTGAAATTGTGGGTTCTTTTTTTCTGTCTTCAGCGATTTTGGCGAAATACAGATCCTCTTGCAATTCTAAAGCTGATTTCACAAGCTGAAGTGTGACTGAGGACAGCCCGGATGTGGGACCGAAAATAGCTTTGCCGTATTATTTTTGCTCTTTTTCCTCCAAAAGGATTTCATACAACCTGTCAAAACGATCGCTGAGTTTATCAAAGCGATCGCTTAACCGATCAATCTTCTTGTTTGTATCGGTGATATGATTAGTCAATAGCCCTTTGAGAGGATCTATTTGAGCCTTGAGCATCCAGCTAAACCCCCCAAAAAGAAGCCCGGTATAAAGGACAAAAAAACCACCAATAGCCACAATTTCTTGAATTTTCATACCCTCACTATAACATAAGATAAAAACTGGTAAAAGGGAAAAATAGAGCTGTTTTTTTGCAGTTTTGACTGCTGTCCCTCGGCAAGCCGTCGACCAAAAAAGTTCAGGCCAAAAAAACAGCCCAAAAGGACTTTTTGGTTTTCAGAGCTTGATTTTTCCTACTTCTATCAATAAACTGAAGAAAAATGGCCGGAATTGGGAAATCCAGCAACAGGGTTTTTTACAGGAAACTTATTTCCATAAGGAGCTTACAATGGACACTGTTTTAAATTTTAAGCCGGATTGGTATAGAATCACCAAACTCATAGGTTCAAATGTTCTGGAAGTGGAAGACACTTGGTTTGTGAAGTTAAAAGGGGTTGATGATAACACACCGGAGGAGGAGCTAAAAAAATGGTTAAAAGAGGGCAACATTGTAAGGGTGATCCCTCACAGCCGAAGCAAAGATGCCAGAATCATCTCCGATGTTTGGTTGGGTAATACTCACATTAACAGGCAATTCCCTAACTATAACAATCAACCGGAAAATAAGGAACAAACAGATACAATTCATAATTTAAAAAACTGTTTTTGAAGTCTTCCACAATACAGATCTCTTGAAAATTTATACATTTCAATTTGGTTTTTTAATTCACATTCTTGGGTGAGAAAGTAAATGCCGTTAGGATTTTTTGACCGACAGTAATCTGTTTTACAGCGATATGGCGTTTTTCTTTTCTCAGAGCAATGCTTGTATAAATCAGGAAAAGCATGCCAATAGAACTTTGGACCTTCGAAAAGCGAATTATATTGTTCTTTGTGTTTTTCGCTGATAAATTTATTGTCTCTCAAAAATTCTTCTAATTTCCGACATTCCAACCGTCCTCTATTGCAGGTATTTAGTACTGACATCTTAGGCACTCCTCCTGCTGTTTTAAAAATGTTTATCATACAATTATAATACTTTATACAGTGTTGGCAAGTTTCTTGTATTTCTGAATTTGTAAATCTTTTATATACACAACTGTCACCATCCCACCAATAACCGTGAGAACATCCTTTTGTATCAGAGTCCTCTTTTTTTGACTGTTTAGAATTATTGTTTATTTCTTCTTGTGACTCTTCTTTTACTGCTGTTGCTATAGATCGTCTGTAATCTTCTTTAGCATGAAGGCAAAAATAATACTGGTTGTATTTTTGCCCTATAGCAGATCTGGTATCTTTAGCTTTTTGATATTGAGAGCGTGGTATTAAACCTTGCTTATAAAGAACTTTAGCTCTTTTTTTATTCATATCCGCTTGCTCTTGTAAATCAGCTAATTTTAAAAAATCTGATTCAAGCGTGTCTTTTTTTAATCCATCACATGTCTTTTGAAAATGAGCTTTTTTCTCTGCGATAGGATTTTTCGGTTTTGCCGGATCAGTAGGGTCATCTTTATTCCCTTTTAAGAGACTAAATCCAATCAATACTAAAATACATACAAAAGATAAGCCAAAAGAATACAAGTCAAGTGTTGATTTGTATTCTTTTTCCTCTTTTTCTCTCTGTGTTATTATATACTCTTCTTCTGAACAATCTGCTCCGTGCAGGGTCTCAGCTACGGATTTTAAAAATCCCTTATTGAGACTGTCTATATGTTTTCGGCTTTCGTTATATTTTTCCCTATAATATTGATCATCTTTTTTTTGAGTTTTTTTTATTTTATTTCCAAAAAAAACAGCAATAAAGGGTTTGATGATAAAACTCGTAAGATATGCGACTATAAAAATCGTAATAAGAATAATGAAAATCATAAGTGATCACCGGCCAAGTAAAACAAATAATTGAAACATATAACCAGTTGCCCGTGCAAAGCTCTTTTAAATTATGTCTCAAAAGCAAAGCCAAGCGCGGAAGGCCAACGATTTGGCCTTCCGTCTCGAACAAGCTTGGACTTTGCTTTTGAGACCAGCAGTTTAGTAGCTTTTTTCACGGGCTATTAACTATTATCGGATATTCCTGCAAAAACTAAAGCAAAATCTCGAGGAATGAAAAACATAAAACCGGTTAATGGTCTTAAAAACAGCTTTTTATGGGTTTTGGCCTCTCCTTTGGACTTGTAATGAGAGGAAAAAGCTAAAGATTCCTTTTGTGAGTGGCTGAGGAAAGTTTAACAAGGAGCAAAAATCGGGCAAAAAAGGCTTTTTTTGTTGGTTTTCAGATTGATTTTGATATACTTCTCCCTGAGAGGTTAGGATCAATCCAAAACGGGAAAAATTAAGCGCCAACAAGGAGGAATAAAAATGTTTTTTAAAAAGGCAAAAAAAGACTCCAGTCAAGATGAACAACACAAAAAGCCGACATATTGGGAAAGAGTCATTCATGGGAAAGGGACAGTGGCAGAACCTTGGCCCACAGCAGAAGAGCTTTGGAATGATCCAAAAGTTAAAAAAGCCATTCAAAACCATCGTGAATTAATCAAAAAAAGAAATGGATCATAAAAATTGCAAATGTTGAATCTACAAAATATTCTTTGGGTTATCCCCGGGGTTGTTTTTATTTATCTCTATAACAGAAGAAGGCCGAATGATGTTATCAGTTTGTCCGGCTGGCCTTATATTTTTTTTCTCGTGATTATTGCGGCTCTTACTTGGTTGCCTGTTGAATGTTTATACAAAGCGGATTTTTTCAATACTAAGACTTTTTTTGAGACCTTTGATATAACAAAAAACACTCTTATAGAAGACTCATTTATATTGTTAATGGCAGTTATTTTTTCAATCATTTTATTTTTAATAGCTCAAAATGAAAAGATCACTAATTTGGTATTTCCCTCAACTTATGACAATTTTTATAAAAAATGTATTGAATGGGAAAATGAAGAGATTTTATTAACTCTTAAAAACGGAAAAGTTTACTACGGTGTTTTATGGAAGTATCCTGAAAATCCGAAATCAAGGCATGAGTCACAAACCATTTCTATAGCTCCATGTATTAGCGGATATAGAAATGAAGTGACAAAAAAAGTGATATGGAACACTTATTATCCTGAGTATAAAGACAAAAAAAATCTTATAGATAGAGAAATCATCATTCCACGATCTGAGATAATAACTTTTGGAAAATTCAATAAAGAAGTTTTTAATCACTTTTGTAAAGACAACAGCTCCAACACTGCCGAGGATACAGGATGAAACAGAGGTTTGGAGCGGTGATGGTAAAAAAGCCAGAGAGTTTAAAGCGGAAACAATTAAAAAATTTAGAAATCAGCTTATGACAGGCGTCCCCTCCACAGTTTTTGATGTGAAATTGTGGGTTCTTTTTTTCTGTCTTCAGCGATTTTGGCGAAATACAGATCCTCTTGCAATTCTAAAGCTGATTTCACAAGCTGAAGTGTAACTGAAGACAGGGATGAGGTTTTTCTGATTTTTTTCAGCTTTTGTAGCTGAGTATACAGAGTTTTATCCACTGTAAGGTTGATTCTTTTCTGAGTTGTCGGCATATTTTTACCCTCTGTTTCAAAAAACATACTGTGAATGAAGTGTAAGCTTATAAAGCAAGCTTGTCAAGCCGGGTTTTTGAAAACTCCCTATAAAGAAAGTATTGATGTAAGCGCTTTACAAAGTTTTAAGGTCTTTTATAAAAAAACAAGTGATAACAGAGTGTTAACAGGGGTTTAGTGGGCCGGGAAGTCGCGCGGGTGATTTTTTGTTTAGTAGCAGGACTGGTGAGACTGGTGAGACTGGCGGGACTGGCGTGACTGGCGTGACTGGCGTGACTGGCGTGACTGGCTGGGGCGGGAAGTAGAGCGGGTGATTTTTCATTTAACAGACCGGTCTATTGGCTTGCTCTGATGACTTTTTTCTCTTTATCCCGGAAATCCACCTATAAACCATCCCTAAGGTCTAAACTTTAGACATTTATTCAAGTCTGGATTCGAGGCTGACGATAAAAAAATCTATGAACATTGATATTTCACAGCTGAGAGAGCATCTCAAAAACTTTCAGTTTCAAAAGCTTTTTGTGGATAGCTTGGGATGTAGGTTGACTGCCATTTTTGAAATCTTTTACATTTTACTTGATTTTCAGAAGGTGGCTAAAAAATAGGGAGCAAGGACACACGGAACAAAAAATTAAGAAAATAAAACCGAGGTTTTAAAAAACTCTAAAAACAAGGAGAAGTACTATGAAAAAACTGCTAATCAACAAACTTGAAGGTTGTCCTGTTGCGATATTTGAGCCTAAATACAAAAAGATTAGAAAAGACATTTTTAAGAACAAATATGGTATTTACGCTCTTTTTGATAAAAAAGGTATTTATTATGTGGGCCGTGGTGATGTGGAGTGTCGATTGAAAGATCATTTAACCCGTAACAGGCATTCCGAGAAGTGGGATTATTTCTCTGTTTATTTTACGGCAACGACAGAAATGGCCACGGCGTTGGAGGCTATAATATTATCTATATACTCTCCAAAGGGAAATAAACAAAGCTCAAAAGTGGAGAAGGTGGTGAAAAATAAAGAAAAAATGAAGCGCAAAGTTGAAAAACAGATGAAGGAGATAGATGATGAGCACAGACAGTTTCGGAAGCCCGGCATATCTGCTAAAAACAAAAAAGGAAAGGGTAACAGAGCCAACAAAGGTGTTAGAGTGGTTGTTTCGCAAGGCATGACTCAAAGAAGATTCCAGTTGAAAGATTTTTTCAGCAATGGCTTTTTGCGCGGGCCTCAGACTTTGAAGGCGGAATATAAAGCAAAACCTTTTTATGCTGTTCTTCTTCCTTCAGGGGAAATTGAATATCAGGGCAAAAAATACTCCTCTCCCTCCCACGCGGCGATGGTGGCTAAAAGAAGTAAATCCGAAAACGGCTGGAATGTTTGGAAGATTCAAAACAGCTCCAACAAATGGATTACTCTGAATTTACTTAAAAGCGAGGCTTCAGGTTTTAAAGCAAAATCCAAACCTATAGACAAAGCTTCCTAAACCACTTGGAGATGCCTCCTAAGTGAATCAAACAAGGTGTCTTTCCCATAATTCTATTCTTATTATTGAAACCGGTGGCTGAGAGGGCTACCGGTTTTCTTAACAAGGCGCAAAAATCAGGCAAAAAAGACTTTTTTAGGCTTGATTTTGGTATGCTACCCCTATAAACTGTGATTGTTCAATGGCGGTGGAACCACCCTTAAGTCTTAAGGAGGCTGTTTATGTCTGAGGAAGAAAAATCTAAAGCGCAATCTTCGCCAGAATGCAGAGAAGGGAAAAAACAAAAAACCGGTTATATCAGCTGGTGGTTATTCAGAAGAAAAGGAACAGTAGCCGAGCCTTGGCCTACTGCAGAAGAACTGCGGAATGATCCGGATGTGCAAAATGAAATAAAAATGGTAAGAGAGGCATTTGCCCATACAAACAAAGAACAGAACAGTTAAATGTTGGATTTACATAGTATCCTCTGGATTATCCCTGGTATTATTTTTATTCATCTATACAATAGAAGAAGACCGGCTAAACATGAAATAGCTATTAATTTATCAGGCTGGCGATTAATTTTTGCTCTTGCTATTATAGCTTCTCTTACTTGGCTTCCGGCTGAATTAACATCCCAAACAATATTTGCATTACTTAAAGAATGTGATTGGATTAGAAAATTATTTGTATGGTTTAGTACAATAGCGTCTGATGCGGAAATAGAAGACATAGAACGAATACAAACATTGTTGATTGCTGTATTTTTTACTTGTATTTTGTTATTATTGGTGCAAATTGGACCAATAGCCAGAGTAATCTTTCTACCGGTACATGATAATTTTCACAAAAAATGTGTGGAATGGGAAAATAAAGCTGTAATATTAACACTTAAAAACAGCAAGGCGTATATTGGTATTTTATGGAAGTACCCGGAAAGTCCAAAATCAAGATATGAATCTCAAACAATCTCCATAATACCACTTCAAAGTGGATATAGAGAAATAGAACAAAAAAGAGTGCAATGGACAACCTACTATCCGTATGATCAATCTGATCCTCACAGTATGGAAACTATTATTCCAAGACATGAAATACTTACTTTTGGAAAATTTAATATTAAAGCACATAAGCAGTTTGAAGATCTAAAAACCCAATCAAAAACCTAAAATGTTCTATGGTCTGACTCCTGAGGAATTTGATTATGTTCTTTCCACCTTCACCATAGGCAAAAATCAGGAGCGACTTAACGCACTTAAAAAATATGCTATTGATGCTTTTAAGAAAAACGACTTTCCTAAAGCCGGTTAATTGTCTTAAAAACAGCCTTTGGCGGTTTTTTTTGTCCTCTCCTTTTGGCAAGGTGCTTCTTGTAGGTAGTAGCCCGTGAAAAACCCCTGTAAATTATGTCTGCAAGCAAAGCCAAGCGGTGAGGGTTAAATCGTATTCCGTCCCGAACAAGCTTGGACTTTGCTTGCAGACCAGCAGTTTAGTAGCCCTTTTCACGGGCTACTAAAAGTGGTTGAGGAAAGTTTAACAAGGCGCAAAAATCGGGCAAAAAAGGCTTTTTGGGCTTGATTTTGGTATGCTTCCCCTATAAACTGTGATTATTCAATGGCGGTGGAACCACCCTTAAGTCTTAAGGAGGCTGTTTATGTCTGAGGAAGAAAAAGTTAAGGCAAAGCCCTCAAAAGCGATTAAAAATCAAAAGCCTGATATATGGGAGTGGTTGACTAAAGGCACAGGTTCTGTGGCGGAGCCTTGGCCGACAGTGAAAGAAGTTTTAGAAGATGCATCTGTTAAAAAGGATATTGAAGAAGTTAAAAGAGCTTTCCATACATATCAATCTAAAAAACAAGCTAAAACAAGCGGATAAAATAAAGGTTCTATAATGCTGGATCTGAACACATTACTTTGGGTTGTTCCGGGGGTTATTTTTATTTATGTATATAATAAAAGAAGACCTGTTGACAGTATTACTGTAGCAGGGTGGCCCTATTTATTTTCTTTGGTGTTTATAGCCTTACTTTTTTGGTTGCCGGTTGAAACTTTGCTGAATGACAAATTAGATGATTTTGGTAAATGGCAAACCTTGGTGGTGCCTGCTACATCCGGGTTTATCGCTTTTTTAACAGCTTTTTTCTTTACTTCGATTGGCAATATTACCACAGTCAATTTTCGTTATCTGTTATTTGTGATAATTATAACGGTTCTTATATGGTTGCCCTTTCACTTTTTACTGATCGGTGTTGAAAAATGGCAAATCTTAATGTGGCCGGTTATATTTGGAATTGCTATTTTTTGTTTATCCCCATTATTAACCAAGCTGTTCAAACTCATACCTTTTAATGTACAAGATACTTTTCTTTCAAATTGTGCTGATTGGGAAAAAAAAACAGTCATATTAAGCCTGCACAATAACAAAGTGTATATAGGTATCTTGCTTAAGTACCCGGAAAATCCAAGATCAAGGCATGAATCTCAAATGATTTCTATCATTCCTCTGATAAGCGGAGGCAGAAATAAAGACACAAAAGAAGTTAAATGGGGAGATTACTATCCAATACATAATCTAACAGGTTGTGAACTAATGATTCCAAGGAGTGAAATACTTACTTTTGGAAAATTTAGTGAGAAAGTTTTTAAACATTTTTACAGTAACAGTGGTATGCCCAACAAATCCACTGAACCTAATTAAGAATGATATAGTTTTATGCCGAAGATATATGACAACAGCCAAGTTTCTTTTTTATCCGGGCTTAGCTCTGCAGGGCAGGATCTTATTATTGGAGAAAAAGGCGGTGATCTTATTGCCGATGCTTTTGATGATAAAGAAGCGGGCATAGCCGGATTTCAAAGTGAGAGTGAAGAAAACAATAATTGGTTTTTTACGGATTTTGACTCTTTTTACAAAAAAGCGGAAGAAGCTTATAAGAGATACAAAAACAAAAACAACCGGAGCCTTCGTTGGATTTCCTCCGGTTATTTTACAGATAAACTGAAAGAGGACTTAAAAAAAGATACAGATCAATTTATTTTACTTCTTAAACAATCAAAAAATTGGAATCCGGAAAAAGATCTAAAATTAAAAAAACTTGAGAATTTAATAAACGAAAGAGAAGAAAAAAAGGTTTTAATTTTTACACAATCAAGACAAACCGCTTGTTATTTAAGAGATCAGCTGGAAACCCGCGGAGTAAAAAATTTAAGCCTTATAACCGGTAGCGCGGGTGATTTTTCATTTAACAGGCCGGTCTAATTGGCCTGCTCTGAGGGCTGTATTTTATCTCTTTATCCCCGGAAATTTGCCTCTAAAACCACCCAAAAGTCTTGTTTTTGAGCTAAAAAATATTTTTTTTAAGTTTTTTTGTGTACTATCCGATTAAATATAATATAAAGTGGTTTTGGATAATCCGAACAATTTTTTATTTTTAAAGGAGTAGTAAAATGCACTTAATGAGTATAAAAACCTTCTGCACCCCCCCCCCATTTTTTTAAAAAATGCAGTTATTTCAATAAGTTAAGAACATTTGTTCATGCTTTTTCTAAGCTTGGCACAGGCAAAATTTTTGTTCATGCTTTTTCTAAGGCCAGTATAGACAAAGTCTGTCGCTGGCGTTGTTCCTCGATAAGGGGTTTAAAAGATTCTCTTATATCGCAGGTTTTCGGTTTGTTTTTTAAAGTTTGTTGTAAAGGCCCTGATTGGTCAAAAAACTTTATATCGCAGGTTTTCGGTCTGCCATTTTCGCAAGCAATAAACTTAATAGCCATTTTGTTTCTCATTATCCCTTTTTTAGCTACTGCTGACATAAAAAGGGCAGAGCAAGTAACCGCAGAGGACCGTAGTAATATAAGTTTGGGCCGTGCTGTTAAGAGTTTAGAAGAAAATACACCGGCAGGACCACACAATTTGTCCCCTAAAAAACTACCATTCACAAACTGCCGTTATACTTCAAAACCTTTATTCATAGAGACAGGAAAATGCGGGGGGTTTTGTTCCGGTCAAGCCATTTGTCATTTTAAAGCCTTTAGTGGGTTTTATGCTGAATCGAGGATTTCTGTCTTCTGTAAAGCAACACACAGAAAGGAATTTCCTGCCGCAGGGGATTGTCCATCAGCTATAGATTGTTATAAACAAAGCAAACCGGACAATGTTTTATTTGTAGGCACGCCCTCTGAACATTGGACACACGAACAAAAAAAGTCCAAATTAGAACACGAAAACAGGAAATGGCCATTAAAAAGAAGAGACACAAATGATAGTGGTGCGGTCGGGGGTTCTGGTGCTGTGCAATAAGAAGGAATTATGAAAAAAAAATTATTATGTTTGTCTTTTTTGCTTTCTTTTTACAGCAATGCTTTACTTGTCGGGCCGATTAAAATCCGTGGTAAAGTCGTAAGCTATAATAAGACGACTGTTGTTTTAGAAGTTAAAGGGACAGAGAAGGGAAAAAAGAAGGGGAAAAAGACTGTTAACATTCCAAGGGAGTTCATTCCTAAAAAGTATAAACTTAGGACCGGTAAAATAGTTTATGCTTTATTAAGGCCAGAAGACTTGAATCGGCTGTCTGAAAAAAAATAAGTCGGTCGGACAGAGTTTCAAAACCCTAAGCTTTAACTTTATTTTCGATGGCAGGTTGTTAAGTATTTTTGGAGGGTGGGTTTTAGGCCCTGGTAAAGGGATTCGCAGATTAGGGCGTGGCCGATGGAGACTTCTTTTATGTGAGGGATTTTTTGTAAAAACCAAGCAAGGTTGTTTAAGTTAAGGTCATGCCCGGCATTAAGATCTATGCCCAAGGCTCTTATTTTGTGACCGGCGGATATGTAGGTTTGTATAACCGCCTCCTTTTGAGGAGTGGAATAAGCATCGGCGTAAGCCTCTGTATAAAGCTCCACCCTGTCCGGTTTAAGCTTATTAAGAGCTAAGAGTTCTTTTTTCGTTAAGGTAAAAGGATCTATAAACAGCGAAGAGCGGATTTTGTTTTGTTTCAAAAGCTTAAGCACAGGTTTTAAAAAGCTTAAGTGTTCCTCCAGCCTCCAACCGGCGTTGGAGGTTAAAGCAGATGGCCCGTCGGGCACCAAAGTGCATTGGTCCGGCTGTGTCTCCTGCATGAGCTGTAAAAAAGAGGAGTCGGGCCGGCCCTCCACATTAAACTCCACAGCTTTTAAAGTTTTTAAATACCGCTTAATGTCCCGCACATCGGAGTACAGAATATGCCGTCCGTCGGGGCGGGGATGGACAGTGATTCCGTCTGCTCCAAAAGCCGACAGGTTTTTTACGGCCTCCATCAGATTGGGCTGATTTTTCCCTCTTGAGTTGCGAAGGGTGGCGATTTTATTGACATTAACGCTTAGCTTAACCATGAGATGAAATTTTAACACAAATTTAATAAAGCCCAAGCCGTATTTGGTGTAATTTCCCCTTAATGTCTTCCGGCAGGCAAGCAAAGCCGGAGATAAATGCGCCTTCGGTGGTGTTTGAGTGAAAGAAAGGCCGGAGATAAATGCGCTTTGGTGGTGTTTGAGAAAGGCCGGAGATAAATGCGCCTTCGGTGGTGTTTGAGTGAAAGAAAGGCCGGAGATAAGTGCGCTTCGGTGGTGTTTGAGAAAGGCCGGAGATAAATGCGCTTTGGTGGTTTTTTAAGTAAAAGCAAAGCATTATGGTAGGGTGTTGATTGTGCCTGTATTCTTTCTTGTTGTTTCAGCCTGTTTGTTCCCCGTAATGTTATGGGGCAAGCCTGCCTTTTCTTCAAAGGAGGCCGGTAAAAAACCCCTTTTGATTAACGGGGCGGGGGCTTCTTTTCCTTATATTTTGTACTCAAAATGGTTTTTGGAATACAGAAAGGTGAATCCGGCGGTGATGATCAATTACCGCTCCATCGGGAGCGGAGGCGGCATCCGCCAGTTTCTGACAGGCACTTTGGACTTTGGCGCCACCGATGTTCCCATGCAAAAAGAGCAGATACAAAAATCCAAAAAAGAGATTTTGCACCTGCCCACGGCTTTAGGGGCTGTGGTTATCACCTATAATCTCAGCTCTGTAAAAGGCTCCGGCCTTCGTTTGACCGCCCTTGTTTTGGCGGATATTTATATGGGGAAAATCAAAAAGTGGAATCATGAAAAAATAAGCCGGCTTAACCCCGGTGTTGCTCTTCCTGAGCAAAATATTGTGCCGGTTTATCGGGCTGACGGCAGTGGAACCACAGCGGTTTTTACGGAATATTTAAGTCAGTTTTCGGATACATGGCTTAAAAAGTCGGGCAAGGGAAAGTCGGTTAACTGGCTTACAGGCATCGGCGGAAAAGGCAACGAAGGAGTTATGGGCCTTATTCAAAAAATACCGGGGGCTGTGGGCTATGTGGCCATGAGCTATGTTGTAAGCCATAATCTTCCCACGGCTCAAATACAAAATATGTCGGGGCATTTTGTTAAAGCGAATGGGCAAACGGTTAAGACTTCGGCAAAGCAAATACTGCAAAAAACAGATGATTTGTTTCATTCTTTGGTGACCGCCCGCGGAAAAGATGTGTACCCTTTGTCGTCTTACACTTATTTGTTGGTGTATAAGGAGATGCTTTCGGGAAAAGGAAAAGCCTTGGTTCAGTTTTTGAATTGGTCTCTTAGCGCGGGTCAGGCTTTTTGCGAAAAACTGCACTATATATCTCTTCCGGCGACGGTTGTTCAAAAGGTGAAAAACAAAGTGCGCTCAATTAAAGTGAAAAGTGATGATAAAAAAACTTAGTCCCTTGTGTTTCTTTTTCTTAAAAAGCCGGGAAATGAAAAAAGACATTCATATACAGGATCGTCTTTTTTATTTTTTTCTTAAAGGTCTTTCTTGGTCTTTGATTTTCCTGTTTGCTTATATGCTGGTTATGATTTTTGACATGTCCCGGCCCGCTTTTGCCCATTTCGGCCTTGGCTTTTTTGTCAGCGCGGAGTGGAACAGCTGGACAAAAAACTTTGGCGCTTTGTCTTTGATTTACGGAACGGCGGTCACCTCTTTTTTGGCGCTGTTACTCGCTGTGCCGGTTAGTGTGGGGGTGGCTCTTTTCTTAAGTGAGCTGGCCCCTAACTGGCTGGCCCGGCCCTTAAGCTTTATTGTGGAGATGCTGGCCGCGGTCCCCTCCATTGTATATGGCCTGTGGGGCCTTTTTGTATTGGCGCCGTTCTTAAGGGATTATGTGCAGGCCTTTTTATCGAAGTATCTTTCTTTTGTGCCTCTTTTTCAGGGTAATTACTATGGGGTGGGCATGATGTGCGGCGGGGTGATTTTGGCTGTTATGATTATTCCCACTGTTTCCTCCGTTTGCCGGGAGGTGTTTCGCACCATTCCCAAAGCCCATCGGGAGGCGGTTTTGGGCTTGGGGACCACCCGTTGGGAAATGTTAAAAATCGCCGTGCTTAAGGGGAGCAGAACCGGTATTATCGGCGCGGTTATTATGGGCTTGGGGCGCGCCTTGGGCGAAACAATGGCGGTTACTATGGTGATAGGAAACGCCACAGTCATTAAGGCTTCTATTTTTGAACCGGCTCAGACAATGGCCAGCATTTTGGCCAACCAGTATGCAGAGGCGGACAATGAACTGCACCTTTCCGCTTTGACGGCGGTGGGCTTTGCTTTGTTTTGTCTTTCTTTGGCCATTAATGTGTTGGCTTTGTTGTTGGTTTGGAGGATGGAAAAAAAATTTTCGGGGCACAAAAAAAACCGCGACGCCCCCTGAAGCGCGCTGAAAGAAGGAGAAAGCAATGTCAGAGCTTATTCAATCTTACTCTTTACGGGACAGATGGCGTAAGTGGAAAAATGCTTTTATGATGGGATTTTTGTTCGCTCTTAGTGTACTGGCCGCTGTTCCTTTTTTGTTTATTGTGTATTATGTTCTTCAAAAAGGAATATCCTATATCAACTGGGATTTTTTTACTCAGCTTCCCAAACCTCCGGGAGATAAGGGGGGGGGGATGTCCAACGCCCTTGTCGGAAGCGCCTTGGTGGTGGGCATGGCAAGCCTTGTGGGGGTCCCTTGGGGAATGGGTATGGGGGTTTATTTAAGCGAGTACGGGCACACCAAAACCGCTAAAGCTCTTCGCTTTGTGGTGGATTTGTTTATCAGCGCGCCGTCTATAGTGGTGGGGATTTTTATTTACGGTTTTGTTGTGGTTCGATACGGGTTTTCCTCTTATGCCGGAGCTTCCGCTCTGCTTCTTATTATGTTGCCGGTGGTGGCCCGCGGCACAGAGGAGATTTTAAAAATGGTTCCCGGTCATATTCGGGAGGCCGGGCTGGCTTTAGGTGTCCCAAGGTGGAAAGTCATCACCCGCATTCTTATTCCCGGCGCGCTTAGTATGCTTGTAACCGTTATTATGCTGGCGATAGCCCGCATCGCCGGGGAAACCGCCCCTTTATTGTTTACCGCTTTGGGCAATCAATACCATATCAGAAACCTTAATGAGCCTGTAGCCACTTTGCCTGTTCAAATATATGAGTTCTCCAAAAGCCCCTTTGAGCAAATGCAAGAGCAGGCCTGGGCGGGGGCCATGATTTTGGTTCTTTTTGTATTTTTTATAAATTTTTTTACCAGAATGTTTTTATTTTTTTACAAGCGGGATAAAGTAAGGGAATATTTAAAAGTGAGGCTGTGATGGAAAATATATTGGTGGCTGTTCAGGATTTAAACGCTGATTTTTTTTCTGAGCGGGTTTTGAAAAACATCAACCTGCGGATTCCGGCCAATAAGGTGGTGGCTCTTATCGGCCCGTCGGGTTGCGGAAAATCCACTTTTTTGCGTTGTCTCAACCGGATGCACGAGGAGGCGCCGGGGGCGGGTATTAAAGGCTCTGTTCTGCTGGAAGGCCGGGATATTTATGAAAAGCATATAGATCCTGTGCTTATCCGCAGAAAAGTGGGCATGGTTTTTCAAAAACCAAACCCTTTTCCCGGTTTAAGTATTTTTGATAATGTGGCGGTGGGCCTTAAGCTTATGGGAGTAAGAAGAAAAACCTTACACGAAAGAGTGGAAAGCGCGCTCAGGCAATCCGCCTTGTGGGATGAGGTAAAAGATATTTTAAAGCGTCAGGGGACTTCGCTTTCCGGCGGTCAACAGCAAAGGCTTTGCATTGCGCGCGCGCTGGCTATCCGGCCCGCTGTTGTTTTAATGGATGAGCCGACTTCCGCTTTGGATCCTATTTCCACCGCTCGTATTGAAAACTTAATCAGGGGTTTAAGAAAAACAGTGACAGTGATTATTGTCACGCATAATATGCAACAGGCCTCCCGTGTTTCGGATAAAACGGCTTTTTTACTTTCCGGGGAATTGGTGGAGTATGAAAAAACCTCAAAGATATTCACCAACCCCTCAGAAAGAAAAACAGAATCCTACATCACCGGAAGGTTCGGCTGACAGATAAGGAGATAAGGTGTGAGAAAAGTGCAAAACAAACTGGATGAGCGGTTAAATTACATCAGGTCCCTTATTTTAAATATGGGCGGTTTGGTGGAGCAAACCATTTCCGCAGTCAGCGACATTTTGTTAAACAAACAGGCGGATATTATGCGTGAGTTGGCGGAGCGTGAGGAAAAAATAAACAGCCTTCAGTTAAAAGTGTCGCGGGTGTGTTTTAAAATTTTGGCGCGGGAATCCCCTGTGGCCGGAGACCTTCGCTTGATTTTGGCCATTTTAAGCGCCAACACAGACTTGGAAAGAATGGGGGATCTTGCTTTTAATATCGCCGGGCGCGCCGGGTCTGTTCAAAAAGATCCCATACTGGAAGAGAGCATTCATTTGTTTGAGACAATGTTTGTTCAGGTCAGCGGGATGGTTCGTAAGTCTTTGGACGCCTTTGTGGCTGAGGACGAAAAGCAGGCCCGACAGATTTTGGTTCAAGACGACACTGTGGATCAGATACGAAACAAAATTCGCGAAAAACTGGAGAGAATTACGGTGTCCCACACCCGTTTGATAAAACCCTGTATTGATCTTATTATCATAGCCGGGGAACTGGAAAGAATCGCCGATCACGCCACCAATATCGCCGAGGAAATTATTTTTCTGAAAACCGGTGACGATATCAGGCATCAGGATACAGAGGAGGCCGGCCGTGAAGAATAATAAACTTTCGTCTTACCCCACGCTGATTGTTGAAGATGAGCTGGATATTCAAAACCTTATGTGTCTGCATTTGTCCCGGGCGGGCTATCAAGTGGAATCGGCGGGGACCGGGAGGCAGGCTTACGATATGCTGTCCCGCAAGTCTTATCAGTTAGTGGTATTGGACTGGATGATCCCGGAGATCAGCGGTCTTGAGCTTTTGAAGTGGATGAGAAGCGCTGATTCCCCCCATAAAAACACGCCGGTTTTGTTTGTAACCGCCAAATCAGATCCGGAAGACATTGTGCAGGGTCTTTCCGCAGGCGCGGACGATTACCTGACAAAGCCTTTTGATTTTTCTGTTTTTAAAGCCCGCGTAAATAATTTGATAAAAAGGCTGAAATTTATGAGCGCTCTTACAAAATCAGAAAAGTCTCAAGATGCAAAAATTAAACTTCAAGATCTTGTGGTGGACACAGAGGCGCATAAAGTGTTTATCGAGGGCCGGGAAGTGACACTTACTTTTTCGGAGTTTCGTTTGCTGGAGACCCTATTAAGAAATCAGGGAAAAGCGCTTTCCCGAAAACAAATGATAAGCTTTATTCAAGGGGAGGATATTAATGTAACGGGCCGAACAGTGGACACCCATATTTCCATTTTAAGAAAAAAAATAGGAAAGTACGGCCGGTTTATTGAAACCGTAAGAGGCATAGGGTATCGCATTGGATTTATCTGAAATAAGCGGGCTTTTTTTCGCGGGCTTTTTATTTTTTATTGCCGGGCTTTGTTGTTTTTACATTCCTTTTCGGAACCTGAAAAAAAAAGTTGCGCGATTTATAAAAGATTTGTTTCCTGAAGATTTTTTGACCGAGGAAGAAGAAGACATACCGGCGCGGTTAAGCGATTTTGCCAGTCGGATGAAGGCCCGCATGCAAAGCCGGTCGGATCAAATATTGTTTTGGCAACAAAAATTTTCAGCCCTTGCTTCTGCAACAAAAGAGGCGACTTTGGTTTTAAATGAGAAAGGCCAGTTGATTTTTCACAACCCCCAAACCACCGATATATTTTATTTTGATGAGCAAAAACAGGAGCATTACTTAAACGAGATCACCCGCTCACCCGATGTTATGGCTGTTTTTCGGCAGTCCTTAAAAACCAATAAGCCGGTGACAAAAGAATGCGTGTTCGGAAAGAAAAATCAATACATTAAAAGTAATTTCTTGGTAAAGGCCGTGCCTGTAGACGGCACAAAGAAAAAGAATGTTATTTTGTTATTTTACGATCAAACAGATATTAAGGAATCTCAACAGGCGCATATTGATTTTGTGTCTAATGTGTCGCATGAGTTAAAGACTCCTTTGACTTCACTTAGGGGGTATGTGGAAATGCTGTTGGACGATTTTCGGAAAAAGAAATTTGATCAGTTTGAAACTTTTTTAAACACCCTGCTCAGAAACGGCAAAAGGATGTCAGATCTGGTTAATGATCTTTTAAATTTGTCTCATTTGGCTTCTCAAGTGGATATGGAAAAAAAACAGCTTAACACGAAAGAGCTTACTGAAAAAGTTATTGAGCGGATAAAACTTCGCGGCCACCGCCTGCATTTTTCTTTTTCCGCCCCTTATGTGATGGCCAACCGCCGGTGGGTGGAGATTGTTTTGCATAATCTGGTGGACAACGCCTGTCGGCACACTTTGGAAAAATGTAATGTCTATATCAAGTGGGAAAAAAAGGAAGATCGTGTGGTTCTTAAAGTGACAGACAGCGGAGAGGGTATTCCTGAAAAATATTTGCACAGGGTGTTTGAGCGGTTTTTCCGGGTGGATCCGGCGCGCTCCAGAGAAAAAGGGGGCACAGGGGTGGGTCTTGCTTTGGTTAAGCAGTCTATGGAAAAGCACGGGGGCTGTGTGCGGGCGCGTACGCTTCCTTCCACCGGGGGAACGGAATTTATTTGTGAATTTCCAAACAGCTGATTTTTAAATATCAAAAAGCTGTTGCAGTTCCGGTCAGGCTGAGCTTTTTTGTTGCTCCTGTGATTTTTGCAAAGTCTCTGTCAGAGCGCCGGTCCATTTACTTACTTTATAAAGAATTTTTTTGTCTAAGTTTTTATCCGCTATCCCCATATAAGCCCCAATAATGTTTTTCGTATTGTCAAAAACGGGAATAAGGGTAATGTGCTTAGGAAGCGCGCTAAAACCACAGGCGGTAAAAAATTGTTTGTGAATTTCATTTTGTACGATAAAGCCGTGATAAGAGCTTCTGGATTTGACAATCATTTTAAATATGGAAGCTTGTTCTGTTTTAATCGGTGCAGTTGGGCAGGACAAATTATCGCTCCATTTTACAGGGGTAAACTCCTGATTTTTGTAGGAAAAAACAACCCCCCCGGCAAAATATTTTTTTGACAGCGCCAAAATTTGTGAGTAAGCCTCATTTACGGAAAGGTTTTTTACTTGCGTTGTTGTTATATTGGCTTGGCTGATTACTGAGTTTAAGAGCAGGGAGGATTTTTCCAGAAGTCCTGTTTTTTTGTCTGTTAGCGCGACTGTCTGCCTGACGGATGAAGCATCCCCGGCGAATGAGGCATCCCCTGGAGAAAACTTTTTAATTTTATTCCAAAAAAGTTGCAGATTTTTGGGTCTTGTCAAGACAGGAATTGTGTTTTTGTTTTTTGTTTGCTCCGGCGGGGTAAGGCAGGCTGAGAACAAAAGGCCATCCCATTCATAAACGGGTAAAAACCCTTCATTCCATTGTTCATGGTCTTTCACGCGATTCCAAAACCGCTCAGTGATGTCTATATTGAGAAAAAAAGAATCTTTTAGAAAGGGGATATTGTAAGTGTGTGTAGCCCATTCCATGTACTGGGTGACATTTATTTTTTGGTTTTTTACCGCCCATACAGCCAAGCTGTCCTCAGTGGAGGCCTGTTTCCAGTCGGCGTGGTCTATATTGGAGATATTAAATTTGTTTCGCCATGTTTTATCCATTTTTACTCCGGTCCTCACTAATTAGTCGCCCATGAAAAACCATTGTTATTTGTGGCATAAGCAAAACCCCGCCGATGAGGCGGAAGGCCAGACTTTTTCATGCCCTACTAATTAAGAAAATCGGCAAAAAACCACACTTTCTTGAATATGAGATGATTAAACAGGCTATTTTGTGTTAATTTGCTTTTTATGCGTGTTTTATCAGACAAAGGGCGGGTTTATTTGGATTATAACGCCACCACTCCGCCGGCTCAATTTTTAAGCGGGCACATTCAGGACTGTTTGTCTGTGTGGGGCAATCCCAGTTCTGTGCATCAGACCGGCCAGCGCGCGCGCGCCCTTTTTTGGGCCGGTAAGGTGGGTCTTGCAAAATTCCTTGCCTGCCACCCTTTAGAGCTGATTGCCACTGGCGGAGGCAGTGAAGCCAATAATACAGCCGTCAAAGGTCTGTATGAAAAATATCATTCCCGGGATCCCAAGAGGAACGAAATCATTATCTCCGCTGTGGAGCATATCAGCCTGAAATCCCCCGTGGAGAGTTTGCGGAACAAGGGAATGAAAATCAGGTATGTGCCTGTCTCCCTTGAAGGGGAGCTGGATCTTGCAACCTATTCCTCCTTTTTGAGCGATAAAACCTTTTTGGTATCCATTATGTGCGCCAATAACGAAACGGGCGCTTTATTTCCCATTCCCCGGCTTTCAAAAATGGCGCGCGAGGTGGGTGCGTTTTTCCACTGTGACGCTGTTCAGGCTTTGGGGAAAATGCGGGTGAATTTGCATAAATGGGGGGTGGACACGGCCGGATTTTCCGCTCACAAGTTTTACGGCTTAAAAGGAACGGGCGCGCTTTACTGCAGAAAGGGCCTATTGCCGGAAAGTTTTATAAAAGGAGGCCCTCAGGAGCGAAACCGCCGTGCGGGAACAGAAAATGTTTTGGGCATGTCCTGTTTTGGCGCGGTTGCGCAAAAAGGGGAGGAGATTTTATGTGAGTTTCAGGAATTAAAGGCTTTGCGGGATAATATGGAAAAAAATATTTTGTCTTCTTTGCCGGGGGCAAAAGTTCTTGGGGCCGGGGGCAAAAGATTGAATAACACCTCATGTATTTATATTCCTGACATACAAGGGGAAACTTTATTGATGAACATGGATTTAAAGGGTTATTCCTTCAGCTTGGGATCAGCCTGCCACTCCGGCAGTTTAAACCCCAGCCGGGTTTTAATGGCAATGGGCCTTGATGAAAAATCAGCCCGATCGGCCATTCGTGTTAGTCTTGGTTTGGGGCTTCAAAAACAGGATTTGGATCGTTTTGTCTCTGACCTTTCGGACTCTGTACAGCGGATACGATCTTTTGCAAAAAGTGTTTCCGCCGGAGCTTAAAACAAGGGCCTTTTTTTTTAACAGGAGAGTTTGATTGCGTTTAAAAGTTCATCGTGGCGAAGACGGGAAAACTTCTTTTATACAGCTTAAGCCTTTTGCGAAAATCCATATTATGGGGGTCTGCGGAACGGCCATGTCCGCTTTGGCCGGGCTTTTAAAAGAAAAGGGCTATGATGTTTGCGGCAGTGACCGCGCTTTTTATCCTCCCGCATCTGAGGAGCTTAAGCGGCTTAAGATACCGGTGTTCAAGGGGTATAAGGAAGAGCATATTCATTCCGGCCTGGATCTGGTGATTGTGGGAAATGTTGTTTCTAAAAATATGCCCTCCGCCTCCATGTTGCTTCGCTCGCGTCTTCCTTA
The DNA here is from genome assembly GCA_965203935.1 of Bdellovibrionales bacterium. Classification (GTDB taxonomy): domain Bacteria; phylum Bdellovibrionota; class Bdellovibrionia; order Bdellovibrionales; family UBA1609; genus JANQSP01. Next base: position 1,031,676 of record OZ241921.1, read on the forward strand.
TATTCATCTGCCGGAGGCTTTAAAGGCTTTTATCATCGGCAAAAAAAACACGATTATGGTCTGCGGCACACACGGCAAAACAAGCATCGCCTGCCTTGCTTCTTGGTTGTTACAGAAATGCGCTTTATCCCCGGGGTTTATCATCGGAGGTATTGCGGAAAATTTTAAAGCCGGATTCCGGCATAGTAATTCCCCTTGGTTTGTCTTGGAGGGGGACGAGTACGACACGGCTTTTTTTGAAAAAACCCCCAAGTTTATTCACTACCCGGCCACACATACCCTGCTGAGCAATATCGAATTTGATCATGCGGATATTTACAAGGATATAGGGGAGGTGGAAAAAGCTTTCAGGTTTTTGGTGGAAAAAAAATCTCCCCCTGATTCTTGTTTGATAGCCGGTATGGACTCTCCTTTAGTGGAAAAACTAATTCCCCGGGCCGGTAAAAAAGTTTTAACTTATGGTGTGAAAAAGGGGGACTGGCGGCTTACGGGCCGGAAAGCTCTTAGCCAAGGCCGGGGCCAGCTTTTGCAGATTAAAAACCCGGATGGGTCAAAGGTGGAAATTCAAAGCCCTCTTTACGGGGAGCATAACGGCTTAAATGCGCTTTCTGTATGGGCGCTTTCCCGTGTTTTAAAACTCCCTGTGGAAAAAACTCTTTCAGCTTTTACAAGCTTTAAAGGCGCAAGGCGGCGCTTTCAGGTTTTGGGGACTTTTTCGGGCATTACTTTGGTCGAGGATTTTGCGCACCATCCCACAGCCGTTTCGGCTGTGCTGAAATCCGCCCGGGAAATGTACCCCCATCGTCGTATACTGACTTTGTTTGAACCACGCTCCAACACCTCCAGGCGAAATGTATTTCAGAAGGAGTACCAAAAAGCCCTTTCTCTTTCTGACAAGGTGTTTTGTATGTCGGTTAATGACAGTTCCCTTAAGCCCTCAGAGCGGTTTTCCTCTGAAAAATTGGCTGATGTTTTAAACAAAGAGGGAAAAAAGGCTTTTTGCGCGGAAAATGCGCAAAGCATGACAAAGCTGGTCAAAAAGTCCGCGCGCAAAGGTGACTTGATATTAATTATGAGCAACGGGGATTTTGGGGGAATTTACTCTTTGCTACAGCAGGCTTTTTCCAAAGCCTAAACTTAAGTATTTCACCTTTAATTTGTATAAGTCTACTTTTTGCACAGTGAGTAAAAAATATATTTTTCATCAAAAAGCTTTTTTTATCGGTTTCCCCTTTTTATGTCCTAATGAAATGTTAAACTTTTGTTAAGATATATTTTAACTCTTTATCATTACTTCAATGAGTTTTAATAATATAAGTATCGTTGTTTCGGGGTAACGAGGCTTTTTTCTCCATTAAAAAATTGTGTTGTTTTGGTGTGGATGTTTTTCAACTTGCGGATACGGAAAGTTGAGGGGTTTATCCTTGAAAAAGTTATTGTTGCTTGGTTTTCTTTTTGGTTTCTCCGCTCAGGCCCAACTGCAGGACAGCCACTTTTATAAAGTGGATGACAAAGATATATCGTCTGACTTCAAAGTGGACAGCTTTTGGAGATCCCATATCGAAGGCTCTTTTTTCAGCAATCGGGAAAGCCGCGAGCGTTTGATGAAAGTAAAGCTTTACGGCAAGTTCGATCTGGAATTTAACTCTTATATTTTCGCCCGTTTTGAGCCTTATCTGACCATTCAGGAAGGGGAGGTTCAGCGAAGACGCTTTGTCCGCCCGGAGTCTGCGATCATACAAATGCAGGAGGGTTTTTTTGACATAAGACCAATGGAGGGCTTAAGCCTTCAAGTAGGGGCCATCAATCAAGAATACTTAAGCTCCCCTTTGTTGCTGGCGGACCGCCCTTTTTTGTCGGCATTAGTGGGCTACTCCCACATACGGGAAAGCTACGAAGTGCAGACAGTGCTTCAGCAAAGTATGCCTTCCATTGTTAATTCCTTCAGAAGGTACAACGAAATAGCCGAGGCGCCTTATCTGACTTCTCTTTTTACATACGGGGAGTGGATACCTTCTGATTATTATTCCTTCAAGGGGCATATCACCGGTTTTTACTTTACCCGTCTGCCTTCTTTTATCGCTCATCAGAGCAAAAGTTTTGGGAACACTGTTTTAGGCACGCAATCCAGCGCGGAATTTGCCTATTCTTACTACGGGATTAACGCGGACCTCAGCTCTCAGATTCGGGTGGCGCCGGAGCTTTATGTATCCTTTGGTTACAACGGCCTGATGAATATGGGCGCGCCGATAGAAAGAGCTTGGGGGGAAAGAGTGTACGGCATCTTGGATATGGACTTTTGGAGATGGGCCAAGTTTTATACCCGATTTGAGTATTTTTACAACAACTCCGATTCCGCCCCCGCTTATTTCAACAGCGAGGTGTACGGGCATAACGATCGGCAGGGCTTTTTGGCGGAGCTTAAGGCCTTTTTCCCGGACGGGAACTTTGAAGTGGGCTTTCGTTATGTTTTATCCCTCCCCATTCAACAGCGGATTTTCAGCTCCGCCCTTGGGGACAGACAAAACTCTTTTATGATTTTTGTCAGCTCCCGCTATTTGTCCATGTAGTCGGGCGTGAAAAAATCTTCCTTTTGAAGGTAAAAACTGTGAGACTTTAAATTTTTTAACGGCTTAAAAAACCTTAAGAGGAGAAAAAAATGGAAGTTCAGGAAAGAATACAAAAACTGTTGGATGAAAACCCTGTCATGCTTTTTATGAAAGGCAGCCCGGAAGAGCCTTTATGCGGATTTTCCGCAAAGGTCAGTCAGATTTTAAGTGCAGTGTCAGCGCCCTTTAAGCACTGTGATGTGCTGAAAGACGAAGAAATAAGACAAGGCATTAAAGAGTACGCCAAATGGCCCACCATTCCCCAGCTGTATATTAAAGGGGAATTTATAGGCGGCTTAGACATTGTGCAGGAGCTGTTTGAAAAAGGCGAACTGCAAAAACAGCTTTCTGATGTTTAAAAATAACACAAAGCAGTATTTTTTCTTTTTAAGACACATATTCCGCCTTTTATGCTACAGAGGCAAAAGAATTAAGTGTATGGTGCCGTTTCCTGCTTGCTGTTTTTCTTCCGCCTGATTGTGGCAAATCAGTGCTGTAGGGGAGCTTGCCGGTTCGGTTTAAGAAAGGAGTAAGTTATGTTTGGAGTGAACAAGGTGATATTGGTGGGCAATCTGGGAGCGGACCCGGAAGTAAGAAAAACCGCCAGTCAGCAATCAGTGACACAGTTTAACTTGGCCACCAGCGAAAGCTGGGTCAACAAAGACGGGGAGCGTCAGGAAAAAACAGAATGGCACCGCATCGTGGTTTGGGGCAAGCTGGCTGAGACCTGCGCAAAATATCTGGGAAAAGGGCGTCAGGTTTTTATAGAAGGCAGACTGCAAACCCGCTCTTGGGAGACGGAGCAGGGGCAAAAAAGGTTTACAACCGAAATAGTGGCCAATCAGGTCTTATTTTTGGGTAAGTCGCCTCAGCAAAGTAATGTGGAACGGGAGGCTGGTTCTGCGCCGAACCATCAATTTAAAAAAGAGCCTGATTTTCAAGCGAAAGAAGAACTGCCGTTTTAAGCCCGGCTTTGTTTATCCCGCCGGTATGACTTCTATGGAATGGATAGTGACATCCGGGGGCGGAGCTTTTTCCTGATTATGTTCAAAATTCATTGGGCTGAAGATATGGTACTCCAAATCTTCGTGGTTTTTAAGAACATACTCTATAATCTCTTTTGGCCGGGGATTAAAGTTAAGGTTGAGGTAAGCCGTAAGAGTTGTGGAACTATTAGGTTTCACAGGATAATGAGTGGTGCCTGAGCCAAGTATCGCCCAAAAAACAGAGTCCAATTTTTCAGGCCCCGCATTATGCACCACAAGAGTTAAATGTTTTTTCTTTTTTGTTTTTTTGTTAAAAAAGTAGCCTAAAGGGCTGTGGCGAATATAGCGGAACTTTTTTTTCCTGTTTTCTGTATTCAACAAAGTGATGCTTCCTAAATCTACAGAATAGCTTTTCGTAAAATCAAAGGTGACACTGCTGGATATATTGTACCGGTATACAAAAGAGTCTTTACTTTCTCCCGCGTAACAGGAAGCATTCAAACTGAAAAGAATAAAAAAAATATTTTTCATCTTTGTTTGGAGGCTTAAAGTGTTCTCACCAAACGAAACCCGACATCGGGGGTATGATGACTGATATTCGGAAGGTGGTAGCCACGACTTGCGGAACGCGCGTTATCAAACCAACCACCCCCGCGTAAAACGCGATTCGCACCGGAAGTATGTAAAGGATCCTTCCCGCCCGGCAGTTTACTTGTGTATGCATCCTGCACCCATTCCCATACATTCCCGTGTACATCATAAAGCCCTTTCGGATTAGGCTTTTTAAGCCCCACCTTATGGGTTCTGCTTCCGGAGTTAGAATCATACCAAGCATAGTTTGCAAGCTGTGATGAATCAGCGCCAAAAGAATATGCCGTGGTCGTGCCTCCTCTTGCCGCATACTCCCATTCCGCCTCTGTCGGCAAACGATAACAGCCTTTGCCGGAACTGGGTGTCCCGTTACAGTCAGCAAGCTTTAAAGCGGTATTCAGCTTTTTAATAAACTGTTGAACATCATTCCATGAAACTTTTTCCACAGGATTATTCGGACACATCCCGTTTGTATGGTCATCACAATGTTTTGCCTCTTTAAAATATGAAGGATTGTTACCCATTACACGATGCCACTGACTTTGTGTCACTTCCTTTGTCATTATCTCAAAGGGCCGGGAGATTTCCACGATTACTTTATCAGCAGATTTGCTTCCCATTTTAAAACTGCCTTTTTCAATTTTTTGAAAGGGAACGGACAGTATCCAATGCTTTTGCTCCGAAGTATCAGCAGTGTTTTGAGAACTTTCAGCGCCTGCGGACTTGCCGGATTCTCCGTTTTTCCCGGGCTTAACTTTTTTCTCACCTGAACAGGAAACAAAAATTAAACTTACAATGAAAAGCTGAATCAACTGTTTATACATAATAAACCTCCTTAATAGTTTTTGCCTGAGCTAACAGGTCAGGGGTGGGGTGTTTTACATCCGATGATTTAGTATCTTGACTTTACGCATAACAGTCAAGTAAAATTTTTCATACTGCTAACTTCGCTGACTGCGCATGCAAAAGCTCTTTTTATCGTGTTAAGGAGGTGTAAATATTTCACTTATTTACACTTCATCAGCCAATCAAAGAGCTTTTGCTCATTGTTCTACACCTATTAAAACGATGGGCACGGCAGGCACTCCCCTTCCCTGACGAACTACATTGTAAAGCTCACCTTCATAATAAGCCACCCCTGAACTCATATTTCATCAGCTGATTCTATCGTTCTTTTTTGATCATCCAAAGACATAGTAAAGATATTTTCATCATGTCCTCAATAAAAATCCAAGTCCTTAAACAGGTTTTTTTGGCTCCAGTTTAAGTTATTATTATGGTTTTTGCGTGATCGTGGGGGGTTTTGAGGATCATAAATGGAGGTGTGCATGGGGCGGGTTTTTAACAGACCTTGCTTAAATTTTTTGATTCTGTCGCGGGTGATTTTTATGTATTTTTTGTTTATCTCCGCGCCCGCGCCTCTTCGGCCATGCTTAAGAGCTGAAATAATACTACTGCCACTACCCAAAAACGGATCCAAAACCCAGTCGTTTTTATTTGTCATGGAAAGAATCAGCCTTTCCACCAACTCCACCGGAAATTGGCAGGGGTGATTTGTTTTTTCCACATGATTGTCTTTTACATTCGGAATCATCCATATATCCCCGGGGTTTTTTCCCAAAGGGTTGCAGGAATATTGCCCCGCTCTTGGCCCTTTAAAATATTTTTTGCCCGGGTATTTTTGAGGAACCCTTACCGGATCCAGGTTAAAAGTATAGTCCTTTGATTTTGTAAACCACATAATGGTTTCGTACCTTCCTGAAAATCTTTTTGAACAATGAAGGCCGTGCTCGAAATGCCATACAATGCGGTTTCTCATTTTTAAATTTAACTCGGAAAAGACAGAAAACAAAACAGTGTCCAAAGGAATAATCGCGCCCTTATCAACATAATTGCCCACCTGCCAGCAAAGGCTTCCTTTTGGGGATAAAACCCGCACGCATTCTTTTATGACTTTGGCCTGTTGCTGTTTGTAAGTATTGAGATTAAGCCTGTTTTCGTATTCTTTTCCGATATTATACGGCGGAGAAGTCACTATAAGCTGTATCGCCTCGTTTGGGATTTGTTTCAAAAGCTTTAAGCAATCTCCGGGATATACCCACCACCCTTGCCTCCAAGAATTGGAGGTGGTATCAGCCCCGGCGCCGATCTTGCGGGAAAATATGTTGCTTTTTATTGCAGATTCTTTGTTCATGTTTAAAACTCCGAGTGGAGGACTTTTTCCACTCTTAAGGCTTAAAGTGCCCTCACCAAGCGAAACCCGACATTAGAAAACAAACCGTCAGTCACGCGGTGGCGATTCGTGAAGCGGAGGTCTGTCGCGGGGCTACATCTGAGGACTTAATTTATTGACATTGCGCATAACAGTCAAGTAAAAGTTTTAAAAGATTTTTTTTTAAAAGAGCAATAATGAAGAGTGAAAACAAAAGCAGGGGCGGGATTCAATATATGTGGAAGGGGAAAATCCCTTATAGTGAAAGCCTGACTTTGCAGGACAGCTTAAAAAAGCGAGCCTGTAAAAACCGACAGGCTTTTATCATCGGTTTTGAATGTCCCGCTTGCATCACTTTGGGCATGAGGGGGGAGCCGGGCAAAGACTTAAACCCAAGGGCTTTAGCAGGCGGTGGGCCTTTGAAGCCTGTGCCTTCGGCCTGCCCTTCGGGCGAAACAAATCTTGGGGATTTGGCAGATAGTGAGCCTTTAAGCTCTGTGCCTTCGGTAAGCCAATCGCAAAACCCTGAACCTTCAAGCCGAAACAGTATAAGCAGAATGATAGCGGAATACCGAAAGCGGGGGGTGGAAATAAGGGCTGTTAAAAGGGGAGGGCAGGCCACTTTGCATGCCCCCGGCCAGTTGGTGATGTATCCGGTAATGGATCTTTTGCAGTGGAAAATCCGTCCGCGGGATTTTTTGTCTCTTTTAGAGCAAATTACCTGCGATGTTTTGAAAGAATACGGGATCCGGGCAAAAAAACAAGAAAGCTCCGCCGGGCTTTTTACCAAAAAAGGCAAAATCGCGTTTTTCGGCATTCATATTTCAAAAGGCGTGAGCCAGCACGGGCTGTCCCTCAATGTGAGCAACGATCTTAAGCTTTTTAATGTGATCCGAAGTTGCGGTGTATCCCACAGGCCACACGCTTCTTTTCAAAGTTACGGCCTTAAGCCGAATTTGCAGGAAGTCTTCTCCCTCTGGTGCAAAAAAGCAAAACACTTCTTCCTCCCCTCCTGAACACAGCATGCAAAATCCCTTTGGCAGTGCATCATAAATTATAGAGTGCGTTACGGCTAAAGACTCGAAAATATAACAAGGATATAGTATGTAATAAACACCTTTTTATCCTTAAACTACTCTACCTGATATGCGATTTGTAACAGGGAGAAAAAAGCTGTGAAAATAAAATCTCAAAAAAAAACCAAAAAAAATTTTCCTAATGATTTTGTAGACAAGTTTTTATGCGGAGACGCAGTTTCTGTTTTAAAAGAAATTCCTGATGAAAGTTTGGATCTGGCAGTGACTTCTCCTCCTTACAATCTTAAAAATTCAACCGGTAACGGGATGAAAGACGGCAGGGGCGGAAAATGGGCCGGGGCCGCTTTAATGGAAGGTTACGCCACTCATAGCGACAATATGCCCCATAAACAATATGTTAAATGGCAAAAAGAGGTATTGACAGAAGTTATAAGGACTTTAAAGCCAAATGGGGCCTTTTTTTACAATCATAAATGGCGGGTTCAAGGCGGCCTTATTCAAGACAGACAAGATATTGTTCAAGGTTTCCCTGTCCGGCAAATCATTATCTGGCAAAGAGCCGGGGGAATCAACTTTAACAAAGGTTATTTTTTGCCCACTTATGAAGTGATTTATATGATAGCCAAACCTGAATTTCAGCTGGCTTCGAAAGCCAATGCTGTTGGCGATATATGGAACTTCCCTCAAGAGATGAACAATCGTCATCCGGCGCCGTTCCCGGTAGCCCTTATTGACAGGATTATTGAGTCCACAACAGCTAAAGTGATTATTGATCCGTTTATGGGATCGGGGACAACTGCTCTATCGGCCAAAAAACTAAAAAGAAATTTTATTGGGATTGATATTGCTGAAGAATATTGCAAACTGGCTGAGGACAGACTTAAAGGTTTTTTAAAAACAGGCCGCGATCCTTTTCAAGAAACAAGAAAAATAGTGGAGTGCGTGATATTCAGAAAATAGAAATAGAGTACTGGCTTATTTGTTCTGATGCGTCCCGCTTCTTCTTTGAAGAAGATATGAAGTGGACTGCCTTAAAAGAAGTGAGGTTAAAAGATCGGGATGGAAACTCAGCTGGAAATATGGATATTGTAGAGCATTCTTTATCGCCAGCCAGTACAAAGGAAGAAGTGGATTTTTTGCTGTCCTCTCTAAGAACACTCTACTCCATAGATATACCAGTTGCGCGATTTCCCCCTTCAATATAACGCAAAGCATTAAGTAAGTAATATCATGTACTTATGAATTTTTGCTTGACAGGTTTTTGGTTTTTTGTTTAATTGGTTTTTGTTTTTCTAAAGCGAGTGAGGCTGTAAAAGCCGGTGGTTTTCAATAAATACCAGTTAAAACTTAGGGGATTTTCACTGTAAAAATGTGACGGGGCAGGGCAATGATAGAAGTGCATAATGTGACAAAAAAATACGGTTCCCGCGTGGCGGTGGACAATATTAATTTTTCTGTGAAAAAAGGGGAAGTGGTGGGCTTCCTCGGCCCCAACGGCGCGGGCAAAACCAGCACAATGAAAATGATCACCGGTTATATGACCCCCACTTTTGGTGAAGTGCGGATAGCGGGGGAGGACATTTTTGCCGACCCCATTAAAAGCAAACAAAGGATAGGCTATCTGCCGGAGGCGCCCCCGATATACAGTGATATGTATGTGGAAAAGTATCTTCAATATGTGGCGGATCTGAAAAATTGCCCCAAAAAGAAAGTAAAATCCGAAGTGGATTTGGTTATTGAAAAAGCGGGCCTTCAGCCGGTGCGCGGAAGGCTTATTCAAAATATTTCAAAAGGCTTTAAACAAAGAACAGGCTTGGCGCAGGCTTTAATCGGAGATCCGGAAATACTGATTCTGGATGAGCCGACTGTGGGCTTAGACCCCAATCAGGTTTTGGAGATTAGACGCTTAATATCCACCCTGCGGGGCCAACACACGATTATATTATCCACTCATATTTTGTCTGAAGTGCAGGCCAGTTGTGACAGAGTGCTTATTATTAAAGAGGGGAAAATGGTTGCGCAGGAATCTTTGTCCTCTCTTAGGGAAAAACAATCTCAAAGCCGAAGGCGACTCAGTGTGAGAGTGAAACAGGTTTCAGAGGCTTTGATAGAGGGCTTAAAACAGTTAAAGGGGGTAAGGGATGTGAGCGCCTCGCGTGAGTCTTTGCTCACTCTTTCAGCCGATGAAAAATCCGAACAAGACTTAAATGAGCAAGTGGCTAAGGAAGTGATAGCTAAAGGCGCGGGCCTGATGGAGCTTAGTGAGTCCTTCAGCTTGGAGGATGTGTTTTTGAAACTGACTTCAGGCGATGAAGAAGACAAACCTCAAAAAGGAGCAAAAAACCCATGAGGCAGTTTTTAAGTCAGTTTAAAAAGGACTTTCGGCAAACCCTTGTTAATCCGGTGTTTTTTTTAATGGCCGGGCTGTGTTGCGCGATATGGGGCTTTGTGTTTCCCAGAAGGCTTTTTGAGTTTGCGCGTGTGGCGGGTGTAACACCTTTTGCGGATCAAGGGGGTTTAACAGGAGGCTATAATATTTATGAAACAGTGTTTGTAAATCACCTTTCCCTTACACATTTGCTGTTGCTGTTTATTGTTCCCATATTTACCATGAGGCTTATTTCGGAGGAGAAAAAGCTCAGGACATTTGATCTTTTGATGACAGCCCCCATTACTTCCACAAAAATTGTGCTGGGGAAATTTCTTGCCGGTTACTCGGTGGTTTTGATTTTGGTGTTTTTGTCTTTCTTATATCCTTTCAGCACAAGCTGGTTTGTGGAGTTTAATGTTCGCCTGCTGGTGAGCGCGTATCTTTCCATTGCCTTGCTTATGGCGGTTTATACGGCGATAGGGCTTTTCAGCTCTTCTTTAAGCGCGTCTATTATGCTGAGTGTGTTTTTGGGGATTATTTTCAGCGTGGCTTTGCATTTTATCAGTTTGGGGGAAGGCTTTTCTGATCATCCTGTTTATTCCTCTGTTATGGAGTATTTGTCTATATCCACCCATTTGGATGCTTTTTTCCGTGGCAATGTGATTAGCAGTTCTGTGTTTTTCTTTTTGATTTTGGCAGGATTTTTTGTGTTTATGACTCAACGGGTGATTGAGTCTTCCCGCTGGAGGTCGAAGTAAAAATGAGTTTACTTGGTAAATTAAGCCTTTCTTTAAGCGGCCTTAGTTTAATTATCATTATGTCCACCACTTGGATACTGGGCGGCTGGATAAATGTGCTGTATATTTTTCTGATATTGTTTCTTGCGGGTCTTGTTTCCGCTTTTGTTCTGGATTACAAACTTTACTTGGGTTTTTTGCTGATGAAGACCACTAAAAACGGGATGTCTATGGGGGTCTCTGTTTTAATCACCTTGGTTTTTTGCGCGTCAATAGCTTACTTAAGCGCGCAGTTTAAAGTGTCTTTAGATGTTACAGAGGAAAAAATTAATTCTTTGGCGCCACAGACCGTTCAGCTGATAGAGGGGCTGGAAGAAAACATGTATTTAACTGTCTTTTATAAAGGTAAATCCGGGAAACAAAAAAAAGATATGTTAAAAAGAAGCCTTTTGTTGTTTAAGCAAAAAAGTTCTAAAATAAAAATCCGTTATTATGACGCTCATATAAAACACAAATTATCTCAGGAATATTTAAATAATGTTGCCGGTAAAGAAAGCGGGGATATTTTTATTTTTGCCGGGTACAAGGGCAAAAAAGTTTCTGTGGCTGTTCCTTTTAACGAAGAAAAGCTGAGTTCAGCCATGATAAAAGCCACCCGCCGGGAAGAAAAAACAGTTTACTTTCTTTCAGGACACGGGGAAAGAGATCCCATGAGTAAAGAAGGAGACGGGATTAGTGAATTAAAAGAGGCTCTTTTGCAGTCCTCCTTTCAGGTGAAAACCTGGAATTTCGTGGCAAACGGAAAACTTCCCGGTGATGTGTCCGCTCTGATTATCGCCGGCCCTGAACGGCCTTATTTGGAAAAAGAGCTTAATTGGCTGGAGAAATACTTAAATGAGGGTGGCCGTCTGCTTATGGCTTTGGATCCGGATAAAAAACATAATATGAAACAGTTTCTTCAAAAGTTTGGTGTGGATTATCAGGCGCACTATATACGGGACAGAATAGCGGCCCTTGTGGGCCTGGGGCCTTTTTCCCCTATGGGTGTTTATTTTGATCCTGTAAGCCGGGTGACTAAGTCTGTTCCAAGGGGCGCTTTTGCCATATTTCATATCGCAGGCCCTTTAAAAATAAAAGAGGAGTCGGAATTTGCTTTGACCGAGCTGGTGAAGACCAATCCTAAAGCCTTGGCCGTTACGGATATCGGCAAAAATCAAGCGAAAGGGGAAAGGTCCGCTCACGCTTTGGCCTTGCTCGTGGAAAAAGTAAAAAAAGCAGAAGAGGCAAAGTCTGAAAAAGAGGCAAAACCAAAACAGCCCTCTATGATAATGGCGGTGTTCGGGGACAGTGATTTTTTTTCCAATGACTTAATAAACAAAAGCGGAATAAACCGGGATTTGGTTATGAACACTGTTTCATATTTAGTGGATGAGTCTGATTTAATCAGCATCCGCCCCAAGCGGCTTAAGGCCACACAGGTGACCTTAAGAAGCTCTGATCAAATGGGAGTTATCTTTTTCGCGGTTGCTCTTCCCGTTATCTGTTTTATTGCCGGGTTTGTGATATGGTTTCGCAGGAGAGAGGCGTGAAGCGCCGGCTGGTTATTAAGATTTTTTATGTTCTCATTGTTGCCTGTACAGCGGGCTTTGCTTTTTACCAGTACAAAAAATCAGAGCGGGAGCAAAAAGCGGAGGAGAAAAAAAACCTTATCTTTCCCGCTTTAGAGTTATCTGAAGTGCAGGAAATATCCCTTGAAAAATCCGGTGTGGATATTCACCTTCTTTATCAGGATGAGGGCTGGAAGCTTTTGTCCCCCGTCGAGGACAAGGCGGATGAAGATCTGGTGGAAGATTATCTGGAAAGCCTGTTGTCTGAAAAAATAAGAGTCATTAAAGACTCCGGCGCGGACTGGGCTGAGTACGGCCTTAATCAAAATACGGCTGTCTTGGAAATAGCAAAAAAAAGCTCGATCGAGCAAAAAATGCGCTTGGAAATCAGCCATTACAGCGCCTTTGACGGCAGTTTTTATATCAGGAAAGGGCCACAGCTTTTGCTGGGTGATACTTCTTGGGCCGGTCTGACAGAAAAAACCGGGGACGACTTTCGAAGCTATAAACTTCTTAGTGTAAAAAAGCATCCGGTATCTTTAAGTTATCGTTCAAAACAGTTTACAGCGGAGTTGTTGTGGGGTGGCGGCACGGGTTGGCAATGGAAAGGGGATACTCCTTTTCCTCTTTCCCATTCTGATTTAGAATCTTACCGGAGCGCTCTTTCCAATGTCAGTTTTGAAAAAGACCCGCACTTTAATACCGAAAAATTAAGAAAAAAATTAAAATTATCCTCTCCCGCTTTAGAGCTGAAAATGGAGTTTGAAAACAATAAAACATGGTCTGTAAAAATCAGCCCAAAAATAAAAGGAAACTTTTACGCCATAGTATCTGACAGAAATTATATTTTTACCTTAAACAAAGATCAGATGAAAGAGGTTTTACTTAGCGAAAACAAAATCAGAGACCACAGACAGCCCTTTAAGTTTAAAAAAGATGAGGTTTATTTTATGGAGCTTAAAGGATACGGCGTGGATATAAAACTTAAAAAAGAAGAAGATAAATGGCATTTGTTTGGCGGCGCGCCTTCTGAAAAAGAGCTGAACCGGGAAGAGCTAAAACAAGCATTAAATAAAATGAATTTTCTTTCTGCGAAAAAATATTTTGGCGGCAAAAAAACTTTTGTAAAAACCGCTTATTTTATTTTAAAAGACAAAGAGCAAAAAGAGATTTTAAGAGTGGATTTTAGCGCGCCCTTTAAAACAAAAAAAACCGAAACAGACGAAAGCGAACAGTTAGTGTACGCCCAAAGCAGTTTAGGCCGGGAGGTAATGGCTCTTCCTTTTAAAGATATAGAGCCTGTTTTTTCCCCCCTACTGCTGAAACAACAGCCGGATACAGAAGACAGCAAAGACACAGAATAACAACACAAAAAACCTGTGTTATATGAAAGATTATTTTTCTTGTACTGTTAAAAGCCCTACCCGGATTGATTTATCCGGGGGGCTTTTGGATATTTGGCCCCTTTACACTATTATAGAAGATTGCTGTACAGTTAATTGCTCAATCCCTGTTTTTACTTCCGTCCGGTTTAACAACAGGCCCGCCCTTGTGCGGTTTATGGCTGGCGCGTGTGCAGGATCCACCGGGGAGAGCTGTTATTCAAAAAGCGAACTTCATCAAAAAGATCCGGATCTTTCAAACCGGCACAGTATAAAGGTTAAAGTTTCTTCTTTGTCCGGCTGTTTTGAAAAATCTTTTTTTAATCTTAGGGATTTGTTGCAAGATCCGGCTAAAGAGCTTTTACTGCTGAAAAAACATATAGAGTATTGGAGTAAGAAAGAAAAAACTTCTTTTCAGGAAAAGGAAGACCTGCGTTTAAGAAATTTTAAAGCTGAAAGCAAAACGCAGGAGTATGATGATTTTTGTGTGGCTGAAAAAGCCGAACTCGATCGGGATAAAGCCCCGGCCGGTGTAAAAAATTTTGTTGAAGGGGAGATTTATCTGCATTCTGAGTCCCCCGTGGGGGCAGGTATAGGAGCAAGCTCCAGCTTATGTGTGAGCCTTGCAAAAGCTTTTGCTTTTACGATGGGATATACATTAAATCGGACAGGTTTGGAGTGTGATAAAGACCTCAAGGGCTTGCCTTTGGGCAGGAAACCAAGCAAACACTTAAGTCAAAATGAATTACTGCTTATTTGCCGGGATCTGGAAACAGCCTTACTGCGCGCGCCCGCCGGGGTTCAAGATTATGTTCCCGCTTTGGATGCGGATCCGTACAGCCTTTATATTATTGAATATTCCCCCTTTGGCCCACAATGGAAAAAGAAAAAACTCCCTTTAGAGTTTTTTAAAGATCATCTTTTGTTGGTGGATACAGGAAAAAGCCATCATTCCGGCCAAAACAACTGGGGCATTTTAAAAAAAGCTGTTGATCGGGATCCGAAAACTTTAAAAGCCCTGTACAAACTGAGGGACAACAGTTTGGAAACAAGAAAAGTTTGTGAAGAGGAAAATTGGCCGGATTTATTCTCCTGCTTAAAAAAAGAGCAGGAATTAAGAGCGCGGTTTTTCCCCGGTTGGCTTAACCCGGCTGTTTCCTCTGTAATGGCGCTTATTACTGAACAAGGAGAGCCTGCGGTAAAACTTTGCGGCGCGGGGGGCGGGGGTTGTCTTGTTTTACTGACAAAAAATAAAAAACAAAAAAAGGATCTGCAAAATGTGTGCGCAAAAAACAATATTCCCATTATAAAGATTTAAATATTTAAAATCACTTATTTACCGCACTGCATTATGCGAAGATTGAAAAGTAGACAGGGTTTAGCCCACTTTGGTGGTGCTCGTATGTAAAGGTTGTGAGCCATTGGAAAGAGGCTAAGTCTTTTCAACAGGGGCTTTGGGGCTGATTTTACTAAAATTCCTTTGTCTCTGCAAATAGATATGTTAAATTCTTTTTTATTGATGAAACACAAAAACTTCAAAATGAAAACTGATAAAAAAAAGCCTCTTTTTAAGAAGAGGCTTTGCTTACTTTAGGTTGTAAAGGATAAAAAGGGCTGATTCAGCACAATATTGTGTTTTGTAGCCTCCCATACGGAATTTTAAAATGATCACAACAAATGTTCTCCATAGAGTTTTTTTGCTTATTTTTCAAACAAATATGGGGACTATGTTCACTATTGAAGTGGATGAAAAACAGTACCTTATTACAGCCAAGCATCTCGTTCAAAAAATAAAAAAAGAAGATTCCTTAAAAACTTTCCATCAGAATAAAATAAAGAAAGTAAAAGTTTTTTTAGTGGGACATTGTGGAGGAGAAAATGATATTTCTGTTTTATCAACAAATATTCAATTATCGCCAAATTATCCAATGAAGCCTTCAGCCGGCAATTTAGTTTATGGACAGGATGTATATTTTCTTGGCTTTCCTTATTTGGATGGAAAAAAATTATCTAAAATGAATAGAGGGTTCCCTTTTCCTTTTGTAAAAAAAGCGATAATTTCCAACATGAGTGATATAGGAAAAATATCAGTTTTTTATTTGGATGGACATAATAATCCGGGGTTTTCCGGTGGTCCTGTCATATTTAAACCTGTTGGAAAAACCGATTATCAGGTGGCGGGAGTTATCTCAGGTTATAAATTCAGAAACGATCCTGTTATTCACCGGATAAATGGAGTTGAATCAAATACAAATTTAATATATCAAAGCAACACAGGAATTATAATGTCCTATAATATAAAATGTGCAGTTGATTTAATTAAAAAAAACCCTATCGGTTATAAAGTAAAAAAAAGTAAAATGTGATAAAAACTTCATTTTTAAGAGGTTTTTATAAAAATGTTTTGATAACAAAAAAACTATATCTTTAGTGAAAGGGCTGTATAATGAAAAATTGGCAATGTCCTTATTGCGGACATCTTCAGATTCTGTCAGAAGGAAAGAACTTAAAAACTAAATATGAACTTCGAGAGATTGTTCAGACAAGTGAACATGAATGGATTAGTTTTCAAGTTAAAAGTATTGCTTGTTTAAATGAATTGTGTAAAAAGCTCAGCTTGAAATTTCTTTTGAAGAAAAGTAATGAACATAATTATTCTGCTGGCAGTATGTTGCTTTTTGGAAAAAAAATTCAGGAATGGCGTTTATTGCCGGATTCCATAGCCAAGCCTCAGCCGGACTATATACCTGAATTTGTCAAAAAAGATTATGAGGAAGCCTGCAAAATTGCTCATCTCAGCCCCAATGCGTCCGCAGTTCTTGCCCGCCGATGTCTGCAAAGCATGCTGAGGGATTTTTGCAAAATAAAAAAAAGCACTCTCCATAAGGAAATAGAAGAGTTAAAAAAGAAAGTGAATGAGCGTAGCATTCCCGGTGTTACAGAAGAATCTATACGCTCTATTGACAGCATAAGAAAAATGGGCAATATCGGCGCGCATATGGAAAAACCGACAGGAATGTTAATTGATATTGAACCAAACGAAGCCCATTTACTGATTCGACTGATAGAAGCCTTGTTTAATGATTGGTATGTCACCCGGTACGACAGGCAACAAAGATTAAAAAATATCCAAGCCATGACCACTAAAAAGGAACAAAAAAAATCTGTAAATAAGCAAGATGTAAATCAAAATCTGAAAAAATCTAATGGAGTTTAAATTGATCAAAAAAACAGCAAAAGATTTTGGCAAAAAAGAATTTTTATTGAACTATGTCAATAGGAGGTGGGGACTTACAAAAACAACAAAAGTGGGCACTGTAATGGCCCTTATTAGAGACTGTCAGCCAAAAGCCTACAAAGAATGGGAATCTTGGTATTTTAAAAAAGCTTATACCAAGACAAAAGAGCCTGTTAAAATCAATAGAGAAAACTTAAAAGAATTGGGAGAAAGGCTTTATATAAAATTGACAGAAATTGTTATCCCGGAAATTAAAAACGCTATCCGTTCCCTGACCCTTAATGACTGTGTTGAATATGTATTTGATCTTGTTTTGCATAGAACTTTTGACGGGTTTATTACTGAAAAATCCATTGTTGTTGAGCATTTATCACAACACTTCAGTGGTCTTAATTTTAAGGAGAGTGATCCACAAATGGATCATGCGGGGGATATAGACTTTTTGGGCTTTCTTGATAAGAATAAGGCTGTAGGTATTCAGATTAAACCCGTTACAGCCAATGCCAACTTGGCGAATTATTCCATTACAGCGCGTATGGAAAAAAGTTTTCAGGAATTTACAAAGCAATATAAAGGAAAAGTGTTTATCGTTTTTAGTAAAAATAACCAAATAGCCAATGAAAGAATACTAAATGAGATTCAACAGGAAATAAAGAAACTAAAAAATATATGAAAACAAAACATCGGTTCTTTTTTGCAAATTCCGGGAATATGAAAGGGATCAAAAATGATTCTGTGGATCTTATTGTTACTTCACCGGCTTACCCTATGATTGAAATGTGGGATGATCTTTATGGAAAGCAGAACCCGGAAATAAAACATGCTTTAGAAAACAAACAAGGTGAAAAAGCTTGCCGCCTTATGCACCAAGAGCTTAATAAAACATGGAAAGAATGTTACCGGGTTTTAAAAAAAGGAGGCATGGCCTGTATCAATATCGGGGATGCGACCCGCACTATAGGGGGGCGATTTCAGCTGTATTCCAACCACTCCCGTTTGATATTTCAATTTAAGGAGCTGGGATTTGACACTCTTCCTATAATATTGTGGCACAAAAAAACAAACGCCCCCAATAAATTTATGGGGTCGGGAATGTTGCCCGCAGGCGCTTATGTCACTTTGGAGCACGAATATATTTTGATTTTTCGCAAAGGCCCTAAAAGAATATTTAAGCCCGCAGGGCCACACCCTCAAAGGGGTTTAAAGCCTGCGCAAATAGGGTCTTCGATCGTGACTTCAAATCAAAGCGATATAAAACTTAGGCGAAGAAGTGCGTTTTTTTGGGAAGAAAGAAATAAATGGTTTTCTGATATATGGTTTGATTTGCCGGGTGTATCTCAAAATCTCAACAACAACAGCCTTCGAAAAAGAAGCGCGGCTTTTCCTCTTGAGCTGGCTTATCGGCTTATTTGTATGTATTCTGTACAGTCTGATACTGTATTGGATCCCTTTGCGGGGTCGGGGACTACAGCGCTGGCCTGTCTTGCTACAGGGCGAAACAGTGTTTCTTTTGAAACAGATAAATCTTTTAGGTCTTATATCATTGATCGTTTAACCAACTCTAAAGATTTTTTGAACAATATCACCACTCAAAGACTTTTAGAGCATATTCGCTGTGTGGGAGACTATGTATCATATGCTGAAAAAACCAAGGAAAAATCATCCCCTTTGGTTATGAAAAACAGCAAAATGAAATACAAAAATCACTATTACGGCTTTCCGGTTATGACCAAGCAGGAAACAGAACTTCAATTTCCTTTTTTAAAATCCGTAAGTTTGCCGAACAAAAATGTAATTTCCGCTGAGCATTCTTTTATAGCCGATAAGCCTTTATCTACAGCCGGCACCAAGGTTTTTAATGCGAAAAAAATCAAATCCACAAACTATAAGCAAATAACAATGGAAATATAATGTTTAAAGATAATTGGGAGCGGGATTTAGATGCTTTGGTCAGAGGTTTGTGAAAAACTTCCTTATAATTGTTGGGGTTGATGGTCTTCAGCTTCTTTTTCGCGTAGCGGTTCGACTGTTTCTATATAGCTTTCGTATACAGTCACCGTATCAGCTCCGCTGTCGATCAGGAGTCTTAATGCTTCTGTATGGCCTTCGTATGCGGCCAACATCAAAGCCGTGTGCCTCCATTTATCCTTGGCGTGTACATCAGCTCCTCTGTCGAGCAGGAGTCTTAATGCTTCTGTATGGCCTTTGCTTGCGGCCTCCATTAAGGCTGTCTTCCCTTCCTCATTTTTGTAGTCTATATAAACCCCTCTATTGAGCAACACTGTGAGAAATCCGGTATCCTGTTTGTTGCCTGCGAGATAAATCAACATAGCGCCTTGATTCAAAACCCGGCTCCAAGGGGAGGAATCTAAAATTTGCTTAAGCTGAGACAGATCCCGGGCTGATGCTATTTCATTTTCAGTAAGCTTTGTTATAAACTCTTTTCTGTAACCTACAGCGTTCTTCCAGTTGCTCATTTCTCCTATTAAAGCCTCTTTTTCTTTTTCTGAAAATAAAGATGCTTTTTCCTCTAAAAATGAAATATGCCGTGTTGTCTTTTGCGGTGGCTCTATTGTCAGAGAAAACTCTATTAAAGTGTAAAAAGCCTTCTTTCTTACTTTAAAGGAAAAATCTTTATGTCGCATAACAAAGTTCAGATGATTATCCACATACTGATCTGACAAATTAAGCTCCTTTATCTGTCTCATAGTAAGAAGATTATTTAAAAATTGTATCTGATCTTGATTGATTGTGGATTTTTCCAAAAGCAACACAGGCTCGTATAAAGAGAGAATACTTAATTCGGGGTGGACTTTTCTAAGTGCGGGAATCTCCCCAGGGCTTATTTTAACTCCCCCTAAGGGCACAGCCTCAAACTTCAAAAGCTGTAGCCGGCTGTAGGCTCTGGAATAACCTGTCGCTGTATATAATAAGTTTTTATACTCATGCTCATGCGGTTTAAAGTTGTTAAGGATTATTGAGAGATCAGGCAGAATTTTCCTTCCCACATAATCACTCACCAAAGCCTCATTGGAAAGTCCGTTTAGGTCTCCCACATCCTTTGGCAGGGCCAATACATAGCCTTGTTCTTTTAAGCTTAGATAAATCCCCTGTAACACGGCATTAAGCTTTTGCGGTTCTATATTCTGAATTTTATCCACAAAAGCGGTTTTTACTGTCAGGCCCTTTGGGCTTTGAGCTTCCCCCAAAACTAAAGTGACATGGCCTGAGGATTCATGACGGCTGTTTGTCAAAGTGAAGTACAAAAAATTAGGATCCAAAGCCGTTTCAAAATAAGTATTGGTGGCACAGTCTCCACTAAGGCAAGATCTAAAAGGCGACTCCTGAATGGAAAGGGGCCTTAGTCTTAACACTTCTGTTCCTCTAACAGCAGTATCCGGCTGATTTTGAATCTCCTCTGTGATTTGAGTTAAATATTTTGTTTTATCCGGTATTTTGGCCTTAAAGTGTGCTTTAAGCTCTGCAAAATGCCCGGTAAAGCCCAGTTCAAAAGCCAAAATATCCCGTTCGTTTAAAATACTGCGCAAAGCGTTTAAGCTTTCATGTGGGTCTTTGCTTTTTAAAAGATCCACCCAAGTTTTATTTCCAAAGCCTGCGGTATGAATTAAATCCGCTATAACTTGAGAAATGTTTTGAATAATTTTTTGACGGGACTCACGGGATTCGTAGGATTCATGGGAGAAATGAATAATATCTTTGATGGAGGAGTCAGCTTCTGCTGTTTCTAAAGAATGTCTTATCTTTTCCAAAGCTTTGTATAAGGCAATAGTTCTTTCCCGGTAAGGCTTTGAGTCATCTTTTATAAAATCGCGAAGTTTTTTATTTAAAGCTGTGCTGTCCAAATAGGCTGTAAGATCTTTATTGCGCTTTTTCCTAAGAGCCTTTTTTTCCTCTTTGCTTAAAGAAGAGTCTTCTATCTTGCTGAATCCCAGTGTTTTAGCCCAAAAGCCCAAGTTTGCCTCCACCTGAAACAGGCTGTTTCGTAATCTGGAGCTTTCGTTTCGGAAAGAGGAAATAAAGTCTTTAAGACTATTTGATTTTTCTTTTGTTGTTACAGTAAAATTTAGAATTTGCTCTCTTACAATCAGCTTGGAAAGCTCAGGATATTGGTTTAAGATATTTAGGACATCCTGTAAGGAATGAAATCTTACAACATCTCTCGGATAAGGGGTTTTGTTTGTGAGATAGAGTTTAAAGAGCGGGTCTTGCCCTTTACTTAAAGCGAGCTGTTTGGTCATGGCCTCATAAAAGGAATCCGGATCAGAAAAGGCTTCTTCACAAATATTTGCATAAGCCGAGCCAACAGCAAAAATAAAAACAGCTATAAAAGCGCGCATAATCATCCTCTGTGAAAAAATTCCGATTTTTAGTGCTTCTTTATGCAAAATCTCAAGCTTGTTCGGGCTGGAATATCAGAGAAACGGAAGGCCAAATCGTTGGCCTCCCGCCCGTCACCGCTTGAGATTTTGAGGCAAATAACAGGGCTTTTCACTATAGCAGACTATGTAAAAAAACCATAGAAAAAAGCTTGTTTTGCAGGAGGTGAAAACAAAAACAAAGCAGACTATGTAAAAAATACACTTTTTATACACTTTTTATACACTTTTTTACAGTTTATCAAACTGAAGAAAATTAAAAAAATATATTCCTTGCAAAAATCTGTAAATATTCAAAATCACTTATTCTGTCACCCTTTTTTGATAAAAACTCAATCTTTATTTTTATGTTGAAAAGTGCGTACGGATTTTAAGTCAAAAAGGTTTTTTGTTTGTTCCATTTTTAAAGGGAGATTGCCGGCTGTGGCCAGCCAGCTTTCGCGCTCTTCCATACATAAAAATATATTCCAATTAAGCTTTTTAAATTGCGTAAAAATAAAACGGAACATTTCTTGTCTTAGTTCCTGATCGTACCTTAGTTTGCCGTCTTTGCTTTTAAAATATTCCCCTGTTGTCACTAAAGACTGCATGCCGAATCTTTCGCGCATAATATGCCTTTGCTCCGGCTGAAAGCGCAAAGCGCCCAAAGAAATATGAGACACCTCTTTTAGCTGAAACAAAAAAGTGATTTTATGAATTAAATCGGAATAGCTTTCTTTCCAACCTTTATGGTAAATAACAGGATCTATATGAAAAGCCACAGGAAATTTTTTGTCCCGGCAAAGCCGTGCCGCATGCAATCTGTCGTTTAAACTTGCTGTGCCGTGCTCTTCTTTTTTAATAATATATTGCGGGCTTAAAGACCAGCTGACAATAACATTTCCCGCATGCTCCTGATGAAGAAAGTTTTTAACATTGGCAGACTTGGTTTTAAACTCTAAAGTCCAGTGGGGCCTCAGCTTAAAATATTTTACCAACCTAACAGAGTGCCGGCTGATGTCGTCTAAGCTTAGGCTGTCTGTCAGCTCCCCCGTGCCCACGCGCAGTTTATGGCCCTTTAGGGCTGTTTCTGAAAGCTCATTTAAGGCGGATTCAATATTGGTGTAAATGGTCACAAAGGGAAAGTTGATCAAACTTTGCAAATAGCAATAAGAGCAGTCCATTTCACAATGTTGCCCCAAGTTTAAAACAAAATAGTTACAGCATATCAGCCCGGGGCGCGCCCCGGGGCATCTTTTAAAAAACTTTCCTTTAAAAACAGATAACAAAAGCCTTTTCTTGCTTTTGTCAAATTGCTTCGCACTCATGTTTGACAGGGTTTTTAACTCTGATTTGTCCGGGATAATGTGAATCCGGTTTTTAGGAAATATTTTAAACACTTGTTTTGCGCTCTCAGAACCAAGACAGGCTTTTTCAATATACACTTTTTCAAATTTTTTTAACAAGGTGTTTTGCATTATTGTTCTTTCCCGGGGGAGAGGATAGGTTTTAACTTGTGGAAAGCGGATTTAATTCCCTTTGTTTTTTTGTCTAAATCTTCCGGGTTTTGGCACCATATATGAATTTGCAGGCCGGTTTTATCGCCTTTTCTAAGCCATTTAGCTGTTGTGTCGGAGGGCCATACTGTTTTTTGCAGTTGAGCTTTTTTTGTTTGGTCTTTGGAAAAAGCAAGGGGCTTTCTTTTTTGCTCCATCTCCAAAAGGGCTTTTTCAGGAGTAAGCAGGGGGTTTAATATTTGGCGCGGGTTCCAGCCCATAAGAAACAGCTCTCCGCTCAGCTCCAAGGCTTTTACCCCAAGAGAATGAGACAGATTTTTTTCGGCAATCCATTCAAGAATAAAGTGGATGGGCCGGGTGTCTTTTACAGCGCTTAAGATACGCAGTTCGTTTAAGTGGGCCTTTTTTTCGCTCAGCCATTTTTGGAAAGAAGAGGGGGTGGATATAAAAACTTTAAGTTGCCCTATTACACAATCTGTATTTTGATTTAAGCCGTACAGTTTGAACAAGGCTTCCCATGAGCAGGGGGCGGGTTTGATTTCGGCCCATTTTGTGACGATTCTTCCTAATTCCGAAAAACTCAGCCGGGGGTGACATTGGTGAAATAAGTGTAAAAATTTCACATCTTTTGCTGTAAAGTTCAAAACCGGCAGGTTTGTGCGACCAAAGCCGGATACAAGCTCGTTTTCATAAGCAAAACAGGGCCAGCACTCCGGCCAAGGCCTTTCAGGCTGAAAATCCAAAGATTTTTGACAAATATCGTAAGCGCTTAAATTCATTAAAGGACAATTTACCGGCTTTTTTTACTTCAGTATACTGCTCGACTTTGGCACAATGCAAAGCATTAAGAAGACTTGCTTAAATCAAGTTTAATTTAGATAAAGCGACAAGCGACACCAGACCGACTGTAAGAAGGGAGCCTAACTTGATAACAATTCTTTGTTCCAGTTCTTTGATATCCTGTTTGATATCCCGTTCCAGCTCTTTGATATCTCTTTTTGTGGCCAGGTTGGAATCAATAATTTCGTTCAGCACACGCACCTGTGCTTCGGCCTGCTTGTCAGGAATACCGGCTTTTCTTAAAGTGTCCACATATTTTAAGGCGTCAAACTGCATAAAATCTCCGGGCTTTAGTATAACATAAAAATAATTTATATAAAACCGGATTTTTTTAGCTTTTTAAGGCCTTTTTAAGTTGTTGAAAGGCCGGATTTTGTGATATACAGTGTTTTAAATACGCCGGTGGGGCTTTTTATCAGAAAGGGGTTTTTTATGAAAGCGCTGTTGTTTTTTACAGCTTTTTTTGGGCTGTTT
The DNA here is from genome assembly GCA_965203935.1 of Bdellovibrionales bacterium. GTDB lineage: Bacteria > Bdellovibrionota > Bdellovibrionia > Bdellovibrionales > UBA1609 > JANQSP01. Next base: position 1,055,653 of record OZ241921.1, read on the forward strand.
CATTTTCCGTCTCAATCGGAACCTGAAGTGTTGGAAATGTACCGCCCTGTTGATCCCGTGCAACCGTCTGAGCCTTGGGATATACAAAAAGAGCTGAACGATGAAGGCATATCAGTTCTGTCTTCTCAAAGAGGCTACGATGGTCTGGAATATCTTTTTGATAAGCTTGCCGGCAAAGCGGGCCATATCAATATTGTCAAAGTCCCGGCCCGGTTTTACGATAAGCTTAAAAAATTAAAATTTGCTTTGTGCAAGGATCTTAAAGACAAAGGCGGGGATTGCCATCCTGTTTCTTATTCCGGGATCGTAACACCAAAGGACGACTCTTTTTCTGTGCGTGTGTATAAGTCTTCAGAGAAAAAGCTTTGTGAACCGGATTCCGGGATAAATATAAACGAGATGGAACAAGAGTTTGCCGATCCGAAAATTGTGGTTTACCAAAGGTATAAAGCTTTTGATGGCCGGTCTTATCCTTTTGTTTGCGGTGGTGACACCGGGGAAATAAATGTGTATCTTATTGAAAGACAGCGCCTTTCTGACAGTATGCTTTTGGGCTTTCGTGAGTGCGCTTATTTAGAGCTTACAGGAACCGGTTGTTATCCCTCCCCCTCGGAATAAAAATTTATATGACTTGGAGCCAGAAAAAAAATATTTTAAGGCTTTTGTTTTTACTTTGCTTTTTTGCCTCTTTCGCCTTCTTTTTTCCAAGGCTGTTGAAAGAGGTTTTGGGTGAGGCGCATTTTCTGTCCGCCTATTTGTATATTTACGGATCCGGCATCCCTTTTTTTATTTTGGGCATCAGTCTTTTGCTTAAGTCAAAAGCTTTGAATTTGCAGACAGCGGGTGAAAAAAAGTGGTTGATATTTTTTATCGCGGGTTTTGTTTACAACCTGCTGGCTCACGGAGTGTGGATTTTAACGGCGGTTCAGTTTCCTTCCGGGGCGGTGTAAAGTATGGAATTAAGCCAAATTCTTCCTCAAAAAACAGTCTTTATCGTTTTTGCGGTTATTATCGCTTATTTTTTCTTTATTAGTTGTACGGGGCTTTATTTTTCCCGATTCAGCTCCAATATCAATGACTTTTTTTTCAGCGGCCAGCGCTTTGCTTGGTGGCTTCCGGCCTTTAGTATGGTGGCGACCGGCATAGGCTCTTACAGTTATCTTAAGTATTCCGAACAGGGCTTTAACACAGGAATGAGCAGTACGATGGTGTACATGAACGAGTGGTTGGTGCTTCCCATCTTTGTGTTTGCCTGGCTTCCGGTACTGTACTACAACCGGATTAAATCTGTGCCGGAGTATTTTGAAAAGCGCTTTAACCGGACAGCCCGTTATGTGGCTGTAGCTCTTATTCTGGCTTATATTTTTTATTATATCGGTTACAATCTTTACACCATAGGTTTGGCCCTTCATGGCTTGTTTGGTTTTGCCCCCCTTTACACAGTGCCTTTGGTGACTTTTATATTGGGTTTTTATGTCACCTTTGGCGGCCAGACAGCGGTTATTTTTACAGATCTGTTTCAGGGGCTGATGCTTTATCTGACCGGTTTTTTGGTTATGGGTTTTGGCCTTTACGCCTTGGGAGGCCTTGGGGAGTTTTGGACTCACCTTCCTTTGAGCCATCGCCTGCCTTTTGCCCCTTTAAACGCGGATCCTCATTTTAATACTGTTGGGGTTTTTTGGGGCGACGCCTTGGTGGGGAGCGCCGCCTTTTTGTTTATGAATCAGGGGATACTGATGCGCTTTCTTGCAATAAGGAGCCTTAAACAGGCCCGCATCACAGCCTTGTTTAATGTGCTTGTGTGTTTGCCCCTTTCCGCCATGACTGTTGGGGTGGCGGGCTGGATCGCCAAAGCCATTATTACCAAGCAGGACAGCACAGGCTCCGCCCTGCCGGGTCACGAAGCTTTAACTGTAACAGACACTTATAATGTGTTTATTAATGTGGCCTTTGAGGTTTTAAAGCAACATGAACTGCTGTTGGGCCTGGCGATAGCGGCCTTGCTGGCGGCCCTTATGTCCACAGTGGACACCCTTATCAACGCCTCAGCCGCTATTGGAGTGTATGACATTTACAAGCCTTTGATACGGCCCAAGGAAAGTGAAAGACATTACTTAAAGGTTGCGCGTTTTGCCTCTGTTTTTGTGATCGGCATCAGTTTACTGTTGGTTGTTTGGTTTTTTCAGCAAAAAGGGACTTTAATGTCCATTCATTACAAAGGGATAATGACCATTATTCCCCCTGTGGTGACCACAGTGTTTATTGCTTTGTTTTGGCCGCGCTTTGACGCTTTTTCAGCGATAGCGGCGATGGTTATAGGGGGAGGGGCCACTTTACTTACGGGGATATTTCCCCAGCCGGTGGAGCTTTTGCGGGGCTTTTTTATGGGCGCTGAGTCCGGGGATCCCATTTACTTTCGCGCGGTTTTTGGAGTGATTTTAACTTCCCTTGTCGGCACGCTGGTTTGTCTTTCCCGATCAAAAAATCAAAAAGAGATCAGTGGCCTTACGGCGGACACCTTGGATAAAGCCATGTACTTTTTTAAGGGCGGCAAACCCAACTTGGAGCCTGGCGCAAAGGCCAAAAAGCTTTCTCTTTCTATAAACCCTGATATGAAAAAAGGGGACATTTACCTTTCCAAAAAAGTGTGCGCGATTTTAAAAGCTTTTCCCGGGGACAGAATATATGTATCCGACAACCGCTTTTGGCTGGGCGGGGTTCGCTCAGGGCATTTTAAGTTAAAAGGAGAGCACAATAAAGCGGAAGACCTGGTTATCCTTTCAGAAGAGAGCGTAAAAAGAGCTTACATGATCCCAAACAAAAAAGTGTTTGCAGAAAAAATTATTTAACTTCCCGGGTGGATGTGTTTTTTGCTTCTTGTGTGTCGCCGATCATGTTTTCCGCTTGGTTTGAAAGGTCAGGAAGGGAGCGCAAATCCTCTTTGTATTCCTTGCCTGTGCTGTGGCGTGCGTTCCATTCTTTCATCCGTTTGTCACGGCGCAGATCTTTAATCAGGTTGTTTAATTTCATTTTTTACCTCCTTTTCTAAGTTTAGTTCCAGTATTTTGGGCCTTCTTCTTGATCTGTTAATATTTTAAATTTGTTTCTTTGCTTTCTTTTGGTGATAAATTTAAAAAAGCTTTTTTCATACATATATCTTTGTGAGACAGATCGGTAGCGTAAAAACAAAAAGCCGGAGAGCAAGCCGCCCAAGTGCGCCAAATTGGCTACAGGAGAACCAAAACCGGACTGGAGCATGGTCAGCAGTTCCAAGCCCGCGATAAGTATGGTAAAGGTGCGGGCCTTCATGGGGAACAAAAACATAAACAGCACCACCCGCTCGCCAAAAATAATGCCGTAAGCAAGCAGAAGGCCAAAAACCGCCCCGCTTGCCCCCACCACCGGAATATCCATAAGGGCGCTTTGTCCTCCGAAAAAAGAATATACATTTATGCCGACAAAGTATACAAGGGCCGCGCCCACTCCGCACACAAGATAATAAGTCAGAAAGAATTTTTTTCTCCATAATTGTTCCAGCTCAGATCCGAACATCCATAAAACCATCATATTAAGAAGAATATGAAACAGCCCGGCGCTGTGGATAAACATGTAAGTAAAAAACTGATAAACTAAAAACTTTTCTGTAACGGCGGAAGGGACAAAACCCAACAAATGATACAAGGCCTCTGTTTTTATGAAAAATCTTTGAATAATGGCTATAAGGAAAAACCAACATACCAAATTGATGATGATAAGTGTTTTCACACAAGGGGTGACTTTCGGAATCATAATATGCGCGGGAGAGTTATACATGAACATTCAAACCATAGTAAAAATTTACATTCCAATAGCAGGGGGAAAGATATACATAGGACGAACACCGGCGGAAAATCCCATAAGAGAAAGCAAACCGGCGGACCGCAAACCGGCTGGTATATTTACTCCTCTCAGCAGGATGTTTTTTAAGCCGTCGCCGCTTAACCGCTCGCTTATCATGTCAAAGTAACCCGGTTGAGGGGTAAAAAGCTTTGGCTTTTTGCCCAAGCCGGTTATTTCACCCGCTTTTTCAACAGCGTCGGAATAAGCGCCTATAGAATCCGCAAAGCCGGCGGATACAGCGGTTTCTCCGGTAAATATCCGCGCGTCTGTGTAAAGCTCCAATTCCTCCGCAGGCATGTTTCTGCTTTCTATAATGGCGGATTTGAATTGTTCCAACAGTTCGTTCAAAAGATCTTGAAACAAGACTCTTTCCTTCGAGGTCATGGCGCGAAAGCGGGTTCCTGAATCTTTAAACTCACCGGTTTTTATGGAGTAAGGCTCCACTTTTGCCCATTCATAAAGACGCTCCATATTTATCAAGGGAAAAATAACCCCAATGGAGCCTACCAAAGTGCCGGGATTTACAAAAATAATGTCCGCCCCCATTGCGGCATACAAAGCGCCACTGGCCATTAAAGAACCTACAGAAATTACTATTGGTTTTTTCAGGATTTCGCGAATCTTTTTAAATTCCCGGTAAATTTCCTGACTCAAGGCCACAGATCCCCCAGGGGAGTCCATTCGAATCAGCACTCCTTTTATTTTTGTGTCCCGCGAATATTGCCTTAATTGCTTAAGAAATTTATGCTTGTCAACCAAGACCCCTTTTAAGTCCAAGGCCAAAATAGAATTTTGCCCCGCTTTGGGAACAGAGCCTCCTTTCATAAAAAAGTTTGTGATGCCAGTAAAACATAAAAAAACCCCGGCGATAATAATAATTTTCAGAAAAAGAGGCATTTTCTTTTTCTTTGTATTCATAAAGCGTTCTCCGGATCTTATTCAGAAGAGGAATCGGCGCTTTTTTCCCCGTTGCTTGTTTTTCCCAACAACGAGGCTTTTAAGGCTCTTCCGAAAAAACTGTCGGTTTTCTTTTTTTCCCCGGCGCTTTTTTCCTCAGCCGGTTTTTCTGTCTCTTCCGCTGAGCTGTTTTTTTGATCTCCTCTCAGCTGAATTTGTTTAACACTGAGTCCGATTTTGCGGGCCTCAAGATCAATATTCAAAACTTCCACTTTCAAGGTGTCACCCATTTTCACCGCTTGGTCGGTTGTTTCGACTCTTTCTGTGCTTAGTTCACTGATATGTATTAAGCCCTCCACTCCCGGTTCCAGCTCAACAAAAACCCCGAAGTCCATTAGTTTTTTTACTTTTACCTCGTGGCGGGATCCAGGGGAGTATTTGGATTCCACATTTCGCCAAGGGTCCTCTTGCAGGTGTTTCACACTTAAGTTGAAACGCTCTTCTTCGATATTAATATCCTTGACCATTGCGGATAAAGTATCCCCTTTTTTATACTTCTCTTTTGGAGAGATATGCTCTATCCAGGATAAATCCGAAACATGAACAAAACCCTCCACCTGTTGATCCGGCATTTCCACAAAAAGACCAAAATCTGTTATGGACTTTACAGTGACTTCCATTTTTGTTCCCGCCGGGTATTGCTCTTTCAGCTCTGTCCAAGGGTTTTCCTGCAACTGCTTGATACTCAGGCTGATGCGGTGGTTTTCCTGATCCATGCCCAGCACCTTGACGGACACTTCTTCACCTGTTTTCAGCAGTTGTGAAGGGTGTTTGACTTTTTTTCCCCAGTTCATTTCGCTTATGTGCACCAGGCCTTCCACCCCTTCCCTAAGCCTCATAAAAGCGCCGTAATCTGTAAGGCTTACCACAGTGGCCTGCAACACATCATCTGTTTTAATTTCTTTGCTGACAAGCCCCCAAGGGTCTTCTGTAAGCTGTTTTAGACCCAAGCTGACTCTGTTTTTTTCTTGGTCAAATTTTAATATTTTTACCTCCAGCTCATCCCCTAAGGAAACCAGCTCGGAAGGATGTTTGATGCGGTTCCAGCTCATGTCTGTGATATGCAGTAATCCGTCCAGACCGCCTAAGTCCACAAAAACCCCGTAGTCTGTAATGTTTTTCACCACGCCCTTTGTGACCGAACCTTCTTTGATTGCGGATAAAGTGCGGGAACGCAGGTTTTTTCTTTCCTGACTTAACAGGACCCGGCGGGAGAGCACGATATTTCCCCGCTTTTGATTGAATTTGATAACTTTAAACTGAAACTTTTTTCCTATGTAATCACTTAATTCCCGAACCGGCCTTAACTCAATTTGCGAGCCGGGCAAAAAAGCTTTCACCCCTATATCTACATTCAGGCCCCCTTTGACTTTGGCTATGACGGTGCCTTCAATGACTTCTTCGTTTTCGACCACTTTGGATATATCTTTCCATATTCGGATAATATCGGCGCGGTCTTTGGAAAGAACCATCATCCCTTCGTCGTTTTCGATTCGGTCAATGTATACATCCAGCTCCCGCCCCACCTGAATGTCCTCTTGCCCGGCCACCATACGAAACTCAGATTTGGGAATTATTCCCTCACTTTTATAATTAATATCCACCAGCACATGGTCGTCCTCTATGGAAATCACGCGCCCTTTCACCACATCACCGGTTTTAAAATCCGCTGTTTTTAAGGATTCCTCGTATAATTTGCTGAAGGATTCCCCCTCTTCCGCGCCTTCTTCAGTTGGGGCGGGTGTGGTGACCTTCAGATGAAGCTTGTCGGCTTCATCCAGCCGGGACATCACCTGTTCCCTTTGGATCTCAGCTTTTGTTTTTTTTGCTGTCTTTTCCATATCGGTAAAATACGCCCTTTCAGCCTTTGGCCTTGTTTTTATCACAGCACTTATTTATTTTTATGCCCGTTTTATGTCAAAGAAATTTAACGATATATAAAAAAAAGCGGGTATTCAAGGTGTTTTATAAAATAAACTGCGGGATTTTTTGTAAGCTTTTTCCACCATATCCTTAAAACTACAAGCGCCGGTGTCAATAATAAAAGCCCCTTCCGGCTGACGAAGGGGGCTGTTTGCCCGGCTTATGTCCTGTTCGTCTCTTTTTTTTTGCAATGTTATAACCTCATCCACGGAGCCTCCTCTTTGGCCGGCGCGCCGGGTGGCGCGGATATTATCCTCCGCCGTCAGGTATATTTTTAAGCAGGCAAAGGGAAAAACCACTGTGCCACAGTCTCTTCCTTCCGCCACCAGCCCGCCCGGGCTGTTTTGGTGAAAGCACCTTCTTTGATAGGGGAGCAAAGCTTTTCTGATTAAGGGAAAGCCCGCCAATCGGGAGGCCATATCATCCACTTCTTGTGTGTATATGGATTTTGTAATGTCTTTTCCTTCGTGCAAAAAGCGGGTGTTTTCATCGCTCAAAAGGACGCGCCAGTCTTCTGTATCAATCAGATTTGCTATTTCCCTTTCTTTGGTCACTTTTCGGCGAAGGCTGAGGCAGGCCAGTCCCCGGTAAAACACTCCGGTGGAAAGCCATTTCCAAGACAGTTTTTCGGCCAAAGATCGGCTGAGCGAGCTTTTGCCGGAGGCTGAAGGGCCGTCCACTGTGATTAAAAAGACTTTGTCACCTTTCATCGGCAGGTTTCCTTTATCAGGTATAAGGTATGGATTCCAGCAATCGCGGGAATGACGAAAAAATCATCAGTCATCGGCAGACTTCCTTTATCAGCTCTATGGCTTTTTTGTTCTCATCCGGCAGTCCTATGCTCATTCTCAAATAATTTTCCAGACCCGGATCCTGTAGGGGGCGTAAAATAAGACCCCTTTTCAGTAAAGCGGAAAAAGCCTCCTGACCTGTTTTTTTTCCGGTGGAAAACAGTATAAAATTCCCCTGAGAGGGGTAAAACCTTAAACCCGCGTTTTTTAGCTCTTTGTAGAAGTAATCTAAACTGCTCCATACCAGTTTTTTTGAGTCTGATAAATATTTTTTTATGGAGGGCTTGTCAGACATACAAAACATAATGGCTCTTACAGCCATAATATTCACATTAAAGGGATAAATCGCCGGTTTTACTTTTTTTGTCACAAAGGGGTGCGCAAGCATAATACCGGCCCTCAGCCCCGCAAGGCCCATGATTTTGCTTAAAGATCTGAGTAAAATAAGATGGGGATATTTCTTAAAAAGAGCCTGCGCAGAGGCAAAATCCTTTGCCCGGGCATAGCCCCAATAGGCTTCGTCCAGCACAACCGGCAGATTACGGCCCTTGGTTTCGGCCAGCAGATGTTCCAGTTCCTGATGGGTGGTGTAAGAGCCTGTGGGGTTGTTGGGATTGCTGATAAAAATCAGCCGAATATTTTTGTGTGCGCGCAAAAGACGCAGTATTTCAGGAATATTTATCTTTAGGTTTTTGTCCATGCGCGCTTTGTAAAGGTCTAAACCCCGCGCCCGCGCGCAAAACTCATAAAGCGGAAAAGATTTTTCAGATATAAGAACGGCCCCGCCGCCGGCCCCGTAGGTTTGTGTCAGTTTGTCAATCAGCTCACTTGAGCCATTTCCGATAAGAACATGATCCCTGTCCACTTCATAATATCGGCTGACGGCTTCTGTCACCGGGCGCATATAAGAGGGGTAGCCTGAGATGCTTTGCAGATGATTTTGTAAGTCTTTGAGCAATTCTTCAGGAAGGGGCAGAGGGTTTTCGTTGCCGGCCAGCTTGTACACTGTGTCTAAAGAATATTTTTTTTTAACCTCCTCAACGGAAAGCCCGGGAATGTAAATTTGTTTTTTAGATGTTTCGCCACTCATGGAAGATTCTCCTTAATGCTGTATTTTTGCAAAGCGGACCGGATTTGTTTTAAATGCTTAAAGCCCCGGCTTTCAATTAAAAATTCAATCCGGGCCAAACCTTGTGGCAGGCGGGGGTTGTTTCTTTCATGATGAACGGAAAGAATATTGGATCCGGCGGTTGATAGCACCCCGGTTATTTGATTTAAGGTCCCCGGCTGATCCTTAACTAAAACAGAGAGCCTGCTCAGCCTCCCGGCGGTTTTAAGCCCTCTTTCAATCACCCGGGCAAGGATATTTAAGTCAATATTGCCTCCTGAAATCAATACTCCACATTTTTTCCCGATATTCCATTTTTTGCTCTGTTTCAGAAGGCCTGCCACCGCCACGGCCCCCGCCCCCTCCACCAGAGTTTTTTCCCTTTCCAGTAAAACAGCAATGGCTGAGGCGGTTTCATCATCCGTCACGCTGATAATGTCGTCTGCATATTTGGCGATATAACTGTTAAACAGCCCCCGCCCGGGATTTTTTACAGTAATGCCGTCTGCCAAACCTCCGGGGGAAAAATGCCGGTTGGGGGAGTAGGTTTTTTTATGAAACATAAATTCCATTGCCGGGGCCATAGAGGAGACCACACCATAAACCCGGCAGGCAGGCCGTATCAGCTTAATGGCGCAGGCTGTTCCGCTTATCAAGCCGCCCCCTCCCACCGGCACGATAACAGAATCCAGATCCGGCTCTTGCTCTAAAAGCTCCAACGCGATACTGCCCTGGCCCCTTATGACCTGTTGATCCTGAAAAGCGTGAATAAAAACTCTGTTTGTTTCTTTGGCCAGTTTAAGAGTGTGGTTGTAGCTTTCGTCGTATATACTTCCGTACAATACGGTTTTGGCCGAAAAGCGGCGGATCGCCTCTTCTTTAACAATAGCTGTGTTTTCAGGAAGCACTAATAAAGCTTTGGCTTTTACGCATTTAGCGGCGTAGGCCACCCCTTGAGCGTGGTTGCCTGCGGAACAGGAGATAAGCCCTCTTTTTTTTTCTTCCTTGCTTAAGCTTAAAATTTTGTTCAAAGCGCCCCGCACTTTAAAACTGCCTGTTCTTTGCTCGTTCTCCATTTTTAAATACACCCGCGCGCCCGCCCGTTCGCTAAGGACAAAGGAGTGCCTAAGCGCGGTTTTCTTAATATAGGGGGAAATATTTTCCCGCGCTTTTTTAAATTCTTTAAGACTGTTCAAATTTCACCATATAGTGTTTGATAATCAGCGGGGTGATTTTTTAAGTTCATGTTCTTTTATTGTCACAGCTTGAATCATAAGGCAACAAAATCCTCATTAGTCGTCTGTGAAAAAGGCTGCTAAACTGTTGGTCTCAAAAGCAAAGGCCAAGCTTGTTCAGGACGGAATACCTTGGACCCTCACAGCACGGACTTTGGACAAAAATGCTTAAGGGGCATTTTTTCACAGGCGACTAATTAGTCGGGTGTGAAAAAGGCTACTAAACTGTTGGTCTCAAAAGCAAAGTCCAAGCGGTGAAGGCGTATAGGCCAACGATTTGGCGCTGTAGATTGCGAAAAACAAACCCCATAAGCCGGGCTTTACAGCTGTTTTTACTTGTGATATACTTATTTTAATGGAATTTTTAAAGAACAATATGCCTGTTTTTACATTTGGGATTTTGGCCATTGCTTTTATATCTTTTACCAACGGCAAGATAGAAAAAGTCAGGACAGAGCTGAAAGCGGATATCCGGGAAGTCAGGACAGAGCTGAAAGCGGATATCCGGGAAGTCAGGACAGAGCTGAAATCGGTCAATACAAAGCTGGATCAGCTGATTCTTTTACAGGCTCAAGGCAAACAAGCCGGAATAAAATAATCACCAAAACCCCGATAGTGGTGTTATGTCCCGGATTACGGGCCGGATGAAGGTACTTTTGAGGCATTTATAGCAATGTATGATTATAATGTGTGGTCTAAGCAATTAAGTTTACAACACAAACAAGATGAGATAAAAAGGCACGAGGAAATGTACAGACAGGAGATAAGTTGTTTTCGAGATCCCGGGTGCATAGTAAGATGAAATACATAGCATTTGTTTTTTTGTTGGTTTTATTCGGTTGTCATAGTTATAGGACAGTTGACGCTCTATATAAAACACACCCGGAATGTAAAAAACCTGTAGATGATGCCCTTGATAAATATTGCCCGCACTTAAGCGATCCAAGTAAAAAACGCACAAAACAATGTACTGAAGAATCAATAAAAGCGACAAACAAGTGCTATGAGGGGTTGGGTTTACCTGTACCTTGGGCGCATGAATTTCCCCCGGGGATGTATTATATAGACCCCAGATGTGAAAAAGTGCGAGCAGTAGATTCAGAATTATATAAAGATTGTGGTGAAGGGGAAAAGTGTGCCAGCCAAAAAGAGATAGCCGATGCGATAAACAAGTGCTATGCGGATTTGGGAATGCCGGAAAAACAAGTTGGCGCTCTTAAAGATAAAATTGCAAGATAGCCCGCGGGATATTCTGAAACAGACCCGGTTGCGACCGCCGGTTGATCCTCTCCCCGGGTATTTAAAATGAAATATATAATAACATTTATTTTTTTCTTTTTGTTTGTGTCTTGCGAGGATTGCATAAAAGTCAATGAGTCAAAAGCTGTTGATAAGAGGTGTGAAAAATTCCAAGATGAAGCCATTAAAAAAGGAAAAGAAACCGGTGTGTGCTATCAAGCCCCTGAAGACGGCCCGGCTGTATCCCGAAAGGATCGAGAGCGGCTTGACCCGGATCATGCGGCTTGCAATGCTTTATTTGAAGAAGCAGGGGCAAAATGTGATGCTTTACCTCCTGCCGGTCCTGATGATTGGAAACAATTAAGCGGCTCAGCTGTTTATAAAGACGGAAAGCTTGTTATGATAGACGGCAAGCCTGTTTGTCCCCCCTCTAAAAAATGAAATACATAACATTTGTTTTTTTCTTTAATAATATTTTGACATATTCACGAACTCCGGTATACTTAGACATACTAAAAAACAGTTGGTTTAAGCTGGCACAAAAGGAGGCTTGTTGTGTGTAAACGGATGATGATGATTTTTATTATAAGTTTAGTTTTTGTTTCCTGTTCAGGTGAGAAAAACACCCTGCCCGGGAACAATGAAGAATCCAGCGGTAATAAGTCCGCAGGCGCTGAAAGCTCTCAAAACACCACTGAGACTCAAAAGCATTGGATACTGTCCGTTCCCTTTCAAAAAATTGAAAAGGGAAGTTTTTTAATGGGAAGTCCTGCGGATGAAAGCGGAAGGGTGTCTGATGAAGATCAAGTACAAGTGACAATCTCCCGGTCCTTTGAGATAATGACAAAAGAAGTAACACAAAGTGAGTGGCATCGTGTAATGGGAATCAATCCTTCATATTTTAAAGAGGTGGAAGATTGTAATGATCATAAAGACGGGATGTGTCCGAATCATCCTGTGGAACAAGTTTCATGGAATGATGTTCAGGAGTTTATTAAAAAACTGAATGGTGCTTTAAAGCTTTCCGGTTGTGACGGGACACCCAGTTCTAAAAAGGGCTGTTATCGTTTGCCGACAGAGGCGGAGTGGGAGTATGCGGCAAGAGGAGGCACAAGCACAGCCTATTCTTTTGGCACAGATTTATCACAGCTTCAGAGCTATGCGTGGTATACTTTTAATTCCGGAGACAGAACCCATAAGGTGGGACTTAAAAAGCCTAATCCGAAGGGGCTTTATGATGTACACGGGAATGTGTTGGAGTGGGTGCAGGATGGATACAACCCTAATCTACCGGGTGGAATAGACCCTTTATATACTCTTGGTTCGATTCGTGGTATCCGTGGCGGTAGTTGGCGCGATCATCCTGTGCTACTCCGCTCGGCGGATCGCCGGCGCACATCAACAAAATCCACGATCTTGTCACGCATGACTCTCAGGTTCAACTATATCGGGTTTCGGTTGGTGAGGACACTGTAAGCTCTTTCCCTGTAAAATGGCTTGAGTTTTTAAAGTGGTTTCTGCCGACTCTTGAAAAGTTTTCCGAAAAAGCGCATAGGAGATGAAATGTTTTCGAGATCCCGGGTGCATAGTAAAATGAAATACAGAATATTTCTTTAGATTTGTTGAGATAGAGTAAAAAATTTTTGAGGATCCAGCGAGGCGCCACCCACCAAAAAACCGTTTACACCGGGAATTTGAGAAAGCGCTTTAATGTTTTGCTCATTAACACTGCCTCCGTATAAAAAATAAAGTCGCTTTCCCGCATTGGCGCAAAGTTGTTGGATATGTGTTTGCATATCAGCAATCTGCCGGGGTGTGGCAGGTTTGTCGCTCCCTATAGCCCATACCGGCTCATAAGCAATATCAACATGTTCTAAGGGGAGCTGTAGAATACCGGATAATTGTTTTTCAATCACACTTAAAGATCTGCCTTTTTTTCGCTCATCATTGGTTTCCCCGACACATATTACCGGTTTAATTCGGTGTTTCAGCAGGGCGCGCGCTTTTTTTTGAATTAAAGCCTCGTCTTCAAAAAAAAGCCTGCGTCTTTCACTGTGCCCCGCAAGACAATGGGTGACCCCTATATGCTTTAAGAGAAGAGGAGAGTTTTCCCCGGTAAAAGCCCCTTGATCCTCAAAGTGGCAGTTTTGCGCTCCACAGCCAAATTGAGTGTCGGAAAGCGCCTTACTGAGTGCGGGAAGAACAAGAGCGGGAGCAAAAAAAACAAAGCGCTTTTGATCTTGAGGAGAAAGCAAAGGGCGAAATTGGCGGATATAAGCAAGGGCGGACTTAGGATCTTTATTCATTTTCCAGTTGGCGTATAATGAAAAAGCGCGGGCTTTTTTTTCGCTCACAGTTTGTATCCTTTCGGTTTTAAGTTTGTAAGGCGCGGGGTTTTTAGAGTTATACTTTGTAAAGGCCGGGCCAATCCTCCGGCAAATCCACTTGTATTGTTTTTGCATTAAAGTTTATATCTGTCACAAACCGCTTAATAAAGGGAACTTCCACCAGCCCCCCTTCTTTGTTTTGAATCAGCATTAGATCTTGTCCCTTGTGATTGGAAAAAGCAAAAACTTTGCCCAAGGTTTTTTTGTCATGCACTGTAAAGTTCAAGACTTCACAAAGATAAAGATATTCCCCTTTGGAAGAGGAAAAAACCTTTTTTGGCGCCAGCAGAAGAGCGCCTTTTAAGTTTTCCGCCTCTTGGCGTGTTTTAGGGCTTTCCAACATAAGAATCAGGCCCTTTTTATGCGCCCGGGCTTTACGAACAGTGGTTTCAAAACAAAAATCAGAGCTTTTTTTGATTTGAACAGTCCGGCCAGTGAGGAGAGAGGATATTTCCGGGGCGCACGAAGAGACAAAAAGCTCCCCTTTCAGCCCGTGAACACGGGTGATTTTTCCTATCTTCAAAAAGCTGTTTTTCTGTGTTTTTTCGCCTTGGGCGGACTTAGAGGGCGCGGCGGACTTAGAGGGCGCGACGGACTTAGAGGGCGCGGGGGCTTCGGCAAAGAGGCTTACTGCCGGAGTCATGGCTTTCAGTTTTCCTCTTCATCAATAATTTGAAAGATACAGCGCTGTTTCCTCTTGGCCCCGCAGGCTCCTACGATGGTTCTTAAGGATTCAATGGTTCTGCCGTTTCGGCCAATCACCTTGCCCATATCTTTTTTTGAGACACCGGCTTCGAAAACAGTGGTTTTTTCCCCTTTGCTTTCTGTCACCCGCACTTGGTCCGGCTCATCCACAAGGGCTTTTATGAGCATTTCTATAATTTCGACGATAGGAGTTTCCATATTTCACACCTCACTTTTTTATAAGGAATAGACCTTTTTCATTAAAGAGCGCAGTGTCTTAGAGGGCTGAGCGCCACAGTCCACCCATTTTTTATATTTTTCCTTATCCACCTGAAAAGCTGTTTTTTTGTCTTTTTTCATGGAGTCGTACCAGCCGATAATGTCTATAAAACGCCCCCCGGTACTGCGTCTGGAATCAGCTACTGTTACACGGTACTTAGGCTTATGTTTTCTGCCACAACGGGCAAGACGAATAACCACCATTTTAATTTTACCCCGATATGCCGAAGTTTTAAGGCTGTTTAATTGTTAAGCCTTCAAAAGCCCTCAAAAGCCCGCTAAAACCGCACGGCCAAAAAAATCAGTCGTCCGTTACAATACATTTTAAGGGCAAAAAAACAAGAAAAATCCATAAAATTTTTTTTTATCCCCCGAATTTGCCCGTTTTTAAAGCCTTTGCCCTTTTATTTCCCCTTTTCAAGGTATTTGGCCCGCATTTTGGATACTAAATCCGGCAGATCCTTAAAATGATCCCCATGTCTCAATTTGAAGGGGCGTTCAGCCTCTCCACTTAGAAAAACATCCTTTATATACTTTTTAAAAGCGTAAACCGGCCCGTAAATTTTATTGGACAGATAAATGGAGAAGGCCGACATAATCAGCAAAAAGCATAAAGACAAAATACAAAACAGCAGGGAGAAAATACTCATAATCTGGTTCTGTAAAATGGGGGAGACGGTCACAAAATGGTTAAAAATAATTTTTATAAAAGAGAAAAAGAATATATAAAGGGCGCAGTTTAAAAGCAACCAGCAAAAAAGCATATAAAAACAAAAGCGGTATTGGTCTTTTTCTATAAACATTTTTTTTCTGACATTATCTTTCCTGAATAACAATGCGCGGTTTTTTATACAGAAAAACAGTGTCAACAGGGAACCGACGACGATATATATGTCTGTTAAATTTATATTCAGGCCAAAACATTGTATCCAGTTAAAGGCGCCTCCGCGGAAGGCTGTATCCAACCCGTCCCCCAGCATGCCGGCGGTAAAAAGGGCACAGCTTAATCTGAATCCCATTATTTTATGCGTCAGTACCGTGTTCAGAACAAAAAACAAAAAGAGAAAAAACAGGGAGAAACTAAAAGAGGAAACCACTGTAATATATTCTGCGATATTAAATTGGTTGGAGAGCGCCATTGTTTCTTGATTTACAGAAAGCCCAACAGGCCCAAGCATGGCTTCCCAACCGGCCGGCAGGCGGGCGAACAGCTGTTTAAGCAGTTGATCCAAAAGGACAGGCACAATCAGCATTCCTGTAACCATATACCAGTCTTTTTTATTCATTGTTGTTTCCCTCCCGCTTTGGCTGTGGGTTTTCGGTTTTTAGAAACACGCGTAAGATAATAAAAATCTCCGTTATCGCTTAAATGATAGTTTATAATATTCTTTCGGACAACAGCTATTTGCTCTTCATGCCATAAAGGCAGAAAAACCAGCTCATCTTGTATGATTTTTTGGACCTTGTGATAGATGGCCTTTCTTTTTTCGGCCTCCATTGTTCTTATTCCCCGCTCCAGCAGGCGGTCTACAGCTTTATTTGAGTAAAAACTCCGGTTTCTGCCTCTTGGGGGCTGTTCATCAGAATGAAAAGCCAGACGATAAATATCCGGGTCTGTAACCCCCACCCATTTTAAAAGCGCCAGTTGAAACCGCCCGGCCTTAAGATCTTCGTAAAAAACCCCCCAGTCAAAGCTTTCTGTGTGAATATTCAGGCCCGCTTTTTTTAACTGTAAAGTCAGTATCTGCCCGTGATCCCGGGCGGAACGGGCATGGGAGGTTTTAAGGGAAAAGCGTTTTTGGCGACAGGCGGGGGAAAGACGACTGAAAATCAGCTTGGCCTCCGCGGGATTATAAACAGGTTTTTTGAGGCTTGGGTTAAAGAACAAATGCCCGGGGCCTAAAAGGGTAAGGGCGGGACGGGCAAAGCCCTTTAATTTATGGTGTATGATTTTTTGGCGGTCAATGGAAAGGGTCAAGGCGCGACGAAGCATTTTGTTTTTCAAACAAGGGTCTTTGAGGTTAATCAGCAAGTAAGTGACAGATGTGCCGGGCTGTCGAAACACCTGAAACTTATCCGGTTGATTGATAAATCCGCCGATTTTTTGAAAAGAGATTTCCGATTGGGCGATGTCAATTTCTTTGTTCATCATTTTTTGAAAACGGGTAAAGTCGTCTCTTATGATTTTAAAAATAACCTTGTCTGTTTTTGGGGCAGGCTTTGTGTCGGACCGGGCCTTTAAAGTAAGCCTGCCGGAATCCGCGCTTATCAGCCGAAAAGGACCTGTGCCAATAGGGCTTTTTCTAAAATCGGCGCCGGCAAAAAGCGCTTCTTTTTTGGGAAGCAGTTTTAACACACTTAAGTCCACGGCAAGAAACTTGGCGGATTCTTTTTTTAATTTGAGTTTCAATATAAATTGGTCTGCCTGTTCGCTTACACGGACGGATTCAATAATCTGAAAGGAGGAGGAAAAAGGGCTTTTTGCAGAGCGGTACTCTTCAAAACTGAAAAGAATATCCTCTTTGGCAAGCGGTCTTCCGTTAGAAAATTTTAAATTTTTGTTTATCCAAAAGGTATAGGTTTTGTTTTTATAAGTCCATTTTTGGCAGGCGGAAGGCTGTACCTCTCCGCGTGGCCCCAAGCGCACTAAAGATTGAAAAAGCAGTTCTCCAATACGCATTCCGCCTGCGTCTGTGGCCCTTCTTGGGTCTAAAGTGCGCGGCTCAGAACCTAAAGCCACAATAAGGCTTTTTTCCGGCTCGCTTTTTTTGCTTGAGAAAGAAAACAAAAAACCCTCAGCCTGTAGAGGAAAAAGGACACATAAAAATATCAGCAGTCCGGCTTTCATATATTGTATTCTGCACCGGTTTGCCCTTGCTTTCAAGGCCCGACCCTTTAATGCTTGACCACACGGCGACACTGCCTTATCACCGGGAGCTAAGCCGAATGACTCAGTAATAGTACATACGGGACTTTAAATCCAAGGGTTTTGCTTGTAGGAGAGGGTTTTATGTGCAGAAAAACAAGGTGTATAAGATCTGTTTTTTGTTTTGGGCTTTTTTTGTCTTCCGCGCTGGTTTTTAGCATTGTTTTGCTGTCTTTTGCTGTGGCCGGGGAGCCGGTGGGGGAACCTGCACCATCAAGGCTTAAAAAAGCGTTTGAAAAATCCTTAAAGCAAAGCGCCCTTTCGGCTTCTCAATTAGGCGTGATAGTGGCTGATGGGAATAATATTTTGTATCAGCTGAACGCGGACAAGGGCTTTATCCCGGCCTCTTTGGTAAAAATTTTTACAGCGGGGGCTTTGTTGGATCTATTGCCTGCCTCTCTTCAGTTTCGCACCCGTTTTTTGTCGGAGGAGCCTTTAAAAAACACTGTTTTAAAAGGCGCGCTTTATTTAAAAGGGGGAGGGGATTCCGGTTTTGTGTCTGAAGATCTATGGAACTTGGTTAACAACTTAAGCCGAACGGGCTTAAAAAAAGTGGAAGGCGATCTTATTGTGGATGACAGCCGTTTTGACAGAAAAAGAAAAGGCCCACGCCTTTTACGGCCCTCCCATGCCGGTTACGACGCTCCTGTGGGGGCTTTGTCTTTTAATTGGAACACCGCCAATTTGTATATTCGTTCAGGGGAACAAGCGGGCCTGCCCGCACGGGTCATTGTTGATCCCTCTTCTTCTTATTTTTCCTCTATCCAAAATCAAGTGCGAACAGTAAAAGCGGGGCAAAAAAAACATATAGCGGTTCACAGGGTAAAGGGCGCGGGGGAATGGTTAAAACTAACAGGCCGGATTCCCGCCTCTCATAAAGAAGTTTTAATTTACAGGAATATTCTTTATCCGGCGCTTTGGACCGGGCACAATGCCTTGGCTTTTCTTAAGCAAAGGGGGATAGCCCTTACAGGGCGGGTTAAGCGGGGCAAGGCGCCAAGCAAGAGCCTTGTTTTGGCTGAGTGGGCGGGCCGGCCCCTTGCAGAGCAGGTCAGACTGATGATGAAACACTCCAATAACTTTATGGTGGAGATGCTCTTAAAAAATCTTGTGGTGGAGCTGACAGGCAAAACCGGCTCTTTAAAAGAGGGCCTGAAAATCATCAAAAAACATATTCATAAAACCGGCACCCCGCCGGGGGAATACAACTTGATTCAAGCCTCCGGTTTAAGCCGAAAAAACAAAATACAGCCAAGGAGGTTATTAAGTTTTTTAAGGTATTGGCAAAACCATTCTTTACAGCCGGAGTTTGAATCGGCCCTTCCGCTTTCCGGGGGAGAGGGCACTTTAAAAAAATATTTTGCAAATCCTGTTTTGAAAGGGCGTGTTCGCGCTAAAACAGGGAGCATAAACGGGGTGGCGGGTCTGGCAGGCTATGTCGTAACACACGAGGGTAAAAAACGGACTTTTGTTTTTATTTTCAACGGCTCTAAGCAAAAAAGCGCAGAGCTTTTATTTAAAAAATGGGTTTATTTCCTCTGGAAGCTCTAATTAGCCGGGCGTGAAAAACCTTTATTTTGTCCTGTTAGTGATGTTGGCAGGCAAAGGCTTAAGCGGTGAGTGTCCAAGGTATTCCGTCACGAACAAGCTTAAGCCTTTGCCTGCTGAAAACTAATAGGACAGAGGTTTTTCACGGGGGACTAATTAGTCGGGTTTTCTGAAAAAGAAATCAAAAAGCCTAAGAATGGCGATTCAGAGTAAGTCTGACTATACTAAAGTCCGGCAAAATAAACTAAAATTTTTGTTTAAAACAACCGATTTATGTAAAATGGGATGAAAAAGCCTTGTTATTTGTGGCATAAGCAAAACCTTTCCAGTGAGGGTTAAATCGTATTCCGTCCCGAACAAGGCAAGGTTTTGCTTATGCCAACTATGAAAGCCAGTCTTTTTCACGGACAATTAAATTAACACACTAAGGAGCAATAGTTATGAGATTTATCAAGGGTCAAGGGTCAAGGGTCAAGGGTCAAGGGTCAAGGGTCAAGGGTCAAGGGTCAAGGGTCAAGGGTCATGAGTATTCACTGGCTTTTGAGAGGACTTTCGCTTTTTTTATTCACTTTGCTTCTTTCCTGCCAAACCGCCCGGTTGGCAAAAAAACCGTCATCGGATGAAACAAAAAGAGACACAGCTGGTAAGATCACACTCGCAGCCAAGATAGCCGGTAAATATCAAAAAGCAAGAAATATTCGCGCGATAAAAAAGGGTCGCTTAAAAGACGCTGAGGGCTTGGATTTAAGTGGTGCAAATTTTCAAGGTTTGGATTTGAGTGGAGTAAATTTTTCGTACGCGAATTTAAGTGGAGCAAATTTCAACAAAGCAATTGCAAAAAACGCAAATTTTAGTGGAGCGATGTTGAATGACGCATATTTGAATAATGCGGATTTAACGAAGGCACAGTTTATAGGAGCAAGATTAATGCGCGCGCAATTGAATGGAGCAACTTTAGTTGATGCAAGCTTACAGCGCGCAAAATTTATAAGAGCACATTTGGAGCATGCGAATTTATATGGCGCAAAAGTGGAGCGTGCGGTATTTAACAGTGCGGATTTAACTTTCGCAAATTTGAGGAAAATTCAAGGAGAAGAAGCTCATTTCCAAGGTGCGATTCTTATAAGAGCAGAAGCGAACGATGCGATATTGCCGAAGGCTGTTTTTGATAGAGCACATTTGGAGGTAGCGAGCTTTGAAAGAGGGCAATTGCCGGATGCAAGTTTTAAAGAAGTGTATTGGCAGGCAACAATCTTTCACCGTGCACATTTAACGGGCGCGGATTTTAGCGGAGCGAAAATCCAAGAGCTCTCAAAACGGAGTGAGCTGATCATAGCGAAGATCGGTCGTGCTGAACAAAGCCTACTCTCATTATGGCGTGAAATGCATATAGTGAGTCTTGAGTCTCTACGCGACAAAGTGGTGAAAATGCCTGACATAAAGAGGTTCGATGGATTGGATTTTTCAAGGGCGGAATTGGATAACGCGATTTTCAGGGACACAGATTTAGCAGGAGCAAGTTTTGACTTCGCGAGTATAAAAAACACTGATTTTACAGATGCGATTCTTATTAATGCGAAGATGTTTGATGTACGCTTTAATCGTCAGACGAAGATGCAAAATGTAGTTTATGATAAGCACACAGCCTGGGATCGTCAAAAAGGCTTTGCCCCGCCGTTTGATTTTTAAATGTTAAGACAAATCTTTTTAGTGGGAACTTTGTTGGCTCTGACAGCTCAGGCTCAGCCAAATCGGCAAAATACCCCGATGGAACTATCTCCCGAATCTCAGCCGGAAAAAAGCGCAGTGTCTTCTTCTGTCAGAAGAAGAATTCTAAGAAGACAGCAAGCCAAAGAGGACAGGCTTTGGCAGGCGCAACATCTGCCGGATTATACCGCCTGTCAGGATATGGAGCCTATAAACTTGGAAGATCCAAGATCTAATACAGAGGCCGGTTTTTGCCTCTGGTGCGAAAGCGCCTCTTTGGAAAGTGCAATACAAAAACCGGTTCAGCTCGCGCTGAAGACGGCTTTTAAAGAAAAATTAAGAAAAAGAGTTATTGGTTTTATTGAAAGCGGTATTTTTAAGATTCAGGTTCTTCGCGCCTGTTTTGAAAAAGATACAGGCCGGCTGAAAAAGCAAAGCGCCCTAAGCCAATTGGACTATCCTCTTTTAAGAGCTTGGTGTGAAGGCAAAGTTCGTGAACTTAAACCTCTGATTAAAAACCGCTGGCACGATATGCGGGTTAGTCTTTCTTTAGCCTCTCCGGCCCTGTGGACGGGTGAATTTTCACCACATGAGCCTTCAAGTTATATGGACCCTTCCCCCTCGCATATTGTATCAGGTTCTCTTGCCTTACTTCCCTCTTTAAACAAGGCGGAAAAAAAGGCCGTTCAAAAGCGCTATACCGAAAATATCTTAAAAGCATTTAAACAAAATTCCGGCCCCTTAAACATAGATAGATTTTTGGCTTTGCTTAAATTGCCCCTTACGGAAGGGAAAGAAAAAAGAAAGCTCAAACAAGCGGAACACCAATTAAGGTGGGAAAGCGAAGAACGCTATTTTCAGTTGATACATGATATGCCTGTTTTAGGCTTTTTGGAAAAAGATCCTGCTGACGACAAAGAAGTAGCCAAGGCTTATGGAAAAAAAGAGCAGACACTAAAAAAGCTCTTGGCCACAGCGCAGGATCCCGATGTGGATATGAAATGGCTTATTTCTTTCAGGCCCTTGGTGGAGGATATGCTGACCGAGGATAAAAGTGATAAACAAAGCTCCCAATATTGTTTAACGGCCGAAACAGCCCGTATTCAATCTGAAAAAAGTAAAGAGCGTGAAGAGGACATGCTTTCGTTTGGAATACTTGCGACCATTGTGCCTTGTTTTACACCTCTTTCTGTTGGAGTGTGTATAGCCGGGGGGCTGGCCACAGGGGTTTTGGAATGGCGTTTAGCGGATGGAAAGGCCAAGCGCTCTTTACATCGGGCTTTAATGGGCAAAGAACTTGAAACACTCTCTGAACTGAAGGGGCGGCAAAAAGAGCTTAAGATGGCCAAAGGGCTTTTGCCTATTTTACTTTTGGAAGTGGGAGGCATTCGAGGGGCGGTAAGAGGGGTGGTAAGAGGGACCTTGAAGGCGGGAGAGGTCTCTCAAAAGAAACCGCAACGGCAACAACAGCAATAAAAGCTCCTTGCCTGGCTCCGGTTCAACAGTTGAGTTTATGTTCGGCATTCAAAATTTCCGCTCTTACTTGCTGTGCGTTATCATTTTGTTTGGCACAAAAATTGCATATAATCAACAGGCTGTAAAAAAATATCCCCTTAAGCATTTTTGTCCAAAGTCCGTGCCGTGAGGGTCCAAGGTATTCCGTCCCGAAACGGTACGGACTTTGGACAAAAGCAGTTAAAGAGCAAGGGTTTTTCACATCCTACTGATTAGTAGGCTTTTTCACGGAGGCCCGGTTGAATTTATTGTTATTCGGCGCGCCCGGCACAGGCAAAGGGACGCAGTCGGCTTTTTTGGTTTCTCATTATAAGCTTTGTCATATCAGCACAGGGGATCTTTTTCGCCGGGCGCTTAAGGATAAAACAGCCTTGGGCTTAAAAGCCATGTCTTACATGGATCAAGGAAGCTTAGTGCCGGACTCCATAGTAATAAATCTCGTTAAGGAAGTTTTGTTGGCTGAATCCGGCGGGCTAAAAACTAAAAAAGGTTTTATCTTAGATGGCTTTCCCAGAACCTTAAAACAGGCGGAGGCTTTGCAGTCCCTGTTAAATGATCTTAACCTGAAATTGGACAAGGTTTTGTACTTAAACGCGCCTGAGGAAGTTTTAACTCAAAGAATAACCGGCCGCCGTGTGGCTGAAAAGTCAGGCAAAGTTTATCATATAAAATTTAAACCTCCCCGCGTTTCGGGAATATGCGACTTAAGCGGGGAAAAATTAAAGCACAGGAACGACGATCGTAAGGAGGTGGTTAAAGAACGATTAAAAACTTACCTTGAGCAAACCGCTCCTTTGATTGAATATTACCGCCGTCAAAATATTTTATCTGAAGTGGACAGCGCCCCTTCACCTGAAAAAGTCTTTTCCCGCATTCAAACCCTGCTTAAACCAAATCACTGATTTTCGCACACAGCAATTTAAACTGTCAAAAACCGCTTGCAAAAAAGATGAAAAGGCAACACTTCAATGCCGTCTTTTTTAAGATGTGTCGCCCCCAAATACACTAAAATTCTTTTTTTTACACCTTTTAGATCGGCTACAGCTTTCAGCCCTTTTAAATCCTCCGGCCTTACTTTTTTTGCTGTTTTGACTTCTATGGCTGTCAGCTCATGGCCTGCCTGCAAAAGAAAATCCACCTTCACACTTTGGGCCGAGGACCAGTAATAAATCCCGTCAAAAGCGTTTTCATACTCCATCTTCATTTTAAGACACATATAAATATAGGCTTCAAAAAGCGACCCTTTTTCCATTGCGGACACAGGCCCGCTGTGTTTTCGCGCTGAGCGCGCAATA
Organism: Bdellovibrionales bacterium; assembly: GCA_965203935.1. Taxonomy (GTDB): domain Bacteria; phylum Bdellovibrionota; class Bdellovibrionia; order Bdellovibrionales; family UBA1609; genus JANQSP01. The sequence continues at coordinate 1,079,126 of OZ241921.1, forward strand.
CCCGGGTCAATCCAGTATATTTTGGGGTGCTTTTTTTCCCTCACTCTCAGTTTAGGGGAATAAGCGGGCAGTTTGTTCAGCAGTAAAGTGTCTTCCATAATATCCAAAAACCCGTTTACAGTGGAACGAGACACCCCGGCGTCCCGCGCTGTGGCCGAAACATTTAACACTTGCCCGTGATAAAGAGCCATCACAGGCAGAAAACGCGCAAACCCCGGTAAATTTCTGACCAAAGCTTCCGCTTTAATCTCTTCTTTAAGATACATTTGCACATAAGAGCTTAAAGCCTTTTGTTTGTCTTTTTGATTTTGTATCAAAGGCATGGTTCCAAAACGAAGAGCCTTATTAAGGTTGAAATCCTGATTTAGCTCTTTAGGGGTAAAGGGGTATATAAAATATTGATGGGCGCGCCCGGCCAGTAAATTCACCCCGGATTTTCTGAGTTTTCGGGCAGTGGATCCTGTTAAGGCGAATTTCAGATGTTTTTCTTCTATAAGCCGATGCACTTCATTAAGCAGATTGGGCATTCGTTGAACTTCATCCACCACCACCCATGAGCGAGGCTGTAGCAGTTTAAGGGTATTGTAAAAAAGAGAAATATCCTGTAGATAATTTTGATAAAGAGCTTCGTCCAACAGATTGATGACTTTTGCCCGCTTAAAGTTTTGGCTTAGCCAAGTGCTTTTTCCGGTTCCTCTTGGCCCCAGAAGAAAAAAAGAGCTTTTCGGCGGTTTTAAAGACCTTGCATACATTACCGTCATTTTGCACGACATTTTGACGACACACAAGTCATTATTTATAAAATCAGCGAAAAAACAGCCCAATGAGGCTCTTTTTGGCTTGACTTTTTGAAAAAAAACCAGTACAAGGAAAACACTATGGCTGAAACTCTTGTAAAACAAGTTCAATTTTTAAAAGAAAGCGGCTTCACCGAACAACAGGCCAACGCTATGATTTATTTTCAACGGGATAATGTTGAAAATATCATGGCCACAAAAAAAGATATTGAGCAATTACGCGCCGACCTGACAAAAGAAATCGCGCAATTACGCGCCGACACACAAAAAGATATTGCTTTGTCAAAAAAAGACCTGACTTTGAAATTAGGAAGCATTATGACTGCCGGAGTTGTTATATTGGGCCTGTTAATCAAACTTTAAAAGCCGGTATAAGGAAAACACTATGGCTGAAACCGGAAAAGAGAACATCGATCTCAGAAAAGAATTTGCTTTGTTAAGGAAAGCTCTGATTTGGAGATTGGGAAGCATTATAATTGTCGGATTTGTTATAATGGGCCTGTTAATCAAACTTTAAAAACCGGCAGTGGAACGACCACTGTTTTTGTCGCTTATGAAAACAGCAAAAAAAACCCCTTTACCTGTAAACAATGGACTATCCACCCATTATATGCCAAATATTCCAAATGGCCGTTAAAAAAGAAGCTCAAGCCAGAATCAAGATAAACCACCTGCTGGAAAAAGCGGGGTGGCGGTTCTTCAGCGACCCAAAAAACCCCGCCAAGCCAGCCAATATTCAGCTGGAACCGAATGTAAAGATCACCCAGCAGGATCTCTCATCCCAAGGCGCTGATTTTGAAAAAACAAAGCGTGGTTTTGTGGATTATCTGCTTTTGGATGAGCAGGACTTTCCTCTTTTAGTGTTGGAGGCGAAAAAAGAGTCAAAAAACCCCTTAGACGGCAAAGAGCAGGCCCGGGCTTACGCTCACAAAGTGAATGTTCGGTTTATTATTTTATCGAACGGAAATCTGCACTACTTTTGGGATCTGGAGGCCGGTAATCCCGAAATAATAACAAAGTTTCCCACACAGGAGTCACTTAAACACAGAACTAAATTTAAACCAAACAGCGACAAGCTTTATGAAGAGCCTGTTAACGAGGATTATATTGCCAAATCGCAAAAACCTGCACTCCTGCAAGATCCGGACTGGAACAAGCCTCAGGCAAAATCGGCTTTGGCGACAGCTCATGAAGTCCGCATTTTGCGTCCTTATCAGGTGAGTGCCATTCATGCTTTGCAACAATCCGCCAAGGAAGGCAAAAAACACTTTCTTTTTGAAATGGCAACGGGAACAGGCAAGACTTTGCTTTCCGCCGCTGTTATAAAGCTCTTTTTGAGAACAGGGAACGCCAAAAGAGTTTTGTTTCTTGTGGATAGGCTGGAGCTTGAAGAGCAGGCACACACAAACTTTAAAAAATATTTAAAAAGTGATTATACAGCTCTTATCTACAAAGAGCACAAAAGCGACTGGAACAAAGCAGAAATTGTTATTTCCACAGTGCAAAGTTTAATGGCGGGGGATAAATATAAAAAACTTTTTTCTCCTACAGATTTTGATCTTTTAATTTCAGACGAAGCCCATCGCTCTTTGGGTGGAGGAAACAGCCGTGCGGTTTTTGAGTATTTTATCGGGTATAAGTTAGGGCTTACAGCCACGCCAAAGGATTATTTAAAAAATGTGTCCGCTATGGAGCTTTCTGAAAAGGATCAAAGAAAGTGGGAAAAGCGCCTGCTTTTAGACACTTATACCACTTTCGGTTGTGAGAACAGCGACCCTACCTTTAAGTACAGCCTTACAGACGGTGTAAAAGACGGATATTTGATTAACCCCGTTGTGGCTGACGCCAGAACAAATATAACAACAAAACTTTTGTCGGAAAAAGGTTACAGTGTTAAGGTGGAATCTGAAGAAGGAGAAGAGGTGGAGCAATTTTTTTTTCAATCGGATTTTGAAAGAAAATTCTTTTCCGAAAAAACAAATGTTGTGTTTTGCAAAAGCTTTTTGGAAAATGCCCTAAAAGATCCTTTAAGTGGAGAAACCGGAAAGAGTCTTATTTTTTGTGTCAGCCAAAAACATGCCTCAAAAATCACTCAGATTTTAAACAAAATGGCTCATACTTTTTGGCCCGGGAAATACAATTCTGATTTTGCTGTTCAAATTACCTCTAATATAGAAAAGTCAAAGCAACACACTATCAACTTTGCCAACAACAAATTAAATGGCTATACAAAATTTTTAGAAGGTTACAAATCAAGCAAAACAAGGGTTTGTGTCACAGTTCGTATGATGACAACAGGTTATGATTGCAAAGATATTTTAAACTTGTGTTTGATGAGGCCGGTTTTTTCCCCCACGGATTTTATACAAATGAAGGGCAGGGGAACCAGAAAATTCACTTTCAAATACAAAGACAAAAATCGCAATCAACATGAAATAGAAAAAGAAAAATTTAAGCTGTTTGATTTTTTCGCTGTTTGTGAGTTTTTTGAAGAAAAGTTTAATTATGACGAAGCCCTTAAACTTCCGCAGGCGCGGGGAAGAGAAGGTGAGGACAGCAACAGCTTACCGGCTGTCATCATTGATGAAGTGAATATTAAAACCCCCGATGCTTTAAAAACACTTTCAGAAACACAAGTCGGGGCGGAAGGCATGAGAGTGGATAGAGAATTATGGGGCAGAGCCAGGGATGTTATTGTAAAAGATAAAGAGATTAAAGAGGCTGTGTCACAAGAAATGTGGCAAAAAGCCACAACTTTAGCGATACAAAAATATGAAGATAAGCCCAAGCTTTATCTGACTTTGGAAAAAATCCGAAGAGCGGAACAATTAGACAGAAGAATCACTTGGAAAGAGGTCTTGGAAAGGATCTTTGGTATTATTGACACTTTTCCAAAAAAAGAAGAGCTTTTGCAGGCGGAGTGTGAAAATTTTATTTCCATTTACAAACCGGAAAACAAATATATTCCTTACATTGTGAATTATATACGATCTTACATCACAGATCCGGATTTTAGAAAAATTATTGATGAAAAAGAATACGGCGATTTATACAACAATCCGGGTTTTGATATGGAAGATTTTGAAGCTTTGGGGAATAAGAATTGGCAAACTAAAGTCCCTGAGTACATTAAAAACTATGTTAACCTAAACCCTTTTATGGAGTAATAGATTTTATGAAACCGCCAAAGCATTTTTATTATATCGCTCACAAAGATAACTTAAAATCCATTTTAAAAAATGGAATATTGTCTCATCGTCGTGCAGACAGATGGAGTTTAAAAAATTGGATCTCAAAAAAAACAATTATTTATGACAAAGGTATTGTTGATCTAAGAAAGAACATACATTTTAACAAACGCTCCCTTTGGGAGTATGCCAATGTGTATTTTCAGGCTCGCAACCCCATGCTTTACCGGGTGATTAAAGAGCATGAAGCGCAAAATATTGTAATCTTACAAATCAATTCGGATATTATAAACAGCTCTAATGTAGGTATTGCAGATGGCAATGCCTCCTCTCAAAGCACAACATTTTTTGAAGATACAGATAAAGGTTTAGGAGCCTTAAACCCAGAACAGTTTGAAAGATCATACTGGAGTGAAGAAGATGACTCAAAAAGAAAAATTATGGCGGAAGCGCTTATTTACAGTCACATTCCGAAAGAAAAAATCATCGGCATTTACACAGCCAATCAAGAAACAGCTAATCAAATCAGAAAAGACATAACAGGCCCCTTAAATATTATGCCAAATCCTAATATGTTTTTTCTTCCTGAATATGAAAATGTTATTTTTCCTTATTCAGGTATCAAAAAAGAGACAGAAAAGCACATTACTTTAAAAAAAGGGGATATGTTTTTCTCGAAAATGCAGACTTTTACAGTCAGTGTTAATACTGTTGGTGTTATGGGCAAGGGCTTGGCCTCAAGGGCTAAATATCAATTTCCTGATGCCTATGTTCTTTATCAGGATCTTTGTCGACAAAAAAAATTAAAAATGGGAGTTCCCTATCTCTATAAAAGAGAAGCTAATTTTATTAAAACTCTTATGGAAAATGTCTCTTCTTCTGTTGCGACAGAAAACGGCCATCGCTGGTTTTTGCTGTTTCCCACAAAAAATCATTGGAGAGAAAAATCCCCTGTTGCCGGTATTGAAAAGGGCCTTAACTGGTTGGTGGATAATTACAAAAGCCAGGGGATTGAGTCTTTGGCTCTTCCGGCTTTGGGTTGTGGCTTGGGGGGCTTGGATTGGAAAGAGCTTGGCCCTTTAATGTGCAAATATTTAAAAAAAATGGACATACCAAGTGCTGTATACCTGCCTCTTGAAAAACAAATTCCAGAAGAACAACTACAACCTGAGTTTTTATTTAACAATTTATGAATGGGGAGCAAAGTTTAAGCCCATGTTGGACCAAGAAACAAAAAGAAAGATAGACTCGGCAAGGGATATTCTGGTCGGTAAAATCCCGGATCCTACAGCACAGGTGGATCAAATTACGATCGCCTTGATTTACAAATTTATGGATGATATGGATCAAAGGTCAAAAAGTCAAAAAGGAAAACCCAAGTTTTTTACCGGGGATTTTAAAAAATTCTCTTGGCCTAAGGTTGTGGATGTAAAGCTTTCCGGTCAGGAAAGAATGGATTTATATATTCAGGCCTTAAGTCAGTTACCAAGTAATGAAAAGTGGCCACAACTCTTTAAAGAGATTTTTAAAAACGCTTTTCTGCCTTACAGAGACGCAGAAACTTTAAACTTGTTTTTAAAACAGATAAACGAATTTTCTTACGATCACAGTGAAAATTTGGGCAATGCTTTTGAATATCTGCTTTCCATATTGGGCAGTCAAGGGGATGCAGGGCAGTTTCGCACTCCGAGGCATATTATTGATTTTATAGTGGAGGTGGCGGATCCCACAAAAGAGGAGTCTATTTTGGATCCTGCCTGTGGCACAGCGGGGTTTCTTATTTCCGCTTACAAACATATTGTCAAAAACAACTCCGGTAATTATGACCCGAAAAAAGACAGTTACAGCTTTTATTCTGCGGAAAATGCCTCTGCTGTGCAAATTCAAAGTAATGGTGTATACAAAGGTGAAAAACTTTTGCCGAAAGATAAAAAACGCTTACAAAACAATATTATTGGTTACGACATATCCCCTAAAATGGTCAAGTTATCTTTGGTGAATATGTACTTGCATCATTTTAATTCTCCTCATATTTACGAATACGACACTTTAACCAGCGATAACCGGTGGGAAGATGATTTTGATGTCATTTTAGCTAATCCTCCTTTTATGTCTCCTAAAGGAGGGATACGGCCTCATACAAAGTTTTCTATTTCGGCTAATCGTTCAGAAGTTTTGTTTGTGGACTACATAGCGGAGCATTTGACTATAAACGGCCGGGCCGGGGTGATTGTTCCCGAAGGGATTATTTTTAAAAACGACAAGGCTTACAAGGCATTAAGAAAAATGCTGGTGGAGGACGGGTTTCTTTGGGCGGTGGTGAGCCTTCCCGCCAAGGTGTTTGAGCCTTATTCAGGGGTTAAAACCAGTATTTTATTTTTAGACACAAAAAGGGCCAAGAGCAATCGGGACATTTTATTTGTGGATGTTCAAAACGACGGTTTTGACTTAGGCGCCACCCGCCGAAAAATTGACAAAAACGACCTGCCTGAAGCTTTTAAAATCTTAAAAGCTTACAGTAAAGGAAAACAGCAAAAAAGCACGCTGGCTCACTATGTGAATAAAACAACAATTGCGGAAGATGGCAGTTATAACCTAACCGGTAGCCGTTACAAAGTGGATATTTATTCTGAATTAGATACTCTTGTTAAAAATTTTGAAGAATTTTTTAAACCAATATCTAAGAAGCTTTTAAACATAGGTCAATCATTTCAGGAGTTTTTAGAAAAAGAGCAAACAAATAAAGCATTTAAACAAGTAACAACAAAGATAGATAATATCATCAACTCCTCAGAATTTTTAACAGTTTCAAAATCTATTCAAAACGCTGTCAAGAAATTGCAACAATCAACTGTAACAGACAATTTGAGAAATATTTTATCAGATCAAAAACAATTAGAACAACTTTTAAAACAAAAGTGGCCTTTGGTTCGCCTCGGTGATATATGTGATATTTTTAACGGAAGTAGGCCCAAAGGCGGGGCTATCAGTACGGGGGTTTTAAGCATTGGCGGAGAGCATATAAATTCAGATGGTAGTTTTAACTTATCAAAGCCCAAATATATTCCTGAACAGTTTTTCAATCAAATGAAAAGAGGAAAACTGCAATCAGGTGATGTATTGATCGTCAAAGATGGAGCTACTACTGGAAAGACGGGGTATTTTAATGAAAAAGCTCCTTTTAAAAAAGGAGCTGTTAATGAACATGTATTTATACTTCGTTCCAATAGTAAAAAAATTGAACCTTATTATCTGTATCAAGTTTTAAAATCTAAGGAAGGTAATATTGAAATTTTAAGGCACAAAACCGGTGCCGCTCAAGGCGGTATTAATCTGTCAATTAAAGACATTAAAATTCCTCTTCCTTCTCTTGAGGAGCAAAAAAAGCTTGTAGCTGAAATTGAACAAGAAAGAGTGCATATTGAATCTTGTAAAAAACTAATAAAATTGAATGAAGCAAAAATACGACAAATGATAACCTCCGTATGGAAGCAAAAATAAAAATGAGAGGTACTTCAAAATGGAAGAATTAATATATAAAATGGAAAATTTTTATCCTTTGAATCCAGACAGTCCTATAAAGGGATATTTAAAGCATCATTCTGAAAATCTATCGAATTGTGTTGAGAATAATTTATATTCCAGTGGTTTTTATCATTTACATCTTTGTTTTATGACAGTAATATATACACAAATAGAGCGTATTCTTAGTAATATCTCCCCTAAAGAACGGCGAATTGCTTTAATAGGTTTTGCAAGACAGGAAAATGAATTATATACAAAAGAAGGTGATACAATAAAAGCAGGTTCTCTTTCAGTATTAAAGGAAAAAACTGTCTTTCGATTTTTTCGTATCATTATAAACAATGATGAGCTGATAAAAGAAACTTCTGCATTGGTACAATATAGAAATGATATTTTTCATGCCAAACCTTCTATAGATTTATTAAGAGAGGAAAAAGAATTTTTTAATAGGTTTGAAAAATATATTTCTATCTTAGAACACATCACAACTGAATCAATAAATTTTTTAGAAGAAATATATCGAAAAACTTTGCAGATATTCCAGGATGAGGTAACAGAAGATGATTTATATAATGAGTTTGGAAGTTTTTCAAAACATGAGTTAATAATGATGGCAAACAAACAAAATGATCCTGTTTCAAAAAGAATAAAGGAAATATGGTAAAATGAGAGTTACAGATAATAATAAAAAATTTGGTTTTTTTTGGATTCTCTCAAATAATAATATCGAGCTTGAAGAAAAAGATAAAATACCGGGAACCTTATCCATTAAAGACGGAGGACAAATACAGCTTGAGCTGTTTAGCTCTTCGTGCGTGCAGATCGAACGACAAACCCCCAGAATAGTGGGAACAGTGGAGGACTTTGGTCCTGTTACTCTTGATGATTGCCTTTATCATAGGCATAACTTCAGTTGTGGAGTGCAAAAGTGGTTTTTGTCTGTTGAGACAGCTCTTATTGGTGTTCAATATAAAGCGAATGAAAAACTACAATTTTATACTTTTCAGTTTTATATTGAGGGATTACATCAGTGGATAATAAATGCAGGGATAAAAAGAGAGAAAGATGATTATAAGGGCAATTTTTCTGTTAAATATAAAATACCGAATGAGATTATTTATAAACTTGACAATAACATCCAGTTGTCATTTGGCTACTTATGGGGCCAGTATAACAAACGCAATACAACTGAATTAAGCCTGCAAATTAAAGAAAGAATTTATTGTAAATTAACCTCGCTTCAAGATCTGTCTTTACAAGATTTTATTTTAACAACGCAAAGAATACATAGTTTTTTGTGTTTTGTTATGGATGATATAGTACGCTTAACTGATGTCACAGTTACTTCAAAAACAATACAAGATAAATCTAATAATCCAGTGAATATAAAAGTATATTATCAGAGTCGCCCTTTTATAAAAAACAACCCAAGGCTTATTGTCCCTCTGTTTTTATTTGAATATATGAAAAATAATATGGAGAAAATATTAAACAACTGGATTGCTTTATATAATCAAACAGATCCGGCTTTAAAGCTGTATCTATCCACTCAAACTGAAGACTATAGATTCTTGGAAGATAAATTTTTGACTTTAGTTCAGTCTTTAGAAGCATATCACCAAAGAAAATTTTGCAAAAAAAAGATGTATCTAAGAGACAGGTTAAAAGAGCTTATAGAGCCTCTAAAAGCATTTATTACTTTCCATAATGAACAGCAACTAATAACAGATATTATAGATACAAGAAATTACTTTACACATTTTAATCCAGAAAAAGAATCTAAGGCTCTTCGAAGAAAAGAGTTGTTTTATCTATGTTTGAAGATGGAAGGAATATTGCAAGTGACTTTATTAAAAGATATAGATCTTTCTAGTTCACAAGTAGAAACGATTATCAATCAAAGTGGCCGGTGTAAAGATCAGTTGAAATATAAAATTAATTTATTACAGCCGGATCATGCACAATTATGAAAAATTATTGAATTTTGGAAATATAATGATTGTTAAAAAAGTGAGAAAAGTATATGATGAAGAAATCGATAATGAGTGAGGTATAATATGAACCTGAAAGAACATAGAAAAGACTTTAGCAGAAGGTGGAATATCCCTTTACAGCTTGATTCTCCTGAAGAGGCTTTTCGGCAATTCAAGCAACGTATTTTAAATGCTTTTCGTCATATTGAAAATCAACTTACCAACGACAGCATCACTGAATTTTGTCAATACTATGCTATTGATGAAAAATGGAGCAATATCGATTCTACTCGACTTAGTAAGAATATATTGAGTCAAGTAGAAAAAGAAAATGATTTAATAAAACTGTGTCAATTAATTGAAACGGTTTTGGATTTAGATTTTAATCATGAAAGAAATTATGATAATCCACACTACGTTGAAGTTATCAGTTGTCGTCCAAAAATTGTAGAAGCTGTTAAACAAGCGGTAGAAATGTCTGATGTGAATGTGGTTTTTAGGGAATCCAAAGGCCGTATCGTTTTATATCCTGAAGGGGAGAAAAAACTGGATGATGAATTGGTAAATAAAACTTTGTTATTCTTGGATCCAGAAAGCAACAAACATTTTGAAAATGCGCTTAAATTTTACCAGAGCAAAAAACATAAAGAATCTGCGGAGCGGCTTCGCCAGTCTGTTGAGGAATTTTTACGGCACAAGCTAAAAAACACAAAAGACTTGCCGAAAAATATAAAAGCTTTACAACAGACACTAAAAAATAACAGTCAACCTGAAATAAGAAATATTATTTTTCAGGTTTTTAATGGCTTGGATAAATACTTTAATGAACACAGTAAACACGGCGACAATGTAAACGAGGCGGAAAATGAGTTTCTTGTCTATCAAACCGGTCTTCTACTGCGATACATAAATAAAGTTAACATTTGTTATAATAAAGCCGAAACGATAAGAAAAGGAGGAGAAAATGTCTGAAAACTCTCTTACACAAGCTGAAGCTCTTATAAAAATGAAACAATATTATTCTTGGCTTAAAGACAGGACTGTTTGTAAAAATATTAATAAATGGGTGGAGATCATAGCTCCTTATTTAGATCGCAACAATGATTATATACAAATGTACCTTAAGAAAACAAATACGGGGTATCTGTTGACAGATGATGGAGAAACTCTTGCCGGTTTAAAAATGGAAGGGCTTAAGCTGGACAACAACTACCCAAAACGGCAGGAATTATTGCAACTGACTGTCAGAGGATACGGAGTGCAAGAGGAAAACGGCCAGCTTCAAATAACAGCCACCGATGAAGAGGATTTTCCTGTTTGCAAGCATTCTTTGGTTCAAGCTATGTTAGCCGTTAATGATATGTTTTATATGTCTTCATCCTATGTAACCAGTTTATTTTTTGAAGATGTGCGTAACTGGCTTGAAAAATCCCATATTCGTTATTCAGAAAGAATATCATTTACAGGTTTATCTCACTATAACAGAAACTTTAATTTTCTTATTCCAAAATCTTCTAACCAGCCGGAGCGTCTGATAAAAACCATTAACCATCCAGCTAAACACAACGCAGACGCTATTATTATGGATTGGTTGGATATAAAAAAAACCCGACCACAAAAATCTAAATTATATGCTTTTATTAATGACAGTAAAAAAAATGTATCTGAGCCTGATAATGAGTCCAATGATGTCTTAAATAATCAACCTGCTGTTGGAAAAATGTTGTCAGCTCTTAAGCAATATGATATTCATCCTGTTTTATGGAGCAAAAAACAGCAAATAAAAAAGGAGCTTGCAGCATAACAAAAATACTACCTATCACTTATAGGTTTTACACCAAGGACTTTGGTTTTTTTTAGTTTCAGCTGATTTGAGGGGTCGGCAAAAAGGCTTTTTTTGGCAGAACTGATAAGCGCCGGGTGGGCGAAAAAGCCGTGAAAAAGCGATGCCGTAGATAGAGGGAAAACAGGCTAAAATTCGTGGTTTATCTCGCAAAACTAAGGAAAAATGCGGTATTTCCGCCTTCGATAATTTAAGTGCCACGGAGCTTGACTTTTTAACAAAAAGCCGGTATAAGGAAAACACTATGGCTGAAACTGGAAAAGAGAACATCGATCTCAGAAAAGAGTTTGCTTCGTTAAGGAAAGCTCTGATTTTGAGATTGGGAAGCATTATAATTGTCGGATTTGTCATAATGGGCTTGTTAATCAAACTTTAAAAGCCGATATAAGGAAAACACTATGGCTGAAACTCTTGTAAAACAAGTTCAATTTTTAAAAGAAAGCGGCTTCACCGAACAACAGGCCAACGCTATGATTTATTTTCAACGGGATAATGTTGAAAATATCATGGCCACAAAAAAAGATATTGAGCAATTACGCGCCGACACAAAAAAAGATATTGAGCAATTACGCGCCGACATGACAAAAGAGATTGCGCAATTACGCGCCGACACAAAAAAAGACCTTGCTTTGTTAAAAAAAGATATGATTTTGAAATTAGGAAGCATTATGACTGCCGGCATTGTCATATTGGGCTTGTTAATCAAACTTTAAAAGCCGGTATAAGGAAAACACTATGGCTGAAACTCTTGTAAAACAAGTTCAATTCTTAAAAGAAAGCGGCTTCACCGAACAACAGGCCAACGCTATGATTTATTTTCAACGGGATAATGTTGAAAATATCATGGCCACAAAAAAAGACATTGCCGATGTCAAAAAAGACATTGAGCAATTACGCGCCGACCTGACAAAAGATATTGAGCAGTTACGCGCCGATACCAAAAGAGACATTGAGCAATTACGCGCCGACCTGACAAAAGAGATTGCGCAATTACGCGCTGACACAAAAAGAGACATTGCCGATGTCAGAAAAGATATTGCTTTGTTAAAAAAAGATATGATTTTGAAATTAGGAAGCATTGTGACTGCCGGAGTTGTCATATTGGGCCTGTTAATCAAACTTTAAAGTGCATCACAAGTATACTTCGTTTTTTGCGTCCTGATTTTTCGGGACTGAAGGTTCTGAAAGCCCAAAACTGATTCATATAATGAAAAAAGTAAAAAAAAAATCGGGGTTTAAAATTGTGTCGGATTATTCTCCGGCGGGGGATCAGCCTTCGGCGATACGAAAAATCTGTGAGGGCTTGAAGGCCGGGGAAAATCATCATACTTTGCTGGGGGTAACCGGCTCAGGCAAAACCTTTACTATGGCTCATATTATTCAAGAGATGAACCGGCAGGCCCTGATTTTGGCCCCCAACAAAACATTGGCCGGTCAGCTTTTTGCCGAGTTTCGGGAGCTTTTTCCTAAAAACGCCGTGGAATATTTTGTCAGCTACTATGACTATTATCAGCCGGAGGCTTATATCCCCTCTACAGACACTTATATAGAAAAAGATTCCAGTATTAACGATCAAATTGATCGAATGAGGCACTCCGCCACTATGGCCTTGCTGGAAAGAAAAGATGTGATTATCGTAAGCAGTGTATCCTGCATTTATGGTTTGGGAAGCCCCGCTGTTTATCAAAAACTAAAAGTGGATCTAAAAATCAATCAGCGTATTGAAAGGGATACACTGTTAAAAAAATTGGTGGGGATTCAATATCAAAGAAAAGACTTTGACTTTCACCGCGGGTCTTTTCGTGTGCGGGGGGACAGGGTGGAGATTTTTCCCGCTTACGAGGAGGAAAAGGCTTATCGCGTGGAGTTTTTTGGCGATTATATTGACTCCATCGCTCGTGTGGATCCCTTAAGGGGCCGTATTTTAGAGAAGTTGGACAAAGTGTCTGTTTATCCGGGAAGTCATTATGTCAGCACCGAAAAAACAAACAAACAGGCGATGAAAACCATTAAAAAAGAATTACAGCAACATCTTAACACTTTGGCCCGCCAAAAGAAAAAGCTGGAAAGCGATAGGCTTAAAAGAAGAACCCTTTACGACTTGGAGATGATTCAGGAGATGGGCACTTGCTCCGGTATTGAAAACTACTCCCGCCACTTTACCGGCAGAAAGCCCGGAGAGCCTCCCCCCACTTTGTTGGAGTATTTTCCTAAAGACTGGATATTATTTATTGATGAAAGCCATATCAGTGTTCCGCAGGCGGGGGCCATGTACCGCGGAGACCGGCGCCGTAAAGAAACCTTGGTTCAGCACGGCTTTCGCCTGCCCTCCGCTTTGGACAACCGCCCCTTAAACTTTCAGGAGTTTGAAAAATCGCTTTCGAAAGTTGTGTATGTGTCCGCCACGCCCGGGGATTATGAAATTCAAAAAAGCGGAGGGGAGATTGTGGAGCAGATTATTCGCCCCACAGGCCTGCTGGATCCGGAGGTGTTTATTCGCCCCACCAAAGATCAAGTGGATCATTTGTTTAAGGAGATAAAAAAAAGGGAGAAAAAAAAGGAAAGGGTTTTGGTGGTGACCCTGACAAAAAAAATGGCGGAAAATTTAACGGCGCATTACCAGTCCGAGGGTCTTAAGGTAAAATATTTACACAGTGATATAAAAACCATAGAAAGAATGGAGCTGATAAGAGACCTGCGTATGGGGGTGTTTCAGGTCTTGGTGGGGATCAATCTTTTAAGGGAGGGCTTGGATCTTCCTGAGGTAAGCCTTGTGGCCGTGTTGGATGCGGACAAAGAGGGCTTTTTAAGATCTAAAAGATCTTTGATTCAGATTATAGGCCGGTCTGCGCGGCATATTCACGGGCAGGTGATTTTGTACGCCGACAAAAAAACCGACTCCATTAAAAAAGCGGTGGAGGAAACCAACAGAAGACGGCGAATCCAGTCCGCCTTTAACAAGAAACACAATATCACCGCGCGCAGTGTGAAAAAGTCCGCCCCTAAGGGCCTTATGGAAATTTACGGCTTTGAGGATGAGATTTTTCAAGAGAACACCCTAAAAGGAAAAAGAAAAACACCCGGCCGGCCTTTGGCGGACATAAAAGCTTTACGGGAGGAAATATCTTTCTTAAGGGTAAGGATGAAAAAAGCGGGTGAGGATCTGGATTTTGAAAAAGCCGTGCGTTTAAGGGACAAAATCAAAAGGCTGGAGATAAAAGAAATGACTCTTATCGGGCCTGCCGGCTCCTGATTTGGAAGTCACCCCATACCGGCTTTTTCAGCCAAAATGCAATCAGATCGTGAAAAAGTGAAAAAAATTCACTCAAAAATTTTATAAAAAATTGTCATAACTGCTTGAAATATAAAGGTTATTTTTTTTAAATAATTTTTTTAATATTCCTGCAGGATAAGCCTTGATTTGAAAATATTTTTTTGATATAAGGGGTTAGGTCAGTAAGGCAGAGGTTTTTTTAGGAGGTTTCATGCAACAGTTTAAAGTGGGCGACAAAGCGGTTTACCCCGGTCACGGCTTGGGCAAAATAACAGCCATTGAGACAAAAGAAATTCTGGGAGCCAGGCAAAAGTTTTACTCCATTCTTCTTAACAGCTCTGATATGAAAATCATGGTGCCGGAAAACCGCATGAAAACAGTGCGTTTGCTTATCACCCGTGAAACGGCTATGGATGTTTTGGATATTTTGCAGGATCGCAAGACGCATTATTCTCTTGTGGAGGTGGGAAAAAACTGGAGCAAGAGGCATCAGGAATACATGAAAATCATCAAAACAGGCAATATCATTAAAACCGCTCAGGTTTTTCGCGAGCTGTTGAATATGGAAGAAAAAAAGGGCTTAAGCTTTTACGAAAGACAGCTCATGCTGAATGTTTGCAAAATGATTTTCGATGAAATATCAATGGTGATTCCCGTGACCGAAATTCAAAAAGCTTTTGATTTTTCCGGCACGATGGCTAATTTAAAACAGTAGTGATTTTTTTAAGAGGGAGGCGTATTTGAGCGGGCGCTTGGAAAAAACCCCGCCACGGGTGCGTTTTGCCCCAAGCCCTACGGGCCTGCTCCACTTAGGTGGCGCGCGCACGGCCTTAATCAATTATCTTTTCGCAAAAAATCAAAACGGGGCTTTTATCCTTCGGGTGGAGGATACGGATGAAGCCCGGGGCAGTGAGGCTTTTCTTAAAGAGCAGTTAAACGATTTAAAATGGCTGGGTTTGGATTGGGATGAAGGGCCAAAAGAGTATACGGGGCTGAAAGGCCAAGAAAATCAAGGGCCTTACGGGCCGTACCGCCAAAGCCAAAGGCTTTTACTGTATCAAAAATACGCCCGTCAGCTGATACAAGAGGGGAAAGCTTATTACTGTTTTTTAAAGGATGAAGAAATACAGCGGATTAAAAAAAAGGCGATTCAAAATAAACAGCCCCCACGGGTGAAAAGCCCCTACAGAGATCAAGATCCCAAACAAGCGGAACTTAGAATTGCAAAAGGGGAGAAGGCGGTTATCCGCTTTAAAACTTCTGAGAGCAAAAAAAATTATCTTTTACAGGATATTGTGCGGGGTGAGGTGTCTTTTCCCTCTGATATGGTGGGGGATTTTGTGCTTTTGCGCTCTTCCGGTTTGCCTGTGTATAATTTTGCCTGCGCGGTGGATGATTACTCCATGAAGATATCTCATGTGTTTCGCTCTGAAGAGCACTTGGCGAACACCCTTCGGCAGTTGATGATTTTTTCGGCTTTTAATTGGCCCGCGCCGTTTTACGGCCACCTGTCTTTGATTTTGGGTGAAGATCGAAAAAAGCTCAGCAAGCGTCACGGGGCGCTCAGTTGCAGTGAATACAAAAAACAAGGGTATTTGCCTTCCGCCCTTCTTAATTTTTTGGCTTTAATGGGTTGGAATCCCAAAACCGAGCGGGAAATTTTTTCTCGTGAGGAATTAGTGGATGCTTTTTCCCTTAAGGGGCTTAACCCCTCACCAGGGGTGTTTGATGTAAAAAAACTAAGCTGGATGAACAGCCGGCATTTAAGGCAGGTCCCGGACTTAAAGCTTTGGGATATGCTACAGCCTTTTTTTGAGGATTTGAAATTTCCTGAAGAGGAGTCTTGGAGAATTAAAGCGGTTCAGGCTTTAAAGGATTCCTGCACCACTTTGCGCTCGGCTGTGGAGCTGTTTCGTTTACTTTCGGAAAATTACTGTTTTAAGCCGGGTGGTAAGGCCAAAGAGACTTTAAATTTGCCCTTAACAGGCGCAGTTTTAAAGGAGTGGAAACTGTTTTTGGAATCCCGTGCGGAAGAAAGCATAAGCCCGGAGCTTTTTTCCAAAACCTGCCGGGACATTCAGCAAAAAACAAAGGCCAAAGGAAAGTTTTTGTTTATGCCTGTTCGGGTGGCTGTATTGGGAAGTCCGCAGGGGATGGAATTAAAAACTGTGGTTCCTTTAATAAGCCGTAAAGTGTTGCTTAAAAGAGTGTTGTCTATATCGCAGTTTCCGCCCGGCTTTTAAAGGCGGTCGGAAGGTTAAGAACATGCGCCGGGCTTTACGAAACATCAGTCAAAGTATTTGTGAAAAGGGGGTTCAAAAGCTCGTTGCCATTTCCGCCCACCTTTTAAAGAGCTGGAGGATTAAGAACAAGCGCCGGGCTTTACGAAACATCAGCAATAGTATTTGTGAAAAGGGGGGTTCAAAAGCTCAAACATGCGTTTTGCCGCAAAACATCTTGCAGACGCTTTGCGCTCAAAGCCGAACTCGTTTTGAACCCCCTTTTCACAAAACAATAATACATGTTTTTTCTTCATTTCTGTGAAAAAAAAGAAAACTAAAAAGCCAAGTTGTCCATAGATTACAGTAAAGGAACTGAATTTGATTTTTCCATCCTAATCTTGGATAAGTCTATCAAAGCCTTCATTATTTCTTGATGCTCAGGGCACTCTTTTAAAGGCACTGTGCACTGCCGGGCTACTCTAAGTCGCTTTTGCTCCAAAGAAATGGCGGATTCGGCAAAATCCCAAGAGGCCCCACAGCGCACCTGCAAGGCATGCCCAATCTCCCTCTGTTTATGTTTCCATACAGAAAGGGCTGGCCTCCCAAGGCACCTGTCGGCGGAATCACGCATCTTTCTTAAAACTTCTAAAGTATCGGTATATTCTGTTTTTTCTGCATTTTTTAAAATTTCACTAAGCGCTCTGCTATACCCTTTAAAATAAAAACCGGGTAAGGAAACAAATACTTTGGCGCTGATACGATTATGCTCTTCCAAATAAGGCATGTCCTCAGTAGTTCCTTCAGGGTATTGGGGGTTGCTTTCAATCAAGTCCGCCGCCCTGTTATAATAAAAAAGCATGGCATTAAAATGTTTAGAGTCTTTGGTAAAAGGTTTTGAAGTGTCAAAACTTTTATCTCTTTTATAATACTCTCCCATATAATAATTAGCCTGCACATGTCCTCCGTCAGCAGATCTTTCCAAAAGTGTCATGCCCTCCTGCATTTTGTTCACACAAATCGCTCTTACACTCATATTGTATATATCTTGCACATTACCCGGGTTGTTGTCATAAACAGGCTTATATTCATTATATTCTTGTAGATCTTTTCCTTCACATCTTATTAGATTTACAGCAAAGGAGCTGTAAGAAAAAGCCAACACCACAGCCAAAGCAAAAACCTTCAAAATCCCCATTTTTTCCAAACTCTCCATTCCAGTCACATCTCCAGCCTTCATTTCTCCTCCTTTATTTCATTCTTGTTTTTTTGTCCTTGATTTCTAATTTTTATAATTAGTCCCCCGTGAACAACCTCTTTAAATTATGTCTCAAAAGCAAAGCCAAGCGGTGAAGGTCCAAGTGTAAAACTGGAAGTCGCCTGTGCGACTTCCAGCCCGAACAAGCTTGGGCTTTGCTTTTGAGACCATGCAGTTAGCAACCTTTTTCACGCCCCACTATTTAGTAGCCCGTGATAAAGTGCCCCCTTAGCATTTTTGTCCAAAGTCCGTGCCGTGAGGGTTAAATCGTACTCCGTCCCGAACAAGCCGGGGTTTTGCTTATGCCATGCTATTAAATTCAGCCTTTTTACCCTTCAACTAATTAACCCTCTGGGAAAAGCCCTTGTTGTTTGTCTGTATGCTTTAGTCTTAAGCGGTGAGTGTCCAAGGTATTCCGTCCCGAACAAGCTTAAGACTAAAGCATACAGATCTATTAAATCCAGACTTTTTCATCACGGCAGACTAACCCATGCTCGTTCCACTGAACCTGTACTTTATAGCGAAATATTAGAGTGAATGTCAAATATCTTACCCGAAAGCCATATCTTTTACCAAAATAAACAAAAAACCTGTGTAACTTTTACACCCCGTTTCTATTTTTCTGCACAAATAAAAAGAGAGTATGAAAAGTCATACTCTCCTCTTCGGTAAAAATAATACTTTTTTAAAGTTTTTTTTATTATTTTCTCTTTTTTGTCATTTTCCGTTTTTAAGCTTTTGTATTTCAGCAACAGAAAGCCCCGTCACTTTGCAGATAAGGGCTGTGTCTAATTGGCTTTTCAGCATGTTTAAAACAACCTGCTGTCGTTCTGCCTGTCTGCCTTCTTGTCTGCCTTCTTCTCTTATGTATTCTTTAATGTTCATATAACCCCCTTTTGAAAATATACCCTCTTTAACCGCTTTGCTTTCCACCTTCTTCCATAAGTCCTTAGTCATACCGGGAACAGCCGTCCAAAGGTAATCTCCCAAACTCAACAGTAAGTCGTCTCTGTCCCCCGGCCAATTATCAAACAAGGAAACCACCTTGCTTAACAGATCCTCATTTGCTTTTAAATTCCACACTTCCTTTAAAGTATGTAAAAAACCCCGGCTCTTAAAACTTTTGTTTTTCAGCACGGCTGACACTTTGGGGTCGTGCGTGTCCAAAAGCCTTACACCATAGTTTAACATATCTTTCCCAATGGAAACAGGAATTTTAGAAAAACTTTTGCCCCAAAAACCCTGCTGAAAGGACCTTTTTCCTTTCCAAGGCTTTTTTCCGTGAGAAAACACCACGGGAATCACAGGCCAAGCCTCTTGCTTTTGACTCCAAGTTTGCCCGATGATTAAGGTCTGGTAACTTAAGGCTTGATAAAAAGTATCGCGGTTGTATTGCGCTTTGTGCTCCAAGAGGAGGCAGATCTTAAAACGCAGTTCGGGCGCATTGTTAAGTAAGACAGAAAAAACCAAGTCAGCCCTTTTGTCTTGAAAAGTGTCTTTTTCAGACTTTAGGCTGTTCCAGTCAAAAGCTGAAAACTCCTTTTTAGAAAAGACCAATCGAAACAGCTCCCGGGCCATAAGAGGGTCGGAATAAGCTTGTTTGAAAAACCTGTCGTGATGTCCTGTTAAAAGTGTTTTTTTCATATTATGCTACCTCCTTAATAGGTGACATGCTCAAAGCATTCCCGGTGTTATCAGGCCACTTTGAGCCTATAAAAAGGTACATGCAAAATCCGTGCCAAAGTTGCAGGATTCTGATTTTTTTATGGATTTTTACGCAGAGAATAAAAAGAAAAAACTTTAGTATTTTTAATAACTTAAGCTTACAGGCCGGGGCATTAAATATTTTTTTTAAAAATTCAGCGGGTTAAACAAGAGGCGTCGCGTCAGATTAAAGGCCACAGAATTTCGATTTTTCCAATATTAACTCAAGCCTATCAAAACATTATTTGTAATGAGTTACAGGCACAGAATTTAATTCTTCCAGCATAGTATTGATTAAACCTATCAAAGTATTTATGATTTTTTGATGCTCAGGGCACTCGTTTAAGGGCATTACACACTGCCGGGCTATGCTCAAGCGCTTTTTCTCCAACGGAAGGGCATGTACGGCAAAATCCCGCATGGCTCCACAGCACACCTGCATGGCATGCCCTATCTCCCTCTGTTTATGTTTCCATACAGAAAGGGCGGGCCTTCTAAGGCATCTTTCGGCGGAATCACGCATTTTGCTTAAAACTTCCAAAGTGTCGGTATACTCTGTATTTTCTACATTGCTTAAAACTTTATTCATAGCTGAAACATACCCTTTAAAATAAAGACCGGGCAAATCCACAAACACTCTGGCGTTGATACGATTACGCTCCTCAAATTCAAGCATGTCCTCAGTGGTGCCTTCAGGGTATTGAGGGTTGCTTTCGAACAAATCCGCCGCCCTGTTATAATAAAAAAGCATGGCATTAAAATGCTCAGGGTCTTTGGTAAAAGGTTTTGATAAATCAAAACTTTGGCCTTTTTCATAATATACTCCCATAAAGTAATTGGCCTGCACATGCCCGCCGTCGGCAGATCTTTCTAAAAGCGTCATCCCCTCTTGCATTTTGTTCACACAAATCGCGTTTATACTCATGTCGTAAATTTTTTGTACATTACCCGGATCTTCTTCATAAACAAGTTTATATTCATTATAGTGTTGTTGAGCATCTCCTCTGCATTGTATTAGATTTACAGCAAAGGAGCTGTAAGAAAAAGCCAACACCACACTCAAAGCAAAAACCCTCAAAATCCCTCTCATCATTCCCAAACTCTCCATTCCAGTCACATCTCCAGTCTTCATTTCTCCTCCTTTATTTCATTCTTGTTTTTTTGTCCTTGATTTCTAATTTTTATAATTAGTCCTCCGTGAAAAACCTCTTTAAATTATGTCTCAAAAGCAAAGCCAAGCGGTGAAGGTCCAAGTGTAAAACTGGAAGTCGCCTGTGCGACTTCCAGCTCGAACAAGCTTGGACTTTGCTTTTGAGACCATGCAGTTAGCAACCTTTTTCACGCCCCACTATTTAGTAGCCCGTGAACAAGTGCCCCCTTAGCATTTTTGTCCAAAGTCCGTGCTGTGAGGGTTAAATCGTATTCCGTCACGAACAAGCCGGGGTTTTGCTTATGCCATGCTATTAAATTCAGCCTTTTTACCCTTCAACTAATTAACCCTCTGGGAAAAGCCCTTGTTGTTTGTCTGTATGCTTTAGTCTTAAGCGGTGAGTGTCCAAGGTATTCCGTCACGAACAAGCTTAAGACTAAAGCATACAGATCTATTAAATCCAGACTTTTTCATCACGGCAGACTAACCCATGCCCGTTCCACTGAACCTGTACTTTATAGTGAAATAAACAAATGTCAAGTATCCTGCCCGAAAGAATGCCTTTTATCGAAATAAGCATAAAACCTGTGTAACTTTTACACCCACTTAGCCGTATAAGCTGATTTTTTTCACGAAAAATACACTTTAGTTTTAGCCCGCCTTTTAAAGGGCTGGAAGTGAGTTCGCCTCCCGCGATATTTGAGTAAAAATAATTGTTTAAGAAACAAGTATATTTTTTTTGTGAAAAGGGGGTTCAAAACGAGTTCGGCTTTGAGCACACAGCAATTGCAAGACGCGGGTGTGGCAAAACGCATGTTTGAGCTTTTGAACCCCCTTTTCACAAATACTTTGACTTATGTTTCGTAAAGCCCGGCGCATGTTTAGAGCTATCGGCCCTTTGAAAACCGGGTGAAACTTCACAAAGACATTTACTTATGTTTCGTAAAGCCCGGCGCATGTTTAGAGCTATCGGCCCTTTGAAAACCGGGTGAAACTTCACAAAGACATTTACTTATGTTTCGTAAAGCCCGGTGCATGTTTAGAGCTATCGGCCCTTTGAAAACCGGGTGAAACTTCACAAAGACATTTACTTATGTTTCGTAAAGCCCGGCGCCTGTTTCTAAACCTTCCAGCCCTTTAAAAGCCGGGCAGAGATCCAAGATAGATACCTTTTTCTATAGCGACGCGCTGACTTTAAGGTATTGGGCAATTTGTTTTCTTAAGACCAAGCGCTCATTACCTACTTCGATAATGTAGTTGCTTCCGAAAAACAGCCGGCCGATAACTTTAATGGCACTGTTGTTTCTGATGCCCATGTCCATAAGGTAGCGCGTAAAATGCGACTCTTCCGGCAGATCGATCACTTGGGCCTTAACCCGTTTGGGCAGATCTTTTAAACTGCAAGTCATACTTATACAAACCTGTTTGAAATGCTTTTAGGCCCTTGTGGCTATCTCAAAGGTCTTAAAAGTTCGTCAGCTTACACTGTAACAGCAAATGTAAAAGAAAATCAAAAGTAAGGCGAATATGAAAACCAAGCGATAATAAAGACCGGCATACTTGAAAACCAAGCGATAAAAAAATCCGTTACGGCCTGCGGATCTGAATAAAAAGCTTTTTTATCAATTCTTCGTATTCTTTTTTATGAATATGGGGAGAACCGGTGGCGGGGGAGGCTTTTTCTTTCCGGCTGAGGCAGGTTAAAGGGATGTTGCTTAAGCCCAGTTCATCCGTAAGCTTCCTTAGCCGGGGCATGATATAGCTCTGAGGCCCCATATTGGCCGGTTCTTCCTGCACCCATAAAATTTTTTTCAGGCGATGAAAGCCGTTTAAAAAAGGGGTTAAGGCGGGCTTTGGAAAGGGGTAAAGTTGCTCTACCCTGACGAAAGCCGTGTGGCTTAAATCTTCAGAAGATTTGTCCCTTTCCGCCTTCAGATCAAAGTACACTTTGCCACTGCATAAAATAAGGGCCTCCACATTTTTGGCTTTTAGGGCTTGAGGGTCGGCCAATGCCTCTTGAAAGCCTGCGGAGCGGATTAGCTCTTTTTTGGAGGAGACCACTTCCGGCCTGCGCAGTAAGGATTTTGGGGTCATTACGATCAAAGGCTTTCTGAAATCTCTTTTTACCTGCCTTCTTAAGAGATGAAAAAAATTGGCGGGGGTGGTGGGATAACAAACCTGCATATTGCCTTGAGCGCAAAGCTGAAGAAAGCGCTCCAAGCGCGCGCTGGAGTGCTCCGGCCCCTGTCCCTCGTAGCCGTGGGGAAGAAGCATCACCAGTCCGCAGTTTTGCATCCATTTTTCCTCTCCACTGCTGATAAATTGGTCAATAATAATCTGCGCCCCGTTGGCAAAGTCCCCGAATTGCGCCTCCCAAACAGTAAAAAAAGAATGATCGGCGCAGGCGTTTCCGTACTCAAAGCCCAAGACGGCCATTTCAGAAAGAGGGGAGTTGTAAATGCAAAACTCCCCCTTTTCGGGGTTCAGTAAAGACAAAGGGGAGTAGGCTTTTCCGGTTTCTGTATCAAAGTACACGGCGTGACGGTGGGAGAAAGTGCCCCGCTTGGAATCCTGACCGGACACACGAACGGGGTGGTTTTCAAGGCAAAGTGTTCCGTAAGCGGACAGTTCACACAAGGCCCAATCCAGTTTATCTTCTTTAACTTTTTTTTGCCGATCCTGAATCAGTTTTTTCACTTTAGGGTGAAGCTGAAAACCCTCCGGCAAGATAGTTAGCGCGTTAAGGGTTTTATCCAAATGTTTATCCAAAGGGCAGGTGTCCGGTGTTTTAAAAAAATCGCTTTCATCGGTTTTTTTGTATTGCTCCCAGAGTGTCCCTTTTAAATCCTCTTTTGTAAGGTTTTTGTTTTCTTTTCTACTGCTTTCTAAAATATTTTGCAGATCTTTAATCTGCTGATCGTAAAAATCCTGTGCCTCTTTCGCGCTCAGCAGGTTTTCTTTTTCCAATTTTTGTGTATAAAGGCGCGTGGCTGTTGGGTGTTGTTTTATTTTTTTGTACATCACCGGCTGTGTAAAGGCCGGTTCGTCCCCCTCGTTGTGGCCGAAGCGCCGGTAGCATATTAAATCTATAAAAACATCTTTTCCAAATTTTTGTCGAAAGCGCAAAGCCATATCCATTGCCTTTACAGAGGCTTCCACATCATCGGCGTTCACCAACAAGACCGGCGCTTGAATGGCTTTTGCCAAATCGGAAGCGTGAACCGAAGATCGGGAGTCCTCCGGATCTGTGGTAAACCCTATTTGATTGTTTAAAATAATGTGCAAAACCCCGCCGGTGGTAAAGCCCTTTAGTTCAGAAAGCTGTAAGGTTTCACTGACAGAGCCTTGCCCGCTAAAGGCGGCATCCCCGTGAATCAAAACCGGCAGAACGGCTTTTCTTTCTTGCTTTAAGATTCTTTGTCTGGCGCGCGCGATTCCGCAAACCACGGGGTTGACCGCTTCTAAATGGCTTGGGTTATAGGCCAGCAGAACATTGCAGGAGCTTTTGTCAGGAAAAGTTTTTACCGAAGAATAACCTGCGTGGTATTTGACATCTCCGTCAAAATCAAAGTTCTTAAGGGCTTTTCCTCCGTCAAACTCCATAAACACGATTTCTGTGGCTTGGTTCATAAAGTTATTTAAAACATTAAGCCGGCCCCGGTGCGCCATGCCAATAATCAGTTCTCTTATCTTCAGCTTGATTCCTTTTTCTGTCATATATTCCAGCATGGGGATAAGGGTGTCTCCGCCCTCTATGGAAAAGCGCTTGGCTCCCACAAAGCGGGAGTGCAAAAATTTTTCCAGAGCTTCTGTTTTGGCCAGCTCATAAAAAATATTTTTTTTCTGTTCATGGGAAAGCTGAAAAGTCTCCCCCCGACCTTCAAACTCGTTAAAAAACCATTGTCTGATTTCGGGCTGACAGCCCCCCACTTGAAGGCTGATGGTTCCGCAATAGGTTTTTTCCATAAAATGCAAAATGGTTTTCAAAGTCTCTCCCGCTTTCATCCCCAAAAGGGAGCTGACCTGAAAGGTTTTGCTGAGGTCTTTTTCTGTCAAACCGAAAGAGGAAAGAAAAGGACTTTCGCTTTTTTTTTGCGCAAGCTGTAAAGGATCCAAATCAGCCTTCAGGTGGCCGTCTTCGCGGTAGGCGGAAATCAGCTGAAACACCGCCAGCTCTTTTTCATTCAGCAGGCCGGGCGATATTTTTCGCGAAAACTCCATGCCGTTAAAAAACAGCTTCCACTCCCGTGGGGTTTGATGAGGGGCCTTTTTGTACTGGCGAAACAGGCTTTCGATATAACTTAAGTTGCTGTGATTTAAGTAATCCATATTTTGCTCGTTTCTATACCTTTTTCCATTGTGCTCGTTTTTCCCGCAAGGGGTTTTTTCGCCTTAAGGCCGGGTGAATTTTTTAAATCGTAGCAATATACGGTGCACATTTCAACACCCGGCTTTCAAAAGGCCGGGGGGTTGGGAACAGGCGCCGGGTTTTACGAAACATCAGCAATAGTATTTGTGAAAAGGGGGTTCAAAAGCTGTATCGCAATTTCTGCCACGCCCGCGTCTTGTGAGACGCAGGCGTGCTAAACCGCCGAACTCGTTTTGAACCCCCTTTTCGTGAAAGAAATACATATTTCTTCTGTGGCTTGTACAAATATCACTCAAAAACCGCCAAAAACTTTGTTTTGGGTCAAAAAAAACCCGGATTTTTTTTGAATATTTATTAAAGTTTTTTTCGTAATCTGCCGAATGACAATAATGAGTCGGGCGTGAAAAAAGCCACTAACTGTTTGTCTGCAAGTAAAGAGATTTTTTCACAAACCATTAAGGGTTGTATAATATGAAGTTTTTGTATAAAAAACCATCTTCACCCCCCCCCCCCCCCATTCCAAAAAATCCGGTTATTTCAATAACTTAAGAACATTTATTCATGCTTTTTCTAAGGTCTTTGCCGGTATTTTATCGCGAGGTTTCGCTTGGCTTTTAAATGGCCGGAAGGTTCAAAAAGTCTATATCGCAATTTCCACCTGCCTTTTAAAGAGCTGGAGGGTTCGGACAGGCGCCGGGGTTTTACGAAACATAAGTCAAAGTATTTGTGAAAAGGGGGTTCAAAAGCTCAAACATGCGTTTTGCCACACCCGCGTCTTGCAGACGCGGTGTGCTCAAAGCCGAACTCGTTTTGAACCCCCTTTTCACAAAATAATACATGTTTTCATTCCGTCATTCCCGCGAAAGCGGGAATCCAGCTCCCGCAAAGCGGGACTTTTCACTTCCGCTTGTTTCCGGTTAAAGAGCTGTTTTCATTTCACAATGTCACGAGTACGGCAAATCAGTCGCGTCGCAGGCAGAGCCTGTTATTTCGCCGCGGGACTTTCCCGGTTAAAAGGCTTATTTCGTTTCACACTGTCACGAGTACGGCAAATCAGTCGCGTCGCAGGCAGAGCCTGTTATTTCGCCGCGGGACTTTCCCGGTTAAAAGGCTTATTTCGTTTCACACTGTCACGAGTACGGCAAATCAGTCGCGTCGCTATTCCGACCGGCGTAGCCGGTTTTGGCTTGCTTGAAGTGCTGGTCGCTTCAGTTGTGGGGACGATACTCATATCGGGCAGTGCAAAGTTTATGCAGATCACTTTACAGACTTCAAATGTGGCCAAGTCCATTTTAATAGAGAATGACTTTAAAGCGACCATAGCCCAAGGCTTAAAAGATAAGGGTTGCGCAAGTTCCGCCGACGATGCTCTTTTAAAACCCGCGAGTTTAAAAACCGGAACGACTACAGATGACGGCATAGGTGAATTTAAAGACGCGATTGCTTTACCGGGCGGTATTCAAAAAGGGGATTTTAAAGGAAGTATTGAAGTTATTAAAATGGAGTTAAGAGGTGTGGCCGGGGATGACACAAGGGACTTTGTTGTTTATTATAAGAAAAAGCATTTAGGAACATTAAGCGCGCCTGATCCTGAAAATTGCACAGACACACCGGCTGTAAAGGTCACCGGCTGTTATAATCATTATTGCACAGTGGCTTACGATAGGACGGCAAAACATTGTACCGGTTCAGTAAATTGTCACAGTCTTTCCGGCGGAGGGGGAGGCGTAAGCGAAAGTCGAGTAAATACAATAATCAAAGAAAAGCTTGCGCCAGAAAACTGTCCAGACAAAGAAGGGAAAAAGCAGTTTTCAAGGGGTTTTTATGCAGACCCTGACGGCAATCTTGAAATGAATTGTGACACACCGCCCGCCCCGGAAACACAAACACTACCGACAGTAAGATGTCCCCCGAAGCTATTTTTAAAAGGGTTTAGTTTTGATGCAGACGGGAATCCACAACCTGATTGTGCTTGTCGTGACGGAAAACGCTGGTTTGAAACCGTAAGATTTTTTGATGTAGATGGGAGGACTCAACGACGCACTTATGAATATACAGTGGGCACACCCTCTTATATACCAGAAGAAGGGGAAGAATTTATTCGCTCTCAAACCAGAGATTGTAAGTGTCCTTCTCAAGACCAAGGTTTTCATAATGGAAACTGTGTGACTTGTAAAGATGGCACAAAATGGGTTTGGAGTGAAAAAAAATGTATAACTTGCTCCGGAGGAGGGGCTTATTGGCGCTCTTCTTACAATGAACTAAAATTAAATTCTGCCGGGTGGCCTGAAAGACTTCACTGTTTGTGCCCTGCGGGCAAAAAAAAAAAAAAAGTGGCTTAGGGTACTCTTGCGTATTCACTTGCCCGACTGGACAACATAATTCCAACGGGATATGTTGCCCGACTGGACAACATAATTCCAACGGGATATGTTGCCCGACTGGTTCGCGCAATGACAACGGGGTATGTTGCCGGACTGGCTATGTCAATATAGACGGCAGAGGAATATGCACCCGATGCCCGGCTGGCTATTTTTATGACAACGAGCTATGTTGCCCGACTGGACAACATAATTCCAACGGGCTATGTTGCCCGACGGGCTATCATAATGACAACGAGCTATGTTGCCCGACGGGTTTGCATCAAGGCAAAACTGGCTGGCGCAATGACAACGGAGCATGTTGCCCGAATGGTTGGCATCATGACAACGACGGGATATGTTGCCCGACGGGTTTGCATCAAGGCAAAACTGGCTGGCGCAATGACAACGGGATATGTTGCCCGACTGGCTATCATAATTCCAACGGACATTGTTGCTCGAATGGCTATCATAATTCCAACGGGGCATGTTGCCCGATTGGCTATCATCATGACAACGGGATATGTTGCCCGACTGGAAAATATAATTCCAACGGGGCATGTTGCTCGACTGACCGACACAATGACAACGGGGTATGTTGCCTGACTGGCTGGCACAATGACAACGGACATTGTTGCCCGACTGGCTCTCATCATGACAACGGGCGATGTTGCGGGGACGGCTATCACAATGACAACGGGATATGTTGCCCGACTGGCTGGCATAATGACAACGGGGGATGTTGCCCGACTGGCTATCACAATGACAACGGGCTATGTTGCCCGACTGGCTGGCATAATGACAACGGGCGATGTTGCGGGGACGGCTATCACAATGACAACGGGATATGTTGCCCGACTGGCTATCACAATGACAACGGGGCATGTTGCCCGACTGGTTCGCGCAATGACAACGGGGCATGTTGCCCGACTGGCTGGCACAATGACAACGGACATTGTTGCCCGACGGGCTCTCATCATGACAACGGGCGATGTTGCCCGACTGGCTCTCATCATGACAACGGGGTATGTTGCCCGACTGGACAACATAATTCCAACGGGCGATGTTGCCCGACTGGTTCGCGCAATGACAACGGGGCATGTTGCCCGACTGGCTGGCACAATGACAACGGGGTATGTTGCCCGACGGGCTCTCATCATGACAACGGGGTATGTTGCCCGACTGGCTATCACAATGACAACGGACATTGTTGCCCGACGGGCTCTCATCATGACAACGGGGTATGTTGCCCGACTGGCTATCACAATGACAACGGGCTATGTTGCGGGGACAGCTATCACAATGACAACGGGCTATGTTGCAGGGACGGCTCTCATAATTCCAATGGACAATGTTGCCCGATTGGCTGGCATGGTATCGGAAACGGGCAGTGTCGAAAAGACTAAGGCAAAGTTATGAACAAAGCAGGTTTTACACTTATTGAGATACTGGTCGGTATGGGAATACTTGCCATATTGACAGGGATAGCGACTGTCTCATACCGGGGCTATATTCTGGATGTGGAAAAAAGAGAATTAAAGAATGCAGGCATTCTGTTTGCAACCGCCGTAAATACCTGTATCAAAGCTAAGGGCTGGACAAGATACCGCTACACACAAGGGAGCGAAACTTGCCCGACTTCAAAACCAAAAGACCCTTGTATAGCCGTTCAAGCTTGCAAAGCGACCACAAGCGCGGAATTAGAAAAAAAGTTAAATTTTACCTGTCCGGCAGGCGCGACGACTTGTAAGGTTTGGACTAAAGAAAATCAAACAGAAGAACGCCACAAATACCACTGCTTAAGTATTCAAAAGGAAGTAAAAGGCAAAAAGTTGCAAGTGGTCGTGCGGGTTTCTTATGTTAACCCAAGCAATTATCAAATACTTTGTGGCGATGATATGTCGGATACTGATTATATGCCTTTAGGCTCTACAACATGCAAAAAAGGCAGGTCTCAAGATTTAACAAGGTACGGATTCACTACACAGGAAACAAATGCGGCAGATAGAAACATTATATTGTGCGACTGGAAATAAAAAGCTTTATGTTCTTTTTCTTAATAACTTCTTTTTGACAAGATACTCACAAGGTTTATAAAGACAATATCCCCCCACACCGAAGGCTATACCTGTTAAGATACTAAAGAGCCACTCGTGAAAAACCCTTGTTATTTGTCTGTATGCTTTAGCCTTAAGCGGTGAGAGTTAAATCGTATTCCGTCTCGAACAAGCTTAAGGCTAAAGCATACAGAACCACTCAAGCCAGCCTTTTTCACGGACGACTAATCAGAGTTTTTCTTCAGTTTGTTGATTTCTTCCTCAGAAAGCCCCGTAATTTCTGAAATAACAGACAGTTTAAACTTGTTCTTCAGCATATTAAAGGCCACAGCCTGCATGCCTTTTTCCAAGCCTTCTTGACGGCCTTCTTGACGGCCTTCCTTCTTGCCTGCCAGTCGGCCTTTCTTCATACCCGCGGACATGCCTTTTCTCATACCTTCTTCACGGGCTTCATCCAATGAAGATTGAAGTAATGGTGTCATAATACGCTCCCCCTTTCTAACAGTTTGAATTTCCAGTTCCTGTATTATATTCCATGTAAAGCTTTGATCATATCTCCTCACATAATCCACCGCAAGCATAATCAAAGCCTCCCGCTCTTTTCGGCTGAGGCCCCGGCCTATTGTAAAAAGCTCTCTTAACTTCTTCTCGTTTAAGTTCCATATATTTTTTAAAATATACAAAATAGGGCGCGTTGTCAAGCCCTTGGCCTTACGGACGATGTCCAAAGCCTGAATATTCAAGACCCTTGGGCGAAAATTCAGCACATTTTCTTTAAAATGCTTTTTTAACTCACTCTGAAAATTGTTTAAAAAGCTGTGAAAATCAACCGGCCCCTTCCATGTTTTGTGTGGACTTTGGTTGATAAAGACCGGGAGCACAGGGTCCCGGACATCCCGATAAATACCTGTCTGATAGATTAAAAACTTTCTTAACAGCTCCGGGTCTTGTTGGCTTTTGTGCTCCATTAAGAACAAGACCTTGGCGGGCTTTCGAGAGCCTTTAAGAAGGGCTGAGACTAAAAGGTCCATCCGTTTTTCGCTTGCTGACTTGTCAATAAAAGTTGTGGCTTCTGTTTTAAGGGTGTTCCAGTCAAAAAGAGCCATTTCTTTTTTAGAGAGCACAAGTTTTAAGATGTCCACGCAGTGCCGGGGCTTAGAATAAACTTCTTTAAACAAATGATCATGCAGAAATTTTTTGCTTTTTTTCATAAGTTCTTTCTCCTGTTTTGGTGGTTTGAGCGGAAAGTCCGCCTCTGTAACTTTCTCATGCAAAAACCGTGCCAAAACTGCGGGATTCTGATTTTTTTATGGATTTTTACGCATAGAATAAAAAGAAAAAACTGCTGTATTTTTAATAACTTAAGCTTACCGGCCGGGGCTTTAAAATATTTTTTTATTTTTTTTAATTCAGCATGTTAAACAGGAGGCGTGGCGTCAGATTAAAGGCCATAGAATTCCGTAGGGCTTCCAGCCTTAGCTCAAAGGCTTTTATTATCCCGCTCGCAACCGGCAGGCCGATAATAAGAATCACTTTAATCAGCTTATGCTTAGGTTAGATTTAAGCTTTATCCTGACCATTTTTTAATTTGTTGATTTCTTCCACAGAAAGCCCTGTCATTTCTGAAATAACAGACAGTTTAAATTTGTTCTTCAGCATATTAAAGGCCACAGCCTGCATGCCTTTTTCCATGCCTTCTTGACGGCCTTCTTGACGGCCTTCTTGACGGCCTTCTTGACGGCCTTCTTGACGGCCTTCCTTCTTGCCTGCCAGTCGGCCTTTCTTCATACCCGCTGACATGCCTTTTCTCATACCTTCTTCACGGGCTTCATCCAACGATGATTGAAGTAATGGTGTCATAATACGCTCCCCCTTTCTAACGGTTTGAATTTCCAGTTCCTGTATTATATTCCATGTAAAATTTGGATCATATCTCCTCACATAATCCACTGCAAGCATAATCAAAGCCTCCCGCTCTTTTTGACTGAGGCCCCTGCTTATTGTAAAAAGCTTCTTTAACTTCTTCTCGTTTAAGTTCCATATATTTTTTAAAATATACAAAATAGGGCGCGTTGTCAAGCCCTTGGTCTTATGTATGTCCAAAGCCTGAATATTCAAGACCCTTGGGCGAAAATTCAGCACATTTTCTTTAAAATGCTTCTTGAGTATACCCTGAAAATTGTTTAAAAAGCCGTGAAAATCAACAGGCCCTTTCCATGTTTTGTGTGGACTTTGGTTGATAAAGACCGGGAGCACAGGGTCTTTCACATCTTTATAAATACCTGTCTGATAGATTAAAAACTTTCTTAACAGCTCCGGGTCTTGTTGGCTTTTGTGCTCCATTAAGAACAAGACCTTGGCGGGCTTTCGAGAGCCTTTAAGAAGGGCTGAGACTAAAAGGTCCATCCGTTTTTCGCTTGCTGACTTGTCAATAAAAGTTGTGGCTTCTGTTTTAAGGGTGTTCCAGTCAAAAAGAGCCATTTCTTTTTTGGATAGCACAAGTTTTAAGATGTCCACGCAGTGCCGGGGTTTAGAATAAACTTCTTTGAACAAATGATCGTGCAAAAACTTTTTGCCTTTTTTCATAAGTTTTTTCTCCTTTGTTTTGCCCGCTGGAAAAGGGCCTTAAACTTTCTCATGCAAAATCCGTGCCAAAATTGCGGGATTCTGATTTTTTTATGGCTTTTTACGCATAGAATAAAAAGAAAAAACTGCTGTATTTTTAATAACTTAAGCTTACAGGCCGGGGCTTTAAAATATTTTTTAAAAAATTCAGCAGGTTAAACAGGAGGCGTGGCGTCAGATTAAAGGCCATAGAATTCCGTAGGGCTTTCAGTTTTACATTTGGACACTAACCGCTTAAAGCTAAAAGCATACAGACAAATAACAAGCCTTTTTCACGGGCCACTATTTACCGATGGTGATGGAAACAGTGTAATTTTTATACTGTCTTTTAGGGCCTGATATGCTGTTAAGGGCCTTTTTGCCTCTTTTGATTTGCGGTTTTTCCCAATAAATTGAATTTTCTGTTTTATTGTAGTATGTCAAAAGCTCGAAATTAAGCGCGAAATCAAAACACTGTGGGAAGGTAAATGAATTTAAAAATCGTATATTTACTTCCTTTTCTTTTTGCTGTTCATTTAAAGGCTGTTCCGCAGTCCTGCGATGATGCTTTTTCAGTTTCAGCAAAACAAGTGTTTGACAACTTTATAAAAAAAGAAACGGAGAAAAATCGGTTATCGAAAAAAGAGCCGTTTTATGAAGAAGAAATGGCCAAAAACCTGTCCGAATGGAGCGCGCAGGACGCGCGCGATTTTCTAAATCTGTTGGAAAAAAGAATGAGCGTAAAAGAGATTATTTTTATAATGCAACATTCTCGCAACTTTCGAGGTATTAAAGTTAAAGATCTGACCCGGAAGATCGCTTTATTTGAAGAGTATATAGGTAAAGATGTTAACAGATATTTAAGATACTATTTTTTTCTTTTTCGTATAGGTAATGTGGAGACCATGCAATTAACAATAGATACAGTAAAAAACTATTTTGACGGAGACAAAAGGAAGGTCGGTTTAGTGATGAAAAGCCATATTGAGCCTTTTTTTACCGCTGAGCCACAAAACTTAAGCGTGGTGATAAAGCTTTTGGAACAATACTTTAAAGTGGACAAGCAGAAGGTTCAAACAATGATGTTGAAAAATTTTCACTCTTTCGCCCGCGCTTTTCCGGATCATTTGGTGGAAGTGTTTAAATATTTGGAAGATTACACAGGAGACAAACAGTGGGTTAGGCGGAAAGCGTTAAACGATCTGGAGGCTTTTTCCATAGCGCGGAAGGACAATCTGGTTTTAACAGTGAAATACATGGAAAGTCTTTTTGAAAAAAATGAAGTTCTTGAAATGATGAAGAACAATCCTGAAGCCTTTGCGAGAGTGCGAGTTGATGAGCTGAACAAAGTGATGGATTATTTGGAAGTTTATTTTGGAAATAACAAAAAAATTGTTCATCAAATGATTCAGCGTAATTTTGAAGATTTTGCCCGTGTGCGGGCAAAGAGCTTGAATGAGACAATAGAGTTTTTAAAAACCCGCATGAATTGGAGTGAAACACATATTCAACATAAGATATTGGAAAACTTTTATCCTTTTTCAAGAGCAAAACCTCCTCAACTGCGCAAGACACTGGGGTTTTTGGAATACTATTTTAAAAATGAAAAGCAGATTGTTTATGAAATGATAAATGGTAATTTGGAGGCTTTTACTGTTGTGTCGGTGGGCGCTTTAAAACAGGTGGTGGAGTATTTGGAAATTTATTTTGACGGGAATAAACAAATGGTTCGTCAAATGCTGTGGTGGCATTTTGAAGGTTTTGCCAAAGCCAATGTGAATTTTGTGCGGGAGACAGTAAAATATTTAAACAAAGAGCTTAAAATCAGCAAAAGTGACATTATGTTGATGATGCAGAACAACTTTAGGGCTTTTACTGAAGCCCGGTTTTATTATTTAAAGGCGGTTGTTCGGTACCTGAAAGAGGACTTAAAAGTTCCTGACCAGCAGATGGAAGCATGGATTCGCAGTTATCTGTACTCCCTTTCGTTTGGCAGAGTGGGTGATTTAAAGCGGACCGTGCGGTTTATACAAGGTTATCTTTCTGTGGATAAAAGTTATATTCGTCAAATGATGGAACAAGATCTTTTTTACTTCACTTCATCCCGTTTCAGCTCGTTTGAGCAAAGAGTGGCTTATTTTGAAAGATTATTGGGTAATAAAGAGCTTGTTAAAGACCTTATGCGGATAAGGCTTGATTATTTTACTTTACCAAAGCGACACCCTTTGAAGAAAATGAACCGGGATTCCATTCTTATGGAACTTTACGCTCACACTAAACAGTAGCCCGTGCAAAACCTTCATTTTGCCCTGTTAGTCAGAGTCCCTCAGGCAAAGACTATGCGGTGAGAGTCCAAGGTATTCCGTCTCGAACAAGCATAGTCTTTGCCTGAGGGAAACCTAATAGGTTAAGGGTTTTTCACGGGCGACTAAATAGTCACTCGTGAAAAAGGCTGTTGCAACAAAGCAAATATGACTTATTGTGCTCCAAAACAAGCGTGGATTCCCGCTTTCGCGGGAATGACATAAACTTTTTCACGGGCGACTAAATAGTTGTTTTTTTTGTTGAAAT
Organism: Bdellovibrionales bacterium; assembly: GCA_965203935.1. Lineage (GTDB taxonomy): Bacteria > Bdellovibrionota > Bdellovibrionia > Bdellovibrionales > UBA1609 > JANQSP01. The sequence goes on from OZ241921.1 coordinate 1,114,018, forward strand.
AGTTTGCAAAATGCTTCATAAAAAGCGGTGTAATGAAGGCATGGAACGACAAATGCGCGGTGTTCGGCGTTTATAATGATCCTGAGGCTGTTTGGATGACTTATCTTGGGCTTTATGCCCAACAGCACAGGGGGCAGGAGGGGGCGGGTATCGTCTCACTTAATGAAGGCCGGCATATTGTGCATCGGGGGCCGGGTTTGGTGGGAGAGGTTTTTAATGAAAAAATTTTAAAAAAAATGAAAGGTGTATCCGCCATTGGGCATACCCGCTATTCCACACAAGGAGCAGACAGAAGAAAGAACATTCAGCCTTTAACGGCTTTGCTTTCCGCAGGGCCTTTGGCTGTGGCTCATAACGGCAATATTGTAAATTTTCCCTCTTTAAAGAAAAAACTGATAGAAAAAGGAAGCATTTTTTACACCAGCAGTGATACAGAATGCCTTATTCATCTGCTGGCCCGGGACACTTCCACTGCCTTAAATTTTGAAAACGCTTTAAAAAAACACCTGCCTTCGCTGAAAGGGGCTTACAGCTTTGTTTTGCTGACAAAAAACTCTTTAACGGCTGTTCGGGATCCAAAGGGTTTTCGGCCCCTTGTTTTAGGACAAAGAAAATGGAAAGGGGGAAGCTCATACATGGTGGCTTCGGAAACCTGCGCCTTTGATTTAATCGGTGCGGAATTTTTAAGAGAAATTCAGCCGGGTGAAATATGGACAGTGGATGAGCGGGGCATGCGATCTGTCTTTTTGAAAAAGGAAAAACCGCATCGCTGTATTTTTGAACATGTTTATTTTGCCCGCCCGGACAGCCATGTTTTTAGTCAAAATGTATACGAAACCCGAAAAGCAATGGGCCGGATTCTGGCGGAAGAAAGCCCCGCCCCGGCGGATCTGGTTGTGCCTGTGCCGGACAGCGGCGCCCCTGCCGCAATCGGCTACAGTCAGGCAAGCAAGATCCCCTACGACATGGGCATTGTGCGCAACCACTATATCGGAAGAACTTTTATTCACCCCTCCAAAAGCATAAGAGACTTTAAGCTTAAAATTAAGTTAAGCGCACAAAAGCATGTAATTAAAGGAAAAAAAGTGGTTCTTATTGATGATTCCATAGTCCGGGGCGCGACTTCCAAAGCGGTGGTGAAAATGATTCGAAAAGCGGGCGCGAAAGAGATACACTTTCGTGTATCCTCCCCCCCTGTTACCGGCCCCTGTTTTTACGGGGTGGACACTCCCGAAAAAAGTGAACTGATTTCCGCAAATAAAAGTGTGGAGGAAATACGGGATTATCTTCAGGTGGAGTCTTTGGCTTTTCTTTCACATAAGGGTCTTCAGCGGGCGGTTCAAAACCCCGGCAAGGTGACAGCAAAGAGCCTTAGCTCAAGCAGGCTTAAGGGGAACTTTAAAAACAGCGGTTTTTGTTCCGCCTGTTTTACCGGCAATTACCCTGTGTAGTTTTTACACGATTCATACAGTTTTTGTCATATAATTCTTGACAAGCGCGTCAAAAACAATTAACAAAGGTGGTCTGTGGTTTTACGAATTAAAGAAGGCTTTTAAGTAATGATTTTTGTGTCTTTGTTGTTTTTTCTAATATTCTCCAGTTGCTCTTTCAATAAAGATGAAAAACCTCCAAAAGTTACTCCTGATTTAAACACGATCTTGAATACGGTTTTGGCCGGTTCAAAAACCGGCGTTCCACTAAAAGGCATCCTGCCGAAGGATTTGTTTCGCTTTCGGCCTGCCGGCAGATACATTAGTCGTAGATATTCCATTCCGAGTGAGGAGGCTTTGTACACTTCCTTAAGCCGAAGAACAGCCATCAATGAGGTAAAAGCCGGAACCCGAAACCGACACTTAACAAACGAACAGGTGAATAAGTTATTTCATATCAGTTCCAAAAACATTGAAGTGGATAATGTATTGGATTTAACAAATAATAGTACCAGACAGCTTTTTAAAGTTGGTAAAAGAGCATTAACCGAAGCTGATATTGCGACACGAACTGATAAAGATCTAACAACAGCCTATCAACTTACCCATATCATAGGACATATAGCGAAAAGAAAAGGCTTTAAGGCTATTAAAGCGCCTTCAGCTCATGGAGGAACCAATGTAATCAGCTTTGTGAGGTTGGAATGAAAATACAGAATTTTATAAAAATTTTAGATCAATCTGATAATAAAGTAACTGCATTCTTTAAAAAAAATGGGAGGAATATTTTTACGAATAACCAATTTTTACAGGCTTTGATGCAAGAAAAGTGGAGTAAAAAAAAAAGGCGTAAACTTGTTACTTTATCTTGGGTTATATTTTTTATTGATGAGATTTGTGCCCCCTGTAACAAGAAAAGGAGTTTTGAAATTTTACCAATATATAAGTATTTTCAGCAATATATGTACGGTGGTTGCGCTTTTTTCGGAGATAAGCGCATACCTTGGGAGGAGTGGAAGGATCTGGCAAAAGAGCAGGTGGATTTGTTACAAACTTTGGTGGAAGAAAATAAACTGGAAAAATTTGAAGACGATAAGCGTTATCATGATTTTTGTGATAAATATGACTTGTTGGAGGAGAAGCTTTTTAACAAAGGTTATTATCAGCTAAGAGATGGAGAGTATACTTAGTAGCCCGTGAAAAAGTCTGTTGCAACAAAGCAAACATGACTTATTATGCTCTAAAACAGGCGTGGATTCCAGCAATACGCGGGAATGACAGCGGGGACGAAGAGGTTTTGTGCTGTGCTGTTTTGTTTGTATGCAAAACCTTAAGCGGTGAGGGTCCAAGGTATTCCGTCCCGAACAAGCTTAAGGTTTTGCATAGAACCCCACAAGACTTTAAAACCTATAAAGAGGTTGTTCACGGGGGACTATTTAGTCGAGCGTGAAAAACCCTTGTTATTTGTGGCATAAGCAAAGCCCCGCCGGTGAGGGTCCAAGGTATGCCGTCCCGAACAAGGCGGGGCTTTGCTTATGCCAATTATGAAAGCCAGCCTTCTTCACGCCCGACTACTTAGTCGTCCGTGAAAAAGTCGTCCGTGAAGAAATGCCCTCCTTAAGCATTTTAAGCTTGCCTGTGAGGATATTTAAGGGCACAAAGGGAGGAAGATGAATACAAAAAAACAAAATGCCGGTTTTGTGCATCTTCATGTGCATACTCATTACTCCCTTTTAAAGTCCTCCTGCACAGTTTCGGGTTTGGTAAAAAAATGTGTTGAATATTCCCAGCCCGCTTTGGCCATTACCGACTACGGCAATATGTTTGGGGCCTTGGATCTTTATTTTAAAGCCAAAGAGGCGGGTGTAAAACCTATTTTGGGTCTTGAAATTTATCTGTCCTCCGGTTCCCATAAAGAGAAAAAGCCTCACCCTTTGTCCGGTTCTTCTTTGGCCTTTCAAGCTAAAAACCCCTCTTTGGTTCTTTTGGCGCAAAATGTGGAGGGCTACAGAAATTTATGCAAAATCAACACAACAGCCTGTCAAGAAGGTTTTTATTATGTGCCCAGGGTGGATTATCCAACACTTGAAAAGCACAGCAAATTCTTAATCGCCCTTACAGGAGGCTTAAACGGAGAGGTGGCGCAGATCTTTTTAAAGAGGGGGCCGGACAAAGCTTTATCCGCTGTCAGAAAGCTGAAAAATATTTACGGCGACAGGCTTTACCTTCAGCTGAACCGCTCCGGAATTAAAGAATGGGACCATATCAACAGCTTTCTTATGGAGGCGGGAAAAATCACAGGCACAGAGCTTACCGCCGCTGGCGATGTGCACTATCTTAATAGGTCGGATCATATTGTGCAGGATGTTTTGTACTGTATCGGAGCCAACAGAACACTCAGAGATCCCGGTCGGTTTAAACTAAAATCAGATCAATTTTATTTCAAAAATTCCAATGAGATACGAGAAATATTTAAAGATATACCTGAAGTATGTGACAAAACTTTGGAGATCAGCTCCCGCTGTCAGGTGCAGTTTCAGTTAAAAAGCCAGGGCCGCCCCGTATACCATCTTCCCAAATTGAAATTAGGGGAAAGCGGAAAAACCCCGCCCCAAAAATTAAGAGAGCTGAGTTTTAAGGGCCTTAAAGAAAGATGGAAAGAAAAACAGTCTGCTGTTCGCAGTTCCGTAAGCCGGGATTTTTTACCTGATTCTGAGGCGCTTTCTCAAAGCAAAAGTCAGTCTTTTGATGAGGAGGAAAACAGAAACAAATATAAAAAGCGCTTGGAAGAAGAACTTAATATTATTACAAATATGGGCTTTGCCGATTATTTTTTGATTGTTTATGATTTTGTTCATTGGGCCAAAAAAGAGGGTATACCAGTGGGTCCCGGGCGGGGATCGGGTGCAGGATCTTTGACGGCTTATTGTCTGCAAATAACTGATCTGGATCCCATGCCTCATCATCTTTTGTTTGAAAGATTTTTAAACCCGGAAAGAATTTCCCTCCCGGATTTTGATATTGATTTTTGTCAAGAGCACAGAAACCGTGTGATTGACTATGTGAGTGAAAAATACGGAAAAGATTATGTGGCCCAGGTGATGACCTACGGAAGGCTTCAGGCGCGGGCGGCGATTCGGGATGTGGGCCGTGTGCTGGGTATGAGCTATGCGGAAGTGGATCAGGTGGCCAAGCTCATACCGGAGCGCTTGGGGGTCACTTTGGATTCCGCCATAAAAGATAATCCGCGTTTAAGCGAGCTGATGGAGGCGGACCCTCAAATTGAAAATCTGATGACTTTGGCCCGGCATATAGAAGGGCTGGTTCGCCATGTGAGCATTCATGCGGCGGGGGTGATTATAGCGGATCACCCCATTATTGAATTTGCCCCTCTTTATCGGGGGGCGGAGGGGGAAAATGTTATTCAATGTGATTTGAATCATTCCAAAAAAATAGGTCTGGTCAAGTTTGATTTTTTAGGGCTTAAAACACTGACTCAAATTCAATCCGCCTTTCAGATGATTAAAAAAAATCAGAAAAAATCCATCAAAGATGTGTCACTGCAAGATGAGGGCATTTACGATATTATGCGTAAAGGAGACACCAAAGGGGTGTTTCAATTTGAAGGGGAGGGGATTACCGACCTGATTATCAGAGCTGAGCCTTCTTGTTTTGAGGATATTGTGGCGATTAACGCGCTTTTTCGCCCCGGGCCTATGGAAATGATTCCTTCTTACCTGAATCGAAAAAAAGGAAAGGTGCGGGTGGAGTATCTGTTCCCGGAGTTGGAGCCGATACTTAAGGAAACCTACGGGATTATTGTATACCAAGAGCAGGTTCTTCTTATTGCCGCCAAAATTGCCGGATACAGTTACGGGGAGGCGGATGTTTTAAGAAGGGCAATGGGAGAGAAAAAAAGCTCTGTAATGGAAAAACAAAAAAACCGTTTTTTAGATGGCGCGCGCCGGAACGGGTACGATTCCAAAAAATCGGAAAAATTGTTTGATCTGGTGGCGGAGTTTGCCAAGTACGGTTTTAATAAATCCCATGCCGCCGCTTACTGTGTGCTGGCCGCGCAAACAGCCTGGCTCAAAAAGTATTACCCTGTGGAGTTTTTTGCCTCTTTGCTTTCGGTGGAGATGAGCAATACAGATAAAATTATGGCTTATGTAAGAGATGCGCAAAAGCGGAGGATAAAAGTCCTTCCCCCGCATGTTAATCATTCCGATTGTTTTTTTACTCCGGCGGGAAAACAAATTTATTTTTCTTTAAGCGCCATTAAAGGAGTGGGTCGGTCTGCTGTGGATTATATTGTCAGTTTGAGGCAAAGTTTGGAAGGGGGGCGCTTTTCCTCTGTTCAGCAGTTTTTTGAAAAAGCGGACATAAAAAAACTCAACAAAAAATGTGTGGAGTCTCTTGTTAAAGCCGGGGCTTTTGACGGCATGGAGCTTAACCGCAATGAGATTATTTTCAACTATGAAGGCTTAGCGGAGCAGGCGGGGCAAAAAAAACAGGAATTTGAATCAGGACAAATTAACTTGTTTTCCAAACAGGCCCGAACCTTTATACACAAAAAGAAAAAAGAATGGCCCACAGACATTCTTTTGGAAGAAGAAAAATCCGTCATCGGTTTTTACCTAAGCGGCCACCCTATGGATCCGCTAAAACCTTTTGCCAAAGCCTGTGGCTGTGAGCTGATTGGCGCACTTTCGGAAAAATCGGAAAAAAAGGACAGAAGGCAGGGGTTTTGTGTATGGGGGATCTTAAGTCATTTTCGTGAAGTAAAAACCCGAAAAGGAACCACTATGGCCTTTGCCCGGCTGGAGGACGGCACAGGAACTTTGGATACAGTCTTTTTTGCGGATGTGTATTTGCGGTTTGAAAATATCCTGCGCTCCGCCACTCGTGGGGAGCCTTTGGCTCTTAAAGGGACATTGTCGCAGGACGGAAAGGGGCTGTGTCGGCTCTTGGTTCAGGAGCTTGAACCGGCGCGGGCGAGGCTGAACGCCGTCTCCCGCCGGTTGATTTTAAAATTAAACGAAAAGGAAGAGGATAAGCTTTTTGCCTTAAAAGAAGCTCTTAATCAGCACACAGGGGCTGTGCCTGTGTATTTTAATGTTCGTTTGAAAAACCCCGACAAAGTGGTGTGTTTGAAGTCAGGGCCGGATTACGGCGTGGCTGTAAGCCCGCGCTTTTTGGAGTTTATGCAAAAAACCCTGGGGGGCCAAAACCGGGTTCAGCTTTACTGAATATTTAAAAAATCCTTGACAAGCCTGCTTTGCGCGTGAGAATCTTAAAATAAAACGGGGTTTTAAGTGATAAATAAAACAATAAAATTTTTGACGATTTTCTGTATTTCCTTTCTTTTGCTTTTTTCGCTTGTTTCCTGTGTTACTTCCTCCCGGCCGTCTCAAAAATCCAATTTGACGGTGGGGGTGATTAAAACCAGAATACAAAAAGGGCTTACTTCACAAACGGATATTGTGCGGCTTATAGGCTCTCCAAATCTTGTTACGAAAAACAAAGCCGGTGAAGAAGTATGGACTTACAGCAGGCAGTCTTTTGATTCTGAATCAGGAGGTTTTGGAGGGGGCTTGCTGCTTTTTGGAGGAGCAAAGGCCTTTTCCTCTTCTTCCTCAAACAGTTTTGACCTGATAATCACTTTTGACACTAAGTCTCTTGTTAAGGACTATTCCGTCGTCAGCTCTCAATTTTAACCGGCCCATGCTTTTTTCATGGTTCAGCAAAAAGGCTTTTGTAGAAAGGCCCAAGGCAAAACCCCCTAAGCCTTTTTGCGCTGTCACGCGGTGACAGGGCACAAGAATAAGAAAAGGGTTGCGGGCGCAGGCAACACCCACCGCTCTTGCTCCGCCGGCGGAGCATACAGCTTTTGCTGTTTCCCCGTAAGTTCTGGTTTGCCCGCAGGGTATTGTTCTTAAATACCTCCATACTTTTTGCTGAAAATCCGTTCCCCTTGAGCACAAGGGAATGTTTTTTGACTGTATATCCAAAGATTTTTTTGTGGTTTTTTTTGAAAAATAATTATTTAAAAACTCTGTCAACAGGCGAAGCAGATTGCTGTTTATATCCTTTTTGGCTGTTTGCCTAAAGGCTTTTTTTACCCCCCGCGCTTTGGAAAGGGAATAAACACACCGGTTTTTTATTTGAATTTTCAGTAATCCCACAGGAGACTGATAAATTATTTCTTTTTTTATATCAGCCTTCATCGCCTTGTAATTCTTTTCTTCTTTTGGGGGAGGGGATATTGACAGCCTCTCTGTATTTGGCGATGGTTCTTCGCGCTAAATGCACTCCCATTTCAGAGATCAGGCGATCCATAATCACCTGATCGGAAACCGGCCGGTTTTTGTCTTCGTTTTTTATGTAAGAAAGAATTTTCAGCTTTACCGCCTCTCCGCTGACTCTTCCGCCTTTATCGGTTTCGATGCCGGGGTTGAAAAAATATTTCAGCTCATAAACCCCGTGAGGGGTGTGCGCGTATTTGTTGGTGGTTACCCGGCTGACAGTGGAAGTGTGCACCCCCACTTCTTCCGCAACTTGCCTCAGCACCATTGGCTTCATGCCTATGGGGCCTTTTTCGAAAAAGTCTTTTTGGCGCTTAACGATAGCTGAAGTTACATTAAATATGGTTCGTTGCCTTTGGTTAATAGAGCGGATAAACCATAAAGCGGAGTTCATTTTATGGCGCACATATCTTTGGGTGGAGTCCATTTGTATCACCCCGCCGCCTGCTAAGCCCCCCTTCAGCATATTTTGATAAATATGGGCCACTCTTAAATGTGGAAGGCCCTCTTCATTAACAGAAATCCTGTACCCGCCTGAGCTTTCTTTTGTCACATAAACATCCGGTATAATGTAATGCACCGGCTGTGTGACAAAGCGCGCGCCCGGCTTAGGCTCCATAGCGCTGATGATTTTATACATGTCTATAATTTCTTCTTCCTGCAAACCCATTTGTTCGGCGATGCCGGTAAAGTCTTTTTTCTCCAAGTCCGGCAGATGGTGTTCGATTAAATGCATTAAATCTTTTGTATCTTCTTGGTTTTGCCGGGCCTGGATTAAAAGACATTCTTTTAAATCTCTGGCGCCAACACCGTTGGGATCCAAATTGTGCAGTAACTGTAGAGTTTTTTGTAAGTCCGGCAAAGCCACTTTCATTTCCGAGGCAATTTGCTCTAAAGGGCTTTTTAAATAACCGTTTTCATCCAGACGATCCACCAACAGGCTTAAGTACGCTTTTTCTTGATTGGAAAAGCCGCTCATTTGAATTTGCCATGTAAGATGATCATAAAGGCTTTTTTCTGTGGAGACGACATTTTCCATATTAAACATGCCGGAGGCGGATTTTACCTGCGACCCGCGGGGGCCTCTTACGGAATAGGTGCTGGTAAATTCCATCCAAGTGTGCTTTTCAGGCTGTTCCTCTATGTTGGAAAGCTCTTCTGCGCTTTGCTCTTCCATTATTTCGTGCGCTTCCTCCAAAACCGGGTTTTCCAACAGCTCTTCCCGAACCGCCTGCTCCAACTCCATTAAAGGCAGGGTAAGCAGTTTTATGGACTGCTGAAGTTGAGGCGTCATTTGCAGTTTTTGCGCCAGTTTCATTCCCATTTTTAATTGAGCGGACATCTTTCCTCCTGGTCGTGATATTAAGGGTTTAAATCACGAACACATATCTAACAAAACATACTGCATATTAAAGCCTGTGTCGACGATAAAGCCTTCTATGGAGCGGAATTTTGCATAAAAACAGGTCTTAAAGCTGATTTTTCTCTAAAAAGACCGGGCAAAAAGCGCTCCACTTGGCTAAAAAAAACACTTGACTTTGCTTGCAGGCATAATTTAAAAGGATTTATCATGGGCGACTAAGCAACAGCCCGTGAAAAACCTCTGACCTATTATGTTTCTGTCAGGCAAAGGCTATGCTTGTTCAGGACGGAGTACCTTGGACCTTCACCGCATAGCCTTTGCCTGACAGATCGACTAACAGGACAAAATGAAGGTTTTTTTTATGGAGGGCTACTTAGTAGCCCGTGAAAAAGGCTGTTGCAACGAAGCATGACTTATTGTGCCCCAAAACAGGCGTGGATTCCAGCAATACGCGGGAATGACAGCAGGGACGAAGAGGTTTTTCACGGGGGACTGCTTAGTCGCCGGCTAAGTGGTAAGAGAAAGGTGCGGAAATGAGATGGTGGAATTTTTGTCTTTTGTTTTTGCTCACAGCCTGCGTGACAACGCAAATGTCCCCTCAGCAAAGAAGGTCTTTACAGGTTAAGTATTTTGAAAGCTCATATAACAATGTGTTTAGGGCTTTTAAAAGCGTTTTGCAGGATGAAGGGTATATTATTAAAAATCAGGATATGGAAGGGGGCTTGATAGTGGCGCACTCCTCAAAGCCCTCCGGATCCGGGGCTGCTTTTTTAGCCGTGTTTTCAGGTCAGAAAAACTATCAGACCGGCGCGACATACATGGTTTCGGTTAATTTAGAGGCGATTCGAAAGCAATACATTGAGTCACGGGTCATTATCCAAAAAATGGAATCTTACAGTATGGGCGGGTCCAGAGGGTATGAAATTGTGGATCCCGGCCTTTATCGGAATATTTATTCCAAAGTTATGCTTGAAGTGGCCCGGCGCAAAGCGCAAAACAAATAATCAGCAGGCTGTGAAAGTCTGGATTTGATAGTTCTGTATGCTTTAGCCTAAGCTTGTTTGGGACGGAATACGATTTAACCCTCACCGCTTAGACTAAAGCATACATACAAACAACAAGAGCTTTTTTATGGGTGACTATGTCTTGTTTTTTTAGTTTGTTTCTTGTGTTTTTTTCTCTTTTCGCTGTTGGGGGTGAGGTAAAAGTGGAAGTGGAGCAGGACTCCACAGAAAAAGCGGTTCAGCAGGCTGTCCGGGACTTGTCTTTAGATTTAATGGAGCGTTTTATTGAACCATCAAAATTAAAGGCACAAAAAACACGAATACAAAAAATAATATCAACATATTCCAACCGTTATATTTTATACACGCAAACCTCGCCCCCCGCCAAAAAAGAGGACGGGTCTTCGGTTATTACAGTAACTATCGGCTTTTCCGAAAAAAATCTGAAACAAATTTTACTGCAAGAGGATCTTTTTTACTCAGGAGTGTCTCACTTACGCGTGTTTCCGCTGATTTTATTCGAAGATTTCGTCAGGGGCGAGAGCCACGCTTGGTGGATAAAAGAGGACGACCCCCCTTCAGACTTCATGAAAAGTCAAATAAGCGGGTTTTACGATCAGGTTCAGGAGACCTTTATGTCTTACGGGTTTTTTCTCATCAACCCGGAAAGGGCGGGGAGCGCTTGGTTTATCCCTGAAAATCTGCGGTTTGAAAGCCCTAAAAAAAGATATGTGTTTGATTTGGCGCGCTTTTTTCAGTCTTATTTGGTGATGACTGGTTCTGTAAAAGTGCGGGAATCCGATATGGAGTCCATTTTGAACTTAAAAATGGAGCTGACAGTGTATCACGCAAAAAGCGGCAGAACCTTGGCCTCATCAGAAAGATTTGAAAAAATACAGGTGGATGAAAAAAAACCTGAAAACACAAGGCCCCTCAGCCTTTTTTTAAAAAAAAATCCGCACTTCGCAAAAAGCCTCGCGGCGCAGTTAAAATCCATTTATGAAACAGGACAGCTTTCCGCCAATGTGTTTCGGCTCATTGTCCGGGGAAATTTAAGCTACAGCGCATTTGACAGGTTTCAAAAACTGTTGAGCAAACAAATACAAGACATAAGAAATCTTAAAGAGCATATTATCCGATCCCACTCTGTCACTTATATTATGAATGCCGCCTCAGATCTTAAAAGTCTTTCTGAAAAAATAAAAACCGCTGATTTTGCCGGTTTCCGGGTTCAGGTTTACCGTATCAGCACAAACGAAATTATTTTAAAAGTCGGGACAACCGGCGCCGGTTCTTAAAGCCGGGCGGTGAGTGAGGGCGATATTTTTTCTTTTTTTTCAAGAAAGAGTTTATAAAGCCAGCCGGTGTTGGAAATAAAATAAACAAAGGGGCCGGACACCACCGGCGGGGCGGATATTCCACTTCCGAAAAAGAAAGCGCTTAGGTTTTTTCCCTCCTGCGCAGACACAAAGCGCAAAGGGCCGGAATATTCCCCGTAAATAAGAATATCTTTATACGGCACAGGGGAGGTGGAGCCATTGGTCTTCAGGCTCCAGATTTGTTTTCCTGATTTTTGATCTAAGGCGATAAGCTTCCCGTCAGAGGAAGGATAAAATAAAGACGAGCCGTAGAGCACAAGATCGCCATTGGCGCCGTAAGAGGTTTTCCAAATTGTTTTCCCGGTTTTGGGGTTCAAGCAGTAAAGCCCGGATTTAAGACCGGCGGAGTAAAGGCAGGTTTTTCCCATCACCGGCGCGGAAAGCGCGGAAGTAAATCGGGCCCCGCCGGACAGCTCCCGCTTCCACTTAAGTTTTCCTTTTTTGTTCAGGGCAAACAGGGTTTCGTCACTGGTTTTAAAGTACAGCCCTCCCTTTGCAATAAGCGGGCGGGCTGTGCCCTCAAGGGTAAAATCAGATTTTTTTAATTGTGTGGAGTAGGTCCATAAACTTTCACCGGTTTTTTTGTTCAGGCAATAGAGTTTATCAGGCCCGGCAAGGTACAGCTTGTTCCCCTGTATGACCGGCGCGCTTAGCCGAATGGATTTTATACTTTGTTTCCAAAGCGCTTTGCCGGTGCTTAAGTAAAGAGCGTAGACAAAGCCGTCCGCCCCTCCAAAAAAGACGAAATCCCCCTCCACCGCGGCCGGGCCCGCTAATCCTCCCTTTACAGGAAAAAACCATTTTTTTTTGCCTTTCTCCGAAGTGTAAGCGCTGAGGCCGGTTATTTTGTTCCCTTGAATAATCAGGCCGGATGAAGTCAGCAGAGGGCCTATAGACTGCAATAAAGAGGGGCGGGTAAAATCTTTTTTAAAGGTTTCACGAATATAGACTTTCCTGACAGGCACAAAGTTTTTTTTGCCTTCTTTATTAAATTGAGGAGGTGTTGGAGTCTTAGACGGAGGCGTTTTTGGCACGCCCGTTTTTGGCACGCCCGGCTTTTGAACGGAGTAAGAATATGAAACACAAACAAACAGCGCGAAAAAGCTGAATATTAATTTTTTAATTGTGTTTTTCATTTGTTTAAGGCTCTATTTTGACGGGTTTAGTGTTGTTCTTTAAACCATTTGGGGCTGAGGAGGTTTTTTTTTTAAAGTCCCGCCCGCGCGCTTTTATTTTCTGCATTACATTCAGCGCGTTTAAATATTGGCCGGCTGTATCACTGACAGGGGAGTCGGGGAACTCTTTTTTGATAGTCTTGTATACCTCCCGCGCTTTAACTGTTTTATTTTGTTTTTCAAGACTTAAAGCGGTTTTAAGCAAAGCCTCCGGCCACAGCCATTTCGCTTTTTTTTCTTCTGTGATAAATGCAAAGTTTTCGAGAGCTTTGTCATATTTTCCTTGTTCCATTAAATAAACGCCTAACTGAAAGGCGGTTAAAAATCCCGTTAAATCCTTTTTTTTATCGGCCCGGCCAAGAAGTTTCACGGCCTGTTCCTGTTTTCCGTATTGGTACAGAAAGTGAGCTGTTTCCATTCCCGCTGAAAGCCCCGCCGGTTTTGAGATCCATTTTTCAATCAGCGCAATATGGCTTTCAGCCTGCCCCTCCAGCTCTTTATTGTACTCGGCTTTTTTGGCCTGTCCGAAAAAGTTTTGGCTGTGATCGAAGCTGAGTGTATCCCCTCCGGCTTTTTGTTCCGCCCGGATCAGCTTTTTTTTGCTCTGATACAAAAGCTCCATTGCTTTATTGTTTGTTTTTTTTTGCTGATGGGAATACAAAAAAAATCCGGCCAAACCCACAAGGCCGGCTGGCAATATAAAAGCCAGGGGTTTAAAAAGCTTTTGTGTGTAAAATAAAATTTTTTGAGTAAGCAGAGAAAGCGGATCCCGCTCTTCTTTATCCGGTAATTTATTTTTGGCCATTTTTCCTGTTCCCGCCTTGGCGATTTTCCTTTTCTTTAATTCTGTGGTTGGCGATTTCAATAGCAACATCTGTAGGGTTTTTTCCTTCTTTTTCCGACCGGGAAAAAATTTCTTTTAAAACATGGTATATGTTGGCGATTTTATTTTTGGCTTTTTCTTCTGAGTACGCGCCTTTGGATTCCACAAACACACTTATCACTCCCCCTGCGTTAATAACGAAATCGGGGGCGTACAATATATTTTGTTCCCGAACATTGTTTTCTGTTGCCAGTTTGTCTAATTGGTTATTGGCCGCGCCGGCGATAATGGAGCACTTAAGTCTTTTTAAAGTGTCTTTGTTGATCACAGCCCCTAAAGCGCAGGGAGAAAATATCTCACACTCTTCGTCATAAATTTTTTCGTGAGAAACCACTTTAACCTGAGAATGTTTTTTTTGAAAATCCAGAGCCTTTTGCTCAAAAATATCGCAAACAGCAAGCTGGCAACCTTCCTCCAAAAGGTATTCCGCCAGATGTTCCCCCACATTGCCCATACCCTGAACAGCCACCTTAAGGCCCTTTAAGGATTCACTTTTTAGTTTATGGGAGACAGCGGCCTTAATGCCCATGAGGGTGCTTTGGGCCGTAAAAGGGCTGGGGTCGCCGGAGCCTCCCATTTCTTCGGAAAGGCCGGCCACAAAAGGGGTGCTTTCTCGTATGTATTTCATGTCTTCCACACTGGTGCCCACATCCTCCGCTGTGATATAAGCGCCGTTTAAAGAATGCACAAACCGCCCGAAAGCTTTAAGCAATTCAGGGGTTTTCTTTTTGGGGTCGTATATAATGACGGATTTGCCCCCTCCCTGCTCAAGACCTGCGGCCGCGGCTTTATAGGTCATACCTCTGGAGAGCCTTAAAACATCCACCAAGGCCTCCTGTTCGGAAGCATAGGGCCACATACGGCATCCGCCCAAGGCGGGGCCTAAAGCGGTGTTGTGGATGGCGATAATGCCTCTTAAGTTCACAGAAGGATCGTGAAAAAACACAACCTGCTCGTGGTTTCCGTATTGCTCAATTTGTTTAAAAACCATTTAAAATCTCCTTTTATTTGGCCTTAAAGTAAAACATAAAAAAAAAGAAAGTCCCACAATAATTTTTTTTAACAATCCCCTTTTAGCCTGTTTTATATCCGGTGAAAGGATTTTTGGAGTTCAGCCCGGCCCGGAGCCACAGCTGAAGGGGAGTAACGAACCATTCTGACCCTTTGATTTTTGTATTTTCGGCTCTGCCCGGTCAAAAGATCTTCTATGGTGCGCGCCGGGGAGGTGGAAAAATCCGCCACAAGGGAAATTCTTTTCCATTCCGTAAAGCCTTTTTTCCAGATAAACCCGCAGGCGTCGCAAAGGCCTGTTTTTAAAAAAAAACGAATTTGGCCTGTGCTGTAAGGCCCTTTTTGTCTGAAATAAGGGCTTTTACCTTGTTTTTTTAATAAAATCCAATCTTTGTTCGTGTTGTCATCACTGTAAAAAAGCTTCCATTCAGGGCTTTCATTCAGTTTTTTCCATTCCCCGCCCCGACCTTTTTGGATCCGCGCCCCGGGCTTTAAAATCTCGTTAAAGATACCGCTTAGCAGTTCTTTTTCCGTCAAGATAAAAAGGCTTGAGCCTGTATGTATATGATAATTCATGTACTGTTATATACTTTTTTTGATAGGATATTTCAAGCTTATGCTGTAAATAACAGGTTTTTTTTACAGAGAGCTGATTAAACACAGCATAATCAAATGACTTGCAATATTGTATTGGTTTTAATGAACTTAAAAAAAGATAATTTTCCCGGCCCGGCGGGGGGTTTTTTGCCCTTTAGGCCGTAAGGCTGTATCAGACAGGAATAATGAAAAAAAGCCTTTATATTATTTTTATTTGCTCATTAACGGCCCTAAGCCTTCATCTGTATTTGAGCTTCAGGTCCTATTCTCTTGCAGTGGATTCAGCGGGTGAGTCCTCTCTTTGCCATATCAGCGAATCTTTAAACTGTGATCACGCGCTGACTTCCCCTTATTCTGAATTGGGCGGTGTGCCTCTTTCCGGCTGGGGCTTTGCCCTTAATTTGCTTATCAGCCTCCTTGCTCTTTTTTTGCTCACAGGGGGGGCGGGGGAGGGCGCCTCTTTGTCGGGGTTTTTATTAAAAACGCTTTCCGCGCTTTCTGCGGGGGCCTCACTGATTATGGCCGGTATTTCTTTGTTCCTTTTGCAGATATTTTGCCCCGTGTGTGTGTTGCTGTATTTGCTGTCTTTTGTGGTCTTTTTTTGCGTGTTTCTTTTTGTGAAAACAGATCCTGTTCATGCCTTTCGGCCGGTGATGCGCGCTTTACTGTTTGTAGCTTTCGGGGGGGTATTGACGGGGGTTCTTACTCATTTGATTTTTGTCAAAATTTACGATATTAAATCGGTGGAGCAAACTGTAAAGCGCAATGTGCTGGATTGGATGTCAGAACCGGTGGCGGACAGCGGGAAAAAAGCTCTGCTGGCACAAGGGCCGAAAAGCGCGCTTGTCACTGTCACGGAGTTTGCTGATTTTCTTTGCTCTTTTTGCCGAAAAAGCCACTATATTTTACAATCACTTAAAACTTTAGACCCTCATATTAGAATGGAGTATTTTTCTTTTCCTCTGGATCAATGTAAAGGCACACGGGTTTCCTGTGTTTTGACGCGGGCTGTGTACTGTGCGGAAAAGCAAAATCAGGGCTGGAGCCTGCACAAGCTGATATTTAAGCATCAAAAAAAGTTTATTCCAATGACAGAAGATCAAACAGCCGTGGAAACATTAAAACAGCTAAGTGGACATTTGCCTTTGCACCGTAAAAAATGGTCTGAATGTCTTAATTCAGCAGGCGCTTTTTCTTTTACTGAGGAACAAATTAAAGCCGGGGAAAACATAAAAATCAGAGGAACCCCCACCCTTTTTGTAAACGGAAAAAGAATCAGCCATTTATATTTAACCAAAACCATTAAAACCATTTATCAAAAGCTTGCCAAATCCACTAAAGCCACAAAACAGTAAATAGTGGCCCATGAAAAACCCTTGCTCTTTAGCTGTTTTTGTCCAAAGTCCGCACCGTTTCGGGACGGAGTACGATTTAACCCTCACGGCACGGACTTTGGACAAAAATGCTTAAGGGGGCACTTGTTCACGGGCTACTATTTAGTTTTTTTCTAAAGTGGATTGCAGGTCTTTTTCCCAAGATTTTTCCATTAGGATTTTAAACACCATTTTTTCCTCTTCCGGGGAAGCGGTTTCAAACTCTCCGACATCTAAAGGCGCCTTGTGATAGCGCTCTAAAAGCCGAAACAGCTTTTTTTTGTAGTCTGTATCAGTATTTTCCAGATAATCCCCTTTGGTTTCCAAAACTGTGTACTTTGTTCCTCCTGAGCCGGAAACGGCGCAGGCCAAAAAATCCGGCCAAACTTTATCTTTCCGCCACCCTTGAAGAGAGTAGCTGTGCTCCCGCCGGGTGAGCATTCTGTGCCACCACTTAACGGCTGAACTTTCATCCAAATACCAGGCCACTTGTTTCTCAAATTCGTTATAGTGCCTTTTGTAAGTTTTATCAAAAAGAGACAACTGAAGATCAGAGTTGTTTTTTCTTCGTAAAATCTTATCCGTATCAGAGACAACAAAATCAATTTTCGTACCCAGCTCCCATTTTATATCAATATTTTTTTTGAAAATTTTAAAACAAATTTCTCTTTTTTCCAATTTATCAATAAACAGCTTTTCTGAAAGGTCCTCTGTTTGGCTTTTAATATCTTTTTCTATTTCACTTAAAAGAAAATTCCTGTTAAGCCATATTGTTTTGTCAGAAATTTTTTTGCTTTTTAAAGAGGATATAACTTCTTCCAATATTCGTCCCGCCTCTACAGGGTTGGGGATAAAATTACACAGTCTTTTTGTCATCAATAAAAAATCAAGACTAAAAGCGCTTTCTGTGTAAGTGTCCCTTTGCATTTCAGGGAGGGTAAGCCGGCCGTGTTGATCTTCCATGCTGAGTTTTACAATATCTGTTTTTAAATCTTCCAGTTTTTTTGCTGTGAAATTATTTTTTTCAGAATAAGAAATTTTGGAATAATTTATATTCTGAAGCAAATCAGCCTCATAAATTATTTTTCGCCATTTTTCCTTGTCTTTATAAAGCACACGGGGAAGAAATATTTTATCTTCAAACCCCTTTTTCTTTCGCCTGCGGGAGATTTCTGTTTTAAAAGAGTTATTATCAGCCAGCCTGATATGATCCAAAACATCGTCCATACCTTCTTTTTGAAGTCCTTTTTGTATATCCTCCACAATATGCTGTACAGTGCGATTAAAACAAAATACATAACACTCATTAAGAGCGGGGAATTGTTTTATTTCTTTTGCATGAGGTTGTCTTAAAATCCGGCCTGTCAGCTGAGTCAAAGCCTGTTTGGATTGTGAGTTGCCCAACAGGGCCAACACATAAGCAAAAGGGCAATCCCAGCCTTCTTGAAGGGCTTTATTGGTGATAATATATTTTACAGGGGATATATCGCTCAGCAGATTTTCATCCTTTAGCTCGTTTTTCCCGGAGGTTTTAATACGCACAGCGGAAGGATGAATGCCCAGGTGGTTTACAAGGTAATCTCTTGCGTCTTCCGAGTGAATAAATTTTCCGCCTCTTTGCTCTGCGCCTGTGCGCTCCACCTGAACCAGCATAATGGGTCGAATATAGCGCCGGGAGGTTTTAAAAAATTTTTCAGCTTGCTGATGCAATTCCAAAAGTTTTTCATGGGCCTGACAAAGAGTGTTTTTCCAATCCCCTTTTTCGGTATTTGCAATGTTTATATAGGTTTTAATCATCTTTTCTTCCATGAGCTTCACTCCTGAAACATTTACCAAAACATTACTCCTGTGCTCTTTCATATTGGGGGTGGCGGAAAGCTCCAATATAAACCGGGGGTTTAGTTTTGAAATAGTGTCTCTTGCCAGCTCAGAGTAAGCTCTGTGGCCTTCGTCCAAAACAACAAGAGGCTGAACAATCCTCAAGGCGTTGCCGAGGCTGTGCACTACAGATATGTTTTTTACTCCTCCTGTGTTTTTGGAAGACAGGCCGTGAAAATCCAGGTTTTTTATTTTGGCAATCAGCTCATTGTTTGCCGGATAGTTATCCGTTTCAGGAAAAAACTCAATAAATTTTCCTGAATCTTTAAAAACTCTTAAAGAGGCTTTTGTTTCCCTGTTGGCGGATTGAAGCATCAGCAACATAATACATAAATGCTCTCTAATATCCTGAAGGGAAAAAGCGGAGGTTTTTTCAAGAACTTTCACCCGCCCGCCACTTGCTCTTTCCAGAACCTGCCTGTAAGGGTGGCTTTTATTTTTAAAACTGTTAAGTGTTTGTCTGTAAATGCTTTCTGTGGGGACGATCCATAGAATAAGCCCCGTATTTCTTGTAAAATAATCAAAGTTAATGCTTTCCACAGCGTGCGCTCCGATCAGAGTTTTTCCTCCGCCTGTGGGAACTTTTAAGCATATATTGGGGATGGCGTTTCCCAATCCATCTTTTTTAGTGAGGTAAGAAAACTTTTGAATGCGGCCTTTTGTGTCTCTAAAGACGGGGAGTTTGCCCTTTTCATCCAGATGCTCCCAAGCTTTTTTGCAAAAGTCTGTAAAATTTCTGTTTTTCCCTTTTTGCCTGTAGTGCCGGACGAGTATGTTTTCCTCTTGATATTCTTTTTTCAGAATATCAAGATATTTTTGCAGTTGTTTTAACACAGCTGATTGAAAATCTTTAAGTTCCATATTATTTATCCGCCGATGATTCTGTGAATGGCAAAAGGAATCTGACAAAACACAATCTTTTTTTCTGACAGTTCCTCTAAAGGGACAAAGCGGGCCATTGCAAACACATAAGCTTTTTTGCAATTTTTGATCTGTCTTAGTTTAAAAACAGAATCTGTTCGTTCAAGATTTAAGGCGGAATCTTTGCTTCTTAAAAAGTGTTTATCCGGCTTATAAACTACAAAAACAGCCACTCCTTTACTTGTTTTTCCGACATAAAAATCTTTGTTTGCATTTAATGTTTCAAGTATTTCCCCGGTGGCTGTGTGAAATATATATCGGGCCAAAATATCGTAGCTTGGAAGTTTTTTTGCTTTTATCAAATTTTCCGCGTTAATTTCCTCTCCCAGTTTGCAATAGGTAAAAGATCCCCCCAAGCCTTTTTTTAACTTTTCGTTTTTTGCTGTTGGAATGCCTTTAATCATCCGCCGTACCCGCTCCGCCGTGATGCTGTCTGCATAATCTTCACATTCAAGAAGGATAAATTTACGATTTCCGCCGTCTTCTTTGTTCATATCAAGCACAGCGTGAGCTGTTGTTCCCGAACCTGCAAAAGAGTCCAAAATAACAGCCTCTTTATTATTAGAACACACTGCTTGTAAACATTCTTTCACTGTAAAAAAAGATTTTGGAAAATTAAAAGGGCAGTCAGGTATTATACTTTTCAAAAATTTTGTGCCATATTCATTGGAATCATAATGATTGCCGGTCCAAACTGTCCTGTAGGAAGCAAAATCCTTTCCTATTTCAATTTCAAATTCACTGTTTCCGTTTTTTTGCTGTGCTTTTAATAAATGTTTTATTTTTTCAGCGCTTTGTCTGGCGTATCTCCATTTTCTTTCCACACCGTGTTTATCAATGGGCCATATTTCATAAGATCCGTCTTTTCTTTTTACCATTCGTTTTTTGGGGTGTTTTCCTTCCTCCAGCACATTTCCAAAGCCAATAACTTTATTATTTTTTACTATAATAGGATAAAAGCAATTTTTTGCATCACTCCTTAAAGATTCCCCTCCCCAGTTTCTGAAATTACTCATGTTCTCATTTCTCCCTTTTTCTTCCTCTTTTGTTTCAAATTCAATTTTTTTTTGCCCAATGAGTCCTTTTGATTTAGGAAAAACAAAATAAGCGTATTCATGTGTATAGGAAAAATTATCCCCCTGGATCCCTCTGGGATTATGAACAACAGTCACGCAAACAATTTCTTTTTCCGGGAAAATCTCTCTTAACAACAATCCTAAATGTTCCTGCTCATTATGATCTATAGCGCATATTAAAACACCGTCTTTACTGAGCAATTCTTTCAATAAATTCAGCCTGGGCCACATCATACAAAGCCATTTGTCATGTCTTTCCATATCCTCTGAACTTACTTCTTTGTTCAGCCATTCTCTTATTGCGGGGTGGTTTACATTATCGTTAAAAACCCAAGTTTCTTTTCCGGTGTTGTAAGGCGGATCAATATAGATGCACTTGACTTTCCCGGTGTATCTGGGAAGGAGAGCTTTTAAGCCGTACAGGTTATCCCCGTGAATAATTAAATTATCGTCTAAAGAAGGCTGTTTTTTTGTTTCTGTACCCGGCAATAAAGATTTTTTTTTATCCATCTCCAAGGAATGAAAAGGCACCCCTAAATGATGAGAGTGTATCTCGTTTTTCCCTTTAAATTTTAAAGTTGGCATTGTTTCCTCTGTGTTTTAATGGACCATAAAACAGCTTTTATTACAAGGTGGAAACTTAAGAAAAAGTTTTATGCTGTGCGTCCAAAAGCTGTTTGATATTTATAGGTGATCGGGAATGATCAATTTAGTAGCTCGTGAAGAAGCCCTTTAAATTATGTCTCAAAAACAAAGCCAAGCGAAGAGGGTCCAAGTGTAAAACTGGAAGTCGCCTGTGCGACTTCCAGCCCGAATGAGCTTGGACTTTGCTTTTGAGACAATACACTTGGAAGCCTTTTTCACGAACGACTAATTTAGAGCGATTAATGTATCCAGACGGTTTTACAAGATCCTCCGTTTGGTTTTTTATAATTCGCGGGACCATTCAATATGAACTTTCAGGCGCAAAGCCCATAAATCATTTATGAAAGGCCCTTTTTTTTGTGTGGTGATAAACCGCTCCCCCATAAGGCTTATATGAGGGTGCGCCTGCCAACTTACCTGAAACACTCTTTCATAAAGAAAAGACCTGTGAAGATGTGGGGAAAATTTGTTCAAACTGCTAAAAAGCATACCCACTTTCAAAGTATGAATCTGTATATTCGGAAAAACATAATAGGCAAAAGAGGATTGTCCTTTTTCCAGGATCCGCCAAAATTCCGACTGAATGTCCACACTTAGTTTTTTATAATCTATATTTAAGCAAAGGCCGGCCCCGTAAGCTTTAAGAGGATTAAAAAAAGCAAGGTCTGCTTCAAAATAACTTAAAAAACCGTCCCAAAAAGATCCCCGGCTTTTTAAGCTGAGCATCCAAGGGCCGGATTTCGGAGCTTGAAAAGAATCATCCGATTCCCTGTAAAGCCATCCGCCAAAATGCCCGGCCTGTATTTTAAAAAACTCCCGCCATATCCGCAAATCCGCAATAAAACCCATGTCTTCATCTTGATAGGACAGCCGGTTGTAAATGGAAAGAGGGCGTAAAAACACATTGCGGTTTTTGTTCATGTATCCCAAAGAAAGAGGAAGCCAGCCGGTTTTTACCTCAAAAGGCAAAGTCTCAAAAAGGTATGACAGGCTGAATTCATCCATACCGGCCTGCCATTTATTTTCGTAAGATTCTATTTCCAAATTCAGCAAAAATTTAAAAGTGTTATTTTTGGAATATTGAAATCCTGTTTCTGCGTAGGACAGATAAGGATAAAAATCTATTTGGTTTTTGGAGATTTGGTTTTTCAGAAGTCTTCCTTCACTTTCCATAAAAAGAGAAAAACCGGAGGTGGATTTTTTTTCATTTTCTTTTTCAAAGTTTTGCTGAGAGTGTGCTTTTTGTGTGTCCTCGGCAAAAGCGACTGGTAAAAGCGAAAAAAAAACAAGCCGGGTGGGAAGGGTTTTCGCCCTGTCGCAAGACCCTGTAATTTCAAACAGGAATAATATAAAAGAAAAAATAAAATAATTCATTGGCTTACAGATTCACGAAAAACAGCAAGCAGGTGGATTTTATCAAGCTCCATTCCCCACAGCATTCCCCGGCCCCGGGAATAAAATATCAGCTCCCGGGAATCGGCAATTAAATTTTGTTTTGTTAAAGTGGTCATATTGGTTTTTAAATATCCGGTGGGGTTTATGTAAAGATCCCAAATTTTAATATGAACAAGATCTTTTATTCCATTTTGTAATTGCACGCGTATTTCCAGCATTTGATTTTGGGAAAAATAATCCTCTTTCATATACAAGCGCCGGGCGGGGTGGCCTGGTGTCAGCGCTTTTATTATCAACCGGCCTTCCTCTCTCACAAAGGAAACTTGTATACCGTCTTGTTTGTCAAACCCTGTAAAATGGCTGTGCAGTATCAAAGAAGAGTGTTCATTAAAAAACCGCGCTTTGATAAAGTACAGTTCTGTTGAGTTCAGGTCAAAAAGCGGCACATCAAATACTATTCTGCCGGTTCCCTTAAGTGTGCTTTTGTCTTCAGTGGGATGAAGGTTTTTTTTATCTAAAATCAGTGGTTCCGCCTTGTGAAGGAGATTTGGAGAGCAGGCGGAACAAAAACAAAAAAGCAATATTTTTACTTTTGCTGTTTTCATCATAAATTTAAGAGCTTTTATATTTTTCATAACCTTAATGTGTCTGTAAAGGGTTTGAAACTTCCTTCAACACTTTGTCAAAGCCCGTAGGATTTAATTTTATTTTGAACAGTTTTAAAAATTTCCTGCGGGGTTTGGCCTGCCGTGTTTTTGAGTTTTAAATCAGCAAATTGTTTAAGATAGTTGTAAAAAAAAGGGTCATTTAAACGGGCGGATATATGAAGAGCGCTGTCTCCTTTTATATTTTGATGATCCACTGTATCAGATATATTGGTGATCCATTTTTTAACCAAAGTTTCCTTATGAGTCAGAAACATAAAAACCTCTTTTATGTTTTTAGCCTGTTGGCTGACAGAAGGCTCTAAGGAAGACAAAAACACCTGAAAAGCGATATCGCCGTTTTGATTTTCGATAAAAAAATCCATCCATCGGCAGTTTGCAAGCCATCTGATATTTTGTTCGTTCAGAGTGCGAACGGCCAGATGCAAAGCTGTTTCGCCTTCTGTGTTTTGTGTGTTTATCAGCTGTTCGATATTCCATAAATATGTTTGAAATCCGTTCCATGCATATCGAAAAACAGCTGAAGGAATGTTTTTCCACGAGCTGTCTGATTTTTCCCAGTCCCCTTTATGGCAGTACTCCCGAACAGCCCATTCCACCGTATTGGTTCTGCCGTCTTTGACGGCTGTATGCAAAAAAGTTTCTCCTTTTGTGTTTTGTTTGTGAAAGGTCCACCAAAGTCTTTCAAAAGCCCCCCTTTGGTACTCATACTCCAAAGCTTGAGCAACCGTGCCGTTAAGCGCTTTGTGGATGGCTGTTTCTCCTGTTTTGGTTTCCGGATCCAGATCGGAAAATTCATAATCCGGCCACCAAATTGAATTTTCATAACATTTGTCTGCTATGCGATGAATAAGAGGTGTGTATCCGCGTAAAGCGGATAAGTACATATAGCTTTCTCCTTTTGCATTTTGATGAGATAAATTTTCACATTCAAATTTTTCCAACAAAAACAAAGCCATTTCTTCCATTTTAAACCAGATGGCTGTGCCTAAAACCGTGTTCCCTCTTTTATTGACAGACAAAACAGAAATATCGGTTTGAGCAAGTATTTCATCAATTTTTTTTTTTGGCTGGTTATCCAACACAGCTGAAAAAAGCGCGTTGGTGACAACCTCTTGTCTTTCTTCGGGACTTAAAGACTGTAAGAGGGTGAGGGAATTTATTTCCTGCGTGTTTACTTTTGTTTCCCCACAAGAGACAAACAACAAAAAAACCCCCGGCAAAACACAATAAACAGCAACCCATGAAAAACAGTTGGTTGCCTTTTTCAAGCTTGAATAAATATTTTTTATATGCGGCATAATATAAACTCCTTAAGGGAATAGCGCCCTTCTATGGTTCTTTTTATTTTATAAAGCGAAAACCGGGGGTTGTTCGGGTCAAAGTCCGCAATTTGTTTTGCGATAAGGTTTATCCGGGGCCAATCCATCCGGCCGGGATCTTCTTTCAGCAAAACAGGAATATGTTTACTGAATAAAGTAAGCACCCCCAGTGCTGTTTTTCTGAAAACCAAGGCCTCTTGAGCCGGCATTTTCTCAAGAGATTGCATGATTTCAGATGTTTTTTGTATCAGACTTTCTACAGAAACTTTCAATTGGTTAAGCTCTCCTGCGCGCCCGCTCTCTAAAAGCTTCACCATTTCTTTTAAACCTTGTTCAGACATTTTAATTTGTTTTTTATTATCGAACCATTGTTTGGCGCTTAAGTGACAAGAGATTAAAGTGTTAAAAAGAGGGTCTTTATGATTTGTGGAGAAATAACTTTCCTCGCTTGAAAACACAGATTTGCAAAAAGACATAACCCCCGCTGAAGATTTATGTACACATAAAACAGCCATCAGGGCGATAAAAAGTTTTTTCATCTTAAAACCCTCAGCAGGTTTCGGCAATAAGGAAGGGGAGAGCGAAAAGGTATCCATGAATAAGCGGTTCTTTTTTCTCTTTGAATTTGAAAAGCCTCAATGCGTTTTAGATTTTGATCCAGCTTTGCCCACAATTCTGGCTTTGTATGGCTTGAGCGGGCGATATGGGAAAGCTCATTCAAATATTCAAAAAAAAGCAAAAAGCTTTCCATTGCGGAATGTTTGTAAGGGGCTATCGCTTTTTTATTTTTTGTCATAGCTGTTGTTCTCAAAAAATCAGAATAAGCCAGCACATAATATTCAAATCGGCCGCGCAGTTTCCCTTGCAGTCGGATTTTGCCGAAGAAGCCGATATCTGTTGTGGATGAGATTAGACGATTGCTCATCAGGTTTAAATAATATTTAAAAAACCCGATCAATCCGGTTTCAATAATATGCACCAGCAGGTATCTTTCCTTAAGGGTTAATGATGGGTTAAAGATATTGTCAATATCCATTAAAACATGCTCTATGTGCCTGATATGCTCTTTAGCGGGTTCCTGTTTATCGCTTATTTTTTGGATAAATTCCCGCGTTAGGCCGGTGCGGATTTCATCTTCCGGCAAAGCGCTTTTTTGATTTTGAGCAAGTGGCTTGTCGGCCTCCTGCCGGAGCGCTCTTTCTAAAATATTTTCCTGAATGGAAAGGGGCCAAAACCAATTTTCCGCAGTGGCTGTATCCGCAAAGCTTACACCTTTTAAGTGGTCCGGCCGGCCTCTTCTGGATTTAAGAAGTGAAAATCTTTTGTACCTTTTTCCAAAAAAGGATTTTTTATATACAGTGGTAATGTTTTCGATTTTTTTATAAAGCTTTTGTCTTTTTTTAAGCAATTTTCGTCTTTCTTTTTCTGAAATGGATTCTTGTTCCAATCGCGCGTCCAGCTCTTGAATTTGACTCAGCAAAGGTCCCGCTTTTTGAGATATGTTATTCAGCCATTTTGCCCTTTGGTTTTTTTTGCTGGCGCCTTCCCGGTTAAGGCGGGTAAGGTTTTGGTGATTGATTTCCGCTGTTTCCATGTAAAAAAACACTTTTTCCTGCGCTATTCTCATCAGGCGGTTTAAGTAGGCCAAACGAAATATCATCCACAGCCGGTTTTGGTTTAAGCTTTTGCTGTTGCTGAAGACACGCGTATAAATTTGCGTTTTTCGGAATAGGAATAAAATCACAACATCAATCACATTGCAAAAAAAGCTGATTCCTTTTCCTCCCAAAAAAATTGAAAGAGTGTGTTCCGCCACTTCCGAGGAGGCTTTAAGCGCTCCGGCCACTTTGCCGTATTTTGTGGAAAGCAAAGCAGTGCTTTCGCCGGTGTGCTCTGCAAAATGCATAAGCGGCCCCGCCACTTTTGAGGAAAAAAAACCTCTTGCTGTATGATCTTTAGCGGATCTGACCAACTCATTCTCATTAATATTACAAGGGCAATATTGTTCCAATTCATGCCGGTACAGACGGATCCATCCTCTTACCAAGTCGTAAAAACCGGCATTTAAAGCAATATGCTGCCTGCCAACTGTAATGTAAGCTTGAGAGTGGCGGGGAGTTTCCGCAGAAGACAAAACTTCCGGGGAAAGAGCAACGGCTTTTTCGTAAATATCCTCTATTAGATCTATGCGGTCACCGCTGTAGTTTCGTGTATCAGCAACAGCGGAAAAACACAGTGCAAAAAAAACTCCGGCAAAGGAGCTTAAAAAAATATTTTTCATAAGCACACAAACTATCAAGACATAAAAGAAAATGTAAAGTTTTACGGATTTTTTTTGTTCAATGAAAAACCAATGAAAATCAAATAAAAACCAGATGAAAACAAGCCTTGATCTGTCAGATTTTTCGTCAGGCAAAGACTATGCTTGTTCAGGCTGGAAGTCGCACAGGCGACTTCCAGTTTTACGCAGAAAAACAGAAGGCCAAATTGTTGGCCTTCTGCCTTCACCGCATAGCTTTGCCTGACGGGCGGATTAACAGGACAAAATGAGGTTTTTTCACGGGCGAATTTATAGCAGGGTGTAAAAAGGATTTTTATTGTTTTTTAGCGGCTTTTTTTCTTAATCAGGCGCAGGCATTCGCGGGCGGGAGACAGACGCAGTAAAAGGCCCGCTCCAAGGTATAATATTATAGAGGAGAGAATAACCAGAATCAAACTTAAAGCTGAGGCAAAAGAGCTGTCTTCTCCAAATATTTGATAAAAAAACCGGGTCAAAAAATCAAAAGAAAATTTTAAGTGCAGGCTTAAAACACCAAGCCCCGGCAGGGAATGCAAAACTTTTTTAAAGCTCTTAAACAAGTAAAGGGAGCCTACAAAAAAAGGATAAGCTACTGTTAAAATCAGCATAAAAAAAAGATTGGAAAGGACAGTGGCAAATATCAGCCCCGGCAAATGAAAGCTTTGAATCATATAAGGGGTAAAAAACCAATGAAACAGCACATACAGCAAAGAGCAAAGAGCCGGATACCATGTGTTTTTGACAGCGTAAAAACAAGTGGCCAAAATTCGGGAAAAAGAGGAGCTGATAAGCAATAAAGAGTAAATTTTTAAAACCAGAGCGGTTTTTTCTGCAGTCAGGGAGTCGAATCTGCCTCTTTGAAACAATACTTCAATAATGGGAAGGCCCAAGTAATAAAAGGCCAAAGCACAGGGCAGAATAAGAAAGAGCAGAATATCCCGATTGCTTGCCGCGGTTTTAAGCATTTGTTCTTTTTTCCCTTCCGCTGAAAAGCGGGAAAGCCGGGGCAAAAGCGCCGTGCTGAGGCTTATGGCAATCAAAGATTTAGGCAGTTCCAACAGGCGATCTCCGTAGTAGATGTAAGTGTGAGCGCCTTCCTCCAACAGGCCGGAAAAATACAGGTTCAAAAGTCCGATAAGGGCAAAGCCTCCTACGCCGACAATGCCCGGCAGAAACCGGCCAGCCATAATTTTCATCTCATCGGCTTTAAAAGAAAACCCGGGGCGGGGAAGAAAGTTCAAGCGAAAAAGCAGACCCGCCGTCAAAATCACTTGAATAATGCCGCCCGCCAAAACACCATAGCAAAGCAGTAAAGGGGGAAAAGACACAAGGCTTTTTGGCAAAAACGAAAAAACAATCATACACAGATTAAGAAAAGCGGGCGCGAGAGCCGGCACAAAAAACTTTCCCAAAGCATTGGCCACCCCCATAAAATAAGCGTAGAGAATCACCAAAAACAAATACAAAAACAACAGCCGGGCCATGACTATCGCTATTTGCATCTTCCCCTCCACAGCTCCAAAAGGGGTGTCAGAAAACAGCGAGCGAAGCACCGGATCCATAAATACAACTCCCAAAACCGTTACAATAGAGACACAGGCCAGTAAAATAGTATAAACACTGTTCATAAAATTTTTGGCTTTCTCCCGGGATTCTGCTTTCTCAGAAGAACCGGATAAACACCCTATAAACACAGGAATAAAACTTACAGAAAGAGCGCCCTCCCCCAGAAACCTGCGAAAAAAATTGGGCAGGCGGAAGGCGACAAAAAAAGCGTCTGTCTCTGTTCGGGAGAAAAACGCGCCTATTGTCATATCCCTGACAAGGCCCAAAATACGGGAAATAAAAGTGCCGGTTGACATCAGCAAAGCGGATTTCAGCGTTTTTTCTTCTTTTTTTGCAGACATATTGCCCCTTGTGCTCTATCAGAAGTTATGATACCTCTTTGTTTGTATATATACCGCTTGGCTTTGAAAATCCAAGTTTTTATGGTCTCTTTATAAGAAGGAGGCTTTATTTCAAAAGCTTGTTGAATTTCAATCTGTCCGGGTTTAAAAAGGGGTGTATTGTGGCTAATCACAAATCAGCAAAAAAACGGATTCGCCAAACCTTCCGCAGAAGGCAGGTGAATAAACAGGTTCAAAGCTGTCTTCGCACCTTGGAAAAAGCTCTTCGTCAGGCTATTGACAAAAAAGATAAAAATACAGCTCTGCAAAAATTAAAAATATTTATTTCAGCAATGGACAGCCAAAACCTGCACAAAAACAAGGTCAGCAGAAAAAAGTCCCGTTTAACCCTTTTGGTAAACCGAATGAGATAAAATTATAATTTCCCGTCAAAAAGTCCGGCTTTATTTTTGAATAAGAAGCTTTATTTTTTCTTTCCATTCTTTTGAGTTCCATTTTTGCGCTCCGATTATTTTTTCCCTCAGTTTGCCGCTTTGATCCAGAATATAGCTTTCCGGGAAGGCTCTCACACTAAAAGCGGAAAGCATACGGCTTTTGCTGACATTGGCGGGGATAAAATTAGGATGAAAATCAGGAAAAGCCATTAAAAAATTTTTAATGCTGTCGGTTCTTTCGTTCGATACCACCCAAATGACCAGTTTTTTTGGAAAACTCCCGGCCAGTTTATTTAAAGCGGGCAATTCCTCAACACAAGGGGCGCACCAAGTGGCCCAAAAATTGATAATTACCACTTTGTTTTTTAAAGAAGAAAGTGAAACAGGTTTTGTATTCAAATCATAAACTGTAAAATCCAGACCTTCTTTTTCCAGTTTTTGATTTTTTTGAATATGCTCGGGAAGACTTTTTTTCTGTTGCTGATAAAAAACGAAAAGCCCCCCGGCAATCAGAGCGAAAACAGCTATCCCACCTGTAATCAGACGATTCATTGCAGACATAAAAAAAGTGTAACACCGCTCGTTTCAAACATCAAACAATCATTCGTGAAAAAGGCCGGCTTTCATAGTTGGCATAAGCAAAACCCCGGCTTGTTCGTGACGGAATACGATTTAACACTCACCGCCGGGGTTTTGCTTATGCCACAAATAACAAGGATTTTTCACGGGCTACTAAATAGTAACCTGTGAAAAGGATAGAGTGTGAAAATTTTACAACCTTAATAATTTTTTTGTTTTTAATTGGGAGATAATATATATAGTTATCTGTGAAAAGTGTCCCCTTAAGCTTTTTTGTCCAAAGTCCGTGCCGTGAGGGTCAAAGCGTATGAAGTCCCGAAACGATGCGGACTTTGGACAAAAACAGATAAATAGCAAGGATTTTTCACGAAAGACTAATCCCATGTGGTATAAAATTTTGTTTTTATCGGCCTTTTTGTCAGCAAGCGCTTTGGCTGAGCCTAAGGCACAAGACGCAGATGCGGAGCGGGAAGGGTGCAGGTATTTTTTAACAATGGGCCTTGAAAATGATGTCGGGCTCTTGACCCTCAGATCCTCTGATCCTCTGATAATGATACAGGTTATACACACGGGCATTTGAATGATATTTCCCGGCTTTGTGAGTCTGGAGAGGACATTGTTATCTCGATGGATTCCCGTTTTTTTATACAAGAAGTTCCTTGGTTGATACAGATAGAAGAAGATGGCGGTATAATAACAGGTCTTAAGTTTGAAGAGGAAAACAGGCTGAGCTTGGAATACACAGATTGGAGAAAATTTAAGAAATATTACAGGGTCCGGGCAATAATCGGCCGGCTTTCCCGTGATAAATTGCTTTTGGCGGGACGGGAACACAAATTTGTTCATGAGAACTTTGGTAAAGCGCCGGAGCGACTTTCTCCTAATGGCCATATCGTGCAAAATCAATCAAATATTTATCGGCATTTTTACATCAAGGAGCCTGAGAATAAAACTTTTTTTGGCACTCTTTTTGCCTTCGGCAAAAGTTATTCACTTAAGAATTTGGATCGGCCCTGCGATCCACTTTGTTTGGATTATCTTCTTGCTGAAGCGGGCATGGAGCTTGTTTCTCTCGAAAAAGGCTCTTATATGTATATGTCATCGAAAGTCAATAAAACACTGCCTTTTTCTATTTTGTGGGGTGCTGTTCCCGGTATTACAGCTTTTGTAAAAGTGCAAAATAACGGAGGGGATTTTTATGGATCAGCGGGAACCGGTTTCTATCTGACATATCAACCGGGGATTCAGATTCGCTATTTACTCAAAGGGAGAAAACTCCCGTCTGAGGAAGATCGCGCCCTAATTTATGATGATGATGAAGAGCGGTTGTTTCTTTTGGAATTTACCCTAAGATTTTAACCCTCTTTTCACAAAAAAATACTTCTTCTGTGGCTTGTGCAAATATCACTCAAAAACCAGCTAAAAGCTGTGTTTTGAGCCAAAAAAAATCTTTTTTTGAATATTTGACTAAAGTTTTTTTCGTAATCTGCCGAATGACAATAATATGAAGTTTTTATATAAAAAACACTTTTACCCCCCCCCCCCCCCCATTCCAAAAAAGCCGGTTATTTCAATAACTTAAAAACATTTGTTTATGTTTTTTCTAAGGTCTTTGCCGGTATTTTATCGCGAGGTTTCGCTTGGCTTTTAAAGGGCTGGAAGGTTCGGACAGGCGCCGGGGTTTTACGAAACATCAGTCAAAGTATTTGTGAAAAGGGGGTTCAAAAGCTCAAACATGCGTTTTGCCACACCCGCGTCTTGCAGACGCGGTGTGCTCAAAGCCGAACTCGTTTTGAACCCCCTTTTCACAAAATAATACATGTTTCTTTAAAAAAACTATTTTTACTCAAATATCGCAAAGGCGAACTCACCTCCAGCCCTTTAAAAAGCAGGCGGATCTCCCAATTTTTGTCATTCCCGCGGTGTTCGTCATTCTTGCAGTGTTTGTCATTCCTGCGGTGTTCGTCATTCCCGCGAAAGCGGGAATCCAGCTCCCGCAAAGCGGGACTTTTCACTTCCGCTTGTTTCCGGTTAAAAAGCTTATTTCGTTTCACAATGTCACGAGTACGGAACTTAAGTCGCGTCGCAATAACCGGCTCTGCCGGTTTTGGCCTTGTTGAGACTCTGGTAGTGGCCGGTGTGAGCCTTACTTTGGGCTATGGGATAATAAAGACCTCTTTGGTCGGCATGCAAACAAATGCAATCGTTCATACTTCCCTTAAAGAGCAAGATTTAATTCACACAGTCCGTACAACCTTGGGTAACCCAGATCAATGCAAATATAATTTAAAGCCTTCCGCCTTAACAACCGCCGGGACTCCACCGAAAACGACTGTAAGTGAAATAAAAAATACAGGCCCTGACAAGAGCGTTACAACCGACGATATTTCCTTAATAAAGGCCGGTGAGAATTTTAAAAACAGCCCTCTGATACATATTCAGCAAATGGAGCTTTCCGGCACGACAGGCGACAGGACTTTCATTCTTTATTATAAAAAACCACAGCTTGGCTCATTAAGCAGTCCGGGGACTTGCACGGACTCTGATCCGTCCGGTTGTTATTTTATTGCCTGTAAGGTGGATTATTGTATCGGCAGTACATGCTCCACTGAAAAATGCAGTCCGCGGAATTGTGCGGAAGGTGGCGCAGTCGCGGGGGGTGTAAGCCCAGAGAGAGTGACCACAATAATTCAAAACAAGCTTAAGCAACCAGTATATGATTGCCCGACTGGACAGTATGCAAAAGGGTTCAATGCTCAAGGTGAAATAGAATGTGACACTCTACCGGCAGTAAGATGTCCTACTCCTAATACATTTTTAAAAGGGTTTAGTATTGATGCAAATGGGAATCCACAACCTGATTGCGCTTGTCGTGGAGGGCAACAGTTATATGAAAGGTGGCAGATAGAACACGACTGGACTCCGTTGCATTATTATTATGCGTATTTTTTAGTTGGCTCATCCCCTTATGAGCTTCATCCACTGGAAACAGTTTATGCCAAAACAAAGGTTTGCCTGTGTACTCCCGAACAAGGCTGGAAGAATGGAAACTGTGTGACTTGCGAAAGTGGCAAAAAGTGGGATTATCACAGCCAACAATGTATGACTTGCTCACTGCCGGGGTCTTGGAGAGTTACAACGAGTGGATACGGGTGGTCTAAAAAAAATACTTGTAGATGCTCGTCGGATAAAAAAAAAAAAAAAGTGGTTCAGTGTATACTTGCGTACTCCTATGTCCAAGTGGGGAAACCATGTCACAAGGGCTATGTTGCCCGAACGGCAAAGTTAATAAAAGCGGTATATGTTGCCTATCGAGTGAGCACAATTCAAAAGGGAAATGTTGCCCGACCGGTACGCGCAATGACAACGGCGTATGTTGCTCCGACATACGATTTTCTGTAAGGTATAATAAAAACGGGATATGTTGCAGGTCGTATCAGCATAATTCAGGCGGGATATGTTGCGGGACTGGTCAAAAAAATATAGGCGGACAATGCCAAAGTTGCTATTCCCCCCGAAGTTGGTATGGGAACACTTGCCGATGTCCGACCGGGCAACAGTATGTCAGCGGACAATGCCAAAGTTGCCCGTCCCCCCGAAGTTGGTATGGGAACACTTGCCGATGCCCAACCGGTCAAAAGTATATCAGCGGACAATGCCAAAGTTGCCCTTCCCCAAACCAGTGGTATGGAGACAGTTGTCGCCGATGTCCGCCCGATCAAAGATATTACAACGGCGGATGTGTAGGTTGCAATTCCCCCGGCCAGTGGTCTGGAAATATTTGCGTATGTCCGGGCGATTCGTATTGGTGGGGGAGTGACTGTTATACCTACGATCATGAACGCGGGAGTGGCCCCGTTCCCGGTGTAGATACTCCTTGGTAATGGGTAGGGAGTGAAAAAGTCGGTGGCCACACTCTTTTTGAGTAAAGTTATGAGCAAATCAGGTTTTACACTTATTGAGCTACAGGTCGGGCTTTATGTTCTTTTTCTTAATAACTTTTTTTTAACAAGATACTCACAAGGTTTATAAAGGAGGTATCCCCCCACACCGAAGGCTATACCTGTTAAGATATTAAAGAGCCAGAACGGAACACCTAAAGGACTGATTATTTCAACCGCTCTTAGCTCAAAGGCTTTTACTATCCCGACCACAACCGGCAGTCCGATAATAAGAATCACTTTAATCAATTCCTCTTTGGTCTGCTTTTTCATATCTTCCCCCTTTATTATGCCTTTATCGGCAAAAAAAACCGGCAAATAAAATAAATTTTTTCCGGGATAAGTTGAGGTATTAAGAACAGCCTTTAAAAGGGTCGCCCGGACAGCGCGCTTTTTCGTGGTCGCTTTGGGCTGTTTTTTTATGGCTTAGGCCCAAAATTCTGACCCTTCCGGGAGTGAGGGACACAGCGCAAAATACGAGCTTTTTATGGCATAAAGCCCTCTGGCTTGTGTGATGATGTAAATTTTACACCCTTCACAAAAAAAATCTTGAAAAAGTTTAACAGGCTTGTTATATTGAATTAAATAAAACCCTTTTCTAAGGAGAAAAAAATGAAAACACTTTTGAATAATCTTTGGTCTCTTGGTCTCTTGGTCTCTTGGTCTCTTTACTTTGACGGCGCACGCAGAGGGTAATAAGTGTATAGTAGCATTTTTTCCCGACGGGCGGGTTGAAGTAAGGGATTTTTACAGCAGGCATAAGATAGCAGAATATTCCGTCGAGAAGATTGAAACAGAGTATCCCGACGGGACGTTTGAAAAAAAGTATTACAGCAGGAATACAAAGTCTTACGATGAGCAGATGGAAACAATATATCCCGACGGGAGTGTTACAGTAAAGCATCCTGATGGATTAGTTAAAACAACGGATCCCAATAGGGGGATTTGGTTATCTCGCTCGGGATCTTTGAATAAATAAAGTTTTTTCGGGATAAGCTGAGGTATTAAGAACCGTTTTTTTTCAGAACGAATAAAAAATACATTGTAATATCTGTTTGTAGTGGAAAACAGCTTGAAAATGGTGAAAATTGGAGTTTTTAACTCCAATTTTATGTATTTTTGGAGTTTTTAACTCCTATTTTTCTTGAATTTTTGCAAAATTCCTG
Organism: Bdellovibrionales bacterium; assembly: GCA_965203935.1. Lineage (GTDB taxonomy): Bacteria > Bdellovibrionota > Bdellovibrionia > Bdellovibrionales > UBA1609 > JANQSP01. The sequence goes on from OZ241921.1 coordinate 1,148,766, forward strand.
TTATGATACGGCTATGTATCGCAGAATATTCAAACCTTCTTCAGAGCAAAGTTATTTTCTGTTGGGTCCCAGGGGAGTCGGAAAATCCCATTTTGTTGAAAATAAATACACGAAAGCTCTTTTGTTTGATCTGCTGGATTCTGATATTTATATACAGTTTAAAGCATCCCCCCGCCGGCTTTCAGAGTTTATCCCCGATTCTTTTAATCAATGGGTGGTTATTGATGAAATACAAAAAATTCCAGAGCTGTTAAATGAAGTTCACAGACTCATCGAAAAAAGAAAGTTAAAATTTGTTCTAACCGGCAGCAGCGCCAGAAAACTAAAATCAAAAAATATTAACTTATTGGCAGGCAGAGCTGTTACAGAATATATGCATCCCTTCACAGCGGAGGAGCTTAAACAGGATTTTTCTCTTGAAAAATCTTTGAAATACGGTCATTTGCCTATGGCCTGTAAAAGTAAAAATCCTAAAAAGTTTTTAAAAAGCTATGTGCACACTTATCTGAAAGAGGAAATTCAACAGGAGAGTGTGACCAGAAATCTGCCGGCCTTTTCCCGGTTCTTGGAGTCTGCAAGTTTTTCTCAAGGAAGTGTTTTAAATATCACAAATGTTTCCAGAGAATGCTCTGTTCACAGAAAGGTGGTGGAATCCTACTTTTCCATTTTAAGGGACACTTTGCTTTCTTATGAATTAAAGCCTTTTACAAAAAAAGGAAAAAGAAAGTTGATTCAAAGCCTTAAGTTTTATTTTTTTGATGCAGGGGTTTTTCAGGCTTTACGCCCCAAAGGGCCGCTTGATCAAAGTGCAGGCACAAGCGGAGTGGCCTTGGAAACACTTGTTCTTCAAGACATTATTGCGCACAATAATTATAAAAACTTGGATTATGAAATTTTTTACTGGCGAACACAGAATCACAAAACAGAAGTGGATTTTATTCTTTATGGGGAAAGGGGGTTGAAAGCTGTTGAAGTTAAAATTGCCAACAAAATAAGGCGGGAAGACTGCAAGGGACTTTTGGAATTTATAAAAGATTACCCTCAAACAAAAGCTTTTTTACTTTATACCGGCTCAAAAAGCTTTATTTTAAATAATATTCACATTCTCCCGGTACAAAAATTTTTAAAAAACCTTTCTTCATTTCTATAAGCCGCTGAACAGCAATCAAAAAAAGATGATTTAAGGGCCAAAAGAGACAAAAGTGTCTCAAAATGAAACAAAGCGGTGGATAAACTTCATACAGAAAGAACAAAAAATGCCCTACAGCTTAAGATTGTGCAGGCTTATTCTGACTCTCGCACGGCCCGGGAGCTGTTTTGATTGATCTTTTTTAAAGAGGAGTTTTCATCTTTTGGCTGAATTTGGAAAAAACACAAATGGAATAATAAAAACACTTCTCAAACAGCCTGGCTTCCGGTTATGTTGTATAAAAACGGGTGAAAAGTATTTGATATGAAACCGATATTGTCCGGCTTGTTGGTGGTTTTGCTTTTTATTGCAGGGGGCTTGTTTTATGTGTATCAAGCACATCCCGCTTTTAAGCACCCTTTTCACTATGCTGTGGCCTATATTCAAAACCCGGAACTGCTTTCCCGCCTGCTTGACCGGTGGGGGACCGCTGTGCTGAGCTTACCGGGAAAAGACGGAGGAACAGCTCTGCATTACGCGGTTTTTTATAACCCCAATCCAAAAGTAACAGCTTTACTTATTGCAAAAGGCGCTAAGGTAAACGCTTTAGACCAAAAAGGCAAAAGCCCTTTGTACTGCGCTGTAAAAGCCTCTGTTAAACCGGGGCGGTATAAAAATCACTTAAAAAAATTTGAAATCCTGCTGAAAAATAAAGCAGATGTAAATTTAGATCTTACAAAGGGCGACACCCTTTTGCATTATATTATGTCGGTTTCAAACAGAGTGGAGATGTTACAGATGGCTTTGCAATACGGGGCAAATCTTAATGCGCGAAATAACAAAGGGGACAGTGTACTGCATTCAGGAGTGGCGAAAAATCCCAATATAAAACCGCTTACATGGCTGTTAAACAGGATAAAAAAAGTGGATATTGTAAATAACAACGGTCTTACTTTGCTTCATAAGGCGTCGGCCCAAACAAAAAACCCGGAGGTGATAAAACTGCTTTTAAACAAAGGGGCTGATATATCCGCCAAGGACATTGAAGGCGGCACCCCTCTTCATTGGTCCGCCGGCTTTAACCCCCTCCCGATTATCACCAAAACCTTAATCACAGCCGGAGCGGATGTAAACGCCCTTAACAAGTACGGTGATTCCCCTTTGCTGTGGGGGGCCGCACACAGCAAAAACCCTAAAGTTTTAAAACAAGTTATTTTGTCCAAAAAATTTAATCCCTCTTTAAACGGACAAGGGGGCAGTACAGCTTTACACAAAGCGGGGGCTGAAAATCAAGACCCGGCCATGATCCTTTTTTTGGTAAAACAGGGTTGGAATGTGAACTTACAAGATGAAGACGGCAATACCCCCCTGCATTGGGCTGTTGCTGAAAACACCAATACAGCAGTGCTGAATCAGCTGATTTTACTGGGTGCGGAAATAAACCGGCGCGACCGTTATGGGAACACGGCATTACATTTGGCGGCCAAACAAAATAATAATCCCCGCGTGTTGGAAAAACTGCTCATATTGGGAGCAGAAGCCAAAGTGGCCAATCAAGACGGAGAATCCCCTTTGCATTACGCTGTATCCAAAGCCTCCACTGAGGAGGTAAAATTATTGATTTCCAAAGGTGTGGATATTAACCTCAAAAACCGAAACGGGGAAAGCCCTTTGCACTGGGCTTCGGCTTTTAATAAAAGCTCCAAGACAGCCCGACTGCTGATACAGGCGGGAGCGAAGCTTAATATCCGGGACAAAAAACAAAGAACCCCCCTGCACCGGGCGGTTAAGTGGGGCTATAAGGCCCGGTTGGTCAGTCTTTTATTGGAGAGCAAAGCCAATGCCTGCCTGCAGGACGACCAAGACAAAGTGCCCGGGGACTACGCTGACGAATACCCGGGAGTGTCTACATTAAAGTCCTATAAAAAACTAAAAACAGCCACTGTTGCGTGTGGTTTATGAAACTTTGGTAAAAAAAAAAATTAAAGCATCCCCGTTCCTTAGCGGGCGGTGAGTTGAAAGATCATGCTGACATATTGACGGGAGTAAGGGCGGTACCGCAGAATATTTAAGGTGTTTGTCCTGTGCCTGAGAAGCCGTTTTTGAACCTCCCTTGCGGTTCTTACCCGCCACCCGTTTACTTTAAGTATAATATCTTTTTTTTGGAGGCCCGCAAAGCCGGCCGGGGAACCGGGCTTTACTTTTGTTACTATAGGGTGGCTTTGGCTTAAAGGAGGAAGCCCTATGGATTGCAGTACCTCTTTGGTTCCTGTTATCATTGCAATACCCAAGTCAAAAGGGGCTTTTTTTGTTTTACCGGTGGCGGGGTTTTGAGCGGAGAGCCTGCCTCTTTCCGCAACAGTGATATTAAGCTTAAGTCTTTTCCCCTGCCTCATCAGCTCTATTGGAACGGTTTGATTTACAGGGGTGGAGGCCACCGCCTTTAAAAGATCTTTATAGTTTTTTATTGCTTTGTTATTAAAACGGACAATCAGATCTTGTGTTCTTACTCCCGCTTTTTCCGCAGGGGTTTCGGGTATGACATTTAAAACCAAAACTCCATTTTCATTTTGGCGGTATTCAGACATTTGAACACCGATAAAGCCTCTTCTCATTCTGCCGTGGGTTTCCAGCTCTTTAAGAACCACTTTCACATTGTCAATAGGAATGGCGAAACTGATGCCTTGTGTGCGCATGGCGGTATTGATGCCAATCACCTCTCCTTTAGTGTTAACCAAAGGGCCGCCGGAGTTGCCGGGGTTAATGATTGCGTCGGTCTGTAAAAAACCGAACATCAGGCTCAGCTCGTCAATTTCCCGGTTAACAGCGGAAATAATTCCTTTTGTCATGGTGTGTCCGTGCCCGTAAGGGTTGCCGAAAGCGGCCACCCATTCCCCCACTTGAAGCTCACTGCTGTTCCCCAAAAAGGCGACAGGCAGTTTTGTGTCTGTGGAAATTTTAATAATGGCAATGTCTGTGGTTTTGTCTTTTCCCATAACTTTTGCTGTGTGGAATTTTTTACTGTTTTCCAATTGCACTTGAATGGTGTCTGCTCTTTCAATAACATGAGTGTTGGTCAGAATCAGCCCGCTTTCCCGGATAATAAATCCCGTGCCCAAAGACCTCATCTGAGGGTTGGGCAGGCGGGGAAAAGGGGAAAAGAAAAAATCAAAAAAAGGATCGTTAAAGTAGGGGGCTGTGGAAGGGGATTTTGATTGAGAGGTGGAGATATTAACCACAGTGGGGTTGATGATTTTCGCCATTTGGATAAAAATATCCGCCGGAAGAGGCTCCCCGGGTGCAAATTTTTTAATAAGCGGGCGGGCCTCAAGAAAAGAGCCGAAAAAAAGAGGAAACAAGAGAAAAAATATACCGATTTTGTGCATCATTACTTTGTTTCCGTGTTCATTTGTTGGGCAAAAGTAAGTTGCAGGTCCTGTATACAGTTATCCATTAGTTGTTTTTCCTCTTCTGTCAGGTTGCCCTTTGTTTTTTTTCTGAGCAAAATCAGCAGTTCAATATTAAACTCCGCCAAGGCTTTGTTTTTTTTGTTTTTCATTTGTGGGATCATGCCCATTTCCAGTAAAGCGGAATGGGTTATGGAATGCACCAAAGTGGCGAAAGCGGGAGGCTCTATCGGCGCTTTGTTGTTTGTGTCATTTTTATCCATATTGTCCGTTTGTTTCATTTTTTATCCTTTTCTTAAGCCGTTTTTTACTATTTATCAGCCGGCCGGTCAAGCTTTTTTTATAATTTTTTTTGTCAAGAGTCCTTGCGTTTAAATGGCTTTTCTGTATTAGTATAAAGAAATATTTACAATGCGGATAAGCTGTTGTTATGATAGCTGTAAAACAAGGTGGAATAAAGTGACGGTTTATAACCCTGAAAAGGCTCAAGCAGAAAAACTAAAAAAGGCAATGGAAGAGGTGCGAACAGTCATCGTCGGCCAGCAGGAAATGCTGGACAGTGTGTTTATCGGTCTGCTTACCGGGGGGCATATTTTAATTGAGGGGGTGCCGGGGCTTGCCAAAACACTTACTATTTCTTCTGTGGCGCAGGTGACTTCTTTGGATTTTAAGCGGGTGCAGTTTACGCCGGATCTTTTACCCACCGATATTGTGGGCACCATGATTTTTAATTCTATGAGTCAGGCTTTTTCCATAAAAAAAGGCCCTGTTTTTACAAACATTTTACTGGCAGATGAGATTAACCGCGCCCCGGCCAAAGTGCAAAGCGCTCTTTTAGAGGCTATGGCGGAAAAACAGGTCACCATCGGAGATAACAGCTTTGAGCTGGAAGATCCTTTTTTGGTTCTGGCCACGCAAAATCCCATTGAGCAAGAGGGCACCTACAACCTGCCGGAAGCCCAGTTGGACCGGTTTTTGTTTAAAGTAAAGGTCAGTTACTCCACCCGCAGTCAGGAAATGGAAATTATGAATCGCATGTCCTCCCTGAATACCCCCGTGGTTCAGCCGGAGCTTTCCGCCGTGGATGTGTTGGCTTTTCGACAAAAAGTGGATGAGGTGTATCTGGATGAAAAACTAAAAAACTATATAGTGGACTTGGTGATGGCCACCCGCAAGCCCAGGGATTACGGCCTGCTGGATCTGGAGCCTTTTATTTCTTTCGGAGCCTCCCCAAGGGCCACGGTGAATTTCCCCAAGGCCGTTAAGGCTTATGCTTTTATAAAAGAAAGAAATTATGTGTCGGCGGATGATATAAAAGCCCTGGCTTATCCTTTGCTGAGGCACCGCCTTATTTTGTCTTATGAGGCACAGGCGGAGGATATGGACGCAGATCGAATCATCAGTCAAATCATCAGAAGGGTCAGGGTCTCTTAAGTATCATGAAAAAGCCGGTTTTCAGTCTCCGAAGAGGTAGTAATCCCAGCCTTGCCATTTATCACCATAGACTTTTTCGGGATTGTGGGGGAGTGCATTCAACAGGTTTTCCCTTTGTATATACTCCCGATATTCTTCTTTGTCGGCCAGTCCGGCAAACCGGACTATAATCAGCGCCTTTTCAAAGGACAGCCATTTGATTCTCAAAAAAGCGTAAGCCCCTTCCCATTCGGGATAAACAATATGGGGTTTGTCAGGAAAATTATAAGGCCTTTCATTTGATTTTAAAAACTCCATTAATTCAGGAAGGGTTCTTATGCCTTTCTTTTTAAGGTAGTTTTGCGCGGCTGTGTATTTCATCCATTTTTTGTATCCTAAAAAATGCGCCCAACCTCGCCAATATTGTTTGTAATACATGCGAGGGTGAAAGGGGATATTGTGCGGCCGGTTACCTTCTTTTATCCATCGCATAAAATCTGTATATGTTTTTAAACCAAAAGGTTTCATATATTCCCGGGCTTGATAATAGCTCATAAAATTATATTTTTTATTTCCTAAAAATAGTACCCAGCCTTCAAATTTATCTTTATAAGTGGATGAAGGGTCAGAGGGAAAATCAGGAGGTCTTTCTCCTGATTTACTCCATTCCTGAAACTCTTTTTTGGTTTTAAAGTGAAGTTTTTGAATAAAAATTTTCGCTTCAGTATAAGGCCTAAACTTTTTTTTTCTGGGATGGATATTTCCCTTTCCAAGGAATATTCCCCAGCCTTCCCATTCCTTTTGATATGTGTCTGCCGGATTTGATGGGAAATCAGGAGGTCTGTTTCCTAATTGTTTCCACTTCCTAAAATCCGGTTCACTAATAATACCAATAGACTGAGCAAACTCTTTGGCCTCAGTATAAGGCCTAAACTTTTTTTTGCTGGGATGGATATTTCCTGTTCCAAGGAATATTCCCCAGCCTTCCCATTCCTTTCTGTATACTTTTGCCGGATCCGCCGGGAAATCAGGAGGTCTGTTTCCTAATTGTTTCCACTTCCTAAAATCCGGTTCACTAAAAAGACCAAGAGACTGAGCAAACTCTTTGGCCTCATTATAAGGCCTAAACTTTTTTTTGCTGGGATGGATATTTCCTGTTCCAAGGAATATTCCCCAGCCTTCCCATTCCTTTCTGTATACTTTTACCGGATCCGTCGGGAAATTAGGAGGTTTGTTTCCTAATTTTCTCCACTTCCTAAAATCTGATTCACTAAAAAGACCAAGAGACTGAGCAAACTCTTTGGCCTCAGTATAAGGCATAAACTTTTTTTTACCGGATTGGATATTTCCTGTTCCAAGGAATATTCCCCAGCCTTCCCATTCCTTTTGATATGTGTCTGCCGGATCTGATGGGAAATCAGGAGGTCTGTTTCCTAATTGTTTCCACTTCCTAAAATCTGATTCACTAAAAAGACCAAGAGACTGAGCAAACTCTTTGGCCTCATTATAAGGCCTAAACTTTTTTTTACCGGCTTTGATCCGTCTTTTGGGTGTAGGTCGGCTTTTATGGGAATTATTTTTCACTCTGAAAGCTGAATCACATTTATAATCTGCAAAAACAAAGACCGGAAATAAGAGCGGTGTAATAAAGCTCACAAAAACTGTTATGTTTTTTAAACAGTCCGGGTAAGTTTTTTTTTCACGCCCGATTAAACAGATTTTTCTCCATAACAACATGTTATTTTTCCTCAAACATCCTGCGTTGTTGCGGAATCGGCTTTGGAAAGTGGTTGCAACAGCCGTTTTATAATAGGTTTTTAAGGGGGGTTTTTGTAGTAAATTTATTAAATCTTGCAAAAGAAAAACAATTTGAATTGTAAATATTTCACTGTTTTTGCTTGCCAATAGGGTGTAATTTATTGTTTATGGTTTTTATATGTGAAAGTTGGTTAAAAAAAATGAAGGAGCGCATGAAAAAACATATTGTTCGGGTTTACCCTTCTAAAATATCTTTAAAAAAAGAAGAACAACTGGCTTACAAGCTGGCGGAATGCGCTTTGGATTTTGCACCGATTTCCAAAGAGGTTTGTGATATGGTTATAAACCGTCTTATTGACAATGCCGCTGTGGCTGTGGCCGGTTTGGATCGATCCTCTGTCAGAAGCGCCCGGGATCAGGCAATGGCGCATCCTCACCCTCAAGGCGCGCTGATTTTTGGCTGTGCCAACAAGCAAAGGTTTTTTGCCGATTGGTGCGCTTATGCCAACGGGACGGCTGTGCGGGAGCTGGATTTTCACGACACCTTTTTATCTGAAGACTATTCTCACCCGGCGGATAATATTCCCCCTGTATTGGCTGTGGCCCAGCAAAAGTTTTGCAACGGTCAAAAGCTTTTAAGGGGGATTGTGTCGGCTTATGAAATCCATATTGCTTTGGTAAAAGCGATATGCCTGCACAAGCATAAAATTGACCATATCGCGCACCTTTGCCCGGCGCAAACAGGAGGGATTGGGGCTTTGCTTTCCGTAAAAAAAGATGTGCTTTATCAGGCTATTAATCAGGCTGTTCATGTCAGTTTTACCACCAGGCAGTCCCGCAAGGGGGATATTTCCTCTTGGAAGGCCTGCGCCCCCGCCCATGCCGGAAAGCTGGCCGTAGGGGCAATGGATCGCTGTCTTAGAGGGGAGCGCGCGCCCTCTCCCATTTACGAAGGGGAGGATTCTGTTATCGCCCGCCTCTTAGACGGCCCTTCTGCGGAGTACACAGTGTATCTGCCGGAAAAAGGTCAAGAAAAAAGAGCTATTTTGGAATCCTACACTAAAGAACATTCAGCCGAATACCAAGCTCAGGCCCTGATTGATTTGGCCTTTGAAATGAGAAAAAAAATAAAGGACTTAAACTCTGTAAAACAGATTATTATTCACAGCTCCCACCATACGCATTATGTGATCGGAACAGGCTCAGGAGATCCGCAAAAGCAAGATCCCAAAGCCACACGGGAAACCTTAGACCACAGCATTACCTATATTTTTGCCGTGGCCTTGGAAGACGGCAGGTGGAATCATATTCATTCTTACACCCCTGAAAGAGCAAGTCGTTCTACAACAGTAAAGCTTTGGCGCAAAATTAAAACCTGTGAGGACAAACACTGGACCCGGCTTTATCATCACTCCAATTCGGCGGAAAAAAGCTTTGGCGGACGGGTGGAAGTTATTTTTAAAGACGGCTCCAAAATTTTTGGGGAAAAACGCCGTGCCAACGCGCACCCCGCCGGGGAAAAACCTTTTAAAAGGCAAGACTACATTCAAAAATTTAAAGATCTTGCCCGCTTTTCACCCGTGGAGGAAAAAGAACAAGAGCGGTTTTTATCCCTTGTGCAAAAACTGCCGGATCTTTCAGCCGGGGAGGTGGTTCAGCTGAATGTGCAGGCCCGCATGCCTTTAAAAAAAGCCTCCACTGGTATTTTGGACTAATTTAGTAGAGCGTGAAAAAGGCCGGTTTTCATAGCCGGCATAAGCAAAACCCCGTCTTAAAAAAGAAGAAGAGGCAAAACCGGCTTTTTGAGGGGTTTTTGTGCAATGGATACCCGATATTCCGGCATCTACTGTCGAAACCGACACTTTTTTATGCCGTCAGGCAAGCGCCGGGCTTTACGAAGCAATAGTATTTGTGAAAAGGGGGTTCAAATCAGATACGCGTTTTGCCGCGCCCGTGTCTTGTGGGACGCAGGCGTGCTAAACCGCCGAACTCGTTTTGAACCCCATTTTCGTGAAAGAAATACATGTTTTTTCTGTGGCTTGTGCAAATATCACTCAAAAACCGCCAAAAAGCTTGTTTTGAATAAAAATCTGCTTTTTTAGCATTTTTTTCTAAAGTTTTTTTGCATACCTTCCGAATGAAAGTAATTATGAGCTTAATTTATAAAAAATCCTCTTCACCCCCCCCCCCCCCCCCCCCCCGTTCCAAAAAATCCAGTTATTTCAATAACTTAAGAGCATTTGTTCATGTTTTTTCTAAGGTCTTTGCCGGTATTTTATCGCGAGGTTTCGCTTGGCTTTTAAAGGGCTGGAGGGTTCGGACAGGCGCCGGGGTTTTACGAAACATCAGTCAAAGTATTTGTAAAAAGGGGGTTCAAAAGCTCTATATCGCAATTTCTGCTTGGCTTTTAAAGGGCCGGGCTTTACGCAACATCAGTAAAGGTATTTGTGAAAAGGGGGTTCAAAAGCTCAAACATGCGTTTTGCCACACCCGCGTCTTGCAATTGCTTCGTGCTCAAAGCCGAACTCGTTTTGAACCCCCTTTTCACAAAATAATAATCTGCTTTTTCTCCAAAACTTTATGTGCCTGCGCCCGCTTTTTAAAGGGCTGGAGGGTTCAAACAGGCGCCGGGGTTTTACGAAACATAAGTCAAAGTTTTTGTAAAAAGGGGGTTCAAAAGCTCTATATCGCAATTTCTGCTTGGCTTTTAAAGGGCCGGGCTTTACGCAGCATCAGTAAAGGTATTTGTGAAAAGGGGGTTCAAAAGCTCAAACATGCGTTTTGCCGCAAAAGCGTCTTTCAGACGCTTTGCGCTCAAAGCCGAACTCGTTTTGAACCCCCTTTTCACAAAATAATAATCTGCTTTTTCTCCAAAACTTTATGTGCCTGCGCCCGCTTTTTAAAGGGCTGGAGGGTTCAAACAGGCGCCGGGGTTTTACGAAACATAAGTCAAAGTATTTGTGAAAAGGGGGTTCAAAAGCTCTATGTCGCAATTTCTGCTTGGCTTTTAAAGGGCCGGGCTTTACGCAACATCAGCAATAGTCTTTGTGAAAAGGGGGTTCAAAAGCTCAAACATGCGTTTTGCCGCAAAAGCGTCTTTCAGACGCTTTGCGCTCAAAGCCGAACTCGTTTTGAACCCCCTTTTCACAAAATAATACATGCTTTTTCTTTATTTCGTCATTCCCGCCTTGAGCGGGAATCCAGCTCCCGCAAAGCGGGACTTTTCGTTACTGTTTGTTCCCGGTTAAAAGGCTTATTTCATTTCACAATGTCACGAGTACAGCAGATAAACCGCGTCGCAGGCAGAGCCTGTTATTTCGCCACGGGTCTTTCCCGGTTAAAAAGCTGTTTTCATTTCACACTGTCACGAGTACAGCAGATAAACCGCGTCGCAGGCAAAGCCTGTTATTTCGCCGCGGGTTTTTCCCGGTTAAAAAGCTTATTTTGTTTCACACTGTCACAAGTACGGCAAATCAGCCGCGTCGCAATTCCCTCCCCCGTAGGGGGATTTGGCCTTGTGGATGTAATGATCGCCGGAGCTATCGGCTTAACAATCAGTATGGGAATGCTGAAAGCAACCCAAGTGTCTGTAGTGAGCAATAAAGTAGTGGGCGCGGCGGTGGCGGAGCAAGACTTAAAAAGAGCTATCGGCCAAGCTTTAGGCACACCCGGCAAATGTCTTCATAACTTAAGAACCTTTACTGCCGAAGATACCGAGCATTCTGTATCTTCCCTTACAGTTCCGGGTGTCACAGGGGCTTTGGTCACAAAGGCAGGTACAGGGACACCGGCGAGCGACGGGCTGTTTAAGACTGTGCTTAAAATCTATGAAATGAAACTTAAAAAAGCCACAAGTGGCGATACTTTTAAAGTTTATTATACCAAAGAAAACTTGGGGGACTATAAGACATTGCCCAAGGCGGACGGCACAGCGGGGATTTGCACGGCAGACACACACACCGGCTGTTACTCCCTATCTTGCAATATAGAGCATGACTGCCCCGGTACGCCTGCCGTGTGCAATGGGTGTGCGCTTTCAAATTGCACGGCAAGCCAAGGTGACACACTTCTTTACAATGTGAAGTGTGCAGACGGCCAGTCTTTAAAAGGTTTTGACAGTACAGGAAATAAAATTTGCGAGCCGTTTCCAAAAATAGATCAATGCGGTTCAAATCAGATTTTAAGAGGCTTTGACAGTACAGGAAATAAAATTTGTGTTCCCCCCGCGACAGTAAGATGTCCTCCGAATCTGTTTTTAAAAGGGTTTAGTTTTGATTCAGACGGGACTCTAAACCTTGATTGCGCTTGTCGTGGAGGGCAACAGTTATATGAAAGGTGGCAGATAGAACACGACTGGACTCCGTTGCATTATTATTATACGTATTTTTTAGTTGGCTCATCCCCTTATGAGCTTCATCCACTGGAAACAGTTTATGCCAAAGCAAAGGTTTGCCTGTGTCCTCCCGAACAAGGCTGGAAAAATGGAAACTGTGTGACTTGCGGAAGTGGTCAAAAGTGGGATTATCACAGCCAACAATGTATGACTTGCTCACTGCCGGGGTCTTGGAGAGTTACAACGAGTTACGGGTTTCATAAAAGAAACACCTGTAGATGTCCGTCGGATAAAAAAAAAAAAAAAGTGGTTCAGTGTATACTTGCGTACTCCTATGTCCGAGTGGGGAAACTATGTCACAAGGGCTATGTTGCCCGACCGGCAAAGTTAATAAAAGCGGTATATGTTGCCTGAATAATCAAAAGAATGTTGGCGGACAATGTCAAAGTTGCCCTTCCCCCGGCTGGTGGGTTGGGACTACTTGCCGATGCCCGACCGGTCAAAAATATATCAGCGGACAATGTCAAAGTTGCAATTCCCCCAACAAGTGGGTTGGGAACACTTGCACAAGTTGCAATTCCCCTAACAAGTGGGTTGGGAACACTTGCACAAGTTGCAATTCCCCCAACAAGTGGGTTGGGAACACTTGCAGAAGTTGCAATTCCCCTAACAAGTGGATTGGGAACACTTGCACAAGTTGCAATTCCCCCAACAAGTGGATTGGGAACACTTGCACAAGTTGCCCTTCCCCCAACAGGTGGTATGGAGACAGTTGTCGCCGCTGTCAGCCGGGTTTTTCTTGGCATGACGGGCCAAGTAACAACGAGGAGAATTGGGGTTGTCTAAGGGACAGTGGAGGCGGTAGCTCTACCGGGAATTTCTGTCCGCCCGGCTATTATCTTGCAGGTGGGGACGACGGTTGTCTGCCGGAAAACTCTTCTACTGACGGGGGATGGGATGGGCCTACGGAATGAGCAAATCAGGTTTTAGTCTTATTGAGTTACTGGTCGCTTTGGGCATATTGTCCATATTGACCAGTATCGCGACTGTCTCATACCGGGGCCATAATCTTGATACAGCAAAAAAAGACTTAAAAAATTCAGGAATAGTTTTTGCCGGAAAAGTGAAAAACTGTATAAACGCTGTGGGAGGCTGGACAGTTGCCGGTGTTAAGCGGTGTGACACTTTGGCCGAAGTAAAATTCACTTGTCCGGCAGACGCGGCTTGTCCGGTTTATACAAGATATGATTCAAATGAAAGACATAATCGCCATTGCTTAAGCATTCAAAAAGAAGTATCAGGCAAAAAACTGCAAGTGGTTGTGCGGGTTGCATACAATAATCCGAGCGATTATCAGATACTTTGCGGTGAAATGTCGGGACAAAGCCCTGTTTATATGGCTTTTAACTCTTCAACATGCAAAAGCGGTATGTCTAATAATTTACATAGCTACGGCTTCACTAAAGACAAAACAGATAATACAGGGAATCCGGTATATAGAAAAGATAAGGACGGGAATCCGACCACTACAGTTGAGAAGGAAATAATATCTTGCCCGTGGAAATAAAAGCTTTATGTTCTTTTTCTTAATAACTTCTTTTTGACAAGATACTCACAAGGTTTATAAAGACAATATCCCCCCACACCGAAGGCTACACCTGTTAAGATACTAAAGAGCCAGAACGGCACGCCTAAAGGACTACTTAAACCGATCATATATTTAGTAGCCCGTGAAAAATCCCTGTTATTTGTGGCATAAGAAAAACCCCGGCGGTGAGTGTTAAATCGTATTCCGTCACGAACAAGCTTAAGGCTAAAGCATACAGAACCACTCAAGCCAGCCTTTTTCACGCCCGACTAATGAGTCCCCGGTAAAAAAACCGGAGAGTTATATAAAAAAACAATCAAGCTTTATTCTGAGTTGCCATTCTTAAGCTTTTTGAGCTTTTTAACAGAAAGGCCTGTCACTTTGGAGATAAAAGCCAGATTCGCTTTTTCTTTCAGCATATTTAAAATGACCTCTTTATCCCTTTCTTGACGGCCTTCTTGACGGCCTTTTTCCATACCCGCTGACATGCCTTCCTTCTTGCCTGCCAGTCGGCCTTTTCTCATACCCACTGACATACCCTCTTCACGGGCTTCATCCAATGAAGATTGAAGTAATGGTGTCATAATAAGCTCCCCCTTTCCAACAGTTTTACTTTCTATTTCCTGTATTATATTCCATGTAAAGCTTTGATCATATCTCCTCACATAATCCACCGCAAGCATAATCAAAGCCTCCCGCTCTTTTTGGCTGAGGCCCCGGCTTATTGTAAAGAGCTCTCTTAACTTCTTCTCGTTTAAGTTCCATATATTTTTTAAAATATACAAAATAGGGCGTGTTGTCAAGCCCTTAGCCTTACGGTCTATGTCCAAGGCCTGAATATTCAAGACCCTTGGGCGAAAATTCAGCACATTTTCTTTAAAATGCTTTTTTAACTCAGCCTCAAAATTGTTCAAAAAGCCGTGAAAATCAACCGGCCCCTTCCATGTTTTGTGTGGACTTTGGTTGATAAAGATCGGGAGCACCGGGTCTTTAACATCTTTATAAATACCTGTCTGATAGATTAAAAACTTTCTTAACAGCTCCGGGTCTTGCTGGCTTTTGTGCTCCATTAAGAACAAGACCTTGGCGGGCTTTCGAGAGCCTTTAAGAAGGGCTGAGACTAAAAGGTCCATCCGTTTTTCGCTTGCTGACTTGTCAATAAAAGTTGTGGCTTCTGTTTTAAGGGTGTTCCAGTCAAAAAGAGCCATTTCTTTTTTAGAGAGCACAAGTTTTAAGATGTCCACGCAGTGCCGGGGCTTAGAATAAACTTCTTTAAACAAATGATCATGCAGAAATTTTTTGCTTTTTTTCATAAGTTCTTTTTTCATAAGTTCTTTCTCCTATTTTGGTGGTTTGAGCGGAAAGTCCGCCTCTGTAACTTTCTCATGCAAAAACCGTGCCAAAATTGCGGGATTCTGATTTTTTTATGGCTTTTTACGCATAGAATAAAAAGAAAAAACTTTAGTATTTTTAATAACTTAAGCTTACCGGCCGGGGCTTTAAAATATTTTTTTTAATTCAGCATGTTAAACGGGAGGCGTGGCGTCAGATTAAAATCCACAGAACTTGATGCTTTACTAATTAGTAGTCCGTGAAAAATCCTTGTTATTTAGTTATTTTTGTCCAAAGTCCGCACCGTTTCGTGACGGAATACGATTTAACACTCACGGCACGGACTTTGGACAAAAATGCTTAAGGGGGCATTTTTTCACAAACCATTAAGTAGTCCTCCATAAAAAAACCTTCATTTTGTCCTGTTAGTCGATCTGTCAGGCAAAGGCTATGCGGTGAGAGTTAAATCGTATTCCGTCTCGAACAAGCATAGCCTTTGCCTGACGGAAACCTAATAGGTCAGAGGTTTTTCACGCCCGACTAATTAGTCCCCGGTAAAAAAACCGGAGAGTTATAAAGATCAGGCTTTATGTTCTTTTTCTTAATAACTTCTTTTTGACAAGATACTCACACTCCTTGTAAAGGAGGTAAGCACAGAGGCTGAAAGCTAAACCTAAATTCACACCCGGCGGATCATAAAAAAACAATCAAGCTTTATTCTGAGTTGCCATTCTTAAGCTTTTTGAGCTTTTTAACAGAAAGGCCTGTCACTTTGGAGATAAAAGCTAGATCCGCTTTTTCTTTCAGCATATTTAAAATGACCTCTTTATCCCTTTCCTGACGGCCTTCCTGACGGCCTTTTTCCATACCCGCTGACATGCCTTCCTTCTTGCCTGCCAGTCGGCCTTTTCTCATACCCTCTTCACGGGCTTCATCCAATGAAGATTGAAGTAATGGTGTCATAATACGCTCCCCCTTTCTAACGGTTTGAATTTCCAGTTCCTGTATTATATTCCATGTAAAATTTGGATCATATCTCCTCACATAATCCACTGCAAGCATAATCAAAGCCTCCCGCTCTTTTTGACTGAGGCCCCTGCTTATTGTAAAAAGCTTCTTTAACTTCTTCTCGTTTAAGTTCCATATATTTTTTAAAATATACAAAATAGGGCGCGTTGTCAAGCCCTTGGTCTTATGTATGTCCAAAGCCTGAATATTCAAGACCCTTGGGCGAAAATTCAGCACATTTTCTTTAAAATGCTTTTTTAACTCAGCCTCAAAATTGTTCAAAAAGCCGTGAAAATCAACAGGCCCTTTCCATTTTTTGTTTGGACTTTGGTTGATAAAGACCGGGAGCACCGGGTCTTTAACATCTTTATAAATACCTGTCTGATAGATTAAAAACTTTCTTAACAGCTCCGGGTCTTTTTGGCTTTTGTGTTCCATTAAGAACAAGACCTTGGCGGGCTTTCGAGAGCCTTTAAGAAGGGCGGAGACTAAAAGGTCCATCCGTTTTTCGCTTGCTGACTTGTCAATAAAAGTTGTGGCTTCTGTTTTAAGGGTGTTCCAGTCAAAAAGGGCCATTTCTTTTTTAGAGAGCACAAGTTTTAAGATGTCCACGCAGTGCCGGGGTTTAGAATAAACTTCTTTAAACAAATGATCATGCAGAAATTTTTTGCTTTTTTTCATAAGTTCTTTTTTCATAAGTTCTTTCTCCTGTTTTGGTGGTTTGAGCGGAAAGTCCGCCTCTGTAACTTCCTCATGCAAAAACCGTGCCAAAATTGCAGGATTCTGATTTTTTTATGGCTTTTTACGCATAGAATAAAAAGAAAAAACTTTAGTATTTTTAATAACTTAAGCTTACCGGCCGGGGCTTTAAAATATTTTTTTTAATTCAGCATGTTAAACAGGAGGCGTGGCGTCAGATTAAAATCCGCAGAACTTGATGCTTTACTAATTAGTAGTCCGTGAAAAATCCTTGTTATTTAGTGGAGCGTGAAAAAGGCTGGATTTCATAGTTGGCATAAGAAAAACCCCGGCTTGTTCGTGACGGAATACCTTGGACACTCACCGCCGGGGTTTTTCTTATGCCACAAAGAACAGGTGTTTTTCACGGACGACTATTTAGTTATTTTTGTCCAAAGTCCGCACCGTTTCGTGACGGAATACGATTTAACACTCACGGCACGGACTTTGGACAAAAATGCTTAAGGGGGCATTTTTTCACAAACCATTAAGTAGTAGCCTGTGAAAAAGGTGTGAACTTGTTGTTATTACTTGATTTTTTGAAAAAAGGTCTTGAAAATAATTGCACTAAAAGTCCTAAGTACAGGACTTTTAGTTTTTCCATAAGCCCTGTTATTTTCTTGCAAAACAAGGAAAGGAAAAAGCGCCATGATTCCACGCAATAAAGCCCCCACTAAACAATATGATCTTTTTAGGAAAAGAACAGATGAGGTGGCTCATAAAAGCCATCCGCTGGTCATTTTATCAAAAGCCTTTGATTGGAATGTTTTTGACAAGTCCTTTGGGGAGAAGTTTCACCCTGATAACGGACGGCCCGGCCTTTCCACCCGTGAAAAGGCTTTTAGAGCTAAGCCAAGCGGTGTTTGAGCAAAAATAGTTTTTTTAAAGAAACATGTATTATTTTGTGAAAAGGGGGTTCAAAACGAGTTCGGCTTTGAGCGCAAAGCGTCTGGAAGACGCTTTTGTAGCAAAACGCATGTTTGAGCTTTTGAACCCCCTTTTCACAAAATAATGTTTCGTGGTTTGTTTATACTGAAAAACAGCTAAAAGATTATGAGCAAACAAGGTTTTACACTTATTGAGCTACAGGTCGGGCTTTATGTTTTTTTTCTTAATAACTTTTTTTTGACAAAAGACTCACACACTTTGTAAAGGAGGTAACCACACACGCCGAAAGCCAAGCCCAATAAGATACTAAAGAGCCAGAACGGCCCGCCTAAAGGACTGGTTAACACAACCGCCTTTGGATCAAAGGCCCTTATTATCCCGGCCACAAGTGGGCACCCGACAATTATCGCAATTTTTATCAGCTCATCTTTTTTTTTCATATTTCACCGCCTTTTATGTTCTTTATAGGCTTGTTTGATTAAAAAGTAAAGGGGATGTTATGAAAATAAGCGGTCGGGAGCGCCGGATCCCGGGAATCCTGATAGATACCGGCCTGATACATTAAATCCAGACTTTTTCACGGGCTGTTGATTAAGCGCTTGACCTAAGAAAAAATTGTTTTCAACATGAAGATATTATGTGGAAAGCTCTTTGGTATCAGATAGATCTTATTATTACAGACTTATGGTCCAGAATCCCGGGTATATGGAACTGGAGCCTGTTTAAAATAGATAAAAATTCCATTACTTTCGGCCAGCTGATTATCGGGATCAGCCTGCTTATAGCCGGTTATTTTATTGTGCGCCGTCTGACGCGTCACTTAGAAAGACTGATTTTAAGAAAACTGGATGTGCAGGAGTCCATAGGGCACGCCATCTCCACCTTTATGCTTTATTTTTTCATGATTGTTCTTTGCCTTTTTACTATGAGGCTTTTAAACATTCCCATCACTATTTTTACTGTGATTGGAGGGGCGCTGGCGGTGGGTATTGGTCTTGGTTCTCAAAATATTATGAACAACTTTGTCAGCGGTTTGATTGTGATTTTGGAACAGCCTATACGGGCCGGGGATATTGTGGAAGTGGATGGTCTGACAGGGGAGGTGGAGCGGATTGGCGCAAGGGCCACGACCATAAAATCCATAGACAATACCCAGATTGTGGTGCCCAACAGCTCTTTTTTGGAAAAAAATATTTTAAACTGGACTTTGTCAGACGCCGTTGTCAGACGCCGGGTGAATGTGGGGGTGATTTACGGTTCTCCCACCAGACAGGTGGAAAAACTGCTCTTAAAGGCGGTGGAAGGGCATAAAATGGTCCTTAAGTCGCCCAGTCCTATCGTGTTTTTTAAAGAGTTTGGCAACCATTCTCTTAATTTTTCTGTGTCTTTTTGGGTGCGCGTAAAGCATATTATGGAATTAAAGCAGATACCCAGTGATATTCGGTTTCGTGTGGATGAGCTTTTTCGGGAGCACGGCATTGTGATTGCTTTTCCTCAGCAGGATGTGCACTTTCGCACTCCTCTTCAGGTGGAAGTGAAAAAACCTTCTTCCCTTTAAATTTTTGGCTTTTATAAAAGACTCAGCATGCTGATTTAAAGTGGCCAGTGTGTAAAAAATACAATATGAGAATTTTTTAGTTTTTTTAGTTGTTTGTTCAATATTAGTGATGTACAAGCAAACTCCCATTAAAAGCGGGATGGATTAAGCGCCGATGGCTAAAAAATGGGGGTTAAGGACAAAAGCAGATATTTTAAGAGGGTTTAACAAATAAAGGTTCATGGTGAAAGTTTTTGTTCGCTAAAGGGGAGTAAAGTTTGTATCGGAGTTGTATGGTGATAAGCTTATTGATTTTCCTGCTTGCGGGTTCTTTTTCGGCCTATTCTCAAACTTCTGAAGTTTTGCCGACAAGTGTTGATGAGCGGGAGGGTATGAGCGGGCGCGACGAATCACAGGGCCTAAATTTGCAAAATGTGCCATTTGATCTGAATCATTTAAAGTCTCAATATCCTAAAAAATACAAAAAATACCAAATTATTAGAACGCGGCTTATACAGGAATTCTACAAGAACCCGGCGCTTTTACCCTCTTTTGAACTCGACACATCGTATCCTCGTTCAGAAGACTTAAGATCACTCGAAAGACATGCGCAAAGACAGCGGGAGGCGAGAATAAAAACACCAACGAATATAATAGCAAATACCAGTCCGTATTTAGGAATTAATCTGTGGCTGTTAGAGATAGGGGCAAAATTTCCCACCTGGAATAAAATGAGAGGAAAAAAAGGCGGTAAGAGGGAGATACTTGATTATCAAGCTGTAGAAGAAATGGCGCGTAAAGTGGCTTATGGGGCAGTTTTATGCGAAGATGAACAGCTTTTTAGCTGTAGGCGCTTTCTTAACACCAAGTTTTTTCACGAACTTGATGATTCTTGGAGTAAGGGTTTGGCTGAGTCTCGGGTTAAGGATTTGTCTAATTCTTGGGCTAAGGCTTGGGAAGACGGCTCTCAAAAAAGCGACACTTGGCCTCATCAAACACAAAGTTGGGAGGACTTATCATCACAATTTCCCGATGAAGCGGAAATTATCGAAAAAATCGAAAACCTTGCGCGCGAGCGTGAAAAAGATCAAAAAAACGCACAAAGAGAAGAACAGCGCGACGCTCAACTTGCTGAATTATTAGAGATTGTGCAAAGAAATTCTAATACAGATATAGAAGCAGTAGAAAAAAGAGCAATAGCTCGTAGAGATGGTATTTTGGCGCAGGATCCTGTCTATCAAGGAAAAGACCCAATTCTTTTATCTTTAGAAAGCAAACATAAACTTTATACAGATGACCTGGAAGCCAAGAAAAATAAGCTTGCCCAAGATAGAGCATTCTTGTCTAAAAAAGAGATAGCTGATCTCACAGAAGGAATCGCAAAAGCTGAAAACGCTCTGCAAAAAAACGAGGAATTTCAAGATCTAAGAAGACATAAACTTGAAGTTGCTAAAGGCATGGCTTGGATGCAGGCTTTTGTGGATGTTGCCGTAGTTATGAATATAGGTATCCAGTCTCCTGAGCTTAAGCAGTTTGTTCAATTTGGCGCGGTCGCCATGCAAGGGTTTAAAATATATGATGCAGTGGCATCCATGTTGATTGCGGGGGCTTTAGATCCGACAGGTATTTCCAGCATAGCAAAAGCGGTTGGAATAACCATGAGCATAGTATTTGAGATTCCAACTGAGAACGACATTATAAATGAAAAGCTGGATGATATTCTTAAAAACCAACAGATTATGGTAAAGAAATTATATAAAATGGATCACAAATTGAACAGAATGGAAGCCAAGCTTAATGTTGTTTCAGAACAAATAAACCGTCTTCGAGAAGTAATGAACGAGCAACATGAGAATAATCAAAAGCAGCACAAGATTTTAAAAGAAAAGATGGAAGATATTCAACATAATTTATTATATGGGTTTAATCAAGTTTTGTATACAATGGATAAACAGACTCACGATCAGCATTTGCACGAGGTTCAATCCTTTGTTGAAACTTTGGTTGAAGGAAGAGGAGAACGGGCACGAACACTGCTTAGTTGCATAGATAATCCGACAAAAGAAAAATGTAATGATAGTTGGATTCAGGAGCAGTTATTTGAAAAGATAGATATAAAACTAACCAGCTTGAAAATTTATTCTACAAAATTGAAGATAAATGCAAATGATATTAAGTCTTACAATGATGGTTTTAATTCCTCTTCAGTGGAGGACAGCAAAATATGGGTTAAGGAATATTTCGATAAACCTACAGCCCACAAGGTGGAGGGATTATTGCCTGCAACGACAAATTGGCTGAACAGCCGATTAAGAGAGTTAGGTACAAAAAATACAGACCTTGTATCCGTACCTTATAAAGGCATTGCTCATTTTCAAGATGAAGTGTTTTTTGAGCTTGTTCGGCTGGCCGGGTTTTTGCCGATAGAACAAGATTTCTACGGGCAGGTGAAATCTGTGTCTCATATAAACGAAGTTTGTAAGAGATCCCAAGCCATTTCAGATACCGCTCAAACCATGAGAAAAAACCTCAACAAGGCATGGTGGGTTTACTTGTTTTATTCTGACACTTTAAGAGCGCGCCTTTATTCGTTTTTTAAGCAGGCGGCAAAAATTGAAGGGCTTGCAAAAATGCGCATTCAAAAGAACAATAAAGGCTCAACAGATTTGGTTGCACTTCACCCTGAATTTTCTGTATTTAATTCTAATCTTGACTGGAGCCATTTGCAACACGCCTTTCTTAACAGAAGCGGTTATAATGAAGATTGCCGTAATCAAGATGATTGTAAAAACCGTATACAGAGCGATTCTTTTTACCATTGTGACGGAACATTTTATAACAGCGCCCATTATAATCACAGTCATGTTTCGGAACTTGGTAAAAAACCAGAATGTGTAGACTATACGCGTGACAGTATACAAAAATTAGAGATCTTTAATGTTTCTCATTATTGGAGCCGTCCTGAGTTTTCCCCTTCCGCTTATTTTACAGATGATATGGGTGAGAGTGTTATTAAGCAAAAAATCCAGTTACTGGATCCTGTAACAGGCAAGTGGGCTTTAACAGGCAAGGGGGAGAAACACAAATGGTGGCATCCTGTAATAATGGGGTGGGGCTATTGGAAAAAGAGTGAGGAGAAAATTGTAAATCATACAGAGTGTTTTTCCCCCAGATTTGGGAATAAGTGGCCTGACATTCCTTCCGGCGCTTCTATAAAATGTGAGGGTTCTGTTCTATTTTTAAACGGTGAGTATTTTGTAGGAAGTATGGGTGACAGTGATATTTCTATGCTTCAGAAAGAGTGTAAAAGAAAACGAGGGTCTGTTGCAAGATCTTTTTTTGATTGTTACCCACAGCCTAAGCGATGCTGTTATTCTGATAAGCTACAGCCTGTAGAGGTGGATAGGGAGAAGTTTATATCCGAAAACATAAATGGAGCATGGCGCGCTCATTTAAAGACTTTATATAGATATTTACTTAATGATTTGAATAGAGATGGTTTGGTGTCTGAATGGATGAAAGCAAAACTTAATTTAAGTGTGATGGCGCGTGCGGGATATGGAAAAAGGCTGAATACAGATCCTAAGCTTGTTTTTCTTAATAATTTGCTGAACAATCTTCTTGTTCATAGTGAGCTTGACCTGCCTGATCTTTCGGGGGTGCAAAAAGAAACACCTTTTACTGATGATAATTTAAAGACAGTTTCTCGTTTTTTATATGATATAGAAAACAGCTATCAGGGAGATATAAAAAAAGATATAAGCTTTTATGCCCGCATGGCTCAAGGTGCAAAGCAGACAGAAGAAGAAAATTGGTATCCGGGAGATTGGCTGCCCGAAGAGCTTAAGCCGGACTGTGAAACTGAACATGATAGAGTGACAAACACAATTTTTAACGCCCGCAACATGATGAATCTTCTTCAGGAAGAAATTGCAAAATTTAAACAAAAAAGTCAGCAATTTAGTATGCCAGATTATTTTTTTATACCAGTGCGGACGGAAGAACACCGTAAGTTTCAAGAGCATTTAGAGGAAGTGCGCAGGCAGTTGTCAGAGTATGAGATTCATGATGCGCATTCGGATTCGGATTGGGTAGCGCTCAAAGTGTTTCGTGATCACACACTGCGAGACTCTCCAGATAATAACTTTTTTAATTCTAGTGACCCTTTTTTACTACGCTACTTTTTATACGGAAGTGAACTGGAACTAACACCGCAAGCCTTTTATGAACATCAATTAGCTTGGAAGCGTTATATGTTAGAAAAAGCGCAAAAAAGGAGCTTATTTGAGACAGAATTGCAAAATATCTTACACAGCGCAATCTATGATCAAAAGCCGGCGGATTTCAGAGGGATAGCGAAAGAATATGGTTTGTCTTCTTTATTTGTGAGTTTACAGAAAAGGGGGAAGGCTTACATAGGATGGGGGGATGCTCCCTTGTGTGAAGAAGTTCGAAAGGATATGAAAGTGTGGGATATAAAAACTGATCAAAATCTTCGCGAGCTTGATTATGAGTCTTTTCCTATACGGTCGTTATCTGTGAAAAAATTACCTTCAAATTTATCGTCAAAAGATTTTATAACTCCTGTTCTTCCGCTTCCTCCTGAAGAAACTTGGGAGGGACAGCCTGTTGGTTTTGGCTTGCCCGAGCTTCGTAAACTGGCTTTTGAATATGCCAATTCACAGGATCATCTTAAGCCTTCTTCCTGCTCTATAAAATAAGCCTCTTTTTTGATGGACAACGCACTTAAAGCCACCGGGGTTTTTCCCGGACCGTTAAAGGTTGTAATTTTTTTATTTTTGGCGGTTGATTCTGCGGGATTGTTTTTGCTTTGCGCGGGCCTTTTTTCTTTTTTTGTCTGTTTTGGCGGACTGCTGTTTTTTTGTTTTTTTGTCTGCTTGTTTTTTGTCCGTAGAGCTTTGTTTTTTATCTGTTTTTTTATCCGCCGCGGTTTTTTTTGAGGCTTGTTGTTTTTTATCTGTTTTTTTATCTGTGTCAGCTGATTTTGGATCCGGCTTTTTTGCTTTTTTGCTTGTATCAATGCTTTGTGTACCTTTTTTGGCTGTTTTTTTTTGTTTTTTGGAAGGCTGAGCAGGCTGAACCCGCCCGGTGTAATCCACAAACTCCAAATAGGCCAAGGGGGCTTTGTCGCCTGACCTAAAGCCCAATTTTATAATGCGGGTATAACCGCCCGGGCGATCTTTAAACCGGGGGGATAAATTATTTATGATTTTATCCACTGTTTTTTTGTTGGGGTAACGGGAAAAAAGCAAACGGCGGGAATGAATGTCGCCCCGCTTTCCCATTGTGACCGCTTTTTCAATCAAAGGACGCGCGCACTTGGCTTTGGGCAGGGTGGTTTTTATTCTTTCCTGTTCCACCAGGGAGTGTATCAGCCCTCTTAAAAGGGCTTTTCTGGGGCCCCTGTGCCTTCCGAAAGAGGAATTTTTTTGTTTAAGATGCCTCATGTTTTGTCTGCTTTATTGCTTTCGTTACTTGTGCCGTCTTCTTCTTTAGTCGGGGGGGGGCTTGGAGCTTGCGCTTGTTGTGCCTGTTCCGCCGGCTGTGCCTGTTCCGCCGGTTGTGCCTGTTCCGCAGGTTGTGCCTGTTCCGCAGGTTGTGCCTGTTCCGCCGGCTGTGCCTGTTCCGTAGGTTGTGCCTGTTCCGCCGGCTGTGCCTGTTCCACCGGTTGTGCCTGTTCCACCGGTTGTGCCTGTTCCGCCGGTTGTGCCTGTTCCGCCGGTTCCTCCACTGACTGTGCCGATTGCACTGCCTCCGCCGGTGTCACCGGTTCCGCCGGTTGCTCTTCCGGTTTTGGAGGCGTGAAGGGGGATGGCGCTTTATGCGTAGGATCGTTAAAGTTCATATCCTCTTTTTTTGGAACAGAAAAAGCCGGGGCAACAGAATGAGGGCTGAATGAGGCGGGCGCGGGGCTTTGTTGCTGTTGAGGAGGGCCGGCAAACCTGAAAGTATCAGCGTCTGCTCTCATACCCTCTTGAGCCTGCCTTTGCGCTTCCAGATCTTTGGGCGGCCAGCCTGCTACATTCATACCAAGAGAAAGCCCCATCTGCTTTATGATTTCTTTAATTTCATTGAGGGATTTTCGGCCAAAGTTTTTTGTTTTCAGCATTTCCTGCTCTGTTTTGGTAACCAGATCTCCGATATAGCGGATACGGGCGTTTTTAAGACAGTTGGCGCTTCGAACAGAAAGCTCCAGATCCTCCACCGGGCGAAACAGATTTTTGTTTACTTGGGGGGTTTCTTCTTTTGTTGTTTTTTCTTCCGGCTCAATGTTTTCGTTAAAATTCATAAAGACTTGAATTTGCTCTTTTAAAATTTTGTAGCCTAAGGGCAGGGCCTCTTCCGGGCTTAGGGAGCCGTCTGTCCATATTTGTAAAATCAGAGAATCGTAATCTGTTTTTTGCCCGACACGGGCGTTTGTGACAGTGTAATTTACCCGCCGAATGGGGGAGTGAATGGAGTCAATAGGAATAAAACCCATAGGCAAATTTTCTGACTGTTCCCCGGCCTCGATATACCCCCGGTTAAAAGTCACTATAATTTCCGCGTTGAATTTTGCGTTTTTTCCCATTGTGGCTATCACTTGCTCCGGGTTAAGGACTTTAATTCCGCTTACCAGCTCAATGTCGCCGGCGGTCACCAGTCCCGGGCCTTCCCGGTTGATTATCATTTTTTTTGGTTCCGCATCCTCCTGCTGAAAGCGGACCTGCTTCAGATTTAAGATAATGTCTGTAATATCCTCTTGAATATCGGCGATGGTGGTAAATTCGTGCAATACCCCTTCAAATTTTACGGAGGAAACAGCGGAACCCATCATAGAGCTGAGCAACACACGCCGAATAGCGTTCCCCAAGGTCAGGCCGTAGCCCCTTTCCAAAGGGCGGACAGTGAATTTTCCGTAAGTGGGGGTTAAGCTGTCTTTATCCATCTCAAAGCCTTTTGGCTTGATGAGGTTTTTCCAATACTGATAATAGTGGGGTTTGAGTTCTATTTTTTCCATTTAGCTCTCCTGTTGTTTTGTTTTTTTAAAATCAGGTTTTTACACTCGTCTTCTTTTTGGCGGGCGACAACCGTTGTGCGGGATGGGTGTAATATCTCTAAGGGAGGTGATTTTCATTCCGGCGCCTGCCAGTGTGCGCATAGCCATTTCCCGCCCTGTTCCGGGGCCTTTTAAAAACACATTTACTGTTTTCAGGCCGGCCTCCTGCGCCCGGCGCACAGCCTCTTCCGCCACAGCCTGCGCCACAAAAGGGGTGCCTTTGCGGGAGCCTTTAAAGCCCAAGGCGCCGGCGGAAGACCAGCATATCACCTGCCCGCTTTGGTCGGTGAAGCTGACTTGGGTGTTGCCAAAACTGGCGTGAATATAGCAGTTTCCGGCAGGCACATTTTTTTTAAGCTTTTTCTTTTTCGGCTTTCGTACAGACAAGGCAAAAACTCCTTAAAAAAAATTAAATGGCTTTTTTCTTGTTCGCAACAGTTTTTCTGGGGCCTTTTCTGGTTCTGGCGTTTTGCCTTGTGCTTTGTCCGCGAACCGGCAGGCCCTTTTTATGACGCAACCCGCGCCAGCAGGATAAATCCATCAGTCTTTTAATGGAAAGGCCCACCTCCCGGCGAAGGTCCCCCTCCACTTTATAATCCTTTTCGATAAGAGTCCTTAAGGTGGCTACATTTTCGTCGTTCAGATCTTTGGTTCTCATGGAACCGGTCAGGCCCGCTTTTTTTACTATGCTTCGCGCACGGGTATGCCCTATGCCGTAAATATAGGTGAGGGCCACTTCCACTCTTTTTTCTTTTGGCAGATCCACTCCGGCTATACGAGACATAATTACCCCTGTCTTTGTTTGTGTTTTGAGATTTTACATATAATCCGCAGACGGTTTTTCCTTCGAATTACGCGGCAATCCTTACAGATTTTTTTAACGGAGGAGCGCACTTTCATTATTACCTAATCCTGAAAAAGGTGCCGTAATACTTTTCGGCTTTACAAGCCTCGAAGGCTTTAAAAAGCTTTTAAGGCTCTAAAAAGCCTTTAAGGCTTTAAAAAGCTGTCAAAAACCTGTGTTTTTTTGGCTTAAACTTGAGAATTATCATTGAATTTTCCCCTTGTCCATAATTTTGAGCAAAAAAAATTATAATTTTTGCCCCCCTTTTTTCGGTTTTTGGTCTTATCTTCTGATTATCCGGCCAAAAACGCCCATTGCCCCACCCGGTACTTTTATGTTATAGTGAGGGTATGGATTTAGCGACTATTTCAAGTTTTTTTGATCAGTCTGTCCCTATAGGGGTTGTGGCCATATTGATATATCAGGCCGTCATGGGCCGGGATATTAAGCATATAAACGAAAACCTTAAAGAAGTAAAGCTTGCTTTATCTAATCATGTCACCGATACAAATAAGAAAATTGATGCCGTAAACGCCAAGCTGGACAAGCTTTTAATCAAAAATTCTTAATAACTCATAGTGTTGTGAAAAATTAATATTTTTTTTAGCCCCCGGATAAAAATAATTTGCCTGTTTTTGTTTTTCGGGTGATAGTGGGGTTTTAAGATTTTTCGGGGGAGTTAAGGTTTGAAAACACATTCCGGGGCAAAAAACGGTTTCGTTTGACGGCGGGCGGTAAAATCAAGCGGAAAAAGCGCTATATTCGCCACCTGCTGGTGGGTAAATCCGCCAAGCGAAAGCGGCAGTTGGGGAAAACCGCGTATATTTCCCCCTCTTTTGCCTCTGAAACAAAAAAATTGCTTTGCGCAAACTGAGGCAATACGCGGGACGGGCTAATTAGTCAGGTGTGAAAAAGGCTACTAAACTGCATGGTCTCAAAAGCAAAGTCCAAGCTTGTTCAGGCTGGAAGCCCTACGGATAGGGCTTTCAGTTTTACGAAAATAACAAAGAGAAACGGAAGGCCAAATTGTTGGCCTATACGCCTTCACCGCTTGGCTTTGCTTTTGAGACATAATTTACAGGTGTTTTTCACGAGGGACTAATGTAGTCGGGCGTGATAAAGTCCTTGCTCATACCTACCGCGAGGCGAGTTCGGCTTTGAACACGCCGCGTCTCACAAGACGCGCGCGTGGCAAAACGCATGTCTGAGCCCGAGCGGTGGGTATGAGCAAGGACACTTACATGAGCAAAAAAACACTTTTTCACGGGTGTCTGCTCTAAAGCGGGGGCGCTTTTAAAAGAGGGAGTAAAAGATTATGAGAGTCAAAACAGGCGGTGTCAGAAAAAGAAGGCACAAAAAAATTCTAAAAAGAGCCAAAGGCTTTTATTCAGCCAACAGCCGGTGCTTTACCGTAGCGGTGGAAAAAAGCGATCGCGCCTTGGCCTATCAATATCGGGACCGCAGGCGCCTTAAGAGAGAGCAAAGAAGGCTTTGGAACCAGCGCATAAATGCTTCGGCCCGTTTAAACGGCCTTAATTATTCCGTACTGATGGGGCTTTTAAAGAAGGCGGACATTCGCTTGAACAGAAAAGCGCTGGCGGATATGGCTGTTCAAGATGCCGGGGGCTTTTCTCAATTAGTAAAACAGGTTGCGGATTCAGGAAAAAGCCCTTCTGTTTGATTTTTTTTGCACTCACTCAATCAGGCCAAGCCGACACTATTTCCAACCTTTCTCTTAGTGTCTGAAGAGGGAGATCAGCCCTCTCTTGGATTTTATCTTTATACTCTGAAATTTTTGATTCAGGTTTGTTTTTATCTATTATCTCAGTTTGAAGAAATTTTAACATATATTCCCTCAGCTCTTCGTAAAACTTTATGTCTTTTCTGATTTTTGATAATTCCTTTTGTTTGTCCTGCTCCAATACATTGTTTTCCATACATTTTCTTTTTTGCTTTAAACAATCTTTACTCTCTTTATGGACTGAAGTTTGATAGGCCAAATCCGCACATTCATTAAAAAGTTTGTTTTTGGACGGACAGCCGCCGTAAAGAACAGCATTAAATTGAGCCGGGTTTAAAAGGGATGATTCTTTTTGTTCTTCTGGAACCGGACCGGATTCTTCAAACACATAGTTCCATCTTTCATATTGATTAGACATAATACTGTTTGTGGATGTCACCCGGCAGTCATAAGAGGGTACATAAGTATCCTTTTTGTTATCCGGTTTGTCCCATATACTTGCTTTTTTTATTTCTCCTGTATCAGCCGATACATAAAATCCCCTGGCTGTTTCTTTATACTCATCACAAAGCCCTGTGAGATGCAGGACTTCGTGGACAATAGTGGGGCAGTCTATGTCGGACTTATATTTGCCTGCGTTGGAGCGATGCTCTCGGGAGCCTATTTTTATCTGTTCAGCGCTTTGCTCCTGACAAGGATCTTGCTTTTTATTCGGCGGATCTTCGAGAACAATTTTAAGTTTTTCACCATTAGGGCCAAGCATTTTGGAATTGGCTTTTTTTAAGCATTCCCGCACTTTCTTTTTATATTGAGCCGGCACCTGATCTTTTGGAATCTCTCCGTCATAGTCTTCATCCGCTGTAAATGTAAGATTTAAAGGAATAGAAAAAGATCCATCCTGTTCTCTTCGCACTGTGTAACTGTATGGGTGGTTGGTCACTTGTTTTTCTTTTCCAGGGACCGGGTCAGAACAAAGGCTTTGTTCTTTTAAAAGAGAAAACAAATGGTTTAAGTCACTTAGTTCTTTTGGTAAAGAGCCTTCCATACAATCAAGGCAGGGCGCTGAAGCTTCAGTGGCGCTTAATGTGTCTTGGCCATAAACCAACTTTATCAGATACTTAACTCTTTGCACTTTAACAGTCAATGCTTTTTGCATTGTTTTACAAACTTCATGGTTTTTATTGGCCGGGTCAAAGCACTGTTTAGGGTATCGTTCTGTTTTTAATTGAGTATAAACTCCTTGTAAAAGTTTGTTTAAAAATTTTTTATCTTTATATTTTAATTTATCCTGCAACTCATCTAAGCGATTGGAAGGAGGGAGCATTTGCATGATAGTGGATAGTTTTGTCTCATCATAATCAGACAGACATTCAGAATCTAAAATTTTATTGGCTATTTTGAACATACCGTTATTCTCCGCTTGAGAATACCCATAAA
Source organism: Bdellovibrionales bacterium (assembly GCA_965203935.1). Classification (GTDB taxonomy): domain Bacteria; phylum Bdellovibrionota; class Bdellovibrionia; order Bdellovibrionales; family UBA1609; genus JANQSP01. Next base: position 1,178,979 of record OZ241921.1, read on the forward strand.
TGTTGTTATAACCTTCGGGATAGAGAATTTGATTTTCTTTTTCCTGAACCACCTTGTAAAAAGCGCTTTCAAGCTTCTTTTTGGCTGTTTCCATACAGTTGTTTTTGGATGCGCTTTGTTCACAAAGAAAATCGAACACTTGTTCGGGCGCGCTTAATTTATTGATAATGATTTCCATCATGTTTAGATCGTTTGCATAATCAGATTCCCGTAATTGATCAATAATTTTAATCACAGGGGATATGTCCACTTCATTGTTTTTTAATTCCAAACTGACACGGTGCTCTGTTATGCTCTTGCTGTGGAATGCCGGGCCCCAATCAAGACTGCTGTAGAGCCGGCGCTCTTCCGCTGAGTATTGCGCTGTTGCAAAAAACGGCAACATTAAAAAAAAAATCATATTTCCATATCCCTTTGGCCGGTTTTTAAATTTCAAAGATACCAAACCGCTCATCCACACATTCCCAACATATTTGTATTATATAAAGAACAAAAAAAAATTGTCAAATTCAGCTGTTTGGATACTTCACACTCTTGATTTGCGCGAAAGCGGATGTTATTTATAAGAAATCAGCAAGTAATAAAAGGATAAATAATAACCTAAAAAATTATGAAAAAAAATACATTCAGCCGTCGAAAAAAAGATCATATTGTTTTATCACTAAAACAGGAAAACGAGGCGAAAGGGGCCGGGGGTTTTTCTCTTATTCAGCTGATGCATTCCGCTTTGCCTGAAATGGATTTTTCAGAAGTGGATATATCCACCCGGGTTTTTGGCAAAAACCTTGCCACCCCCTTTACCGTTACAGGCATGACCGGCGGCTGGGAAGGCTCACTTAAGATCAACAGGCGCATCGCCAAGCTTTGCGAAAAAAGAGGCTGGATTATGGGGGCCGGATCTCAAAGAAGGCAAATATTTGATCCCTCCGCCGGGCAAGAGTGGCAAACAATACGAAAAGAGTTCCCCAACTTGACGCTACTTGGCAATATTGGCCTTTCCCAACTGATTAAAATCGAGCTTGATCTTGTGGAAGAAATAAGGGCCTCACTAAAAGCGGAGGCTTTAGTGGTGCACACCAACCCCCTGCAAGAGGCCCTTCAGCCCGAAGGCACCCCTCAGTTTAAGGGCGGGCTGAAGGCTTTGGCCCGGCTTTCTGAAAAATTGTCTGTTCCGGTTATTCTGAAAGAGACAGGCTCAGGTTTTTCTGAAAAAACCCTGCGGGATCTGTCAGGAATCGGCCTTTTCGCGGTGGATGTCAGCGGCTACGGAGGCACCCACTGGGGCCGGATCGAGGCGGGGAGGATCCCCAAAGAGCATTTTCTGCACGGGGCCGGGGAGGCTTTTAAGGACTGGGGTATTTCCACTGTGGACTCTCTTATTTTTGCCCGAAAGGTGGAAAAAGATTATGCCCTGTGGGCCGGCGGGGGCATGCGACACGGCTGTGACTTTGCCAAAGCTTTGGCCTTGGGGGCCGATCGTGTGGGCATGGCAAAGCCGATTATGGAGTCCGCCCTTCAAGGGGAAGAGGTTTTGGAGCGCAAAATGGCCCGTCTGGAATATGAGCTGAAACTTGCTTTATTCTGCTGTGGCTGTAAAAATAAAGAAGAACTGCAAAAATCAAGCGTATGGAGATGGAAAAGATCTCAATAACCGCTTCAGCCTTCTTTAAGGAGGTAAAAAACAGGCGAACACTCTTGTATTTTTAAAGACTGGCAATTTCAAAAATGCCAAATTGCTTGTCCACACATTCCCAAAGTAATTTTGTTTTGCGGATACAATTCAAATGCTTTTTAGGAAAAACTGTTTTTTGAACCAAAAAAGTGGAGTCTTTTTTGGCGGGTTTAGACGCATTACTCGTTGGCTTTTTTTTAGAGAGTTTTCGAACAATACGCAAAATCCCTTTTTCATGCTTTTGGTACTCTGCACATTCCATGCAGGTCCAATGGTGATTTGGTATTTGTTGAATAATATCTTCCAGCTCGTTAAAAAAAATGTTCCCTATTTTAACAGGCTCTTTATTAAGAAGAAACAAAGGAGCATGAGGAATGTGTGCAGGCTGAATAGGCCCTTTTTGTATCAGAGAGGAAATAGGCACTGTTTGTTCTAACCGGCTATGATACCAATTAAGCCTTATTTTTAACAAATTAAGCTCAGGGGTTATAGAAGATTCAAACCGGCCTAACAGGTTTTTTTTACCCTTTTGCCAATAGGATGTGTTGGTAAGCATTTCTACTTTGTTTTCTCTAAAAATAAGAGAGATTTGGTCGGTGTTTCGGGAGTGAGAGACTGTCATTTGTAAAACTAAGGGCTTGACTTTTGCAGAAGAGTGAACTTTTGCAGGATTCAATAACAGCAGATGAAAAGACAAGAAAAATAATAATATTCTCTCCATGTCGAAGAAGTTTAAGCTCTTTAGAGATCAAGATCAAGGTATTTTTGCAAAATCCATCTAAAAAGGTATGATGTTGACAATCCTGAAAAATCCGCTCAAACTGATATCACCTCTTTCTCAAAACAGCCTTGGCATAAAAGAAGTGGATTTCCACAAGAAGGGGCTTTTAGGCCGGGTTTTTTAGCTAAAAAGGTTTTTCATTATGGCGGGTAAGGCAAAAAGAGCGGGTGATAACACCCCTGCCGATAACAGGGACAAAAAAAGAGAAGAGCTTTTTAAAGGCTTTTCCCGTTTAAAGATGGCCGATCGTTTTTCGCGCCTGATTGATATGGGCGCTTTGACCTCGGCGGACATAAAATATTTAAAATCCGGCGGGCTTAAAAAATCTGATCTGGCCGAAAAATTTATCGAAAATGTAATTGGTTACTTTCAAATTCCCTTGGGGGTGGCCGCCAATTTCCGCATTGACGGAAAAAGCCGGGTAATCCCTATGGCTGTGGAAGAAACTTCCATTATCGCCTCTGCCGGTAAGACCGCCCGCTGGATTAACGAGCACGGCTTTATCAAGACCTCCATCAAAGGCGCCGGAGTGATAGGCCAGATTCAAATAGACAAAGTAAAAAATTTTGAAAACTTAAAAAAAGTGGTTCAGGAAAATGAAAAAACCTGGATCCAAAAAACGCATGAGGAAGTGGCGCCCTCTATGTGCAAAAGGGGAGGGGGCATTCTTGGTTTTAAACTGCGCTTGCTTCCCGCTACCGGTACAGGGGAACAAATGGCGGTTATTCATGTTGTGGTGGACACCCGCGACGCTATGGGAGCCAATATCGTTAATCAAATTTGTGAATACTTAAAAACTCTTATTGAGCCTGCCACCGGGGAAAAAGTGTCCCTTTGTATTGTGTCCAATTTATCGGACAGCCGTTTGGTGACAGCCGAAGTTGTGATGTCTGGTTTGGATCCTTTATTGATGAAAAAAATTGAGCGGGCATCCTTGTTTGCGGAAACAGATCCTTATCGCGCGGCCACAAACAATAAAGGGGTGATGAACGGCATTGACGCCGTGTTAATAGCCACCGGCAACGACTGGCGGGCGGTATCCGCCGGGGTGCACGCTTACTCCGCCCGAAACGGGCGGTATCAATCCATTACCCGCTGGAGGGTGAAGGCAGGTAAACTGCATGGCCTTTTTGAGGCTCCTTTAATGGTGGGGACAGTGGGGGGGATGACCCGCCTGCACCCCACGGCTAAAATCAGTTTAAAAATGCTTGGGGTGAAAAGCGCGAATGAACTGGCTCGTATTTGCGCCGGTGTGGGTTTGGTGCAAAACTTAGGCGCTTTGCGCGCGCTTACCACTTTAGGCATTATTGAGGGGCACATGAAACTGCATATTCAAAACCTCACCCTTGGAGCGGGGGCAAAGGGCTGGGAAATTCCGGTTATTCAAAAACATTTGGAAATTATTTTTGGCTTTAAAAACCGTATTTCCCTATCTCAGGCGGTGGAGGCTCTTAAGGCTTTAAGAAAAAAAGCGGGTGATCATGCAAGCGCTCTAAAAAAAATAAGAGATCGGCATAAAAAACAGGCCTTAAACGCTTTAAAAAAGCTCAGGTCTCACCCCGCGGAGGCTTTGAAAAAAATAAAACACCGCCGTAAACAAAGCTCCGCGCCAGCTTTGGAAGGACCTAAAAAACTAATGGATAAAGCCTAAAAAAACAATTTGTAAAAGCCAAAAGGTGTATAAGGGCTTTATATGTTTGGCCCTAAAGGGAGAGGTTTTGAAAAAGCGCGCTTCGTTCAAAACCGGCTTGGTTTCTTTTCCCGGTAAAACTTTTCTTATTGGCGAGTATGCTGTTTTACAGGGCGCGCCGGCGATTTTGCTTAACACAAAGCCTAAGTTTGAGTTTTTCGTAACTCTATCGGAAAAGCACAATCTGACAAAGCTTTTTCATCCGCAAAGTCCGGCAGGTAAGTGGCTTAAACTTCATCCTGAAACAGCGGGGTCTTATCATGTTAAATACAAAGATCCTTACAAAGGAAAAGGGGGCTTTGGTTTTTCCTCTGCGCAGTTTAACCTGATGTATTGGCTCAGCCGAAACAGTGTAATAAAGCAAGAGGCTGAGGAGGTTTCAAGATTATGGCGATCTTACAGAAGCCTTGACTTTCCCGCCGGGCTTAAACCTTCGGGGGCGGATGTGGTTTCTCAGTGGATGGGAGGGGTATCAGTGTTTTCCTTCTCACCCGCTTTTAAGGCGCGTTTCCTGACATGGCCTTTTTCTGATTTGGATTTTTTTCTGATTCGTATTGGAGAAAGCTTTAGCACGCATAAACATTTAAACTGTCTTTTAGGGAAAGAATTTTTTGATCTTTTTCCTTTGGCGGAAAAAGCTTTGTCCTGTTTAGGGACAGCAGACAGCGCCGGTTTTGTTTCGGCTGTGGAGGGCTACTCCGCCGGTTTGATAAAAAAAGGTCTTGCGGGAAAAAACGCCCTTCAGTTTTTAAGCCGGATGAGAAAAGCAAAGCGGATTATCACGGCCAAAGCCTGTGGCGCTATGGGAGCGGAAACGGCGGCTGTCTTTTTTGACCCTAAAGACAAAAAACAGGTGAGGGATTTTTTGCGTAAAGAAACTGTTTTGGCTCATTCAAGCGATTTGACCTGTGGCATAACAGTCCGCCCGACTACTTAGTCGGGCGTGAAAAACTCTATATTTAAGGTCCTGTATGCACAGTCTTAAGCTTGTTCGGGACGGAATACCTTGGACCCTCACCGCTTAAGACTGTGCATACAGACAAACAACAAGAGTTTTTTTACGGGCTACTGCTTAGTCGGGCGTGAAAAAGGCTACTAAACTGCTGGTCTCAAAAGCAAAGTCCAAGCTTGTTCGGGCTGGAAGCCCTACGGATAGGGCTTCCAGTTTTACGAAAAAACAAAGAAGAACGAAAGGCCAAATTGTTGGCCTATACGCCCTCACCGCTTAAGCTTTGCCTGCCTAACTAACAGGGTAAAAGGAGCTTTATCACGGGCGACTAATTAATCCTCCGTGAACAAGTGCTCCCTTAGCATTTTTGTCCAAAGTCCGTGCCGTGAGGGTTAAATCGTATTCCGTCCCGAAACGGTGCGGACTTTGGACAAAAACAGCTAAAGAGTAAAGGTTTTTTACGGGGAATTAATTAGGCTGGTTTTGACAAAGAGTGTGTTTCAGGATAGCCTTCCGGCTTTCAAGGGGTTTTAAGGGCTTTAAACTCTGTTTTTTTGTGATTTTCCGGGATGATTATGAAATTTGTTTTTGTTAATTTGTTTTTTTTATTCCCTTTTTTTGTTTTTGCCGGACCAACCCGGATTGGTAAAATCATTGTAACGGGAAATAAAATTGTTGAGTCATCGGCTGTTCGTTCTAAACTGCTTTCCCGGGTAAACTCTGTGTACAGCCCCAAAAAAATCAGAACAGATGTTAAAAGCCTGTTCAATACGGGATGGTTTTACAGTGTGGAGGTTCAAAAAAAAACCGGAAAAAAAATCACCCTTATCTACAAAGTAAAGGAAAAGCCGATTGTTGAAAAAATTATATACAAGGGAAACAGCAGTTTAAGCAAAAAAGAGCTGGAGGAGATATTCCCGTTTCTTCCTCATGAATTTTTAGATCACAAAAAAGCCCGCTTGGCCGTTAAGGATATTAAAAAAGAATACGAAAAAAAGGGTTATTATCTGGCTGATCTGTCTTATTCTGTCGAAAAAACCCCGCAGACTGAAAAAGCGCGCTTGATTGTTCATATAAAAGAAAACAACAAAGTGCGTGTAAAAAAAATTCATTTTACCGGCAACAAGGCTGTTTCCTCACGGGAGATAAAGTCTTTTATGGGGACCGGGGAGGCGGGTTTGTTGAGTTTTATTTCTTCAGCCGGTTCTTACAGCAGAGAGGTTTTGGAAAAAGATCTGAACAATATCCGCTTTATCTATATGGACAGGGGCTATTGGAAGGTTTTTGTCGGGGAGCCGGAGATTCTTCTTTCCCGGGATAAAACCTATATCACTGTTCATATTCCCATTCAGGAAGGGGAGCGGTATAAAGCCGGAACTATTGATTTTACAGGAGATCTGATTTTCGACAAAGAGTTTTTAAAAAAGGATATGGAAACAGAGGAGCTGGAGGTTTTTTCATACGGAAAACTGCAAAGAGACATAAAAAAACTTGAAACAAAGTACGGAGATAAAGGCTACGCCTTTGCCAATATTATTCCTCAGTTTTTTAATATGCCGAATGATGACGCCATTCACCTGCTTTTTAAAATACAAAAAGGAAAAAAAGTGCGGATTGGCAAAATTCATATTGCCGGTAACTCCTACACAAGGGACAAGGTAATTCGCCGGGAGCTGAGAATATTCGAGGGAGAGCTGTATAATGAAACAAACAAAAACCGGTCCGCTCAAAATATCCAAAGGCTGGGTTTTTTTGAAGATGTCAAAATAATGTCCAAAACCATTAAAAACCGCGACGACCTTATGGATATGGAAGTTACTGTGAAAGAGCGGGAGAACACCGGCACCTTGGATTTAGGGGCCGCCTACGACGGATTTTTCGGCCTTTCTTTTAACGGCAAGGTTAATAAATTTAACCTTTTTGGGATGGGGTACAGTGCAGGAGTGGAAGTGAATTTAAACGAGCGCCGGCAGTATATTAACTTAAATTTTTCTGATCCTTATTTTTTGGATTCCCGGTGGTATTTGGGCACAGACTTTTATTTTAATTATTGGGATTTGGAATCCAAAGATCGTTTTTCCGCCTGTGAGGAGTACGATAAAAAAAAGGCTGAGCATGAGGGTAAAGAGTTTGATAATGACGAACTTCGCAAAGAATCTTTGGCCCTCCAGTCGGCCATGAAGAATCAGTGTTTGTCGTCTTTTCCCGGAATAAACTACCGCGGTTTTTCTGAGGAAAAAATAAGCGGGGGCTTGACTTTTGGCCGCTCTCTTACGGACACTTTAAAATTGCTTTTTTACTATCGGCTGGAATCAGTGACCTTGGACAATGCGGTGGATCCTGAGCTTTATCCTGTTAAAGAGTCCAGTGGCCTCAGGAACCCTGTAGAGCTTATTTTGGAGTACGACAAAAGAAACGACCGCCTGTTTCCCACAGCGGGTCTTTATTCCCGGGGATCCTTGGCTTATGACGGGGTATTTGGGAAATTTAACTATTTTACGCTTTCCGCAAATACCCGATTTTATCAAAATTTGTTTTGGAATTTTGTGTTTCGTGTGAATATCAAATACAGTCAGCACCTGTTGGTGGAGGAAGAGGGCTTGGTGCCTGTTGATCAGCTGTTTTCGTTGGGGGGTATAGACAGTTTAAGGGGGTTTAAATATTTTTCTGTGGGGCCTCGGCGAAAGTCCCGCACTTTGTATGAAAAAGCCGTAAAATACGGCCACGAAAACCCCAAAGGAATATCCAACCGGATTTTCGGAGGTATGAAAGAGTTTTACACCAATTTAGAACTGCAATTTCCGTTTTTTCCGGGCGCAAAGCTGTTTGGAGTCTTATTTATGGATTTTGGTTCCGCTTACGATACTTTTGAGGCTTTTGATTTAAGAGGCAACTGGGGCTTTGGTTTAAGGGTGTTCAGCCCTCTGGGGCCTATTCGTCTGGAAATGGGCTTTCCTTTTCAGCCCCGCCCGGAGTTAGGGGAGAAAAACGCCGAGTTTCAATTCACAATGGGCCTGCCTTTTTAAATGCTCAAACGACTAAAATAGTCGGGCGTGAAAAAGGCTGGATTTCATAGTTGGCATAAGCAAAACCCCGGCTTGTTCGTGACGGAATACCTTGGACTTTCACCGCTTGGCTTTGCTTTTGAGACCGGCAGTTTAGTAGCCTTTTTCATGCCCGGCTTAAAATATTTTTTTGGAGCTTGAACTTTGCGCCTTAATGTTATAGACAATACACAATAATCAAAAGGGGGAAATATTATGAAAAAAGCGGTTTTATACATGTTGTGCCTTGCCTGGTCTTTTTGTGGGGTTGCGGCAAAAACAAAAGAAGACACAGGTCTTAAAGTGGTTTATGTCAGCATCAACCAAGCTATGGAACAAACCGGCGAGCTTAAAAAAATCAATATGGCGCTCAATAAAGAAAGACAGCGGATGCAAAGTCTTATTCGCAAAAAAGGGGAGCAGTTTAGGGCAGAGGCTGTCAAGATAAAAAAACAGATGGCTCTGCTTGCGGAAGAGGAAAAAGCGAAAAAATATGAGTCCATACAAAGAATGCAGGTCACGATGGAGCGGTTTGTGAAAGAAAAAGAAATGGAATTTCAAAACAAGGAAAACAGCCTAAGAGCCGGGGTTATCAAAAAAATTAAGGTGGTGGTGGACAGCGTTGCAAAAAAAGCAAAAGTGGATGTGATTCGCAATAAAGACGGAGTGTTATGGGTGCGCCCTGATTTGGATTTTACAGGTAAAGTGGTGCGTATGTACAATAAAAAATATACATAAACTGTTTGTTTAAAAAAGGTAAAAATATGAGTGTGAAATCTGATAAGTCTTCCACCTCTTTGGGCATTCAGGAGATAAAACAGCTTCTTCCCCACAGGTATCCTTTTCTTATGGTGGATCGTGTGAAGGAGATTAAGGAGGCGCGACCCGGGGAGATCCCCGGCAGGGTATGCACGGCGCTAAAAAATGTTACAGGAAACGAGCCGTTTTTTATCGGTCACTTTCCTGATAATCCGGTTATGCCGGGGGTGCTGATTATAGAGGCTATTGCCCAAGCGGCGGCTTTATGTTGTTGCGGTATTAAAGGGGACCCTCCTATCAGCCGTTTGTTTTTTGCGGGCTTGGACAAAGCCCGTTTTAAAAATCCTGTTTTTCCCGGGGATGTATTGGATTTAAAAGTGGAAGTAAAAAGAAAAAAAGCGGATTTTTTATGGGGTATGGGGACAGCTTTCACGGGTGATAAATTGGCCTGCCGGGTGGATATTTTGGCTCATATTGTGTTTAAACCCGATCAGCGCTGAACTTTAGCGGTCATTTATGAAAGGCGTAGACTCAATAAGAGGGGCTGTTTTAACTATCGGGAATTTTGACGGCCTGCACTTGGGGCATAAGAAGTTAATAAGCGCCCTTATTCGGCAGGCCCGCTTAGCCGGCCGTCCCTCCGCGCTTTATACTTTTTCCCCTCATCCTGTAAGTGTGCTTTTTCCCGAAAAAGAGCATCGGCTTTTGTGTTCCCCCGATAAAAATCGAAAGATGTTGCGGTCAGCGGGTGTCGAGCGCTTGCTTATTCAGCCCTTTACCAAAGCTTTTTCCCGCTTGTCCCCTGAAGAATTTATGCAAAAACATATCTTAAGCCTCATTCAGCCTTCTGTAATTGTGGTGGGGTATAATTTCCGATTTGGGGCAAAAAGCGCGGGATCTGTTTCTTTATTAAAAATTTTGATGAAAAAACACGGCTTTCGGCTTAAAGTGGTGCCCCCGGTCAAACGGCGGGGAAGGCTTGTTTCCACCTCTTTCATAAAGCGCGCCGTCCTGAAGGGGGACTGTTTGCTGGCACGGGATCTGTTGGGTCGGTTTTTTTCTGTAAAAGGTCTTGTTGTCAAAGGGGAAGGCCGGGGCAAAGGTCTGGGTTTTCCCACTTTGAACCTGAAAACAGATAATCAGATCCTGCTTCCGGCGGATGGAGTTTATACAGCCCGGGTAATAAAAAAAGGCAAGTATTTTCCGGCAGTTGTAAACATCGGCCGGCGCCCCACATTTTCTGATAACTGTTTAAAAACAATAGAGGTTCATCTTATCGGTGAAAAACAAGCAAATTGGAAAATTTGTGAAGTGGAATTTGTTCGATATATCAGAAAAGAGCGCCGGTTCGCCCATCCCGGAGACTTAAGCCGCCAAATTCGGAGGGATATTCAGCAGGCCCGCCGTTATTTATGAGCTAAAAGCAATAAAAGTTGATTTTTATTTATTTTTCTTGATTTACATGCCGATCACTTAATTTATGTCTAATAAAAAACAAAAAAAACCGGAAATCAGCGCCAATATTCCCGTGGCGAGGAAAAGCGCGTCTAAAATTCAGTGGGCCAAATATCGTTTGCCCAAAAAAGATTGGTCCAAAATTTGTTCCATGACGGGAGAAACCCGTCGGGAGCTGTTGGACTCCCTGTTTGAGTCGGAACAATGTTCCGACAAACAAATAGCCGACCTGATGGCGGAGCACTATCATTTACAAAAAATCAATTTTGCGGAATTTGAGCTGGACCCCAAAACAGTAATGAAAATCTCCCGAAAAATATGTGAAAAATACTGTCTGATTCCCGTTCAAGAGGTGGAAGGCACTCTTGTGGTGGCTTTTTCCGACCCCGGGGATATTCAGGCAAGGGATGATGTGTCTTTGTTTTCCAACTCCAAAGTGGAAATGGTGGTTGCAGAGAAAAACGAAATAACCCGCATGATTAAATATTATCACACAGGGGAAAGCGCGGATAAAATAAAAAGTTTGTTTTCCGTTGTTGAGTCTTCAGTAGATCAGCATATACAGGACGACAGCGGTAAGATCAGCAAAGAGATTAAACATGATCCCACTGTTCAAACCGTGGATCATATTATTAAAGAAGGCATTAAGCTGAATTGTTCGGATATTCATGTGGAAGTTTACGAGCAAAAATGCCGGGTGCGGTACAGAGTGGACGGGCATTTGGCGGAGTATATTCATCCTCCTTTTTCGATGGCCGGGTCCCTCATCAGCAGAATTAAGGTTATCTCCCGAATGGACATCAGCGAGAAAAGACTCCCTCAGGACGGACGGCTGAAAATACAAGCGGATAATCAAACTGTCAGTTTTCGGGTGAGTACCGTTCCGGTGGTGAGCGGAGAGAAAATCGTTATGCGGGTTTTAGACACTTCTGTTTTAGGCACAGAGACAGAGGAATTGGGAATGAACGAAAAACAGATGGCGATTTTTCAAAAATATCTTAAAGCCAACCAAGGTTTAATCCTGATGACAGGCCCCACGGGAAGCGGAAAAACAACCACTATTTACTCCGGTCTTCAGCAGTTAAACAAGCCTCATCGCAATATATCCACAGCGGAAGATCCTGTGGAATATAAATTGCATGGGATCAATCAGGTGCAGGTTAACACAAAAATCGGCCTTACCTTCGCAAATGTTTTAAGATCTTTTTTGCGCCAAGATCCGGATATTATTTTGGTGGGTGAGATACGGGATCAGGAAACAGCCACCATAGCGTATCGCGCCTCCGCCACCGGCCATTTGGTGTTAAGCACCCTGCACACCAACGACGCCCCTTCCACCGTCACCCGGCTTGTGGATATAGGCATACCTGTTTACAGTGTTGCGGAAAACACCTCTGTAGTGATCGCCCAGCGTCTTTTGCGGACGCTTTGCAATCATTGCAAAACACAGGACAAACTGGAGATTAAAGTATTAAAAAATCTTGGGTTTTCAGAAGGAGAGGCGGAAGAAAGTCAAGCCAAAATAATGAAAGGCGCGGGCTGTCAGTATTGTAATCATACCGGGTATAAAGGAAGAACGGCCGTGTTTGAAGTTATGGATATTTCTCCTGAACTTAAAGCCGGTATTTTTAAAGGTTTGTCGCCGCGCGCGCTCAAAAAGCTGGCTGTGGAGCAAAACCATTTACAGACACTGAGAAAAAGCGCGCTGGAAAAACTAACATCCGGCCTTACCTCTGTGGATGAAGTGTTATACGGCACTTTGGAGGATGACCAATGATCTCTATGATACAGGTTTTGAAAACGGCTATTCGTGAAAACGCCTCTGATATTCATATCACCGCGGGGGTTCCCCCGGTTTTAAGGGTGTGCGGGAACATTGTGCAGTTAAATGTAGAGCCTTTGACCGACCGGCAAAGCAAAGAGCTTTGTTACTCTGTTATTACAGATGAGCAAAAAAGCAAAGTGGAAAACATTAAAGATCTGGATTTCAGTTTCAGTATTGATTCTTCTGCGCGGTTTCGCGGACATATTTATTATCAAAAACAAAGTATAGCCGGATGTTTTAGGCAGATCCCAATGGTTATTCCCAATATAAAAGACATAGGACTGCCGGTTATTTTATCTGAGCTTAACCAAAAGCCCTACGGCTTGGTGCTGGTTACAGGGCCTACCGGATCAGGAAAAACAACCACTTTGGCCGCTATGTTGGATGAAATTAACCAACAAAGAAAGGGACATATTTTAACTATTGAGGACCCTATTGAGTTTATTTACTCTCATAAAAAATGTATTGTGAATCAAAGGGAAATTGGTTTTGATGCGCCGGATTTTCACAGCTCTCTCAGGGCGGCGCTTCGTGTGGATCCGGATGTGTGTTTGTTGGGTGAGATGAGGGACAGAGAAACCGTGGAAACAGCTCTTCATGTTGCAGAGACAGGGCACTTGACTTTCGGGACACTTCACACAAACAACACTATTCAGTCTATAGACCGCCTGACAGGAATTTTCAGCGGGAGTGAAAGGCAGATGATTCAGTCTCAGCTTTCTCAGGTTCTTCAAGGTGTTGTCTCTCAAAGGCTTTTACCCACGGTGGACGGCGCTTCCCGTGTTCCCGCTGTGGAGGTTTTGCTGTTTCCGCCCGCCATTCGAAACCTTATTAAAGAGGGAAAACAAAGTCAAATGTACAGTATTATGCAAACACAAAGAGCCTCCGGCATGATTACATTAAATCAATCCTTGGCGGAGCTTGTTATAAAAGGATTGATTACGGAGGTAACGGCTTTTTCCGCCAGTTATGATCCAAATGAGCTTACACATTTACTTTCCAGATTAAAAAAAGGCCGTTCTTCAGGCAGGAGAGCGGGCTAAGCTTTATTCAGGGGTTTTACGATGAACACTTTTGCTTTTAAAGCCAAAAGATCCGGGGGCCAAGTGGTGTCCGGTAAAATAAAGGCTACAAACAGAAATGATGTTATATATCTGCTTAAGGCCAAAAAATTAGAGCCTGTTCACATTGAAGTGCAAAAATCCTTAATCTCAATAGGAAGCGGGATTGCTTCAGGAATATCCTCAAAAAACTTAGTGCATTTTACAAGACAACTGGCTTTTTTAATCAATGCCGGTGTTCCTGTTGTGCAGTCTTTGCGCATAGTGCAGAGGATTACCAAAGATACTGTTCTCAAGACAGTTGTTGAAGATGTTATCAATAATATTGAAAAAGGAAACACTTTTGCGGAAGCTTTGTCCTCTTATCCGGCGGTGTTCAACAATGTGTATGTCAGTATCATACAGGCGGGGGAAGAGGGGGGAAACCTGGATGTTATGTTGAACCAGCTGGCGGAATACATAGAAGAAACCCAAAAGCTGAAATCAAAAATGCTAAAGGCCATGATGTATCCCAGTTTTGTGCTCACTATGGGAATGATTATCGTTACAATTATTATGGTGGTGGTGGTTCCCAAGTTTACAGGTGTGTTCTCCGGTTCGGGTGTGGAACTTCCCTTGATGACACAAATTTTGGTCTCCATGAGCGAGATATTCAGGAAATATATCATTATTATTGTATTGGGGGGGGTTGTTATTCCTTTTTGCTTTTTAACTTATCTGCGCTCCCCCGCCGGGCGAAGGTTAAAGGATCAGCTGTTAATGATGCTTCCTGTAATAGGCCCGCTGACGCTTAAAAACAGCTTGGCCCGTTTCAGCAGGACTTTTTCCTGTTTGCTGGCAGGAGGGGTCAGCGTGGCGGACGCTTTGGATACGGCGGGCCTTACTTCTAATAATTTTTTTGTGGAAAAAGCCATTCAAACCACCCGTCATCAGGTGATAAAAGGCAAACCCATTGCCCAATCCCTCAGGAAAGAGAAAATTATTCCCTCTCTTATCTCAGATATGGTGGCTATTGGCGAGGAGACAGGAAGCACAGACGCCACACTGGTAAAAGTGGCGGAATTTTATGAAGAGCAGGTAAAAACGACAACCAACGCCATTTCCGATTTGATACAGCCTTTTTTGATAGCTTTGCTGGGGGGCTTGGTGGGATTTATTGTTATATCTTTATATTTGCCCATATTTAAAATGCCGGGCATAGCGGGAGGTTTATAATTATGAATATTCATCTTTTAAAAGCGCCGTCTTTGAGTGTGCGCTCCTTAAGTGAAAAGTTCTTTTTTATCCACGCTTTATCAGCCATTGTGCATGCCGCGCTTTTGGTGGGTTTTGTATGCTATCAGTTTGTTCAGCCTTTATTTTTAAATTCAGAAACATGGATTTTTGTTTATTTGTTTTTATTTTGCGCTTTTGTTATTGATCTTGTGTATTTTTATTTTCATGACAAGGTAAAAAAAGAATCTGTGTTTCAGTGGCTGTTTTTATTCACAGACACTGTGTTAATGACCCTTTGCTTAAGCGCGGTTATTCCCGCTTTGTATCCTGTGCTGGTTTTTATATATATGCTCAGCATCTTCAGCGCGGGGCTTTTGGGGCAATATAAAGGGGCTTTTGCGCAGGGCCTGCTGGTTTCTATTTTATTTTCCTGGATTTTAATTTTAAGTCCCGCGGGCATGGATTATTTTTCCTCTCCCGCTTTTTCTTTTGTTTTGAATAATACGGGCTTTATGATTGTGGCCGGTTTAAGCGGCTTTTTTGGAGCTGTAGCCGATAAAATGGAATGGTCTTTGGTAACCGCCGACAAAGCGGTAAGCCGGCTTGAAAACTTAAATGAGCTGATTGTGGAAAATATAAACATGGGTTTGTTTATTTCTGATGAAGAAGGCGGTATTGCATATTCCAATCAAAAGGCTTTGAATATTCTGGGCTTACCGAACGGTTTTTCCGGTTCTTTGCGCAGTGTGTTTCCTGAACTAAAGATAAATTTGTTTTCCCGAAAGCCCGGTGAGGTGGAACACTTTCAGTCGGAATATAAAGACGGCTCTCATAAAAAGGCGATAGAAATATTTGTTTCCCCTGTTAAAGATTCACGCCGGTATTTGATTTTGTTTCAAGATTGCACGCCCATGAGGGAAATGGAAAAAAAGATGAGGGAAAAAGAAAAGTTTGCCGGTATAGGAAGAATGGCGGCGGGTATTGCGCATGAACTCAGAAACCCTTTATCCGGCATTGGAGGGAGCATTCAGCTGTTGGACACAAATAAAAACATGAATGCCGGAGAAAACAAGAAACTTATGGATATGGCTTTGCGGGAGGTCAGCCGGCTGAACCGGATTATCGGGGAGTTTTTGGATTACGCCGGGGATGAAAACTCCTGTCTTAATGCGCTGGGGACCCAGCCGGTTAACCTGAATGTTGTTCTGGAAGAACTGCTTGACAATGTGCGTGTTCAAGCCAAGTGGGAGCATATCACGCACCATTTTACCTTGAAAGCGCATAGTTTTGTCCAAGGAAATACAGATAAATTTAAGCAGATTTTTTTAAATCTTGTTAAAAACGCCTGTGAGGCAATGGAAAGTCACTCCTCAGGAAAGCTGGAAATAGAAAGCTTCGACGACAATAAACATTTAGTGGTCAGAATTAAGGACACAGGTGTAGGAATTAGTGAAGAGGATAAACCTTATATCTATGAGCCTTTTTATTCTAAAAAAGAAAAAGGCACGGGTTTGGGGCTGTCTATAGCGCGTAAACTGATTTCTTTTTACAAAGGGGAATTGTCGTATGAAAACCGGGAAACAGGGGGAACTTTGTGCGAGGTGCGGTTTCCTGTTCAGCCTAATTTGTTTCCGGGAGAGATGAAAAAAAGCGCGTAACATTTTTTGGTAAAAGGTTTGTTTTATGCAAAAAAAAATTTTGGTCGTGGACGATGAAGAATCCATCCGCGAGTTTTTTCAAATACTTCTTAAAAGAATGTCCTCTGAAGGGGAATATTCTTATGAAACAGTCTTCACTGAGGACGGCCAAAAAGCTTTGGAGCTTATAGAAAAGCAATCTTACGACATGGTGATTTCTGACTTAAAAATGCCGCATCTTTCCGGTTTGCAGTTGTTGGAGAAAGCCAAAAAAATTCAGCCGGATCTTATTTTTATTCTTATCACCGCTTTTGACACTTCAGACACAGCGGTCAAAGCCATGAAGATGGGCGCTTACGATTATATCCCCAAACCTTTTAATGTGGATGAGATAAAAATGACGGTTTGCTCCGCTTTTCATACAAAAAAGCTGGAATCGGAGAATCAGCATTTAAAGCGGGAGCTGAATCGGGAAAAAAAATCTTCCCCCTTAATGGGTCGGTCTCCTGAGATGAAGCGGATTTTTAAAAATATTCATCAAATGGCTGAAGTTTCTTCAAACATATTGATCACAGGGGAAAGCGGCACAGGAAAAGAGATGATTGCCCGGGCTGTGCATGAAAATTCCACTCTAAAAGACAGAATGTTTGTTGCCGTTAATTGCGGGGCCATCCCGGACACTTTAATGGAATCGGAAATGTTTGGGCATAAAAAAGGATCTTTTACCGGCGCGGTTGCGGACAAAAAAGGTTTTTTTGAATTGGCGGACGGCGGAACCTTGTTTTTGGATGAAATAGGGGAACTGCCTTTGTCTGTTCAGCCTAAACTTTTGCGCGCCCTTCAGGATAAAGTTATCAGGATGGTGGGGGGAACTTCAGATAAACAAGTAAATATACGGCTGATCTCCGCCACGAACCGCAATTTAGAGCGGATGGTGAAGAAAAATCAATTTAGGGAAGATCTTTTTTATCGTCTGAATGTGGTGCGGATACATATCCCCCCTTTGAGAGAGCGAAAAGAGGATATACCTGTTTTTGTGGAGCATTTTTTGAAAAAATACAGCTTAAAACTCAACTGCCCTGTGAAAAAAGTTGCCAAAGCCGCTGTGAAATTGTTTCAGCAGTATGATTACCCGGGCAATGTGCGGGAGCTGGAAAACCTGATAGAAAGAGTGATTATTTTAAGTGAAGGCGGACAAATTCAGGCGGAGGATCTGAAGTCTTTTTTTCGGCAGACAGAGCCGGTTGGTGGGCAAAACAGGCAAGATCTTTTTTCTGATATTTCTTTGCCGGCAAACGGCATGGACATGGAAGAGCTTATAGGCTGTTTGGAAAAACAACTTTTAAAACAGGCCCTTCAAAGGACACAGGGCTTAAGAAAGCCGGCCGCGAATTTGCTCAGGCTTTCTCCGCGTGCGTTTCGGTATCGGCTGGATAAATACGACCTTGGCGCTTTGTCCATTGAAGAAGAGGAAGCGGTATGATGAAAAAAAAGGCGGTATATCCCGACGCAGGCCCTCTTCCGGTGGGGGCTTATTCCCCCGCTGTTGCGGTGGGTCCTTGGCTTTTTCTTTCAGGCCAGATCCCTCTTGTTCCTGAAACAGGGGAAATTATACGGGGGAATATCCGGCGGGCGGCGGAGCAGGTGATGACAAATGTTAAAACGGTTTTAGAGGCGGGAGGTATGACATTTCATCATGTTGTCAAGGCCGGTATTTTTTTAAAAAACATAGAAGATTTTTCCTCTGTAAACGAGGTCTACAGTCGGTTTTTCACAAAGCCTTTTCCCGCCCGTTCCTTGGTGGCTGTGCGGGATCTGCCTAAAGCTGTTGATATGGAAATGGAAGTCACCGCCTGTATGTTTTAATTCATGTATTTAAAAAAAATTTTACTTCTTGTTTTTTTAATAATATTTATATTTGTGCCGTCTTTTTTCTTTTTGTTGGAATTAAGGCGGGTTTCCGCCGGGGGAGGCATAAGCGCTTATGACGGGGACTATAAAGCGGGGTGCGCGGTGGTTCTTACAGGGGGTGCGGGCCGTGTGCGGGAAGGCTTTGATCTTTTGTCACAAGGCGCTGTGCGAAAACTGGTTATTTCAGGGGTGCATTCTGAGGTTTCGATGAGTGATATTTTTCCCCAAAAATTTTTTGACGGCAGTTTCAGCACAAAGGATATTGTTTTGGAAAAGCAGTCAAAAAGCACTTATGAAAACGCTGAATACACTTTGCGCTTAGTGCAAAAGCTGAAGTGTAAGGATATACTTCTTATCACATCTCACCTGCATATCTATCGGGCGGAAAGAGTGTTCAGAAAAATATTTCCGCCGGGCTATCGCATAAACACGGTGGCTGTTCCGCCCGCCTCTTTGTCTGTGGAAAGCTATGTTGTGGAGGCTCTTAAATCTCTTTTTTATTCCCTTTGGGCCTATTGATTTTTTTTGTTATACGATAAAGGTCAAGTAAAAAGGAGCATTATGTTTGCCCACCCGGAATATCTGTATTTGCTGGTTTTTCCGCCGGTTTTTTTTCTGTTGTATATTTTGCGTGTGAGGGCGAACCGTCGCCTGCTCAGCTCTTATATGCGTAAGGAGTGCTTGAGCCGGGCTGTTGGCCCTTCCTCCCAGGGACGGCGAATTTTCAGGCAGGGTATTTTATTAACAGCGGTTTTGTTTTTGATTTTGGCGCTTGCCCGTCCCAGATCTCAACAGGAGACAGAAAAAGTGGAGGTTAAAGGGGCGGAGGTGATGATTGTGGCGGATGTTTCAAAAAGCATGCTGGTGGAGGATATGGGGGGCTTAAGCCGTCTTGATGTTATGAAAAAGGAATTGAACCGGCTGATCTCTCTTTTGTCGGGCTGGAGAGTGGGTCTTATTTCTTTTTCCGGTTCGGCTTCTTTAGCCTCCCCTTTGACTTTGGATCATTCCGCTTTAAAATTGTTTATAAAATCTCTGTCGCCGGAGGGGCAATTTGTGTCGGGAACAGACTTTGCCGGCGCGTTTCGGATGGCCGGGCAGGCTCTTGCAAGAGGGAGCGCTTTACAGCCGGATTCTTCTTCCCGGGCGCTTATAGTCGCTTCGGACGGGGAGGATAACGAAGGAAAAGCCCTACAGGCTGTAAGAGAATTAAGAGGCCGTAAGGCCCGTATTTTTACTTTGGGCTTTGGAAGTGAAGAGGGGGGCATGATTCCCATTTACGGTAAATCCGGCGGGCGTAAAATATCTTATAAAAAAGACAGAACCGGCCGGCCGGTTGTTTCCCGTTTTCGGGCGGAAACTTTAAAAGAAATAGCCCGTGTAGGGGGTGGCGCGTTTTACATGGCCGATCTTGGAGGAAACACAGCCGAAAAAATATATGCGGATATTCAAAAAACAGGCAAAGACATTCTTTCGTATCAATACCAAAGCTCTTACAAAGAGGGGTATGGATATTTTGCTTTTATGGCTTTTCTTTTTGGATTATTGTATTTTTTTCCTTCCATCTCTTTAAGGATATTTCAATCATGAGTCGGGAAAAGGGCATGATTCAGAAAAAGGCGCGGTTTTTTTCTGTTTTTGATAAAGTTTTTATTTTGTGCGCTCTTATTCTTATACTGTGTTTGTTCTTCATTCCTTTTTTAGATCGAAATAACCGGGCGCTGTTTTATTTTTTTCAAAAAAAATACATCCTGGCGGAGCAAAAATGGCTGTCCGCCTTAAGTGAGCGGGCTTTTTCTCCTTTTTACCGGATGAATTTGGCTTTAAATTATATGCTGTCAGAAAGGCCGGAAAAATCTCTTAAAGAGCATGAGTCCTTAAGGACTTTAATAAAAAACGATTCTTTTTCCCCGTCCCGGGCTTTTTTTAAAAAAAAGAAAATTTTATACTCCCTCGGGCATAAAGAAAGCCAAGGGAAAAAACACTTAAAACAAGGGGTATTAAAGCCTTCTGTCTTAAAAGAAGATATTTTATTTTACAGCTTTTTTAATTCCGCTGTTTCCGCCCTTCAAAAAGCGGAATTGGAAAAGGCTTTGCGCTTTTATCAACAGGCTCTTATTTTTCGTCCGCAGTCTTTAGAGGTTAAAACCAATATAGAGCTTTTAACCGCACCTCTAAGGACCGCTGACCGGAAGGACAAACAAAAAAAGAATAAAAAACAAAAAAATAATGAACAGGAAAAAAAGAAAGATCCATCCCGTAAGGACAGCGAAAAAAAAGAACAGGATTCATCCGGCAAAAAAAATGAGCCATCCAAGGATCAAAAAAAACAAGGCAAACAACAAAAGGGGGAAGAAGGCTCTTTAGAGCCAAAGCAGAAAGGCTTAAAGGGTGAAAAACAAAAGCCCGAAGGCTCCTCACCACTTCGGGGAAGACAAAAAATGGATGAGCGGCAGACTGAGGCCATTTTAAAAGCCATTTTAAATCAGGAAAATGAAATCAGAAAACGGCGGCAAAAAGCGCGAAAAAAACCATCAAATTTTAAAAAGGATTGGTGATTTTATTATGTGCAGTATGAGGTTTACAGCTAAGGGGTTTCGATTTGTTGTTTGCCTTTTGATTGGCTGTTTGTCCATTTTCAAAGTGGGGTTTATTGTACTGTGTTTTTTGTTTTCTTTTGTTGGCTTGGCGGACATACAGGTTAAATCTTTTGTTCGTCCGCAGGCGCTTTCTCCAAAAGATATGTTAACCTTAACCTTGGAGATAGAATATGACACAAAAGCAAGCATTGGCTCCCCCCGTTTGCCGGGGCTTTCCGCCTTTCATCTTTTGGGGCAAAATGAGTCTTCTCATTTTCAAAGTGTAAACGGCGCTGTCAGCAGGAAAAAACAATATCACTACCGCCTTAAGCCTTTAAAAGAGGGAGTATTTAAAATCGGCTCTATAGAGGTGGTGGTGGAGGGAAAGCTTTATAAAACAGATCCTCTGATCGTAAAGGTTTCTTCTAAAATCAAGCCTTCTCCCCCTGCTTCAGGCCCTGCCTTTCCTTTTGGGGGTTTTAAAAAATTTTTCTCTCCTTTTTTTGATGAAGGCGAACAGGACTCATCAGTATTTAATAATCCGGTGAATGAAAAAGATATTTTTTTTAAATTGGCGCTGAGTGATGACAAAGTGTACTTAAATCAAATGATTTTGGCCAAGTGGTTTTTTTACAAGCCCTTTGGCAGGGTGATTTTTGCGCAAAATGAAGTGACAAAAAAACCAAATCTAAATGGATTTTGGGTGGAGGAAATTATTTCTCCAAGTATACCCGCTCCTTTAAAAGAGTCGGTGGAGGAGGTAAGAGGAAAAAAGTATAAAAAACAAGTTGTTATTTCCTCTGCTTTGTTTCCGGTGCGTGTTGGAGAATTAAAAGTGGGGGCTTTGGAGATAAAAACCCGGCTTATTTCCTCAAGACCTTTTGCGCAAATGTTTTCGCAGGCTCATCGGGTGTTTTTAAAACACAGCAAAATGAGAAAAGTAACAGTTTTGCCTTTGCCTGAAGAAGGCAAAGGGCCGGCATTTACCGGGGCGGTGGGGGATTTTAATATCACCGCTGAAGTGGGCAAAAAAGCAGTTGCCGTTAATGAGCCGATAGTTTATAAACTGCGTTTTAAAGGGAAAGGCCACCCCCGCACAATTCGTCTTCCTGATTTAAAATTTGGAGACTCATGGAAGGTGTATGACACTACGGAGTCTCAAAAGTTTTCTGTTTCTGAAAGCGTAAAAAATTTTGAAGTGATTTTAATTCCCAAATCTTCAGGGGAGCATATTATTCCCTCTTTTGAGTTAAGCTCTTTTGATCCTGAGATAGGAGTTTACAAAACACATATCCTGCCCGCTTTTAAGGTAAAAGCGGTGGGGGTAAGTGTGCCGGGCCGAAGCCAAACCGCGCGTTACTTTGATGTGAAAGAAAAAAAGTCAGCCGGCTCTAAAGCAGATAAAGATCAAAGTCAAAAAACTTTTTTTGTCCCTTGGCAAATGGATTCTGAAAAAAGCTTATGGCGGGAGTATGGAAAATATTTTTGGTTTGTCTTGTTTGGATTGCTGTTTTTCGCCTTTATCGGGATTGAGATTTTATCTTTTAGGAAAAAACGCTCCCCTTTAAAAGAGCTTTTAAGAAAAAGCTTTTTACAGGTGGATCAAAGCATAAAAGCCGGCCGTTGGAAGCAGGCCGGGGTGGAGATGGATCGGATAATGTATTCTTTTTTTGCCGAACTGCTTAGCCAAGACAAAGATGTCAAAAACTGGAACCTGCTTTTAAGGGATATTGATCCCAGCATAAGAGCGCGGTATGAAACAAAAATTAAGGCCCTTATTTTTCGTTTGGAGCGTTTAAGCTTTGCCTCTTCAGAAACAGCAAAAGAGCTAAGAAACAAAAAACATGTGGAAGCTTTAAAAAACGAAATTGTGGATCTTTTAAACAAAATTTCCAAAGAATATACCAATAGTTAGCAGCTCGTGATAAAGTCCTGTATACTATGTCTCAAAAGCAAAGTCAAGCGGTGAGTGTTAAATCGTATTCCGTCACGAACAAGCCGGGGTTTTGCTTATACCAACTATGAAATCCGGCCTTTTTCACGCCCGACTGGTTAGTCATCCGTTGAAAATATGTTTTTATTTACCAGCAGTCTGTTTTTTTTGAGCCTTCCCGTATAACGCCTTTCTCGTTGCCCATAATCATTGTGTTTAAATCGGACACCCCGGAATAAGCTCCGATTTTAAACTCTTGATCCTGTAATTTACAGGCTTTAGGGTTGCCGTCATACTTGTTTTTGGCGCTTGTTTTCCAGATGCCGCCGGTTGCGGAGCAGTCGGTTTGCTGAGCCTTGGTTGAGTCTGGTTGATT
The DNA here is from genome assembly GCA_965203935.1 of Bdellovibrionales bacterium. Classification (GTDB taxonomy): domain Bacteria; phylum Bdellovibrionota; class Bdellovibrionia; order Bdellovibrionales; family UBA1609; genus JANQSP01. The sequence goes on from OZ241921.1 coordinate 1,201,866, forward strand.
GTTCACATAACATATCCCCCCTGAGCTTTTAAAGGCGATTGTTGTTTTGTCCGTCACTTCAGGACAGTCGGTGTCTCCAAAGCCGAAAAACCCTTTCCTTTTATAGGCGGGACTGCCGGATTTATCAATATCCAGGCCGATTTCGTTAAAATTAAAACAATAGGTGGATTCCACAGCGTACTGCGCGCCGTACACTTTTGTTCCGGTGCCGATATCCGCCCGAAGGGCCATTTTTACAGTTCTTTTTTTATAAAGCTTGTAACTGGGTATACCTATGCCTATCAGCACACCAATCAGGCCCACAGTCACCAATACCTCGATAAGAGAAAAACCTTTACAGTTTGTAATTTGTTTTTTCACCTGAAATACCTCCTTAAAAAAAGCATCAATTTCAACCCAAAAACCCCGCTGTAAAAGACATATCGGCTGAACAGAGGAAAATATTTAACTTTTTTTATAAAAAAATGAATAATCGGCTGAAATATCAGAGGTTTTTGATGATAAAATTTTTCCATTTCCCAAGCTCAGTGACTTTTAAGCGTGCATGGCACAAAGTGCCAAGTGAGCTGGTTTCTTTTTTATCAATAAAGGCGGATCGGCTGAGAGAGTATATTTTATCCTCCTCATTTTTGGAGAAATAAAGCTGTACTTGTTTTGTCTGTATTTTTAAGACTGTTTTTTCTATAAGAGCCTTCAGTTTGTCTGTTCCGGCGCCTGTCAGCGCGCTGATATACACACGCCGGTTTTTATTTCCGCTCTCTGTAAAACAGATATGGCGCCCCCCCAAGGGCTTGCCACACTCCAAGCCCGCCCGGCTTACTTTGCCGTGAGGCCGGTAATGGCTTTGAAAAGCTTTTTCCTTCGGCGCTATATCCATTTTATTATAAACATGAAGGCAGGGCTTTTGATCCCAGCCAAACTCCCTTATCAGCCGGTTTACAGTGTCCATCTGCACTGTCATTAAGGGGCTTGAAAGATCAATGATATGGAGTAAAATATCTGCGGAGGCGGATTCCTCTAAAGTGGCTTTAAAAGCCTCTATTAAATGAGGAGAAAGGTTTTGAATAAAGCCCACAGTGTCCGTAACCAATACACTTTGCGAACTGCTGATATAGACTTTTCGGGTGGTGGGATCCAGGGTCATAAAGGGCAAATTTTCCACTTGTGCGGATTCCCCCTGACTAAGAGAATTAAGCAGTGTGCTTTTTCCTGAATTGGTGTAGCCGATAAGGGCCACACTTGGTATTTTGTTTTTCTTTCTCAAAGCGCGATGCTCTTTTCGCGCCCGGCGGATTTTTTCCAGCTTTTGTTTTATCCCGCGCGCGCGCCTTCGCGCCTGCCGGCGGTCTTTTTCAATGGCTTTTTCCCCGGGGCCTCTAAGGCCGATGCCTCCACCCTGTCTGGAAAGAGAAGACATCCAAGCCCCCACCATTCTGGGCAGTTCATCCAGAACGCGGGCCAGCTCCACTTGCAGTTTGCCCTCATAAGTGCGCGCCCTTTGGGCAAAAATATCCAAAATCAGCTGATCGCGATCCATGACCGCCACCTTCAGCTCCCTTTCAAGGTTGCGGATCTGCACGCCGGAAAGCGAACAATCAAAAACCACAAGCTGAAAGCAAGCGGATTCCTCATGCATTTTTTTTAATTCATGAACTTTGCCGGCGCCAATAAAAGTGGCCGGATGAGGCTGTTTCACCACCTGATAAGAAAGCCCCGCATTCAGCAAACCCCCGGCCCTCCCAAGCTCTTTAAACTCCTCCACTTGAGCCACAGCAAGGGGGCCTGCAAAAGGATGATAAGTGACAAAAAGCAAGGCCTTTTTATTTCGTATCAAAGATTTTTTTATTTCCATAATCAATCACTAAGACCTTATAACATTTTGCTTTTCACATTGCGGTATTATATCAAAAAACTTAAAATAAGTAAAGCGGTATCAGACTTTTTCACAGGCATCTGAACAGAAGTTCGTGTTAAAGTAAGAGGCAAACGGAGTCATCCGGCGGTAATATGAAAAATTTTATTTTGTCTTTTTTTGAAATAAAGAAAAACCAAAGCTCCCTCAAACAGGAGGTGACAGCCGGGCTGACCGTCTTCTTGAGTATGGCCTATATTGTGAGTGTACACCCTCAGATCATCAGCCAAACGGGTATGCCTTTTTCCGCCTGTGTAACCGCCACCATCCTTACCTGCTTTTTCAGCTCTATAGCTATGGGAATGTACGCCAACAGCCCCATTGTTTTAAGCCCGGGCTTAAGTTTGAGCGGTTTTTTCACTTTCACAATAGTCAAAAGTCAAGGGGTCCCATATCAAACAGCCTTGGGGGCCACCTTTTGGGTGGGGCTTATTTTTTTTGGCCTGTCTTTGTTTAAAATTCGAGAAAAATTTGCTCTCTCCGTCCCCGCCTCCATTAAAAGCGCGCTCGTCTGCGGAATTGGCCTTTTTGTCGCTTTTGTAGGATTAAAAGAAGGGGCTTTGATCGCCCACTCCAGCGAAACTTTTTTAAAAGCTCAATCTCTTTCCGCGGAAAACGGAACTTTTTTAATCGGGCTGGCTTTGACCTTTTTCCTACTAACCCTAAGGGTAAAAGGGGCGCTTTTATTTTCCATTCCGGCGGTTACTTGTTTATGTGTTCCCTTGGGCAGAATATGGGGGCAGGAGGTTTTGGTGGATTATCAGGGCCTGTTTGCTCTTCCTGATTTCAGCTTGTTTGCCGACATGGATCTATTGGGCGCGTTGAAGTACTCTTTTTGGCCGGTGTTATTCTCCATCGCCTTTGTGGATCTGTTTGAAAGCCTGGGAGGGGTATTGGGGGTCACCAAATCCGGCCCGGCAGAGGGTCGCCCCGGGAATTTAAAAAAAATTTTGCTGGTGGACGCCTCCGCCACCGCCTGTGCGGGCCTTACCGGCACCAGTTCCGCCGTATGTTTTTTGGAGTCTTTGACGGGGATCCATGCCGGAGGGCGAACGGGCCTTACAGCTGTTACAACGGCTTTGTTGTTTTTGCCTTTTTTGTTCCTGTCCCCTTTGCTTTCCATGATACCCCATGTCGCCACAGCCCCGGTTTTAGTGGTTTTGGGATCTTATATGATGAAGTCTGTAACGGATATTGCATGGGATAAACCGGATGAGGCTTTGCCTTCATTTATTATGATTTTGCTTATTCCGTTATGCTTTTCCATTATTCAGGGGATTATATGGGGCTTTTTGTTCTATACCGGTTTAAAGTTGGTGACGGGAAAAGGTCGCAGGCTTTCTCCTTATATGTATCTTCTTTCGGCTTTTTGCTTGCTTTTTCTCATCGGTCGCTGGATTTAAAGCTCTTATAAACAATCGGAAGCGCCGTTTTTTATGTTTGACAACTCCCGTCCTTACCGGTTTGATATTGAATAAGCACAATGAAACTTAAAAAATTTTTTTTCGGCATTTTCGACGGCCCTGTCGTAGCTATTGCCCTTTTTATTCTTTTGTTCAGGTGGGCTTTGTTTGAGCCTTATGTCATCCCCTCAGGAAGTATGCTTCCCTCTTTGCTGATACATGATCATATTGTTGTTAATAAATTTACTTACGGCCTGCGTCTTCCTTTTTCTAAAAAATGGATTTGGCTGAGAGCCAAGCCCCAAAGGGGGGATGTTTTGGTCTTCCGCCCGGTAAATGCGGACAAAAAAATGAAATTTATGGTTAAAAGAGTCATCGGCCTGCCCGGGGACAGAATTTACATTGATGAAAACAAACAGCTTTGGATTAACGGAGAAAGAGTTTTGCGCGCCTCTTTGAACGGGCCGGGGGACGGAAAGCGGTTTTACTCCATAAATGAACGGGAATTAGGAGCTGATTTTGCGGATTATCGCTTTTTCGCGGAAACCGGGCAAAACGGGCGCTCCTATCGGGTCATCTTACAGGAAAAAAGAAGCCTGCTATTGCATACGGACTTTCAAGTGCCGCAAAACTCTGTTTTTGTTATAGGGGACAACAGAGATAATTCCCATGATTCCCGCTTTTGGGGGCCTCTTCCTGTCAGCCATATTATGGGCAAAGCGGTTCTGATTTGGCTGAGTTGCGACAAAACATTTTTTAATTTGCCTCTTTTATGCCACCCTGATAAACTGCGCTTTGGGCGTTTATTCGCAAAAATCAAGTAAAGCGTCGCGCGCGCAAAAAAGACTGTAACAGCAAAGCCCCGCCTTTTCAGGTTGTGCAGGAGAAACAATATGAGTGAGTCAAAAAAACCTGTTTTATCCCTTTTGGGCATTGACGACTTAAGCGATGAGCATATTGATTTTATTTTAAAAACCGCCGCGCTTTTTAAAAAAGAGTTTTATAAAACCGGACGGATCATCCACTGCATTGACTCTGAACAAACCAAGGGTTTGGTGGTTCAGTTGCTTTTTGCCGAGCCAAGCACCCGCACCCGCGCCAGCTTTGAAGTGGCCTGCGGAAAGTTGGGCATCGCCGCCACTGCCCTTTGGAATCTGCATTTTTCCAGCATGGCCAAGGGGGAAACTCTGGAAGACACCCTCCAATGCCTGATCGCGCTTAAGCCCAATATGATTGTGTTTCGTTGCGGGGAATTTAAGTCCGGGACTTTTTTGCGCGACAGCCCCATACCTGTTATCAATGCGGGGCTGGGGGCGCGGGAGCATCCCACCCAAGCTTTAGTGGATGCTTTCACCATTCAAGAAAAGCGGGGCAAGGTAAAAGACGAAAAGGTGCTGATTGTGGGGGATGTTCTGCATTCCCGTGTGGCCAACTCCAATTTGAAATTGCTGACCCGTTTGGGCGCGCATTTGGGAATGTGCACCCCCGAAGCTCTAAGCCCGGCGGACAAACAAGCCTGGAAAGATGTAACGCGCTTTGATTCTTTAGAGGCCGGCATCAAGTGGGCGGATGTGATAATGTGCTTAAGGGTGCAAAGGGAGAGGCATTCTTTGCGCAATATCGGTTTTTCGATGGCGGAATACAGAGACAGCCATCGCATTGATCAGGAAAATATGTCTTTATTCAGATCCGATGGAATGCTCTTACATCCGGGGCCTGCGGTGCGGGGGGTGGAGATCTCCAATCAGGCCTTAGATGATCCCCGTTGTCATATTGTCACTCAAGTGGAAAACGGTTCTCATGTTCGTTCAGCCATTATCGCTTTAATGCTGAATCTGAAGGTAAAATTTGTATGAGCGGATCTTCCTCAAAACCCTCAGCCGGGTGCCTTGTTTTGGAAACAGGCGAAGTCTTTAGAGGGCGCTTTCTGGGAGGGATGGAACGGGCAGGGGAAGTGGTGTTCAACACCTCTCACACCGGCTACGAAGAAATGGCTACAGACCCTTCCTACTTTAATCAAATTTTGGTGATGACCCAGCCCATGCAGGGAAATTACGGAGAAAGCGACCCCTGCTGGGAATCCCAAAGGATCCATATCCAAGGCCTTGTCTGTTTGCAAATGCAAAACTCCCGGCGGGAAAGCCGCTGGACCGATAAATTGATTTCCCACGGCATTCCTGTTTTGTCAGATGTGGATACGCGCGCCCTGACCTTACGCTTAAGAGAAAAAGGCGCGGTTTATGGAGCTGTTGTCAGATCCTCTCACCAACAAAAAGCCCTAAAAAAAGCCGGGCACTTTATCACAGCCGGGCAAAAAATAGAAAAAGACTGGCCTTTTATGGTGGCGGGAAAAAGCATTCAAAAGATCCCGGGACGGCACACAAAAGGCCCAAAAGTGGCTGTTATGGATTTTGGCTGTAAACAAAATATTATCCGTGAACTGAAAAAAAGAACCTGCCATATTTGTGTTTTTCCACCCAGAACCCCCGCAAAAGAAATTTTAAAATGGAAACCTTCCGGCCTTCTGCTTTCCAACGGCCCAGGGGATCCGATGTATGTCAAAAAATCTGTGGAGACAGTTCAAAACCTTATAGGCCGTATCTTTATTTTTGGAATCTGCATGGGGCATCAGATTTTGGCTTTGGCCTTGGGAGGTAAAACCTATAAACTGAAATTCGGACACCGGGGGAGCAATCATCCTGTGCGGGATCTTTTGTTAAAAAGCATTTATGTCACAAGCCAAAACCACGGCTACGCTGTAAAGCGTGACAGTTTGCCTTCCCATATTCAAGTAAGCCACACCAATTTAAACGACGGCACTTTAGAGGGTTTTTTTTCCAAAAAAGATAAATGCCTGGGGATTCAATTTCACCCGGAAAGCCGGCCCGGCCCTTACGATGCCGCCCCTTTGTTCGATTTCTTTCTAAAACAAATAAAAAAACCACAAGGAAAAAACTTTATGTGATTTTAATATTGCATTTTCTTTTATTTATGTTAATATAGGCTGAAATAAATAAAAATTCTCAAGCTAATTAAGTTTTTTTTGAGGAAAATTATATGAGGTTACTATGTGTAAAAACACTCTTTACCCTCCCCCTTTATCTTCAAAAAAATGTTGTTATTTCAATAAGTTAAGAGCATTTGTTCATAGTTTACTTAAACATTCTTCCCCTCACTTTAGCAAAGCGGGTTTTACACTTGCGGAGGTATTGGTTGGGCTTGGCATACTTGCCATATTGACCGGTATAGCGACTGTCTCATACCGGGGCTATAAACTTGATATAGAAAAAAAGGCTTTAAAAAATGCAGGCTTACTTTTTGCCTCTGCCGTCAATACATGTATTCAAGGTGTGGGCGGGTGGTCAGTTAAAAAAGCGGACAACACATCCATTGAGCCTTGCAAAACAGGAAATAACAGCACAGATGCAAGCGAGGATTTAAAATCAAAGATAAATTTTACCTGCCCGGCAAATGCTAAATGCCCGGTTCATACCAGATACCACTCCACAATTGAAAAATACAGACGCCACTGCTTAAGCATTCAAAAGGAAATATCAGGCAAAAAACTGCAAGTGATTGTGCGGGTTGCATACAATAATCCGAGCGATTATCAAATACTTTGTGGAGAAATGTCGGGGGGATATATGTCTATAAATAGAGATGATACATGCAAAGGTGGCATGTCTCCTTATTTACATAGCTACGGAGTATTCACTAAAGACAAAACCGGTGGCGGTAAAGAGCTTATACCTTGCCCGTGGAAATAAAACAGCTTGACAAAAACGCGCTTTTACCAATATATATACTGTTTACTATGAGCCAATTACATCAAATAGATCAGATAGAAGAGGATGTTTCCAAACAAAAGCCCTTTGTGGGGGGGGTGATTGATAAAGTCGGTATAGAAGATTTGGAAATTCCTATAAAAATAAAACACAATTTAGACATTTTGCGTCTGCCCGCTCATGTAAAGGCGATGGTGTCTTTGGACCGGGAGGATATGCGCGGCATCCACATGTCACGCATTTATTTGACCCTGCACGATTTTTTGGAGCAAGAGCCTTTGACTTTGCGCACATTAAAAGCTCTCCTGCGCAAGCTCACGGCATCCCAAAAAGGTCTTTCCAACAGGGCTTATCTCAGGTTTGCCTGGAACCTGCCGGTAAGGCGAAAAGCGCTTAAAAGCGATACGCTGGAAGGCTGGCGTTATTACCCCGTTTTTTACGAAGGCCGGTTTTCCGAAAAAGGGGAGGAAGAAGATCTGATAATGGGCTTTCAAGTGACTTACAGCTCCACATGTCCTTGCTCCGCCGGTTTGGCGCGCGCGCTGATTCAAAAAAAGTTTCAAGGGGATTTTGCCAAAACTTCCTCTTTGGATAAAAAGACCGTTTTTGACTGGCTGGGTCGGGAAGAGTCTATTTCCGCCACTCCGCACGCACAAAAAAGCCTGGCCGGTGTAAAACTAAAGGTCAAAGAGGAAAAACAAGCTTTTGTTGAGCTGATTGACGAAGTGGAGGAGGTATTGGGCACCCCCGTTCAAACAGCGGTAAAAAAAGAAGATGAGCAGGAGTTTGCAAAACTCAACAGCGAAAACCTTATGTTTTCTGAAGATTCCGCCCGCAGAATTAAGTCTTTGTTAAGCAAGAAATCTTGGGTCGAGGACTTTCATATCCATGTCAAACACTTTGAAAGCCTGCATCCTTTTGAAGTGGCCTGCTATATGAGCAAGGGTCTCCCCGGCGGCTTTTCCCCTTAATTTTGTCGTTCTGTTTTTATTTGTTTCCTAAAGTGGCAGGAAAAAGCCTCCACTTTGGATAAGTGGTTTTTTCAAGACCCGTTTTTCAGTTCTTTAATCTCTTCTACAGGAAGGCCGGTCATCTCGGAGATAGCAGAAAGTTTAAATTTATTCTTCAGCATATTCAAAGCCACTTGCCGCATACCAGTCTGTAGACCTTCCTGCAGTCCTTCCTGTCGTCCGGCTTGCAGACCTTCTTGTCGTCCGGCTTGCAGTCCTTTTTGCATTCCGGCTTGCAGGCCCTTTTGCATACCTTCTTGTATGCCCTCTTCTTTGATCTCTTGTCTTATGTCCATGTAGCCTCCTCTTGTTAATAGTCCTCTTTCCACAGCTCTTTTTTCCACCTGCTTCCAAAGCTGAGCGCTTACTCCTCCGGCTGTTTTTAAGTAACTTACCACGCTTAAAAGTAAGTCCTCACGCTTTCCCGAAAAGTCTGAAAAAGCCTCCACTTTGGATAAGTGGTTTTTTCAAGACCCGTTTTTCAGTTCTTTGATCTCTTCTACGGAAAGGCCGGTCATCTCGGAGATAGCAGAGAGTTTAAATTTATTCTTCAGCATATTCAAAGCCACTTGCCGCATACCAGTCTGTAGACCTTCCTGTCGTCCGGCTCCTGACTTCGACACAACACTATGAGTTAAAAAATATTTTGAGGTTTTTTTAGACCAGCCGGGTTGTTTTTGTGGGGTCTTGATCCCTAAAATACTCAAAAAATAAAACATGTGTGGCCCCCGGCCTGTTTACTGTTCCTCAACCCTCTGACATAGTAAAACCATGTTTATCAAAATCACTCAAAAACCTAATGGCCGAAGTCATGTTCGTATCATGGAGTCCCTAAGACAACAGGGCAAAGTGGTGCAAAAAACCCTGCACTCTGTGGGAACCTCCAAAAGTCCTGAAGGTGTGTCCGCTTTAAAAAAAGTGGCTCAAGACATGATCGTAAAGCTCAGCAATGACCGACAGCCCGCCCTTCCCGGCATGGCCAAAGTCATCTACAGCAAAGAATCTCAGTACATAAACAAAAAACCAAAACAACAGAAGAAAAAACAAAAGCCTGTTTCTATCTTCTCCCTTAAAAAGCCACAGGAAACAGCACGCATCCAGCACGGCATTAAAGGAGTATGCGGGGCTGTCTATGAACAGTTAGGCTTTCATACCCTCATACAAGACACCAACAAAGATCAACAATGGAACAACATCTTAAAATACTGTGTCCTTGCCAGAGTGGCCCACCCGGATTCCAAAAGAAAAACAGTAGACACTTTGGCAGAGGATTTTAACGAGACTGTTCCTTTGGAAAAAATGTATCGCATGATGGACAGGCTTTATCCACGCATAGAAAAAGCAAAAGACATGGCGGCCAAAAACACCCTGAGCCTGTTTAACCAAGAAGTGGATATTCTTTTCTTTGATGTCACCACCCTTTACTTTGAAAGCTTTGAAGAAGACGATACAAGACAGTTCGGCTTCAGCAAAGATAAGAAGTTCAACGAAACACAAGTGGTCTTAGCCCTTATCACCAACCAAGAAGGTCATCCCCTAAGCTATGAGCTGTTTCCCGGAAGCACAAGCGAAGGATCCACCCTTATTGCCACAGTTCAGAGATTAAAACAAAGATTTACAGTCAAAAACGCCGTATTGGTGGCCGACAGAGCCATGTTTAATGAGCAAAACCTTACACTCATGGAGGAAGAGGGGATTCAATATGTGGTGTCCGCCAAGTTAAAGTCCCTGCCCAAAAGCAAGAAAGATGAGATTTTAGACAAAAACTTAAAATCTTCCACTGTCTCAGAAGACCCACACAGGGTAAAGATAAAAGCGCTTGAGTATAAACAAAGAAGACTCATTATAAGCCACTCAGAAAAAAGAGCCAAAAAGGATGAGGCGGACAGACTAAGACTCATTAAAAGACTGATGAAAAAAGTAAAGAACAAGCAAATCCCCATAAAAAGCCTTATCCCCAATCATGGCACCAAAAAATACATCACAGTTCAAAAAACCAAAGCCACACTCAATGAACAAAAAATAGCTGAAGACAGCCGTTGGGACGGCCTGCATGGACTTATTACCAACATGAAAGATAAGCCCCCCCAAGAACTCCTCACCCGATACAGACAGCTCTGGAAGATAGAAGAGGCTTTTCGTGTGTGCAAACACACTCTTAAGATGAGACCCATTTACCACTGGAAGAGGAAAAGAATCGAGGCTCATATTGCTATATGCTTCTTGGCTTACTCGCTTTCTTACACCATGAAACACAGAATGGAGCAAAGAGGACTGAACTTCAGTATCCGAAAGATGAGAGAGATTTTAAAAAGAGATCAATACAGTATTATAGAGGATGCGAACAAAAATCTTTATCGTATGCCCTCTAAATCCACAGAACCGATACAGGCCATATACGAGGCTTTGGGGCTTAAAAGAACTTCTCAATTTATTCCTTTTTCCTAAGCCCTGTTAAACTCCCTTCTTAAATGTTCTTACAAGATGTGTGGCCCCAAGAATTTATAAGTTATTGATATCACTCACTTAATGCCTTGCGTTGTGTCGAAGTCAGGAAAAAGCCTGGCCGGCGTAAAACTAAAGGTCAAAGAGGAAAAACAAGCTTTTGTTGAGCTGATTGACGAGGTGGAGGAGGTATTGGGCACCCCTGTTCAGACAGCGGTAAAAAAAGAAGATGAGCAGGAGTTTGCAAAACTCAACAGCGAAAACCTTATGTTTTCTGAAGATTCCGCCCGCAGAATTAAGTCTTTGTTAAGCAAGAAATCTTGGGTCGAGGACTTTCATATCCATGTCAAACACTTTGAAAGCCTGCACCCTTTTGAAGTGGCCTGCTATATGAGCAAGGGTCTCCCCGGCGGCTTTTCCCCTTAATTTTGTCGTTCTGTTTTTATTTGTTTCCTAAAGTGGCAGGAAAAAGCCTCCACTTTGGATAAGTGGTTTTTCAAGACCCGTTTTTCAGTTCTTTAATCTCTTCTACAGAAAGGCCGGTCATCTCGGAGATAGCAGAAAGTTTAAATTTATTCTTCAGCATATTCAAAGCCACTTGCCGCATACCAGTCTGTAGACCTTCCTGCAGTCCTTCCTGTCGTCCGGCTTGCAGACCTTCTTGTCGTCCGGCTTGCAGTCCTTTTTGCATTCCGGCTTGCAGGCCCTTTTGCATACCTTCCTGTATGCCCTCTTCTTTGATCTCTTGTCTTATGTCCATGTATCCTCCCCTTGTTAATAGTCCTCTTTCCACAGCTCTTTTTTCCACCTGTTTCCAAAGCTGAGCGCTTACTCCTCCGGCTGTTTTTAAGTAACTTACCACACTTAAAAGTAAGTCCTCACGCTTTCCCGAAAAACCTGAAAAAGCCTCCACTTTGGATAAGTGGTTTTTTCAAGACCCGTTTTTCAGTTCTTTAATCTCTTCTACGGAAAGGCCGGTCATCTCGGAGATAGCAGAGAGTTTAAATTTATTCTTCAGCATATTCAAAGCCACTTGCCGCATACCAGTCTGTAGACCTTCCTGTCGTCCGGCTTGCAGACCTTCTTGTCGTCCGGCTTGCAGACCTTCTTGTCGTCCGGCTTGCAGTCCTTTTTGCATTCCGGCTTGCAGGCCCTTTTGCATACCTTCCTGTATGCCCTCTTCTTTGATCTCTTGTCTTATGTCCATGTATCCTCCCCTTGTTAATAGTCCTCTTTCCACAGCTCTTTTTTCCACCTGTTTCCAAAGCTGAGCGCTTACTCCTCCGGCTGTTTTTAAGTAACTTACCACACTTAAAAGTAAGTCCTCACGCTTTCCCGAAAAACCTGAAAAAGCCTCCACCATTGCGGAAAGCTCAGCCGGACTGTTTTTTATAAACCAAATCTTGGCCAGCAAGGCTAAAATCCCCCGGCTTTTAACAGCCGGATCCTTAAAAACTTTCCTCACCTTCGGATCGTTTGTATCCACAACTTTTAGCTTAAAGTCTAACATACTTTTTCGAAAAGCGGGAGGGATTTCATTAAAAAACCTGCCAAAAAAGCCTTTTTGAAAGCTGACAGGCCACTTCCACGGGCTTTTTCCGTGATAAAACAGTATGGGAATAACAGCCACAATTTTTTCAAACTTTCTTTCATAGAGCAAAGTTTGATAAGATAAAACCTGTTTGAACATTCCCTTGTCGTAAGCGGACTTATGCTCCAGCAGTAAACAGAGCAGAATTTTAGCATGCTTTCTTTTTTTAAGGGACACAGTAAAAACAAGGTCCGCCTGCTTGTCTTTTAGGGAGTCTTTTTCGGCCTTTAGAGTGCTCCAGTCACAAGCCTGAAACTCTTTCTTGGAAAGAGCAAGTTTAAAAATTTCAACAGCAAACTGAGGTTCTGAGTAAAATCTTTTAAAAAACCTGTCGTGCAGGTTTGCTGCTTTTTTGCCTGATTTTTCCACTAACAGCTCCTTTGAGGTTGCACGAATATTCTTATGCAAAATCCGTGCCAAAAAAATTACTGGCTTTTTCTTTATATATGCAAAAGGGAAACCCGTTAAAACAGGCTTTTTGAGGGGTCTTGGAGGAAAAAAGTGCCGGATCTCGAACAAAGTGTCGGTATCCGACACTAATTGCCACCACTGGCTGAGAACCGGGGGACAGAGCAGTATATTTTACTCCAGACACTGAAAAACAGAGATTTAGCCTAAAGTCCTGAAATAAAGTGACGATAAGAGTAACTAATAGCCCGTGAAAAAGGCTACTAAACTGCTGGTCTCAAAAGCAAAGTCCAAGCTTGTTCGGGCTGAAAGCTCTAAGTACAGGGCTTTCAGTTTTACACTTGGACTTTCACCGCTTGGCTTTGCTTTTGAGACATAATTTACAGGGGTTTTTCACGGGCTATTAACTATATCAGAAAAAATAAAAAAAGCTTATGTGGGACTTTTTGATATAACTCTTTAGAGTGGTTTTTGTGAAAACTGCCTTTGAATTGGAAGGAAATATGGGCGTACTGGCGATCAAAGAAAATACTGTATCTACAAACAAGGAGCCTATTGTGAGCTATTTGGAGTGGAATAATCAAATAGCGCAACATTTCTTTAACCCCGGCAAGGCTGGTACACGGGTGTGGTTTTCGGTGGAGCAGGAGCTGATAGAGAAAGTTGCCAAACAGAACAACTCCACTTTTGCTGACTTTATAAAAGCTCTTAAGAAAGGCCCGGGTTGGGTCCATCGCGATCAACAAAAAATCTGCATAAAAGCATACGAAACATTTAAAAAGTGGCGGACCAATCCCGCGCTTCAAATTTCATACAATCATCCCACAAAAGCACAAATCCATGAAGTTTCACTTGAAGCTGATATAAAATATCCGCCGTATATTGCTTATCTGGCCTTATTTGTGCTCGCTGTTAATTATAGAAAAAGCAGTAATTTTTCTGAAAATCACTATTACGGTCCGTTGAGAGAAATATTAGGTGAATCGCCTGCTACAGGACAGTACCCATCCTTTCAAAAAATGTGGGAATTATGGGTCGATCTTGAAAAATGGTCACTGGAATATAAAAACGGCGATTTAGGGGAGTTTCATTTTGATATATATGGCAAAAACAATCATGTCGGTATACTTTACTATCAAGTGGTTTTAAAAAAAGAAGATCAAAAAAACCTGCCTAAAATATTTTGGAAAATGGGCTGGGATTCAGATTCTCATCCAACTTCAGAGGAAATTCTACAAGCTTTAAGGCACAACAAAAATCTTTTATCAAGAAGAACATCTAAAAGAATTGAACAAAGCGAATCTGATTTTCTTTCAAGACTGATGGACAGAGTGTTAGAAGAATTAAAGGATTATAATGAAGACGAAGTTTTAACAGATGATTCAACGCAAGAATCCGATAAAAGGGGTTTTATTGAAATATGTATGAGTATAGATGAAACTGCTCAAATAGTTAATTTTGATTATCGTTGCAGAAGAAAAACTGGCCTGCCTGAAGAAAAATTTATATTAAAAGGCAATAGTTCCAAATGGGAAGTTACACCCTCTACTGCCACTTTGTCACAGAAAATCAACAAATTTAATATTGAGGATTGGAGCAAAGATTTGCGCGCCCCTTTGAAATCAGGGAAATATCATTTTTCTTATAAAGGAGAAAAATATAAAATCTTTTCGCGTGGCGATAAACAGGGGGTTTCTGGATGGATTTCCGGCCAAAGGCCCTCAAGAGACCAGTTATTTTATTTGGCTGTGCATAAAAATCTTTCCGACAAAGTTCAAAAATGGGGAGAAACAGAATGCGATAAATGCCAAAAGCTTGATTTTGCTGGCCTTCCAAAAGAGTGGCTGTTGTTTAAAATTCAGGGAGTTAATGGAGATAAAAGGATAAAAAAAGACATACCGGCCTTGGCTATAGATTCAAATCCAAGAATTAATTTTGAAGGTGGCATTCGTCCCTCTAAAGGGAATAAATTTTTTGCCTTTGCTCCACCTAAAATACTTATTATAGGGGAATTAAAACCAGTATCAAAACTTGTTTATTCAATAGATAACCAAGAAAAAACACACTGGCTTTTATCTCAAACAGAACCGGATATTTTCCTTCTTCCAAAGAAGATGCCTTGCGGAAAAAATATCGCAATAAAAATTGTAGAACAATCAGAAAAAAAATCTATAAAAAGCGTTATTGAAAGTAAATCTCAAAGTCAAGATTCAGGAAATATTATACCAGAAAAGAAACTTATGCTTGTGGAAAATCGCTTAAACAAATTCTCTGATTACTTAAACAACGGGGCAATGGATAATTTTGGAAATTTAAAATATATCCAGCAAAGTTCATCCCCTAATGAATCTATCGGCAATAAAAAACTATATGTTAAGGGAGGGTATTGTCATGGTTTCATAAGTAAAACCAATTATCCAAAACTTCTTCATATTTCGTTAGACAAAGTAAAGAAAGTCTATTTGATAGGCAATACGCCCGGGCAAATTATTTTTTGGCCAATCGATCTTTGGCCTGAGTCCTGGTCTCCAGTGTGGATGATTTTGTTTAAAACATATAAAAAAGCTGAAGCTGTTTTAATTGAAGATATAAAAGAGCAGGAACAAATAGTTAATGATCAACAGTTTTCAAAAGAGCAAATAAAACTATGGAAAAAAATTGTATGGTTTAATAGGAAACGCATTAAATCAAAGTCAAAAACACAATGGAAATTATGGATAGAAAGGACAAAAAATGTCTAAAAAGCAATTTGGAAACAATCTGCTTTATTTATTGTCGGAAAAAAAATCCCTCAAATGGGCAAAATTTAAATCTTATGCTGAATATCTTTGTCGGCAAAATGAACTTTCTATAAATGAACATCAGAGGGATCAGTATTCAAAAATTCTGCCAGAAAACATTGAAAGTTATTCTCAAAAAACAGAGATCAAGAGCAATATCTGCTTTTGGACACTTTTGAGAAATTTAAGCTCTATGGCTTATTTGGACATAATGGGGAAAACCGGGGAAACTGTTGTCAAAATTGCCCCGCCAATGTTGGTGGAATTACCTTTTTTTCAGCCAATGTTTCTTTTAACCGGCGCACGCTCTCCTGATCTGTTGAAAACAATTAAAAAATCGGCTAAAAATGCTAAAATAGAACTTAAAATCAAAACCCATAGCCTGCTTCCTGATACCTTCCTTATAAAACCGGATAACAAAATCATTTTGCAATCTTACTTGGAAAATACAGGTTTTCAAGGGAACAAACTTTCTGACTATATAAGAATCAGCGAAAACCCTCCTGCTTGGAGCATATTGGAATTTGCAGGAAGTGTAAAGGATTATGAACAATCTTTAAAAGATGATTATTGTAGTGGAGATAAAACACATATTAAGGAAATTTTTAATATAGATTCTTTAAGATTTAAAGATTTTGATCCTCATAAAGATAATTTAAGAGATGATTTTTCTCTTGTTAAAATATTTCATCCTGAGCAGTTTTATAAATATTATCTATTTTCAAAAAGAAACGAAGATAGGGCTGAAATTCAGCCGGACTGGGGGAAATATTTAGTAATGGCAAAGTATTCTGAAAATCCTGTTTTAGAATACAACAAGAAAACTTTTGAGCTTTCCTCGTTTCTCCCTCTGCCGTTTTTTTTTGAAAGAGGTCTGGCTTTACTTTCCGGCCATCCACCGACAGTTTTAAAAAAATCATCAACAAAGTATAAAAAAACCTTTGTTTTTAAAAATGTTCCTTATAAAATAGCATTGCTTGTTGCCCAAAAGTTAGGGCAAAATTTAAAAGAAATTTAAGGAGTTTTAAGCTATGCGTGATCCTATAAAAGCTTTTGAAGAAATAAAAGACAGTTTTAAGCTGTATGTGAAAACACGATTTGCCACTCAATTTGAATCTGTAGAAAAAGACAGAGAAAAAATACTAAATGAAGAAGGGGTTTTTTATAAAGATCCCTATATTGAGTTGATTCCAAAATATAAAAGCTCCAATAAAAAAATATCAGATTTAAAACCGGAGGATTTACAAGGTTTTTCTGAAAGCCAAGTAAATAATTTTCAATCTTTTGTGCAATCCGGTTTATTTGATAAAAATTTGCCGTTATATACGCATCAATATCAAATGCTTAAAGAAAGCCTTATGGGTAAAAATGCTGTTATCACTTCCGGCACAGGATCCGGAAAAACAGAATCTTTTTTATTGCCTCTTTTCGCTCAGCTTATTAAAGAGTCATCTATATGGGAAAAGCCGAATGAGGCTCATCCACACCTTAATGATTGGTGGAAAAATGAAGAATGGCAAAGGTCTTGTGAAAATGAAAATAATAAGGGATTAAAGCAAAGCTATAGAGTGCCTCAAAGGAAGCATGAAAAGCGAGATCCGGCTGTTCGGGCTTTAATACTTTACCCTATGAATGCTTTGGTGGAGGATCAGCTTTCAAGGCTTAGGAAAGCCTTAACCTCTGATGAGGCGGAAAAGTGGTTTAAAGAGCATCGCCAGGGCAATCGCTTTTATTTTGGCCGCTACACGGGAATGACTCCTGTTCCCGGTTATGAACAAAAAAAAAGCAGTTTTGATAAAAAGAAAATAGAGGAATTGGCTAAACTTTTAAAAGCTCAAGACAAATTACAGGAAGAAATAAATAAACATTCTCAAAAGGAAGAACTACAATATTTTTATCCCACTCTTCACAAGGCTGAAATGAGAAGCCGTTGGGATATGCAAGACAGTCCTCCTGATATTTTAATTACCAACTACAGTATGCTCAGCATTATGATGATGAGGCAAATTGACGAGGATATTTTTGAAAAAACCCGTAAATGGCTTTCTAAAGATCAAAATAATATTTTCCATTTGATTGTGGATGAACTGCACCTTTACAGGGGGACAGCAGGAGCGGAAGTGGCCTATTTAATCCGTCTGCTTCTTTTAAGGCTCGGCTTGAGACCGGACAGCCTTCAGCTTAGAATCTTAGCCTCCAGCGCATCTTTGGATCCTGCAAAACAAGAGAGCTTAAATTTTTTGAAAGACTTTTTTGGGCTTAAAAAATGGACAAAAAATCAAATTATCCAAGGGGATATAAAACAGCCGGAACAGTCTAATGGTCACTCATATCTTCCTTTTGAGCCTTTTAAAGATTATTCGGCAAAGAAGGATCAGGAAAGTGAAGATCAATTTTTTAAACAACTTTCAGAAAAGCTAAACATAACAGGCAAAGAAAAAATACTTGCTCATGTTCGTTCTGTTGTCCACAATGTGTTTTATACAAAAAACCAAGAAAATAACACACAAATGGAGCATCTTGCAGGTGAAGGACATAGAAATGAAAAAACTTCCACTCGTAGAAATTCTAAAAAATCCTTTTCTCAAGATTATTTTACAAAAGAGGTATTTGGAGAGTTTGAAAGTAAGACAAAAAATCAAGCAATAAAAGGTTTATTCCGTTTTATTTATGATTACCATAAAGATACAGATCCTTCTTTTCGTTTTCACTGGTTTTTTAAGAATATAGAAGGCTTATGGGCTTGTGCTGATCCAAAATGCACTGAACATCAAGATGATAAAAGAAGCATAGGTCGAATATATTTAAAAAACCCGCCTTTGCTTTGCGAAAAACAGCACAGGGTATTTGAGACTCTTTATTGTGAGCAGTGCGGGACTTTATTTCTTGGAGGCATGAGATTAGAAAAGCAAAATCACTTTGAAATATTGCAAACCAGCCCGGATATTGAAAAAATACCGGATGAACATATCAGCCCCTTTGTTGAAAAAAGAAGCTATAAAGATTATGCTCTTTTTTGGCCTTGTCCTAATGAGCAAAGTATCAACACGGAAGTTAAAGATAAAAAATGGAAACAAGCTTCTTTAACAGAAGGAAAAGTTACAAACAATGCTAAATGGGAAATGTCAACTTTAAACAAGATATCAGGAGAAGTAAAATTAGAGCATTCAGAATCGGAAAATACTGTCAAAGGTTATTTGCTTTCTATAAATGGAGATACTGACAAACAGTTCAATACAATAATGGCTTTGGCCTCTATATGCCCCAGCTGTGGAGCAGATCACAGTAAGAAAAAAAGTGGCTATAAAACTCCTATAAGAGGTTTTAGAACCGGCTTTTCGAAAATGATACAAATTTTGTCCAAAGAGCTTTTTTACCAATTAGATGAGCAAAATAAAAAGCTTATTGTGTTTTCCGACAGCAGAGAGGAAGCCGCCAGAACATCCAACGGAATTGAGCGAAACCATTATCATGACTTAATACGAGAGATGATTTATAGCGAACTAAAATTGACCGCAGAGGGCCTGCCTGCTTTGCTTTTGGATATAGAGCAAGGGCACAATGAAGCTACAAATGAAATGGCAAAAAAGTATGATAAAAAACACCCGGGCAGTTTTAATAAGCTAAAAGATAATATTCAAGTTATCAAAAATTATGAAAATCAGGAAGATCCTGCGGAAGAGTTGAAACAAAAAGCAAATGAATATCAAAAAAAGCTAAAAGAAATTAAACAAATGGAAAAAACAAAAATTGTGCCCATTAAAATACTATTTGAGGAAGGGACAGATCAAGTTCTTTTGTTTCGATTAAAAAACAAGGGGGTCAATCCAGCCGGGAATAGAAAAGATATTATTTATGATTATAAAAATAAACCTCATTTATGGAGTAATTTATTTCATTTTCCAGAAAAGGATCAAAAAGATAATATTTGGTGTAAAGAAGTGAATCAAGTTTTTAGAATAGAAAAAGGAGATTATATAAAACAAATTGAACAAATTATTTTCTCCACTCTATTTCGAAGGCTTTATTTTGGTTTTGAATCTTCCGGCTTAGGATATGCCTGCCTGAATATGGAGGACTCTGAAATAAAAAATATACAAAAAGAAATTTTAGTTGAACAAGTGCCTCTAATTGTAGAATCTATAAGGGAGATCTGCAACAGCTTTATAAGAATTTTAGGCGATAAATGGAGATATGAAGGTGGTGAGTATCATGTCCCTCCTGCTGATTCTATAGAAACACTGCCGAAAAAAGCAAAAAACTATATCACAAAATGTGCTGAAATTCATAACCTGAATAAAGAAAAGCTAAAACAACTAATTTGGAAGTTGGTTTGTGAAAAAGGAGGTCACAGAAAAGGAATATTGGAATCCAAAAATTTATTTATAAAGATTGTTAACTCTCATGATGATATATGGTTATGCCCATCTTGCAGGAGACCGCATCTTCATAAAAGCGGAGGGATATGCAGTAACTGCTTTTCAAGATTAAACAGTGAGCTGGATGATAAAAAATGCCAAAATTTATATGATAAAAACTACTATTCAAAATCTGTTCAAATTGGTAGAGAACCTTTTCGCCTTCATTGTGAGGAGCTTTCCGCTCAAACCGATAAAGAAAAACAGCCTGAGAGGCAAAGGCATTTTCGTGGTTTTGTTATTGATGATCCAGACAGTCAAAATAAAAAAATAAAAACAGTGGAGGAAATAGATATTTTAAGTGTCACCACCACAATGGAAGTGGGGGTGGATATAGGACCTTTGCAATCGGTGTTTTTGGCCAATATGCCACCACAAAGGTTTAATTACCAGCAAAGGGTGGGAAGAGCCGGGCGAAGAGGGCGAGTTTTTTCTTTTGCAGAAACCTTATGCCGAGGTAACAGTTTTGACCACTTCTATTTTCAAAATCCGGCTCAAATGCTGAATACAGATCTACCTGTTCCTTTTTTATCTATTAAAAGATTAGAAATTGCCCGGCGTTTAATTGTAAAAGAAGTTTTAAGAACAGCTTTTAAAGATGCTGGCGTGACTCACTTTGATGGACCTAAAGATATAGATACACACGGAGAGTTTGGAACTGTTGAATATTGGATCGAGAATAAGCAAAATATAAAGAATAAAATAAAACAAAATCTGGAAAACAACTCTGATTTGAATTCCGTTATAAACCACATCACTATTGGTATTTCAGGTCTGGATAAAGATGAAATAAAAATATTTATTCAACAGGATTTATTTAGTCAAATAGAAGAAAGTATTAAGGGGCAAAGCTCAAACATGGGGCTGGCTGAAGCATTGGCGGAAAAAAATCTTTTGCCCATGTTTGGGATGCCTTCACGGATTCGTTATCTTTACCACGGTCGGCCTAAGTCAAAAGAATATGGCAATAAAGAGTTCCAAAAGAATAAAGAGTTTCAAAAGATTGATCGAGATTTGGAAATTGCTGTTTCCGACTTTGCCCCTGGTGCGCAAAAAACCAAAGATAAAAAAATTCATACTTCTATAGGTTTTACAGCGCCTTTGTATTATTCAGGGCCAAAAATAAAACAACCAGAAGATCCTATATCAGAAAGAGGTTGGCTGTTTCGTTGTGAGAGTTGCCGATATATTAAGGTTGAAAAACAAAAGAAACCTAATTATGAAAAATGTCCAAATCCAAAATGCAAAGCAAAAATAAAAGAAGACTACATTTTTAAATATATCACTCCTAAAGGCTTTCGGACTGACTTTTCGAAAGGAAAAGACGCAAAAGAGCTTGATTTGCCGGTTTTTCAAGGGGCAGGCAGTTTTATTGAAGCTGATTTTAACCATAAAACACTTACAAATTTTAATTGTAAAACAGACTCTAAAACTGATGGGAATGTTTATCGTATCAATGACAATAATAAAAAATTCTTTGTAGGATCTATAGGAACAGTCAAAAGTGATCATTTGGAAAACCAATGGATTGTTACAAATCATAAACAACTAAATTTAAATAGTAAAGTGTTTAAATTTGATCCTCTTGAAAACACCGAAGAAACAGTAGCTTTGGCTTCACGAAAACAAACAGAAGTGTTCAGTATAACACATAATACTGTTCCTGAAGAGTTGGATTTAGATTTATTAAAGGAGCACTCTTCTATGAAGGGCGCTTATTATTCTTCAGCCTTTCTTCTGAGGACTCTGGTGGCGGAGCATTTGGATATTGATCCGGAAGAATTAGATATAGGAAATATCGTTCGAAAGCAAATTCAAGGTAATATTTATAGCGGAGAGATCCGTTTAAATGATCACTTGCCTAATGGCGCGGGTTTTTCCACAGAAATAAAAAGCAACATTCAAGAACTTTTAAATAAAATAAATAAACCGGAAAAAAGCCCTTTTATGGACAATCTTTATTCTGAAGCACATATTAAAGAGTGTGAGACTTCTTGCCATGATTGCTTGAAAGCTTATCGCAATATTAACTATCATGGCTTATTGGATTGGCGGTTAGCAGTCTCTTTATTAAAAACCTTTATCAGTATAGATTATAAATGTGGAGCGGACGATGATTTTTCAAGCCATGAGCTAAAAAACTGGAAAGAAACAGCTAAAAGAGCAAGAGATGGATTTTGCAAAAGTTTTCCACAATGCTCAGAAGAAAGTTTTGGCCCTTTGTACGGTTTTTCTGTCGGTCAAAAAAATGTGATTATTATTCACCCTTTTTGGAATACAAAATCTAAAAAAAGTCTATTGGCTAAAGCTAAAGAGCAGGCTTCTGATAAACAAATTCAGTATGTTGATACTTTTAATTTAATAAGACGGCCCGGCTATGTGTATAAAAAAATCTTACGGTGAATTAACCTGTGGAATCTGGAAAATTCAAACTGAGTTGATATAAAAAAATAATTTTTTATGGATGGATATGTAAATGTCTAAAGTGGAAAAATCTGAAGTGAAGCAGTATTATGAGCTGAGACGAAAGGCTGGAGACAGTGTTGAAAATCGGAAGCGGTATTTCAGGTTTTTGAAAAAGCTCTCCGGTCAGACTACCAGTCGGGAGTTTTTTACTTTGGAAAACGGCTTGTTTGATCCGGAGAGAAAACAGCTTCATAATAACATTGTTGAAGAATACCTATCCGCCTATAAAGCTCAGTCTGTCCCAAGGCTGTATTTCATATTAGGTTCTATTGGTTCAGGTAAAACCTCTCTTAGAGATGCCGTTGTTAAACGCTTTAAAAGCAATGATTTGCTCTATATTAATTTTGATTATTTAAAGTTAAAACTTCCAGAGTATGAGATATTAAAAAAACTAAATCCCAAAAAGGCGGCTCATTTTGTACAGTCGGAATCTGCAAAACTGGTCGGTCTGCTTTACAAAAAAGCTGTTCAAAAAAGAGTTAATATTATTTTTGAAAAAAATCTTAGAATAGGTCAAAATGATAAACTGCATATAGTGGAGGAAATAAAAAAATCCTTTAAAAAGCAATATATTGTGTCTATTCATATTGTGTTTTTAGACAGTCCACAAACGGCATGGAAAAGGGTGCAATTAAGATATAAGAAAATTAAAAGATATGTTCCTAAAACAGAAGTTTTTAGCACCTTTAAAAACCTGTTTCCCAACTTAAATAAGCTATTGAATATTCAGTTTAAAGATAACGCTCCTATTAAAATATGGATATGGTATAATGGGCCATTAGAACCGGAAAGTGAAAAAAAAGCACATTTAATAGGCTTGATTTGTTTTAGCGGTCCACAAAAGGCTTTAAACCGGTTGTATAATCAATTTAATGCTAATAATACTGTTATTTCTGACAAAACAGTTGACTCTTTTGTTGTTTTTATTCATCATAGATGGAGCTGTTTGCCCACACTGGTGAGCAGAAATTTATTGCAGATGGACTGTTTAAAAAAGCTAAAACATTTTTAATTATTTAATAACTTGTGAAAAATGAAATATTTTTATGAAGTATGAGAGATGAAAAAAACTATCAATAAAAAAAGAATATCAAAGAAAGATTTTAAAAAAGCTTTCGGTCCTGAATCCACAAAGCAGATTATAGCTATGGTTGAAAAAGCGATTGAAAATAAATACCTAAGAGAAGACACTGTTGCTTTTATTAAGGCGGTTGACGGAAAGCAAATCAGAAACACCTCCGGGGTTTAAATCCCCCGCTGTTCAGTAAGACCGAATCTTGCTCGGTCACTCGATCGCTCAGCCACTCGGCTGTTTGGCCTTGTTTATCAGGCTTGCTGGGCGGTTTTTCAGGTGAAAATTTGCAGGATTTTGGAAAAATATTAAAGTTCAGCGGGTAAATTGCCGAAACACTACATTAGTAAGGTGTGAAAAACCTTCATTTTGTCCTGTTAGTCAATCCATCAGGCAAAGGCTATGCGGTGAGGGTCCAAGGTACTCCGTCCCGAACAAGCATAGCCTTTGCCTGATGGAAACCTAATAGGTCAGAGGTTTTTCACGGACTACTGATTAGTCGGGCGTGAAAAAAAGGAAGGGCAAAAATGAGTCAGGATAATCAGGGCGGGGTGTTTGAATCCGCCATTAAAAACTTTCTTGCTCCTATATGGGATCTGCTGAAAGATGAAAGCGTGACGGAGGTGATGGTTAACCGGCACGATGAAATCTGGATTGAAAAAGCGGGAAAGGTGCATAAATCGGAGGCTTGCTTTCCCGATGAGGATTCTGTTAGGGCGGCCGCCAATAATATCGCCCAAAGCGTGGGTCGCAGAATTGATGATAAAAATCCGCGCCTTGACGCCCGCCTCCCCAACGGTTATCGCATTCACGCCGTAATTCCCCCCTGCGCCCGCAAAGGCACCACCATTGCCATTCGCAAGTTTTCCACCACTCAGTTTACTTTTGAGGACTATATCCGTTTTGGAACCATGAGCTTGGATGTGGCCAAGTTTTTGGATATTTGCATGAAATTGGGCAAGAATGTTCTGGTGAGCGGAGGAACCGGCTCAGGAAAAACCACCTTGCTTTCTGTGCTGTGTAACCGCATCCCCAAGGGGCAAAGAATTATCGTGATAGAGGACTCCAGCGAGTTGCAGGTGGAGTATGAGCATGTGGTGTTTTTTGAAACCAGAATGGCCAACGAAATGGGGGAAGGTGCGGTGAACATTCAAGATTTACTAAAAAGCTCCCTTCGTTTAAGGCCCGACAGAATTATTGTGGGAGAGGTGCGGGGTGGTGAGGCTTTGGAATTGGTGCAGGCCATGAATACGGGCCACAAGGGCTGTTTGGGGACGGTGCACGCCAACTCTCCGCACGACGCCATTGTTCGGCTGGAGGCTCTGGCCCAAGGGGCGGACTCACAGTTAAGCGAAAAAGCCCTTCAGCATCAAATCAGCTCTGCCATTGATATTATAGTGCAAATTTCCAGATACCAGGACGGGTCTCGCAGAATCGGCTCTGTGGCGGAGGTTTTGGGCGTGGACTCAAATGGAGTGTATAAAGTTCAGCCGATTTATTCTTTAGATCGCCTTGTGAAACAGGCGGATGGTGCGTACTCAGGTCAAATCAGGCCGGTAGGAACAGAACCGACCTTTATGAATGAGATTATAGATCACCAATTTGCTTTTCCAAGAGAAAAGTTTAAGCTCTCTCGTGCCGGCTGACTTTCATTTTAAGGAAACCGGCACACCCTTGCTTACAAGTTTAAGCTTGCGCAGGCCGGCTGAGCGCTAAAAAAACCAGCTTATCAGGCGACTTTTCAGCACAAAATTTTTACTTTTTGTTTAAGTAAATGTTTGTAAACGCCGAAAAGCCCGGTATGAGCGCTTTTAACCGCAATGCCTATTGTCTTACTTCCTGCTTTTTGTTTCCTTTTTTGGGGACGGTTTTTCTGTTTCTTCCGCTTGTTATGGTCTCTCTTTTTGCTTTATCGGAAAATATCGGAGATAAAAGGCAGGTGGCGGGGTTTAAACCGGCAAAGCAGGAGAGTTTGAGGACAAACAATGTAAGAACCGTCAGCAGTACGCCGGACAAAAAGCCGGTGGTGGAGGAAGAATGAAAAATCTTAGTTGGCAATGCCCCAAGTGCAATCGCCAAGGGGCTGAAGTGGGACAGTTTGCGGCCACCAGCGGGGGCTGGTTTTCAAAAATTTTTGATATACAAAACAGAAAGTTTTCCACTGTCTCCTGCAAACACTGTCACTTTACAGAAGTCTATAAAGTCAAAGCAAACAGATTAGGGGATGTGTTTGACTTCCTGATTGGTTCATAAGCACAAGCTTCTGTGCCTTCCATATCACTTGACTGCATCAATAGCGGAAATAATGTTTTTGGTTAGCTCCTCAAAATCCTTATAGCAGGCACTAACCGCATTATAATGCGCCCCTATAGCCCCATCCCCCGGTTTTAACAAAAACATAGGTTTGTGTTTTTCTTGCGCCATTGGCATAAGAGAGCGATAATCTTTTAAGTGGGCCAGCAGGTGAGGCTCTTGTTTATTTTTCGCTTTTTTGTGTTTTTGCCTTTTCCACAGGGGCATCTTTTTCTTCTTTTTTAAGTGTTTTGTTAAGACATACTTACTGTAAGCTCCCGGCATTTTATCCATCCATCTTTGATAAGCCTGAACGGGGCGATCGTGCCGTATGGAGTGCCTCATCATCACATAGCCTACAGGGGTCATATTTCCTTCGGGCAGATTAAAATTCAGATCTTCAGGTTTTTTCTTTTTGCGCTCTTTCCATTCGTTTTTCCATTTGTTTAAAATTTCTCCTACATTTTTCAGCCCTTGATATGAGAATAAATCAGGCCCCAGAGGAAAAATTACATAATCACTTGCAATCAAAACCGCGCGGTTAATCGCGCCCAAGTTAGGCCCCATATCAATAACAGCCCAGCCTGCGGATATTTTTTTACCGGCTTTATCAATCACACGACTGAAAGCTGTGGTAACACGAAAAGCGCGTTTATCATTATCAAGGCATTTTGGCCAAGTATCTGAAAAATTCCCCTCCACCCCTGAAAGCTTTAAATCCCCCGGTATCAGGCCCAAGTTGTCATCCGCAGGAAACACATGAGGCGCTTTAATGTCACCGGTGCCTTCCATTAAAGGCTCCAAAGCGGAGTATATGCTTTTCTTGCTCTCCATAATGCTCTCAAGTTGGTTTTCATCCATAAACATTCCCGTTAAATTAGCCTGAGGATCTAAATCCACAGATAAAACAGTATTCCCCATCTCTTTTAACATCCAAGAGACATGATAAGCCAAAGAGGTTTTTCCCACTCCTCCTTTGTTGTTGAAAAAAGTTATAATTTTCATTTTACTTTCCTTACTACAGCCAAAATTGTTGATTCCTGCGCTTTTAATTCCAATTCAGGGTTCCCGTTTTCTTTTAGTGATTTTTTGGCTTTTGGGATTCCAAAGCCAAATCGTTCTACAAAGCCGAGGTTTTTAAGTCCTTCTGCAATTGTGGGGTTTCTGTAGGCGGTAAGTCCTTCTTCGCCAAAGTTACCAATATTTAACTCTCCATAAGGTCCGCCGGGACTTTGGATTTCTATCCGGTCATTAAACCAATGTATTCTTACAGGAGTATTGCTTTTGTAATTTCTGTGGATGACGGCATTTCTGACGATCTGGCTTAAAGCTGTTATGGGATAGTCCGGTGATTGAATATGATTTGTGTCTGACAGCTTGAGGCTTGTTGAAATATGCGCTTTTAAAATATCTTCAATTCTGCTTATTTGATCCGGCAGAACGCCTGAAACTTCCTTTTGATCCAGAATGGGATCTGTCAGCTCCGTGCCGTTAAAACGAATAAATTGAATGTAAGCGCCGGGAAACCAGTTTCCAGGGTTATTTCCCATAATCAGGATGGCGGTCATTGTGGGGATAAAATCATGATCCAGAAGTCTTAAGGATCGCATTTGTGTTTTTGTGTCCCTGTTATTTTCAGCCAAAACTTCTTTGGAAACTGCAGGAGGCAGGTAATGTGACTTAAAATATTCCATATTCAAATCAGACTCTATTGTTGCGTGTATTACTTTTTGCATATCTTCCGGCAAGTTGCCGGCCTTTCGCTTTTCCATTAAGCGGTTTTCCTCTTCCTCTGAGGCTCTGTGCGTGGAAGGGCCTATGCGGATCCAGCAACAGCCTTTATATCTTACAGGCGTATTTTTTGAGGGCTGAACTTCAATAACAATCAGCTCGCAGTTGTCAACAAGCAGTTTTCGCGGATTCATTACGGGGAGGGGCTGTAAATTGCCATCACTGCGAATGGAGGCAATACTTAAAAGCATTTTATCTGTGACAGAAAGCCTTGCGCATTTGCCGTCATCGGTCCAGCCTATAAAGATCACTCCTGTTTTTTGAGTATTAGCTATATCGTTGGAAAAGGCGCAGATCGCTTTAGCGATTTTTTCTTTGTCTTTGGGGGATTCACATCTTTCCACATATTCGCTTTCCGCTTGCATCAGAAGCTGTTTTAATTCTGATTTTGATAGTTGTTTCATACTGTCCTCGTGTTTTAAATCACATTGGATCTATATCACACAGTCAGGGTTTTTCACGCCCGACTAATGGTAAAATAAAACTCTTTCCTTTTTTAGTCAAGAAAAAATTATTTTTTGGTTTTTTGTGATAGTCGGTGGGGCGGTTTTTTTATGGATTTTTCGTCAATAAGAAGATCTTTTGCCAAGGCGCGGCCTTTTTTTGTGACAGACAAAACCACACTTTTTTTGCCGGCGGATCGAAAAAGCCGTTCTGTTTCTTGAGCCTTTTTTTCAGAAAGATACCAGCGGTCCACGCCTGAGTAAAACTCCCCCTTGGAACGGCAATGGCCCTTTAAAAAAAGAGAGCAGTTTTCAGGCTTTCGGAAAAGGGTGATGTATTTTTTCGGCTCAAAACACATATAAGCCCTTATTTTACCCCTTGCGCCTGCGGGGCGCGCAGGGCATTTTAAGCCGTAGTTTATCTTGTACACAAGGTAACGGCCGGAGAGTAAATCCCGTGGGTCGTATCCCTCTACAGGAAGCACAAGGGTCCTGCTGGTTTTAAGATGATACTCGTTTATGCCGGCCATTCCCACTAACAAAGCAAAGGGAAAGACAAAAGCTGTGATATACAAAGCCCGGTTTTGTTTTACAGCTTTTGAGGAAAGCTTAAGTGTTAATTTTTTAAACAATTTTTTTACCCCCATTTTTCCATCCAATTTGTAAGTTTCCCCCGGTTTTTTTTAAGCGCTTGAACCATTGTAACAATAATAAGGCCCATAAGCACAAGAATAAAGCCCGTGAAAGTAAGGCTCTTAAAAAGGCTTATGTAAAAAAACAAAATACGAAGGATTATAGCGGTAATAAACAGCATAAACAGTTTTTGTTTTTTAAGAGTGGCAAAGAACAAGGCGGAAAGAGCCAGCATTAAAGAGCTGAAAATCATTAAAGTAAGGCTGTTTAATGTTGTGGAAAAAGCCAAAAAATAAAACAAAAAAAACAAAAGCAGTATACAAGCAAGAAGGCGCTTTTGTATTTTTTTATAACCACTTACAAAAACAGCTGTAAAAACCAAAAGCCCGATGAGCAATAAAACCACAGGCTCAAAAAAGGCTGTTTTTAAGTTAGAAGGGATAAAATGAAGAACAGTCAAGCTGATAAACCCGGTGAAAACAGCCCATTCTTCAATCGTTTTTCTTTTTATCGTAAGAGCGGGAAAAGTGCGCCTGATCTTTTTATTATACAGTATTACAGCCAAAGAAAAAAACAGCAAAGGATGCAGTAAAACAATTTTAAAAAACAGGCTGTCGTTATTTATACTTGTCAGCCATCCTATGCAGGCCATATAAAGGCCACCCAGCCATAACCACATACTTAGCTCAGTGCGGGAACAGGCCATAAGCCCGGCGGTGATAAAAGACCAAAAAAACAGCGCCTTATAAGATTCCCCTTCGATATTGTAAATTTGTAAAATAAGACCAATACCCGCAAGACATAAGATTATAAAAAAAATCAATAACAGCTCAAAGCCTCTTTGAGATTTTTGTTTTAGTGTGAGCCATCCTACACCGCCAAGGAGCACAAAATAGCAGGTCAGTTTGACCAAAGGGGGAATGTCGCGCCAGTTGGCCGCTATCAGGGCGATGATCCCAAGGCCTGCTGAAAAAACCGCCACGGTCAAAAAACCGTACAAAATCCAAGATCCGCCTTTTGAGGTTTTTTCATAGTTGAGGATAGCCTCTTTTTGTGTGTGGCTGATTAAGCCTTCGGAGAGCCATTTATCCACTTTGTTCTTCAGCATGGATATACCTTGTTCAGCCGGGAAGGGCTGTGTTAATTAAGCGATCAAGGGTTTTTTCCCTTATCAAGAAGCTTTTTGCCCGTTGATACTCTTCAGGGCCCGCTCCCCGGTCAGCCATTTGCAGACAAGCCTCAATTTCATTTTGGTTCGCAGATATATTCCACTTGTTTGCCAGAGCGTAAATCAAATAATAAGACTGCACCATAAACCGCGCCTGCTGTTGAAAATCCTGTTGGTGTTTTGTTTTGTACTTTTCCCTGTCCGCTTCTTTCATTCCGGCGGATTTTAATTTGTCTGTTACGGAAGACACAATAATTTGTTTTTGCTCCTCTACCATGCTTTCCGGCAGGAAGGGGATAGGGTGTTTTTCCACCAGTTGCTTTAGGGCGGACTCCTGCATTTTGTCGCGCGCCTCTGTTTGTTTTTCGTGTTCAAGAAGTGTGCGCACAGCGGTTTTCATCTCTTGTATGTTTTTGCATTTGAATTTTTTTAACAATTCTTCGTCCCACCCGCCTTTTTCCTTTTTTACGGCTTCCTGTTTGGCGACAGAATGGCGAAGATTCTCTAAAAACTGATCCACTTGTTTGTCCTCAATAAGAATGTCGGGTTTGGAAAGCCGGACCTTAAAATTTTTATCAACTAAGATTTCAGGGTGAATTTCCATTGTGACGGAAAATCCAAACTCCCGGTCCTCTGTAATGTCGGATTTCAGCTCAATTTTTGGATCCCCGGCTGGGCGAAGATTCTCTTTTTCCAAAGCTGTTGAATAAAATTTGTTTATCAGGTGCAGGGCTGTGTCTCTTCTTACTTCCTCCTGATAGATGGATCGGATATGGCTTAAAGGCGCTTTGCCTTTTCTAAATCCCGGCAGGTGTGCGGTTTTTTGCTTTTTTCTGTAGCTGTCGTCAAAAGCTGTTTTTACCTGCCCCGCAGACAGCTGAATATCCATCTTTCTTTTTAATCCGTTTAGTGTGGTTAATTTATAGGTCATTTTTTATCCCGTATTCTGTGTATTTTTTATTGTCGTTCATAAAACAAATGGGAAAGCTACGGATTTTTGTTGGTTAAAACCCGCTCTGACAGTGTATTTTTCCCCTTGCATGGTATAAAGTATTATTATAAATAAAAGGCGGAAGCAAGTATAATGTATGTTTTTTGCTTGGTTTTTTTTCTGTTTTTCAGCTCCTGCGCCTCTTTAAAAAAAGGCGGATCTCCCCCTGTTTCAGGTTCGCAGGAGGTTTCTTCAGGCGATATCACGCTTTTTGAATCCGCCTTTAAGGACATGGGAAAAGGGGAGTACAGCGCTGTTATACCGGTGTTTGAGCGACTTTCCGAAAAATACCGGGGCCGGGATCTGGAGTGGCCGGCGCTTTACAACTTAGCCGGCGCTTATAAAGAAACAGGCCGTTGCCGTAAAGCGGAAAAAATCTATCAGCGCTTACTGCTGAAAACTAAAAAACAGCCCCACTTAAAGCCTCGCATTTATCTTTCTCTTTCTTATGTTTATGAATGCCTTGGCCAAGCTGAACAAACTTTTACCGCTTTAAAAGAGGGCAAGCGGTATATCCATCACCTGCCGGAGGAAGTGCGGCTTATTGAATACCCGGCCCGCTTGGGAACAGCCCATATCAGAATGGGGGAGGATAAAACAGGGCGGGATCTTCGAAAAGAAGTGTATCGCAATTTGTCAGCCATGAAAAAGACCTTTCGCATCAGTTCCGCCGCAGACAAAAACTTTGCCCGATACTTTTATATCATAGGCCGATCGCATATTCAAAAAGATCATATTGTGTCACTCCACCGATTTTTGAAAATGTTTTCTCATTATCAGCTGTACTTGACTCAATCTGTTTTGCTTTCCTCCGGTAAATGGTCCGTCAAGGCGGAAAAAGAACTGGGCGACCTTTATCGTAAAATGTGGTTCGCGCTTAAAAAACAAAAAGACAAAAAAACATATCAGCCGGAAATTCAAAAAATTTTAAATCAGCTGAGGACTGTGGCGCGAAGCTCAAAAAGCAAAAAAATGAAAAATATTTATTCCGTTTTGCGAAAAAAAACCTTGTTTTATCTGCAATAACCTTCGGGGGCTTATATAAAGACCATGATAAAAGATCTTTTGCATCAAAAAATTGTCAGGCATTACGACAAAGCGCGGGCTTGGTTTGAGGGTAAAGCAGGCGGGCTGTCTTTTCCTTTTTATTCCAGTTTTGATTTAAGGGATTCTTCCATAAAGGTAAGCCCTGTAGACGCCAATTTGTTTCCGGCGGGGTTTAACAATATTTGTAAAGTGGATAAACAAGGCGCTGTTTTTCTTTGTCAAGACTATTTAAAAACACATTTTCCTTCAGCTAAAAACATTATTTTACTGACTGAAGAACACACACACAACCCTTTTTATTGGGATAATATACATGCATTAAAAACTTTGCTGGAAAAATCAGGCCCTTATTCCGTTTGTGTTTGTGTGCCGGGGAAAAACATAACAGAAAACAAAACTTTAAACAGCGCGCGCGGTTATTCTATAAAGGTTTTTTTGCTGAAAAATAAAATCCAAACCGGCGATTTGATTATCAGCAATAACGATTTTTCTGTGGACTATCGGCTGGCCTTTTCCATACCTGTAACTCCTCCCGTGTCGGCGGGCTGGCGCACCCGCAGAAAGCACTCTTTTTTTAAAGAGTATAACCTTCTGGCGAAAGAGTTTGCCGATTTAATTCAGGTGGAGCCGGAACATCTTACCATAAAAACCAAAAGGTTTAAAAACTTTAACCCCAACAGCTTTGAATGTTTGGAAAGATTAAAACAGGAAGTGGATGACTTTTTATCTGACTTAAAAAAAATAACTTATAAAAAAAGCAGTCAAGCGCCTTTTGTTTTTTTGAAAAATAATTCCGGCACTTATGGTTTGGGTATGACAAGTATTTCTTCCGCCGGGGATATTGACCGATGGAACTATAAAATAAAAAAGAAAATGAAGGCGGCAAAAGGCGGAGGAACAGTTAATGAGCTTATTATTCAAGAGGGCGTTACCTCGCATTTAAAAAAAGAAGGCGCTGTTGCAGAGCCTGTGATTTACCTTATAGGCCCGAAATTGACCGGCGGTTTTTTGCGCACACACGGGGAAAAGGGCATGCGTGATAACCTCAACAGCCCGGGCGCGGTGTATCGCACGCTTTGCATTTCCGACTTGGAAATTGAAGTGGAGGGCAAACCTATGGAAAATGTCTATGGCTGGATCGCACACTTAGGCGCCCTTGCTTTATCTTACGAACTAAAAACCCTTAACCTTCCTTAAAGGCCGGGGGTGGATGGTTATACATAATATCTGTTTTTGGTGTTGCCTTTGGCCCGCAGATTTTTATGGTTTTTTAGATCTCTTTGAGCCTGCCGGCGGTGGATTTTAAAATTTATTTTTTCCAAATAATCCTTCGTGGTTATTTTTTTACGGGCCTTTATAAGCTCATCAATAAGGGCTGTCCTTTGCGGAAGGGGAATAAGGGTTTTTTGAGAAACCCGGGCTTTATTGAGCATGAGATCTTTTGCAAAATATCCCCATTTGCGATAAGGCTTTATGGAATAAAAACATTCCTCCCTCATAAGCTTTCCGCCGGGTTTGTAAAGGCCGATGAAAAACTGCTCATTCTGCGCCGGGGAAATATTTGCCATCGTGCATTTTGACCAGTAAAAAAACAGTTTTTTATCTTTTGTTTTTTTACTTGCATATTGTGAATAATAAAAAGGTATATGCTCCAGTAAAACTCCAAAAGCTGAAGGCCATACACGCTTTTTTAGAGCCGTGTTCAATTCCACAGGGTTGATGCTTTGCCAATATTTTGCAAGGTGTTTGACAAGAATTTCTCCAAGACGGGGATCCATGCGCGCCCATTGACTCCAAAGAACCAGCTCTTTGAGATTTACAGATTTAGGAAAAAACTGCAAAGCTTTATACGCTCTCAGTCGGGTTTTTTCACTTGGAATTTTTTTTAATCCTTTCATAATGTCATTTTTCCATTTCATCCAAAATATCATACAGAAAATCAAGAGCTTTATCCGCCCCGGGGATATGTTTTTTCAACAGGGTGTTTATATGTTTTTCCACAAATGAAGTATCCGCTTTTTGCTTAATAAGGGCTTTAACATGGCCTATGTCTTTTCCTCTGTGAGCAAAACATTTTAAAATTAAAATGTCCTCTTTTCCAAAAACTTTAGCTGTTACTTTTTTGCCTTGAAACAAAATATTTAACCGATCTTCATAGTCCGCCGGCAGATAGTGCGTAAATGAGGAAACCCATACATTCAGCCAATCGGGGGAAAGAGAGAGTTTTTGGGCGGTTTTTTTGATATAGGCATCCACTTCGCTTAAGTCCGCTTTTCTGACAACCACATCCACATCAACAGTGCCCAAAGGGTATTGATAGGCGCAGATCATGGCGCTTCCCCCGGCAATAATCAGCTCAAAAGGCTTGGTGGATAAAGAGTCCAGGTTTTTTAAAGCTTTTAATATTTGTTTTTTGCTTAGTTTTTCCACTTCTTTATATTACGACACTTTTTTTAATATCGCAATATTTTTTTATCCATAATTTTTTGCCCTTTATTGAATGCTTCTTTTAGTTGCATTCAATATGAGGTCGCTCTTTCGTTTCAAGTCCTTTGGGAAATTTAGTCAGTAGGGGGGAGCAAAGCTCCCCCCTACTGACTATAAATGCCCGGCGAGGGACTTGAACCCCCACCTCAAAAGAGACATGATCCTAAGTCATGCGCGTCTGCCAGTTCCGCCAGCCGGGCTTTACATGTTGTTTCGGTTTGAAGTTTCGCAAAGTATTGTAAAGGTTTTTCAAGAGTTTACCAAATGCCTAAACCCGCAGGGTTTCTACCCGCAGGGTTTGTTTATTCGAGGTTTTTGATTTCCTCCTCTATCAGTTTTTTATAGGCTGTGGCGTCTAATAAGTCGGCCAAGTCTCCCTCCCGGCTCATTTCCACACGGATCAGCCAGCCCTTTCTCATGGGGTCGTCGCTAACCAGCCCGGGGGTTAAACTGCTGTTTACCTCCACAATTTCCCCGGACACAGGCAAATATAAGTCACTTACCTGCTTGTTGCTCTCAATCAGGCCAAAAACATGGTTTTTCTCAAAACTTTGCCCCTTCTTGGGCAATTTCCAGCTTACAATTTCTCCCAAGCGGTCTTGAGCGTAATGGGTGATGCCGATGGTTACTGTGTTTCTGTCGTCCAGCGAGATCCATTCATGTGTTTTGGTGTAATAGTAATTGTCTGAAAAAACAATCAATCGTCTGGGGATTTCTTCTATCATTTTTTCCTCCTTAAAATTCTAATCTTTATGCGGGCTTTGCCAAGCCCGCAGGGCTTATTTATATTTGTCTCTTCAAATATTTGCAAGTAAAAGTTATTTATTGACTGATCTTTTTATAAAAGGTGTGGCGACAATTTCGGCGGGAACAAGGTTGCCATGTATTTCCACCTGAATGCGCTGACAGGGGCGGGAATACTCTTTTGGCAGATAACCCAGCCCGATGATTTTATTTAAAGAAGGGGAGCCTGCTCCGCCGGTGACTTCCCCTACAGGCTTATTTGCCACAAAAATGCGGTGGCCCTTTCGGGGCACGCCACTTGGGATCCGGAGCTGAAAGCCCACCCATTTTTTTTTTACTTGTTTTTTAAGCAGGGATGAAGAGCCGATAAAAGGTTCCGGGTTTTTAACGGCAAAGCCAAGGCCTGCAGAATAAGGATCTGTGTGTTCGTTTATATCCTGCCCGTATAAAGGGTATTTCATTTCCATTCGGAGGGTGTCTCGGGCGGCAAGCCCCACAGGCAGGCAAGAGTGTTTAGTGGTTAAAATTTTTCTCCATAAAAGGACCGCCACTGAAGGGGAGCTCAAGATTTCAAAACCCTTTTCCCCGGTATAGCCTGTGGCAGACACCATTACAAGTTCAGATTCAAAACGGCGCCACTTAAAGTGATTTTTTTTGATACTCTCAGGCATATCGGAAAATACATCGCTTAACACAGCCCTTGAGGAGGGGCCTTGTAAAGCCAGCCGCGCCCTTAGATCACTTTCGTCTCTTAGAGTCGCGCCAAAAGAATTGTGGCGGTTCAGCCAGTTCAGATCTTTTTTAAGGCAGGAGGCATTAACACAAAGCAAATAATCCTCTTTTGATTTAAAACAATAAAGAATCAGATCGTCCAAAATCCCGCCACGCTCGTTGCATATCAGGCTGTATTGGCTTTGATTTTTCTGTAGGGAGGAGGCATCACTTGTCAGACATTTTTGCAAAAGCTGTAAAGCGCCCGGCCCCTGAACGCGAATGTCCCCCAAGTGGGATACATCAAAAAGCCCTGAGTGTTCTCTCACATTCAGGTGCTCCCGCGCGGGACTGCTGAATGTTAAAGGGAGCTTCCAGCCGTGAAAGTTTATAAACCGCGCTTTAAGCTGGCGATGCTCTTCAATAAGCGGACTTTCTTTCAGCATAATGTGTTTGTCCTTAAAACGACTGCTTACAAATATATAATTTACAGGGTTTTTTCACACCCCGCTATTTGCTCTTTTTTTCTTCAGCCCTGCAAGCCAGTTGAAAAGTATTTTCCAAAAGCATGGCCACTGTCATAGGCCCCACCCCTCCCGGCACCGGTGTGGCGTAAGAAACATGATCTTTTAATTCTTTGAAGCGAATATCCCCTTTGAGCTTTGTTTTTCCGCCTTCTCTTACCCGATGAATGCCCACATCCACCACAACCGCCCCTTTTTTTAGATCTTTTTTTCCTAAAAGCCCCGGCCTTCCCACAGCAGACACCACAATATCCGCCTGCCGGGTGAATTGAGAAAGTTTTTTCGTGTGAGAGTGGCAAAGGCTTACTGTCGCGTTGGCTTGCAAAAATATATGAGCTGTGGGCAGGCCCACGATCCGGCTTCGTCCCACCACCACCGCATTTTTGCCCTTAAGGGAAATATTATAACTTTCAAGAAGTTTCATAATCCCCAAAGGGGTGCAGGGCTTAACTTCGGCTTGATTGCAATAAAGCAAACCTTGATTAGTCAAGGTCAGGCCATCCACATCTTTTTGAGGATCAATCCAAGAAATAACTTGTTTCCAAGGAAATTTCGAAGGCAGGGGAAGCTGAACCAGCAAGGCATGAACAGCCGGATCTTGATTTAAACTCTGTATCGTGTTTTTAAGGTTTTCAGCTGTTTC
The DNA here is from genome assembly GCA_965203935.1 of Bdellovibrionales bacterium. Lineage (GTDB taxonomy): Bacteria > Bdellovibrionota > Bdellovibrionia > Bdellovibrionales > UBA1609 > JANQSP01. Next base: position 1,238,630 of record OZ241921.1, read on the forward strand.
GGGAATGGACAATAAGCGGGAATCAATGCCCACCTCTTTTGCCGACCTAAGTTTTTGCCGGACATAGATCTTACTTGCAGGGTTGTTTCCGATCAGGATCACCCTAAGTCCCGGCCTGATTTTGTGTTTCCTGATGAAGCCCGACACTTTTTGTTTGAGATCCGCTTTTAGTTTTTGCGCTGTTAAAAGGCCGTCCAGAATTTTCATTTTTCTCTCCATCAAGACTTCGTTGTTCGTGAAAAAGGCTACTAAACTGCCGGTCTCAAAAGCAAAGTCCAAGCTTATTCGGGCTGGAAGTCGCACAGGCGACTTCCAGTTTTACACTTGGCTCCTCTTCGCTTGGCTTTGCTTTTGAGACATAATTTACAAGGGTTTTGCACGGGCTACTAACTATTTGCGTTTTATGCGCTGTATCAAGGTTTTGGCAAATAAAAAAATATGAAGTTTTCTCACCAAACAACACTTAAAATCAGCTAAGCAGTCAGGAGTGAAAAACCCTTGTTCTTTAGCTGTTTTTGTCCAAAGTCCGCACCGTTTCGGGCTGAAAGCCCTACGGATAGGGCTTTCAGTTTTACGAACAAACAAAAAGAAACGAAAGGCCAAATCGTTGGCCTTTCGCCTCACGGCACGGACTTTGGACAAAAATACTTAAGGAGGTACTTTTTCACAGGCTACTAAGTAGTCGGGCGTGAAAAAGGCTACTAAACTGCCGGTCTCAAAAGCAAAGTCCAAGTTCATTCGGGCTGGAAGCCCTACGGATAGGGCTTCCAGTTTTACACTTGGACCCTCTTCGCTTGGCTTTGCTTTTGAGACATAATTTACAAGGGTTTTGCTTATGCCACAAATAACAAGACTTTTTCACGCCCGGCCAAGCGGATTTATTTGACTCACAAAACAAGTGCTGTTATTTACAGATACAGGCCCGGTAAAATTCAAAGGCGGGCGGGAGAAAACTAATGAAACAAAATCCATCTTTAAGCAAACAAGCAAAGTCCGGCGGAATACAAAAAAACAACAATATGAAATCGGCTGATTTATCTTTGATGAAAAAGACATTCAGAGAAAGCCCGGTTGTGGAAAAATTTTATAAAACCATTTATGAATACCGGCTTAGGGAAGAGACTTATAAAACCGCCATTAAAATTTATTTGGATTTAAAAAAATAAATGTTCCCCTCTATCAATCCTTTTACAGAGGATCTGTTTGCTGAAACAGCCCCTCTTTCTGATACTAAGACACAGGAAAAACTGTCGCTTTCCTATCAGGTTTTTACCGATTGGAGCAGGCTCAGTGTGGAGGAGCGGGCGAAGTATGTTCAAAAACTAATTCCCATATTGCAGAAGGAAAAACCCCGCCTGGCTTTACTTATTACAAGGGAGATGGGTAAACCCATACAGCAGTCGGAGGCGGAGATCGAAAAATGCGCCCGGCTTTGCCTTTATACCGCAGAGCAGGCTCCGCATATTTTAAAGGATCAAACACGCCTGCCCTCCGCGCCGGAAAATTCTTATATCACCTGTCAGGCTTTAGGCCCTGTTTTAGGCATCATGCCTTGGAATTTCCCTTTTTGGCAGGTATTTCGTTTTGCCTTGCCTGCTTTGATCAGCGGAAATACAGCGCTGATAAAACCGGCGCCCAATGTAATGCTTTGTTCTGCAGAGTTGGAGCGGATATTTGTCTCCGCCGGGTTTCCCCTTGGGGTGTACTTGAATTTGCCCGTTTCTGTTACTCAAACAGAAAAAATTATCACGGATAAGCGTATAAAGGGGGTATCCCTTACCGGAAGTGTAAAGGCCGGGCGGGCTGTAGCCGGCCTTGCCGGAAGGCACTTAAAAAAAACCGTGCTGGAGCTTGGGGGAAGTGACCCTTATCTGATTTTGGATTCAGCGGATTTACAGCTTTCCGCCAAAGAGTGCACCCTTTCCCGAATGAACAACAGCGGGCAGAGCTGTATTTCCGCAAAGCGCTGTATTGTGACAAAAAAAAATGCAGAAGAATTTGCTGTTCTTCTAAAAAAAGAAATGGCCGGGTATAAAATGGGGGATCCTTTGCTTAAGGCAACAAACTTAGGGCCTTTGGCGCGTAAAGATATAAGAGAGCGCCTTCACACTCAGACCCGTGCTCTGATTAAAAAAGGCGCGCAGGTTTTGATGGGTGGAGAGCCGCCTGCCTTTCGGGGATATTTTTATCCCCCCACTGTTTTGAGTGTGTCACATTCCGCCCCCGCTTTTGAGGAGGAATTATTTGGACCGGTGATTTTACTAATCACTGTGCCGGACGAAAAACAGGCCTTACAAACCGCCAATAACTCACCTTATGGCTTGGGGGCGGTGGTTTTCAGTCAGGATCTGGAAAAAGCGGAAAAGTGGGCGCGCAGGGGCTTGGATGCCGGTTTTTGCGCGGTAAATCAAGCCCTGCACTCCCATCCGGCTCTTCCTTTCGGCGGCATTAAGGACTCAGGATACGGAAGAGAGCTGTCCGCTTATGGATTTTATGAGTTTTTGAATGTAAAAACTGTTTCCCTTCGGAGATAAAAGTGTATATTTTTACTTTTCGCGGAACATGCCCATTCAAAAATAAAGAGGTGGAACCTGAGGTTTTAAAATGAGCGCGAAATTTTTTAAAAAACCTTTACTGGTCAGCATTCCCCACGCGGGGGAAAAAACTGTGGAAGAGTGCCGGTGGCTTAAAGGGCTGGATGAAGTAACCTTAATGTATGATGTGGATCGTTTTATAGATCGTATGTACCAGCCTGTTTTAGAGCGGTATAATATACCAAAAGTGGTGGCTGTTTATCATCGTTATGTGGTGGACTGCAACCGTTATCCTTCGGATGTGGACTGTGATTCCGTGGAGGGAAGTAAAAACCCCTCCGGTTCCCACCCTACGGGCCTGCACTGGAGAAAAACAACCGCCGGCCGGGTTTTAATTCCAAAACCTATCCCCCGCGCTTTACATAAAAGCCTTATTGAAAAATATTATAAAGGTTTTTTTGCGAAAATTGACTCTTTGTATGAAAAATTTAAAAATGAAAAATGTATGTATCACCTGGATCTGCACAGTATGCCTTCACGCGGAACAAAAGCTCACAGGGATCCGGGGGGGAAAAGGCCGGATATTGTTATAGGAAATGAAATGTACCGGACGGCAGGCCCTGAATGGACAAATCAGGTAATGGATGCTTATCTCAAGAAGGGGTTTACAGTGAGTGTAAATGATCCATACACAGGAGGCACCATCGTGGAAAAATACGGCCTGCGGGATAAAAACCGGCAGGCTCTGATGATTGAGCTTAACCGCAAACTGTACATGGATGAAAACAGTAAGCAATTTTTGCCGGAAAAAGCAGAGCAGGTTAAACAAAAACTTAAAGCGGTTGTTTCTGAAATTTACAACAACCTTCCTGATACGGCCGGTTCTTGAAAGCTTTAATATATATCTATAAATTTTTTTGCTCCCTTAAGATGGCGGTTTTTACTTTGTCCGCCCTCCTTCTTTTGTTTACTGTCGGCACTTTTTACGAGTCCGCTCAAGGTCGGCAGGCCGCACAAGAGATTATTTACCAATCGGTTTTTATGACTGTTTTAACAGCCCTTTTGGCTTTGAATATTATCGCAGTGATGATTGACCGTTACCCTTGGAAAAAAAAACATATCGGCTTTTTAATGGCGCATTTTGGCATACTGTTTGTTATTGCGGGGGCGCTGATGACCCGGCTTTATGGAGTGGACGGCCATTTGCGCCTTAAGATAGGTGAAACAGGCGCGCGTCTTATGACTTCATCTGTTTTATTTACGGTTTATTCCTCTTTTGACGGAAAAAATCTGACAGAGCTTTACAAAAAAAGACTTAAGTTTTTTAGTAAGCCCCCTGATCCAAAAAAACCTTTGAAGGTAAATTTGGGTTCTGAACTGTTAAAAATAAGTGATTTTTACCCTTTTGCCCTTGGGCGTGTGACATACCAAAGGGCGAAAAAAGGCGGGCCGGCCCTGCGTTTTCAAATAGAGGGAAGCCGGGCCGGAATGGTAAGATGGCTTTTTAAATCCCCTTGGACGGACAAAGCGGAGCTGGATTTAGGCCCGGCGCGGATTGTTCTTTTAAGCTCCTTGGCAAAAAACTTCAAAAACAGGGCTGTGGATCGTCCCACTCTTTTTCTGGCGCCTGAAGGCGCGGGGCTTAAATATGAGCTGAGGCGGCCGGGTGCAAAAAAAGCCCCTTCAAAAAATGCAAGCAAGCTCTTAAAGCGCGAGGCTTTTGTCGGTAATAAAGAAGGATCTGAAGCTTCCGGTCAAAGTGTTGTATCCTCAAGCGGTTTTTTAAAAAAAGGTTCTGTTTTAAAAACCGGCTGGATGGATTTTCAGTTTCGCCTTTTGGAATATCTGCCAAAGGCCTTGCCTCATACGATTTTCACCCCTCAAAAAAAGCCGTCCGACAGGGCTGTTCCCGCTATTCAGGTGGAGTTTAAAGGTGAAAAAAAATGGATGGGGCTTAATTCGCGGATGTTTTTCTTTGATGAGAGCAAAGTGTATGTACCGGCTTATCTTAATGAGAGTAAAAGCCTGGGTTTTTTTCTTAAGCTGAAGGATTTTAAGGTGATTCGCTACCCTTCTTCTTTTAAAGCCATGAGCTATGAAAGTCAGGTGACAGTGGGTGAAGAGGAATATAAAATTTCCATGAATCATCCTTTAAAAATTTCCGGCTATACGATTTATCAGGCCGGATTTGAAGAGGACGAAACAGGAAAACCTGTGGCTTCTGTGTTTTCCATAAACAAAGATCCCGGAAGGTTTGTAAAATATTTCGGCTCTTTTTTGATAGTGCTTGGCTCTTTTATATTGTTTTTAAGAAGAAATTTGCGCGCCCGCCAAAAAACCAAGCGCTCTGCTGTACCCGTCAAATAAAAACCATATTTTTTTAAAAAATGTTGATTCTGTGTTTTTTATTTGATATGCCCAAAGTCGAAAGAGGGCCTTTAAAGGCCCTCTTTTTTTAACTTGACGGATTTTTTATACGCCTTTCGAACATTAAGACTGAACTTAAACCTTAAAACAAGTTTTAACAGGCGCGCCCAAGGCTTTGATATGGATTTAAAAAGAAAGAAAAAACTGAGCACTCTCATCAGCACAGCCGGAAGGATAAACAATGTGCGGATTTACGATGTGGAGTTTAAAGCTCCTTTTTTAAAAATTTATATTGACAAACCGGGTCTGCCGGTGGATTTAAAAACTTGTGAAAAATTTATGAAATCTTTGTTGTTTTTGTTGCGATCTGAAAATATGCCGGAGGGGGAATGTGAGGTATCCACCCCGGGTTTGGAAAGAAAACTGAAAAACAGCCGGCACTTTGCGACAGCGGTCGGGGAAAGGGTAAAAATTTACACCCGCCGGCCGGTTTTTTCTTACGATAAAAAGGCGGAAAAACAAAAACAAACAACAATATTAAGCGGACAGCTTGAAAAATATCAAGAGGGTGTCATCAGTGTAAAAGACAGGGCGGTGGATTGGAAAGTCCCTTTGAATATTATTACAAAAGCTCATGTTGTTTTTACAGGATCCGGCTCTTCAGCCCGTCGCGTTTTAGCCATTGAAGGCGGAAAAGCCGGTCGTTTAAATGGAAAGGTAAATATAAGAAAACAAAACAAAAAAGGAGTTAAGGGGTATGAGCACAATAACAAACGCTTTTTCTGAATTTGGCAGGCTTATTGATCAAGTCAGCAAAGACAGAGGGCTGGACAAAAAAGTGGTGATTGACTCCATTGTGCAGGGCCTGCTTTCCGTGGCCAGGAAGAAGTACGGGACTTATCGTGACATTGAAGTTAAATACAACGAAGAAGCCGGTCAGCTTGAGCTTTATGAGTTTAAAGAAGTGGTGGAGGATGACAAATTTGTGGATGAGCAGATTGAAATCAAATTCAGCTCCGCTTTAAAACTGGATCCGGAAGCGCAGGTGGGGGATCAAATAGGCTCGCCTTTGAAAATGGAGGCTTTAGGGAGGATTGACGCCTATACGGCCCGGCAAATTGTGGTGCAAAGTCTCAAGGACGCGGAAAATGAAATGGTTTTCAATGAGTTTGAAAAACGAAAAGGGGATATTGTTTCCGGAATTGTGCGCAGGGTGGATAGAGGAATGGTGGTCGTGGATCTGGAAAAAATAGAAGCTTATATCCCCAGAAGAGAGCAAATTTACGGAGAAAAATACAACCCCGGAGATCGCATTCAGGGTTATCTTTTAGAGGTTCGGCAAACCACCCGCGGCCCTCAAATTATTATGTCCCGCGGGCATTCCCATTACCTGATAAAACTTTTTGAAAAAGAGGTCCCGGAAATTTACGAAGGCATAGTGAAAATTGTTTCTGCGGCCAGAGAACCGGGCCAAAGAGCCAAGATCGCCGTATACAGCACAGACTCAGCGGTGCACCCCGTAGGGGCCTGTGTCGGCATGAAAGGCAGTCGTGTTCAGAATATCACCCAAGAGTTAAAAGGAGAAAGGATTGATGTCATTTTATGGGACGAAGATCCTGTGCGTTTTGTGTGTAACACATTAAGTCCGGCCAAAATATCCAAGGTGCTGGTGGATGAGGAAAACAAAGAGATGGAGGTGATTGTGGCCGATGATCAGCTGTCTTTGGCCATCGGAAAAAAGGGGCAAAATGTCCGGCTGGCTGTAAACCTTACGACTTGGAATTTGAATATTGTCTCTTTGACGGAATTTGAGGAAAAGAAAAAGCAGGCTGTTTTTAACTTAAAACTTCTGCCGGAAGTTACAGAAACAATGGCGGAAAATATTTATCAATTCGGCATCAGCTCTTTTCAGGAGCTGTCAAAATCCTCTGCAGACAGGATTCGTCTCATCCCCGGATATGAAAAAAAAGAATTAGCGGAAAAACTGATTCAAAAAGCCAAAGATCTTCTGGAAAAATATAAAAAGGATGGTGTGGAAATACCTGTCGCCCCCTCTTCTCTTAAGCAGAAGAAAACCGCCGGAGGCGCGGGAGATGCCAAGGCGCAGGCTGACAGGCAGTTAAAAGAGGAACTGGCTCAGCTGGAGAGTGCGGATTCCTCTTCAGAGGCCGTAAAACAGGCCGATGCAACAAAGCAGGAGGAGCGACAGGAGGAACAGGAAAAACAGGAGCAAAAACCGTCTTCCGCTCCCTCACCGGCAAAACCGGCGGAGGAAACAAAGAAGAGTTAAAACTTTACATTTTTATACCCTTTGTGTTTGAATTGTCAGAGGCTTAAGCGGGTGTTTTTTTAATCCGGGGTATAAAGATCCTTTTAGAGGTTTTTTTATGAAGGTATATGAGTTGGCAAAAGATTTAAAGCTCAAAAGTGTTGAGCTGTTGGATGTCTTGCGCAAAAAGCATAATATGTCCATTAAAAACCACATGCAAAATTTAACAACAGAAGATGTGGAAAAAATTCGGATTTTTTTTGATAAAAAAAGCAAAGCGCTATCTGTAGTGAGCACGAAAAAATCTGTTTCAGCAACGGTCAGAAAACAAATAAAAAAACAAGCCCCCCTCACACTTCAAACCGCAGAATCTCCTGTGCGAAGCAAAATTATACGCCGGCGGGTTCAGGACAAAAAAACTGTTCCTCCTCCTTCTTCCTTGGCGAAGGACAAAAATCAAGCGCCGTCTCCCCCGGTGGAGGAGCAAACTGCCTCCGGGGAGGGTGCGCGTTCTCTCACCAGTCACAATATCCGCCCCGGTCTTGTGACAGATGAAAGTCAGGATATTTTAAAAAAAATAGGTTCCGGTCTGACAGATCCGCTGGAGGAAAAGAAAAAGCCAAAAAAAACTCTGGAAAAAGAAAACCAAAATCAGCGGTTCAGGGCGACAGATTTCAGAAAAAGAGAGGTGATTTTTCAGCCAAAAAAAAGGCGTCTTTCCACAGGATTGTCAGTCAGGAAAACACAAATCACCACTCCTAAATCACATAAAAGGCTGATTAAGATATACGACAACAGTATTTCCATTGAGGAAATTGCCCAAAAAATGGGAGTCAAAACAAGAGATCTGTTAAAAAAAATAAAACAAGAGTCTTTGTTTTCTGATTCGGATATTCCCTCTTTGTTTGACTGTGAATCCGCTGAGGTGGTGGCCTCTTTGTTTGGCTGGGAAGTAAAAAACATGGTCAGGAAAAAAGACGATATCATCCGCTCTTTGTCTTTTGGCGACCTGTCGGCTGAAAAACAAAACAAAGCCCCTGTTGTAACAGTAATGGGTCATGTCAACCACGGAAAAACCACCTTGCTGGATTATATCAGAAAAAGCCGGGTGGCCGTTCAGGAAGCGGGAGGCATCACACAGCATATTGGGGCTTACAGTGTTCCTGTGGGAAAAAGCTTTGTCACTTTTATAGATACCCCCGGGCATTCCGCGTTTACCGCCATGAGAGCCAGAGGAGCAAAAGTAACGGATATTGTTGTGATTGTTGTTTCCGCTGATGACGGGGTTCAACCTCAAACCGTGGAAGCCGTTAATCACGCAAAATCAGCTAAAGCGCCTGTTATTGTGGCCGTTAATAAAGTGGACCTTCCCGCAAGTGATGTGGAAAAAACAAAAAAACAAATGATGGAGCACGATCTGGTTCCGGAAGAATGGGGAGGGGACACAGTTTTTTGTTCTGTTTCCGCCCTGAAAGGGGAGGGTGTCGGGGAGCTGTTGGAGCATATTCAGCTTGTGGCGGAAATGCACGAGTTGAAAGCCAACCCTCATCGCTCCGCCTTGGGTGTTGTAATTGAAAGCCGGTTGGAAAAGGGCCGGGGCTTGGTAATGACTCTACTGGTGCAGGATGGAACTTTGGAATCAGGTCAGGTCTTGATTGCCGACAATCAGGTGGGGCGGGTTCGTCAAATGACAGATGACATGGGCCGAAGAGTGTCTTCCGCCGTGCCGGGACAGGCTGTGGAAGTTTCCGGCTTTAATCATTTTGTGCAGGTGGGAGAGACTTTTTATGTTGTAAAAAACGAAAAATCAGCCCGTAAACTTCTTTTGGAGCGCAAAAAAGAAAAAGAAGAGAGGAAAGAAAAACTCTCTGTTGAAGAGTTGCTTTTTAAGGCGCACACGAACACTGTAAAAACACTAAATATTATTTTAAAAACGGATGTGGCGGGCAGTCAGGAGGCTCTAACTTGGTCCATAGAGAAATTAAATACAGATAAAGTGCAGGCCAAAATCATTCATGCGGGGCCGGGCCGGCTGAGTGAAAGCGATGTTCTGCTTGCTGTAACAGCCGGGGCGAAAATTCTTTGTTTTAATGTGGGCGTGGACACGAAAGCTCAGCAGATTATAAAAAAACAGTCTCTTTTTGTAAAAACTTATACAGTTATTTACGATTTGCTTAAGGATGTGGAAAAAATGATGGCACAGCTTTTAGATCCGGAGATTACAGAATCTTTCGGAGGCCGGGCGGAAGTTCAGCAAATATTTCCTATCTCCCATGTGGGGGTTGTGGCCGGATGCAAAACAATTAAAGGAAAAATAGCAAATCATCATCTTATTCGTTTAATTCGGGATGACAGTGTTATTTATACAGGAAAAATCAGCAGTTTAAAAAGGTTTAAACAATCTGTTAAAGAAGTTTCAGAAGGGCAGGAGTGCGGAATTGGCTTGGGGGCGTATAAAGAGACAAAACCCGGTGATATTATTGAAAGTTTTACACAAACAGAAATAAAAAGGGAGACTCTATGAGCCGGAGGTTGATTAAAATAAATAAAAACCTTCAAAAGGTTTTAATGGAATATTTTATAAGAAAAAAGAAAAATGCTTTACCCGGGTTTGTGTCTGTTAAAGAAGCCGACATGGCAAGGGACATGAAATCCGCCCGGGTGTTTTTGTCTGTTATGAGTGAGAAAGACTGCTCAAAAACAGTGCATAAGGTTTTGGAGACGGAAAGATATTTTATTCAAAAAGCGGTTTCTCAGGCTTTGCGGCTTAAATTTTGTCCGCGCCTTAGCTTTTTTGTAAACCATGTGCCTTATGTTTTAAGCGGGCGGAGGGATAATGGCAGGGTCACGCGGGATGGCTTGTAAAACAAAAAACCGCCTTTTAATTTTGTTGATAATGTTTTCCTGTAAGGCTTACACAGCCACAGTCCGCCCGGACGGAGGGGATACTTGCTGGCTGGCTTTTAAAATTTTAAAAAATCAAATTCCTGCAAAAATACTGGAGCCTGCTAAAAATTATCTGTCCGCTTTGTCAGAAAAATATCCCTTATTAACACCTGTGGTGAACAGACTGAAAGACACGGAGGCTGTCGGCGCTCTTCCTATCAGACCGGATATTGATTTTCATCAGTTGCAGAATGTGCGCGCATTTATTCCGGAGCCTGCTTATATTTACGGCAAGCCCCGTTATAAAGATTTTTTTAAAACAGCTTTTTTGGATGGGGAAAAAGTTTTTTTAAAAATCATCAGTTTAAAAAGACATCTTAAAGAACTGTCCAATATCCGGTTTTTAAATGAGAGAGAGGCGCGTATTTTGTTTAAAGGCGTAACACGGACAGATGACGGAACTTTTTATATGGTCAGCCGTTTTCAGGAAGGCGCGATGATAAGATTATATCCCCGGGGGGAATCTTTTTACTTGGACAGTGACCACAAAGTGACGGAAAAAACCTATCATCAGTTAAGGAGCCTTAAGGCTTGGTTTATTCGGGAAGGCATTATTCCCGCTGATTTACAATTTTTAATTTCAAAAACAGAGGATATTTATCTGATTGATCTGGAGTATTACTTTAAGGTTAAAGATTCTTGGTTTTTGCGGTATTATACTGCCCACAATTTTAAATTGACTCAGCGAGTTATCAGGCGGGATTTTTTGGCGCTTCCTCACGAAAAAATACGGTTTTCCGGTGGTGAGTGAAAACAGCCGGATATGTGAGAGGCCCCCGAAAGGGCGCAAATCCCGCACATAAGTGTCGGATACCGAACATAGTGCCGGATTTCGAACATTTTTGCGCTCAAGACCCGCTTTTTATGCTGTTTTTCACGGATCAGGCTTTGCATGTATATTCGGTATGACTATTTTTTCTTTTGCTCAGGACGGAAATAAATTTATCCCGGTGGAGGTTCAGCTGAGTCTTATCCCGGGCCTTCCGCAAACGCAGTTTACCGGTTTGCCGGATACAGCCATTAAAGAGAGCGTTATGCGGATCAAATCCGCCGTTAGATCTCAAGGTTTTGAATGGCCCAAGACCCGGCAGATGATTATTAATTTACGGCCCGCTCACTTAAAAAAAAGCTCTCAGGGATTAGATCTGGCTGTGGCCTGCGCTCTGCTGTGGAAGACAGAGCAGTTAAAACCTCCCGCCGATATGTCCTCTCCTTTTTATGTTTACGGAGAGCTGTCCTTAAACGGCGCTGTGTCTGCGCCGTCTGACTTGGAAAGTCTGCCTGCAAAAAAAGAGGGCATCCTTACCGGCAAGACGGAAAAAGAAAATTATCTTTGCCCTTTGTTTCAGGTAAATTGCCTTAAAGATCTGGACAAACCTTTTTTTGTGCCCGCAAAACCTTTAAGCGATCTGATGAAAAAACCTCCCATTCCTGATATTTGTTTTTCCGAGCAGGCCGGTTTTTTACTTACAGTTGTTGGCGCGGGGCTTCACCCTTTGCTTTTGGCGGGAGAGGCCGGTTCCGGAAAAAGCACATTGGCTGAACATTTGCCCTACTTGCTTCCTCCCCCCAAGCTTTCTGAATTTCAAACCGCCAGAAGAATTTGGTCTCGAATGGGAAGGGAGCTGACATGGGGGCCTTTTGTCCATCCTCATCACAGCGCCACCGCGCTTGCCATGATAGGGGGAGGCTCACCGCTGTTTTTTGGTGAGATCACAAAAGCGCACGGAGGGGTGTTGTTTATGGATGAATACTTGGAATTTCATCCCCGTGTGCAGGAGGCCTTAAGAGAGCCAATGGAAAAGGGGGAGATAAGCCTTGCCCGCCGGGGGCAAAGTGAAAAATTTCCGGCCCGGTTTTTAATGGTGGCCGCGACCAACCTTTGCCCCTGCGGGGATATGGTGCCGGGCAAACCTTCCCCCTGCTCGTACTCCTTAAGAAGGTGCTTTTCCCACTTGGAAAGACTGAACGGTCCCATGTTGGATCGCTTTGATATTTTGGCCTTTTCCACCTATTGGAAGAAGGGGGCTTTATCCGTTCCGCTTAAAGATATACACGAAAAAGTTTTGCAGGCGGACAGGTTTCGCCAAAAAAGAGGACAGAAGGAAGTTAACGCGCGCCTGTCTCTTCAAGAGTTGGAAGCATCCTTAAGCTCTTTTTTAAAAGAGACACAATTATCCTCTGTGCTTTCCTCAAAAAGAAGAAAAAAAGCCGTGCTGAAAGTGGCGCGCACTTTAGCGGATCTGGAGGAAAGTGAAGAAATTACAGCTCAGCATATTGATAAGGCCGGGGAATTAAGTTTAATCCCTTTTGCGCAGATGAAAAACAGAGGCATGTTCCCCTGAACTAAGCTTTTATATTTATCGTTTTGCTTTGTATTGACGTCCGATTTGAATCTATTGACGCCCGATTTGAAGCTGTTGACGTCCGATTTGAAGCTATTGAAGAAAATTTTGAGACCCGATTTACAGCTATTGAAAAAAATCTTCAGGAAGTAAAGGTGGGTATAAGACGGCTGGAGGTTCAGCTGAATCAACTTATTATTTCTCTTGTAGGCAAGGAAAAAGCGATTGTCATCAAAAAACAGGCGGAGGACTTATTTGCTGAAACCCGGCCTGTTGTTCGTCCGATAGGGAAGAACAAGAAGCATAAACGGTTTTTGCATGTACCTTTTTATAAGATCAAACAAAGCGACCGGGCAACAGTCTGACCGGGAATGCTTTGAGAATGTCATCTATTAAGGAGGCAGTATAATATGAAAAAAACACTTTTAACAGGACATCACGACAGATTTTTCAAACAAGCTTATTCCGACCCTCTTATGGCCCGGGAGCTGTTTCGATTGGTCTTTTCTAAAAAGGAGTTTTCAGCTTTTGACTGGAACAGCCTAAAATCTGAAAAAGACACTTTTCAAGACAAAAGGGCTGACTTGGTTTTTTCTGTCTTACTTAACAATGCACCAGAACTGCGTTTTAAGATCTGTATCCTCTTGGAGCACAAAGCGCAATATAATCGTGATACTTTTTATCAAGCCTTAAGTTACCAGACCTTAATCATCGGGCAAACTTGGAGTCAGATGAGGGAGGCTTGGCCTGTGATCCCGGTATTGTTTTCTCACGGAAAAAAGCCTTGGAAAGGAAAAAGGTCCTTTCAGCAGGGTTTTTGGGGCAAAAGTTTTGCTAAAATTCCTGTTTCCATTGGAAAAGATATGTTAAACTATGGTGTAAGGCTTTTGGATACGCATGACCCAAAAGTGTCAGCCGTGCTGAAAGACAAAAGTTTTAAGAGCCGGGGTTTTTTGCATACTTTAAAGGAAGTGTGGAATTTAAAAGCAAATGAGGATCTGTTAAGCAAAGCTGTTTTCTTGTTTGATAATTGGCCGGGTGACAGAGACGAATTACTGTTGAGTTTGGGAGATTACTTGTGGACGGCTGTTCCCGGTATGACTGAGGACTTATGGAAGAAGGTGGAAAGCAAAGCGGTTAAAGAGGGTATATTTTCAAAAGGGGGTTATATGAACATTAAAGAATACATAAGAGAAGAAGGCAGGCAAGAAGGCAGACAGGCAGAACGACAGCAGGTTATTTTAAACATGCTGAAGAAATCAGCTGATTTAAGCTTTATTTCAGAAGTAACTGGCCTTTCTGTCGAAGAAATCAAAAAGCTTAAAAACGGAAAAATGACAAGAAAGAGAAAATAGTGGCCGGAGGTTTAAGAACAGGCGCCGGGCTTTACGAAACATAAGTCAAAGTATTTGTGAAAAGGGGGTTCAAAAGCTCAAACATGCGTTTTGCCACACCCGCGTCTTGCAATTGCTGTGTGCTCAAAGCCGAACTCGTTTTGAACCCCCTTTTCACAAAAAAATACATGTTTCTTTAAAAAAATTATTTTACTCAAATATCGCCAAAGGCGAACTCACTTCCAGCCCTTTAAAAGCCGGGCTAAAACCAAAGTGTATTTTTCGTGAAAACAATCAGCTTATACGGCTAAGGGGGTGTAAAAGTTACACAGGTTTTTTGTTTATTTTGGTAAAAGATATGGCTTTCGGGAAGGATATTTGAATTGGCCCTAAAAAACGGACAGTTTACTTGGAATACCCCTGTTCATACATCTGAGGGCTTTTGTTGTCAAGACTGGAGTGAATCCGTCTTGTATTGTAAAAGCCTTCAATGTAGTTAAAGCATTCCTTCTTGACCTCTGTCAAACTAAGTTCTTTTGTGTTTATTCTGTTTATCAGCTCCACCTTCAAGGTTTTAAAAAAGCTTTCCATCGGAGCATTGTCTCAACAATTTCCTGTACGGCTCATGGAAGCCTTAAAACTGTACTGTTTTAACAAGCCCTGAATCTGTAAAGAGCTGTACTCAGAGCCTCTATCAGAATGAAACAACACATTCTTTGAATAGCCACGATTGTAAAGAGCTGTTACCCGCTTGTAGCCATAAGTGGGACGATCCTTTATCACGGCCCTTATGCCGGATAATACCTGCCTGTCTTTATCTTTAATCCTCATTTTTCCTCTTCTTCCTCCACTCATCTTATAAAGAGACTTTGGATGAATCCCTATCAACTCACAAAATCTGGCTTTACAGCAGATGTTTGTGTGCTGTCTGACAAACTCCTTTGCGAACTCAGTTTTTCTTCTCTCAGCTTTTTTTTCATAAACTCATTCCATTGCTTTAAAGTGGTAATATCCAGGAGCCTGATCCGCCACCGTGTGCTTTAAACGGGAGTTCTCCGTCTTTAAACGCTCTATCTCACTTAAAAGTTCTTTGGGGCATAATCCGGCTGACTTCTCCTCTGTGCTCATCTGTTCCCTCCTCCACTGATAAATGGTGCTTGCATGAATCTGGTACTTCCGAGACAGCTCGGAAATACTGAGACCACCTTGAAAATGCTCTGAAAGTATCAGAAATCTTTGGCTTTTTGAAACTCTTTTTGGAAACTTTTGCACTTTACCTCCTTTTCAGAAGGTAGCCTAAAAATGGGGGTCAAGAACAAATGAGAGTCATAATAAGCAAAATAGGAAAAAAATGGCATTTTAAGCGGTTTTTCTTGATTTTTGCTTAATTTCATTGACTTCATGGCCTAAAATGATGATAATATTAAATATGAAAAACAAAAAGCAATCAACATTGACGACTGAAAAAGTCCTGCCTGAATTTGTATTGAACGAAAATGCCAAAGCATTGGAGTTTTATAAAACATATAAGGCAATTTCTGATATTGCAGAAAAAATAGATATTGCTATGGGCCGAAGAAAAATATATAAATATAGTTCCGGTTCAACACAAAATATTGAGATAGACCCTCATGCACTCCCACCCGCAATCCAATCGTATACAGTTTAAAACAACTCAAGATTGGTATAATTTTCTTAATACTTCCGGTGGAAGGTATAACCTTTTGGAACTTCGCAGAAAGTGTTATAAGGACATTGAGAAATGTCGCAAACGTCCCTTGCTGGTATATGCAACAAAATTTTTAGAACGCTCTCTGCCTCCAGATGCTCCCATTTTTATTGATATTGCCGATATAGAAGGTTTTTCTGACTTAATACAATCCGTGGGGTTTACTGTGGGAAGCCTATATTTTCCTGACTTCGACACAACACTATGAGTTAAAAAATATTTTGAGGTTTTTTTAGACCAGCCGGGTTGTTTTTGTTTGGTTTTGAGTGGTAAAATCAGTAAAAATTAAAGTTGTGTTCCCGACCCCGACCTTTACTTCCTCGATCTCTTCTGGAACAGTAAAAACATGTTTATCAAGGTCACTGAAAAAATCTCAAGCAAAAACCGAAAAATTAAATCTTTCCGGATTATGGAATCGGTACGCAAAGGCTCAAAAACCATTCATAAAACAGTGCGCTTTGTGGGATCCTCCACGAACCCGGATATCATCAAGTCTTTGGAACAGATATCTCATAATCTGATCGTAAAGCTCAGCAATGACCGACAGCCCGCCCTTCCCGGCATGGCCAAAATCATCTACAGCAAAGCGCCTGAGCATTTGAGCAAAAAACCAAAACAACAGAAGAAAAAACAAAAGCCTGTTTCTATCTTCTCCCTTAAAAAGCCACAGGAAACAGCACGCATCCAGCACGGCATTAAAGGAGTATGCGGGGCTGTCTATGAACAGTTAGGCTTTCATACCCTCATACAAGACACCAACAAAGATCAACAATGGAACAACATCTTAAAATACTGTGTCCTTGCCAGAGTGGCCCACCCGGATTCCAAAAGAAAAACAGTAGACACTTTGGCAGAGGATTTTAACGAGACTGTTCCTTTGGAAAAAATGTATCGCATGATGGACAGGCTTTATCCACGCATAGAAAAAGCAAAAGACATGGCGGCCAAAAACACCCTGAGCCTGTTTAACCAAGAAGTGGATATTCTTTTCTTTGATGTCACCACCCTTTACTTTGAAAGCTTTGAAGAAGACGATACAAGACAGTTCGGCTTCAGCAAAGATAAGAAGTTCAACGAAACACAAGTGGTCTTAGCCCTTATCACCAACCAAGAAGGTCATCCCCTAAGCTATGAGCTGTTTCCCGGAAGCACGAGTGAAGGATCCACCCTTATTGCCACAGTTCAGAGATTAAAACAAAGATTTACAGTCAAAAACGCCGTGTTGGTGGCCGACAGAGCCATGTTTAATGAGCAAAACCTTACACTCATGGAGGAAGAGGGGATTCAATATGTGGTGTCCGCCAAGTTAAAGTCCCTGCCCAAAAGCAAGAAAGATGAGATTTTAGACAAAAACTTAAAATCTTCCACTGTCTCAGAAGACCCACACAGGGTAAAGATAAAAGAGCTTGAGTATAAACAAAGAAGACTCATTATAAGCCACTCAGAAAAAAGAGCCAAAAAGGATGAGGCGGACAGACTAAGACTCATTAAAAGACTGATGAAAAAAGTAAAGAACAAGCAAATCCCCATAAAAAGCCTTATCCCCAATCATGGCACCAAAAAATACATCACAGTTCAAAAAACCAAAGCCACACTCAATGAACAAAAAATAGCTGAAGACAGCCGTTGGGACGGCCTACATGGACTTATTACCAACATGAAAGATAAGCCCCCCCAAGAACTCCTCACCCGATACAGACAGCTCTGGAAGATAGAAGAGGCTTTTCGTGTGTGCAAACACACTCTTAAGATGAGACCCATTTACCACTGGAAGAGGAAAAGAATCGAGGCTCATATTGCTATATGCTTCTTGGCTTACTCGCTTTCCTACACCATGAAACACAGAATGGAGCAAAGAAAGCTCAACTTCAGCATAAAGAAAATGAGAGAGATTTTAAAAAGAGATCAATACAGTATTATAGAGGATGCAAATAAAAATCTCTATCGTATGCCCTCTAAATCCACAGAACCGATACAGGCTATATACGAGGCTTTGGGGCTTAAAAGAGTGTCTGACTTTGTATCCGGTTCCTGAAGTTTTACCGGACTTCAGTCTTAAAATGTGTGCCCCCGTAAAAACTCATAAGTATATGATATCACTCACTTAATGCCTTGCATTGTGTCGAAGTCGGGAGAAATGTCGCAAACGTCCCTTGCTGGTATATGCAACAAAATTTTTAGAACGCTCTCTGCCTCCAGATGCTCCCATTTTTATTGATATTGCCGATATAGAAGGTTTTTCTGACTTAATACAATCCGTGGGGTTTACTGTGGGAAGCCTATATTTTAATCAATGGTTTTTTTAATATGCCCGGTCCTTTTGTAAAATTATATGAAAACACCAGAGATATATCTTGGGGGCGTTATAGCAACATTTTAGCAAGTCAACAGATACAAAATCAAAAATCAAATCCAACATAATAACTAAGGTTATTAGAAGGTCATTTTAGAGTTAAAAAAAATAATAAGACAATCTGAAAAAGAAGGAACAAATGCCAGTGAACAGAGAGACAAAAGAAAAGTTTTGATATTTTCTTTCTTCGCCGACACTGTAGAATGGATTTTCGATTTTCTTAAAGAAGAAATAAACAATAATCCAGATCTTACAGAGTATATCAGAAGAGGACATTAAACTCATTTGTTGGCTGGCTGTTACTGCTGAATGATTTTTCACGACTGTTGCAAAACGCAATGCAATAAATGCGTTTTGTCGTAAAATCGTCTTTCAGACGCTTTGCGCTCAATATTTTTGGATAAAAACGGCTGAAGAGCAAGGCTTTTTTGCCTCCGGCTGTTTACAGTTAAAAGAGGTGGCTGTTATAGTCAGTAGTCAAAATGCTTACAAGGGTAAAAACTCTTAAAGGACAGGTTATCTTGAGTGCGCCGTCTTCTGTTTTTAAAAAAGTGAAACTGATTGAGCTGAAACTGCGTCGGCGGGTGAGGGATCTGTTTGCCGGGGGATACCATTCCGCCTTTAAAGGCCAGGGGATGATTTTTTCGGATTACCGGCAGTATATTCCGGGGGATGATGTGCGCGCTATCAGCTGGCCTTTAACGGCCCGTATGGGGGAGCCTTACATAAAGCTTTTTGAGGAGGAAAAGGGAGCTGTTTTTATGATTGTTATGGATGTGAGCGGTTCTTTTGATTTTGGAAGCAAAAATTTTAAAGGGGAGTCCGCCTGTGAGCAGGCCTCGCTGATTGCTCTCAGTGCGGGAAGAAATCAAGACTCTGTCGGGCTTTTGCTTTTTTCAGATCGGGTGGAGCATTATGTTCCCCCGGCCAAGGGGCAAAATCATATTTTAAGAATTGTAAGAGATCTGTACTCTTTTAAAAGAAACTCTCTTAAGACGGATGTTTTGCCCGCTTTGGATTTTTTAAACAGAGTTTTAAAAAAAAACTGTCACTTGTTTTTGTTTAGTGATTTTTTTATGGACTCTGATTTTGTGTCTTCACTTAAAATAACGGCCCGGCGGCACGATGTGGTGGCGGGCGTGGTGTGTGACCCTTTTGAAAGCCGTATTCCCGCCTTGGGATTGATGGAACTTCAAGATGCGGAAACAGGGGAAAAAATAACAGTGGACACTTCCTCCTCTAATTTCATAAAAACTTATCAGCAATATACAGAAGATCGAAAACAAAAAGTGAAAAACAGCCTTCGGCGGGCCGGTGTGGATCATTTTTTTATTCACACAGATCAGGATATATTTAAACAGCTTATGATGTTTATTAAAAAAAGGCGGGAAAGATGAAAGATGGTGAAAGCGCTGTCTGCCAGTTTAAAAAGCAAAAAAAGCCTCTTACTGTGGGGGATGTTTTTGAACTGCATTGCAAGTGGCCTCCTTTTGTTTTTTTGTCTTCTCCGGCGCGCATTGAATTTCCTCCGCCAAAGGGCAAAGATCAAACAAAAGGCTCTCAAGTTAAGGCGCCGAAAAATCCTTACACTTTGACGCTTTTGGATACGGTAAGTCTTCTTCCGGGAAAGGGGGTTTTTAAAGTCACCGGTTATTCCCCCGGTGTGTACCATACCGGTTTTAAAATTGTAAGTGATGAAGGGGTGGTGAATGTTAAGCCTCTTTCCTGGAGGGTGGAGTCTGTTATCCCCCAAAAAAGCAAAGGGACCATAAAACCCTTTCCCCCTTACGGCCCCTGGGGTGAGGCTTTGCCTTTTTGGCATAAAAGCTTAAGCGCTTTAAGTCTTTTGGCTTTGTTGGTGTTTACAGTTTTGAAAATCAGGTTTTTTATCAGAAAAAAAAGAAAAACCAAGGAGGTAAAAGACCGCTTAAAAGGCAAAGATCCTTTTCGTGAATTTATAAGCCGGTTGAACCTGCTGGCTCGGAAAATTCAGCAAGAGGAGGAAAAAAATTTTGTTTTAACATTAAGAAAAACCTTTTGCCTTTTTTTGGAAAATGAGTTTTGTATTTTTGCTCTGAACGAAAAATCAGAAAAGATCTTTTATCGCTTAAAAACATCCTGGCCGCTTGTGTACAAAGACAGCAAGATTGCCGGTTTGTTTAAAGAAATGGACCGGCTTTCTTTAGAAAAAACAAAAGCCATTGATCGCGGACAATTGCTGAATATGGCCCGGGAAGTTGCCATTAAGATATATCAACACCGGCAGGCAAAGGAGGGATTTTGATATTTTGGAAATATCCTCAGGCTTTTTGGCTGTTTGTCCCTTTGGCGGTTTTTTTTCTGTATTATTTTTTGAGGGGCAGACAAAAAAAAAGCTCTTTTCGTATCAGCGGCCTTTCTTCAGTGGTTTTAAAAAAAACCCTTAGGGCGCGCCTTTCCGAATTGCCTGCGGTTTTGCAGTTTGCGGGTCTTTTTATGTTGATTTTGGCTCTGGCCCGTCCGCAGACAGTGGACACTCAAGTAAACCGCAGTGCCGAGGGGATAGATATTGTGATCGTGCTGGACACTTCGGACTCTATGTTGATAGAGGATATGTATCCGGGAAACCGCATTGATTCCGCCAAAAAGGTGATTAAAAATTTTATAAGCGGTTTGGTGTATGACCGTGTGGCTTTGCTTGTTTTTTCAGGGGAGTCTTATACAAAAGTGCCTCTGACTTTGGATTACGGCGTGCTGTTAAGCGGTGTGGATGAAGTGCGGGTCAGCCACTACGACCCTTATATCGCCAAAGGAACAGCCATAGGGGTGGCCTTGGCAAATGCGGTGGCCCGTTTGCGCAAGTCTGAAGCCAAAAGCAAGGTGGTGATTTTTCTAACAGACGGAGAAGACAATGTAGGGGTGATAACTCCTGAAACGGCTTTGGATATTGTAAAGCGCTATGATATACGCGTTTATACAATAGGTGTGGGAGGAAAAACCGGCATGACCCGTATCCCAAGGGAGGTTAAAGATCACGCCGGCCGAAAAAAAATTGTTTATCAAAAAATTGAGACAAAAATAAACGAGCCTTTGCTTAAAAAAATAGCGGGCGAAACAGGGGGAAAGTATTTTAGGGCGGGTAATGCAAAAGCTTTGGAAGTGATTTTTTCTGAAATAAGCGGGCTTGAAAAAAGCAAAGTGGAGCTTAAACAATGGAAACAGTATAAAGATCTGTTTCCGGGTTTTTTGGAAAAATCCGCTTTGCTGTACCTTACGGCGCTTTTGCTTTCTTTTTCCTTTTTCTGGAAAGTGGTTTAAGCGCGCGCCCTCATCGAAAGAAGTCGGTTTATATAAAGTCAGGATTAAAAAATATGAACAAGAAAAAAATGTTAAAGCATTATCGTCTGACAGAAGAAGAGTACCGGAGTATTAAAAAGCGTTTAAACCGCAGTCCCTCCCGCTTGGAGCTGGCTTTGTTTTCCGCTTTGTGGAGTGAGCATTGTTCTTATAAAAGCTCCGCTACGCACTTAAAAAAACTTTTTTTTAAATCTCCCCGTGTGCTGAGCGCGCAGGCTGAGAATGCCGGAGTAATTGACTTGGGCCGGGGGGAGAAAGCGGCTTTTAAAATTGAAAGCCACAATCACCCCTCCCGCATTGTGCCTTATCACGGCGCCGCCACCGGGGTGGGGGGCATTTTGCGGGATGTGTTTATTATGAACGCCCGACCTGTGATTTTGGCGAATTATCTTTGTTTTGGCGATCCCGCTTATAATCTTACGGCGGAGCTGGTGGATGGAGTGGTGTGGGGGATTGGGGGCTACGGCAACTCCATTGGCATTCCCACACTCACCGGGCAAACGGAGTTTCACCCTTCCTACAATGAAAACAATATTGTAAACGCTTTGGCCTTGGGCTTTCTCGCGCCGGAAGAAAAAGTTATGAGCGCTGTAGCCAAAGGCCCCGGCAACCTGTTGGTGTATGCGGGCGCGCGCACAGGAAGAGACGGCATTCACGGCGCCTCTATGGCCAGTGAATCTTTTGAGGAAGAGGAGGGGGAAAAAACCTGCGTACAGATAGGAGATCCCTTTTACGGAAAGCTGTTGATGGAGTCTTGTTTGGAGGTGATGAAAAAAGACCTTGTTATATCGGCGCAAGACATGGGCGCGGCCGGTTTAATCAGCTCCGGCTTTGAAATGATTTTCAAAGGGGGCTTGGGCATGCGGCTTTATCTTGACCGCGTTCCCCTGCGGGACAGCGGTATGACAGCCGAAGAAATTCTGCTTTCGGAAAGTCAGGAAAGAGCTTTGCTTGTGGTTCAGCCGGATAAATATACAGCCTTGGAAAAAGTTTTTAAAAAATGGGGGCTTTCAGTCTTTGTGATAGGGGAGCTGAAAAAAGAACAAAATGCTGAGCTTTTTTGGAAAAAAGACCTGCTGATTAAAATCCCTTGCCGGGTTTTAAAGGCGCCCCGTTACCATCGCCCTTACCGCAAGTGGAAAGCCGGGCACAGAGTAAAAAAATCCGCACAAACAAAGCTTATTAACCTGCGGACAGCTACCCTGCGGACCGCTCCCCTGCGGACCGCTAAACTGCGGACAGCGCCAAACAACAAAGCAAAAAAAATTCTTCTTTCTCTTTTAGAAGATATAAGGGGATGCAGTAGGGAGTTTATATACAGTCAGTACGATCAAAGAGTGGGTGCTGTTACAGTAAAAGATTGCTCTTTTCCTTTTGGTGTTATTCGTCTTCCTTCTTCGGGCAGACTGCTCGCTCTTTGTATGGGCGGCAGACCTCATATTATGAGGATGGACAGCCTGCAAGGGGGGCAGGATGCGGTTTATGAACCGGCTTTGCAACTTGCAGGCCGTGGCTTTACCCCTTTGGCTTTAACAGACGGGCTGAACTTCGGCTCCCCGGAAAAAGAAAAGGTGATGAGCACATTTGTGGCCTGCGTGGAGGGTATGGCAAAAGCCTCCCGCTCGCTTAAAACTCCTGTGGTGAGCGGCAATGTAAGTTTTTATAATGAAACAAAAGGCAAAGCCGTAAGCCCCACCCCGGCTGTGGGTATGGCGGGCCTTAGAGATTGCTCGTCTGATTCGGCCCCCCATGAGTTTTCTCGAAGAAAAACTGTAAGTCTTTCTTCCGGGGTGTATCTTTTCAGCGCGCGCCAAGTTTTTTTTAACGGTTTGATTGCGGAGCTGTACGGCAAGCCCCCTGCTTTTTATGGCTCTTTGAAACCGGATATGTGCCGGGACTTTACTCATGCCGTATTAAAAGCCTCTCTATCGGCCCGGCCCGAGGCTATTCGTTTGGTCGGAAAGTTCGGCCTGGCCTACACCTTGGCCCGCATGGTGATGGAGGATTTTTCAGCTCCTGACTTAAGTACAGAGCAAAAAAAGACCGGATCTTCCTTGGAAATAAAAACAAGCCACAATCTTTTTGAGGAAAGGCTTTATGAATTTATTGTTGTGTTAAACGCCAAGGCTTTTTCTGTTTGGAAAAATATTTTTTCCTCCTTTAAGGTGGAAAAACTGGGCTTTGTGTGTGAAAAACCGGTTTTATCCCTTAACGATATTTGTTTGCCTTTGACTCAGATAAAACGGGCTTATCAGTCCGGCTGGAGCAAAGCTTTTAAAAACAGCCCCGCTGAAAAATAAAACATTATTTCGCAGTAATCTTCAGCCTGTGTGACCGCCGGCCCTATATCCAGCCTTATGCCCCGGGAGATTTTGAAACTTGCCAAAATTAAATAAAAACAGCCTTATTTCCATGTAAATTTTACAGCCTTCACAAAAAAAGCTTGCCGGATTTGCGGTTTTTGATTATAAAGTCCGATACAATGAAACTTATCTTTATACTTTTTGCCTGTTTTATGGCTCACAGCAAAGCTTTTGCTCAATCAAACAGCCCTTTGACCCCGTACCGGACAAGTTATGATATATGCGGGACTGATTATATCAAAAAAGATAAAAGAACAATGGAAATGTTGCGTGTAGGTTATTATCCGTGGGGTGTTTGTCATTCTTACTATGCCGAGTTTTCAAGAGAAGAAAGGGAATGGACAAGGCAGGCTATGGAAACATGGAATGCCGAGTATAAAAATTATCTGCTAAGAAGGTGGGGGACTACTGATATGGTCAATATCCCGGACGGGCCTTTGTTTGTGGAGTCTTGCAATAGTGATAAGCGGAATATTATTTACACAGGAAAAAAACGCATGAGCAGGGCTTGGGCCTATTATTCCCCGCGTGACTATCCGGATTTTTCATGGTTTCATGGTATTATAGTTTTTTCCAGTTATTGGGAATGGCCGGAGCTGGTTTTTATAAATGTTATGATCCATGAATTAGGGCATGCCCTTGGTCTTCCGCATGTGAGAGATCACGGGAAATATAATCGGGATAAAAATTTATCAGAGTTTATGATCCCTCAGGGCTTTGGCTGTGAGTTTGAAGATAGAATTTGCGATTTTACAGACTATGACTTTGAAACTTTTATCGCGCCTTTTCCGGGACGGCCTATGACAACATCTGATCCGCGGTACATAGAGAGAGAAAGAGAAGCAGAAAGACGAAGACGATTTAATGCAGAATGGGCTTGTCCGAGTAGAAATAAGTTGTTTTCTCACAGGCAAAGCTATGATACAAGTGGCTGTATAAGGTATTAAAATGAAATACATAATAACACTTATCTTTATTCTTTTGTTTGTGTCTTGCGATTGCAAAAAGTCTGTTCGGATTGATAAAAGGTGTATGAAAATAAGAGCTGAAGCACGCAAAAAAGGATATGAAACCGGAGTGTGTTATAAACCCGCTAAAGGGGAGTTGATTACTTCAAGTGAAGCTAAACGCCTTGACCCGGATCGTGAAGCTTGCAAAGCAATATTGGATGAAGCATATAAAAAGTGTGATGCTTTACCGCCCCCCAGTAAAGATGACATAGAATGGCTTAGCGGCTCTTCTTTCGGCGGTTGTTAAAAGCGTTTTGAAACAAGTTTGTTGCGACGGCACTCTGATTCTCCATATTATTTTGTGAAAAGGGGGTTCAAAACGAGTTCGGCGGTTTAGCAACCTTTTTCATGCCGGACTAATTAGTCCCCCGTGAAAAACCCTTGTTATTTGTGGCATAAGCAAAAGCCTCGCCGGTGAGAGTCCAAGGTATTCCGTCTCGAACAAGGCGGGGTTTTGCTTATGCCAACTATGAAAACCAACCTTTTTCACGCCCCACTAATTATTAGCCTGTGAAAAAGTATCCCCTTAAGCATTTTTGTCCAAAGTCCGTGCCGTGAGGCGAAAGGCCAACAATTTGGCCTTTCGTTTCTTTTTGTTTGTTCGTAAAACTGAAAGCCCTATCCGTAGGGCTTTCAGCCCGAAACGGTGCGGACTTTGGACAAAAACAGCTAAAGAACAAAGGTTTTTCACGGGCGGATAATTATAAAGTTAATATGTTCATCTTTGCTTGAAATTAAGAGTAATGATCATTATGATGGGATTGTTATGTCTGTTCAAGAGCTTAAACAAAAATTACAGACTGTGTTTCAGTCCGCTGAAGAGGGCTTAAAATCCGCTCAAAATTCCTCAGATCTTTATACATTAAAAACCCGTTTTATGGGTGGCAAAAGCGATTTTCAAAGAATAATAAAAGAAATGAAAAATCTTTCCCCGGAGGAAAAACCGGCTTTTGGAAAGTGGCTGAACGAAAGAAAAAAAACTTTAGAAGACATGTACACTGTTTTATTTAAAGAGCTTAGAGCGCGGGAATTTCAGCAAAAAATAAAAAAGGAAAAAGCGGATCTCAGTTTGCCGGGGCCTGAGCATCAGGCGGGGGGTCTTCACCCGGTACAGCTGATGATTCAAAAAACAGTGGACATATTTAAGTCCTTGGGATACAGCGTGCGCACAGGCCCTTTGATTGAAAGCGATTGGAATAATTTTCAGGCCTTGAATATCCCTTTAGCTCATCCCTCCCGCGATCTTCAAGACACTTTTTATATTGATTCCGATCATGTTTTGCGCACACATACCAGCCCCATTCAGGTGCGCAGTATGTTGGAGGAAAAACCGCCTATGGCTGTTTTGGCCCCTGGTAAGGTGTTTCGCCGGGATAACGACATGTCTCATTCCCCCACTTTTCATCAAGTGGAGGGGATGTTTATTGACAGGCATGTTTCAATGGCTCATTTAAAAGGCGCGCTTTCCTTTTTTGTAAAAAAGCTTTTTGGCTCCAAAACCCGTGTGCGGCTTCGCCCCAGCTATTTTCCTTTTACAGAGCCTTCTGCGGAATATGACTGCTCCTGCCCGATCTGTAAAATGAAGGGCTGTTCCTTATGCAAACAAAGCGGATGGATAGAGATCGGAGGCTGTGGCCTGATGCACCCTAAAGTTCTGAGGCTTTCCCATATCCCGCCTGAAAAATGGCAAGGCTTTGCTTTTGGCTTGGGGATGGAGAGGCTGGCCATTGTGTATTACGGCATCCCGAATATTAAATTGTTTTTGGAAAATAATATTCAATTTTTAGAGCAATTTCCTTTTAAAGGGAGGCTTTAAGAATGAAATTTTCTCTTAATTCTTTAAATAAATTCATAGACTTAAAGGATTTTCTTAATAATCCATCTAAACTATCAGAAAGCCTTTCCTCAGCCGGTTTTGAGGTGGAGGGGATCTCCCCTAAAAAACAGTTTAATAATTTGGTAATTGCGGAAATAAGCAAAAAATCCCCGCACCCTTCGGCAGACAGGTTGAGCTTATGTCAAGTGCGGGTAAATCGGGAAAAGCCTTACAGCATTGTCTGTGGCGCAGATAACTTTAAAGAAAAAGACAAAGCGGTTTTGGCCTTACCGGGGGCGGTTTTACCGGAGGGTCTTAAAATTAAAACAAGAAAAATCCGTGGGGAAATAAGCGAAGGTATGCTGGTTTCTTTAAATGAGTTGGGACTGACCGGTGAGTCCGAGGCTTTGGGGGAAGAAGGTATATTGATTTTGCCCGGTGATGCAAAAACCGGCGCGGACTTTGCCTCTTACGCCGGTTTAAACGATACTGTGTTCGATATTGAGATCATGCCGAGTCGCCCGGACTGTTTAAGTCATTTTGGTCTTAGCCGGGAGCTTTCTTGTATTCTGAACCGGCCTTTTAAGCCTGATTTTTTGTCTCATTTCGGTTTTGAAAAAGGGCACGCCGGTTTGGATGATACGCTTAAAAAGCCTTTGAATATTCCTTTGCGGAAAAAGGCAAGTTTTTTTAAAGCGCCCGAAAAGCCCCTGTCTTTACAGGTTCGGCAGGCAAAGCTTTGCCTGCGTTACACCGGCCGGGCGGTATATGGGGTAAAGGTAAAGCCTTCCCCCTTGTGGCTTAGAGTGTACTTACAAAACTTAGGTTTAAAGTCCATAAACAATATTGTGGATCTGACCAATTATTTTTTAATGGAATGGGGACAGCCCCTGCACGCTTTTGATTTGGATCTTCTTGGGGAAAGCCTTATTGTGGATTTTTCCAGCAAAGGGGAGACACTTAAAACCTTGGACAATCAGGAAATCCGTTTAACAGGCAAAGAGCTTTGCATCAGGTCTGAGAAAGAGCCTTTGGCTTTGGCGGGCGTAATAGGGGGCGCGCCTACGGGTATTTCCCTTAAAACAAAAAATATTTTTGTAGAGTCGGCCTGTTTCGCGCCCGTTTCTGTTCGTCAAAGCTCTAAAAAATTTAATATCGAAACAGATTCTTCTTATCGTTTCGTAAGAGGTGTACCTCCTGAAACAGCGCTTCCTGTTTTAAGGATGGCTGTGGGTATGATTCAGCAGACAGCAGGTGGTAAAGCCTGCCGGAACGAGCACAATTTTGGAGAAAAACGGCCTAAAGCCCAGGCCATTCAGATTTATCAAAAAGATCTGGAAAGCCGCTTGGGTATGGAAGTGTCTTTTACTGAATTTCAAAACCGTATGAAACAGCTGGGCTGTCAGCAAGAAAAAACCTTGGCTAAGGCGGGAGGGGCAAAACTTATTCCTCCTTTTTTTCGTTTTGATATCAGCCTTAAAGAGGACTTGATTGAAGAATACGCCCGTTTGCAGGGCTACGATAAAATTCCTGAAAAGCCGTCCCGGCCGGGGGGCTTTCCCAAGCCGGATCACAGGGAGTACAGTGTGTCCGTCAAAACCGCTGATGTTTTGGTGCACCAGGGTTTTTATCAGGCCATAAATCACAGTTTTATTTCCGGTGAATTTTCTTCCGATTTTTTAACAGGCTCTACAGCCGAGGCTCAAGGTGTTGATGACAAATCCGACAACCCTGCGACTTTCAGGGAATTTGGTGGGCCGTCTTTATGGTCTGCCGGTGAAGTAAAACCTGTTTTTATCCAAAATCCTTTGAGCGCGGAATACAATATGATGAGAGTAAGCCTTGCGCCCTCTTTGTTTAAAAACGCCCGGCAAAGCATCCGGCACGGGAGACTTAAGGGCAGGCTGTTTGAACTGGGCCGGGTGTTTGCCTGTAAGCAGGGTGTTAAGCCCCCTTACAAAGAGGAATCGCGCCTTGCTCTTGTTGCTTGGGGACAGGAAGAAAACCTGTGGGAAAAACCTCAAGGCCGACTTTGCGTATACGATTTAAAAAGCGCTTTAAACGCGCTTTTAGAGAGCTTTTGTATTTCTGATTATAAGTGGGAACAGGTGGAAGCGCGGGAACAGGTGGAAGCGCGGGAACAGGCTCGCGCTCCGGCTTTTATCCATCCGTATCAGTATATGGTTTTAAGATTGGGAGGAAAAATTTCGGCTTTTGCCGGGTCTTTAAATCCTGTTTACGCGGAAAAGCATAAAATTCGGGTGGACATGGCTTTGGCTGAGCTGAATATGCAGGCTCTTTTTGATCCTGATCTGACAAAGGGGGATTTTAAGGCCCCTTCCCCTTTTCCTTTAGTGGAAAGGGATTTGGCGTTTCTTATTCCAAAGGATTTTCCGGCGGGACAGTTGATTCAAGAGATCAAAAAGCAGGCGGGCGCTGTTTGCCGTATGGTTAAGATATTTGATATTTACGAAAATGAAAAATCGCTCGCAAAAGGGCTTCGTTCTGTCGCTTTTCGCTTAACTTTGCAGTCAGATAAAAAAACCCTTACAGAGGAGGAGTTAACACACCTGCAGAAAAGGCTCACAAAAGAACTCACAAACCGCTTTCCTGTTACACTCAGGATGTCCTAAGCGGGCGGGCGAAAATATTAATAATGAGCATAAAAGTATTGACTTGAAAGCGGGTAAGACTTTATTTTAAAACAAAGCTCTTTACTGTGCGCGGGCCTGACTTGAAACGGCCCCCTTGAGGTTTTATTTTTATATCAGGAGTGTGTGGAATGCCAAGGGAAAGAAAAAAAGCCAAAACACTCACAAAAGCGGATATTTATTCACACTTGTACAATAAAATAGGGTATTCCCGGCAAAAGTCAGCAGATCTGGTTAACTCTGTGTTTGATATTATAAAGGCGAAGCTTCGTTCCCGGCACAATGTCAAGCTGTCCGGTTTTGGCAATTTTTTACTGCGCGATAAAAAAGCCAGAATAGGCAGGGATCCTAAAACCGGCAAAGAACTCATGATTAAAGAGCGCAGAGTGCTTGTTTTTCATCCCAGCCCGCGCTTAAGGGAAAAGGTAAATAAAAGGTGAGTTATGGAGACTTTTGATACCGCGCTCGCTTCTGAAATCCAAAACATTCCTTCAAAAGTAACATTTAAAATCGGTGAAGTGGCCCGGCTTTTAAATATTAAGACTCATGTTTTAAGGTATTGGGAGCTGGAGTTTGACTCTCTTCACCCCAAAAAACTGCGGAGCGGGCAAAGGCTTTATTTTAAAAAAGATGTGGAGATGGCTTTGCTTATTAAAAAACTTTTGTACCGGGACGGTTTTTCCGTCAAGGGGGCCAAAAAAGCTTTAACAGAGCTTAAGCGGGAAAAACGCCGATACAAAAAACAGTCTTTTTCTGAAAGCAAGGTTTTAAAAAGAGCGCTGGAAATACAAAACACCATTTCCACCATCCGAAATCTCATAAAGTAAATTTGATGTTGGAAAAATCACTTACTTTTTTCTGAACAGGTGATCCAAGCTGTAACGGCCGGCTCCTATCAGCGTAAAATACAAAAAACCGACAGCGTATAAAAGCGCAAGCTCTTTTTGAGAAAAAGGGTCTTTAAAGTGAAATATCAGCCCGGCGGTAAGCATGGTGACAAGCAGACTGAAAGAAGCAAAGCGTGTTAGTAAACCCAGAATAAGCAAAATAGAACAAAAAAACTCGGCAAAAGTCGCAAGGCTCAGGCTTAAAAAAGAGCCGATACCCAAAGGATCAGGAAAAACCCCTGATTTTTCCGTAAAAGAGCAGAGTTTTTGCCACCCGTGGGTCAACATAAAAGCCCCCAAGCTCACCCGCAGTATAAGCTCCGCCCGCTCCTGATAGACTGCGGAAAGCCTGCCTAAAAGACATTTTCGTATTTCTTTTATGCACATGGCGATTCCCCGCTGTTTGGTGACCTGATTATAAAGACCTGATATAATCATTACAAGCGTATAAAAATTTGACATATTGCGCCAAAAACACGATATGGGCCGATACCCTGAAAGTATTGAAAATACTGTGTTTTTTTTGATTTTTTTAGGGGATTTTTTAAGCGAAATGTTTTAAAATATTGACCGGCATTCACCTGACTGACTAAATAATGGGGCGTGAAAAAGGCTATTAAACTGCTGATCTGCAAGCAAAGTCCAAGCTTGTTCAGGACGGAATACCTTGGACCTTCACCGCTTGGCTTTGCTTGCAGACATAATTTAAAGGGGTTTTTCACAGCCCACTAAATAATTTTTTAAGTAAACGGGTTTATGTGACGATTAAAAGTTTATAAAATTAAAAGGGGGTGCGAAAAGTGAAATTATCTACAATAATGAATATTAATGTTTTTCCTTGGTTTTTGTTAAAGCCGGCGGCTGTTTTTGCCTTGCTTGTTTTAAGCTTGATTTCCTGCTCTCCCGCGCTCAAGCCGGGGAAGGGAAATGTGATTGAAAATCAGGTTAATTTTGTGGAGGTAAACCAAAATAATGTGTTATTCAGGCCCAAAGTTGAGTTTCAAGGCACTGTTCATGGAAGAAAAAAAGCGGTTAAGTGTCGGGGGATAGACGCTTGCCTGCGTGTCTGTGAGCATCTTGGCAATGTGGATTGCAAAAGTTACCCTGTGGGCAAGGTGCTGTCTTTATGGAAACAAAATATAGGGTCTTATACAGAATGGGAGTCTTTTAAAAAAGATCTGGAAGTGATTGCAACCGACCCGGGGGTTTCCTTTTTTCTGAAAAGTACAGATAAAGACAACACTGTTTTGGTTTCTCTCTTAAAAGCGGAAAATTCACTTGGCCGGGTAAATTGCCCCTTTGCCAAAATGGAAACAATTGATTTCAGCTACAGCAATTACTCAGATTCCAAAAAACATTACACCGCTCTTCATATCAGCCCTGTTGATGAAGTTACATTTATGGTTGAGGAGGGTGCTGAAGGGGCTGTTTCAGAAACAGCCGGCGCTTCTGTGGAACAGGCGAGCCAAGCTAAGGGGGATGATGCAGTTCAGCAGGCTGAAACAGCTCAAGAAGAGGCTACTGCTGAAGGTAATCAGCAAGTGTCGGCGGATGCAGAAGAAGCGCAAAGGGCTGTGGAGGGGCAAAGTTTTGCCACGGCGGTCGGCTTTCAGGCTGTTAAAAGTAAAACCATCGTTAACAGCCAAGTGGCTCCTTTTGATGTGAATATATTTGCCGGATTTATCAAGCAATGTTTCGGACACAATCAAAGAACCTTCAGCCAAATGGCCGCGGAAATTGAAAACCGGTCCGCTGTTGATATTGGTCATAAAGCTCTTTTCAAAGGCTGTGGCGGCAACGGTGAGTGTATCCGTTTTGCGTATTGTGTTGTTGGTTCCGACAGGCTTTGGTCTTATGTGTCGGAAGACATAAAAGCGCCCGGATGTGAGTACGACAGCTTTGCCAGCATCTTGTCTCCTGAGCCTGAAGCGGAATAAGCTAAAACAATATACCTCTTCACAAAGCGCTAAATAGTCGGGCGTGATAAACCTTGCAAGAATCGGAAATTGTGTGATAAAGTGATGTTTATGAAAAATTTTACTTTTTTTATCAGTTTTTTGATACTTTATGGCCTTCCTCCGGCAAAGGCTCAAAGTAATGATATATCAACCGGCGAAGAGGCACAAAATAAAAATAAGCGATCCTCCTACGCCAAAAATTATCTACGACCGGGGGGCATTTTTCCATTGGCGTTGGAGTTTCATAAATGGCCTGATAAAGAGGAAAAAGAGACTATTCTGCGGTACACAAAAGAAAAAGGCCTGCGAAAAGTAAGAGAGGTTGCCTTTAACAAAGTCTGGGCTTTTGAATGGGTGGAAGAACCAGAAAAAAAACCAAAAACTATCTCCTCCTCCTTTACAGCTACAAAAATCTGTATGGAATTTCCAAAACTTAAATCCGTAAAACACTGTATTGCAGATTCGTTGCTCTTTCCTCCACTTTCTCCCGGAGAGTTGAATCTCGATCTTTACCCACAATAAAGATATATGAAAAAACAAAGCCCGGCCTGTTTTTTGGTGTTCCTGCTTTATATCTTTAATCCCTCGGATGCTTTGTCTCAAAATAAGACAATAAACAAAACAATCGGTTCTTTTTCACAATTCATCCCTGAAAGCTCTCTTAAAAAAAATAAAACCGTATTGCCGGAAACAGATCAAAAGCAACATTTTCTTAAATAAAACTTGCAAGAATCGGAAATTGTGTGATAAAGTGATGTTTATGAAAAATTTTACTTTTTTTATCAGTTTTTTGATACTTTATGGCCTTCCTCCGGCAAAGGCTCAAAATAATGATATATCAACCGGCAAAGAGGCACAAAATGAGCGACTCGCTGCCCATATTAAACAGTACTATCAGGCGGCGGGCATTATATTGGAGTTTTATAAATGGCCTGATAAAGAAGAAAAAGATGTTATTTTGCAGTACACAAAAGAAAACGGCCTGAAAAAGGCAAGAACAATTACCTTTTACAAAGGCTGGTCTTTTGACTGGGTGGAAGAGCCAAAATTACCAAAAAACCCAAAAACACTGAACGATCTCTTCTCCGCCTCCTCTTTTATAGCTACAAAAATCTGTATGGAATTTCCAAAACTTAACTCCGTAAAAGACTGTGTTGCAAATGCGTTGATCTTTCCCCCGCTTATTCCCGGAGAATTGAGCCCCGGTGTTTACCCAAAATAAAGATATATGAAAAAACAAAGGCCGGTCTGCTTTTTTGTGTTTCTGCTTTATATCTTTAATCCCTCGGATGCTTTGTCTCAAAATAAGACAATAAACAAAACAGCCGGTTCTTTTTCACAGTTCATCCCTGAAAGCTCTTTTAAAAAAAATAAAACAGAAAAAACCTTAAATCCTTGTAGTGATATTCCCCATTCCCGTTTAAAGGTACAAGCTTATAACCCTTCCAAAAAGAGGTATGAGGAAAGCAGTCATGCAACAAAAACTCTATCCACTTATTGGGCGCAAAATATGATAGGGGCGGATCTTTTAAAACAGGAATTAAAAAAAACAAAACCCCATAAAAAAAATCTTGTCGCTGTATTTGATTTTTTCCCTCCCTATGTTGCTGACAGTCACGGTATTGCAGTTAAAAATCTTATATCCGGTAAGGGGGATCAAGCCGTATTGCCGGAAGCGGGACATCATGTAAGAAAGGTTGAACTGCACTCAACAGATGTTTTTCCCGATTTTTATAAAGAGATCGAAAGAAAATGCGGCAATCAGCATCTTCATCATTCCGAAAACTTTAGAAAATGCAAAAATAAAATCCTGCCTTCTTTTGTTAATCATTCAATGACTATAGGCGCTGTCGGCTTTTGGGAGATGGGCTACGGGACAAAAAAAGAATGGGACAGATGGATAGCTGATAATGACTTGAATAACCCGAAACTAAACAGCACACTTTTACGATACTTGAAAAACAAAGGCGTACTTCCTCCGAAAAACGGCAAATTATCTAAAGCGGACATTAAATATTTTCTGGGCCAAATGCAGAAAGTACCAATCTCACAGGAAAAAAGATTTAAGTACTTTAGAAAATTAGCCTTCGATAAAGTTATTTTTATGAATATCGGGGGAAATTTTGTTAATGAGCCTGTTGCTGAAATAGCAACCCGTGCTTCAAAAGACTTTAATGTTATTTTAGTGGGCAGTTTGGACCCAAATGGCAGAAGAAGCGCCTTTTCGCAAGAGGGTGAGCAGGTGCATATTATGGCGCCCTCCGGGACGGATATTCATTCGGCTGACAAAAACGGAAAGCTTGTAAGATTTAGAGGTACCAGTGGAGCCGCGCCTTTGGTTACAGCCTCCCTGGCGGGCTTTGAGTGGATGTCGGGTTACCACCCCACGGCGGAAGAGGCTAAAATTCTTTTAGAAAAAACCGCTGTCCCTCATTTATACTCAAACGATACACCTCGTAAAAATGGTGTGGGAATGGTAAATGCCTACAAATTGGGGATAGTGGGAAAAGAGTTAAAAGAAATCTGCAAAAAGGACCAAGCCTGTTTCAAACGGATGATCCGAATGAACGCCACCTACGATACTGTGTCGTCCGGGGATACCAACTTAATGGAGGATTTAAAACGCACCTTTCCTGAATGTAGTAAATCTTCTTGCACACAGTCTTCCGAAGCTTCCTGCTTGGAAAAGGCAAAGCTTTTTAACAGATTAAGAAAGGCTGTTTTTCTTCAGCCCAAAGACAGAAAACTTTGGAGGTATATGTCTTGTATTTACAGCTCCAATCAGAATCTGAAAGAGGAAAGCGAAGGCGCTTTTAACATATATAGGGCTTTGGCGAAGGGATACATCAGCACGCAAACAAATGTTTCCTGCAAAGATTACACAGATTGTGTTTTATCCCCTGTATGCCCGGCCGGGCCTGCCGGACCTGCCGGGCCAGCCGGACCAGCCGGACCTGCTTTGTTTGTTCCTCTGAATAAAGATGGGGCTGAAGCTCATTACATTGACTGCATTCGCCGGAACAGAAAAATCCCTTTTTGTAAAGATCAATGCCGGTGTAAGGATCAAGAAGAAGTGCGGGGGACATACACAAAAGACAAAAAGCCGGTTGAGGCGATAAGGCGCTATAAAACCAAGTGTAAGAGCTTTCAATGTGTTATGGATATGGAGGAGAAACAAGTCCCGGAAAAGCAAGAGAGTGTTCAGCCACCCCAGCCAAAAAGAAAAACCATCCCTCCGGCAAAACCTTTAGAAGGCTCACGGGCCATACAATAATTGTTTTTAGTTCAAAGGCTCTTTTATGATGTTTCTTTTTCCGGCAATACGGTTTTATTTGTTTGAAAAGAGCTTTCAGGGATGAACTGTGAAAAAGAACCGGCTGTTTTGTTTATTGTCTTATTTTGAGACAAAGCCTCCGAGGAATTAAAAACATAAAGCAGGAATACCAAAAAACAAGCCAACCTTTGTTTTTTCATATATCTTTATTGTGGATAAACTTCGGGGGCTAACATGTCCTCTCCGGGAGGAAGCGGGGGAAAGATCAACGAATTTGCAATACAGTGTTTTACGGAGTTAAGTTTTGGAAATTCCATACAGATTCTTGTAGCTATAAAAGAGGAGGCGGAGAAGAGATCGTTCAGTGTTTTTGGGTTTTTTGGTAATTTTGGCTCTTCCACCCAGTCAAAAGACCAGCCTTTGTAAAAAGTAATTGTTCTTGCCTTTTTCAGGCCGTTTTCTTTTGTATACCGCAGAATAGTCTCTTTTTCCTCTTTATCAGGCCATTTATGAAACTCCAATATAATGCCCGCCGCCTGATAGTACTGTTTGATATAGGTGGCGAGTCGCTCATTTTGTGCCTCTTCGCCGGTTGATATATCATTACTTTGAGCCTTTGCCGGAGGAAGGCCATAAAGTATCAAAAAACTGATAAAAAAAGTAAAATTTTTCATAAATGTCACTTTATCACACAATTTCCGATTTTTGCAAGTTTTATCACGCCCGACTATTTAGTAGCCCGTGAAAAACCCTTGGGCTTTAGCTGTTTTTGTCCAAAGTCCGCACCGTTTCGTGACGGAATACGATTTAACACTCACGGCACGGACTTTGGACAAAAATGCTTAAGGGGGGCACTTGTTCACGGGCGATTATTTAGTAGCCCGTGAAAAACACCTGTAAATTATGTCTCAAAAGCAAAGCCAAGCGGTGACGGGCGTATAGGCCAACGATTTGGCCTTCCGTTTCGTCCCGAACAAGCCGGGGTTTTGTATGTGAGACTTACTAAATTCAGACTTTTTCACGAGCTACTATTTAGCGCTTTGTGAAGAAGTATGGTCACGGTAGGATTCGAACCCACGGCCTACGGTTCCGGAAACCGTCGCTCTATCCAGCTGAGCTACGTGACCCCACTGTCACAATGTTTTAGAGGAATTACGAAGCTTTTACCTCCCTCATTGGGGCCTTGAATTTTCCCCGTTACGGCGCTTTATCGCCTGCGCGAATCACATTATTTTGACATGAGTCTTTGTTTTTTTCAACTTTTAGGGTTTTTTAAAAAACCCGGCCAAAACCGAAAAAGTTTACCGTCGCCCTTAGTGTTTGAAAAAGAGCGAATCGGGGATTTTTTTAAGAAAAAAAGAAAAAAATTAAAATTAAGTGGATAAGCGCTTGACTTAAAGAAAGCATAAGCTGTAAATTCACACACTGCATTATGTCCTGTCGCTTTGACAAAAGCGCGGAAAATCGGCATAGTAAAGTTTTTAACAGGGTTTTGAGGACTTAAAACAGCCTAAAACGCCTGTTTTAGGTTATTTTTATGGGATTATTGTTTTAAAGCAGTGGAAAAAGAACTTCCAACAGGAGGGGGACTTATCACCCACAGCAAGGAATACAAACAATGGAAATGGAAGGACAAAAAATACGGATCCGCCTTATGGGTTTCGATCACAAGCTTTTGGATCAATCCGTTAAGGGGATTATGGATACAGCTAAAAGAACGGGCGCGCAGGTGGCCGGCCCTATTCCTTTACCTGTAAAAATCAATCGTTACACTGTTTTACGCTCCCCTCATGTCAATAAAAAATCCAGAGAACAATTTGAAATAAGACGCTATAAACGGCTTTTGGAAATTTCTGAACCCACTCCACAAACCATAAGTCAGCTGACAAAATTGGATCTGCCGGCCGGGGTGGATGTGCTGGTCTCCACAGGAACACAAAATGGCTGACAAAAACACGCGGTCTTC
Organism: Bdellovibrionales bacterium; assembly: GCA_965203935.1. Lineage (GTDB taxonomy): Bacteria > Bdellovibrionota > Bdellovibrionia > Bdellovibrionales > UBA1609 > JANQSP01. The sequence continues at coordinate 1,275,768 of OZ241921.1, forward strand.
CGCAGAAAAAAATCCTAAGAAAGAAAAATCAGAGTCAGGTAAAAAGCCTTCTGAGCTGAAAGCCAAAAAAGCTGAGCTTAAAAAAGCTTCTGATCTAAAAGCCAAATCAGAGCCGGTTAAAAAGCCTGAGCAAAAAGCTGTTGCGAAAGCTGAAGGTAAAAAGGCTTCAGAACAAAAAGCCAAATTAGATCCGGTTAAAAAGCCTTCGAGTAAAAAGCCTGAGCAAAAAGCTGTTGCGAAAGCTGAAGGTAAAAAGGCTTCAGAACAAAAAGCCAAATCAGAGCCGGTCAAAAAACCTTCGAGTAAAAAGCCTGAGCAAAAAGCTGTTGCGAAAGCTGAGGTTAAAAAGCCTTCTGAGCCAACAGCCAAAAAAGATCCGGTCAAAAAGCCTTCCGAACAAAAAGCCAAAGAAGAAATTAAACTAAACGGCCTTTACGCCTTTAAATTGGCTATGTCCTCTCTTTATACAGAAAAAGGACAGGTTGTGCCGGTCACTTTTTTAAAGTTCAAGCCTTGGCTTGTGTCTCAAATCAAGAGAAAAGAAAAAGAAGGATATAACTCAGTTCAGCTGGCCTGTGTGCCTGCGAAAAACAAAACCTGCTCAAAAGCGGTGAAAAATCATTTGTCCCCGGCGGGTCTTTCAGGAAAGTCGCTTTTTATAAGAGAAATTAGGCAAAAATCGGTGGACAATATAAAAGTGGGGCAGGCTCTTTCTATTCATTCTCTTCAAAAAGGGGACAGGGTGAAGTTGCAGGCTGTTTCTAAGGGGCATGGTTTTACGGGCGTGGTAAAAAGATGGGGTTTTAAAGGAGGCCCCGCCTCTCACGGATCTAAAACACACAGGACAGGAGGCTCCATCGGCAACCGCACAGAGCCTGCCCGGGTCATGCCGGGCAAAAAAATGGCAGGCCGTTACGGAGTGGAAAAAACCAGCCTGAAAAATGTACAGGTCATAGATGTTATTTCAAGCGAAAACATGATCGTGGTAAAAGGGCCTGTGCCCGGGGCCGGAAACGGCCTTGTGCTTTTATCCAAAATGGAGAAAAGGTAAATGGACATAAAAAATACAGAAATTTCAACAGCCGGGGGGCGGGAAGCTGACAAGACTTTACGGCCGGCCACACAGGCTGTATTGCTGAACTGGAAAAAAGAAAAAGTAAGCGATATGGATTTGCCCCTTGTTTTTTGCGAAAAAGAAATGAAAACAGGGCTTATAAATGAGGTTATTCGTTGGCAAAGGGCCTGCGCAAGGCAGGGCACCCATAAGGCCAAAACCAGAGGAGAGGTAAGCGGCGGAGGAAAAAAGCCCTTTCGCCAAAAAGGAACAGGCAATGCCCGTCAAGGTTCTATCCGCTCCCCTCTTAATCGGGCCGGGGGGGTGACTTTTGGCCCCAAGCCCCGCTCCTACAAATACAAACTGCCGTCGAAAATCAGAAAACAGGCTCTAAAACAGGCGCTTTCTTATTTGTGGAGAGAAAAAAAGGTGTTTTTTGTGCAGGACATGAAATCCCCACAAGGGAAAACAAAAGAGCTGTACAGCCGTTTAAAAAGCTTTGGACTTAAAAAAGCTTTACTGGTGGATTGCCGTCAGTCTGCGGACCCGCTTTTTAAAAGAGCTGTGGTCAATTTAAAGTCGTTTCAGTTTTTGCCGGTGGAGGCCTTGAATGTATATGATCTGCTGAAACAGGGCTGTCTTGTGATGAGCGAAAAAAGTGTATTATTCCTAAAAACACAGGATAAGAAAAAGGAGAAAAATAATGAGTCAGTTAATTAAACGGCCTCTCCTGACGGAGAAAAACAACCTTCTGGCCGGTAAAAATATTTATGTTTTTCAAGTGGATCGCTCCGCAAACAAGACGGAAATCAAAAAACATATTGAAAAATATTTTAATGTTGGGGTGCGCTCGGTAAAAACAGCAGTTTGCCGGGGCAGGGCGCGCCGAACCCGTGTGGGCCTTGGGCGTGTAAAGTATTGGAAAAAAGCCGTTGTCCGCCTTAAAGAAGGCGAAACAGTTAACCTGTTTGAAGGAAACTAAAGCCAAAGGCTTTTGCTTGGCGTACTTTTAAGGAGTAACAAACTAAAGAAGAAAAAAACTAAAGCCAAAGGCTTTTGCTTGGCGTACTTTTAAGGAGTAACAAACTTAAAGAAAAAAAAACTAAAGCCAAAGAGGTAACAAAAATGGGAATAAAAGTATTAAAGCCCCGCACACCGGCTACACGAAAAATGTCGGTTTCGGATTTTTCGGAAGTGACAAAAAACCGGCCGGAAAAATCTTTATTAAAGCCTTTAAGCAAAAGCGCCGGGCGAAACAATAAAGGCAGAATCACCGTGCGGCACAGAGGGGGAGGGCACAAGCGGGCCTACCGGCTTGTGGATTTTAAAAGGGTAAAGACAGATATTCCCGCCCGTGTAGTGGCTGTGGAATACGACCCCAACAGGAGCGCCCGTATCGCTTTGATTGCCTATAAGGATGGTTTGCGCTCTTATATTCTGGCCCCGGCGGGTTTGGATCCGGGTCAGGAGGTTATTTCCAGTGACAAAGCCGACATCAAACCCGGAAACAGCCTGCCCTTGATAAAAATTCCCACCGGCACAGAAATACATAATATTGAACTCCGCCCGGGCAAAGGGGGACAGCTTGCGCGAAGCGCGGGAACGGGCGCGGTATTGGCCGCCAAAGACGATAAATATTGTCAGGTGAAAATGCCCTCCGGGGAATTAAGAAAAATTTTATCCCTTTGCCGGGCCTCTATCGGTAAATTAGGAAACGCCGACAACGAAAACATAAGATGGGGCAAAGCCGGCCGGATTCGCAAAAGAGGTTGGCGGCCAAAGGTGCGCGGTATGGCCATGAACCCCATTGATCACCCTATGGGGGGAGGGGAAGGCGTGGGCAAGGGAAATCACCCCATGACTCCCCACGGGAAATCGTGTAAAGGTTATAGGACAAGGAATAAAAAAAGAACGGACAAAATGATTATCCGCCGCCGTTATGCCAAGGAGGCACAAAACTAATGGGAAGATCAGTTAAAAAAGGCCCTTTTGTGGATTATCATCTGATGGAAAAAATCAGTAAAGCCAAAAAAAGCGGCGATAAAAAAGTGATAAAAACATGGTCCCGCCGGTCGGTCATTATTCCAGACGCCGTGGGTTTGACTTTTGCGGTTCATAACGGCAAAAAGTTTATTCCCGTATATGTGTCAGAGAATATGATTGGGCAAAAATTTGGGGAATTTGCCCCGACGCGGATCTTTAATGTTCATGCCGGCGGAAAAAAATCGCAGATGCAAAAAAAATAGGTTTGGAACAAAGATCATTTAATAAGGTTATTAAAACCAAGGAAAAAAAATGGAAGTAAAAGCCGAGCTTAAATATACCAGAGTGGGGGCGCAAAGGGCGCGCTTGACAGCAGACATGGTTCGCGGAAAAAATGTGAACGAGGCCATTAGTATTTTGTCTTTTTCAACAAAAAAATCGGCTGTGCTGATAAAAGCGCTTATTGAGTCTGCGATGGCCAATGCAACAGTTAAAAAAGTGATTGATGTGGATAACCTGTATGTCAAAACCATTTATGTTAACCAAGGGCCTCACTTAAAGAGATTTCGCCCCGCCGCCAGAGGTCAGGCTTCTCACAGAAAGAAAAAACAAAGTCATATTAATGTCGTGCTGGACGAAAGATAAATCACCAAGGAGTAATATAAATATGGGTCAAAAAATAAGTCCCGTTGGTTTAAGAATAGGGGTCATTCGAAATTGGGATTCCCGATGGTATGCGGGAGGCCGAAAGTTTGCCGAAAACCTTCACGAAGACTGGCGTCTTCGCAAATATGTGAAAGACAAGTTAAAAAACGCCGGTGTTTCAAAGGTGGAGGTGGAAAGAACAGGCGAGCAGGTTAAGCTGATTGTTTTCACGGCCCGCCCCGGTTTTGTGATTGGCAAAAAAGGAGTGGGCATTGACGCTTTGTCGGCGGATATTCAAAAACGGGTAAAGCACAAAGTGTCTGTCAGCATTCAGGAAGTAAGAAAAGCGGATCTGGATGCTCAGTTGGCGGCCGAGAACATTGCCCTGCAATTGGAAAAACGGGTGTCTTGGAGAAGAGCCTTAAAAAAAGCCATAGCGGCCGCTGTCAGGCAGGGGGTAAGAGGGGTGAAGGTGCGTGTCTCCGGCCGTTTGGACGGAGCGGAAATAGCCCGCTCCGAGTGGTACAACGAAAAAAGCATTCCTCTGCACACTTTAAGAGCCAATATTGACTATGGCTTTGCCGAAGCCTTAACCACTTACGGCCTGATTGGGGTTAAAGTGTGGATGTATTACGGAGATGTTTACCTTATGAAGTCCGCGCCAAAAGGAGGGCGGAAAAATGTTGAGTCCTAAAAAAATAAAATGGAGAAAAATTCATCGGGGACGCTTAAGAGGGCAGGCTAAAAGAGGATCTGAATTGTCCTTTGGGGCTTATGGTTTGATGAGCCTTTCCGCCGGGCGTATGACAGATCGTCAAATTGAGGCCGGTCGTATTGCCATCTCCCGCTCTATCAAAAGAAGCGGAAAAGTGTGGATCCGCGTATTTCCCGATAAACCCATAAGCCAAAAACCCATAGGGGTTCGTATGGGTTCGGGCAAAGGGAATTTGGAGTTTTGGGTGGCCCTTATTAAGCCGGGCCGTATTTTGTTTGAAATAGAGGGGGTGACAGAAGAGCAAGCGCGGGAGGCTTTTCGCCTGGCCGGTCACAAACTGCCCTTTAAAACAAAATTTTTATCACGAGTGTAACAGGCAGATGTCCTTAAGGTGGGAAAAAGTAAAAATATTAGCGTTTTTGCTTATAGTTGTTTTATTTGTTATTTCGTGTATAGAAAAAAAGCAATGCCATATTAATATGACTTGTGGGGAAGAAAAAACAGAAGAAGAGTGTGCAAAAGAGCTGAAAAAAGCCAAGGAAGAGTGTGAAAAGCCCCGTTTTTGGTTTTTTGGTTTGTAATAATATGCCACCTTAGTTAAAGGACTTGTGGTGGAACAATAAAAGAGGGTTTGTAAGTATGAAGTATTCGGAAATAAAAAATTTGGAGCCGGCGGAACTTAAAAAGCGGCTGGCGCAAAATCGTCAGGCTTTGTTTACCGCAAAGATGAAGCATAAAATGCAACGGCTCTCTAACATGATGGAGTTAAGAAAAGGCCGAAGAGACATGGCCCGCTTAAATACGGCTTTGTCCGCCCTGCCGGAGTCCGCGTTTGAAAAAAAACCCTCTGATCAAAAAATCACAGTGCAAAAACCACCTGTTGCGACCGGAAAAATAAAAAAGCAAACCGTAATGCGGGCAAAAAAGAAGCCTCAAAAACAGGCTCCGCAGTCAAATTTAAAAGCAAAACAATCGCCAAAGCCGGACAAAACAGCGACACAAAAGTCAGGAGTGAAAGATAAAAGCCCTCGCGCTGAAGAACAAAAAACAAAAACAAAAAAATGGTTTGGTTTTTTTGGCTCAAAAGCAAAAAGCTCTCAAAAACCCGCTGGCGGCAAACCCGCAGGCGGCAAAAGAAGCTTTTTCAGAAGAAAAAGCGGTTAAGGCTAAAGCATACAGGGCAACTTAACACAGACTTTTTAAGGAGTAAAAATGGAACAAGATAAAAGAGGCAGAATCAATATCGTAAAAGGGCAGGTGGTCTCCGACAAAGGGGATAAAACCATTTCTGTTTTGATTTACCGTTTGATGAAGCACTCCAAGTACGGAAAACACATTAGAAGAAAATCTGTATTTAAAGCGCATGATGAAAAAAATAAAGCTAAAACAGGAGATATTGTCAGCATCAGTGAAAGCCGCCCTTTAAGCAAAACCAAAAGGTGGAAGCTGATTAAGGTGCTGGAGACTTCCGCAGGCCGAAAGGAAAAACAATAATGATTCAAATGCAATCCCGTTTAAATGTGGCAGACAACTCCGGCGCCCGTGAAGTGCAGTGTATTAAAGTGCTTGGGGGGTCCCGCAGGCGCACAGCCGGTATTGGAGACATTATCGTGGTCTCTGTTAAAAACGCCCTGCCCAATTCAAAGGTAAAAAAAGGGGATAAGGCGCGCGCGGTTATTGTGCGCACGGTTCATAAAGTTCAAAGAGGAGACGGCACCTCCATCCGCTTTGACGAAAATTCCGCAGTCTTGATAAACAACAATAAAGAGCCTGTCGGCACCCGCATATTCGGCCCGGTGGCAAGAGAGTTAAGGGCCAAAAGTTTTGTAAAAATTATTTCGATGGCGCCGGAGGTTTTGTAAATGAGCAATCTGCAAAAACAATATATGGAAAAAATACGGCCGGAATTAAAAAACCGGCTGGCGCTTAAAAACATTATGCAGGTTCCCCGTGTTGAAAAGGTGGTTTTAAGTGTGTGCGTGTCTCAGGCCGTTAAGAACGCCAAAATTTTAAATAATGTGTCTCAAGATCTTTCACGGATTGCCGGGCAAAAAGCGATTATTACAAAAGCCAAAAAAGCCATCTCCAACTTTAAAATAAAAAAAGGCGTGCCTTTGGGATCCTCAGTAACTTTGAGACGGGAAAAAATGTGGACTTTCTTGGAGCGTTTAATCCATTTTGCCCTTCCGCAGGTGCGGGATTTCAGGGGTCTTTCGCCTAAGAGTTTTGACGGGCGCGGAAATTACAATATGGGCATTAAAGAACAAATTATTTTTCCTGAAGTGGACTATGACAAAGTGGACGCAATTCGCGGCATGAACATCACTATATGCACTTCAGCTGAGGAAGACAGCCCGGCTCGAAGTTTATTGGAGTCTTTGGGATTGCCATTTAAGAAACAATAAGTTACACCTGCTGTAAAAAGAGGTCGAAGCATGGATACAATAAGTCAGTTTTGCACCCGGATCCGAAACGCGGTTATGGCCGGGCACCTTAAAGTGGATATTCCCGGATCTAAAATTCAAGAAGGCCTTGCCGGCTGTTTAAAGAATTATGGATACATCAAAGGCTACACCGTGGTGGACGACGGCAGGCAGGGGATTATGAGGCTGTACCTGAAGTATAATGAAAAGGGCCGGCCCGCCATTACCTGTATTGAAAGATTAAGCAAGCCTTCCTGCAGAAGGTATGTAAAAGCGGGGCGGATTCCCGCCGTGCTTTCTCATTATGGCTTGTTGGTGCTCAGCACCAACAAGGGCATCTTGAGCGGTCAGGAGGCTAAAAAGCAAAATGTGGGCGGAGAAATGCTCTGTCGCATCTACTGATGAGGAAAATATGTCCAGAATTGGAAAATTGCCGGTCAAGATAGCGCAGGGGGTGGAGGTGATTGTCAGCCCCAATAACGAAGTGTGTGTTAAGTCCGGCGGGCGCTTACTCAAAATACCGGTGAACCCCGTTATCGGAGTGGGTGTCAAAGACGGCGCTGTGGTTTTGACCCGGGCAAATGATGAGCCGAAATCCAAGGCCTGGCACGGCCTTTACCGCGCTTTAATTCAAAACGCGGTTACAGGGCTTTCCAAGGGATGGACAAAGACCTTGGTTTTTAAAGGGGTGGGATATAAAGCCAATGTGTCCGGTAAAATTTTAGAGATGAATGTGGGATACTCTCATCCCGTAAAGATGGACATCCCTGAAGGTTTGACAGTGAAAGTGGAAAAAACGAATATCATTGTATCGGGCGCGGACCGCGCGCAGGTGGGGCAGTTCAGCGCGCAGATCCGAGGCTTAAGGGAGCCGGAGCCTTACTTGGGAAAAGGCATCCGCTACAGTGACGAAACAATACGCAGAAAAGCCGGTAAATCCGGAGGAGAGAGTAAAAAATGATTCGTATTCAGATAAAAAAAAACAGCCCGCCACAGCTTAAAAAAAGGCTCAGAAACAAAGCGCGCTTAAGAAAAAAAATTTCCGGCACAGCGGAAAGGCCCAGGTTGGTGGTTTTTAGATCCCGAAAACATATTTACGCTCAGCTGATAGATGATGCCTCCGGCAGGGCGCTTACCTCAGCAGGCACACTCAAAGCCGGGGCTGAAGGGGGAAACTGCAAAGGGGCTGAACAGGCGGGCCAAAAAATAGCGGAGCTTGCCTTAAGCCGTAAAATTCAAAAAGTGGTTTTTGATCGAAACGGTTTTATTTATCACGGCCGGGTGAAGGCGCTTGCGGAATCCGCCCGTAAGGCAGGACTTATCTTTTGATGAGGAAAAACAAACTTAAGGAAAAAAAGTGGATACACAAAGCAATAACAATGTGGAACAAGAGTTTTTAGAAAGAGTGGTCTCCATTAACCGCGTAACAAAAGTGGTAAAAGGGGGCAGGCGCTTTTCTTTTTCCGCTTTGGTGGTGGCGGGGGACGGAAAAGGCCGGGTGGGCATAGGCACAGGCAAAGCCGGCGAAGTGCCGGAGTCCATCAGCAAGGCCGGGCGTATCGCCCAAAAATCTCTTCTTCAAGTGCCCTTGAAGGACCAAAGAACCATCCCCCACGAGATAATGGGAAAGTTTGGCGCTTCAAGAGTGGCGCTCAGGCCGGCAGGTCCCGGAACAGGGGTCATAGCCGGGGGGCCGGTGCGGGCGGTCTTGGAATGTATTGGTGTAAAAGATATACTGACAAAAAGAATGGGGAGCCGGAACCCTCATAATGTTGTGCACGCAACAATAAACGGCCTTAAACAGCTTGTTGAGATACAGGAAAAAAGACCGCTTTTTGCCGGCACTCTTTCGGAGCGCAAAAGGCAAAAAACTGACCAAAAGGAATCTCCACTTGGCAAAACCACAGATTTAAAAAAGCCTTCCGGCAAGGCAAAACAAAAAGGCGATAAAAAATGAACCGGCAGGTGACAGTGACTTTGAAAAAAAGCTTAATAGGCTGTACAAAAAAGCAAAAATCAGCTGTGCGCTGTTTGGGCTTGAAAAAGCCCGGCCAAAAAATCGTTTTGCCTGAAAACCCCGTAACAAAAGGACAGATGGAAAAAGTAAAACATTTAATCACACTGGAGTACAATAAATAGTCGGGCGTGAAAAAGGCTACTAAACTGCATGGTCTCAAAAGCAAAGTCCAAGCTTGTTCAGGCTGAAAGCCCTACGGATAGGGCTTTCAGTTTTACGAAAAAACAAAGAAGAACGGAAGGCCAAATCGTTGGCCTATACGCCTTCACCGCTTGGTTTTGCTTTTGAGACATAATTTACAGGTGTTTTTCACGGGCTACTGCATAAAGTACAGGAGAGACTATGAAAAAAAACAGTAATATGGAAAAAGAAATAAAAACAGCCTGCGAACCTGCTGTGAATGCAGGGGGGGTTTTAAGCTGTCTTTCTTCTTTTCCTCATTCCCGCCACAAGAAAAAGCGCCTGGGTCGCGGGCGATCCTCAGGCTGGGGAGGCACCTCCACCAAAGGGCATAAGGGGCAAAAATCCCGCTCCGGCTTTGGCCTTTTAAGGGGTTTTGAAGGGGGGCAGATGCCTTTGGTCCGCCGTCTTCCCAAGTTTGGCTTCACCAACAAGCGTTTTAAAACAAAGCGGGATATTATTAATTTGTCAGACCTTAATCGCTTTGACTCTGAAGTGGATCCGGCTGTTTTGTCTAAGGCCGGTATGGCCAAACACCCGGTAAAAATTCTGGCCAAGGGGGAGCTAAAAAAACCTTTAACAGTTAAAGCGCACTGTTTTAGTAAAAAAGCTGTTCAGCTGATTAAAAAAGCCGGGGGTAAAGTGGAGATCTTAACCGGCGGGCAAAAAGAGGCTGGCTCTAAATCATCACCGGACACAGCAGGTGCAAAAGGCGCTGAAACATGAAAAACCAGTTTTCTTTTCCCAAAGATCTCAGAAACCGGATTCTTTTTACGATAGCTGTGTTGGTTATTTACCGTATAGGGGTGCAGGTGCCGACACCCGGTGTGGATCGTGAAGCTTTAATGGCTTTTTTTGCCTCTCAAGGGGGCGGGGTCTTAAATATGCTGAATACTTTTACCGGCGGCGCGCTGGAAAGATTTAGTATTTTTGCCTTGGGCATTTTGCCTTATATAACCTCCTCCATTATTTTTCAGCTTTTGCAAACAGGTGTTCCGTACTTGGAGCAGTTAAAAAAAGAAGGGGAGGCGGGCAGAAGAAAAATCAATCAATACACCCGTTGGGCCACTGTGCTTTTTTCCATCGTGCAGGGCTACGGCATCTCCAAAATGTTGCTGACCATGACCCCCGGGGACGGCCGCTCTTTGGTGATCTCCCCTGTAATAGGTTTTGTGCCTTTTGAGGTTTTTACCATTATCACTTTAACGGCGGGGGCCTGCCTTATCATGTGGCTGGGCGAGCAGATAAGTGAAAAGGGTGTGGGCAACGGCGCCTCTTTAATTATTTTTGCCGGTATTGCGGCGGGTATTCCCTCCGGCACGGTTAACCTTTTTAAGATGGTGGGTCGGGGTGAGATCAGCAACGGTCTGTTGCTCGCTTTGGTGTTGTTTATGATTGTGGTTGTGGGCATTATCATCTTTATTGAAGTGGGCCAAAGAAGAATACCCGTTCAATATTCGCAAAGGGCTGTGGGCAAACAGCCCGCCACACAAAGCTCGCACCTGCCTTTAAAGTTGAACTTTGCCGGGGTGATACCCCCCATTTTTGCTTTCAGTCTGCTGTCCTTTCCCGCCACCTTGGCCCAATATGTGCAAAAACCCTGGGCGCAAAACCTCCAAAGCGCTCTAACCCCGGAAAGCTCGCTTTTTAATATTTTACTGGTGGTCTTGATTGTGTTCTTCTGCTTTTTTTATACAGAGGCGGTTTTTAACCCCAACGAAATGTCAGACAACCTAAAAAAATACGGGGGCTTTATCCCCGGGATCCGCGCGGGAAAAAGCACAGCGGATTATGTAAAGCGCATTTTGGATCGGTTAACTGTGGCAGGCTCCATTTACTTAAGCATTGTTTGTATTATTCCCACTTTGTTGATTGATAAAATGAACACGCCCTTTATTTTTGGCGGAACCAGCCTTTTAATTCTTGTGGGGGTGGCTTTAGACACCACCCAGCAAATTCAATCACACCTGCTGACCGCCCGTTACGAAGGCTTAATGAAAGGCGTGCGCGTGAAATCCCGCAGAGTGCAATACTAAGCTTACAGGCTGTGATATTTTGTAAAATTTATGTCATTACTTAACTGAAGCGGTTTTGCCGGATAATAAAAAGTCTTTAATTTCCTTTACATCCGCTCTTATTCCCTCTACATCCGCTCTTATTCCCTCTACATCCGCTCTTATTTCTTTTTGCTCTGCTTTTATTTCTTTTTGCTCCGCTTCAAAGCGCTCTTGATTTTTCTCTAATAATTCAATTTTTGTATTCAGGCTGTATTTTAGAGGATCAATCTTCGCATTCAAAAGCGTGTTAATACCGGTAAACAGTAAGGCTAAAACCGCGGTATAAAAAATACCGGCTGTAAATAAGTCCTTTTTTTCCATATCTTCCACCTCCCGCTGTCTGCCGGCACCGGTAAATTTAGTATATCATACAAAATAAGTCAATAAAAACCGGTTAAATAGGAAAAATACCTGTTTTTAACAAATAAAATATTAAAGTTTTTTTATTCCACAGCCGATAACAGCTTATAGCTGTTTTTCTTGACCGGGTGGTAATATGAAAAAATTTTATAACAGGCGCTTTGCCGGCTTTTCTGTCGTCACCCCCCCCCCCCCCCCATTCCAAAAAATCCAGTAATTTCAATAGTTTACATACATTTCTTCATCTAAAAACTTCAGCCGGCAAAGCCTGTTATTTCGCCGCGGGTCTTTCCCGGTTAAAAAGCTGTGTTTGTTTTATAAAGTCACGAGTACGACAACAAAGTCGCGTCGCTATCGCCGGCATTGCCGGTTTCGGGCTGGTGGAGGTTTTGGTTTTGGCCGGCTTGGGGCTGGTGGTGTCTTTGGGAAGTTTAAAGCTGGCTCAGGTGGAGTCTCGATCCGCTTTGATTATGAAAGCAGGGCTGGCGGAGCGGGATTTAAGCTATACTCTAAAATCTGTCTTAAGCGAAGATTGCAAATGGAACTTAAAGCCCGGCAGAACCGGCGGGCTTGCCTCAGACGGCACGGGCGCTTTAAGCGCGCTTAAAAAAACTTACGGCAACAACGAAGGCGAATCACCAAATATAAACGATGACATTAGCTTAATCACCACGGGCGATTTTAAAAACGCTTTAGACATCATAAAGATGGAGTTTAAAGATCCTAATGCAGGAAATACCGACACAGATGAAAGGTCTTTTTTTGTTTACTACAAGAAAAAAGGGCTTGGGAGTGTAAGCACGGTGGGAAACAGGACCTGCACAAATGGCACGGGGGCTGAGGATCAAGCAGGCTGTTATCTTATAAAATGCGATATGCAGTATTCTCTTCATAAAACAACAGGTAATGACAAGTGTTCCCTCTCAGGTTGTGTGACAGGGGCGGGACATGCAGACAAAGCGGGCCTTATCTGTGAGGAGGGTAAATATTTACAAGGCATTGACGATCAAGGGAACAAAATTTGTAAGCAGACAGCTCAATCAGGGGAGGGTTGTCCTTCCGGGAAATTTCTTAAAGGTTTTAAAAGTGACGGCACCGCCGAGTGTGAAACACCCTGCCCGGAAGGCAGGGTATGGAAAAATAACAGTTGCGAATGCCCGGGGAATCAAAGTTGGAACGGCTCCGCCTGTGCGTGCCCTGTGGATAAGCTTAAGTGGACCGGCACGGCTTGCGAGGCCTGCCCTTCGGATAAACCCAACTGGAACGGCTCTGATTGTGTACCGGCCTGCACAAGTGGTACTCCGAAGTGGGATGGCTCAAGCTGTATAACATGTGTAGCTTATAACAGCAATACCCCCAAGTGGAACAGCAGTACAAAGAGCTGTGAGGCCTGCCCAAGTGGTACTCCGAAGTGGAATGGTTCAAGCTGTATAACATGTGTGGCTTATAACAGCAATACCCCCCAGTGGAACAGCAGTACAAAGAGCTGTGAGGCGGCCTGCCCAAGTGGTGCTGATTTGTCCAATGGACATTGCTGTCCTATTGGAAGAGTATATTCCCACGGGGTTTGTTGTCGCAATGGGTATGTGCGTGTGGGGATATATACCTGTTGCCCAAATGACCGACCATACATGTATTCACAACAGACTGGTTGCTATAGAGAATGCGCGGGCACGATTGTAAGAAGATCCTTCGCCGGATATATATGTGCCTGCCCCGACAGTAAGCCCCACTTCTATCACAGCCAATGCAATGTCTGTGGCCCCCTTGAGCAGTTGTCCAATGGACATTGCTGTCCTTGGGGGTATGTGTATTCCCACGAGTACGAGCGATGTGGGGCTTTTGACTTTTGAAGGTAGTGGAAATAGTGCATACAGAACCATTAAATTCAGGGTTTTTCATAAGAGTTATTTATGATTTTTTTACAAAAATTGGTTTTAGGAAGAGCGGGTTTTGGATTGGTGGAGATTTTAATTACCGCCGGGGCGGGGCTTGTTCTGGGGGCGGGTATGTTGACTTTGTTTCAAAATTCTTTGCAAAACTCTTCAGCTCTTAAGGTTTTAGCTGTGGAGCGGGACTTAAGCTCCCGCTTAAGAGAGATCTTAAATAATCCCGCTGACTGCAAGTGGAACTTAACACCGGGCCGAACCGGCGGGCTTTCATCAGACGGCACAGGCGCTTTAAGCGCGCTTAAAAAAACTAATGGCAGTACAAATCCTTCAGATTATAAACCTGCGATCGAAAAAGGCGTATTTAAAGGCAAACTGGAGGTGGTAAAGCTGGAGTTTTCGGGAAGCGCCAATGAAAGAACTTTTACAGTGTATTACAAAAGAAAAGGCTTAAAAGTTTACAATACTTTAGGGGGCGGGGCTTGTGCCACAGGCGACACAAGCGGGTGTTACTTTGAATCCTGCAAAGTGAATTATACTTATTCAGGAACAACAGTTAACACCTGCGCTTTGCTTAATTGCGCGGTGGATGAAGTCATAAAAAGCGTAAGTAAAAAAACCTGCGGACAGCATCAAAACTTAAGAGGCTTTGACAAAAACGGTGAGCCTGTTTGTAAGCCGGTGGCTCAAGCGGGAGATATTTGCCCTGCGGGACAGTTCTTAAAACATTTTGACGGCAAGGGCAAAGCGGTTTGTGAAACAGCCTGCTCCGCCGGTGCGACATGGAAGGGATCTTCCTGTGTCTGCTTGGGCGGCAGAATATGGAACGGTTCCACCTGCACCTGTCTGCACGGCAAGTATTGGGATGGATCAAAATGCGTGGCTGATTCCTCCACTTAATATGAAGGGTTTATTTATGAATATTTGTTTTATAAAGTCACGAATACGGCAACAAAGCCGCGCCCGCAAAGCGGGTTGTTTCGCCGTGGGTCTTTCCCGGTTAAAAAGCTGTGTTTGTTTTATAAAGTCACGAATACGGAACTGTAGCCGCGTCGCTATTCCCTCCCCCGTAGGGGGATTTGGATTGGTGGAAACCTTAATTACCGCCGGGGTGGGCTTAACCATTGGTATGGGTATGCTGAAGGTAAGTCAGGTGTCTTTGCAGACTTCACAAATGATAGAGACTTCTTTTGCGGAGAGGGATTTAAGCTACAGCATAAGACAGGTTTTAAGCAATCCCGCTGACTGCAAGTGGAACTTAGAGCCTGGCCGAACCGGCGGGCTTTCTTCAGACGGCACGGGAGCTTTAAGCGCGCTTAAAAAAACTTACGGCAGTACAAATCCTTCAGAATATGTGACTGTGATTGAGAAAGGGGTTTTTTCAAACAAATTGGAAGTGGTAAAGCTGGAGTTTTCATCTTCGGGAAGTGCCAATGAAAGAACCTTTAAAGTGTATTACAAAAAAAAGAACTTGGGATCCTACAGCAGTTTAGGGGACTGCACCGCAGGCGACACAAGCGGATGTTATTTTAAATCCTGCAAGGTGGATTATGCTTTTTCAGGAACGACAGTAAACACCTGCGATTTGCTTAATTGCGCCGGCATGGGCGGGGATACAGCAGTCGGTGAGTGCAGGGACAACGAATATTTAAGGGGCTTTGACAAAAGCGGGCGCCCGGTTTGCAGTCAGATGGTTCAGCCGGGTCTTGCGCCTTGTGAGCAGGGCAGGTTTCTTACAGGTTTTGATGATGATGGAGAGCCTGTTTGTAGAATCCTGTGCGGGGGCGGGCGAACTTGGAACGATCAAGAAGGAGCTTGTGTATGCCCCGACAGCAGTAAGCCGCATTGGAGTGGAGCTTCCTGTATTTCCTGCGAAGGCGGGCAAACATACCAAACCGGTGTAGGCTGTCTTTGCCCCGCCGGCAGTAATTGGAACGGGAGCGCCTGTATAACTTGCACGGGGGGTAAAACTTGGAGTGGCACGGCCTGTGTTTGCCCCCCTTACAAACCTGAATGGAACGGCACGGCCTGCACAGCCTGCCCCACTGCCCGGCCAAACTGGGATGGTTCCAATTGTCGGGCCTGCCCCCCCGCCAATCCTAAATGGACAGGATTTCAGTGTTCAAGCTGTCCTTCCCATAAACCCAAGTGGGACAGCGCCACCTCCGACTGCATAGCCTGCCCTTCTAACCGGCCCAAGTGGGACAGCGCCACTTCCACCTGCACGGCCTGCCCTTCCGCCAATCCTAAATGGACGGGTTTTCGGTGTTCAAGCTGTCCCTCCCATACACCCAAGTGGGACAGCGCCACTTCCGACTGCATAGCCTGCCCTTCTAACCGGCCCAAGTGGGACGGCTCCACCTGCACAGCCTGCCCCTCCGCCAATCCCAAGTGGTCGGGATTTCGGTGTTCAAAGTGTCCTTCCCATAAACCCAAGTGGGACAGCGCCACCTCCACTTGTACGGCCTGCCCTTCCGGCAGTAATTGGAACGGGAGCGCCTGTATAACTTGCACAGGGGGAAAAGTTTGGGACAGCAGATCTTGCATTTGCCCTTCTCATAAGCCCAAGTGGGATGGGGCAAAATGTGTTCCCTGTACAGGCAGAAGGATATGGGATACTTCCTCTTCAGAATGTGTGTGTCCAAGTGATATGCAATACGATGATTCAAAAGGGGAGTGCGTCTGTCGCCCTGACCGGCCCTATTGGAGTAAGGCATTCCTATTTTCAATTAGACAACACTTTACAGTGGCATATAAACCCAAAGGTTGCTCTCGTTGCCCGGGAGATCTGAAATGGAATGGCTCAGACTGTGTTTGTTTTACAGGTGGGATAAAAAGAGGAAACAGCTGTATATGCCCATCAGGTCAGTACTCCTGGAATTTAAACAACCTTGGTATAGGGAGACTCACCTGCCTGCCTTGCCCGACAGGCAGTCAAGTGGACGGTATCATCTGTCGTTGTCACGAGGCTACGCCAAAATTTTCTGCAGATGACAGAAGTTGTGAAGCCTGCCCTGCTGAAAAACCTGCTTGGATCGGTAGTCGGGGCAGATGCAACACTTGCTCAAACGAATATGGAAGTGAATATCACTTTACCGGCTCAGAGTGCCTTAAATGCGGGGGTGATCTTGTGTACGACAGTTCCCGCAAAACCTGTGTTTGCCCTGCGGGTGAAAAAGAAGTCCAGAGGAACGGACACAATATAAGCTGTTGCCCGAATAACAGTGATTGGAACGGCTCAACTTGCCTTAACTGCGGGGGTGGTCTTTACGATAGTTCCCGCAAAACCTGTGTTTGCCCTGCGGGTGAAAAAGAAGTCCAGAGGAACGGACACAATATAAGCTGTTGCCCGAATAACAGTGATTGGAACGGCTCAACTTGCCTTAACTGCGGGGGTGGTCTTTACGATAGTTCCCGCAAAACCTGTGTTTGCCCTGCGGGTGAAAAAGAAGTCCAGAGGAACGGACACAATATAAGCTGTTGCCCGAATAACAGTGATTGGAACGGCTCAACTTGCCTTAACTGCGGGGGTGGTCTTGTGTACGACAGTTCCCGCAAAACCTGTGTTTGCCCTGCGGGTGAAAAAGAAGTCCAGAGGAACGGAAACAATATAAGCTGTTGCCCGAATAACAGTGATTGGAACGGCTCAAATTGCATTCTTCGCAACTAAGAATAAATTTGTTATTGTTTAGTTTACTTTTTAAAAACTTCATAATCTTTTTCTAAGGGCGGGCAGGAGCAAAAAAGATTGATGTCTCCGTAAGCCTCTTCCACACGGGAAACCGGAGGCCAAAATTTATGCTCTTTCACCCAAGAAAGAGGATA
This sequence comes from Bdellovibrionales bacterium, assembly GCA_965203935.1. Classification (GTDB taxonomy): domain Bacteria; phylum Bdellovibrionota; class Bdellovibrionia; order Bdellovibrionales; family UBA1609; genus JANQSP01. Next base: position 1,292,916 of record OZ241921.1, read on the forward strand.
AAAAGCTTTTTGTTTTGAATAGGGGAAGGGCCATTTTTCCTTTAAAGCGTCTTTTAAGGTGTGGGGCGCGTTTTTTAATACATTGTTTTTTGTGTCGTATTTTTTGTCTTCAATTTCTTTTATTTCTTTTCGTATTTGAATCAAAGCGGAGCAAAAACGATCCAGCTCTTGTTTGTCTTCGCTTTCTGTCGGCTCCACCATGAGCGCGCCCGGGACCGGCCAGCTCACAGTGGGGGCGTGAAAGCCGTAATCGGCAAGCCGTTTTGCCACATCGTTTACATCAATTTCCGCCCGGTGTTTGAATTTTCTGAAGTCTAAAATACACTCATGCGCAATTTTGTTGTTTTTTCCTGTATGAAGAATTTTATAATGATCTTTAAGTTGTTCAGCAATGTAGTGAGCGTTTAAGACAGCGGTTTGTGTGGCCTGTTTTAAGCCTTCGGCCCCCATAAGGCGGATATAGCCGTAAGAGATTATCAACACCCCTGCGTTTCCGTAAGGGGCGGAGCTGACAGCGGACACGCCTGCTTTTTCGCAAAAAAAAGGATGGCTTGGCAAAAACTTTTTTAAAGCTTTTGTTACGGCGACAGGCCCCGCTCCCGGTCCGCCACCGCCGTGAGGCACGCAAAAAGTTTTGTGTAAATTTAAGTGGCAAAGGTCCGCCCCCCACTCAGCCGGTTTGCTGATCCCCGTAAGGGCGTTCATGTTGGCGCCGTCTAAATACACCAAGCCGCCTGCGGAGTGGATCCATTCGCAGATTTCAGGTATCCCTTTTTCAAACAAACCAAAGGTGGAAGGGTAGGTGAGCATAAGGCCCGCCAGCTCGTTTTTATACAGTTTTATTTTTTTTTGCAGATCTTCCCGGGAGATACATCCTTCTTTATCACAGGCGATGGTCACAGGCCGAAGACCGGCCATAACGGCGCTTGCGGGGTTGGTGCCGTGGGCGGAGGAGGGGATAAGGCAGATCTTTCTTTTAAAGTTTTTATTTTCCTCATGCCATTTACGGATGATAAGAAGCCCGGTGTACTCCCCTTGAGATCCGGCATTGGGCTGAAAAGAAATGCCGGCAAAGCCGGTGATTTCACAAAGCGCGTGCCCCAGATCTTGTATTAAATTTTGCCAGCCTTTTGTTTGCTCTAAGGGGGCAAAAGGGTGAATGCGCGAAAACCCCGGCCAGGTGACAGGCATAAGCTCTGTTGTGCCGTTTAACTTCATGGTGCAGGAGCCAAGGGGAATCATGGAGTGGGCAAGGCTTAAGTCTTTTTTTTGCAAGTAATGAATATAGCGCAGTAATCGGGTTTCGGAATGAAATTTATTAAACACAGGATGTTTAAGGCAGGGGGTTTTTCTTATCAGCTTGTAAAAATCCGGTTTTGTTTGACGCTTATCCCATTCCTGTTTTGCTTTTTCATAGTTCGCCAACTCGTTAAAATTTGTTTTTTGCCGGTGAAGCGCCTTACCTACAGCGGAAATAATATTTTTTATATCTTCTTTCGTATCGGTTTCGTTAATGGAGAAAGATAAAACCACCGGGTGTGAAGGCTTAGAGCGAAACAAAGCAATATTTATTTTATTTTGTATTAAGCTTTCATAAACCGCCCGGCCCTGCTCCTCTTTACATTCCATTTGTACAGTGTCAAAAAATGCTTTGTTCTTTCTTACTTTAAAGCCCATATCTTTTAAGGACTTAAAAAGGCTTTGCGCCAAAAGATGAATGCCAAGGGCGATATTTTTAAGCCTTTTAGGTCCGTGATAGAGGGCATACATGCCACACAGCACAGCGGGCAAAGCCTGGGCTGTGCAAATATTGCTGGTGGCTTTTTCGCGCCGAATGTGCTGTTCTCTTGTTTGAAGGCTTAGGCGGAGCGCGGGATCTTTATGGCGATCCCTGGACAGCCCCACAATACGGCCCGGCAGGGAGCGCACATACTTTTTTCTTGTGGCGATATAGGCCGGGTGAGGCCCGCCGAAAAAAAGAGGAAGCCCCATTCTTTGGCAAGCGCCGGTGACGATGTCCGCCCCCATAGCCCCCGGGGTTTTAAAAAGACAAAGGCTTAAAAGGTCGGCGGTAAAGATGGTGAGAATGTTTTTTTCTTTGGCTGTCTTACAAAAAAACTCCCAATCGTAAATTTCCCCCTTGGAGTCAGGGTATTGAATCACAGCACAAAAAAACTTTTGATTAAAGTCAAAGCTTTTGGCAGGTCCGATTATTGTTTCAAGCCCTGAGGCTCTTGTCTTAAGCACGGCCTGTGTTTGAGGAAACATATTTTCATCAATAAAAACGGCTTTGGCATGCGCCTTGTGCCTGTTGTTAAAAGCCATGCTCACCGCTTCGGCTGTGGCGGTGCCTTCATCCAGAAGGGAGGCGCCGGCCATATCCATTTCTGTCAGCTCCTTTATCATGGTTTGAAAGTTCAAAAGGGCTTGCAGTCTGCCTTGGGATATTTCTGATTGATAAGGCGTGTAGGGGCTAAGCCATACAGGGTTTTCTAAAATATTTCTTTGGATGACCGGTGGAAGTTCTGTTTCGTAATAGCCCATGCCGATATGGTTTTTAAAAATGTGGTTTTGATCGGCGTATTTTTTTAAATGCGAAAGGCATTCGGGTTCGCTTAAAGCCTTTGGCAGGCGAAGCGGCTTTTGTGTTAAGATTTCAGCCGGCGCGGTTTTGCGGATTAGACCTTGTAAAGTGTCAAAACCCAGCCGGTTTAGCATGCTTTGAGTTTCCGCGCCCCTCAGGCCGATATGCCGGTGGACAAAACTTTTTGTTTTTTCTTTGTTTTTCATTGATTTGGTATATCTTGACTTAAGAGGTGTTTGCAAACACTTGTCGCAAAGTGGTATGGATAAAGATATTGTGAAGGAAAATATCAGAGTTTACGGCAAATGGATTTTAGCGGGGGAATACTCCGTATTAAAAGGCTTTCCCGCTTTGGCCTTTCCTTTGCCTTCCCGTTTTATGGAGCTTAATTATGAAAAAGCAGGCTCTTTTTTTTTAAAAAAACCCGCTCATCCCCCGGCCGGGGACAAGGGCGCTCTTGTTTCTTCGGAAGTTTCTCTTCGTTTGCACAAAGTTTTTGCCCTTGTTTTGGATCAGGCCTTGAAAAATATTTCTAAAACCCGTGCGGATCTTAAGGGGCTTATAAATTTTAAGTCCTGTATTTTGCCCGGTGTGGGAATGGGGGCTTCCGCCGTAATATGTGTTTTAATCGGCAAATTGTTTTACAAGCTAAAGTGGCTGAAAAAAAGTGAGCTGTTTTCTTTTTGTCACTCACTGGAAAATCATCTGCACGGGCAAAGCAGTGGCTTGGATATAGCTGTGGTTTTGACAGGAAAGCCTGTGAGGTTTGTCACATCCTCTCCTCCTGCGGGGGGGGCGCCTCCTGCGGGGGGCGGGGCTGATGAGCCTTCTGCCGGGCCGGCCGGCGAAGGGGTGCGTAAAGAGTCTTCGCAGATACGGGTGTTTTGCCCTAAGTGGCGGCCTTTTATTTTTTTGTCCCATTCGGGCGCTGTTCGCTCCACTAAATCGAATATGAAAAAAATACAGCTTTTTTGGAAACAGGAACCGCAAAAGGCGGAGGCTTTAAACCGGCAAATGGCGCAGGCGGTTTTAAAAGCGGAGCGGGGCTTTTTGACAACAAACAACCGGGAGGGCCTTTTTTTACTTACTGAGGCTTTTTCCCTTGCAGAAGAATGCTTTTTCAAATGGGGCTTGACCGGCGGGGGACTTAAAAAACACAGCGCGCTTTTAAAAAAACGGGGCGCCTTGGCCGTTAAACCCACAGGGTCCGGCGCGGGGGGCTGTGTTTTAAGCCTGTGGAGGGCAGATCCCCCCTCCGACTTAAACCTTTGGCCCGCTTTTTGACTTTATGTTTTTCTAAGTAGTAGTCCGTGAAAAACCCTTTTAAATTATGTCTCAAAAGCAAAGCCAAGCGGTGAGGGTCCAAGGTATTCCGTCCCGAACAAGCTTGGACTTTGCTTTTGAGACCAGCAGTTTAGTGGCCTTTTTCACGCCCCACTAAGTATTTGATGATTCCATAACCGGCGCAAAAACTCCGACCAGTGAAGGCAGTGGATATTATCTTGTAAAATATTATCCGGGTCACAGGTGACCAGAAAAAATTGTTTAAATATTTGTTCCTCTCTAAGAGCTTTTAAGCCCCGCAGATGTTTTGGTGAAGCTCTTTGTGTGGATTTAATTGCAAGGGCTGTATCCTCTCCTATGGTCAGATCCACTTCCTGCCGGTTGGTTGATTGCCAGTACCCCATTTTTTTAAAAATCCGGTGGTAATGCAAATAAGCGCGTATTTCATGAATAATCCAATGTTCAAAACTTTTTCCAAAAAGAGAGGAATGGGGGCTTAAGCTTTTTGTTTCTATAAGAGAATGAAGAACTCCCGGATCAAAAAAATAAAACTTGGCTTTGGAAATAGCTTTTCTTTTTTTCGACTTTATCCAAGGTTCCAGAAAGAAACCCAAAAAAGTTTCCTCCAAAATGGAGTAATATTCCCTTACCGTGCTGGGGGCGATGCCATAATCACCGCCTAATTTTGTAAAGTTTAAAATATCGCCACTGCAAAGTGCGGAGGCTTCCAAAAATCTGGAGAACTGGGGTATTTTTTTTACCAAAGCCTCCGCTTGAATTTCCTCTTTCAGGTAGTTGCTTCTGTAGGCGATCAGCTCTTCTTCAGGATCGGGGCTTAAATGCACGAAAGGCAGACCCCCATAAAGCAAATACCGGTTTAAATTAAAATTCCTTGGGCCTATTTCATGGAAAGTCAGAGGGTACAGATAAGCGCTCCAAGCTCTGCCTGCCAACAGGTTGGCGCCTCCTCGTTTAAGTTTTCTGGAAGAGCTTCCAGTCAGTAAAAACTTCCAACTTCTTTTTTCAATTAAACGATGCACTTCATCTAAAATTGAGGGGAGCTTTTGCACTTCATCAATAACAACCAGAATATCTTTTGAGTTTATTTTTTGCTCCCGGATTTTTTCTTCTACACTGTTTTCCATAAAGGCCTGGGACACAGACAAGCGGTGGAAAATTCTGTGTTTTAACAGATCAAACAAAAAGACTTTTTTTGCCTTCCCGCCGGACATTAAGCTCTGCATAATGAGGTGACTTTTGCCTACAGCCCTTGGGCCAAACAGGAAAAAGGACTTTTTTTTCAAGAGCGCGGGTAAATCAAGGGCTCTTTTTATGTTTTTTTGTTTTTTCATGGGTGTTCCTGTTTTTTGTGTTTGTATGTTCCCCGCAATTTACCCACAGCCAAAAAGACGATAATCAGCAATGCAAATGCTGTTTATATGCTATCACAAGCGATGGCATTGTCAATTTTTTTTAAAAATTAAAGGTTTTTTATTAAAGTTTTTTTCCTCATCTGCCGACTGAATAATGACTATGAGCTTTTTTATTAAAAAACCCTTTTCACCCCCCCCCCCCCCCCCCCCAAATTCCAAAAAATCCAGTAATTTTAATAAGTTAAAATATTTTCTTCATGTATTTTCTAAGTTTTTCGCCTGCTTTTTAAAGGGCCGGAGGGTTCAAACAGGCGCCGGGGTTTTACGAAACATCAGTCAAAGTATTTGTGAAAAGGGGGTTCAAAAGCTCAATATCGCAATTTCTGCCCGGCTTTCAAAAGGCCGGGCTTTACGCAACATCAGCAAAGGTATTTGTGAAAAGGGGGTTCAAAAGCTCAAACATGCGTTTTGCCACACCCGCGTCTTGCAATTGCTTCGTGTTCAAAGCCGAACTCGTTTTGAACCCCCTTTTCACAAAATAATAATCTGCTTTTTCTCCAAAACTTTATGTGCCTGCACCCGCTTTTTAAAGGGCCGGAGGGTTCGGACAGGCGCCGTTTGGCGATATTTGATTTTCACGATTGAAATATTGTTCAAAAAAAGTCCCTTATTTGAGACATGCTGTTTGGCTCTACGAAACTTGAGAGCTTTATTGTTCCGGCTTTGCCATTACTCAAATATCGCCAAAGGCGAACTCACCTCCAGCCCTTTAAAAAGCGGGCGGATCTCCCAATTTTTGTCATTCCTGCGGTGTTCGTCATTCCCGCGAAAGCGGGAATCCAGCTCCCGCAAAGCGGGACTTTTCACTTCCGCTTGTTTCCGGTTAAAAAGCTTATTTTGTTTCACACTGTTACGAGTACGGAATTGGAGTCGCGTCGCAGGCAGAGCCTGTTATTTCGCCGCGGGTCTTTCCCGGTTAAAAAACTGTTTTCGTTTCACAATGTCACGAGTACGGCAGATAAGTCGCGTCGCAGGCGGAGCCTGTTATTTCGCCGCGGGTCTTTCCCGGTTAAAAAACTGTTTTTGTTTCACACTGTCACGAGTACGGCAGATAAGTCGCGTCGCAGGCGGAGCCTGTTATTTCGCCGCGGATCTTTCCCGGTTAAAAAGCTGTTTTTGTTTCACACTGTCACGAGTACGGCAGATAAGTCGCGTCGAAATAACCGGCTCTGCCGGTTTTGGTTTGGTGGAGGTTTTGTTTGTGTCGGGTTTGGGCTTAACGGTCACAATGGGGTCTTTAAAAACGGCTCAGCTTACTTTTCAGTCCTCCAATATGGTGAAGACCACTTTACAGGAAAAGGATTTTAAAGAAGAGTTAAGCGCTCTTTTAAACAATCCCTCTTATTGCAAAGCTCTTTTAAAGCCTTCCAACCTTGCTGATTCATCCGGCAAAAAAGGCTTTCTTACTTCAATGGGCCGGCTTACGGACTTGGAAAATAGCTTTATAGACATTCAAAAAGCGGAGTTGAAAGAGGATCGTAATTTTTTTGTATACTATAAAAAGCCTTTGCTGGGGGAGTTTCAAACAATAGGAAATGGGGCTTGTTCTTCCACTGATACCACAGGCTGTTACTTTTTTTCATGTAAAATGGACTATCAGTGCGCCGGTAATGAATGCTCCGGCGATGACGACAAATGCGCGCCTCTTAATTGTTCAGGCTATATCGAGACTACGGAGGCTGTAGGAGCCAATATTCCTGATTGCCCTGAGGGTACCTATCTTACAGGGATTTCGGACGAAGGTCAGCCTGAATGCGGAACTTTATCCTGCCCGGAAGGGCGGGTTCTCAGCGGAACACAGGTAAACACAGAGGACAATACCATAACTCCTTTGTGTTTGGAGGTTTCAGAATGTGAAGAGGGGGAGATTTATCAGGGAGTGGATAGTGAGGGAGTAAAACAGTGCGCGCCTGTGGCATCGGCGCAAAGTCAGGTCTGCCCTCCCGGGCAATATTTGTTTAATTCCGGCCAAATGGGAGATCCCCTGGTCTGTCAGCCCCTATGCCAAGGAGGGGGAATATGGAACGGCACAAGTTGCGTATGCCCCGCCGATCAAAGTTGGACAGGATATAGATGTGCCTGTACAAGAGGAAGGACATGGCAAGGGGACAGATGCGCCTGCCCCAACGATAAATTTTGGGATGCCCCATATAATGCATGTCATTGTAAATATGGTATCCGTCATAGGCGTCCTGGGGGAATGAGCATCTGTCATAAATCTTGCCCTGCTCATAGACATCATTATCTTAGCCATTTAGGAAGGTGTGTTATTTGTAGTAACAGGGGAGGGGTTGTTGTGGGCGCAGACTGTGTATGTGGGAACGGTAAAACTTGGAACGCAGGGCGCAGAAGATGTTCCTGTCCGTATGGTTATGGAGATAGAGGAGGCGGATGTGTCGCGATTAGCTGTCAGAACAGTCAAACAGTATATAATGATTCTGTAAAAAGATGTGTCCCCGCATGTCAGTCACACCAATTCTATGACGGCACAAACTGTGTGGCGCCTCCCTGTTCTGACAGAGAGCAATGGAACCGCAGATACCGACAGTGTTTATGCCTCCCTGAGTTTCAGACACGAAACAGCCTTACCGGCCGTTGTGAATGTCTTGCAGGCCGGGAATGGAACGGTTCCACCTGTGCCTGCCCCTCTCTCACTCCGAAGTGGAACAGCAATAGGAGGCGTTGTGAGGCTTGCCTAAGCGCCACGCCTAAGTGGAACAGCAGTACAAATAGTTGTGAGGCTTGCCAAAGCGCCACGCCTAAGTGGAACGGATCAAGTTGTGTAACATGTGTTGCTTATAACAGCGCCACGCCTAAGTGGAACAGCAGTACAAATAGTTGTGAGGCTTGCCCCTCCGGCCAAGCATGGAGCGGCTCTCAATGTGTCGCCTACTCATCCTCTTCTTCGTCCTCCTCCTCTTCCTCTGGTGGTGGAAATGGAGATGGAGATGGCGGCTGGCAACCTGGGGTGGACAATGCAGATGATGATTTCGGCGGGGGAGGAGATTCTTCTTCTTCCGGTGATCCCGGATCCGATGCAGGTGGGGCAGGAGATTATTTATGACTGTTTTACGAAAAAGTGTTTTAGGAAGAGCGGGAATGGGCTTGATGGAGGTTTTGGCGATGTCGGGAATCGGCATGATTACCGCTATGGGCGCGCTTAAAATATCTCAAACAGCTGTCAGGTCAGCGGATATGACTAAAACAGTTTTGGCCGAGCAGGATCTTTCTTATACAATAAACAAACTGTTAAGTGAGCCTAAGGTTTGCAAATGGAACTTATACACTTCCCGTATTGTAAACGGAGAAATCACCAGCTTGGTAAAAACCGACAAAGATCCGGGAACCGCTAAAGACAGCTCAGATCCTGTGCTCATTAAAAAAGGCCTTTTTAAGCAAGGTCTGCTGGACATAAAAAAATTAGAGCTTGCCAATATAAACACAACTAATAAAACCGCGGATTTTAAGGTTTATTACAGCAAACCCCGTTTGGGGAATTTCAAAACCCTTGGGGGTGAGGAGTGTTCCTCTGCAAAACCGGCCGGCTGTTACTTTTTTTCATGTAAAATGAATTATGAATGCTCAAGCGGTGCCTGCTCCAAATGTGACCCGGCAAATTGTTCAAACAGGGAGGGAGGCGGAGAAGGCAGTGTCACTTGGGATAATGTGCCGGACTGCCCGCCTAATAAGGTTTTAACTGTTTCAGCAGGCAGGCCTCAATGTGTGGATTTTAATATGGGTAACAGTTGCCCTCAAGGTCAGGCTTTTCAAGGTGTGAAAGAAAACACAGACGGCACAAAAAGCCCTGTATGTTTGGATTTATCTGAGTGTCCCGAAGGCCAGGTGTATCGTGGAGTGAAAACAAATTCAGAAGGTGTATTGGTTAAAGTTTGCGCGCCTTTTGTAAAAGCCAATCAAACTTGCGCGCCGGGCACTTATCCCATAGGGTACAATGCGACAGGAGAGCTGGTTTGTGAGCGGGTGTGCCCGGGGGGCAAAACATGGAGTGGCTCAAAGTGTTGTCCGGTAAGCACGCCTAAATCAGACAGCTCAAATAACTGTATCGCCTGCCCCACAAACACTGTATGGAACAGAATAAGCAAAACCTGTGTTTCTGAATAAGTTTGTTATTACAGGGCAAAAACAGCGCAGGCTTACAGTTCACTAATCAGTGAAAAAAAAACTTTAAGTGTCTTTATTTGGCGTTGTCAGAGGCTCTACTGTTAAAATTAAATTTTTACAGTCCAGCACTTTCAGTTTGTCGCCTTTTTTAACTTTTTTTTGAGATCGAAAGCGCCAGTTTTCCCCCTTAATAAAAACCAAGCCGGAAAGGCCGTCTTTGTTGATATGAATCGCTTCCGCCGGTTCCACACCCTTATCCATAAAATCGTCGCTTATGCTGGTTTTTTTTCTCATTTTAAAAGTTGCGCAGGCCAGATAAGTCACAAGCCCCATTAAGAGGGCGAATACGAAACTGACAGAAAGAATAAGAGCGGTCGGAATATCCATCCCGCCGGTCTTGGCGGGGTCGAACAAAAGAAAACTGCCCAACACAAAAGACACTATGGCCGAGGCCCCAAAAATGCCAAAGCCGGAAATAAAAACCTCCGCCAAAAACAAGGCCATGCTGAGCAGAAGCAAAATAAGACCTGCGTAGGAAAATTCCAGCTTGTGCATGCCCATAAAGGCAATCACAAGGCCCATAGCCCCCAAGATGCCGGGCGCGCCAAGGCCCGGATGAGTAATCTCATAGTAAAGCAAAAACAAACTTCCGGTGAAAAGAATATAAATAATCTCCGGCTCTGTAATAAGTGAGATAAGATGATGGCGAAAGCCCGGGCGAAGAGGCGCTAAGTCCCCCACCTGCACAGTTTTAACTTTTCCGTCTTTGACAACGACGGGTCTTCCTTCGGCAAACTGTAAAAACTCTTGTTTTGTTTTTCCGACAAAGTCAATGGCTTTTTCTTCAAGGGCTTCTTTCGCGCTTAAGGCTTTGGCCTCTGTTATAATTTCCCGTCCGAATTTTTTACTTCGTTTTCTTAACTGGGTAAGTGAGTCCAGCCAAGAGGCGGTGTCGTTAATCATCTTTTTTCTTAAGTCTTTGGATATTTTTTCGCCCCCGCCGGTGATGGGGGTGGCCGCCCCGATATTGGTGGTGTCTATTCCGCCGTTTACATGGCAGGCCTGCATAATAATGGCCCCCGCACTTCCGGCGTGCGCGCCGGCGGGATGTATCAGGCACAATACAGGAAATTCCGTGTTAAGAATGCGATCCACTATTTTTCTTGTGCTTAAGAGCTGGCCCCCCGGGGTGTTGATGAGCAACAGCAAAGATGAACAGTTTTTGTTTTTTGTCTCGTAAATGGCCCGGTCCAATATGTTTAAGGTGGCCGCTCCTATTACGCCTTTTATTTTCAGCTCCACCGTGCATTTGCCTGCTGTGGGGGATGGTTTTTCCACTGCGCGCGGGTTTTGTTTTCCGCCGGAATTAAAAACCGGGAAAACAAAAAAATATAAGCATAAAAAAAACAGCGCTTTAAGTTTCATTTACATTATTCCCCGTGATATCTGCTGTAGTGTGTTCCAAGCGGATTGTTTTTTCTTTCTTAAGTTTGGTAAATCCGGGCCGGTGAAAGCGCTTACTTTGTCCAATACACAGGCGGGAACAGTAAAAGTCTTGTTTTTGGATATGCGTATTTCCCGCTTTAATAAAAAAGAATCCGCCGTATTAAAACCTTCGGTGTTTGGGGCGGGTAAAGGGTTTTTTATTAAACGCCGGGCAAGATCCATCCCAAACACCACAAAGCCTTTTGGCTGAAAGCGGATAAGAAAATTGTTCAAAATAAAAGCCGTGTGTGGATTTTGCGGGTTTAAAATCTCCAAAATGAGCCGGCGGGAAGAGCCTATGGCGCCCGCTATTTTTTGAATCAAAACTTTATCCTCTTTGCTCTTTATGGGGTCGCAAAAAAATAAAAAATCCGCCTTTTGTGCGAAAGTAGGGTGAAGGCGATAGCAGTTGCGGATGTTTTTCGGCCGAAGAACAGAGGAAACCCCAAGAACATTCAAGGTGTAATAAAACTGCAAAGTGTTCATACTGTATTTTTTATACTGCTATCAATCCGGCAGGTCAAATCAGAGCCTTTAACGGGGCTTTTTGAGCTTCAAAATCTTAGTGGCTCAAGATATAAATGAAAATGAGTGTCATTTTTATTGACTTTTTGGCAAAACTTTGTTTAAAAGCGGGAATGGAAGTGCCGAAACTGCCCGCAGGGCATACAAAAGACAAGCTGATTCAGCCTCACAGACAACTGTCGGAAAGTAATTTAAAGTCCATGCTCAGGAGCATGAACCTTAAAGTCACCAGTCAAAGGCTCTCTATCCTTAAAACTTTGAATAAAGGCCCTAAAACCCATGTCACAGCCAAAGATGTGTTTGAGAGCATTCGGGCGGATTACCCGCACATAGGCTTTGCCACAGTTTACCGTTTTTTAAAAGAAACATCCCGTTTTGGAATCACCTCTGAGCTTCGTATCGGGCACGCACCCGCGCGCTATGAGCTGAAAACCCGGGAGCACCATCATCATATTGTTTGCACCAAGTGCGGGAAAATTATTGAATTTCAAAACGGGGTTATCGAAAAGCAAATCAAAAAAATAAGCCGGGATCACAACTTTTCCTTAGAGCATCATATATTTGAGCTTTACGGAAGATGCAACAACCCCGCCTGCCAATAAAGCCCTCTATTTTATATTTTACAGATTGATTAACCACCTGCATAGTGATACCATGTGTTCTTCTTTTGTTAAATTTGCGCAGTTCGTTAAGGATCGCTTTTGTAATTGTTGATATATTTCCTGAGCCATAGATTTTTCTATTGCCGCGCTTATAAAAAAGGTATGTGGACTACAGTTTTTTCTTTTAAAAGCACTTCTAATTCTTTCTAAAGCGGAATTTGCGGCTTTCCAGCGTTCATCCGCTCCAGCTGGATCTATACCTCCTTTTAATTCACCGAGAGCTATGTATTTTTGTGGTTCATAATATGTTGATTCTTTTTTTTTGCTCAATCGTAAGAGGTCTTTGTATGAGCAATTTAATAAAGACAGATCAACATTTTTTTTAACAACTGGAACAGTTAAGTTATAAATTAGAGTTCTGTTACTTTGGTGTGTTTTCCAGTATAAACCTTTAATTCTGTTTTCTAAATTCGATTCATAGTTTTGCTCTCTTGTTTTGGGTTTGAGCCAAGTCTTGCTGTTTGAATCAAGATACATAAAGTTTTTATCACTTATAGAAAATACTGATATCAATATTCTTGTAAATTTTCGCTCTCCTATTATACCTGCAAGATTTCTTACAGCGCCGCCAAGAGTATCTCCTTTCGTAAGTAGAAACCGATAGACTAATTCATCTATAAAATATTTTCCGGCAGGTTCTAAAAAATTTTCAATTAAACCTATAAGAGCTTGCTGTTTATCTTGGTCTTGTAAATAATTTTTTGCTTTGTCTGAGATGCCGGATGCTGTCAGTAATGAATTTTGAATTTCTTTTATATTCAATAAATCTTTAGGGTTTATGGCTTTTCCTGCAATTACTTTTAAAGCTTTTGCTTCTTCAATAAAAGGAGTTGCCTCTCTATTTTTTTCTAAAGCTAAAGAGATAAATCCCGCTCTTGTTTCTTCATAAGGTGTAATAAGAGACTTATAAGAATCCAGATGTTTATTATATGATATTTATTGCTCTTTTTTCCATACATAAACACATTTTCTTAATTCCTCTCTTCCGTGTTTGTGCATTTGTTGAGAGCTGTTTCCTTTTCCTTGAGGTAAAATAAGAATATTCTTTATTTTAAATCCTAAATTTTCAGCTATTTTTGAACAAATCATATCAACAGATATAGAAGCTCCTGCATATCTGACATTATCATTCACCATGAACATATAACTGTTATTTTTTAAAGTTCTGTAACATTCTTGAATTACACAAGCCATTTCATAAAAGTATCCTCTTACCATTCTGGTAATCCCGTTGTTGTTGAGATCTTTAGCCTTTTTTTTATAGTCTAAATAATCAAATATTTCTCTTAAAAGAGGTAATTTATTACAAATATCCAAAGCTGTTTTCCACTCTGTATTTAGAAGGAGTAACTCTTTCATTTTATTTTCGACTGTGCAACTTAAAAGCGATTGGCGTAATATTGACTGTTCTTCTTCTGTGATGCCCAATAAGGCGCTTTCTAAAGCATAAATTCTGGTATAATCGTAACGATTGCAATAAGGAGGTGATGTGATAATGCCTGTATAATATTCATCTTCTATTTCGGGCAATATTTTTAAGCAAGATCCTTTTAATAATTTGATTTTTCCGGGTTTAATATCTTTTTTCATAAATGGAAATAAACTGATGTTTTCTTGATTAGCTGTACTCATATCATTTATTATTTCTCTTAATTTATTTGTTATGGCTCGATGAAATGATAAAATTTGACCTTTATTAAAAACATTTTTTCCGTAACCTCTCCCTGATCTGTAATCCCAACGAAGAAATTGCCCGTCTTTTCTTGTATAGCTTATTGATTCAAGAACACATAAAAGCGCGAAAAATAAAATTTTTTTTACTGTTGGTTTTTCATGCAATAATTCGTATAAATATCGTTTTATCTGATACTCATTTTTTTTTGGATAGGCTCCTTCTGTTATACGCAAGGTTCCAAAACCCACAGTTTTACCTTCATTATTCCATACAGTGTTTGATAACCAAAATTGTAACCTGTTGATTATCTTTTCTCTATGATTGCCTCTTGCAAGAATATTAGCTTCGATAATTCTTTGTCCTATAGGTAATATTTCAATACCATTAGTTTCATAGCCTAAATGAGAACAAGTAAACAGCGCTGTGCCTGAGCCGGCAAAAGGATCCAAAATTGTGCCTTTTTTGACAGGGTATTTATTAAATAAATAATCCACCAATTTAGAAGAAAATGCTTCTTTATATTTGTACCATCTATAATATTCTTGATTTTTATTAGCTTGAAAGCTGACTAATTTTCTGGTAAGTTGTTCATCTATAATAAATAAATTTGAAAAATAATCAGCAAGCGTCATATCTGATTTTTTTATTTTTTTTAAAAGGCTGTTCTCTATATTTAATGTATTTTTTTCTAAACCACTGAGCATTTAATTGTTATCCTGTTATTATGGTTTGTTTTGTGTCATGAATTAAAATATTTCGTTGAAGGCGACCTCTCCGGGGATGCCCACTTGATAGGCGGAGGGTTTTCTTTCAAAAAAATTCGTCAGCTCTTGTGTGTCTTGAAGGTCCATAAAGCTGAAGGGATTTCTTACCTTAAATTGAGGCGGAATATGAAGCTGTTGTAAACGCAAATCGGTAATATACTGAAGGTAAGTTTTCATGTCTTTAAGGCTTAGGCCAGCCACGCCTTTTTCCAAAATTTCTTTGGCAAAAGCCAGCTCGCAGTCAATAGCCGAGTGAAACATGGCAATAATCATATTGTTCATGCCCGGGTGAAAAATATCAGGCTGTTCCCTTCGGGCGGTTTCAATCACCTTGAAGGCAAATTGAATATGACAGCTTTCATCGCGAAAAACCCAGTTGGTGCCGGTGGCAAGCCCGTTCAGCAGGCCCTTGGAGCGCAAAAAGTAAACATAGGCAAAGGCCGCGAAAAAAAACAGCCCCTCAATAGCCCCGGCAAAGCAAATAAGGTTCATAAGAAAGCGCCTTTTGTTCTCCAAAGTGTCCAGTTTGTTTAAGCGCTCTATGGTGTCCATCCATTTAAAGCTGAAGTCCGCCTTTTTCCTGATGGAGGGTATTTCTTTTATGGCTGAAAAGGCTTTGGCTCTTTCACTGTGATCGGGAATATAAGAATCCAAAAGTGTCAGGTAAAACTGAACATGAAGCATTTCTTCGTATAACTGCCGTCCCAAGTACATACGGGCTTCCGGGGAGTTGATATGTTTGTATAAGTTCAAAACCAGATTATTGCCCACAATGGTATCTCCTGTGGCAAAAAAAGCCACCAGCCGGTGAATAAGAAATTTTTCGCTTGGGCTTAGTTTTTGGCTTAAATCAACAATATCCTGGCTGAAATCCACTTCATCCACAGTCCATGTGTTTTTAACGGCGGACCGGTACATTTCATAAAACACAGGGTATTTCATAGGGCGCAAAGTCAATTCAAAACCGGGATCCAATATCATGTTCTCTCCTTAGGTTGATGTTCATTTGATAAGCCGTAAAAACAGTTCATTGGCAGGCCTCGCACATTTCCGGGTTTTCTAAATTTTTGTCACCTCCGGGGGAGGGAAGAGGGGAGTCCTTATTAACAGTGACCTTGCTGATGTTTGTAGCCGGCCGGGAGCGCAGGTAGTAAGTGGTTTTAAGTCCCTTTTGCCAGCCGTACATATACATGCTGGACAGCTTGCCTATGGAGGGGTTTTCGATAAACAGATTAAGCGACTGACTTTGATCCACAAAGGGCGCGCGCCCCGCACACAGGTCAATCAGTGATTTTTGTGAAAGCTCCCATGCGGTTCGATAAACTTTTTTTATGTCCTCCGGCATCTCTTTTATGTTTTGAATGGAGCCTTCGTTTAATTTGATCGCCTGCCGAACAGCGTCTGTCCAAAGGTTTTTTTGTCTTAATTTTTCCACAAGATGCCGGTTTATTTGTATAAACTCACCGGATAAAGTTTCCCTTTTAAATAAATTAGACACCTGCGGCTCAATGGCCTCATACACACCGGTAATGGAGGCTATGGTGGCCGTGGGGGCGATGGCGATAAGAAGAGAATTTCTAAGGCCGTGCTTTTTAATTCTTTTTTTAAGTTTGTTCCAGCGCTCTTTGTCAGAAGGCTCCACCCCCCAAAGGTCAAACTGCAAAAGCCCTTGGCAGGCTCTGCTGTCTTCAAAAGCGGGGTGGGGACCGTGTTTTTCACTAAGAGCGCAGGAGGTTTTAAGAGCATGGTAATAAATTTCCTCTTGAATTTTTTTGGAAAGCTCAAGAGCTTCTTCCGAATCAAAAGGAAGATCCAGCTGGAAAAACAAATCTTGAAGCCCCATTAAACCCAAGCCCACCGGCCGCCACTTTTTGTTGGAGGCGGAGGCGGTTTTAATGGGATAAAAATTTATGTCAATCACTCTGTCTAAAAACAAGACGGCTTTTTCCACCGTGTTTTGCAGTTTTTCCCAATCCACCTGATTTTTCGGGTGAAAATGAGAATCCAGATTGACAGATCCCAAGTTGCAGACGGCGGTTTCGTTTTTAGAGGTGATTTCTAAAATTTCTGTGCAAAGATTAGACAGGTGAATCACATTTTCTTTTTTTAAAGTCTGGTTGGATTTTTTGTTGCTTTGGTCTTTGAAAGTCATCCAGCCGTTTCCGGTTTCTGCGAGCGTGCGCATCATGCGGGAGTAAAGCCCGCGGGCGGAGATCTGCCGGACATACCGGCCCTCCGCTTCCGCTTTTTCGTAAATTTGTTCAAACTCTTCTCCAAAGCTGTCTGTCAGCTCCGGCAGGGCCTTGGGGTCAAAAAGAGACCACATTTTGTTTTCCTCCACCCTTTTCATAAAGAGATCGGGGATCCAGTTGGCCAAATTAAGGTTATGAGTTCTTTGGTTTTCGTCTCCTGTGTTGTTCCTCAGCTCTAAAAATTCTTCGATGTCAGGGTGCCAAGGCTCCATATAAATACAGGCCGCGCCCTTTCTTTTTCCGCCTTGATTGACCGCTGCCACAGAGGAATCCATTGTTTTTAAAAAAGGCACAATGCCTTTGGAATGGCCGTTGGTGCCTTTGATTAAAGAGCCTCTGCTTCGTATCCTGCTGAAAGAAAGGCCAATGCCCCCGGCGAATTTAGACAGTAAAGCGACATCCTTATATTTGTCGTAAATGGCGGACAGGTCATCTTCCGGTGAGTCCAGCAGGTAGCAGGAGGAAAGCTGAGGCATGGGGGAGGCGGCATTGAACAAGGTGGGGGAGCTGGGCATATAGTCTAACTGGGAAATTAAGTCGTAAAACTCCTTGGCCTCCTTAAAAGAGCGGGAAAGCCCGCAGGCCACTCTTAAAAAGAAATATTGAGGTGTTTCAATTACTTCCCGACTTTCGGTGTGTTTCAGCAGGTAGCGGTCGTAAAGGGTGCGGATGCCGAAATATTCCAGCCTTCGAGACCGGCTTTTATCCACAATGATATTAAGGGCCTCTTTATGCTCTTTAACAAAATGGTGAGCGCTTTTTGAAATCAGTCCGCATTTATAACCCGCTTTTATGGAGTCAAAAAAGTTTTGGATGTTTTGGTTTTGCACCTCTTCGTCAATGTAGCGGATCATCAGTCGTCCGGCCAGTTTGGAGTAGTTGGGATCTTCAGCAATCAGCAGGGAGGCCGTGCGGATACACAGTTTGTCCAGCTCTTTGGTGGTGGCCCCGTCGTAAAGGCCGCTGATAACCTTGGTGGCCACCCTCATAGGATCCACCTCCTTTAAATTGGAGGCGCAGGCCAAGACCACATTAATAATTTTATTAACATTAACCGGCTCTAAATCCCCGTTTCTTTTTTTGACACGCATGACTTTAGGCCCGGCTGTTTCATCCCCTGTTGCGGTTTTTTCAGCTTTTTTGGCAGTATGTTCCTTTTCAGGCCCGCCGGCGGGGTCAGCCTGCAAAGCCCCGGACGATGAATCCGCGGAAAGCGGGACGGGGAGGGATTTTTTTTCTTTTTCTGCATTTACAGGGCGCACGGCGTTTTCCTCATTTTTAAATATAAAAGAAACAAGGGTTCCCCGGAATCTTTTTTTGTAAATCAGGCTTGAAGTCTGAGTTCTTAGTTTCTGTCAGAAAAAAAAATTTGTCACACTTTGACATTGAACATAAAAAAACATTTTTTTCTTGCTCATTTTAAAAGGCTTTAAAATCCCGTTTTTTGGCTTATTTAAAAAAATTAAAATTATTATAATGCTCTGCGATTATATTGACTTTCTTAGCGGGGGCAAATATCCGCAGGCAGTAAAGGGCCGTATCGCGCCCGGCGGGCCTCCCTCAGAGATTCCATATCCCTTTGTATTTTTGCCATATAATTTGCCACTTCTCTTTTTCGCCTTTTCCCCTGTGGGTAGTTTCTTCTTATATAGGATATAAAAGTTGTTTTAAACCGGGTGGCGTTCAGACCTTTAGCCAGTAATTTTGCTCTGTCTCGGGAATTTTTAGGGTCAGAAAGATAGGCTTTTATTTGATTCATAAAGCCGGAAAACACCGATGTAGGTATGGAAAGCCCGCCGTTATAACCAATAACGACAAGCCACTTTTTTACAGTGTCTTCGTCTGAAAAAATGCTGATTTGCCTGATTTCCAGCTCTTTGTTTAATTTTTTTTCTGTTCTTTCTCTTTCTTTTTGATCCTTAAAAATAAATGTCCGGCCTTTTACTTTCGCGTATTCCATTTTATTGGCTGTCCGCAGAGCCTCTTCCGCTATGGCTGTTAAAATTTTTAAATAAGAAAGGCCGTAGAACAAACAGGTGTAAGGGTTGAGGTTGAGCCTGCATTTGTCTTGATCTGTCGCCACTTCAAATCTGTCATTTTTTTTGCTGTACTTGGTTTTAACTTTTTCAAAGTGTTTCCAAGTGGAAGGACATTTGTTTTTAATATTTTTCGGCAAAAGGTCCGGTATTTCCGGGTAATAGTCTTTGCCCTCCACAAAAGAATTAAAGTCCGCCACAGCCGGCCCGGTCACCTGAGAGTGGCAAAGCGCGCCCGTAGAGCTTTCGTTGTTCAGGATAAAACGGGATTCGTGGTGCAGAACAGAAAAGGCCATATCCAAAGGCACATTCAAACATTCCGCCACATCGTGAAAGGCTTTAGCCGTCATGGCTGTGTATTCCTCATTTATACAGGGCTTTCTGGGGTACACAGACCCTCTGTTGCATCCGGTTTTTGTTTTGTTGTCTTCTCTTGTTTTATATTTCTCCGCGCAGGTCAAAGTGGGATCCTTTGCATCTTCGCAAGCCACAGGAATCGCCAAACACTTTTTGGGTCGGCCGGGTTCAGAAACAACGCATAATTTATCTGAATCAGAACCGTCGTAATGTTCATGTATACAGGTAAAATAATCTTTTTGGGACTTGGGATTGTCGCTTTGCAGTTCCATACTTATTTGAAAGCAAATAGAAGGTATAAAGTCCGGTTTTTGTTTTTCTAAAGGCAGCCTTGGCAAAGACACTTTCGGTTTTTCGTCTTTTCCCCGGCCTGTGATGCTGTTAAACCAGTCCTTTATTGTTTCCCAAAAGGATTTGTCCTCCTTCGATGACAGGGGGTCTTCTTCACCCACACAAGCCACACAAGCTGTGCCGGCTTGCGTGGCTTGATCTTCCGGGGAAGCGGTTTTAATAAACCAGCTTTCTATTTCCTTTTTATAGGGCGCGGTAATGTGTTTTGTAAACTTATTGTTAACGCAGTCGCATTGTTCGTATTTCATTTCAGGATAATAAGAAGAAAAAAGAGGGTCGCTTAAAGCAAAATTTTGCGCTCCCGCTATGAGCGGTAAAAGCCCGGTGCGCAAAAAAAGCATTAAAAAAGCAAGGGAGGGTTTACTTTGTTTCATGTTTCCTTTCATTCCGGCACAGCCTTAAGATCTGTGTCCGCGGCTTTAATGTCCCTTGTTCTTGCTTTAAGCCTTGGTTTTTTTTGGAACAAATATTTTGTGCTAATTTCAAGCCCCTGCCAAGCCATTTGTTTTTATTGGGGTTTTGTAAAAGGCTGTGTGCTTTTAATCTCATCCGGCGTATTTGCTCCCGGCAGTTTTTAAGGGAATCTTCGGCCGGAAGCGCCGAAAGCCATTCAGAAAGCAAAAGAAGCTCAGCATTTAAAGAGGTTTTTGCAATAAGGTATTTTTTGTCTTTTTGGGTTTGTTCCAAATACTGTTTAAACCGGCGCAGAGCTTGTAAATTATTTTTTGGAGATTGTTTTTTGGATTTAACCAAAAGAGTCCGTAAGCGGGAGTTAATTTGTGTTTCTATTTGTTTCAGCTGTTTTTGAGAGGCGGTTTGGCTTTTATAAAAAGCGATTTCAGTTCCGTCAGGAAGTTTTTCTTTTAACAAAGATTCCTTCGCCCATCCAAAAAGGGACAAACAGCCGGCAAAGAGGATACAAAACTTTACCAATATACGCATCAGGATAAAACAGGGTCATTGGGTTTGTTCAAAATAAGGGGCATGCTGTTTTTTAAGCCCTTTTTTTTGATTTTTTCAAGCAAGGTGGTGCGGTTTAATTTAAGCAGTTTTGCCGCCTGATTACGATTCCATTTTGTTTTTTTTAAAGCTTTTAAAATCAAATCATTTTCAAAACAGTTGATGGTATCGTTAAAATCCAAGCCGGTTTCGGGAATATCCATATTGGGATGGCTGTCTTGAGAGGGCCTGCCAATGTACTTTGGAGGCAGATCTGTGTCTTCCACAATGTCTTTTTCTGTTAAGACACAAAGCCGCTCTATCATGTTTTCCAGCTCTCTGATATTGCCGGGCCAGGGGTACTCACACAAATGGCGCATGGCGGATTCTGATACAGCTTTAATTTTATGAGTTCTTTTTTTGCTTTTTATAAAATGGTTTATCAAAAGGGGAATATCCTCTTGTCGCTCCCTGAGCGGGGCTATAGGTAAGGGGATGACATTCAGGCGGTAGTAGAGATCTTCCCGAAATTCGCCTTTTCTGACAGCTCTTTCCAGGTTTTCGTTGCTGGCGGAGATAACGCGTGTTTGGGATGGAACAAGCTTGTCTCCCCCCACGGGCTGAAATTCTTTTTCCTGAAGAACGCGCAAAAGTTTTACCTGCGTGGATAAATCCATAGTGCTTATTTCATCTAAAAAAAGTGTGCCCCCTTCCGCTGTTTGAAAGCGCCCTATTCTGTCTTTAACAGCTCCTGTAAAAGCGCCTTTGACATGGCCAAAAAGCTCGCTTTCCAGAAGATCTCTGGGGATGGCTCCGCAGTGAACAGGCACAAAAGGGCCTTTGCTTTGCTCAGAATTAAAATGAATGGATTTAGCCACTAATTCTTTTCCTGTGCCGCTTTCCCCGGTAATAAGCACAGTGGAGGTGGAGCGCGCCACTTTTTTTATCATTTCCAGCAGGTTCAGCACAGGCCGGCTTTGACCGATAATCATATCAAAACAATATTGTTTTTTTACACAAGAAAGCAAGCGGGCGTTTTCTGTTTCCAGCCGGGTTTGGGCCAAAGCCTTTGCGCAAAGGTTTATAATTTCCCCAATATTAAAGGGCTTTGTGATAAAATGAAAAGCCCCTTGTTTTGTGGCGGACACCGCCAAATCAATGGTTCCGTAACCGGTCATAACAATCACCTGTGTGCCCGGGTTTTTTCTTTTTATGTGTTTCATCAGCTCTAAGCCGTCCCCGTCCGGCAGTTTGAGATCCAGAAGAATAATATCGCTGTCCGCTCCTGTTTGGTGAAACTCCTGTTTTGATCGCACTGTACTTGTCAGATACCCGTGGTGCCTTAAGGCGCGGGACAAAGAGCCGCTTAAGGTGTTTTCATCGTCAATAATTAAAATTTTTTTCATGGCTTTTCCGGCAAATGCTTTTTTAGGGCCTGTTAATCCATAAGCCTAAAGGAATTTTGCTTGATTAACTACAGCCGGAATAAAAATCTGGACTGTTTGGGGGCAAAAATCCAGACAGGAGGCTGAAAATGTTTAAACTTTAGTCAGTTTATTGTCTGTATTTTGAAACGGCCGGGACTTAAGATAAGGCTCGGCCTTGTTTTATTCCCCGACTTTAGGGCTTAAGCTTTTTATGTCATTCCCCGGAACCGGGTTCAAAAGCTCTATGCGGTCGAAGACAGAGCACCACGGCTTTAGCCGTGGGAGTCTATATCGCCATTTTCGCCCGGCTTTTAAAAGGCCGGAAGGCGCAAACACGCGCCGGTCTGGAGGGTGTAAATTTTACACCTTTCACAAAAAAAAGCTTGAAAAATCTTGCGAGTTTGTAATATTGTATCGAATTAAATAAAATTTTTATAGATTGTTTTTGTGTGATAAAAATTTCAAAGTTAAGAGGAGGAACTGAAAGTGAATTTTTTGCTTGTTTTTAGCATTGCTTTGTTTTCAAGCTTTGCAATGGGAAGTAGTGATGTTCATATTGTAAATTGCTATTATCACAGGGATTTGGGGAATTTTACAGAAAGACCTGACAAACAATATGTTAGATTTTTTGTAAAAAAAGGAGAAGGGCGGTTTAAGCCTGAAATTTTAAAAGTTTTTAGAAAAATACAGATTTTTTATGATGAGAGCATACAGGTTTATGTAGATACGCCGGGGCGTGTACAGCTAATTTATTCTCTTGACCCCGGCCGAGTATATTCCATTGATTGGAATGAGCATCGTGAACAAGTGGATTTTTATCATATTGACCAACTTGAAAGAGGAATACGAGTTAACTGCGGGGGGACTGTGCTCCGGTGGTTCAAACCGGGAAAACAGCGTTGATGTTTAAGAAAGCGGTAAAAGCTGTTATTTTTCTTATTTGCCCGGCCGGGCTTTCATACGCCGAAGTGACATCAGCCACACTTCACAATCAGAAAATACGGATAGTGTACGATGCCCGGTGGGAGTTTAACGCGCAGGAATTACTATCCGCCTTTGAAGCTAAAAAAAAAGAGTTTTCGGCAAATAACAGGCCGGAAAGTGGTGTATTTTCATTATTCTCAATACGGTTAAATACGCAAGTGCTTCAACAATTGTTAACAGGAAAAAGCTGTATGCCAATCAAACGATGGAAGAGGTGACTGAGACTGTTCAGAGGGCTTTACTTGAGGAAAGTCAAAAAAAGTTTAAGTTAAAGTCAAGAAATTATTAATTTTTTATAATCTTTATTTCCTCTCTTGATTTAAAAAAAAAAGTTTTCTATTCAAAGCTCTGAAATACCCGTTCCCGCAGAAGAAAGCGGGGATTCAACCGGAGCGGCGGGAAATCCGTCGGTTAAAAGTGTGAAAAATTTATATTGTATTTTTCCCACGCGGGCGCTGAGTTTGCTTTTTAAGACGCGCTGTGTGAAAGCTTTATATTTTCGTTTTCTTCTTTTGGCGGTTTTTGCTTTTCTCTTTTCCGCCTGCTCTCTTTTTATTGATGACAGCCAAGTGGCGGACCTTGATGACAGCTCCACTTTTATTGTGGAGCAGATAAGGGGCCAGGTGGTGGCCACCAGAGTAAACGGCCTGCCGGAGGAGTTTCAAATATCCTATACCGCCTGTTTTCGGGATTTTATTCATCAGGATAACCCTTTGCAAAACAGCCTTTTTAAAATTCATTTTTTTGAAGATCCCGCTGTCCGGGGAAATTTAAAAATTCCTTCTTTTGTTGGGGAAAAAAGTGAAGAGTCTAAAGGCTCTGTTTTAAATTTAATTCTTGAACCGGGAAAAACAAATAAAAAAAGCGTGGATGAATCTGAAAAGGAGTGTTCTGAAAGTTCCTCTTTTATTTTTTCCGGTTCTAAAGCGTCTTGTCTTTCCATCAGGACAGATTCCGCCGGGTGTTTAAATTGGACAGAAGTTTATCCCTACCACCCCATTAATCAGTCGGTATGGTTTCGCTATGAGCGGGCCTTTGAAGGAACCGGTGTTCATAAAGGCCAGACTTTTGTGCCGATGGCGGTAAACCCCTGGCTTTCCACTGATCTTTCCGGTTCCACAAGCCGTATTCAGCTGGTGGATCTTCGTTACTATTCCGTAAATCAAAAAAGAAAGCTCATTAGTTTAAAGGAGCGGGATATTCCCCAATGCCGGTTTTGCTCTTCAAACGAAAACAAACAAGACTGTGATTTGTGCAAAAGAAAAACAAGAAGTTTGTCTTCTGTTATGACGGACTTTGAGCAAAAAACCAATCGTCCGAGGCTGTGGCTTCATAAGGTGGATTCCAATATCAGTCAAGAGCATATTATCATCAGCAGGCAGGAAGTGACAGAAGATCAGTTGCAGATTTTAAAGCGGTTTAAGGTCTGTCACTCCGATATAAAAGAGGACTGTGATCCTCCCGGACGGTTTTTTAAGGTGCGCCTGCAACTGCCCTTGCGGGTTCATGTAAAAGATTACAGAAATGAAGACAACTACCCTTTGCTGACCCGGGGCAATTATTCCATTCAGGCTTATCTTTTTTTAAAAGGGGAGGAGGGGGGGCACACTTTGCTTCACAGGGAAATGGGTTTTGTATCCTCTGCTCTTACAGGCGGAAAGACAGCTCATTTAAAGTCGGAATTTTATCTTCATGTGCCTTATGAGCACTATGGCTTGCCGGCTTTTTTAGCTTTAAAGGTGCAGGCGGAAGGGGAGCTTAAAAGCTTTTTTCTTCCTTTTGAAGGCGTGTTTGCCTTTCCCAATCGTTTAAAAACGGTTATTGGCCGAAACACACTGGACTTGGAAAGCTCTTCTGAAGCTTTTTATAAAAAAAAGCCAAACGGGAACGGGCATTCTTTAATCACTGACTATAAACTCACAGGCTCTTGGCTTAAAGAACAAAAAGAAGGGTTTAGAAGAGCGGGCTGGGATGTCAGGTTAAATCGTTTTCGCTTTTCCGGCATCAGTATTGATAAAAACCAGTGCGCAACAGCGGTGGACCGCACAGTTCGTTATGTGGGGGAGGTGTGTATTGTGGATCCTCTGACAAATAAAGTGGTTCCCAATACGAATATCACCATTCAGCGACAGGATATTTTTTTCAGCCGAAGCGGGAACTCCAAAGAAGGAGAAGTGGTGCGCATCCCCGGAGTCAGCAAGGGGGATCTTATGCCGGAATTTACAGAAGAAGGCCGGCAGGAGGATATAAACGGCCGTCCGCTGAAAAAAGCCTCCTATATTTCAGACACCAGCGGGTGTTTGCAATGGGTGGATCACCTGTATCACAAATGGTATAACAGGGAAAAATATTTTGTCAGAAAAATGGTGTTTTCAAAACCGGAATGGGGTTTTGAAGGGGAGCGGATGATCGCCATTAACCCTTGGCATTGGGGCTTTGTGTTTTTTCAAGACATTACTCAGTTAGGGGATTCTTCCATCAGAACAACAGCGGAAAGAGCAGAGTTTCCTCAAATTGTTTTACATGATTTCAGAAGTTTATTTCCGGATCCTATCTATACCATTGATCGTTTTTTAGGCATAAATTTGTTTCAAAATCTGCTTTTTCTTTTTCGGGTAAAAGTGGACCGCCCGGACAATGTGTCTTCAGGGCAGGGGGGGCAAAGGCCCTCTTCACAGGATGTGAGAAGAGGTTATTATTTTCTGCGCTTGATCCTTGTAAAATCCCATGTAGAGGAACAAGGAAGCAAAGGCAATCAGGTTGTGCATGATGAAACTTTTAGAAAGCAGTACGGAAAACAACAGGATTGGAACACCCAAACCGGTTGGAAAGTCGTGAGAGGCGGAAAACAAATAGGTCAAATGATGAACACCAATCTGGAGTACATCACCCACTTTGACACTTATGTGCAAATAAGAGACAGCACAGCTAACGCTTATACAAATTTTTTGTTTAACTTGGATGAATTTATTTTTATCGGTTCAAACAGCCGGGTGATTGTTCAGCTTTTACCGACAGATCCAAAATATTATGTATACCACCCTGACTCCTGCGAAGTGGATCCTTCCCGTTCTGTTTTTGTTCCCTTTAAAGGGCATGAGTTAATCAGCCGGCCGTTTATGGGCACTTTTGTTCCCGGTGATCAAAGAAACTGGAATATCTTTCGGGTCTTGAGTGAATATGTAAATTTGGATCTTCCCGGTGCAAAAAGAAAGGAAGATACAGTATCTTTGGATATGAATCCTGAACAAGTGGAGCGGTTTATCAGACAAGGCCGGGAACACAGCCGGGAACATGAGCTGTTTATAAAATTACAGGCTAATTTGGTTGTTGAAACAGACAAATGGGGTCGTAAATCCCGCGCTTTGATAAGAAAATCAGCGGTTGCTTTTAAAAAACTGTATGAAGATATGGAGCTTTTTTTAAAAACCCCTCCACCTGCCGAAGCTGACTTGTTATCTAAGTTCAGCCAAAATAAAAACCGCCTTATTGAGTCTTTGGATCAGGCGGTTAAAGATATTTCTGTAATTTTGGAAGGCGCGATTGAAGATGATAAACATCAGCTTATATTTCAAAAGCTTAATTTGTTGTTCGACAGATCTTTGTTTGCTTTAAATAATTCTTCAGCAGATCCTAAGCGGTTGCACACTGAAATGGAAAACACCAAAAATTCTTTTCTTCATTTAACAGGAGAAAGTTTGCGTTTGCCTCTTTCTTTTAAAGAACAACAAACACAGTTACAGAAAAATCAAAATAACACAGCCCGCAGGTGGTTTAGTTCGGAAATATCTTTTCCTGAAGATCCCAATAAATGGTCAGGGTTTAATATGAATTTGTTTGCGAAAACCGAAGGGTTGAAAGTTATTACAATGGACGATAAAGCCGGGGTGGAGGGCTTTTTAACAGACTTAAACGACTTTGTAAAAATCCATAACGATTATCATAATACATACAGCCAGTATATAGAAAACATAACAGAAAAACAACCAGAAGCCTACGTTGTCGAAGGCGAGGTTTTGGAAGCGGATACTCATCCTGATAAATGGAATGATTATCAAGATAAAATAGAAAGTGACAAAAAGGACGCAGAAATTTTTTGGAACAACTTTAAATTATTGGAAGGGGATAATTATTATACCGCAACAAACAAAGTTAAAAAAATGTACCTGCCGGAAATGTCTCAAACATGGCTGACCCGGGTGTTGGAAAACGGGGTGCATTCAGGAAACATGCAAACACCGGAAGTGATGACTTTTTTTCATGCTCTTTGCGGTTTTTGGTTTGATAAATTTTACGCAAAATATTTAGAGCCGGAGCAATTAAGAACAATTTACCTTAAACATATAGAGCACTTTCGATATTACAAAGGGGTTTTGGATTATCTGTCGGAAAGTCATGGATCTGAAAAGCAATATGAAGACCTTTATCAGGCTATGCAAAAATACAGTTTATTGCCAATGGATAAAAACCATCTTGTTCAAGGTTATAAGTCTCATCCCAGTCCTTTTTTTATGCGCAACAAAACAGAAAAGTCTTTTATAGGGTTTTTTGAGCGTATTTTTTCCTCCAATGCTTCTGAAGAAGAAAGACAATTAAACCCGACAACAGTCACCCGCGCTCTTTATGACAGCTTGCAGTCTGCCTTGCGGGATGCAATATATGTGAACGGTTTTTCCTCAATAGGCAGTATAGCGGCCCCCTCGCAACATATTTTTGATCAGGCTCTTTTGTCTTATCGTCATCCTTTTTTTAAATGCTTGGGCAATCCTTTTGAGTTTTTTCATATAGAGAAAAAAATTATAGTGGGCGACATTGGATCTGATTACTCTGATTTAAAATATGAATATGGTTTGACCAAGTCTTATAATGTGCAAAGGTCTTTTGATTACGCCTATTCCGCACAGTGGTCCATGTCCCGTTCTTTTTCCGCCAAATTGGGCGCCGGTGTTGGTTTTTTTGGAGGTATGGAGAGGTTCATTAACCCTTTAAATGTTGTAAATCCCGTGTTGGCTTTCAGCGGTGTACGGCTTGACAGTGACTGGTCCACCAGCCGGTCGGATGCGGACTCCAACCGCCGTCAGCACTCTTTGCGGTTTTCTGATGAATCCATGTATTTACAGCTCAACCACTCTGTAATATCCATTCGTCTAAAAAACTTTCGGCATTGTTTGGTTTTGCGGGCAAAAAATCTGGCTTTTGACAAATATAAAGATCATGAAGTTTGGAGAAAAGACCTTGCAGAAAATTTTGTTTATCAAATTCCCTATATTAAATCCGGCCTGATGATTTGCTCTAAAGATATTAAGGACGATGAAATAAAAAATCCTTTTTACATAACAGAGGATTATTTTTATATGTATCAGCTGATTCCGGGGGACAGGGGCCAATTCCAAAATCCGCTCAGTTTCAGAAACAGGCCTTTTGTTATGTCTATAAGAGGTATAACAGAAATGGAAAAACTGGGCTTTCTTTTACATGCTTTTGTGGAAACAGATAAAAAAGAGGGGGTGGAGGATTACAATCCCTATACACCTATGACCAACACTTATAATTCCGTGCCGAGACCCGCAGACGGCATACGAAAAATGATTCAGCAGGTTAAAGTGTGGGATAAAACAGGATTTTACCCGGGGGTTTACAATGTCAAATACGATGAGGAGCATTATCTTTTAAGAGATCCCAAGCACAGGGGCAAAGGAATGATGGAAAAATTCGGCGAATGGCTGCATAAGAACACCCCCTTTGGTTATATACGATTTGACAACACCGAAGCCCTCCCCGAAAGAGGCGGAAAGCCATAAAAATTTTAATTGTCTTGGGGAAGGAGAAAGGCGGCTTTGTCGGTCTCCCATGTTGTGCCGGAAGGGGAGTCTTTAACTTCGATATTCATGGCTTTAAGCTTGTTTCTGATTTCGTCTGCTTTTTTAAAGTCTTTTTTTTGCCGGGCTTTTGTTCTTTCCTCCACCAGCCGGTTTACTTCCTTTTTGCTGATATTGTTTTTTTTCAGAAAAATATCATCTGTGTTTTTTAAAAATTTTTCCGGCTCTTCCTGAAAAAGGCTCATCATTTTGCCGTAATGGATGATGATCTTTTTAATGCGCCGGGCGTATAAAATTATATCCTCGGATTCTGATTTAAGTTTTTCGTTAAATTGGCGAATAAGGGTAAATAAGATCGCAAGCCCGGCCGGGGTGTTTAGATCATCATTTATCGAAGCTTCTATATGTTTTTCAGCGGATTCAATTTTTTGCAAAAAATCTTGGCGCCGGGTAAAAAGACTTTGGCTTTTTGTCTTATTTAATTTTTCTGAAAAACAAACAGAGTTTGCAGTTTTTAAAAAACTGTAAACCCGGCAAAGGGTCTGAATACATTGTAAAATTTTTGTTTCGGACACTTCCGCCGCAGAGCGATAGTGTGAAGACAGCACAAGGTATTTAAAAATTTCTCCGTTATATTGTTCCAAAAAATCCCGCATAATACTGACATTGCCGGTGGATTTTGCCATTTTTTCCCCACCGAAGGTGAACATATTATTATGTACCCAGTATTTAACAAAAGGCCCGGGCCTTGCCCCTTCCGCTTGAGCCAATTCGTTTTCATGGTGAGGAAATATCAAATCTGTTCCTCCGCCGTGAATATCAATATTATGCCCCAATAAAGAAAAAATCATAGTGGTGCATTCCAAGTGCCAGCCGGGCCGGCCGTAGCCCCAAGGGGCTTTCCATCCCGGCTCATTTTTTGGGCAAGACTTCCATAAGGCAAAATCTCTTGGGTCTTTTTTTCTTTCATCCACTTCCACACGGCTTTGTTGTTCCCCTGCGTTTTCTGTTCGTTGACTGAGTTTTCCGTAATCGGCAAAGTTTTTTACCGCATAAAAAACATCTTGATCCACTGTATAGGCTTTGTTTTTTTGTAACAAAGTTTCAATAAGTTGGATCATGTCGGGGATAAAGCGGGTGGCCTGGGGGTTATGCTCATGCTCTGTTAATTTTAAGGCTTTAAAATCTTTTTTAAATTCACAGATATATTTATCTGCAATTTTCTTCATGCTTGTTTTTTCTTTTTTGGCGCGGTTTAGAATTTTATCGTCCACATCGGTAAAATTGTAAACATAAGTGATTTTATAACCTTTGTGTTCAAGCCATTTCCGAAGAAAATTAAAAAAGACCGCTCCCCGAAAATTACCGATATGCAACAGATCGTACACAGTGGGGCCACAACAATACATTTTTACCGAAGGGGGGCTTATGGGCCTAAAAATTTCTTTTTTCCGGCTTAAGCTGTTATATATACGAAAAGACATAATCGTTTTTTACATTAATTCGATATAACTTGTCATCTTCAAAAACCCTTTTAAAAGAAGGGTCTTTTGTGATTGTCGCGGGTTTATGGGCCGTCGTTGTGGATGGCCTCCACCGGGCAGGTCTCCATAGCTTCACGGCAAAGCTCTTCTTCCTTTTTGTTTTGCGGTTGCCGGCAGACATAAGCTAAGGCCTTTTCTTCATCTATTTTAAAGTGCTTTTCCGCCACCAGCACGCAGGCATCGCAGGCGATACACTCCTGATCCACATAATACGGCCCTTTGGCATTCATAACAGGACTTTACAACATTTACTCCTGCGTGACAAACTTTTAACCTATTAGTTTTTTGTCAGGCAAAGGCCTTAAGCTTGGCTGGTATGGTTTTTACAGATCACAATCTTCTATGTACTTCTTGTACAGGCTAACCATTTGCGTGCCTGTACGGGCGCCGGGCTTTGCTCCCGCACTGCCCACTCCTTCACTGTCTCCGCCGGAGGCAAAAGCCAACAGGTCAGTATCTTCGCTTGCCCCGCCAGGCCACCTCTTATTTTATTAACAAGTCAGCAAGTGAAAATGTGAAAAAATACCTCTGTTTTTTCTTTATTTTTGTGAAAAAAAAGGAAAACTAAAAAGCCAAATTGTTGGCTTTTTAGTCCTGCGTACGCGGACACCCAGAACCTAAAACTGTAAGCCCTTATGGGCTTCCCTTAAAAGTGGGTTTTTTCTGTGTAGCTTGTGCAAAATATCACTCAAAAACAGCCAAAAAGCTTGTTTTGAATAAAAATCTGCTTTTTTAGCATTTTTTTCTAAAGTTTTTTTGCATACCTTCCGAATGAAAGTAATTATGAGCTTAATTTATAAAAAATCATCTTCACCCCCCCCCATTCCAAAAAAGCCGGTTATTTCAATAACTTAAGAACATTTATTCATGCTTTTTCTAAGGTTTTTGCTTGCCTTTTAAATGGCCTGAGGGTTCGGACAGGTGCCGGGGTTTTGCGAAACATAAGTCAAAGTATTTGTGAAAAGGGGGTTCAAAAGCTCTATATCGCAATTTCCGCCTGCCTTTTAAAGAGCTGGAAGGTTCGGACAGGCGCCGGGGTTTTACGAAACATAAGTCAAAGTCTTTGTGAAAAGGGGGTTCAAAAGCTCTATATCGCAATTTCCACCTGCCTTTTAAAGAGCTGGAAGGTTCAAACAGGCGCCGGGTTTTTACGAAACATAAGTCAAAGTATTTGTGAAAAGGGGGTTCAAAAGCTCAAACATGCGTTTTGCCACACCCGCGTCTTGCAATTGCTTCGTGCTCAAAGCCGAACTCGTTTTGAACCCCCTTTTCACAAAATAATAATCTGCTTTTTCTCCAAAACTTTATGTGCCTGCACCCGCTTTTTAAAGGGCCGGAGGGTTCAAACAGGCGCCGGGGTTTTACGAAACATAAGTCAAAGTATTTGTGAAAAAGGGGTTCAAAAGCTCAAACATGCGTTTTGCCACACCCGCGTCTTGCAGACGCGGTGTGCTCAAAGCCGAACTCGTTTTGAACCCCCTTTTCACAAAACAATACATGTTTCTTTAAAAAAACTATTTTTACTCAAATATCGCAAAGGCGAACTCAGCCCCGGCCCTTTAAAAGCCAAGTGGATCTACCAATTTTTGTCATTCCTGCGGTGTTCGTCATTCCCGCGAAAGCGGGAATCCAGCTCCCGCAAAGCGGGACTTTTCACTTCCACTTGTTTTCGGTTAAAAAGCTGTTTTCGTTTCACATTGTCACGAGTACGGATCTTAAGCCGCGTCGCAATTCCCTCCCCCGTAGGGGGATTTGGCCTTGTTGAGACTCTGGTAGTGGCCGGTGTGAGCCTTACTTTGGGCTATGGGATAATAAAGACTTCTCTGGTCGGCATGCAAACAAATGCAATCGTTCATACTTCCCTTAAAGAGCAAGATTTAATTCACACAGTCCGTACAACCTTGGGTGACGAAACACAATGCAAATATAATTTAAAGCCTTCCGAATTAACAACCGCCGGGACTCCACTGAAAACGACTGTAAGTGAAATAAAAAATTCAGGGGCAACCACAGCGACAACCGACGATATTTCCTTAATAAAGGCCGGTGAGAATTTTAAAAACAACCCTCTGATACATATTCAGCAAATGGAGCTTTCCGGCACGGGAAGCGACAGGACTTTTATTCTTTATTATAAAAAACCACAGCTTGGCTCATTAAGCAGTCCGGGGACTTGCACGGACCTTGATCCGTCCGGTTGTTATTTTATTGCCTGTAAAATGGATTATGATTGTAGTACCGATGATGATTGCTCCCCCACTGGTTCAGGCGTATGCAATCCGCGGAATTGTGCGACAGGTGGCGCAGTCGCGGGTGTGGATACAGCCCAAGTGACCGCAATAATCACAGAACAGCTTAAGAAAAAAAACTGTTCAGACGATTCCGGCACAACGAAGGTTTTAAAAGGGTTTAAAGAGACCACCGGACAGCTTGATATAGATTGCGAACCACTACCGGCACAACAGCAAATACAAGGTTGTGAATCCGGGGAAGTTTTACAAGGGTTTAGAGACAACGGCGATCCTATTTGCGTCAAACACTGCTCCGGCGGGCGAAGATTATATGAAAGGTGGGAGACATTAAATGAAGTTGACGACAGCCTGCGATCTTATTATCATTATTATTTAATTGGTTCATCCCCGCCTGATCTTTATCCAGTGGAATATGTCATTAAAAAAAACAGGTATTGCAGATGTCATTCTGACGAACAAATCTTTTATAATGGACAATGTATATCGTCGTCGTCTTGTGAAGGGAATGCAAAGCGGGATTTGTCCAACGGGCAATGTATGACTTGCTCCGGGGGAGGGGCTTATTGGAGTCTAAGAGCAAAATGGCGTGGAAGTTATTATGTCTGTGAATGCCCGACTGGATTAAAAAAAAAAAAAGTGGCTTAGCGTATTCTTGCGTATCCATTTGCCCGCCGGGCACTCACCACAAAAACGGCATTTGTTGCGATACTGCTACACAGTATAATTCAGGCGGGATATGTTGCGAGACAGGTGCACACAATGACAACGGGATATGTTGCGAGACAGGTGCACGCAATGACAACGGGATATGTTGCCCTTTTACTCATGTTAATTCAAAGGGCCATTGTTGCCCGCGTGTCGATCCCTATTATATAGACGGGCTATGTTGTTCGAGTAGTACAGCTCATAATGACAACGGGATATGTTGCCGGACAGGTTCGCGCAATGACAACGGGATATGTTGCCCGACTGGTTTTCGCAATGACAACGGGATATGTTGCCGGACTGGTTCGCGCAATGACAACGGGATATGTTGCCGGACTGGTTTGCGCAATTCCAACGGGATATGTTGCCGGACTGGTTCGCGCAATGACAACGGGATATGTTGCCGGACTGGTCAAAATAACTACAATGGAAGATGTTGCAAACCGACTCAAGTGTTAAACGGCGAGTGTTGCCGGACTGGAAAGTATAATGCAAACGGGATATGTTGCTGGAATGGCTATCACAATTCCAACGGCCAGTGTTGCCGGGATGGGTGGTATAATACTGGTCACAAATCCAAGTTTAATTCCAGATCCTACCTGTGTTGCCCGAATGGTTATAGTTTTACCGGATATTATCCAGGTAGTACCGATTACAGATGTTCGAGGAAACGACGAATTTTCTAACAGGAAATGTTGCCGGACTGGTTGGTATAATTTCAACGGCCAGTGTCGAAAAGACTAAGGCAAAGTTATGAGCAAAGAAGGCTTTATGTTCTTTTTTTAAATAACTTCTTTTTGACAAGATACTCACAAGGTTTATAAAGGAGGTATCCCCCCACACCGAAGGCTATACCTGTTAAGATATTAAAGAGCCAGAACGGAACACCTAAAGGACTGCTTAAACCGATCATATATTTAGTAGCCCGTGAAAAATCCCTGTTATTTGTCTGTATGCTTTAGCCTTAAGCGGTGAGAGTTAAATCGTATTCCGTCTCGAACAAGCTTAAGGCTAAAGCATACAGAACCACTCAAGCCAGCCTTTTTCACGCCCAACTAATGAGTCCCCGGTAAAAAAACCGGAGAGTTATATAAAAAACAATCAAGCTTTATTCTGAGTTGCCATTTTTAAGCTTTTTGAGCTTTTTAACAGAAAGGCCTGTCACTTTGGAGATAAAAGCCAGATTCGCTTTTTCTTTCAGCATGTTTAAAATAAGTTCCTGACGGCCTTTTTCCATACCCGCTGATAGGCCTTTTTCCATACCCGCGGACATGCCTTCCTTCTTGCCTGCCAGTCGGCCTTTTCTCATACCCACTGACATACCCTCTTCCCGGGCTTCATCCAATGAAGATTGCAGTAATGGTGTCATAATACGCTCCCCTTTTCTAACGGTTTTACTTTCTATTTCCTGTATTATATTCCATGTAAAGCTTTGATCATATCTCCTCACATAATCCACCGCAAGCATAATCAAAGCCTCCCGCTCTTTTTGGCTGAGGCCCCGGCTTATTGTAAAAAGCTCTCTTAACTTCTTCTCGTTTAAGTTCCATATATTTTTTAAAATATACAAAATAGGGCGCGTTGTCAAGCCCTTGGCCTGACAATCTATGTCCAAAGCCTGAATATTCAAGACCCTTGGGCGAAAATTCAGCACATTTTCTTTAAAATGCTTTTTTAACTCAGCCTCAAAATTGTTTAAAAAGCCGTGAAAATCAACAGGACCTTTCCATTTTTTGTGTGGACTTTGGTTGATAAAGACCGGGAGCACAGGGTCCCGGACATCCCGATAAATACCTGTCTGATAGATTAAAAACTTTCTTAACAGCTCCGGGTCTTGCTGGCTTTTGTGCTCCATTAAGAACAAGACCTTGGCGGGCTTTCGAGAGCCTTTAAGAAGGGCTGAGACTAAAAGGTCCATCCGTTTTTCGCTTGCTGATTTGTCAATAAAAGTTGTGGCTTCTGTTTTAAGGGTGTTCCAGTCAAAAAGAGCCATTTCTTTTTTAGAGAGCACAAGGCTTAGGATGTCCACGCAGTGCCGGGGCTTAGAATAAACTTCTTTGAACAAATGATCGTGCAGGAATGTTTTACCTTTTTTCATAAGTTTTTTCTCCTGTTTTGGTGGTTTGAGCGGAAAGTCCGCCTCTGTAACTTCCTCATGCAAAAACCGTGCCAAAATTGCGGGATTCTGATTTTTTTATGGCTTTTTACGCATAGAATAAAAAGAAAAAACTGCTGTATTTTTAATAACTTAAACTTGTCGGCTGGGGCTTTAAAATATTTTTTTATTTTTTTAATTCAGCATGTTAAACAGGAGGCGTGGCGTCAGATTAAAGGCCATAGAATTCCGTAGGGCTTCCAGCCTTAGCTCAAAGGCTTTTATTATCCCGCTCGCAACCGGCAGGCCGATAATAAGAATCACTTTAATCAGCTTATGCTTAGGTTAGATTTAAGCTTTATCCTGACCATTTTTTAATTTGTTGATTTCTTCCTCAGAAAGCCCTGTCATTTCTGAAATAACAGACAGTTTAAACTTGTTCTTCAGCATATTAAAGGCCACAGCCTGCATACCTTTTTCCATGCCTTCTTGACGGCCTTCCTTCTTGCCTGCCAGTCGGCCTTTTCTCATACCTTCTTCACGAGCTTCATCCAATGAAGATTGAAGTAATGGTGTCATAATACGCTCCCCCTTTCTAACAGTTTGAATTTCCAGTTCCTGTATTATATTCCATGTAAAGCTTTGATCATATCTCCTCACATAATCCACCGCAAGCATAATCAAAGCCTCCCGCTCTTTTTGGCTGAGGCCCCGGCTTATTGTAAAAAGCTCTCTTAACTTCTTTTCGTTTAAGTTCCATATATTTTTTAAAATATACAAAATAGGGCGCGTTGTCAAGCCCTTAGCCTTACGGTCTATGTCCAAAGCCTGAATATTTAAGACCCTTGGGC
Source organism: Bdellovibrionales bacterium (assembly GCA_965203935.1). Lineage (GTDB taxonomy): Bacteria > Bdellovibrionota > Bdellovibrionia > Bdellovibrionales > UBA1609 > JANQSP01. The sequence goes on from OZ241921.1 coordinate 1,329,062, forward strand.
GAAAATTCAGCACATTTTCTTTAAAATGCTTTTTTAACTCAGCCTCAAAATTGTTCAAAAAGCCGTGAAAATCAACAGGCCCTTTCCATGTTTTGTGTGGACTTTGGTTGATAAAGACCGGGAGCACAGGGTCTTTCACATCTTTATAAATACCTGTCTGATAGATTAAAAACTTTCTTAACAGCTCCGGGTCTTGTTGGCTTTTGTGCTCCATTAAGAACAAGACCTTGGCGGGCTTTCGAGAGCCTTTAAGAAGGGCTGAGACTAAAAGGTCCATCCGTTTTTCGCTTGCTGATTTGTCAATAAAAGTTGTGGCTTCTGTGTTAAGGGTGTTCCAGTCAAAAAGGGCCATTTCTTTTTTAGAGAGCACAAGTTTTAAGATGTCCACGCAGTGCCGGGGCTTAGAATAAACTTCTTTGAACAAATGATCGTGCAAAAACTTTTTGCCTTTTTTCATAAGTTCTTTCTCCTTTGTTTTGCCTGCTGGAAAAGGGCCTTAAACTTTCTCATGCAAAAACCGTGCCAAAATTGCGGGATTCTGATTTTTTTATGGATTTTTACGCATAGAATAAAAAGAAAAAACTTTAGTATTTTTAATAACTTAAGCTTGCCAGCCGGGGCTTTAAAATATTTTTTTAATTCAGCATGTTAAACAGGAGGCGTGGCGTCAGATTAAAGGCCATAGAATTTCGATTTTTCCCGTATAGGTATTTTTTTCATGAGTACCTTTACTGATGTTTTGTAAAGCCCGGTGCCTGTTTAGAGCTACCGGCCTTTTGAAAACCGGATAAAACTTCACAACTTTGTTTTACTGATTGCAGGATAAAGGTTGATTGTCTTTTCGGAACTTAATCCATTGGCATATAGAGGAGTTACCAAATTTACCCGGGGTTTCTCTTCCTGTTATTCTTTCCATGTATGCCAGATTGTGGATTAAGAGATTTTGTCTGGCCTGAGTGGTGCTTCCCGGGTTGCAATTGCCATTTGTTTTAAGCCCCATGTATTGCCGAACAAAAAACAGCCGTTTTACCTCCCAATCACCCAAAGGGACATTTGCGCCAATGCTTTGTTTCATATTGCATTCCGCTTTTTTTAAAAAGCCTGCGCCGTTATAGGCTATTACAGCGTTTCTCCATTTATTTCTGTCTTCACGGCTCATCTGTGTCCATTCTGTAACTGTTGGTTTATCCGTCGCTTGGCCGTTTCCAATGCGCCATTTTTCCCCTTTTAAAAGGTGCAGGGCCTCTTCAAAATTACAATAAGGGTTGTTCAGGCAAATACCTTGTCCTATATTCGGCCTCTGATTTAGCGGTGGATTATACTGTGTGCATATTTTGGCATTGTCTTTTTTTATACAGGTTTCGTATTTATGAGAGTTGTATTTTGTATCATCTCTGTAGTTTCCGTTTTTGCAGGCATTTTGTATGTCTTGAGCCTTCATACCGCTAAACTCATTTGTTTTACAGGTTCTAAGTTTTGTGCTGTTTGCCATATTCAGCTGAAAAAGGCCAAAGCTTTGCTCGCCATTTCTGGGTTTCGCATCGCATTTTCCGTTAGATTCCCTTAGCATAATGGCAAACAAAATTTCAGGAGGCACATTTTCACTTTTAGATCTTTGCTCTGCGTATTGAGCAAAGTCCTTGAGATCCACTCCGTAACAGTTACTGCAAAAAGAATTTTTTACAGCCGCAAAATTTTTACTCTTCTCAAAACTCTCGACTTGATTTTTAATAAGATTTGCGAATTTCTGAAGATCACTATGCTGAAGGTCGTTCTGTTTACATTCCTCACAGAAAGCCGCTTCTGTTGTTGCCTCTTCTGTATCGGAGCAAGTGGCCTGATAATCATGAGGGGGGGAAACATCACCCACAGGCTTTTCTTTAGGAACCGCCGGCCGATCGGGGTCTGTTATTTCAGTATTCCTTTTTGTGGTCAAAACAAATTCGCCGGGTGTTGTTGTTTCTCCATCGCTTGTATCAGCAGGTTTAGCTGTGGCTTCCAAATTTACAACATCCATCATAACAGTCTTACTGTATCCGCCATCGTCGTCGTCGTCATCATCATCGCCATATTTGTAACGGGTGAGAGGAATATAATAAGTGTCTTCCTCTTTGTTGTTTAAAGAAGGGGCGACGAGGCCGTAATGGTGAATCAGAAAGTTTAAAGGGTCTCCGTATAAGCCGGCCTGCGGATTTAAGTGATATTGTTGCAACAGCCAAGGGGGGATCATCATTTGCGTTCCGGCGGGCAGTATATTGGGCATGGGACTTATGGGAAAGGGGAAATTGGCGGGCCGGCGTAAATCAGGAGGGGAAGAAACAGCGGAAGAAAGCTGAGGTTGATTTTTGTGGCTCAGCCGGGAATAAAAAAAACCAAAACAGAGTAATATTCCGCCGGTCAGTAAAAAACCAAAGAAAAAAGCGCGCTTGTTTCTTAAAATGGGAAGCGATACCCGCTTCCAAACTTTACTGTTTCTTAGGAATTTAAGGATCTTAAATTTTAAACGGGAAAAATATAAAAAAATCATCAGCGTACCTTGTAAAACAGTCTTGGTTTTCTAAATAGTCGTCCGTGAAAAACCTCTGTCCTATTAGTTTTCAGCAGGCAAAGGCTTAAGCTTGTTCGTGACGGAATACCTTGGACACTCACCGCTTAAGCCTTTGCCTGCCAACATCACTAACAGGACAAAATGAAGCTTTTTCACGCCCCACTAAATAGTCATCCGTGAAGAACCCCTGTTATTTGTCTCTTTTTTATCGGCAAAAGAGGGCCTTTTCTTGAATCTTCCGCAGATATGTAAAAAATGCTGTAAAAATCCTTAAACAAGACTTAAGTAGTAGCCCGTGAAAAAATGCCCCTTAAGCATTTTTGTCCAAAGTCCGTGCTGTGAGGGTTAAATCGTACTCCGTCCCGAAACAGTGCGGACTTTGGACAAAAACAGCTAAAGTTCAAGGGTTTTTCACGGGCTACTAAGTATTGTTACAACACTGTTTTCAGCCTTTTTCCACGGCTGAATTCCAAAGACTCATGCTCATAAACAAAGAAAATCCACCCGCGGGTTATGCTGTGCGCTATCTTTATTTTAGCTTGATCCCGGAATGGCCGCCGCCCGGGAAAATTAAAGCTCAGTGGTGGATTATTCTGCTTTGCAATATCAATAGGCTTTGTTCTGTATTTTAGATAAGGTTTCTTTACGGATTTTGAAGAAAGCTGTTTCAGTTTCGGATTTAAGCCTTTGAAAAGTCCGCACTGTATTATGGGTGTTTTCTCAGTTACAACAGGCAATGAGGTCAGTTAATATCAAACCGACAAAACAGTTTTTTTTACTTTTATTTTTAAGCTCCATTTTGGGAGCCTGCGGGCCGTCTTTCCCTGAAGGCTCGATTGAAAGCCCGTACGGCAAGTACTCCAAAAAGGCGGTGGATTACTTTTTGGAAATAGGGTTTTGCCCTGAATTTGGATCTTGCAAGAGTCCCAAGGTCAGAAGATGGAAATCTGAAGTGCGTGTGCAAGCGCATGATTTTTACAGCCAGGCGGATATCAGGGAGTTGGATTCCATTATATCTGAGCTGTCAGAGCTGACAAATCTCAAAATCCGAAGAGTCCAGGACAACTCGGCCAATATAAATATTTATTTTGTGGCGCAAAGAGATTTTAAAAAACGCCTGCCCAACTATAATCTCGCAAACCCCCAAGAAGGTGTGTTTGCAACCCGGTATGACAGCTCAGACCGTTATATTGTCTCCGGCGCTATATGTATTGATAATGTGGTTACAGGTGTAAAAAGGCGACATCTGTTAAGAGAGGAGCTGACTCAGGTCTTGGGCTTGCAAAATGACTCTAATGCGTATCAAAACAGTATTTTTCAGCAGGATCCTCAATATACTCCGACGGCGTATTCCGATACAGATAAAGAGGTTATTCGGCTTTTATACGATCCAAAAGTCAAACCGGGGATGAGTAGACAGCAGGTCAAAACCGCTATGACTGTGCAAAAAAGCGAGACCTTGGTGGCGGGAGGAGGCGGGGGCCATTCCCCCGATAAGGCAGGTATCACAGGAGATATGAGACAGGAACAAGTAGCGGGAGAGGGACTTGAACCCCCGACACGCGGATTATGATTCCGCTGCTCTAACCACCTGAGCTACCCCGCCTTGGCTTATCCTGTTATTTTCTTTATTTTGCACTGGTATGTCAATCTTAGCTGATTTATACTTGGTTTTTATGCCTGTGTTTTTTTTATCGCTTTTTGTTGTGATATTTTGCTCCTGCACAACCACTCAGCCAATGTGGACCCTTAATCCTGTTTCAAAAGTGTTTTACGCGGACTATCAAAAGACATGGAGGGCCGCCATGCTGGCCTTGGAGGATTACCCCATAGAAGTGGAAAATAACGAAACCGGCCGTTTGAAAACAGAATCCATCCAAACAGGGACGATCTGGAAACCGTCTTTTACAGACAAACCAGGCGATTCGGCCTCTAAATACACCATCCATATAAAACTTATCAAGGGCCGAATAGACTCTGTTCCCGTGGTAAAAGCCTTGGTTTTGAAAAAGATATTTGTTCAAAAAGGCTTTATGAATGTTCCCGAGCGGCAGGCTTCGGATGGTATGGAGGAAAGAGCTGTTTTATATCGTATTTTCAGAGAAATCAGTATAGAAAAGGCTATCGCCGGTTACCATAAAAGCCCTTCATCTGAGGCTTCGGAGGAAGACGATTTTTAGGCCCTTGTCTTGGTGGAGGTATAAGGAAGGGAGCTTTAAAGAGCTGTCGCCGGTTTATGACTGCGAAGTTTATTACCGCCCTCTTCTTCGGAGCGCCGGCTTATCCACTTGGACTTTTGTGCAGACGGATTTCTTTTTACATCATAAGATGGAGGCAAAGCCTTTAGTTTTTCCAAAGCGGAAACGGCAAAGGGATGAAGAGTTTTGTCGGGGTCTTTTAAAAGGGAGATAAAAAGTTGCTCCTCCCCCGGATCGCAAAAATCCGATAGAGCTGAGACAATATGCCGACGGATCCACAGGCTTTGATTTTTGTAAAAGCTGTCTGGAGCGTTTAGTTTTTCCAACAGTTGAAATTTGTATTGCCGGGCTTTATGTTTTTGAATCAGCTTTACTGCGGCTGTTCTGACAATCAAGGAGGGATCATTCAGAAACCGGCCGGCCCATCTCAGGCTTTCTTTCGTATGGATGCTCTCCATTGCAATTAAACCGGCGTTTCGCAGGAACCAGAGGGGATGGTTCAAGGCTTTTAACACAGTACGCCGTGATCTTTCAGGGTAAAGGCGCGCCAAACTTGTGAGAGCCTTCCACCGGATCGGCATTTTTTCTTTATTTGAAAATACAAGGCGCTGTAAAACGACAAATACATCCGCCGGATAGCGGGACAAAGCTTCTTTTCTGTTTTCCAAGGGCAGATTTAGGATCATTTTGATATTTCTGTTGTCTGCTGTGGAGGGGGGAGCGGACTTAGGCCCCTTAACAATATTTTGTTGTTTGTCGCTTAAGGAGGAGGAGGGGAGAGCAACCATTTGCTCCCGGATTTGTCTCGTGAGCTTTATTTTATCCTCTATACTCATGTTTGAGGAAAACTCACGGGCTGTAGCTTTGCCGGTCAGCCCGGGAAAACACAAAAAAACAATAAGCGCGCATTTTCCAAGTGGCTGAATTTGCTGAAGCGTCTTACAGGAAAAGTATAAAAACCGCATATTTTCAGTCTAAAGTTTGAAATAAAAGATACACAAGACTTGATACACTGCGCAGACAAACAGTTATAGTCTTTTTCACGCTCTTTTGAAGTGGGTTTTGCACCTGTGTCCCATGCGAAAATGGTGTGCGCAGTTTTTTGTGCAGGTCATTAAGTGTTTCAGTTTCTTTTTCAGACAGGCCCGGCAGATTTTTGTCGGTTTACGACAATGCGCGCAATCCATCCGCTCCCCTGCAGGATTGCCACAATGCGGGCAAAGAGAATATTTACGGGATGGTTTTAAATTTTGGTCCACCGCGACACGATGATCAAAAACAAAACACTCCCCTGAAAAGCTTTTTTTTGGAAAAGACTTCAGATAATGCAAAATACCCCCTTTAAGCTGGTATAACTCTTTGAAACCTTGTTTGCGCATTTCCCTTAGGGCCTTTTCACAGCGGATGCCTCCCGTGCAGTAAAGAAGTGTTTTTTGCTCTTTGGGCAGTTGCACCGCTTTAAGTTTCCGCGGAAATTCTGTAAATTTTTTAAGGTTAAAATGTATAGCTTTTTTAAAACGCCCAAGCCTCACTTCGTAGTCATTTCTGATGTCCAGCACAGTTACTTGTTTTTCGTTTAATATGGATTCCCATTCATCCGGCTTTAGTTCATGCGATCCGAAGTCCGGCCTGACAGGACCCTTCGCAGTAAGGCGGGCGCTTAACAGGCGCTCTCCAAAGGTGATAATTTCTTTTTTGATTTTGACTCTTAATTTTTTAAAGGCGGGGATGGGGGAAGGGGATTTTTTATAAAAAAAACGCTTTTCGCCTGTAATACGCTCCACGGCCCGCAGGTATTCTTCCGTACTTTTACGCGTGCCGGAGAAGGTGAGGTTAATACCCTCTTTACTCAGCAGGATAAGTCCCTTGATATTGTGCTTTGCCCCTTTTGTCAAAAGCTTTTCGCGCATTGTTTTCAATTCAGGCATTGAAAATGAAACAAAATGATAAAAGCTTATTATCTGGTATGACTTAGACAATTTTTTATCCGATTTACAATTTGGCCTTTAATACAACTGTTTTATGAAGTTTACATTCAGCGTTTTGTTTTTTTATGTCAAATTTTTGTCAAAAAGTCAAGCGCTGTTGGTTAAAACCCGCTCTTATTTAATAAAAAATCTATTATAGGCTTGAATTTTGCAGGCAAAGTCTTAAGCTTGTGCATTTTAAGGCAAAGCAGGGGGTTAAGTTTGTGGCTGTGTTGAAAGTGTGTGATCTGGTAAAAGACTATGGCTCTTTTCGGGCGGTGGATCGGGTCTCTTTTGAAGTGCGTTCAGGAGAAATATTCGGCCTTTTAGGCCCCAACGGCGCCGGAAAAACCTCTATTATATCCACCATTATCACTTTAGAGCGGCCCACTTCAGGTTCTATTTTAATAGCGGATAAAGATGTGGCCCGCCATGAAAGAGCGGTCAAGGCTTTAACCGGTGTGGTACCGCAAGAGACAATCACCCACGGTTATTTTAATGTGGAGGAAATTCTGAAATTTCAGTCCGGTTATTACGGCTTAATGCGCAACAAAAAAAACATTTATTCTTTAATGAAAAGGCTTGCCTTGTGGGAACACCGGCATAAAAAAGTACGTCAGCTCAGCGGAGGAATGAAGCGCCGGCTGATGATTGCCAAGGCTTTGGCGCATTCCCCCCGTCTTTTGCTTTTAGACGAGCCTACCGCCGGGGTGGATGTGGAACTCAGATATTCCATCTGGGAGCAAGTGCGACAGCTTAAGAAAAGCGGTGTGGCTGTTTTGTTTACCACACATTATTTAGAGGAGGCCGAACAGCTTTGTGATCGTGTGGCTATTATCCACAAAGGCAAAATACAAAAACAAGGCAATATTAAACAGCTTGTGCGAAAACTCACTTCCCGCCATCTGACCCTGACTTTGAAAAACAATGTTTCCTGTTCCCATTCCGCCCTTGTCAATCATCAGGGGAACACTTGGGAATTTCGCGTGCCTTATTCAATGGAAATGGGGCGGTTTCTTGCTGAGTTAAATCTGCAAAGTAATAATATTGTGGATATAAAAATTCGGGAAGGCACTTTGGAAGAAGCCTTTAAGTATGTGTTGAACAAGGAGGGATTGTAAATGGGAAAGGGTGAAAAAGCGGGAGGAGTGCAGGAATTGGTGTGGACGCCTTTTTTCGCGCTTTTTTCCCGCGAGATTCAACGGTTTTTTAAAGTGCTTGCACAGACTATTTTTATCCCCGCCATTAATTCTTTTATTTATCTTCTGATTTTTGGTGTGAGTTTAGGGAGAAATATTCAAGCGCCGGGAGGGCTTTCTTATTTAGAATTTCTTATTCCCGGTCTGATTATGATGGGCTGTATGAACAACAGCTATCAAAACGGCTCCAGCTCCCTTTTGGGAATGAAATTCGGAGGGGAAATTATTGATATTAAGGCCTCCCCCCTTACGATTCAGCATATTATCTGGGCCATGTCTTTGGGCGGGCTTTGTCGGGGTCTGGTGGTGGGTTTGGTGGTGCTTGTGTCCGGGGAGCTGTTTTATTATTTTTACGAAAGCTCTTTTTTAATTCCCGCCCATCCTTTTTATTTTTTGTTTTTTTGTATTATCGGGGGGCTTACTTTCACCAAACTGGGTATTGCCGTGGCCTTTTGGGCCAAAACATTTGACCATGTCAGCGCCATAGGCGGTTTTATTATTCTGCCTCTGATTTATCTGGGGGGGGTGTTTTTTTCGTTAAGCAACTTAAGTGATTTTTGGGTGAAGGTTTCTTATTTTAATCCTTTGTTGTATTTTATAAACGGGGTTCGTTATGGGGTGCTGGGTATATCGGATGTTCCTGTGGGCACGGCCTTATGTGTTTCTCTTCTGGCTTTGTTGTTATTCCACCTTACAGCTGTTTGGACTTTGAAAAAAGGCAGTTATCAACCTTGGTGACACAATATTGTATCGGTATTTTTGAAAATGCGGTGCGGGAGCATAGTTTTCGTTTGGGCTGTAAATCGGACTGTCACTTGATTTTATTTCCCACAAAAAACTCTTTTTTGGATAACAGAAAAATTTTGCGAAAAAAGCTTGTACAGGAGGTGGAAAAACTTGGAGTGCTTTCTCCGGGGCAAAAAAAAGAGCTTTTAACACCGGGCACACTCACGCAGAAGACACCTTTTGCCGCTTTTTCCCTCTCTCATATTGCTTTTGCGGGTGGTTTTATTATCACGCCAGATCTTTCCACCGGAGTGGGTTTTGATTTGGAACAGCCCGAAAGAGCAAAGGAAAAAACAGTTTTGCGCATTTCCAATAAAGAGGAATTAAGCGCCTCTCCTTCCCCTTACGCTTTGTGGTCAGCGAAGGAATCGGCTTATAAAAGTGTAAGTTTGGTTTTAAGCGGCGCTTCAGTAAGAAAAATTTTGGTTTTTGACTGGAAGCTTAACCGCCTATCCGGTTGTGACGACAGCTCAAAGTCAGGTCGAAGCCTTCGTTCTGAAGTGTATGATTATCGGTTTTCTGTAAAACAGGTAAAAGGAAAAGGCTTTGTATGTGTTTTTGAAGAGCTGGTTATCGCCTGCGCTTTTGCCGATTCAGCAAGGTGCGACAGTCGCTGTTGCCGAAAAACAGGCTGTACTATGCCGAAAACATTGGATTAAGCTTAAAATAGCGGGGGCAGGATTTGAACCTACGACCTTCGGGTTATGAGCCCGACGAGCTACCAGACTGCTCCACCCCGCGATAATCTGTTATTAAACTGTGAAAAAGATTTTTTCAAAAAACAATCTTTCTCACAGCTTATTGTGTTATAGTGGAACATAGTCCTGAAAAATTACAAGCGTTATATAGGGCTGTCAAGTGAATTTAAGAAAAAAAACAAACTGTTTGAGTTTCAAATTTAAAGGTTTTTCCGCTTTATGGAGAAAGGGGGCTTTATTTAATATCCCGCAGGCCCTGTTGTTTATATTTTTCTTATTCGGTTTTGTTGCCAAGGCGGGTGTGTCTGATTTTAACAGCTCCTTATCCGGTGACAAAAAAAAACCGCTTAAATCCTTTGTGGTTCCTGATGAGCCTTTGGATTACACAAAAATCTCAGATATAAAATTGGTCAGCCCTTATAAAAGTATCTTAAAAAATACAAAAAAAATTCCTGTAGGGCTATGGCTCAGCTTAAGCGGGGGCTGGCACAGCTATTGGCAAAACCCGGGTCAGAGCGCCCGCGCTCTTAAAGCTTTGTGGATCCCGCCTGAAGGCGGTTTTTCTGTTTCCCGCCTGAACTGGCCTCTGCCGGAAAGGATAAAATTCAGCTCTTTCATCCAATTTGTGTATAAAAACTCTTTTCTTTTGACGGCGGAACTGTCCACAAACCAAGACACCTGGACCATAAACCGAAACAGTATTACATTAAAAGCTCAGGCGGATTGGCTGATATGCCGTGAGGTTTGTGTGCCCCTCAGCCAACAGGTGGAAAAGACATGGCCTGTTGTACGGGGCGGATTAGACGGGGAAGAAATAAAAGATCCGTATTGGAGCGCTGTTTTTGCCAAGTGGTCCCGCCTTCTGCCAAAAACAAAGCAAAGTGTTCTTAAGCCAAAACAAACAAGCAATACACAATATCAGTTTCAGATCCGGACCTATAAAAAAAGTGAGCTGACAGATGTTTTTCCTTTGTCAAAAAGCCGATTTTCCTTTGAGCCTCCTGAAATTTTACTTACCGGGGGCTTAGAGCATTCTTTTTTGCTTTCTTCAGCAGGCCGCGGGCAATTTGATTTAAGTGCGGACGGGCGTGTTTTGGCTGTATTTAAAAGTGACAATAAAAGAAAGGGGTTTATACACGATACAGCCAAAAGCTCTTTACTTTTTTGGTTTTTGCTGTTGGCTTTCTTAGGAGGGGTGATATTAAATTTTATGCCCTGTGTTTTGCCTGTTGTGTTTTTAAAGTTTTCTTATGTTCTTGAACAACAAAAAACCGGTGGGATTATTCTTGGTAATTTATTTTACAGCGCAGGGGTGATTTGCTCTTTTATTTTTTTGGCGGGCGTTCTTGTTTTTTTAAAAAAAGGCGGACAGTCCCTGGGCTGGGGGTTTCAAATGCAATCCCCTTATTTTCTTGTCGGTTTGATTTTTTTGTTTGTCTTGATTAGTGTTGCTTTTATGGGGCGTCTTCCTTTTTCTCCGCCCTCTTTGCCTTTTTTTCAAGGGGGTAAAAATAATTTTAAACACTTTTTAACCGGTGTGCTTTCCACGGCTGTCGCCTCCCCCTGCACAGCGCCTTTTATGGGAGCCGCCACAGGCTATGCTTTTTCAGAAGATCCGTTTGAAGTGATATTGGTTTTTCTTTTTTTGGGATTGGGGCTTTCTTTTCCTTATCTGTTGCTGTCAATATTTCCAAAATGGATTCAGTATGTTCCAAGGCCTGGGGCATGGAACCATAAACTAAAACAATTTATGGCCTTTCCCATGTTGGCCACCGCCATTTGGCTTATTTATATGCTAATTAGGCAGATGCCGAAACAGCTTCCGCATCTGCTTTTCAGCCTGCTGACTTTGGCTTTAGCTTTTTGGCTTTTAAACCAAAAAAAGGAGAGGCATTTTTTTACAACCAGCCTTAAGGAAAGAGAAAAAACCCCATGCCTAAAAAACAGTATAAAAAAAATTTGTTTTAGCTTTTTTGCCTGCGCCCTTATATTATGCTCTTTTGTTTATCCTTTTGTGAGTATATATCGGGGGGAGCGCAACACTCAGCCTGTTGGTATTTCTTGGAGTGATTTTTCTTTGCAAAAAGTGGAGCTTTTGCGCAAAGAGGGTAAAACTTTATTTATTAACTTTACGGCTGACTGGTGTCTTACCTGTAAATGGAATGAAAGAGTGACATTTAAAAACCAAAAAGTGATACAGTTTTTTAAAGAGCAAAACATTTACGCGCTTAAAGGGGACTGGACCAATAAAAACCCTGAAATCGCCGCTTTCTTGGAGCGCTATGGGCGCGCCGGCATCCCTTTTTATTTATATATTTCTCCACAAAAATCTGTCTTACTGCCGGAATTACTCACCCCCTCCCGACTAATCAATCGCCTGTGAAAAAGCCTTGCTCTTTAACTGTTTTTGTCCAAAGTCCGCACCGTTTCGGGACGGAATACCTCGGACCCTCACGGCACGGACTTTGGACAAAAATGCTTAAAGGGACACTTCTTCACGTGTGATATGTCAGGTGAAAAAGCCCGTTGCTTTTATGCCTTTTATTCACCAATATATAATACAAATTGCACTTTGTGCACTGCGGGTTTGCTTTTTTGCGGGTTCTTTTTTATACAAAACTTATGAAAAACAGAACAGAACTTACTCGGCATTGCCGTTACCCCTTTTTGCCTGAAAGATCTTTTTCCTTAAGCCGATTTTTGAGTTGTTTGAAGGGCAAGGGTTTTTATTTGAAAGGGGAGGCCGGCTTTTGGCTCGGAGGCTCTTTAACACAGCCCGCAGGCCCTCGGGTTTTTTTTTTAAGCGCTCAGTTTCAAACAATAAAATGTTTTGTATCGAAACAGGCGGTTTTGTGTTTTGACTTTAATAAGGGGGCCAAAAATTACAAATGGAGTAAGGTTTTTTCCTTTTTACTGCCGGGGGATCATCTGTTGCTTTATATTCAAAATCCAAAACAAAAAAAACCGGCGCTGACCCAAAAGGTGGAGATTAAAAATATTAAAAAGTTGGTTTTGCTTTCTGTAAATAAAAAGCCGGGTGGCTTGACTTCTGATTTTTCCATGACAGCACATTGGGAGGAAAGCCTGCCGGCATTTTTGGATACAGTGCATAGAGGCATGAAAGATATGGGCCTTAAGCCCGTGAGCACTCCTTCTTTAACAGATAATCCGGGGACAGAGTTAGACATGTTTGAAACCCGGCTCTACAGCCCGGGAAAAGAAAAAACCTCTAAAAAGTTATTTTTAATCACCAGCCCGGAAATCAATATGAAAAGGATGATTTGCCAAGGCTATACAGATATTTATGAAATCACAAAGTGCTTTAGAAACAGCGAATCAAGCCCCATACACCACTTGGAGTTTTACCTTTTGGAATGGTACAGGGCTTATTCCGGCTTGAATGTTCTTATGGAAGATCTCCAATATCTGCTGAATTTTTTATCAGAAAAAACAAGAAACCGCCGGTTTCCCACTTTAAGGCGGGTCAGTGTGAGAGAGCTTTTTCGCCGGCATATCGGCATGAACTTACACCCTCTTTCTTCTAAAAATGACTTTGCACTTTACTTAAATAAAAAGAATATTCCTTTTAAAAAATCTGACAGCGCAGAAGATCTGTTTCACTTGTTGTTTTTAAACGAAGTGGAGCCGAACTTGGATCCTAAAACCCCTTTGATTGTGTATGATTATCCTCCTTTTCAAAAGGCTTATGCCCGTATTGGGCCAAAGGGCTGGGCTTTTCGGTTTGAGCTTTTTTGGAAAGGTATGGAGCTGGCCAACGCTTTTGATGAGGTGACTAAGGCCGGGGAACAAGAGCAAAGATTTAAGGAAGAGCGCTTTAACCGTCAAAAAAAAGCCAAGCCCCCTGTGCCGTTTTCCCGTGATTTGTTAAAGGATATGCGCGGGGGCATGCCCCCCTCAGCCGGTATTGCCTTGGGCTTGGATCGTTTATTTTTGGCTTTTAAGGGATTAAATGATATAAAGGGGATAAAGCTTTTTAATTGTCGTTTTTTTTGACAGGTTTGTAATTTTTACAAATTTTAAGCTGTTTTCTTTACTGTTTTGTGATTTGTATTATAATCGGTGAATAAAAGGCGCAAAAGCGGGCTTTTTTTAAGGAGAGGGTTATTATTATGATAAAATTCGCTTTTTTCTTTTACTTTTTTCAGCCTGTATTTGGTTTTTCCGCAACCGCCTCTGAACCTTCGTATTATGACACTCTTATTCAGGAAGAAGAGATAAAAGTGGATTGCTCCAATATTTTGGAGCATATTCAGTCCTATATTACAAAAAATGAAATGGGGCAGATCCTTCTTGCTGTTTCCGCAGGTCGGTTTTTGTCTGAGGTAAATTCCTGTGGCACAAAAAACAGCTCTGCGGAAATAGCAAAGTTACAGCCGGATGTACAAAGGCTGTCGCAGTTTGTGAATGAGCGGATTTTTATGCTCTCCGATCTGTCAGCGGTGATTATGGAAGTTCTGCCGGACTGTTTGAAGGCCGGGGCGGTTAAAGCAAAACCTTCTGAATAAAAAAACCATTAAAACAAGAGAGTACAGTGCTTTACAACAATATTTTGGAAACTATCGGAAAAACCCCCTTGGTTCGGCTTAATAAAATCAGCGCGCATTTAAGTTGCTCTGTATATGTTAAGTGTGAGTTTTTTAACCCGGGCGGTTCTGTTAAAGATCGTATCGCCTATAATATGATTCGCAAAGCGGAACAAGAGAATTTAATTCAAAAAGGGGACACCTTGATTGAGCCTACCAGCGGAAACACCGGTGTGGGTATAGCCCTGGCCGGTGCGGTTTTGGGCTATAAAGTGATTATCATCATGCCGGAAAAAATGAGTCAGGAAAAAGAAGTGACACTAAAAGCTCTGGGGGCGGAAATCCGCAGAACACCTACTGAGGCCGCTTACGATGATGAAAACAGCCATATCAGCCTGGCCCGCAGGCTTGTAAAGGAACTGCCCCGCGCCTTTATGCTGGATCAGTATGCGAACCCTCATAATGTTTCCGCTCATTACGAAGGCACAGCACAGGAAATTTTAAATGATTTGGATCAAAAAGTGGATATGGTTGTAGCCGGGGCCGGCACGGGCGGCACCCTCACCGGCCTCTCCAGAAAAATCAAAGAGCATTGCCCTGATTGCAAAATTATTGGGGTGGATCCTGTAGGTTCTCTTTTGGCGGGGGAGGCTCCTGTGCATCCTTATGAGGTGGAGGGAATAGGCTACGATTTTGTTCCCAAAGTGTTGGACAGAGCTTGTGTAACGGAATGGATAAAAACGCGGGACGGGGAGTCTTTTCATACAGCAAGACAGCTGATTCGGGAAGAGGGTATTTTGGCGGGCGGTTCCAGCGGTTCTGTAATATGCGCTCTGCTTAAAACAGCCCCCCGTCTTAAAAAAGGCCAAAACTGCGTGGCCATTCTCCCTGACGGCATCAGAAACTATATGAGCAAATTTTTAAACGAAGACTGGATGAAACAAAAATCTTTTTAACAGACCATTATTTAAAGAACCATCTTTTAAGCAGGGGCGCTTTTTTTTGGGCCGGCTGAGGCTCGCTGATATTTTCTTCTTCCTTTTCCTCCACAGAGGTGGCTGTTTTTCTTTCAAGGTTTTTATCTTCAGCCGGTAGTTGTAAAGCCTTTTGCACGATTTTTATTTCTTCCATATCCTGATGGAGAGGACCTTTTGAAGGTGTGGAAACATGATCTTCGGATATAAATTTCTTGTCTGTATCTTTGGGATCAATCGGCTGATCCATAGAAGTCAGCCCTGTTCCTCTGGCCTGTAAAGCTTTAAAAATATTAAGTCTTCTGCTTTGGCTTGTTTTTTCTTTTAAACTGTCTTTAAGATCTCCGGTCATTTTAAGATGTTTTAAGACAAAGCGGGCGGTTTTGTTTTTGTAATAATCCATTATCAGCACCGCGGCCCCGGTGGCCACAGCCGTGGCTTGGGAAGTGCCGGTCATTCTTCCGTATCTGCCTCCCGGAAGAGTGGATAAAATGTTAATGCCGGGAGCGGATTTATGCACAGTTGTTTTGCCCCAATTACTGCTTTTTAAAACTTTATCCCCCGGATCTGTTGCTGTCACAGGAAGAATATTGCTTAAAGCATAACTTGCCGGGTAATAGCTTTTTTTATCCATATTGGATCTTTCATTTCCGGCCGCGGCCACAAAAAGAATGCCCTTTTTTTCCGCCTCCGCAATGGCCTTTTTTTCCTCTTCATTGCCTGTCAGGCCCCCGCCGGAGTAGTTGATGACATGCGCGCCGTTTTCGACAGCGTATTTAATGGCTTTAATGGTGTTTCTCAGGTTGTTTTGTCCGTTGTCTTTTGGATTATAATATTTAAGCGCCATCAAACTGACTTTAGGGGCCACTCCGCTTAAGCCGATACCGTTGCCCCCTACAGCCCCTATAATACCCGCTATATGAGTGCCGTGTCCGTGGCTGTCATTGACCCTGTTGTTGTTCAGCACAAAATTCCAGCCGTGTATATCATCCACATAGCCGTTTTTGTCATCATCTTTTCCGTTGCCCGGGATTTCTCTTGGGTTTTTCCATATATTTTTTTTTAAATCAGGATGGCTGGTGTCAATGCCTGTATCAATAACGGCGACAATAATATCTCTGCTTCCTTTTGAAAACTTAAGCCATGCTTCTTCAACATTGGTTTTTTGTAAATCCCATTTTTTTTTCATAAGAGGGTCGTTCATAATGACATGAACTTCTTTTTCAGGGCTTTTGCTCACTTTTGGTTCACTTAAGACGATATTTCGCGCTTTTTGAGCTTGCTCAGCTTTTGCTTTGTTTTTGGCCTTTTCTTCTGCTTTTGCTGAGAGCCGGGCCTTGTTTTCTTTTGCCTCCATTGTGTGTATGGGAAGGCAGGGAAATAAAAACAAAATGAAGGCCGGTAAGAATTTTTGTGCTTTGTGTCTTATTTTCATGGCGCTTTTTCCTCTTTTTCAGTAATATATCGGCTTTTTTTTTCAATAATTTAATTTTAAATCCAAAAAAATGTAATATTCGCCACCCCAAGCTCCAGCTGTAAAACTTAAAATAAAATGGGTTTTAAGGGGTTTTGGTTTCAAATTCTTTATTTTTGAGCTGTTTTGGCTTTAAAAGTTTTTAAACATTGAAAAATTGACCTGCGCCTTTTTTTCATTTAATTTAAGTTGTACAGAGGAACGCTTTGATACTTTGGAAGCTTTAAAATGGCAGTTGAAAAACCATTAAAAAGATATGAGGTGCGCGTGGGAGATTGCTCCCTGAAACTGAAATCCAGTCACGATTCCGCCACTTTGAACGAAATAGTGCAGGTGGTGGAAAAACAGATTTGTTTTTCCAGGCGGAGCAATCAGTCTTTGTCCATGCAAAAAACTTATGCCTTGTCCTGCTTAAATGTGGCTGAGGAGCTTGTTTGCCTCAAGCAGGTTCTGCGGTCTAAATTGGACCGCTTGGAGTCTTCCACCCGAAAAATCTTTTCAGAATTAAAGTCTTCCTCTAAAGGCGCTCTAAAATAACATAAAAAAATACTGTTATTTTAAGGGTTTATCAAAAAAGGAGGAAGTCTTGTCTAAAGAAATACGCTCTTTCGAAAATCCCGCCTCCACCTGCAACGCATCTTTAAATCTCTTGCCGGCTCAAGAGCCTGAGGCAGAGCTGAAAAAGCGGATAAGAAAGCGGTTTCGCAGGCATATTCAAAGTAAAAAGGTGGATTTTGAAAAAGCCTCTCAAAAACTTTCTGCAAGGCTTTTCGGCCTGAATATCTGGAAAAAAGGCTTAATTGTGGCCGGTTATCGCGCTTTGCCTGATGAGCTTTGTGCCGGTCATTTTTATCAAAAATATCAAAAAAAATGCCATTTTGTATTTCCTAAGATGAAAAACGGGGAGATGATATTTGTTTCAGCCAAGTGGAATCGGGCAAAAGATTGGGAAAAAGGGCCTTTTGGCTGTTATCAGCCCGCAGGCAAGCATTCAGTCTCTATTCACAAAATTGCCGTGTTTTTGGTGCCGGCCCTGGCTTTTGACCGCAAAGGCCGAAGGCTGGGCAGGGGTTATGGTTTTTATGACCGCGCTTTGGCGCAAACAAGAGCTTTAAAGCTGGGGTTGGCAGGGTCAATGCAGATTTCTGAATTAGATCTGCCGGAGGAAGATCATGACATCAAAATGTCCGCTCTGCTGACAGAAAGCTTTTGTCTTGTGCCTGCTTTAAACCAAACCGGCTTGAAATTTAAGGGGTTTTTGGAGAATTTTTTTTCATCATCTGCGGATGGGAAAATCGGCAGTATAAAACTTTAGGAGTGTTTAATGGAATTTATCAACGCAAATAACATGACAGACTTATTGTGGAGTATGGCAAGCCTGTTATTCGGGTTTACCTTTGGTGTTTTTATGGTGTTTTTGTACCTTTTTGCTTTTCGCGCGCGAAGAAAAAAAAATGTCAAAAAAGAGGTAAACTTTATTATCAATCAAGCCAAATCCCAAGCCCTTCGGATTGAGAAAACCGCGCACTCCAAAGCCAGAGATATGGAGCGCAGAATGAAAATCAAAGTGGAGGCGGAGGCGCGTAAACAAAAAAAACAAATGGAGGAAATAAAGTATCAAACAGAAAAAAATAAAGCCCGTTTGGAAAGAGATTTAAGAAGAAAAACAGAGGAAATGGAAGGTCGGATAAAAGACATGGAGGCGCAGAGGGAAAGAGCGCAAATCCGGGAACAACAACTGGAAAAAGCGATACGCAACACAAAGGAAAAAACAGAAGATCTTAATCTCACAATGGAAAAAGCGGCCAGCATGACAATCGATCAGGCGCGGGCGGAAATCAAAAAGAATCTGGAAGAGGAAATTAAAAAAGAAATAAGCCCTCAGTTAATGAAAATGGAGGCGGAATTAAAAAAAGAGTCGGAGCAAAAAGCCCGGTTAATTTTATCTCAGGCCATTGCCCGGTTTGCCGGGGAGGTTTCCACAGAAAGAACTACAGCCTCCCTGCCTATTAAGGGCGAGGAAACCAAAGGAAAAATCATTGGGCGGGAGGGACGCAATATCCGCGCTCTGGAATCCGCCTGCGGGGTGGATATTATTATTGACGAAAGCCAAGAGATTATTTTGATTTCCTGTTTTGATTCTGTTCGCCGGGAAGTGGCTTTGCGATCCATAAACCATCTGCTGGAGGAGGGACGGGTGCATCCCGCCCGTATTGAAGAAGTTGTGGGAAAAATAAAAAGAAACATATTTTCCGCCATGATGGAGGAAGGCAGGCAGGTTTGTTTTGACTTGAGCATTCACGATGTCAGGCCGCCTCTTGTGGAAACCCTTGGCTCGCTGAAGTATCGGTTTATAGAAGGGAACAATGTTCTTAAAAGCAGTATTGAAGTGGCGCATCTTTGTGGTTTGATTGCCGGCGCGATAGGCGCGGAGGAAAAAACCGCAAAAAGAGCGGGGCTTTTTCATGCCATTGGCTTGGGTGTGGATCATCGTGTAGAGGGCAGTTATTCCTTAGTGGGATCGGAGTTTGCCGGAAAACACGGGGAACAACCCCTTGTGTGTCAGGCCATTCGTTGTCACAGAGAGGAGACAGCCGCAAAGTCTGTTCTGGATCATATTTTGCAGTCCGCTCACAATCTTTTTAGGGAGCGACCGGGTGCAAGGCGCGAAGTGATAGAAAACTACATTAGCCGGATGAAAGATATGGAATCCATCGCCAACAGTTTTGACGGAGTGATAAGAAGTTTTGCCATTCGAACCGGAAAGGAAATTCGGATTTTAGTGGATAGCGGCAAGGTCACAGATGAGCAGGCCTTTATGTTGACCCGGGATATAGCGGAAAAAATCAACCGGGAGATGGATGAGCCGGGGCAGTTAACAGTAAGTGTAATAAGAGAATGCCGAATGGTCGAGCAGGCTCGTTAAATATTTCGCAATTCTTCTTCTATAACAAACCAAACCTGTTCCAACTCCTGATTGCTGATGCAGTAAGGTGGCAGAATGTACACAATATTTCCTAAAGGTCGAAGAAACACCCCTTTCTGAAAAGCTTTTTCGCGGAATTTTTCAGCAAAAGAGGAGCTGTAGCCCTTGTTTTTTACACGAAATTCCACGGCGGAAACAGTGCCGCAACAGCGCGCATCACTTAAGCCTCTTAGCCCTTTTATCTGTTTAATTTTTTGCCTGTGAAAAGACTCTATCCTTTGCCATTCTTTCTTCCATCGGGGTTTTTTAATCATTTTTATATTGGCGACCGCCGCAGAACAGGAAAGAGGGTTGCCCGTAAAACTGTGGCCGTGAAAAAACATAAACTGTTTTTTCTTTGAGAAAAAAGAATCGTAAATTTCCCGCCGGGCGATAGTTAAAGCCAAGGGCAAAAAACCGCCGGTTAAACCCTTGGACAGGCAAAGCAGATCCGGCACAATGCCCGCTTTTTGAAAGGCAAACAACTCTCCTGTTCTGCCAAAGCCTGTCATTACTTCATCAAAAATAAGATACAGCCCTTTTTTTCTGCTGATGGAGCAAATTTCCTTAAGGGCTTTTTTGGGCCATACAATCATCCCCCCCGCCCCTTGAATAAAAGGCTCAATAATCACTCCTGCAAGGCGTGTATGATGTTTTTTAATTTTTTGTTCAAAATCTGAAACATAATCAGACACAGGATCTTTCGATTTTGTGCCCTGCTTTGCCTTGATGACGGGAAAAAGCAGTTTTTTATAGGGCCGGGTAAAAAGGCCTCTTCCGCTTAAACTCATAGCGCCGACGGTGTCTCCATGATAGGAGTTTTGAAACGATATAAACATATTTTTTTGTGTTTCTTTTCTTTGGATCCGGCTTTGCACAGCCATTTTAAGGGCGGATTCCACCGCAGTGGAGCCGTTGTCAGAAAAAAACAAATACTTAAGCTCTTTTGGAAGAATTTTTTGCATTTCCCTTAACAGCTCTTTTGCCGGAGGATGGTTGAAGTTGGCGAACAAAACCTGGTCCATTTTTTTTGCCTGTTTTTGCACGGCTTTTACAATGGAAGGCTCACAGTGGCCCAAGGTGATAACCCACCAAGAGGAAACAGCGTCAATCAGGGATTTTCCGTTTTGTAAATAAATACGGCTTCCTTTTGCCCTTACTGCGGAAAGGGGCGCTTTAGCGCCTTTCATTTGCGTATAAGGAAGCCAAATTTTTTTATAAGATGATTGCAACATAAAACCTTTATAAAAAAATAAGCTATAACAATTTTTCGTGATAAAGTCAAAAAAGAGGCGGTAAGTATGGGTAAAAAAGTGTTTATAACCGGCACAGACACCGATGTAGGAAAAACTGTTGTGTCTGCCGGGCTTTGCATAGTCTGGCCCGCTCATTATTGGAAGCCTGTTCAGGCCGGGTACGATACCGGAAAAAGCCCAAATAAGCATATTCTTCCAGGGACAGACAGTGAAATAATAAGTCGGTTTATCCCCGCGAAAAACATATATCCTTCAGCTTATAATTTAAAAAAACCTCTTTCCCCCAATCAATCCGCGGAAAAAGAAAATGTTAAAGTGGCAATTAAAAATATTAAAATCCCGAAAAGCTCCTCTAACCTGATAATAGAAGGGGCCGGAGGGGCCTTGGTCCCTCTTAACGATCGGGAGGATATGATCTGTTTGATGCAAAAAGTTGATTGCCCGGTGATTGTGGTTGCAAGAAGCTCTTTAGGAACGCTCAATCACACTTTTTTAACTCTTTCCGCCTTAAGATCCAAAAATATCCCTGTTTTGGGTGTAATAATGGTGGGGGCGCCTCACCCCTTGAACAAAAAAGATATAGAAAAAAGAGCGCGAGTCCTGCTGGAATTGCCTTTTTTAAATAAATTATCGGCTAAAACTCTTTGCCCTCATTTTGAAAAAATAAAGGGCTTGAAATAACAACAAAGATTGCAAAACAGAGATTTTTCACAGATAATCGCTGAGTTGGCTCGCAAAAAACCTGTTTTACCTTGTCAGTCAATCCGCCGGGCGAAGGCTGTGCGGTGAAGGTTAAAGCCTTGGAAAGGTGTTATATATAATGAAACAAAGTAATTTGTCAGCGCTCAATGAAACAAAAGTTAAAAAAGAGCTGGAATCTTTTTTAATAAAGGTAACCCGGGATAAAAGCCTGCACGCCCGCTATCTTAACACTTTGGCTTTTATGGAGCATATCGGATCGCGCAAAATCCTTAAAAGCCAAAACTCCGCAAAACTGAACTTGACTGTCCTGCAACATATCAGCGAGGAGGCCCGGCACGCTTTTTATTTTAAGAGCCTGGCCCATAAGATCTCGCCTGCTGACTCACCAAATTTTAAAGAAACTTACATGATAAACGGATCGGCAAGCGAAAGTTACTTTCAAGCTGTTGACCGCAAAGCGGAAAAAGACCTAAATGGCGCGTTAAATTCAAAACAGCTTAATTATCTTTACACAACATGGATGATAGAAGAGCGTGCCGTTATGCTATATCAAATTTATAACAGGATTTTAAAATCACAGGGCGCGGTTTTTAATCTGGATTTTGTTCTGCGCGAAGAAGATCATCATCTTAAAACAACAGTACAGCTTATTAAGCAAAAAGACCCTGACTTTAAAAAGCGGGCAAAACGCTTGTTTAAGTATGAAACAGAGCAGTTTACAAATTTGATTAAATGTTGGCAAAGTGATATAAATAACCGCACATAAAGCAAAAAAAGCCTTTTTAAACTTCAGGCCGGCCTTAATTTTGGCGGGCTGTTGCTTGGGGAACAACTTTCTTTAAAAGCTGTCCCCCTGTTCAACAACTATCTTATTATGATCTTACTTGCTTGTGTATGTAGGAACTAAAATTTCTTCACAAACCTTTTCAGCATCACATCTGATTTCATGCCGGTATTCCATATCCCACTCCCCGAAGATGAGTGTGATTAGTTTGTCCATTTCTATATTATATGCACGAACCAACATTCCTTCACAAACATTGTCAGCATCACATCTGATTTCATACTGCCATCCACTTAAGTATTCATTTTCTTCTTTTAAAGCTTGCAGTACAGCTTGCAGATTATCAGCATTGTTTCTTAAAACATCTATTACAGATTGCGATTGTTTTACCTGCTGGGATAATTGTTTGGGAATACTGCGTAAATTTCGGAATGATTGATATTTCATAGAATGCTCCAGATCTTTAGGAACCACATCACTTTTGTTGGATGTATACTGTAATCTTTCCAATTCAAAATTTATTATATCATTTACCTTTTTACCCATTTGTTGGACATACTCTAACCCGGCTTTAGCGTTTTGTGACAATGAGTCCGGTTTTTTTTGTGTTTTCCCGCAGTCACCGGTATAGTGATAGTAATCCCCACAAGGGGCAACTATTTTTACTCCTGTTTTTAAATAATTAAATTTGTCTTGAAGCCTGTTGTTTTCGTTTTCCAAACGATTTATTGTCTCTTGCACCCTTTCTTCTATCCGCTCTTTTTCTGATAACATTGTGAAATAACCTTGTGAGGCTTCTGCGTCTTGAAATATTTGATCTGTTATGGAAGGCTCCTTTAGTTTCATTCGTAAGTTTAATCGTAATTCTCTGTTTTTATTCTCCTGATGCACTATTTCATCTGTTGTGTCATCAATTTTTTTGATTTCACTGGATAAGTATTCAGCATTTGATGACAAGTCCAATAACAGTTCTTGAGTTTGATTTATATGATCAGAATATGTTTTTCGCACCTCTGTCATTAACTTTTCTGATAATTTTGGACCCTTGAGTCTGAGATCTTCAATCCGGTTTCCCTGAAGCTTGTTTTTATAATCAATAACAATTTGTGGCATGTCTTTTTCGTATTGCGTTTGTTTTTGTGATGGCGATAAGCTGGTTTTTGCTTCACTCTCCATTGAGCGATTAACCTCTGAACCGGCTGTTAAAGTCAAACAGCATCCAAAAGTCAATAAAATGGCTTTTACAATAATATTGTTTGTTTTGTTCATAAAAATCCTCCTTGTTTAAGAAATTTATAATTTATTTTGATAAAACTTTATATCAGAATTTTTTGACTTGTCAATATTAAGCATATATTTTTTTAAAATTTTTAAAATCAAAGCTTTTACGCCGTTTAATTTGTATAAAAAAACTTATAGTGTGTAATTTTTACACACTTGATTTATTAGTCTTGACAAAAACGCTTAATGCTGATGTTCAGCAGATACGCCAGTTTTTTAAGGTGTTTTAGGCTGTGACTGTAATGAATGCAGATTCTAAGCCTTTCTGTCCCTTTGGGAACAGTGGGGTAACGGATGGCTTTTATGTCGTATCCTTTTTTTTGCAACATTTTTTGCAATAAAATCGCAGAAGAAGAACCGCCGATGATAATCGGCACAATAGGGCTTTGCATATCTTGAATAAAAATCTGTTTTTTTATCCTGTTTGAAGCACCAAGGTTTTGTAACTTATCTGTAAAAGGAGTGTGTCCAATAAAGGATTTATCTAATTTTTTTAATTCAGCCTTGAAATATTTTATTTTTTTCTTTAACCGGAGTCTTCTTTCCGGCTCGTTTTGCAAAACCTGCAAAACGCATTTTATGTAAAAAAGCAGGGCGGGGGAGGGGGCGGTGCTGTAAATAAAAGGGCGGCATTTGTTGATGAGGTATTTTTTTAAAACCAAAGGGCCGGCAACAAAGGCGCCACTTCCGCAAAGCGCTTTTCCGCAAGGGTGAATACTGATAATATGATCCTTTTTTTTAAAAAAAGCGCAAAGCCCGGCGCCTTTCGGGCCGTAAAGGCCGGTGGAGTGCGCTTCGTCCACAATAAGCAGGGCTTGATATTTAAGCGCTAACTCTGAAAGCTCCTCTAAAGGGGCAAAATCTCCGTCCATGCTGAACAGGCTTTCGGTGATAATGATTTTCTTTTTTTGAGTTTCTTTTTTTAAAAACTCTTCCAAGTGGTTTAAATTTTTATGCCTGTAAATACGGCAGGGGCTTTTAGTTAATCTACAGGCGTCAATCAGGCTTGCGTGATTTAACTGATCAGAAAACAAAACAGCATCTTTGGCGATCGCGCTGATAAGGCCCATATTGGCCATATACCCGGAGCTGAAAAACAAGGCTCCGCCCCTTCCCACCCACTTTTGAAACAAATATTCCGTTTCCTCGTGAAAAGAAGTATGTCCCCTTATCAGCCGGGACGCGCCGGAGCTAAGAGGCAGACCTTTTCTTAGAGCCTGCCCAAGGGACTTTCGTATGCCTTTGTGGCGGGCAAGCGACAGATAATCGTTGGAGCTGAAATCCAAACCTAAAGGAAGATTAAGACTTCTATACAGGCTCTCCTGTTTTAATTGTTTTAATTCTTTATCCCAATCAGAAAAAAACACTGGCGGATTTTTTTTTTTGTTCATAAAGCTGTTTTGAACATTATTATAATTTTTGTCAACAATTTAAAGCCGGCCGGACTTTAAGTTCTTAATAAAGCGCTCAGCTTCCATTCTGAAACCCATGCGGAAAAACATGTGGTCACTGCTCTTTTTTATGCCCCTCGCTTCTTTCCCAATAGCTTTAAGTCTCTTGTGTTTTTGCTTTATTTCTGATAAAAGTTGCTTTTCAATTTCCGGTGTCATTTGTCCCCGCTCTTCCAACAGCTCCCATTGCCGAAGGGATAAGTCTACTTCCTTCTGTAAGCGCACAGCCTCTTCCATTAAAGAATCTATTTTTTTCTTAAGTTCAAAAGCCGGTTCACATGTGCCGGCTCCGGCTCCTGCTGTAAAAACTAAAAATAAGATAACATAAAAAACTTTCATTCCGCCCTCTCTTATAAGCGCTCAAGATTTTTTATTTGTATGCAAAGCCTTAAAGATTTTTCACAACCTGCGCATTATAGCATTAAAAAGTTATTTTACATAGTATTATTTTTCAGCAGTGTAAAAATTTCACTGATGATGTATTTCCAAAAGCTGTTATATTCGGGAAAGCTCTTTTTGTGTAGAGGCGGAAAAGCCGTATTGCGCAAGCATTTTTTTGTCTTTTTTTATTTCCGGGTTAGAGGAGGTAAGCAGTTTATCGCCGATAAAAATAGAATTGGCCCCGGCGAAAAAACATAAAAATTGATCTGCTTCACTCATGCCGGATCGGCCCGCGCTAAGCCGTATCATCGCCTTTGGCATAATCAGGCGGGCTGTGGCAATTACGCGCGCCATTTCCAAAGCGGGCACCGGTTTTTGTTTGGCCAGGGGAGTGCCGGGAATGGGAATCAGCTTGTTAATGGTGACGCTTTCCGGTTGAGGATCAAAGTTTGCCAGCTCATGCAGAAATTCTATTCTGTCTTGATCCGTCTCTCCCATACCCAAAATGCCGCCTGTGCAGACGGTGATACCGGCGGAGCGCACATTATGAATGGTTTGAATGCGATCTTCGTATTTTCTGCTGGTGATGATATTGGGATAAAAATTTTTGGAGCAATCTATATTGTGGTTATAGGCGTAAAGCCCGGCCTGTTTTAACTTTATGGCCTGTGATTTTGTCAGCATTCCCAAGGTACAGCAAACCTCCAAATTAAGTTTGCGGACGGCAGACACCATCTCTAAAACCCGGTCAAAAAGGGGGCCGTCTTTGACCTGCCTCCAAGCGGCGCCCATACAAAAGCGTGTGGCCCCTTCCGCTTTTGCTTTTTTGGCGGAGGCCAGCACTTTTTTCAGATCCAATAAAGCTTCTTTTTTTACCCCCGTATGGTAATGGGCCGATTGAGGGCAGTAGGCGCAGTTTTCAGGACAAGCGCCGGTTTTAATGGAAAGAAGCATGCTGGTCTGTATTTTGTTCGGATCAAAGTTTTTTCGATGAAGGGTCTGTGCCCTGTGCAAAAGTTCCGTTAAAGGGAGATAATAAATTTGTTTGATTTTTTCTATTTGTGTGAACATATTTTTTTTGGCTCTGTCTTAATCTCCGATATACCGGCCAACACAGTAAGGCCGGTTTGTAAGATCACACCGGCCTTTCCGGCGTTTATATTCTGAACATAAGTGTATTTTTTTAATCTGTAAAGAAAAAAGGCGGGCTGTTTTGATAAAAAGAAATATGCCAGTTTGTGGAATTATGCTCCAGCAAGAGCTGTATTTGCTCTCTTAAAAAGCAAAGCAATATCAACAAACCAATGGAATGAAAAACCATAAAAAACCGAATAATCGGTGAGCCTAAAATTAACATAATGCCATTCTCCTGTACTTCTATATAATAAAGATGCAAATACAGGGCTGTTTTTTGATCTTAAAAAACAGGCTTTTTAGCGGGTTTTGGCATATAATTTTTTCACAACCCACTAAAAATCAGACACTTGTGCCCTTTTTTGTCTCAAAAATCAGGCTTTTAAGAGAGGCCGGATATATACTGTCAAAGGTTTTTAAAAAGCCGGTAAACGGGGAAGTTTATGCTTTTAGACATTAAAGCGAAAAAGGATAACATCCCCGTCCTGCACAATATAGTCTTTCCCCTCCTGCCGATATTTGCCTGCTGTTTTTAAGGCTTTTTCTGAACCCGCTTTTTCCAGATCTGAAAAAGAATACACTTCTGCGCGGATAAAGCCTTTTTCAAAGTCGCTGTGTATTTTCCCCCCGGCTACAGGGGCTTTACTTCCTTTGGGCACAGTCCAGGCCCGTACTTCTTTTTTACCGGCAGTAAAAAAAGTAATAAAATTCAATAGATAGTAAGAATACTTAATAAGTTTGTTTAAGCTTGGTTCCGTTTGATTTAAAATGGCAAGAAACTCCTTTTTTTCGCTTTCTTTCCATTCTGTCATCTGTGCTTCCAAAGAGGCGCAAAGAGGCAGTACACTCTCCGCGCCGTATTTGCTTTTTATTTTCTCTATCTCTTGAGGGGCTTTTTCAAGCCCTTTTTCATCCATATTGCAAACATAAAGGCAGGGCTTGGCTGTCAAAAGGCAAAGCTCCTTAAAATATGTTTCCTCCGCTTTTTCCGGTTTGTATGTATGGGCCGGTTTTTCCTTTTTGAGTAAAAGCTCAAGCAGTTTTTCTGTCAAAGAAAGCTTTAAACTAAGCTCTTTGCTTTCGCTTAAAGGTGCTTTTAAGAGCTTGAGCAGTTTTTCCCGTTTTTTTTCCAAAGATTCCATGTCCGCTAAAATCAACTCTGTTTCAATCAGCTGAATATCCCTTAAAGGATCCACACTTCCTTGAGTGTGGCTGATATTCTCATCCTCAAAAACCCGCACAACATGCACCAAAGAATCCACTTCCCGAATATGACTTAAAAATCGGTTGCCCAGCCCCTCCCCTTTATGCGCTCCCGGTATGAGGCCGGCAATATCTACAAACTCTATTGAGGTGGGGCTTATTTTCTCCGGCTGAAAGATGCGGGCCAGAGTGTTTAACCGGCTGTCCGGCACATTCACCCTTCCTGTGTTAGGATCCACAGTGCAAAAAGGGTAGTTTTCCGCAGGCGCTTTTAAAGAGGTCAGGCAGTTGAATAAAGTGCTTTTGCCCACATTGGGCAGTCCGATAATGCCGCTTCTCATTTATCGTCCCTGTTATAGAGGGAGGCTGTTTTTTCCAGTCCGTTTTCGATAAAATATTGAACAGATGACACCGCTTTATTTAAAAAGTCCGGCAGTTGTTCCCGCTCTTTTTTTGTAAAAGTTCTTAAGACTTTTCCGATTTTGTCGCCGGCGAAATTGTTTTCGACTTTTACGCCTATTCTTAAGCGGGTGTAATTTTGACTCTTTAATTCCTGATTGATGTTTTTAAGCCCGTTGTGGCCCGCCGGCCCCCGGTTTTTTTGCCAGCGTAAGTGTAAAAAAGGCAGATCCAGATCATCGTGAATAACCAGCAGGTTATCCAAACTTATGCGGTAATAATGTAATAGGCTTTTAAGGGCTGTGCCGGAGAGGTTCATATAAGTCATGGGTTTTGCGAGTAAAAACGATTTTCCTTCAGCTGTGAAGGAGGAATGTTTTTTTTTCCATTTAAGGCCCTGCTGAGAGCTTAGGGCATCCACCGCCATCCAGCCGATATTGTGAGGTGTTAACAAGTATTTTTCACCCGGGTTCCCCAAACCGGCTATCAATTTCATTTTTTGGCGCTTTCTTTTTTATCTTCCGGCTGTTTGGCCGGTTGTTTGGCCGGTTGTTTGGCCGATTGTTCAGGGCTTTTGCCTGCCTGAGCGGGGGAGGAGGGGACTGCGCTTTCTTCCGCCGGACCTCCTTCAGCGGGTTTTACTTCTTCTTCCGTAATTTCACTTACAGCGCATAAGGATGCTTTGGGGCTGGTGATAAGTTTAATATTTCCCGGTATTTGCAGGTCGGCAACATGAAAGTTTTGATTGATGTCCAAGGGGCTTATATCAATGGAAAAAGATTCCGGTATTTCCGCAGGCAGACATTCCACCTCCACACTTCTTCGCAGGATATTAAATATCCCGCCGGATTCCCGAACCCCTTTTGATTTTCCGGTAAAATAAATTTCCACATTAACACGCACTTTTTTAGACATATTAAGCGACAGAAAGTCAATATGAAGCGGCTTTCGGGTCAGCTTGTGATAGCTGACATCTTTTTTTAAAACCTTCATGCCGTTTAGGCTTTGCTCTTCTGATTTAAAAGTGAAAATTTTGTTTTCATACTCTTTTTTGGAGTATTTTTCCGCAAGCCGAATATCCAAAGAGAGTGTGAGCGATTTTTGGCCGGGGCCGTATACAACGGCGGGCACCAGCTTTTGCTGTCTTAAGCGCCGGGAGGATAGGCCCCCCGTTTTACGCGAAAAAACCTCAAACTCCAATTTGTTTCCGCCGGTATTGGATTCCTTGTTCATAACTTTATTTCCTTCCCGCTTTTCATACAAGTTGTGGGGCATTTCAACAGCCCATGAAAAATCTTCGGCCTATTAGGCTTCCGTCAGGCAAAGGGCTATGCTTGTTCGGGACGGAATACGATTTAACCCTCACCGCATAGCCCTTTGCCTGACGAGCCAGCTAACAGGACAAAATGAAGGTTTTTTACGACCGACTAATGTAGTGGCCCGTGCAAAACCTTTTTAAATTATGTCTCAAAAGCAAAGCCAAGCGAAGAGGGTCCAAGGTATTCCGTCCCGAATGAGCTTGGCTTTGCTTTTGAGATCATGCAGTTTAGTAGCCTTTTTCACGCCCGACTAATGTAATGTAAAAGTTAAAGATCCCCCGCTGTCAAGATTATTTTCACAAGCCTCCGTAAAAAAAGCTCTTTTGCATTAAACAGTCGGGCGTGAAAAAAGCCGGGTCTAAAATTCCAGATCAAAGGGATGAACTTTCTTATTGTCCACTATCGCAAGTTGAATTTTAACCGGTTTTTTATTCCGCTCGCAAAAGCAGGTAAAAGCTTTTAAGAGCCTTTTTTTCTGCATTGAGCTTAAGGGGCGCTCCCGCCTCCATTTATTATCCGATTTTACCTCCACCAACAGGTAAGACTCCGGTTTTTCCAATATCAGGTCTATTTCCACTCCGGCAAGGCGCTGATTTTTGGCCACCGGTTTCCAACCTTTTTTTTGAAAAAACCCCAGGGCCTTTTCTTCACAAAGCCGGCCCTTTTTTATATGTTTCATACTGCGTCTATATACATCAAAAGCTTTCTCCCGCAAAGTGTTTTACATTCAGTCGTTCGTGAAAAACCCCTGTAAATTATGTCTGCAAGCAAAGTCCAAGCGGTGAAGGTCCAAGGTATTCCGTCCTGAAACAGTACGGACTTTGGACAAAAACAGTTAAAAAGTTAGGGTTTTTCACGCCCGACTGAATACTCACTGACTCCGGCAAAGGTTCTGCGATGAAGGGGGCAAGGCCCGTGCTGTGCCACCGCCTTCCGGTGTTGGATGGTGCCGTAGCCTTTATGAGAGGAAAAGCCATACTGAGGGTATTTTTTGCTTTGTTCACACATCCATTCGTCTCTTTTGACTTTGGCGATGATGCCGGCTCCGGCAACAGGGGAAAGCCGCCTGTCCCCCTTTACGAAAGCTGTTTGATGAAAAACTTTTGGCAGTTTTGGTATTGTGAATTTGCCGTCCACCAGAACATGGCCCGCGCGGGCGGGCAGTTTAAGCACCGCCCTTTTCATGGCTAAAAAGCTTGCCTGCAAAATGTTTAAGCTTTCAATTTCCTCCACCTCCGCCCTTCCCACGGCGTATATATGTTTACTCATAATAATTTCCGCAAGTGATTTTCTTTTTTCAGGGGACACCTGTTTAGAGTCGGGATAATGCTCATCATCTGTTTTCAGAATAAGAGCGGCGGAAAAAACGGGCCCGGCCAAACACCCCCGTCCGGCCTCATCCACGCCAATCACCGGTGGCGGTTTAAAATGTTTCCAGTCAATGGGGGGATATTTTTCCATAAGTTCGGCGATTATCAAAAAACAAAAAGTGTTGATTGTTTTTTTATTCGTCCTGAAAGGCCTCAGTGGCGGATAGTTCGTCTTCGTAAATGGCGATATCTTTTATTTCACTGTCCGCAAACACTTTTTTAAACTCAGAGGCCACACAGCAAAACTGAATGGAGGACTGTTTTCTTAAATCCTTAAGGGTGTTCATAAAAGAGCTAAGCCCGTCAGAACCGACAAAACTTAGGCTCTTTAAGTTAAATACGATGTTTTTTTTGGACAGCTCCTTCATGCAAGTATAATAAAAAGCATCTGCGGAGGCAAAATCCACTTCGCCTTTTAAATCAACAACAAGAGCGTTGTTATTGCTTTTTCTCATAATGGCTTTCATTTTTTCCTTCACCTGTTTAAAGCGTTTAGCGGTGCTTTGAGTATAGCAGAAAAACCGGCCCGCCGGTTAAAGAAAACACAAAAACCCGGCCTTTTGTATGGAATAAGCGGGTGAAGGGATTCGAACCCTCGACCTCAACCTTGGCAAGGTTGCACTCTAGCCAACTGAGCTACACCCGCATATACTTAAAGTTTATGCGTATACTTGAGTTCGTAAAAGCGCAAAATCTTTGGGATTTTGCGCCCTGTATTATCCGCTCCATTACTCATAGAGTCAATATTTAATGGGGTATGAAAAAC
Source organism: Bdellovibrionales bacterium (assembly GCA_965203935.1). GTDB lineage: Bacteria > Bdellovibrionota > Bdellovibrionia > Bdellovibrionales > UBA1609 > JANQSP01. The sequence continues at coordinate 1,360,461 of OZ241921.1, forward strand.
CCTTATGAAAATGTCGAATTTCAACACCAAATACCACGGATACCGAATATTCATCGAACAAAAACCGCAAAAAAAGCCGGTTTTGCAGAATAATAAGCGCTATGGGCGTCCAAGGGCGCATTTGATTATATCTACATCTTTAACAGTATTATCAGCGTTTAAGCTGTAATTCACCAGACAATAATGATAAGGGCAGGTGCTTGGCCCGGCGCGGGAAAGCGGGCTTGAAGTGCCGATTTTATTTACATGAATATCCACCGTGCAGTTGGGATATTCAGGAGGATTGGTTGAGGAAATACCGGGAATATAAAACATAAAAGTGGCGCGCCGAACCGCATTCTCTTTGGGATCATCAAGAGAGCTTGTAGGGGCCATTACCTGCCCGCGTTTCATGTAAATTTTGTATTTCCAGTTTACAGGCCAAGTAATTATTTTTTTGTCTTTGTCTAAAAACCAAAAAGTGTCACCCACACCTTTCAGCTTATTTGAGCCGTAAATATTTCCGTAGTCCCATATACGCTCGCCGGCTCCATAATGAATTTTAGAAAGCTCTGCATTAACCTCCTCATCAGTTAATCTGTCAGTGGCGGAGGCATCCCCAAACTTGCGGTGCGCAAGAAGTCCAAGAGTGCCGGCGATTTTCTGCAAAACAGCTATCCATAATTTGATGATTCCTTTAACAGCTGTTTTATGATATTAAATTCATTGTCCTCTTTGTATAAAATTTGAGCGGGAGCTTCATTTTCCGATATATAGGCTAAAAATCTTTTTGCTGATGAAGAAGACATCTGTTTTACAGCTGAAACAAAGCCCTTATCTTCTAAATCCAGCATACACTCAAGCGCGGAAAGATTAAGGTCATTTGTGTCGTTTGTATCCTTCCACTCTTTCACATTGTCTAAAAGTTTTTTAAAACTTTGAACAAGGCTTTCGGAAAATTTGTAACAGTCTTCTTCTGCGTCTGAAAATATATCATCGCAGATTTTACGGCAGTTTTTGTCACATGTTCCTTTGCCGATCGTTTTGCAGGTCTGCTGTATGACAGGGTCTTTTTGTTTAACCACAGGCTGTTTCTTGCCGGAAGGCGAGCAACTTAGAAAAACAATAAAGAAGAAAAAAACAAGCGCTTTATAGGACATGGCATTATAAGTATAGAGCCTTTTTTTACTTAATCAAAATTTTAACACAATGCAAGATATTTAGTAACCCGTGAAAAAGGCTACCAAACTGCTGGTCTCAAAAGCAAAGTCCAAGCTTGTTCGAGACGGAATACCTTGGACTCTCACCGCTTGGCTTTGCTTTTGAGACATAACTTACAGGTGTTTTTCACGGGCCACTACTTAGTCGTCCGTGAACAACCTCTTTATATTTTTTAAAGTTAAGAGGAAAACTCAATAAATTTGAATTTCTTATTGAAATCACTGGTATAATTCCAAGCGGAAATCCAGCTCATCAGTACACAAAGCCATAAAAGGCCATAGCCCGTTATTTCTAAATAAGGAATTTTGTCTCCTGTCAGCATAAAAAACACCGCCACAATTTGTAAGGCGGTTTTCCATTTGGCCAAGGGTTTTGCGTATAAAATAAGGCCCTTATCCGCCGACACAGCCCGCAGGCCGGTTATGTAAATATCTCTTCCGGTCAGAAGAATGACCAAATAAGGGTCAATTTTTTGGATATAGCATAATAAAATTAAAATGGATAGGGTAAGGATTTTATCCGCCACCGGGTCCAAAAGTGCGCCGGCTGTTGTCTGAGCTTTCCATTTTCGGGATAAATAACCGTCCAAGTAGTCTGTAAAACCGGCTGTCAGCCAAAGCAAACCGGCTGTCAGGCCGGCCTCATATAAAATCAATACAATAATCGGTGGAACCAGCATGATTCGAAAAACAGTCAAATATATGGGAATCATCTGTTTTTTCATAGCTCTTTAGATTAGCTTTTAAATATTTTGCCTGTTTGTCAAGCAGATTCAGCATAAAGATCTTTTGAAAATTATCCGATTTTGTGTAAGGTTTCAGCTGAATGAAACAAAACATATTATATTATTTTTTCTTTTTTCTGTTCAGCTTTAATTGCCCGGCTCATTTTACCGGGGATATTGCGTCTTACGCTATGTCTCTTTATCTGCATCAGCTGGCTGAAGAAAAAATAAAAACTCTTAATTCCCAATATACAGCTTATATATCCGCTTTTATGCAAAGCAAAAAAAAAGAAACAGAACAAAAACTAAGTGAGGAAGAAAAAGTTTTAAACAGCTTTTTTTCTTCCCTTTCGGAACAAATATCCGCCTTAAACGCAGATATTGAAACCCATAACAAAGCGCTTGTTGTTTATGAACAAAAAATAAAGGAGCGGGATAATATTCAGGCTGTCTTACACAGGCTGTCAGCACAAAAAAAACTGGCCCGGGAAGAGTTAAAATTAAAAGCGGGGCTTGTTATTCAAGATATTAACAATTTTGCCGGTGCTCTTAATGACCGTGCCGCGAGCTTAAATGAACAAGAAAATAAAACCCGCCGGCTTAAAAAGTTTTATCAAAACAAAGGATATATGTCAGACCCCTTGCTTGTGCGGTTTAAAGCAAAATGGCAAGAGTGGGAAAAGAAGCAACAGCTAAAATGGGACCTGTACACAGCGGAGTACAATAATAAAAAAATGGAGCTTAGTCAGAATGAAGATGAAAGTCGCTTTATAGCAGAGCAAAAAGCTTTAGTGGAAACAATGCTTAAAAATTTAGAAAACCTGATACAGGATCTTGGTATATTGATTGAGCAGTATAACAAAGAAATAAAAACACCCTGTGCTACAAAAAGATGCGAAAAAACCCGGCTTGAAACAAAAGAAACAATTAAAAAACAAAAAACAGAAAAACTTGAAAGGGAAAATGACATCAATAACAAAGTGTCGGAAATCAATCAAAGACAAAAAGAATACAACAGAAAACAAAAAAAATATTCAGCAGAACTGAGATCTATTAGAATACAGATGACAGCTTTTTCTGAAAACTGGGTAAAACAGCGCGGGCAAAAAGCTAAGGACTATGAAAGAAAAATACAGGAGCAAAAACAAAAAGCTGAAAAAAAACAGATCTCAGCCACAGAAAGCTTAAGTCAAAGCCAAAAGGCTTTTCGGGCGGACTACGGAGAGGATGTTGTGAGCTTTACAAGGCGGTTTTCCCGCTGGATGAGCGCGGTTCAGCCTGTATTTACAGCCTCTGCAAAAGAATTTTCAGGCCCACGGGAAGAAGATATTTTGCAGACAGCCAATAAAGATCTGTGTAAACAGATCGCACCTGCCACAGGAGATTTATCCGCTGATGAAAGTGGTAAAACTTTGCGCGCACGAATATGCAATCGCGCGATGAAAATACTTATATCTTTTGAAGATTTTCACGCTGTTTTGGCTGAAAACAAGCTTTTACAAGAGAAGCTTAATAAAAAAAATCAAGAAATACAAAATATGGAAGAAGAAATAAAACAGCTTGGTATGGAAATTGATTTAAAAAAATCTTTTGTGTCCGCTCAAAAACAGGAGTATAAAGAACAGGCGGATAAAAAGCAGGCGGAGCTTAAAATGCTATCCACACAAATGGGGGAGGATTTGAGCCGTCAAATACAAATCCGAAAAGAAGCTTACGAAAACAAAATCCGGCTCTTGGAAAGAGAATACGACCTGATAAACACTTTGCTTTTTGCACGGGATATGCCAAAAAATTTAATTGCAAAACATACTTATGATTTTGAATCGGCCCGTGAAACATTTAACAAAGGCGTAAAAGCTCTTCCCCCCGGGTTTAAAGAGCCTTATGAGCTTTTTTCCGCTGTGCTTAAGAGGGGAGAGCAAGGTTTTTGCCCCTCTCCTTCTTCGTCAGAGGGGTATTATAAATTGAAAGAAGAGGAAAAGCGAAACTTTATTGCGTTTTGGATGCAATCCGGTTTTATTGTTGATTTTTTATCCGCCTTGGAACCAAAGCTTGCGGATCTGTCGGCTGATTATAAAAAAGGGAACCACCGTTTTTTAGCTTACCAAGCCGCCAATGCTGACTCTTCTTTGGATGTAAAAAAAGGCTGTGAAAGTCAAAATAAGAACCGGACATTAAGAGAAGCTTTTTTGGAAACACTGTTTTTAGAAGGTTTTTATAATCACATTCCTGTATGGAGAAAGGGCGGTTTGCCCCGCTATCAACTGGCTTTTGATGATCGTGTGTTTTGGATTTTACCGGACGGCCGTTTGAAAGCTCTTGAAGGAGTTTACAGATGAAGCCTGCTTTTTCTTTTTTGCCGGAGCTGTTAAAGGTCACCCGCTCAGCGGCCTTGGCCTGTTTTGAACATATAGGATCGGGAGAAAGAGAGTCGGCTGACCGTTCCGCCGTAAACGCCATGAGAAAAGCTTTTCAAACTGTGCCCATAAAGGGGCAAGTGGTGATAGGGGAGGGGGAACGGGACTCAGCGCCCATGCTCTATATTGGGGAAAAAGTGGGTATGTATGGGGAAAGCCACCCCGAATGGGATATTGCCGTAGATCCTCTGGAAGGCACTAATTTATGCGCCAAAGCGCTGGAAGGCGCTTGGTCTGTGCTGGCCATGACAGAAAAAGGCGGGCTGTTTAAAGCGCCTGATATTTATATGCAAAAAATCGCCTGTGGCCCCCCGGCCAAAGGGGTGATTGATCTTGATCTTAGTGTGGAGGAAAACATCAAACGGGTATCCAAAGCCTTAAATAAAAAAAATCGGGAAATGACTGTTGCGGTTTTGGATCGCCCCCGTCACAAAACACTGATTAAGTCTCTTTATTCCTTGGGCGCGCGTGTGCGTCTGATTGAGGACGGCGATCTTTCAGCCTCCATTTTAACCGGGTGGAATAAAAGTGAGGAGTCAATAGACTTGATGATGGGGACAGGGGGCGCGCCGGAAGGGGTGCTTTCCGCCTGCGCGTTAAAATGCCTTGGAGGAGACTTTCAAGGCCGGTTGGTGTTTCAAAATGAGGAGGAAAAAAAGAGGGCTGAAAAAATGGGGGCTGAAAACAAAATATACAAACTGGAAGAGCTGGTAAAAGCCCCTGTGGTGTTCTGCGCCACAGGTGTCACCTCCGGGCCGTTGTTAAACGGAATAAAAAAAACCGCAAAAAGGGTGGAAACAGAAAGCCTTTATATCAGCTCTTTAATGAAAGAGAGCCTTAAAATTCAAGCCACTCATTTTGCCCCCTGAAGGGAGGTTTTTTTGCCTGCTGTTTTCTGCCATGAATGTAAAAAAAAGCCGGAATTTCAATCCAAAATAGGCTTTCGGGAGGAGTGCCCTTATTGTCAGGCGGATCTGCATATCTGTCTTAATTGCCGGTTTTACGATGAATCAGCTTATAATGAGTGTAAAGAATCTTCCGCCGATAGGGTAAGTGACAAAGAAAAAAACAACTATTGCGGGTATTTTGAGCCTTTGCGCGAAGCAAGTAAAAGCGCTGAATCGTCAAACAGATCAGAGCTTTGGAAAAAAGCCTCCGCGCTTTTTAAAAAAGAGATTGACTAAGTACGATAAAATCAGTCTATTACAAGGTTGTTATGGGAATTGAAGTTATTTTATATGACCCTTCTCCTGTTGTGCAGAAGATATTTTTTCATGTTCTGTATCATTATGGTCCGGCGGTGCATCGGATAGATCAAGCGCCCGCCTTAATAGACAGACTGAAGTATAAAAGGCCCGATATTATATTTGTGGACGACACTTTTCAAGATAATCTCAAAGATCAAATAGAAAGCAAGGCAGAGGAATTTAAGGACATTCCTTTGATACTTATGTCCAAAGCGGAAATGAGCGAAGAAATACTGGAGCAATTTACCGCGCGGGCTTTTTTAAAAAAGCCCATTTCAGCTGAGAAACTTCGGGATATTGTCAATCGCTTTGTCCCTAAAACGCGAAAACACCTTTTAGCGAAAAATCTTGAATTTCCCTCCATCCCCGGCTTTCAGGAGGATTCTAAAAAGGAAGAAGGACTTTCTACAAAAGCCAATGAAATGGGTGGGGAAAAGTTGCCTGTAGAGGAAAATCACCTCCTTTTTGAAGGGGAAAGCGCGCGCCCTGAAGAGGAGGAAGCGCAAGGTATTGATCCGGCGACATTTACACAAATTAAAACAGTGGCGGACTTGTCTGTTGCCGGTAAACCCCTTTTGCCGGAAAGAGATGAAGTTGCAGGGGAGTATGGGAAAACAGAAGCTTTGCCCATAGAAGAAGGCTCAGCTCAAAAAACCCCTCCTGAAGGAGGAGACAAAGCTTCTGAAAGAAGCCCCGCAGAAGCCAAAGCCCCTGAAGAAGCCAAAATTCCTAAAAGAGAGCAGGGTATTGATCCGGCGACATTTACACAAATTAAAAAAATGGAGGACATGGATATGCCTGTTTCCAGTAAGCCTCTTGTGCCGGAGAAAAACGATCCTGTTGCCGGCAAGCCTCTTGTGCCGGAGAAAAGCTATCCTCAAGATGAAAAACCAAAACCTGAATTGGATACAGCACTAAAAAATCAAATCAAAGATTTTATCCATAAACAGGCTGAAACAAGTATTAAAGAAGAAATACAAAATCAGTTAAAATCTTTTGTGGAACAAAAAAGCGGTGAGATTATTCAAAAAACAGCGGAAAAGGCAGTGTGGCAGGTTCTGCCTGAACTGGCAAAACAGTTGATCACAAAAGAGCTGGATAAACTGCTGAAAGAAGAGGAAATGGAAAAAGAAATTGAGGAAGAAATAAAAAAAGAATCCGGCGAAGAGTAAACTTATGTCACAGATCGCGCGCTGGACTAAAAAATGGGCAAAACAGGAAAAACAAGCCTTTAAATTTTACACTCAAATAAGCAGTACAAATGATTCAGCAAAAAAATATCTTTTTAGTGATAAAAAACATAACAGTTTTTTGTTTATCACTGAGTCGCAAACAAAAGGCAGGGGACGGAGAAACCGCCGGTGGATAAACAGCGATATGATGCTGAGCTGGAGCTATCCTTTAAACAAAGCCCCCGAACCTAAGACAACAGTTTTAATGGGAAAGGCGCTTTGTACAGCGCTTAAAAAATCATGGGGAGCCTGCGCTTTTGCCCAAAAAAAACCAAATGATATTTATATCAAAAAAAAAAAGCTGGCCGGCATTCTTATCGAAGTGGTGAGCAAAGGGAATTTGCATCAGTTAGTGGTGGGCGCCGGCATGAATGTTTTTAGCCATCCACTTGGTGAGCCTTTTACTCATTTGCAGGAGCATTTACAGCCCTCGCAGATAAATCAAAAAAGTTGGAGCTTTTTCTTAAGTGAGTGGCGCTTTCAGATAGAAAAAACCTTGAAGGCTTTTTAACCGCAGATTGATTATTTTAGCTCTTTTGCGTATTTTATAATTTCCGGGTTCCATTGAAACACAGCCTGAACATCAATACCTGACTCTGTATACTGCGTTGGCCTTTCCCGGCAAAAATCACTGCAAAAACAAGTTTGGTTTTTATTCTGCCCACATTTTTTTTTACCGGTTTTTATTTCAACATGGCCATGTTTACTGCCGGATTTTGCAACAATAACAGCGCCTTCCGGGATTTTAGAGGTGTCGTTTTGAAATTCTGTTAACCGCTTTGGATCTATTTTTTTAAACAAAGGCACCTCTTTTATGTCTCCGTTATCCTGCATGATACGAAAAGAGAGCAGATCGCTGTTCAGCTTATTATATTTTTCGCATTTCTGTCTTACCCCGCGGTCTTCGATTTTGCTGAAATCCTGATCGCTTTGCCCGTCTAAATTAAGGGCGCATAAGGCGGAGGGGAGCACCAGCCCGTTTCGGCAGATATTGTTTTCGTCAGAGGGAAATCCAAAATCTTCGTTACATTGCTTATAGTCTTGGTTATTTTTGGTTTTATTGCAATACACGGCCAACATATTGTGAACCGCGCTCATAATGGCGCCGGTTACATGGCGCATGCAGTTTCCTGTGGATTCTTTAACATCTTTTGTTCCTCTGCACTTGGATATGGGGGGAGATTCGTTTTTACCTATTTTATCCCCGGGCAGGCATCCTCTTTTACAGCCGTCGTTGCCGGGGCACCTGCAGGATACATTACCAAAAAGAGTGTCTGAAAAATATTTTACTATGTCCTCATCTGTTGGCGGTGGTTTTACAGCATCTAATACAGTACGTGCGGTTTTTATATCCTCTGTGTTTGGTTTTTCGCAGTTTTCCGTACAGACGGCGCCGGCTTCTGTTTGTGATGGGCGGGGGGGTTTTTTCTTGGGCAGGGGAATAAACCTCGAAGGTTTTTTAACAGCTGAGCTGTTGATTTGTTCCATTCTTTCTGCAAAGTAAATACAGCCCGCTCTGCGGGCTTGTTTGCCTGTGCAATATTCTGTGGCGATTCTATCAAACCAGGATTGATATTTTTTATACTCTTTAGGTTTTACAGGCTTATTTAAAGAGGCCTCATAACATCTTTGTGAGATGGTTCTTGCCGGATTGTTGGGGATACACTGGTTGTTAAATACAGGCCCACACTGAAAAGAGTTTTTTACACCTTCACATCTGTTTCCATAAGTGGGACAAACCATCCTTCTGTGGGCGTTGGAATAAACAAGCTCTCTTATCCGTCCGCCTATAAGACATTTGTCTTCAACTTCAAGATCCGCCCGGGAATATTCAATAAAAAAGAAATTTAAAAACTTTAACAAAGCTCTGTCTTTTTGTTCAATAGCGGATGAGAGCGTTTTTTTGGCGGTTTTTTCAAGCTGTAAAAAAGTTTTTTTGACTTTTTTAATATAGCCAAGCTGTGAGGCGGAAGACATATTTTTATAATCCTTTTCCGGCAAAAGGTAAGACTTTTTATATTTTTTTGTGGAACTTTTTACTTGATCTCCGTTTCCTTCTTTTTCCTCCCTATCGCATATTGCCCACATATCTTGAAATTGTTTTTGCTTTTTTTCAGACAAAAGCCTTTTGCTGATTTGAAAAATCTCATCTGCCCCGGTGGCTTCGTAATAGTTGTAAAGACAATACATCAGGTAATGCTCTTTGGAAAAATCCAGCGCTTTATCGTAAATTCTTACCGCCTCTTCCAAGATTTTTTGTTTTTTTACCCGGTCCAGCTTTTGTGTATGTTCGCTCAGACTTTCCAGATAAGGGCATACTTTTTGATACACCACCTTTTCATAATTACCGTAATGCATGTTTTTACGGGCTTTTTGCAGATCATTAAGATAAAAATCCAAACCGGCGCTTGATTTCGCATTTGGTTTTGAGCTGTCAGAGGAGGGGAGACCGGCCTTTTGTCCGATTGCAAAACCGGGCGCAAACAGGAAACACAGAAAAAGAATATTAAAAAACCGCATTCTGTGATATTACATTTATCCAATAAAAAATTCAGCATATCCTTTGGTTTTAAAACGGTATTTTAGGTCTAAAGTCTGTGAAAACTTGGATTTAATATATCTTACAGACATAACCCCGGCTTGTTCAGGACGGAATACCTTGGACCTTCACCGCCGGGGTTATGTCTGTGAAACAGGCAACAATAGTTTTTCTTTGTGGTTATATATACTTAAGGATATGTAGTCGGGGCTTCATACAGATAGTTTGTGTAACATAATATAACTTATCGGAAAAAACTGTTAAAAATCGCTGAGTTATCATTAAATCCTTGTTTTTATTCATTTATTTTGAAGGTTGTAAGGCCAAAATCAAGTTTGATATATTATGCAGTTCTTTTTCCACAGCTGACATTCTGTTGCTCATCTCTGTTTGGTTCTGTTTCAGCTCTGTTATGTCCTTTTTCATCTCTGTTTGGTTCTGTTTCAGCTCTGTTATGTCTTTTTTTATCTCTGTTTGATTCTCCCAAAGCTCTTTTTGGCTCTTCCAAAGCTCTTTGTGGCTTTCTTTCAGGTCTTGCAGGCTGTTTTTAACAGGCCGCAAAAGGAGGTTAAAAATAAAGCCCAAAGAGGCCAAAACCGCGCATAAAGCCGTAATTGTATGAGGATCCACAGTTTTTGCCCCTTTCTTTTTGCTGATTTTAAGCCGTTTTATTCATTCTATCACAGGTTTTAGCTTATTTGCAAAAATAAATCTCAAGGGGCTAAAAAAAGGGCTAAAAGACTGTTTATTTATCGGCATTCCACCGCCGGGTTTTTAAACTTCCCCCGGATTAGCGATAAAACGCTCTAAAAGGCTTAAATTTTGGATCTAAAGATTTCATCCCATTTGGATTTCTCTTCATCTCACGGGATGCTTGTTATCTCACGCCCGTTGTTGGGGCGTGTTATTGTGACACGCCCGTCGGGAAATTTTATTGTGATATTCCCGTCGGGATATGCTATTACTTTCACGATTGTTTCAACGCGCCCGTCGGCAAACTTTATTGTCATTTCCCCGTCGAGATATTCTGTTTTAATATATCTGCTTTGTTTTGACCTATTCCCGGAAAGCTCAAGTGTGTGTGGGGGGTGGATACAGAAAGGGATTAAGAAGATTTGCTTAAAAGCTTGTCCAGCTTGGCATTGACATCTTTGACTTCTGCTCTGACTTCTTTGACTTCTGCTCTGACTTCTTTGACTTCTGCTTTGACATCATCAATTTTTTTGTCCGTATCAGTGACATGATTGCTTAATAATTCTTTTATAAGATCTATTTGAGCATTGATTTGCTTTGTGTGAGTCTTAAGCATCCAGTTAAAACCCGCAAAGATAAAACCTGTATAAAGCATAAAAAAAGTGACCGCTGGCCATATACTTTCTAAATATTCCATATTATCCCCATTATAACACATACAAAATTTATTTAAAATAGCTCAAAACCGCAATATTTTGCGGTTTTATGGCCTTTGAGCCAGTGAAGGCGGAAAAAAACAGACACGCAAAGCCCACCCCACCACTCGCAAAGCCCACCCTTTTCAAAGTGACTCATAGCTTTATCTTATCGGAGTCCAGCCGGTAAAGTTGTAGCTAAAGATCAAGGGTTTTTCACGCCCAACTGTGATTTAGGTTTTTAGAAGCAGGCCGAGATACAGAATATAGCCGATAAAAAACGCATAAGGGAGTAATCTGTTGATCCATTTAAAGCGATAGCAAAAAACGATAGACAGTAAGGCCGTGTGTATCAGCAAAAGCACGGGCAGGTCCACTTGAGTCATTTTAGGATCCAGTTTAGCCGGCAAAATCCAGCCCACTGTGCTGAAAATGGCAAAAGTGTTAAAAATGTTGGAGCCTATAATATTACCCACGGCCATATCCTTATAGCCCTTTAAAATGGCTGTAAAAGAGGTAAAAAGCTCCGGCAGGCTGGTGCCGACAGACACAATCAATATACCGATTAGCCGTTCGGACATTCCAAAAGCCTTACCCAAGCCGACAGCCCCCGCCACAGTAAGGTGAGAACCCCCAATAAGAAGAACAAAGCCCAAAATAATGCACAAAACTGATTTTAAACCAAAAGGCTCCCCGTTTTTATGAAAGCCCGCCCCGCCGTTTTGCCCCTTTATATCCGTTACAGACGGCTTTTCTGCATCCGCAGGCGCTTTCATAGCGCTTTCCCCTTCCCTTTTAGCGAATTTCACACTGAAAACCATATAAATCACAAAAATCAAACTGAGAACAAAAGCATCCGCGCGGGAAATAAAGTCATCCATCATAATAGGGATAAGAAAAAGGCCGCTTAAAAAAAGAAACAAAATATCTTTTTTAATAAGCTGAACTTTTTTATTAGAGAGAGGTTTCAGCAATATCAAGGCCAAGACCAGCAAAATATTAAAAACATTGGAGCCAAAAATATTGCCGGTCGCCAGATCAGGCATTCCTTTAAGAGAGGATACAGCAGACACCGCCCATTCCGGAGCGGAAGTGCCCATGCCCAGCAACACCACACCCACAAAAAAAGGATTTACCGAAAAGCGCCGGGCCAGCCCGCAGGACAAATGCACCAACAGATCCGCCCCCTTCAGCAGGGCAAACAAACCTAAAACCAAACTGCATAAATTCACAAAAAACATAAAACCTCACTTTTTCATAAGTGATTAAATACTACACTCAGCCCCCGCCACTCAAGTGTATAATAACAAGTCGGTGCGTGTAAATATTACACAACTTTTTCACAAAAGGATTTATTTCTGTATTATTTCTGTATTATTTACTGTTTTTGTATTACCTTAATTATCCTAAAACCAGTTTTATACAAACAAAATACAAAGGAGTGTGCTATGAAATTTATTTTCTCTTTATTGTTGATTTCCCTATCCTTACCGGCCTTTGGTACTAATCCTGTTATCTCTTATGTAACAACGATGAACACTCCACTTGTCAGAGTGTATCAAGACATGAAGATGCCGAATCAGGAGGAGTTAACAAGCAACCCCTGTCAGATCATAAGCGGAGACACACTTAAAATACTGGGTGGAAAGTTTAAAGATCCTGTTGTTAACCTATATAGCTCTCCGTATATATACGGACCGGTTGAAAATCAGTCTCCCCGGGTGAAAGATCAAAACTGTGCTCCCAAATTCGTATTGATTTTGCTTCCTAATATAAAAGAAGTCCCTGATTTATCAGCTTTGCTCAATAATCCGGAAAAGTGCGCTTGCGACGATGTAAACAAGTGATCTCGAAACGAAGAAGTAAAAAGCCGATAGGGGATCACTAATTAGTAGCCCGTGAACAAGCCCTTGTTATTTGTGGCATAAGCAAAAGCCCGGCGGTGAGAGTCCAAGGTACTCCGTCTCGAACAAGGCGGGCTTTTGCTTATGCCAACTATGAAAGCCGGCCTTTTTCACGGGCTACTGATTAAACTAAAGGTCTTGATTTTTACTTTATCAAGTGTTCAAATCAAGGCCTGTTATGTCAAAACCATATAATTTGTTTCAGTTAAAAGAAGAGCACCTTCTGCTCCGGCAGGCTGTTTCCGCCTTTGTCAAAGAAGAGGTGTCAGCGCAGGCCCTTCAATACGATCGGGAAGAGCGCTTTAATGTAAAGCTGTTTAAAAAAATGGGGCCTTTGGGACTGCTTGGCATAACGGCTGATCCTTCTTTTGGCGGATCCGGAATGGACGCCCTGTCGGTGGTGATTGCGCATGAGGAGTTAAGCGCCTCTGACCCGGGGCTTTGTTTGGCCTATCTGGCCCATGCCATACTCTGCACGCATAATATTTCCATTAACAGTAGCGAGGAGCAAAAAAAAAGATGGCTTCCTAAACTCTGCTCAGGGGAATGGATAGGGGCTATGGGTATGTCTGAAGCCAGCGCGGGCACCGATGTTTTTGGCATGCAGTCCACTTTCCAAAAAAAAGACAGTCACTTTATATTAAACGGCAGAAAAATGTGGATCACCAACGGCGTGCAGGATGAGCAAAACACCCCGGCGGACCTTGTTTTGCTTTACGCCAAGTCCGGGCAAAAAACAATCTCCACCTTTGTTGTGGAAAAAGGTTTTGAAGGCTACAAAGCGGGGCAAAAAATTAAAGATAAAACAGGAATGCGGGCCTCCAACACGGCGGAGCTGGTGTTTGACGATTGCAAAATTCCACAAAAAAACCTTATCGGCAAACAGGGAGAGTCTGTCTCTCACATGATGCGCAATCTGGAAATTGAAAGGCTGGCCCTTTCCGCCATGAGTTTGGGCATAGCCGGAACCTGCCTGCGGGAGATGAACAAATACGCGGGCGAAAGGCAGGCTTTTGGAAAAAGCATCAGGCATTTTGGGCAAATTCAACAATACCTTGCCGAAAGTTACGCAGAGTACATGGCCTGCCGGGCCTTTGTTTACAGTATCGCAGGGCAAATGAATTTACAAAAATCAGGGCAGAGGTTGAACTCAGATTCCGCCAAGCTGATTTGCGCCCGCATGGGAAAAAGGGTGGCCGACAGAGCCATGCAGGTCATGGGGGGCTACGGCTATGTGGGGGAATACCATGTCGAGCGACTTTGGAGAGACGCCAAGCTGATGGAAATCGGAGGAGGAACCAACGAGGCCTTACAAAAAAACATCACAAAAGAGCTGGAGTCCTTGAAATAAAGCGCCAAAAAAACCGCGAAACTATCTGTTTTTGCCTCTGCGTTTGAGTCCGCCGGTTCTTCTTCCGCCTCTTCTTTTTCTTGCCCTGTTTCCCTGGCCACCGGATAAATACTGCTGTTTTTTGCTGTATCGCCCTTTGTTTTGATAAAAGCTGTCTTTTAAATCCCCCGCTGTGCTTTCTTCTTCCTCTTCAGAAACATTTATCGCGCTCATCTCTTGATCCACCAGAATACCGCCGACAGACGCGCTCTCCTCCCCGCCTTCTTTGGAAAGACGCTTTAAAAACTGTTTTTTACCTCCCTGTTTTTGCCTTTCCACCTGCTCCGACAAATCCACAGTCACATCACCAAAGCAAAAAAGCTGACAGGAAAGCCGCCTGTTATCCACAAAGTGCCCTCCCCCTATCAGCTCCACCTCTTTTGTTGTAGGAGGCAAAATATGCGCCTCCCCTTCCACAACATAAACACGACATTCCGCGCAAGAGCACATTCCATTGCAAGAGGAACTGACGGGAAGTTTGTTTTCCCGCGCCATATCCATCACGCTTTTTCCCTGCTCTATATCCACAGATATATTTTGAGGCAAAAATTTAAGCTTCATAACCGCCGTTCCTATGTATGCCTTTTAAAGACTTTGTTTCTCATATCTTTTTCTTTAGAGCCTTTAATATCTTTATAAAACACCCAACAACCAACCGCAAGAAAATTATTAAAATATTCCCGGTGCAAAGGCGGGGGAGCACACCGCTTGTTAGTTTTTATAAGGATCAGAATTAAAGTCTTCTGTTAAGTTTTGGCAAAAAAAATCAAAAGGCCAAATATCAATCCCCTCCATTGTTCTTCTTATTGTGTCTCCTGTGTAAACTAAAATCCGCTTTTTAATATATGATAACTCACTAATAGCCCGCAAGCCTTTATAGTCTGTGGAGGAAACTTGAGGGCTGGATTTAACTTCAACAGCAATTAACTCTTTTCCCCTTTTTAAAAGAAAGTCCACTTCTGTTTTTTTAGCCTCCAGCGGAGACCAGTAAAACATTTCTTCATAAAGAAAATGGTAGTCTTTGTAAGCTCTTAAGACTTGAGCCACAAGCCCTTCAAAAAGAGAATCTTTTTCCTCAACGGAAACAGGACCAAAGTTTTTCTTTAAAGCGCGCGCAAGGCCGGGATCAATGAAGTAAAATTTAGGGCTTTTTTGCTCTCTCAACCGAAGTTTTGGAGAATAAGCTTTCAAGAAAAAACCCAACATTGTATCTTCCAATATGGAAAAATAATCCCGCACTGCTTCTATTTTAACTTGGCATTCCCTTGAAATATTACTCATATTTAAGGCTTGCCCGTGATAAAGGCTTGCAACTTCTAAAAACCGCGCAAAGCCGGGTAAGTTTCTAACCAAGGCTTCCGCCTTAATTTCCTCTTTAAGATATGTTTCAGTATAGGATTTTAATTTAAACTCTTTATCGCGTGATGATGACCACACAATAGGAATTAGTCCAAATTTTAAGGCTTGGCTTAAATCAAAATCCCCTCCTAACTCCTGCGGGACGAAGGGATGAAGATATACCTTGCCCGCCCTGCCGGCTAATAAATTAACTCCAGGTCTTTTGAGTTTTCTGGTGCTGGAACCGGTAAGGATAAACTGGCGAAAAGGAGCTTCTCCTCTGGAAGATTCTTCAATAAGGCGATGCACTTCGTTTAAAAGCTCGGGCATTTTTTGAATCTCATCAACAACTATAACACCGTTGCTTTTAAAAGCGCTGACTGTTTCATAAAATTTTGAAATATTAGAAAGATAGCTTTGATAAAGAGATTCGTTTAAAAGGTTAATATGCAGGGCTTTGGGAAACATTTTTTTTAACAGCAGTGTTTTACCGCTTCCACGCACCCCAAAAAGAAAAATACTGCTTTTTTCCGGCAGTTTAATAATCCGATTTTTATATATTATATTCATAATTTACGGCGATTTTTGTATATCATGCTGACAATTTTCGCCTATTTTTGTCACAAAATCAAGCAAAATTCGTTAAAATGATAAAAATAGATAGATAAAATATGGCGAAATAAGCTCAAAACCGCATAAAAAGCCCTTTATTACGGATTTAAGTCCCGCATAATCTCATTATAAGCTCTGTTTCAAAGAATAACTCCTAAAAAAGCAAATAAAGCTGTTTTAGACAGTTTTAACTCCAAAGACTCAGCCCTCTCCCACCGCGCTGGATAATCATATTTGTATGGTGAGAGGTCAAAAAGCTTGAAAAACAGGGTTTAAGCAGTCTTTGTAAATTTTACATCCTTCACAAATAAATTTTGCCGTACTTGTGTCTTTTTTGATATATCTTATAAGAATTTAAATCAAAGGAGTAAAAATGAAAAATTTATTATTATTATTGTGTTTTGGAGTGACCTCTTTATTTTTTTCCAGTTCAGCAATGGCAGATGAAGTTATGATCATTAATTGCCATTACATAAAAGGGGGTGAAATAAAGAATATATTTCATCAGAATCCAGACAAACAATTTGTAAAGCTTTTTGTAAAAAAAGACGAAGATAGTGATTTCAAACCTAATCTTTTAACGGTTTTTCACAGACTTTATATTCCTGAAGGTGCACATGTTTTTGTGGAGACAGTGGGGCGATCCAAAATAGTGTACGACGACCTTCACCCTTCGTATTTTTATGCGATTGACTGGAGTTATGAAAAAGAAAGACTTTTGGTTTATAACAAAGGAAAACTCAAAGAGGGAAAAATAAGAATTTTGTGCGGTGATTATACAGTCACTTTTTCATAAAAAACCGGCGATTTTAGTCAAGGCAAAGTTGAATAATCGGATATCAATAATCCGATTTTTATATAAAGGAAAGCACTTATGAAAGCAATTCGTATTTTATTAACAGGGCTTTGTGTGCTCTTTTTACAGATTCCCGGATGGACTGCAAAAGAGGGTGATGTGCCCTATCTTCGCAAGGAAGACAGGCGTCCCCCCGGAAATCCTCCAGAAGAGATAAAGCTTTTGCCCGGGACAAATCATGCGTGGCGGGACTATAGCTATCAGGATTTGAGCAACTTGTATTTGAGCGAGATAATTTTTGACCATGCGCTGTTGTTCAAAACAAATTTCAGCGATGCGACTTTAACAAAAGCGATTTTTACCAACGCAAAGATGGCCAGGGTAATTTTACAAAATGCGACTTTGACGGAGGCGGATTTTACCGAAGCAATTTTGGGAAGGGGGATTTTTATCAAAGCGTTGTTAGCCGAGGCAAAGTTTAATCAGGCGATTGCGCCCCATGCGGATTTTACCAACGCGACTTTGACGGAGGCAATTTTGCAACGGGGGGATTTTTCCGATGCGAAGTTTACCGATGCGAATTTGACCAGGGCAAGGATGGATAAGGCGATTGTTCTTAATGTGGATTTTACCGCCGCGATTTTGCGGGATACAGATTTGCGAGAGGTAAGGTGGTTACACAAGGCAAAGTTTTCTTCAGAAACAGATTTGCAAGGGGCAAAAGTCAGTCCTAAGCAAGCAGAGTATTTAGAGTCACAATGCGCTAAAGGATTTATTGTTAAATAGTATTCACAGCCATTCGATGGTGCCGGGGGGCTTGGAGCTGATGTCATAAACCACCCGGTTAATCCCCTTTACTTCGTTGGTGATGCGATCGGAAACCTTATGTAGAAAATCCGAAGGAAAAGAAAACCAGTCTGCCGTCATGCCGTCTGTGGAAGTGACCGCTCTTAAGGCAATGGCTTCGTCATAAGTTCGCCGGTCCCCCTGCACCCCCACAGACCTTACAGTCAGCAACACCGCAAAAGCCTGCCATATTTTTTTGTAGAGCTTGGAACGCAAAAGCTCTTCCATAAAAATCGCGTCCGCATGGCGAAGTTTTTTCAAACGCTCTTTGGTGATCTCTCCGCATATCCTGACTGCAAGGCCGGGGCCGGGAAAAGGATGCCGATTTAAAAACCGCTGTGGTACATTCAGCTTTTTTCCGAGAAGGCGCACTTCGTCCTTAAACAAAAACCGCAAAGGCTCCAGCAGTTTAAAAGGAAGATTCTTGGGCAGGCCCCCTACATTGTGGTGCGATTTAATAACAGCGCTGGGGCCTTTAAAAGAAAGGCTTTCAATCACATCGGGGTATAAAGTGCCCTGCGCCAGATATTTTATTTCAGGGTGTTTTTCTTTGTATTCTTTAAAAATATCAATAAAAAGCCGGCCTATGATTTTTCGTTTTTTCTCCGGGCAGGTGACCCCTTTTAAAGCTTTTAAAAACCGCTCCCCTTCAGACAAAGCGTTTAAGTTAAGACCCATCTTTTTATAAGCTCTGCACACTTCTTGAAATTCGTTTTGCCTTAAAAGCCCTGTATCCACAAACACTGAGTGCACGAAAGCCAGCCCCAATACCTTTGTAAGAAGGCATGCCATAACGGTGGAGTCCACCCCGCCGCTTAAAGCGCAAAGCACAAAGCCCAACTTTTTTGACTTTTTTGCTTTGCCCGCTGTCACATCCTTTAAAGGCCCGGTAAATTCCAAAGCCCTGAGCTTTATTTGATCCGATAAAACAGACAATATTAAATCCCCTGTCCACTCCCCGTTTTTTACTTTGCAGATTTTGTTTGCAAAATAAGATAAAATTTTATCACCTTTTTCTGTATGAGAGACTTCAGGGTGAAATTGCAGGGCCAGTATGTTTTTAAACTTAAGCGCCACCGGAATATTTTTGTCGGTCTTTGCCAAAACCGAAAAGCCTTTGGGAAGTTCAGACACAAAATCGCCGTGGCTCATCCACACTTTTTGCATACCCGGCAATAAATCAGAGTGAATGCGCACACTCCCGTAATGTCTTTGACCCTCCGCTTTTACCTTTCCGCCCCACTGATGACATATCATCTGAAACCCGTAACAAATCCCCAAAAGCGGGGCTATGTCCCACAAGGGTTTTAAATCCCGATAAGGAGAGTCGGCGGATAAAACAGAAGACGGCCCCCCGCTTAGAATAATCCCGGCAGGCTTAAGTTTTTTTATTTTTTTTAAGGGAAAGTCGTAAATTTCCACCTGAGAATAAAAACCAAGCTCCCGAAAGCGCCGGGCGATGAGCCAAGTATACTGCGATCCAAAATCCAAAATCAGAAAAGTTTTTTTTGGCATAAGACCCCCTTTTACTCCAGCCGGTAGTTGGGGGCCTCTTTTGTGATGCTGACATCATGAATATGAGACTCAGAAAAACTTTTAGAACTTATTTTAATAAATTGAGCTTTCTCTTGAAAATCATTGATGTTTTTAGCTCCAATATATCCCATACCGGCTTTCAGCCCACCGGTCATTTGATACAAAATTCCACTGACAGCACCCCGGTAAGGCACTCTCCCCTCCACCCCTTCAGGAACCATTTTATCGGATACAAAAACCCCTTCCTGCCGATAACGATCTTTAGATCCCTTTTTCATCGCGCCAAGACTTCCCATGCCTCTGTAGGTTTTATAAGCTCTTCCCCGGTAAAGCACCATTTCGCCCGGGCTTTCGTCAGAACCTGCCAGCATATTACCCACCATAACCCCTGTTGCTCCAAGAGCTATGGCCTTTGTCAAATCCCCTGAGTGCTTAAGCCCCCCGTCCGCCACTAAAGTTTTTCCGGTTTTTTTAAGCGCTTTTGCGCAATTTAAAATGGCGTTTACTTGGGGAACCCCCACACCGGAGACCACTCTGGTTGTGCAGATACTGCCCGGCCCCATGCCCACTTTTATAATATCCGCGCCGGCCTCAGCCAAAGCCAAAGCGCCCTTACTTGTAGCCACATTGCCCGCCATCAGTATAATGTCTGAATATTTTTTCTTTAAAAAAACAATCATGTTTATCACATTTTTGGAAAAGCCGTGAGCGGTATCCAAACATAACAAGTCCGCTCCGGCTTGAATAAGGCTCTCCGCCCGTTTTTGCTCATCTAACCCTATGCCTATTGCCGCCCCTGTAAAAAGCCTGCCGTGTTTATCTTTAACGGCCAAGGGAAAAGCCGTCGCTTTTTCAATATCCTTAATGGTAATCAAGCCTTTTAAAAAGCCTTTGTCGTCCATGACCGGTAGTTTTTCAATCCGATGCTGATGCAAAATTTCTTTGGCTTGTTCTAAAGTGGTTCCCTCTTTGGCGGTGATAAGCTTTTTTCGCGGAGTCATAATTTGAGATACTGATATATCCAAGCGGGTTTCAAACCTTAGGTCGCGATGGGTTAAAATGCCCTCCAGTATGAGGCCTGTATCCCCTTCTTTTTTGCGTGTAACGGGGACCCCGCTTATGGAATGTTTTTTCATCAACTCCAAAGCTTCGTACACAAGAGCGGAGGGGGAAAGCGTAATAGGATCTAAAATCATACCGCTTTCGTATTTTTTAACTTTCTGCACTTCGTGACACTGGCTTTTGACACTCATGTTTTTATGGATGACTCCAAAACCGCCGTGCTGTGCCATAACCCTTGCCATTTGATGTTCCGTAACCGTGTCCATAGCCGAAGAAATAACAGGGGTGTTTAAAACAAGATTTTTTGTAAGGCGAACCTTAGTGGAAATTTCATTGGGCAGGACTTCAGAGTACCCGGGCAGGATTAAAATATCGTCAAAAGTGAGGCCTGAACCTTGGACCTCTTGAAAAAAATCCTCTCTTGTCATCCTTCGACCTTCAGTTTAGGTAAAGGGGTTTTTTCATAAAAGCTTTTTTAAACGAATGTTCCACTTTTTGATCCAGCATTTCGGTAATAAAGCGTTCTGTACAGTAAAACCGACAAGAGGAGTACACCGCAAAGGGAATGACATCGTCGGCGTTTAAATCCATCGAGTGCAGGCGCGGGTGCCCGCTTAAAATCACCCGTGTAAGAATGTGCCCTTTGTCGCATTTTAAAAAATAGCACTTTTCCAGTTTTATTTTCATACCGCTTAACAGCTCGCTGATAAAGCGAAAAGGCTCTTCTTTTTGCATGCTCTGGTGCATGGAAATCCGCCCCTGCAAATGGGAAAGTGAGACGGCAAATCGTTTTGAGCCTTCTTTTTCTTTAAAAACCATAAGACACAGGTTGGGAATCATGCCCCCCACCAAGCCGTGGGGTATAACCTCTATCCATTTTTGTTTTAGGTTTGTTTTATGCTCCCGCAAATCCGCTCTTATATTTTGCACAGCGGGGGCACGGTCTGTCTTCACTTCCTCTTTCATAATTCTCCTTTTTTTAAATTCGGGAACTTAAAGTAAAACTTAAGCACAGCTTAAAAATCAGGGCAATAGATCTCCGTATAAAACTTGGGGATAGGCCTTGTTTATTTTTACAGACAGGGTTTTTCCTTTTAAATGCGGGGAGCCGGCAAAATAAACCATCTTGTTTTGGGGTGATCTTCCGCTTAAACAGCCGGTTTTGTCATCCTTTTTTTCCACCAAAACCTCTAAAACCTGATTTTTATACTCCTGAGCGCGGGAAAAGGCAAATTGAATATGCTTTTCCTGCAAACGCTTTAAACGGGAGGATTTTTCCCCTTCCGGGACCTGATTATCAAAGTTTTTGGCTTTGGTGAAGGGGCGCGGGGAATATTTAAAAGAATATATCATTTCAAAAGGCACTTCGTCCAAAAGGCTTAGGGTGTCTTGAAAGTCTTCCTCTGTTTCCCCGGGAAAGCCCACTATCAGGTCGGTGGAGAGCACAGCCCCCGGCATTCCGGTTAAAATCATCCGTGCTTTTTGAATGTACTCTTCCCGGCTGTAGCCCCTGTTCATTCTTTGTAAAATCCGGGAGTTTCCCGATTGGGCCGGAAGATGCACAGCGGGCATGATTTTGTCTTTGTTGGACTGCATAATCTCTATCAGCTCTTTGTTAAAATCTTTGGGATGAGGAGAGGTAAAGCGCACTCTTTTAATATCTGTTTTTTCACACAAAGCCAACAGCAATGCGCCAAAATCCGCACCGCAGGCGGAACCTCGTAAGGCGGAGCCTCGTAAGGCGGAGCCTCGTAAGGCGGAGCGATAGGAATTAACATTTTGCCCAAGAAGGGTCACCTCTTTTACGCCTCTTTTTGTCAGGTTTTGCACATCTTTACAAATATCAAACAGGGGCCGGCTGACCTCCCGCCCGCGCGTAAAAGGCACCACGCAAAAAGTGCAAAAGTTATCACAGCCCTTCATAATATTTACAAAGGCGCTCACCTTGGGATTCCTGATAAGGGTTTGTATATGGTAGGGCCGGGATCTGTGAAAACGGGTTTCTGTAATGGAAGACTCCCCTTTTTCCAAACGAGACACCATATCAGGCAGATCGTCAATGTTGTCCGGGCCGAACACAAAATCTATAAGAGGTGTTTGTTTTAAAAGTTTCTTTTTTTCCTGTTGCGCCACACAGCCCGCCACACCTATTTTTAAATGAGGATTTTTTTGTTTCAGGCGGTGATAGCGGCCCACCTCTGAGCGGACCTTATGAACCGGCTTTTCCCGCACAGAGCAGGAGTTGATAATAATCAGCTGAGCCTGATCCGCACTGACGGCGGGGGCGTAGTTAATCATCTCCAGCAGAGAGTACATTCTTTCTGTATCATGGACATTCATTTGACAGCCGTAAGTGGAAATATAGACGCTTTTGCCGACTAAGGATTGAGCGGATTGAGCGCGCGTAAAAGGGGGGCTTAAAGCATTTGTTTTCATATTCTGACTGTTTCCTCTTCTGAGGACGGATGTATTGTTTCTTCTTCTTCTTCTGTAAAAAAATTCATCTCCCGTCCCGCTGTTTCAAAAGCTTTTTCATTTTTGCAGTCACGCAGTATAAAATGCAAGGCTCCTTCGCCGAAAGATTGCAGAAGGCTTTGTATGGTGTCTGTCAAATAATAGTTTTCCAGAAGTTTGCTTCGGTTTCGGCGGTATTTCCAGCCGTTTAAATAATGATACCTGCAATATTTATCCGTCACAGCCGGTTGGTCGCAGTTTTCGTCTTGACAGTAACTTCGACCTTCTGCGTCTTTAATGGCAATCTCCTCTTCTCTCTTCTTGTTTAAACTGTTTAGCTCTTTTTGCAGTTCCAAAACTTTGCGTCTTTCCGCGTTTTTTAAGATCTCCGCCCGACTGCTTTCCACCTTTTTAAGAGACTTTGAAGGGGGATTTTTTTTTGGTAAAACCGGCTTTTTTTTGCCGGTGGAAGACTTTTTCGCCGTTTTTACAGCTTTTGGCTTTTTGTTAGTTTTTGCCTTTAGGCTTTTTTTTGCCTTAGAAGCTTTGGCGCTTGTCGCCCGACCAAGCACGGGTTTATTGGTTTTGGCTTTTTTAGAAGATTTTTTGGGAGTTTTCATATTCTTAATAAAAGGTAAAAAACGACCACCCGTCAAGCCCTATCTAATCATCCGTAAAAAACCCTTTAAATATCACAATCTTCTATGTACTTGGTTCTGCACAGGTAGATGATGCGGTTTGAAATGCGCTTAAAAATATCATCGTGGGGAGAGCCAAGAAAGTGGATTTTTTTGTTTCTTATGGCAGGGGGCCTATCAAGAAAACTCTTAACTTTTGAGCTGTCACTCCCACTTCCGGCTTGTTGAAATTCTCTAAAACCTCTTTCTTTAGACGACAGGCGCCGGTTACTACCGCTTGCGCCTCCCACTCCGCCGGTTCTGCCTGATCCTGTGCCTGTGCCTGCTCCCATTCCGCCGGCTTTGCCTGATCCTGCGCCTGTGCCTGCTCCTATTCCGCCGGCTCCACCTGTTACTCCAGCTCTTCCGACACCTTTAGAGCCTGTTATTTGCGCGCCTGCATCACGGGCGCCGGCCTGTGCACGCCTTCTTCCTCCCGCACTGCCCACTCCTCCTCCGCTGTCACCTGCCCCGCCGAAGGCCGGGTCAGTGTCTTCTTCGCTTGCCCCCGGACCGCCTCTTACATACCCGCTGGCCTCAGAAGGGCTAAAGCCTCCTGACTCAAAACCGCTTAAATCGCTTAAACCATCTGAACCACGGGCCTTTGATCCTGCTGAGCTTTCCTCATCTCCACCTGCAAGCACGCCCGCGCTTTTCTCACAATCAGAGGCAACAAGTGAGGACTCTAAAAAGCCCTTGGCTTGTTTTTCAAGCTCACCCGCCTTAAGGCCCGCTGTCTCAATCAAAGCAAATAAAGGTCTTATCTTATCCCCGTAGTTTTGAACATACTGATCAATCATATTTTTACCGCAGGTATGAAGGCCGGGGTCGTAAACATTTTCTGTATTCAGATCAAAAGAGCAAAGCTGATAAAAAGAAGCAAGTATCCTCTGTGTTTTTTGACGGCAAATAGCAAGGCCCTTTTTTGAGCTGTTTCGGCACTCTTCAGCCAGTTTTTGCCCTAACTTTCCCACATCACCTGTTTTTTCTTTTACGATTCGGCATATATCACTCATGCCCATTCCAAGACCAAAGGCTGAGGGGGGGGGTATTGCCCCTGTAACAGCGGGTGTTTTATGGCATTCCATAGGCTTGTTGCAACAAAGCACAGCCCGATCTTTTAAAGCCCCACATTCCCTAACTGTTTGCTGAAAAGCCCACTTAAGCCTTTGCTCACAATCTTTACCTAAATCGCAGTTCTCCCAAGCAAAACCCCGTGGCAAATTGCCGGAACCTTGAGGCAGTTTTCGGCTTAATTGCCCGCTTAGCCCTGCAAGGCATGCCTTGTATCCATCTTCGGTCGTGATACCGCGATTAGAACCGGAACCGGGACACAAACCACTCACATTTGTGTCTTTAGCAACACTATTGCAATATTGTCTACAGTCTTGGTTTTCTGGACAAACCAAAACAGCCCCCGGATGAGGAGCTGAATTTTGGATTTTTTGTATCCTATTGCGACAATTTCTTTCTAACTCAGATCTTATTTCCCCCTCTTTTTGCTCTTTGCACCTTTGAACAATACGGCTTTGCGACAACCCGGAAGAATGCCCTGGATTGTTCTGACAGTAGCTTTCACACTCTCTGGCCGTGTTTATATTGCGAGCACAAGCATTGACTTGATTTTGGCAATCCTCCCGGCAGTTTTTGTAGTTAGTGACGCAAGCCTCCACATCTTCTTTTGTGTTTATATTTTCTTTGTCACAACTGCAATGATCAGGAAATGGTATATCTGCATTTCTCAGTTGTTTTACCTGCTTGTTCTTCTCTGTTGAACATGATTCGGAATGCTCGGGTTTGTATACTATATGTTCTCCTCTCTTTGGAAATTGTTGGGGATGGGTATGGCTATTACCATTATCATGAGCTTGTGATATGCCATGAAACATCAAAACAAACAAAAAAAAGAGAGTATGAAAAGTCATATTCTCTTTTTCGGTAAAAATAATATTTTCTTTAGTTTTTTTTAACTTTATGTGAAGGATCTCGGTTTTCAAATGGCCGGAGGATTAAGAACAGGCGCCGGGCTTTACGAAATATCAGAGGTATTTGTGAAAAAGGGACTTAAAAACTCATATTGTGAGTTTCCGCCCACCTTTTAAAGGGCTGGAGGATTAAGAACAAGCGCCGGGCTTTACGAAACATCAGCAATAGTATTTGTGAAAAGGGGGGTTCAAAAGCTCAAACATGCGTTTTGCCGCAAAGCATCTTGCAGACGCTTTGCGCTCAAAGCCGAACTCGTTTTGAACCCCCTTTTCACAAAACAATAATACATGTTTTTTCTTCATTTCTGTGAAAAAAAAGAAAACTAAAAAGCCAAGTTGTTGGCTTTTTAGTCCCGCGATTTCTGGAATCCAGCACCTAAAACCGAAAGCCCTATTTGTAGGGCTTCCGGTACCTTAGGAGGCGAACTCAGCTCCGGCCCTTTAAAAACCGGGCGAACTTTCTAAATTTTGTCATTACCTGCGAAAAAACTTCTGTGATTCCAATATCTTATAATAAAAAGTGACAAACTTGATCAGTTTCCACTACTTTTATTCAAAAGTCTATTTGAATCTCATTGGGAAGCTTTTTCTTTAATTTTTTTAATGAATTAAAGGCACAGAATTTAATTCTTCCAGCATAGTATTGATTAAACCTATCAAAGTATTTATGATTTTTTGATGCTCAGGGCACTCGTTTAAGGGCATTACACACTGCCGGGCTATGCTCAAACGCTCTTGCTCCAAAGGAAGGGCGCCCTCGGCAAAATCCTGCATGGCCCCACAGCGCACCTGCATGGCATGCCCTATCTCCCTCTGTTTATGTTTCCATACAGAAAGGGCGGGCCTTCTAAGGCATCTTTCGGCGGAATCACGCATTTTGCTTAAAACTTCCAAAGTGTCGGTATACTCTGTATTTTCTACATTGCTTAAAACTTTATTCATAGCTGAGGCATACCCTGAATAATAAAAATCCGGCAAGACAACAAACACTTTAGCACTGATACGATTACGCTCTTCAAATTCAGGCATATCCTCAGTGGTGCCTTCAGGGTATTGGGGGTTGCTTTCAATCAAATCCGCCGCACGGTTCAAATAAAAAAGCATGGCATTAAAATGTTTAGGGTCTTCGGTTAAAGGTTTTGATAAATCAAAACTTTGGCCTTTTTCATAATATACTCCCATAAAGTAATTGGCCTGCACATGCCCGCCGTCAGCAGATCTTTCTAAAAGCGTCATCCCCTCTTGCATTTTGTTCACACAAATCGCGCTTATACTCATGTCGTAAATTTTTTGTACATTACCCGGATCTTCTTCATAAACAAGTTTATATTCATTATAGTGTTGTTGAGCATTGCCTCTGCATTGTATTAGATTTACAGCAAAGGAGCTGTAAGAAAAAGCCAACACCACAGCCAAAGCAAAAACCTTCAAAATCCCCCTTCTCATCGCCTTTTCCTCAGCCTGCAAAACAACAAGCCTCAAAATCCCCAAAATCCCTCTCATCATTCCCAAACTCTCCATTCCAGTCACATCTCCAGTCTTCATTTCTCCTCCTTTATTTCATTCCTGTTTTTTTGTCCTTGATTTCTAATTTTTATAATTAATCCTCCGTGAAAAACCTCTTTAAATTATGTCTCAAAAGCAAAGCCAAGCGGTGAGAGTCCAAGTGTAAAACTGGAAGTCGCCTGTGCGACTTCCAGCCCGAACAAGCTTGGACTTTGCTTTTGAGACCATGCAGTTTAGTAGCCTTTTTCATCCTCCGATTTATTAGTCACCTATGAAAAAATGCCTTGTTAAGTATTTTTGTCCAAGTCCGTGCCGTGAGGGTTAAATCGTATTCCGTCACGAACAAGCCGGGGTTTTGCTTATGCCATGCTATTAAATTCAGCCTTTTTCACCCTCCAACTAATTAACCCTCTGGGAAAAGCCCTTGTTGTTTGTCTGTATGCTTTAGTCTTAAGCGGTGAGTGTCCAAGGTATTCCGTCACGAACAAGCTTAAGACTAAAGCATACAGATCTATCAAATCCAGACTTTTTCATCACGGCAGACTAACCCATGCCCGTTCCACTGAACCTGTACTTTATAGCGAAATATTAGAATGAATGTCAAATATCTATATCAGCCAGCCTGTTTTTTATCGAAATAAGCAAAAAACCTGTGTAACTTTTACACCCCCTTAGCCGTATAAGCTGATTTTTTTCACGAAAAATACACTTTGGTTTTAGCCTGCCTTTTAAAGGGCTGGAAGTGAGTTCGCCTCCCGCGATATTTGAGTAAAATAATTTTTTTAAAGAAACATGTATTTTTTTGTGAAAAGGGGGTTCAAAACGAGTTCGGCTTTGAGCACACAGCAATTGCAAGACGCGGGTGTGGCAAAACGCATGTTTGAGCTTTTGAACCCCCTTTTCACAAATACTTTGACTTATGTTTCGTAAAGCCCGGTGCCTGTTTAGATCTATCGGCCCTTTGAAAACCGGGTGAAACTTCACAAAGACATTTACTGATGTTTCGTAAAGCCCGGCGCCTGTTCCTAACCTTCCAGCCCTTTAAAAGCCGGGCGGAAACTCACGATAGGATTATTTTCTCTTTCTTGTCATTTTTCCGTTTTTAAGCTTTTTAATTTCAGCAACAGAAAGCCCCGTCACTTCTGAAATAAAGCTTAAATCAGCTGATTTCTTCAACATATTTAAAGCCACAGTCTTCATACCAGCTTGTCTGCCTTCTTTCATACCAGCTTGTCTGCCTTCTTTCATACCGGCTTGTCTGCCTTCTTTCATACCGGCTTGTCTGCCTTCTTCAAGGCCTTCGTCACGGGCAAGGGCTTTTATCGCAAGCTGATCCCGATGCTCCCTCTCCTTGGTCTCCTTTAACAAGCTTTCGTATCCACTCTCCGACAGATCATCCAACAAACTTACAGCTTTTGACATATCATCCCCCTTTTTAGTTAAAAACTTCACCTTCTTGGGAGTTAAGCTTCCCGACTCCCTTAAAAAGTAACACCACTTCTCTTTTGCGTCAAGCAAATACTCACCCTGTTTAAATCGGCTCAGCTCCACAAACATCATCCGTAAGTGATCGTTCAATGCAAAATAAGGAGGATTGTCCGAACGGATGGAAAAAGAAGTTACAAAACCTCTTTTTTTTTGCAAATCAAAAGCCGGAAACTTGGTGAAAATTAAAGAATAAGTGGGATATAAAAGGCCGTAGTCTTCACTCACTTTAAGACCTTTTGTGTAAAGTCTGGCCCAATAAAACAAGGCTCTTTCCACAAAGGCTTTCTTGGATACAGCCTGCATCTCCACATCCACTTTTTCTCCTGTATTGAGTAAGACATTTAAGTCCAAGATCGCCTGTTTTTCCCTGACAGAGGCAGGGTAAAGAAAGCTGTCTTTAATGGTGATTTTTTGGGCTACCTGTGCTTGTTTTTTGTCTTCAATAAGGTGCACGCTTTTAACTGTTCTTTTGTTAGGAAGGGGCAAAAAAGCCTTCAGCAAAGAGAGCAACATATCTTTGTTTTGAGAGAAAAAGGTCTTAAAACTTCTGTCGTGGGTGAGATCCAGGTATTTTTTTTGTTTCATTGTTTGTTCTCCCTTTTTAGTGATTTGAGCGGAAAATCCGCCTCTCTAATAGTCCTATGCAAAATCCATGCCAAAAGGGCCGGGGGCTGATTTTTTTATGGATCTTTACGCAAGGGGTAAAAAGAAAAAACTTTAGTATTTTTAATAACTTAAGCTTGCCGGCCGGGGCCTTAAATATTTTTTTAAAAATTCAGCATGTTAAACAAGATGCGTCGCGTTGGATTAAAGGCCGCAGAACTCGATTTTTCCAATATTAACTCAAGCCTAAAAGCATTATTTTTAATCCTTTATTTCATTCTTGTTTTTTTGTCCTTGATTTCTAATTTTTATAATTAATCCTCCGTGAAAAACCTCTTTAAATTATGTCTCAAAAGCAAAGCCAAGCGGTGAAGGTCCAAGGTATTCCGTCACGAACAAGCCGGGGTTTTGCTTATGCCATGCTATTAAATTCAGCCTTTTTCACCCTCCAACTAATTAACCCTCTGGGAAAAGCCCTTGTTGTTTGTCTGTATGCTTTAGTCTTAAGCGGTGAGTGTCCAAGGTATTCCGTCACGAACAAGCTTAAGACTAAAGCATACAAATCTATTAAATCCAGACTTTTTCATCACGGCAGACTAACCCATGCTCGTTCCACTGAACCTGTACTTTATAGCGAAATATTAGAATGAATGTCAAATATCTATATCAGCCAGCCTGTTTTTTATCGAAATAAACAAAAAACCTGTGTAACTTTTACACCCCGTTTCTATTTTTCTGCACAAATAAAAAGAGAGTATGAAAAGTCATATTCTCTTTTTCAGTAAAAAGAATATTTTCTTAAATTTTATTTTTTACATAATGTGTCCTTTAACTGTGTATTTTAGGGTGAAAAATTAAAAATAGGCAAAATTTTCATTATGAGACAAAAAAACAGGTCAAAAAGAGACAGGCTTATGTACCGGGAGCTTTTAAGACTTGCCAAAACTGCGTAAAAATGGTGTTTTATGGCTTACCGACAGGTTTATTGTTTAGTGAGTGGAGTTGTTTTTTGCTTCAGCTCTGCCAAAAAGAAAAAAAAACGGCTTAATTTTTTAATAAAAAAGGAGTGACAAGCAAAAAATATGATATGATATGATAAAAAAAGCCACAACAAATAGGAGGTGTATTGTGGACACTAACAGCCAAGTGGTACAGGCAGAAGTGGACAAAGAGATAGAAAAATTGGAAAAAAGGTTTCATAACGGGCAGGAAACCAAACAGGTTTATAAGATAAAGAGTGAAAGTTTAAACACTATAAAAGATCTTGTGATTAAAGGAAGTCAAAAGTGGGAAAAAAAACAAGACGGGTAAAAGAAAAAGAAAGGTTGCAAAAGAAAGAACTTTTTGATGAAACAAATTTTATTTACATGAGAATTTATAATCTTATGGGTAATATGGAGGAACAAGGACTTATCTCCTCTTTGGAGAGGGCAAGGCTGTTTAAAATGTTTGTTTATAATATCCGTCTTTTACAGAACCACATACATGAAGACAGATCGCATAAGGGAATAAAAAAGAATAAAGTGATAAAGATACTGAAGGCAATTAAGGAATCTCTTTTTTATATATATCTTATAATCAAAGGAGAGGGGTTATGAAATATGTTGGTATGACTACCGATCCGCATAGGAGAAAGCAGGAATGGGAACAAAAAAGAGGCCAATCTTTACCAACCTTCCAAGTGATAAGAAGTGATTTAACTTATGATGAGGCTTGGGCATTGGAAGATAAATATAGAAAAATGGGGTATAAGGCACAACCAGGTGGCCAAAGAATGGGGGGTAGTGTCTATTCTGTTTATACTTATGAGTATTATTAAAATCAATGAAAAAGAAACTGGATAAAGCGTGACCGGAGCAAGCCGGTTATGACTTTCAAAAAGAAATGTGTTATTTGTCTTTCAGCCATCTGACTCCAAGTTTGCCCGATGATTAAGGTCTGGTAACTTAAGGCTTGATAAAAAGTATCGCGGTTGTATTGCGCTTTGTGCTCCAAGAGGAGGCAGATCTTAAAACGCAGTTCGGGCGCATTGTTAAGTAAGACAGAAAAAACCAAGTCAGCCCTTTTGTCTTGAAAAGTGTCTTTTTCAGATTTTAGGCTGTTCCAGTCAAAAGCTGAAAACTCTTTTTTAGAAAAGACCAATCGAAACAGCTCCCGGGCCATAAGAGGGTCGGAATAAGCTTGTTTGAAAAATCTGTCGTGATGTCCTGTTAAAAGTGTTTTTTTCATATTATGCTACCTCCTTAATAGGTGACATGCTCAAAGCATTCCCGGTGTTATCAGGCCACTTTGATCCTATAAAAAGGTACATGCAAAATCCGTGCCAAAGTTGCAGGATTCTGATTTTTTTATGGATTTTTACGCAGAGAATAAAAAGAAAAAACTTTAGTATTTTTAATAACTTAAGCTTACAGGCCAGGGCCTTAAATATTTTTTTTAAAAATTCAGCGGGTTAAACAAGAGGCGTCGCGTCAGGAAAAAGGTTCGTAATGCAGGTTTAGGTCACGGGCCACCTGTTCATAAGTGATTTTTCCTTTATAGACATTTAAACCGCGGGCAAGAGCCGGATCTTCACGAAGGGCGGTTTCCAAACCTTTGTTGGCAATATCCAAGGCATAGGGAAAAGTGACATTGGTCAGAGCGTAAGTGGAAGTGCGCGCCACAATCCCCGGAATATTGGGAACAGCGTAATGAATCACCCCTTCATACAAAAAGGTGGGGGTTTTATGGGAGGTGGGCCGGGTGGTTTCGATACAGCCCCCCTGATCCACCGACACATCCACCACCACACTGCCCTCAGACATACCGCCTACCATATCTTTTGTAACCAACTTGGGCGCCTTGCTCCCTGTAAGCAATACCGCCCCAATCAGCAGGTCCGCCGCGCGCACTGCCTGTGCTATGTTCTCTTTGTTGGAATAAAGTGTCTGCACTCTTCCATGATAATGGTGGCTGATATACTCCAACCGGGCGGGGTTCAAATCCAAGACAGTGACCTTTGATCCCAATCCCACGGCGATAAAAGCTGAGTTGATGCCCACAGTGCCCCCGCCGATAATCACCGTATGTCCTTGAAACACCCCCGGCACCCCCCCTAAAAGTATGCCTTTTCCACCTTGATCTTTTTGCAAGTGAAAGGCTCCTATTTGTGCGGCCAGCCGGCCGGCCACCTCACTCATGGGCTTTAACAAAGGAAGAGAACCGTCCGCCTCTTGAATGGTCTCGTAGGCCAGGGCCTTTACCTTTTGCTTTATCAGAGCTTTTGTCAGCTCCGGTTCCGGAGCTAAGTGCAAAAAAGTGTAAAGAATTTGATCTTCCCTAAGCAATGCATATTCTTCCGGCAAAGGCTCTTTGACTTTTACAATCATTTCCGCTTTTTTGTAGAGTTCAGATTTTTCAGCAATAATTTTTGCCCCATTGGACTTGTATGCGGAATCGGAAATCAGGCTTCCCCGGCCCGCCCCTTGCTCCACCAATACCTGATGGCCGTTTTCCACCATTCGGCGGACATTGCTTTCTGTAAGGCCCACCCGGTTTTCCGCCTGTTTTATTTCTTTGGGAATACCAATGATCATTATTGTTTTTCCTGTAAATGACTGTAAGCCCGCTCTGTTAAAATTCGCCCGCGGGCGGTTTTTTTTATTAAACCCTGCTGAATAAGAAAAGGCTCGTAAAAATCCTCCACTGTGTCTGTTTCCTCCCCCAGAGCCGCGGACAAAGTGTCCACACCCACCGGCCCTCCTTGAAAGTGCTCTTTCATTAAAATCAGTATTTTAAGATCCATAAAATCCAAGCCCCGCTCATCCACACCCAGATACTCCAAGGCCCGGGTGGATTTTTTTTGATCCACCTCTCCCCCGCCATGTACCTGCACAAAATCCCGCACCCGCTTTAAAAGCCGGTTGGCCACGCGGGGGGTACCCCGGCTTCGCCGGGCAATTTCTTTCGCCCCCTCTTTGGTGATGGCCACCTTTAACAGGCCGGAGGAGCGGATGATAATCGTTTGCAGATCTTTTTGATCATAAAAAGAAAGCCGCTCCACAATACCAAACCGATCTCGAAAAGGGGACTTTAAAAGCCCCACTCTGGTTGTGGCTCCAATAAGGGTGAAGGGAGGAAGCTGAAAACGCATACTGCGCGCGCCAAAGCCCTCTCCTGTAACAATATCAATATAAAAATCTTCCATCGCGCTGTACAGGTATTCCTCCACATCTTTGGTCAGGCGGTGTATTTCATCAATAAAAAGGACCATGCCTTCCCGCAAAGTGGTTAAGATGGCGGCAATATCCCCTTTTCGGCGAATGGCCGGTCCTGAAACAGACTTAATATCCACCTTTAAACTGCCTGCGATAATATGCGCCAAGGTGGTTTTTCCAAGGCCCGGCGGGCCGCTGAGCAGAAGGTGATCCAAAGGCTCTTTTCTTTTCAAGCATGCGGACACAAAAACCTTTAGTTTGTCTTTGACTTTGTCTTGCCCCGGAAATTCACTAAAATCCGAAGGGCGAAGCTGTGTTCGCAGTTCCACCGGGCTTAAGTGCGCCGGCTGTTCAGTAGTGGCTGGATTCATCAAACTTCAGGCTCCCGGCTGTAAATAAGACAAAGCTTGTTTTAACTCCCGCTCCATATTGTCCCCAATTTTGATATGATCCAAGGCGGAGCGTATTTCCCCGGATCGAAATCCCAAATTCAAAAGAGCTGTGGTCAAAGATTTTCGCGCTTTTATTTGTTCGTCATTTTGCTCCACCCATCCTTCCCGCAGTTGTCCCTTTAAAGCAAGAATAATCTGGCCCGCGCTTTTTTTGCCCACACGGGGCAGGCTGGTCAAACCGTTTATGTCCTCTTCTTCAATCATTTGCAAAAGTTCCCTTAAGGAGGGCGCGGAGGAGAGCAAATTTAAGGCCATTTTAGGGCCTACTCCGTTAATGCCGATAAAAGCCAGAAAAATCTTTTTTTCCATCATACTGGAAAAGCCAAACAATTTAAAAGCATCTTCTCGAACATGGCTGTGGATCCACAGCTCTGCAGTTTTAGAAAGGTGGATATTTTGTTGTGTTTTAGAGGAGGTGTGCACTTCATAACCCACTCCATTTACATCGAGGATTATGGCGCCCTCATGCATTTGAGCAACAACACCTTTTAAAAAAGCAATCATACCCGTTCGTGCTCCAAAATTGTGGCAAGGTTTTTCAAAACCCTTTAAATTTATTATTTTTCTCTTCTATTTGAACAGATGAGGAAAGAAGTTGTAAATTTGAATTTTGCTTTTGATGAATATGACACAAAGCGACTGCCAGCGCATCTGTGGCATCAGCGCTTATCCCGTCTTTTTTTATCTTAAAAAAATTTAAAACATATATCTGCACCGCCTTTTTATCCGCGTTTCCCGATCCAGTGACGGACTGCTTTATATAACGGGCCGCATAAGGAAATACCCGTGAGCCGGAGGCCATCGCCTGATAAATAAACAGACCAAAGACCTGTCCCAGTTTAAAAGCGCTGTCCGGGTTTTTCCCAAAAAACACCCGCTCCAAAGCGGTGTCTGCAACAGGGTGCCTGCTGTAGATTTTTTTCACCGCTTGGCCCAGCTCCAGCAATCTTTGCTGAAGTGGCTTTTTGGCATTGCAGGAGAGAACCCCCAGTTTTACCAATGAGCACCTGTGTTCTTCCACAGCGATCAGGGCAAAACCGGTTCTGACTGTTCCGGGATCCAGACCAAGTATTATTTCCATACAGTAAAATAATAGACGAAAAAGCCTGACAAAAGAAGACTTGTTATGTCATTATACCGCCAAAGGTATGATAATAAAATGGGCATACGCGTAATGAAAACATATACCAACTTAATGAAACGATATTCAGCCATTTACAGAAAAAACCCCGGCTCTAAAGTGTTCGCTCTGCTGGCCGATCTGTATCGCAAGCGGGGGGATATGGAAAAGGCGCTGGTGCTTTGCAGAAAGGGACTGCGCAAACACCCTGAGTTTGCCTTGGGCCATATTGCCCTGGGGCTTGTGTTTTTTGATATGGAAAAATGGGAGATGGCGGTAAGCTCTTTGGAAAAAGCGGTGGATCTTTCCCCGGAAAATATTTTTGCCTACAAAATGCTTGGCAGAGCCTGGCTGAAGCTTAAAAATCCTGAAAAAACATTGCAGGCTTACAAAATGGTTTTGTTTTTAGATCCGGGAAACGAAAAAGTGGAAAGCCTGATTAAAAAACTGGAGCCTATGACAGCGGTGCAATATGACAAAACCGGTTTTGCCTTTAAAACTTTAAAGGAAGTGGCCCGCTGTATCACCCCTTCTCCTTCCAATGATCCAAACAAGCCTTTTTTACACCCTATACAAAAACCCGGTTCCCGGCAGGAAAAAGAACGGTTTTCGGCACGAAGCTCAATGGTGTCAGCCTTGATTTACAGAAAAGAATTTGAAAAAGCGGGAAGATTTTTAATGGAAATGAAAAATATTTACGCGCAGGATAAAACTTGTATGGATCAAATCAAACAGCTGGAAAACAAATTACCGGGTGAGGAGCGGGACGAAACAGAGCTTTTTGTTTCCCCGTTTTCTTCTTCGGTTAATAAAAAATCACAGGAAAGACAAAAAAAAATCCAAAGACTTAAGCACATTTTAACCCGTGTTGAACAAATTAAATTAACAACCGGGAAACAGCTTTAGATTTTTTGGAAAAAACAACAAACAAAAAAGGCACAATCATGGTTGGTACCGGTCAGTTTAAAAAAGGTTTAAAAATTCTTGTTAAAGAGGAGCCTTACACCATTATGGATTTTCAACATATAAAACCGGGAAAAGGAAACCAATTTACCAGAACAAAGTTAAAACACCTTATCACCGGCTCTTACAGGGATTTAACTGTCCGCTCTGGAGAAAAGTTTTCAGTTCCTGATGTTGTATACAAGGAAATGAGTTTTTTATACAAAGAAAGTGATGCCTTTTATTTTATGGACAGCTCTTCATACGAGCAAATTTCTATAAGCAAAAAATTTATAGGCGCCGGCGCTTCTTTTCTTAAGGAAAACCTGCCGGTCAAGATTTGTTTTTTTAATGAACAGGCGGTGGGTGTGGAGCTTCCTAAAACCGTTCAGCTGAAAATCACAAAGACAGATCCCGGTTTAAAAGGGAACACCGCCGTCAGCGCGGTAAAACCGGCCGTTTTAGAAACGGGCCTTACAGTACAAGTCCCTTTGCATATAAACCAAGAAGATTTTATAAAGGTAAACACCGGTGACGGCTCTTATATTGAAAGAGTAAAAATAAGTAAACAAGGCTTTTAATAAATGACTTTCACATTGGAAAAAGAAATTCAAAAAATGTTAATGGCCAAAAGCCCTTACTCAATAGCGGCCCGGCGTCTTCTTAAAAAATCCGGCAAATACAAAGACCCCGGCGTTTTTTTGTCTGTGTGCCGATTTATTTATCAGGCCGGACTCTACGATTTATTAATTGAAACCGCGATCAAACAATTAAAACAGGGGAAAGTTCTTCCCTGGACTTTTATTATCGCAGTTATGGAATTTCATAAAATAAAACTTCCAAAGAAAACAAGAGATTTTTTTATAAAAGGCATTATGGAACAAGACCAAGCGGAATTTCTTCTGACCAATCAGCTGTGGGACCGGCGCCACCCTGAGTTGATTGAAATAAAAGAGAAAAAAGCAAAGCAAATCAGAAGAAAGAAAAACCCCGATATTGTTCGGCTGGTGGAGGATTTGGACTTTATTCAAGCTCAGGGGGTGTTAAAAAAAGAAGAAGAAATTCTTAAAAGCTTGAAACAAATAGACCCCCATAACCCTGAGGTGCAGGAGAAATGGCTGAAGTTTCAAGAAAAATGGGGAAGAGATATTATTTTTCAGAAAAAAACATTACTGCTCAGGAAAAGCGCTGTTTCTTCTGTTCCCCCTTCAGAAAAAGAAAAAAAACAGGTGGCAAAGCTTGCTTGCTCTATTAAAACAATATTGCGGAAAAACCCTGAAAAAAGCCATGATATGGCTTTGCTTTTTTCTTTCATAGGTTATCCCCACCCGGCCATAGAAATTTTAAAAGATCATATAAACAATACCGCTTCACAATGGCTTT
The DNA here is from genome assembly GCA_965203935.1 of Bdellovibrionales bacterium. Classification (GTDB taxonomy): domain Bacteria; phylum Bdellovibrionota; class Bdellovibrionia; order Bdellovibrionales; family UBA1609; genus JANQSP01. The sequence goes on from OZ241921.1 coordinate 1,397,498, forward strand.
ATTTGGATCTGTTGCTTCAAAGCGGGCTTTATGTGGATTGCCTGAATTTTGTGGATATTATGGAGGAACAACATTATAAAGATCCTGAAACAGTGTTTGCTTTAACTTATGCGCGGGCCAAAGCCTACTATGGTCTTGGTAAAAAAACAAAAGCAAAGGATATTCTTTCAGATTTACTGAAAGTCAGACCCAATTACCGTCTGACTCATCATATTTTAAAACAATGGGAAAAAGGAGCCTCTGATTTTGATTAAACAAAAAAAAATTATTTTTTATTTTTTTATTGTCATCACACTCACCTGTTTAGGCGCTTTGGGCTTTGGCAGGCTTTACACGAAAGGCCGTGTGAAGGCCGGGGAGTATATTGCTGAAAAAATTAAGTCTGAAATGAAAAAAGCGGGACAAGACGGAGATCTTAAGTGGGACACTCTGTTGGTTTCTTTTTTTCCTTTGAAGATTCAAATGACCAAGGTTAAGTGGAGCCAAAACAGTAATATGTTTCCTCAGCCTTTAAAGGCCGAAACCCTTGCCATCGCACCGGATTACATGGCATTGATAAATAAAACCCTGTCTGCCAAAATCACTTTGGTGGAATCAAATATTAATATGAAAATAAAAAATCAAAAAAAGAAAAATGAAAAACATACTGTCCTTAAGCAATTTTCTTTAAATTTTTTAGATAATGTTCCTGTTTCCAACTTGATTTTAAAAGAAACCAACTTAACGGCTGTAATGAATAACCATCCGCTTTCGGTCAGGAAGTTAAACGCCGATATTCGTTTAAGCAAAACAAGAGTAAAAATAAAAACAGACACCCCTTTTTTAAAAGTGGGCACACGGCCGGCTTTTTCCGCCGATGTTAAAGCGATAATAAAATCGAATGCCGTTTATATAGATTACTTAAAATTTAAGAGTAAAGATTCTCAGCTTAATCTTTCCGCAGACATAGAGGGGGAAATAAGCTCTCGAACACTCAAATACGGTAAAATAAAAGCGCTGGGGTCTTTGTTGTCAAAAGACATTACCGCTTTTGCCGGCCTTGTTTATCCGAATTTTCAAAACCCGTTTCAAGGCCGTATAACATTGGACAGTTATTTGCAGTATGATAAATCCTCCCGTTTTAAAGGCTCTGTAGATTTGTCGGCCAAAGAGTTTTCCGCTTGGAATGTTTTTTTATCCAAGGTTCAGATAAAAAGTGTTGTTCAAGATCAAACTTTGTTTTTTGAGGAATGGCAGGCTTTGAGCCACAACAAATGGCAGATTGACCTTTCAAAATCAAAAATTATCTTAAAAAAACCTTATCGTTTTCAAGCGCTTGTCTTGATTAAAAACAGTCAGTTGGCCCATTTATTAAAAACCTTTCATTTAAAAACAGTGCCTTTATCCGGTCAAATAAACGGGCGGTGGAACTGCCGGGGATTGATTTTGACCCGGCCGGACCTTCAATGCACAGGCTCCTCAGATTTACAGGGCTTCACTGTCAGTGGCGGAAAAAACTGGAATATTCTGGAGATACCGAATCTCAAAATTAAAAATCAGTTTTCTTTAAAAAACCAAGTGTTTACAGCAAACACAAGCCTTCAGCCCGGGGCGGACTCTTTAATTCATATAAAAAGCCTGTTTAAAGAGGGAAAGTTTACTTCCCGGTATAAAGGCACTGTGCGCCTTTCTGATATTAAAGATCTGGTGTCTCTTCAGCCAAAAGGCTTCTTAAATATTTCTGAAGGCGGGCTTTATGTGGAGAAAAGCAAAATAAATATCCACGCAAATCTGAATATGGAACACCTGATTTTAAGCCAATTCCATATCGGCAATGTCAAAACCCGTTTTACCGGTGTAAAAGGGGGGGTGCTTCGTTTTCGAAAAATCAGGGGACAAATCGGCCGATCCCAATACACAGGCAATCTTAGTGTTAATGTTCTTAAAAACACGATACAGGTTTTTGCCGACTTTCCTTACCTCACTTTACAGGATCTGAAACACGCACTGAAAAACAGAGTGCATTTTCCCTTTGAAATAAGCGGTGCGGGGGCAGTCAGCGCTTACCTGAACGGCCCCTTAAAAATCAACAGCTTAAGCTACACTTTGCAGGCCCGGCTGTTTAAGGTGAAGTGGGAAAAAGAGTTTTTTCCCAAAGCTGTGGTTCAAATAGAGTCCAAAAACGGCCATGTAAAAACAAACAAAGTGGAATTTCTTAAGCACAAAGGACAGGTCTTGTTTCAAGGGCAGGTGAACCCCAAGGGGAACATGATTGCCACCTTGACAGGGCGGGGTTTAAGCCTTCAGGAATCGGAAAATATTTCCCGGCTCACAGGCCCAGAAGCGGAAGGGCTTATAAATTTCACCATGAACCTTAGGGGCTTTTTTTTAAACCCGGTCTGCAAAGCTGATATAACTGTTAAAAATTCTTCTTACAGGGGGTATCCACTTAAGGATTCCCATATCGCCATCAGAATAAGAAAAACACAAATAGAGGCTGACGGATCCTTTGCCGACAGGCTTACTGTTAAAAAACTGGTGTTTCCATACGATAAAAAGGGCCTTGTGGAGATTAAGGCGGTTACAAACAATTGGAATATAAAAGAGTTTTTTATTCCCAAAGGGGAGGCCAATCAATTATACAGCCAGTTTCAGCTTAATATAGACAGTGACATGGACCTTTCTTACAAGAGGAATCAGCCTCTTCGTTCTGCAACGGGAAATATCAGAGTGCGCAAATTAAGCGTTTATGCAAACTCCTATAAATTAAGCAATCCATTTCCTTTTTCCTTAAAGCTGGAAAAAGGGAATATTCACACAGAACCCGCGCTTTTTCGAGCCGGAAACAGCTCTTTAAGCATTACACAAAACCAAAGCATTAATATTAAAGGAGACCTTAAGCTGGATTTTTTTATTTTCCTTTTTCCTTTTATGAGAGTATGGGAAGGGGATCTGAAGGTGGACTTAAGTGTCAAGCCCCGGCTTTCCGCATTTGCGCCAAAAGGAACACTCAGCTTAAAAAACGGCACAATTCATCTGCACCCCTATACAGAACCTTTTGAGGATGTTCAAGCGGATGTTTTGGTGGAAAACAGCAAACTGGGCTTTAAAGCCATTTACGCAAAAACAGGAGGAGGCTCCCTAACGGCCAAAGGGGATGTTGATTTACGGGCAGAGGGTGTTCCTGTAAACATAACCGGCGCTTTTTCCCACATACATTTCAGCTCTTTGCCGGGCATTTACGCAAAAGGCTCAGGAGAGGTGTATATGAGGGGAAACCGATTTCCCTATACCTTGGGCATAAAAGCCCGGGTGGAGGGCGCCAGAATAGAAAAAGAATTTGTGGCACAAAACACCGCACAGGTAAAACTGAGTCCCCGGCTTTTTTTGTTACAGGAGAACGAGGAAAGCTTTGAGCCAATTCAAATGGATTTTCATTTTTCTTTAACCGATCCTGTTCAGGTGGAAAACTCCACAATGAAATCTTCTTTTAAAGGAAAATATATAAAAATAACAGGCACCCCTTCACACCCTTTGTTATCCGGGACTTTAACGGCCTTACCGGGGGGCGCTCTTATTTTCAGAGATCATGAGTTTGAGATTTTGTTTTCGCGGATTAAATACTTTACTGATAAACCTTCTCATCCGCTGATTGACTTAAGAGCCAAAACCGCTTTGCGGGAGGAAAAAGACAACACAGAAGATCTTTCCCGGGACAGAGGGGGATTTTCCCGGGAATATGTCATTTTTCTTAGAGTTAAAGGCCGGGCCGGCGCCCCCGTGTTCACCTTAAACAGCACACCGGCCCTGCCGGAAAAAGATATTGTGTCCATTTTAGCTTTCGGATCCCGCGCGTTGAATTTTAAACCGGGGGACACAGTGGATAATATCACCAAATATTCTTATTATCATCTTGGGCCGGCGATTTTTCAAAAAGCCATTGGAAGAGAGTTAAAAAACACTTTAGGGGTGGATCAATTTTTGGTGGTGCCGCATATCAGCTCAAGAGACAACAGCGCCGCAACAAAATTAATTTTAAGAAAAAAGCTGTTTAACAAATTAAACCTATCCGCCAGTCAAACGGTTTTGGACAGCCATCCTGAAAGTGATATAAAGGTGGAATATGAGCTGAATCAAAATATATCCATTGTCGGTTTTGGGCGAAGCGCAGATCCTATAGAAGGCAGTGACACCGACACCAATATCTTGGGTTTGAATGTGGAGTATCAGATTGATTTCTAAAAAAACAATATACAAAGGGGTGATAACAGGGGTGTTTTTGTTATCCCTCTCAGGACGCACCTTTGGAAATTTGCTTACAGCGCCCACCGCAGATCCTGTAAAACCGCAGGCTAAAAAAGAAAACCCCTCCATCGCCCGCGAGCTTACTATAAATGAAATTAAAATAAAAACTAAAAATAAAAAATTAGAAAAATCTTTAAAAAAATATCTTGCAGAATATAAAAATCAAATTTTTTCAAACACAGTGTCAGAGGAAATACATAATAAAATTTTGGTTTTTTTAAAAGATCGAAAATTCCTTTTGCCAAACCTTACAGGCCCTTTGTTTGATTTTTCAGGCAATACATTAAATATATCTTATGAAATTAAAGAGCCTTACAGATACGGCTTTGTTGTAAAAGGCAATACAGCTCTAAGCGGGTATAAAATTCTTTCCACAGCCAATTATGAAAAATACTTCAATAACAGTCAGCTTATTAGAAGAATGTTGTCGCGTATAAAGGAGCTTTATTTAAGAACCGGATACTCCAATGTTCGGTTAAAACATAAAATGACAACAGATCCCAAAGCTTTTATAAAGACAGTTTTTATTCTTGTTAAAGAAAACAAAAGGACAAAAATAAAACAAATAAAACTGTTTGGCCGGTTTTCACGCCCGGCGGGCCGTTATATGGATATTATATACGATTATGGCGGCCCTTTGCTTCGCAGAAAAATATTTTACAGTGAGGGTATTCAAACCGGATTAAAAAATTTGGTCAACTCATTAAAAAATGAAGGGTATTTTAGCGCAGCAGCACATACAAGAATCACCAACACCACCGACAATAATGTAATTATTGATGTGATTTTAAACGAAGGCCCCTTAACTGTGGTGAAAGACATACATTTTAAAGGAAACCGGTATTTTTCCCGCCAAAAACTGCTGAACCTGATGAAAATAAAAATCGGAAAAGGACTGAATATCAATTATTTGGAGCGGGATATTGAAGCTTTGACTGAGGCTTACAAGGCGGAAGGTTTTATGGAAATGGAACTGCCGGATAAAGAACAAACAGTAAAATACAATAAAGAAACTTCTTCCGCCGTTTTGCGCTTTAATATTAAAGAAAACACTAAAATAAAAATCGGCGAAATTATTATAGAAGGCAACAATCTTACGAAGAAGGATTTTATAATGAACAGCCTTTCTTTAAAAAAAGGAGACACCCTGACACCGGAAAAAATGGAATATTCGCTTAAAAAACTCAGGGCTTTATCTGTTTTTTCTGCAATAAATATATTAATTGAAGAAAAAAACAAAAAACAACAGGACAGAACACTGATTGTGCAGGTGGAGGAGAGAAAACCCAAGTTTGTGCGATTTGGCTTAGGCGCCAATACAGAAAGAGCCTTAACCGCCCGAGGGTTTGCTGAATTTTCAAACAGAAATATAACCGGCCGGGGCAGGCATTTTTTTTCAAATATAAAACTGCAATCCAATATCGCAAAGTACATGCAAATAGACTCTACAGCGCCGGAGTATTTGGAACACCAGCTTTCTCTTAGCTATGTGGAGCCTTTTTTATTAGGATCCGGGTTCAGCGGCCAAGTTAATGTCTCCAATTCCACTCAAGTGTTTTCACATAGATACACCTTGCCGGAAGGCGGCATAACGGATATTGTAAACTCCACAAAAATAAATTTCCTGTTAAAGAGCGCGATTAACGATTTTACCCGGCTGACATGGACACTGTTAAGTTGGGAAGACAGAACTGAGTTTGAAAAATCTGAGCGATGCCGGACCAATCGTCACCTATTCTGCGACAGTGATACATTAAATATATCCACAACAGGTCTTGCTCTTAATATTGACAAAAGAGACAATATTTTATCCACTTCATCCGGCTTTTTGTCACAGCTTTTTGTGGAGTACTCCGGCCCTTTTTATATTGTGCCTTCTTCAGATAATGTGCAGTTTATAAAAATGGAGGTAAAACATTTTGATTTTCGCCCGGTGCTCACAGGCTGGGTATGGGCAAACAGTGTGCAGGGGGGATTTATCGCCAACATGAACAATCTGCAGGAGGGTGGAGTACCCGTCAGCAAGACTTTTATTTTAGGAGGCGCCAATTCACTAAGAGGTTTTGACGGCTTGATTAACGGCGAAAGAGTCCCCGACAAACAAGAATTTCCCATCGAACACGCTAATCAGCTGATCTTCAGCAGATCTTCTTTTTACCTTCTGCTGAAAACAGAACTGCGTTTTGCTGTCAGCAAAAGCTTTACAGGATCTGTGTTTTATGATGGAGGCTTTGTTGCGGTTTCCGGCAACAAATTTGAACAGCCTTACCGGCATTCTGCGGGTTTTGGCTTGAACTACAAAACCCCGTTGGGGCCGGTATCGGGATATATTGCCTTTAAAATTTCTCCAAAACCGGGCGAGTCCGCTGTTGTCCCCCACCTTTCCTTCGGCTCTTTTTAAGAGCTTTTAGGGTCAAAGGCGTCTCGCAGTCCATCGCCCATTAAATTAAAAGCCATCATGGTTAAAAACAAGGCTGTACCCGGGGCAATCATCAGGTGCGGATAAGAGCGCAAAGACTTCCAGCCCTCTTCCGCCAGCACCCCCCAAGAGCTGTAAGGAGGTTGAAGCCCCAAGCCTAAAAAGCTTAAAAAACTTTCAAACAAAATATTAGAAGGAATTTGTAAAGTCAGCAAAACAATAACCGGCCCTAAAATATTGGGCAGTATATGTCGGCACACAATCACCCGGCCTTTGTTTCCTGAGGCGCGGGCGGATTCTACATACAGTTTTTCTTTTTCTTGTAAAACCTGTCCTCTTACAACACGGGCCAAAGTCACCCAACCCACAAGACTTAAAGCCAATAAAATGCCTGTCAGGGATTTTAATTCAGGGTTTGCCACCAAAGCAAAAGAATCAAAAGCCACTTTTAATAAAATCAACAAAACCAAGGCGGGAATGGAATATAAAATATCAATGATCCTCATCATAAAAGCGTCTGTCCTTCCTCCGATCCATCCTGAAAGAGATCCATACACCACCCCCAAAAAAAGAGAGATAAGCGCTGTCAAAACCCCCACAGCCATTGACACTCGCCCGCCGTATATCAAACGGGAAAGCAGATCGCGCCCCATATTGTCGGTCCCCAACAAATGTCCTTTTCCCGGAGGCAAAAATTCTTTTCCCTCAAGTTGCTCTTCAAAAGAATACGGCGCCAAAACATCAGGAAACAAACTCATCAAACAGATAAGAATGATAAAACCGGCGCATACCATCGCCAAGCGGTTTTTTTTAAACCTAAGCCAAGATTCATGCCAAAGACCGCCGGATTTTTTCATGACAAACGAATCCTCGGATCAAAGTGACTGTAAAGCAGGTCCACAATCAAGTTTGAAAAAATCAGCACAGTGGAATAAACCAAAGTGACCCCTAAAATTAAAGGGTAATCCCTGTTGGTCACACTGTTTACCAGATGCCCTGCCATTCCGGGGACGGCAAAAATATGCTCCACTATAAAAGAGCCGGTTAAAATGCCGGCCGTCAAAGGGCCTGAAAAAGTCAAAACCGGAAGAAAAGAATTTTTCAAAACATGTTTATAGAGAACGGTAAAGCTTCCAAGGCCTTTGGCTTTGGCGACTCTAACATAATCCGATTGAATTACATCCAAAACACTTGCGCGGGTAAGGCGTGCAATAAAGGCGACAGGCCGGGTGCCCAACACCACAAGAGGAAGCACATAATAAGAAGGGCCTTCCCATAAAGCTGTTTCAAACCAATCAAGATAAAAACAAAAAAACAAGATCAGCAAAGGCGCAACCAAAAAAGCAGGCAAAGACACCCCGCTCACCGCCCCCACCATAAGCGTGCGATCCACCCATGTATTATGCCGGGAGGCGGACAATATGCCAAAAGGCACACCTATCAAATAAGCCAAAATAAGAGCGTAAACACCTAATTGAATGGAGACCGGTAAAGTCTCTTTTATAATAGTGGAAATATTACGGCCAAGGTATTTATACGACTCACCCATATCACCCCGCAGAAGGCCGGTTAAATAAACGCCGTATTGGTACAGCAAAGGGCGGTCTGTTTGATACTTCGCCTCAATATTGGCTTTAATTTCAGGCGGCAAAGCTTTTTCCCTGTCAAAAGGCCCACCCGGTAAAGCGCGCAGTAAAACAAAAGTAAGGGTTGCTATAATAAAGAGAGTAAACACCGCGCCGAATATTCTTTTAAGCGCGTACATCAACATTCTTTTTTTAATGGTGTAATAAGCAAAAAAAAGAAAAATCCCGCTAAAGTCAAACAGCCAAAGCCAAAGGGGAACTTCGTAATTTAAAAAACCAAGAAGCAAGGTTAAAAAAAGACAAACAGGAACAACCAAAAAAACAAGTAACGACATTTGAACTCCGTTTATTTAAGTCTCACATCTTTAAAAAAAATTTTACCCATGACATTTAAAGGAAGCTTTGCCACACGATCAGACACCAGCCAATGCGCCTGAGCGGAATAAACAGGTATAACAGCTACAGCCTCTTCCACTAAAATTTTTTGCGCTTTCTGATACAGCTTGAGCCTTGCCTGCTCCGTCGACAACACAGCCGCCTTCTGAACCAAAGAATCATACAAAGGGTTTTTCCAGCCGGTATGGTTGTTTTCTGAATAAGAAGTCATTAAAGTCATAAAGTTATCGGGATCAGGATAATCCGCCACCCAGCCCATTCTGTAGATTTGATGCCGCCCTGTATTTAAACTTCTTAAATAAGTTTTCCATTCCTGATTGGCCAGCTCCACTTGAATATTCAAATGCTTTTTTAACTGCGCCTGCACTTTTTCCGCCACTCTTTTGTTGTCCTCGTGTGTGTTGTAGGAAACAATCACTTTCGGAAAGGTGGATCTATCTTTATACCCTGCCAAATCCATAAGCCTTTGCGCTTTTTTCAGATTAAAAGAAAAACCTATGGACGGATTGTATGCCAAAAGGCCCTTGGGCACCCATCCTGTTAAAGGAATTTGGTTCCCTTTAAGTAAATCGGTAATTTGTTTCCTGTCAACAGCCAGATTAAAGGCTTTTCTTACCCGCACATCATCAAAAGGCTTTTGTCTTACATTAAAGCCGTAATAATAGGTGGACAGCAGAGCCTTAGAGCGGTATTCTTTTTTTTGGCTGAGCACAGGCAGTTCTCTGGAGGGAAGATCCCTTACTGCGTCAATCCGGCCTTTTTCAAAAAGGTTTAAAGCCGTTCCGCTTTCTGAAATAATATAAATAAGAATATTTTTTATTTTTGCAGGCGATCCGTGGTAAAGAGGGTTTCTTGTTAAGATAATTCTTTTATCGTGCTCCCATGTTTTTAAAAGGTAAGCCCCTAAGGTGACGATATTTCCCGGCTCTGTCCAGCGGGAGCCGTGCTTTACTGTAATGTCTTTTCGTATGGGATAAGCGCTGGTATGGGACATCAAATACGGAAACCAGCTTTTTTTCTCCTCCAGCTCCACTATCAGACGGCCTTTGGTGTCAATGCTGACCCCCACTTTTGAAAAGTCTTTTATCTTTCCTTCGTTATAAGCGCGGGCGTTTTTTACGGAGTACAAAAAATATCCGTACTCTGATGCGGTTTTGGGATTTAAAAGTCTTTCCCATCCATCCCTTATATGATAGGCCGTAAGATTTTTACCGTCACTCCATTTGATCCCTTTTTTTAAAGTGAATATCCATATTTTTCCGTTTTTGGCGGAAGTCCATTTTTCGGCCAAAGCCGGTTTCAGACGCACAGATTTTCCTGAAAAATCATAACTCAACAGTCCTTCCATAATATTATCCAGTATCATGCCGGAGGTTGTGTCTGTGGCTTTGCTCCAGTCCAAAGTGGGAGGCTCACTGTTTATGTTAAAGCGAAAAGTGCTCTCCGGGGGAAACAAAACAAGTTCATTCGGCTTTTTTTTAAAACAAGAAACAAAAAACAAAGGCACAAACAGTAAAAGACCTGTTCTTAAAAAGGCCTTTTTTTCAGAAAATATTATTTTTGAAAAACACTTTTTCATTGTGCCTGTTGTTGGATCGGTTCTTTATTAACCTGAATGTGAGGGGTATCCTCCGATAAAGGAGCAAGTGGAGTGACAGAGGAAGTGGAATCCCCCGGCGACCGGGAATCGTGAGAGGTAACACTTACGCCTTTATCGGAAGTTCCTTCAGCGCTTTCAGGCGGTTTAAGATAATCCGGCAGGTTTTGCGAATGCTTATAGTTAAGCCTGGCCCAATTCTCACACGAAGAGCTGGATATTTTTGCAAAAGCGCCTGCCTGTAAAACAAGATCTTTTTTATCCTCCTCCCCGTTTGCCGGTTCTTCTTTGGCAGGCTCCCCCGCGCTGTTTTTTTCATCTTCCGCCTCTGTAAAAACAACCCGATTAAGCTCTTCGGGTTTAACCCCTTGTTGAATAAAAGAAATACGAGTGATTCGGTTTTTATTGTTAAACTCCACATCAAAGACATTATACGCTTTGTTTTTTATAATAACGGGCGCATGTTTTAACTGAAATTTCTCTCTTTCTTCGTAATAAAAAATCCTTTTTTGGCTTTTATTATTTATGGTTTGCGGGTGAAACAGCACGACAGACTCCGCCATAGGCGCGGTTTCGTTATTGATGCTGACTTGAACCAGTAAAGGAATTGCTGATTTTTTTAATTTGTCGTTTACCGCCGGGTCATTTAAAAATCGAATGCACACATATAAATACGCACCTCTTTCAGAATAAGACGAATCCCAATCACTTAAGTCTGTTGTGAGAAAAAAGCCCTCCATTTTTTCTGATTTCTTTTTAAGATCGTTTAATTGCTTATAAGGAAGAGTGGGAAAAGCGTATAAAAGCTCTGTCTCCTCTTTTTCCTCAGAGCAGGCGATGATCCAAAAAACAAATAAGAAAAAAACAACCGCTTTTTTAATGACACTTCCTCTTGACAAAACCATCACTTTACCTTTCATCGGGCTGTGTGTTTACTTCGACTCAATAAGGGGCACATTACCACCCGCCTCACTTTTTATCAACCTGCCAACATAATTGATCCACTGCCGGGCTGTTTTAATAACCTTCCCTTTCGCTTCGGTGTGTATCACCTGCTCAAAAGACTGAACCGCTGATTCATATTTTTTCAAATTGGTGTAAGCCGCCCCAAGAGCAATATAAATATGCTCAGGCCGGCGGACCCCGCCTTTATTGAGCGCGTTTTTAAGGTTATCCACTACAGCCGGCCAATCTTGACGGCTCATATAAATACGGCCCACTTTGGCAAAAAGCTTTCCGTCTTTTGCGAAAGGGGCTGATTTTTCATAAGCCTGCAAAGCTTTGTCCATCTCGTATGCCCTCATCCAACAGTCCCCCAAACTTTCATAATTTTTATGAGTGGGTTTGACTTTCTTTAACTGCATGGAGCGCTCAATCAAACGGGCGCATTTAAAGGGCAAGCCTTGGTATAACAAAAGGCTTGCCAAGTGCAAGATCTCTTGTTCTTTTTCCAAAAAATCCAATTTATAGGCCAAGTCCAAAGTGGCTAAAGCGCGATCATCCTTACTGACATTCAGATACAGGGCTGAAAGCTGTTTCCAGTATTTTTTCTTTTTGGGGTAAGTGGCTGTCAGCTGAGTCAGCAGGCGAATGGCCGGCACATATTGCTTAAGCTCAATGTTTAAGCCGGCCGCCAAAGCCAGCCAACCCTCTTTTGGGCTGGAAGTGGCCCTTAGAGCTTTCATTATTGTTTCAAGGGCGGACTTTGTTTGTTTTTGCTCCGTTAAAATAAAAGCTTTAAGCACATAAGAGGAAGGGGAAATTTTATCTGTCAGGTAAAAAAGCTGATCCATCAAGCGGGAGGCTTTTGACATATCATTTTGCAATACCCTGAGCAGGGCCTGATAATACAACACAGACAGATGTTCCCGGTAAGTCAGCGCTTTTAAGCGGATGGCTTTGTTGTAATACGAATCGGCTTTCTTAAAATGATCCCCGGACAAATATATTTGCGCTTTTAACCGATAAAGGCGGGCTAAATCAGAGGGCCTTTTAGCCACCACTTTCTCCAGTTTTTCGATTAAAGCTATGGCCTTGGCGGAGGAGTCTTTTGTGCCCATTACGCGATGAATACGCTCCAAACGACGCTGAACCATCGGAGAAGTCAAAGCGCTTTGCCGGTTTTTTAATTCTTTTTTCAAAAGCTCCCATTTATGCGGTATCTGTTTGGCATACACCGCTTTGGCATACACCGCTTTAGAGCAGGCAAAGATTGTAAAAAAAAACAAAATCAAAAAACCTCTCATCACAGCCTCTGTTTCTGAAGTTTAAAAAGAGATGAGGATCCCGCCTACAATCCCCGGAACAAAATTATTTTCCAACAAATCGTAATACAGCTTTCCTTCAGCTAAAACCGCCACCCGGTCATGAACTCTGACAGTCAAAGCGCCGGCGCAGGCCACGCCTCCGCCTATTTCTGTGCGGGTGGGTTTTTCAGGAGCCATTGAGCCTTTCAGCTTGACCATAAAACCTCCTCCTGCGTGAAAGGCCAAGTGCGGCCCTTCAAGCAAAGGCAATTTAAGTAAAAAATCCCCCAACACGGTATAACCTTTTTTTAACTCCCGGCCATCCATAAAAGGAGGGGAAAGGGAAAACATTAAATTAATATCTGTGGCGGTCTTTTTGATGGGCAGGCCCGGTCCGCTGAGTTTGAGGCCAAAAAACCAAGCGGGAACAGAGTCGGACTTTGAATCGTATGCCAGCCATTTATGAGATACAATCAAACCCATAAGTCTCATGTTTAAAATGGATTGATCACTTAAATCCAGTACATCCTCCGGTGTATCACTGTTAAACTGAAAATCTTTGATATGGTGCAATTTTTTTTTTACACGGCGAAATTCAGGGTTGCCCTTGAACCGGGAACCGGATTTAACATAGCGTGGAATCACATCTATTTCAGAAATATAAGCTCTCAGTTTCTTTGGTTTGGTGATATAGATTCGATAAAAAGTGCCAAAGCGGTTTTCAGGACGATATATTTTTCTGGAAACAGTAACCAATGTGCCTGCGGGTATGTGACTAATCCTGACAGAATCAAAGCTGGGCCGGGTATACACAATGGCGTTTTTTTGAATAACATAAGCCTTTTGAAGATAAGCCGGTAAAACTTTTGTTTTTTGCTTTGCGACAGAAAAAACAGGCAAAATCAAAAAGAGAAGAAAACACAAAAACCGCTGTTTTATTTTTTTTTCCATAGTGTGTGAAATTTCAGGCTCCGGTGGAACCAAACCCCCCTGTTCCTCTTTCGGTGGCGCTTAAGGAATTTGTCCACTTCAGCTCCGCCTGAAAAACAGGACATAAAACCACCTGCGCCACTCTTTGTTGATCTTCAATGATGATGTCTTTTTCTGACAAATTGATGACAATAATTTTTAGCTCCCCTCTGTAATCCGCATCAATGGTTCCCGGGGAATTAGGGATGGAAAGGCCCTTTTTTAAACTAAGGCCGCTTCGGGGGCGCACTTGAAGCTCAAAGCCGGGGGGAATCTCAAAAGCAAGACCTGTAGCAAGCAGGCCCCTTTCAAGAGGCTTAAGCCGGAGGGGCGCTTGCATCCGTGCCCGAATATCAAAGCCACTGGCGTTTAGACTCTGATAAGAAGGCAGATCCCCTTTAAAGTGAGGCAGTTTTCTCACTTTTAACACAACCCGCCTGATAGAAACCGGGTTTTTCGGCAAAAAGGCGGTTTTTGAAAGCCCTGATTCCATGCCAAGCATTAGAGCATATTGTACCGGCTTTCTTAAGGGAAAAAACAGCAATTTTATGGATTTTTCTCAAATTTCGGCAAACCGGTAAATGGATAGAAAATAACACCCTGCAACACCCCTCAATAATGACAAGCCTGTGGGGGTTTTATCCGCTGTTTTACCTAATTTCCTCTTTATGCCATCTAAGCTCATAGTCACCATAATCGAAAGATCGCGACGATTCCTCATCCCCGGCGGGCGATCGTTCGTCTTTTTGAGCTTTGTGCTCCAAAGCTGTTTTTGTTTCCAACTGCTTATCTGTGTTTGCCACAACATGGTCCAACAGGGATTCCCGCTTGATAATCGCTGTTTCTTTTGTTCGCGCTGTTTCTATTATAAGATTTTGATATTCCAAAATACCCTCATCCTCCCACTCTTCTTCATCGCCCGTTTTAACAAAAAGATCATCACTGATTTCAACACTGAAACCATAAAAAGAAAAAACAGTTAAAACAAACAAGAGCTTCATAAGGTTATTATACCGGTAATAAACCAATAATATAATAAAAAATCAAAAAACAGGGTTTATTCTCTTTTTGAGACAGTTTACTCTCTTTTTGAGACAGTTTATTCTCTTTTTGAGACAGTTTATTCTCTTTTTGAGACAGTTAATCCAAAGCTACAGCCGATTTAGGGTATTCGGAAGCCGTTTTAGAGTCCCGGCTTAAAGCTGTTAAAACCGGCAGAGAGTATTTATCCAATTCTTCGGGCAGGGGTAAACCGGAAAAAAACCTTTTGCGGTACAAATGACTGTCGTCCCGGTTCTTTCTGTAGGTGAATAAAAATCTGAAAAACTCTTCCGGCTCTTTCTCCGAAAGCTCCCTTAAAGAGCTGAAAGCCCGATAACTGACCTGCCGGTCTTCATCTTCATGATCCCTCACTTTTTGATCACGGGTGATAAAACCTGATTGAGAAACTTTTTTGTTATCCCTCACAATGTCATATAAAGCCTGAGCTGAAGAATCAAAATACAGGCTTAAATCCTGTAATACCTCCACCGCACTTACACGAAAGTAAATATTTATGTCTTGGTTCATGGCTATGGCTTTTAATTCCGAAACCACAGCAGGGTCCCCTGTTTTGACCGTCATACGGGCCAAGGCATAAAGAACAGACTGAATATTATACTGCCTGAAGTCCCTAAGCTCCAAAGGCATATCCTGTGAATCCTTCTGCACAAAGCGGGACAGAAAAGCAATAATTTTTTGATCACAAATATTGCTTATACCGCTTGAAATTTCCTGTTCCCGCGCTTCAGTTGTTTCAATAGTGTATTTTAAAAGTTGATCCAAATTCCTTGGCTTTACATCGGTCAAGAGCCATATAAGGGATCTTCGGATATGCCGGGGCATGCTGAAAAAAAACCTCAGCAGATGATTTGTCATTTTTTCAGAGCATTCTTTGCTTTGCTCATTATGAAACAACAGCATTTTTTCCCTCAAATACCATTCTATATCCAAGTCCATCACCCATGAAACAACTGTTTTATTTATAAAATCCGGGTGACTTTTACAGATGGTAAAAAACAAATCCAAAATCTTCTCCCTTTCCCGTATATTCAGATATCTGTTTGAAATAACAGCTTGACCATCAGAAATAAGCGCCCTGTCACAGGTATGGCTTAGTTCTTTTGTTTTAAGGACATTTTCCAGCTGAATAAGGGATGAAGCGGCGGTTTTTTGTCTTTCTTCAGGAGATTGTAAAGCCTGCGGGGGGGATTCAGAACCTGTGCCTTCAAAAGACCGGTCATCAGCACGTACCTCCTGCGCGTTTAAATAAAACAGGCTGAAAAACAAAAAAACCGCTGAAAACAAAATAGTCTTATTAAATTTCATCAGCCATAAGCTACAATAACGGGACAGCTTGTCAATTTTTCAGTCAAAAAATAACAATATCCTGAATTTTTGCAACTTCCACCGGGCTTAGCCAATACGGGAAAAATCGAAATTCTATGGCCTTTAATCTGAGGCCATGCCTCCTGTTTAACATGCTGAATTAAAAAAAATATTTAAGTCCACAGCTGGAAGCTTAAGTTATTGAAATAACAAGATTTTTTACTGGCTTTTGGCCGGCCGAAGAGACCAGACGATAAGAACATACACCAAATGCAATAAGGCGAAGCCGGCTACATACTCCACCCCACCGGAACCAAAGCCGTAAGAGTGCAAGCCTTGGCCCAAAACATAGTTTACTCCATACCAGGCCATCACAATTAAAAAGAACATTAACACCGCGCCCACGGCCAAACCAAACTCTTTGATCCAGCCCGAAAGCCGGCCATGCAAAAGCGCCAAATAACCCAGCAGGCTGATTAAAGCCCATGTCTCTTTGGGATCCCATCCCCAAAACCGCCCCCAAGAATAATCGGCCCATATTCCCCCCAAAATCGTGCCCAAAGCCAGCAACACCACACCCGCCTGAAGTGAGCGATCAATACATTTCACATAAGTTTGCAAACGGTTTTTTTGATTTTTTGGTTTTAAAAAAAGGAACAACAACAGATCGCCTATAGCAAAGGCCAGAAAAAAAGCGGAGTAGCTCATGGTGATAATCAAAACATGGGTCATAAGCCAGAAGTTGGATCGCAAAACCGCCTCTAAGGGTTGCAGACGGCCGTCCAGCAACTCAGGGGCGCTGTCTGCAAGCAGAAGACAAAACAAAGCCACAAAGCAGGCGCAAACAAAGGCAAAAAAAGCCTTGTGCCGCCACCACAAAAACGCACCAAAAATAACGGCTGTCCAAGGGACCCAAACCACTGTTTCGTACATGTTGGTAACGGGGGGACGCCCCATAATCAAAGAGCGCAAAAAAAGCCCCGCGCCTTGCAGAAAAAAAGCCGGTATCCAGCAAGAGGCCAAAGCAATGTAAAAAAGTCTGTTGTGCTGATTAAAAATCCGCGGATTTCGGCGAAACAAAAAAAATAAAAACAAAAGCACAAAGCCTGACAAATAAAAAATCCAAGACAGGCGAAAAGGATTTAAGCTGTTATATATTAACTCCAAAAATATTACAGACGAATATGCGCCATACTCAGGATACCCGGATTTAAGTTTTTTTTGAAAACGAGCAATCGCTGTTTTTAATTCCTCCCTTTTATTCTGTAATATCTCACCCGGGTTTGATGTTTCATGGCTCTGTAATAAAGACTCAAAGGAGCCGGGCTTTGAAAGTCCGTTTTTATGTTCGTCTTTCGTTAATAAAAGCTCCCGGGCCGAGACAAAAGACACATAAGCCTTAATGATTTTTTGAAACAAATGTTGCAGATCGTTTTTTAATTCTGAAAGAGTGCGCCAAGAGGTGTTTTTTGCATTTTCAGCAGGCGCCCACCCCGGCAAAACTCCCCTTTGCACAGCCTGATAGATAGATAAACGATTTTCCAATTTTTGCAGGGATTTAAAATATTCATTAAGAGGCGTTTTGTTTTCCTGTCGGGATTTAAGCTCTATCAGCTCTTGAATAAAAACTTTGTTTTGCAATAACTCTTGCGGACTAAAAAAAATTTTACCCAAATCCAACTTAAGCGACTTTTTTAGCACAGCGCTTCTTACTTGGATAAACCGGGTCTTATTCCAATATTCAGGAAGTAAAATCCAGGACACCAAAACATCCACAGCCGGTTTTTTATTAAATTGGCTTTTTCCGCAGACAAAGCGCAGGCTGTCACGGGCAAAAGTATCGAAGGGCTGTACCCTGCCTCCGCTTTGAACCGGTAAAGATCGAAGCGCTTTTCCCGCAGACATCTGATCCCCGCATCCGGCAAAGCACAAAAACAGCACAAAGCAAGCAAAGCTTTTGAGCAGAGCCTTTAATTCAAAAACTCCCGGATTTTTTTTGTTGTTTTTCATAAAGACGGATACAGATTTTTTTGATTTTATTCCGGTTTGATCAGCATTTTGCGAATTTCGTCTGCGTGCTCCACTTCTTCTTTTACGAGCGCGCGAGCCATTTCCTCCAAGGCTGTATCCCCTTGTTTTTCCGCAAGCCGGGTCAGCTTTTTGTAAAGGTCAATGGCTTCTTCTTCAAAATGCAGGCTCTCCTCCAACAGTTGCTTTATACTGTGATTGGGGCCTTCTTTTATTTGAGAAGACAAAATAGGAGGATGCCCCCCAAGGGAAGTGATTTTTTCGCCGACTTGAATGGCGTGTGTAATGGCCTCTTGAGCGTTTTCCCGAAACCAGTTTTGAATGGGAATGCGGTTGTATCCCATGATCATAAAAGAATAATGCAAATACCGGTTTACTCCGGCTATTTCTGACTGATAAATACGGCCCAAAAGCTCCAACACTTCTTTGTTTTTTTCTATTTTCATAACAAGCACCAACTTTGTTCGTGAAAAACCCTTGTAAATTATGTCTCAAAAGCAAAGCCAAGCGGTGAGAGTCCAAGGTATTCCGTCTCGAACAAGCTTAAGGCTAAAGCATACAGAACTACTCAAGCCAGCCTTTTTCACGCCCCACTAATTAGGTTCTAAAGGGTTTGTTCGCCTTGTTTCCAATCACAGGGGCAAAGCTCTCCGGTCCTTAAAGCATCTAAAATTCTTAAAACCTCTTTGGGGTTTCGCCCCACGCTCAAATCCGTTACATAAACAAAACGGATTATCCCCTGAGGATCCACAATATAAGTCGCCCTTTGGGCCACACCCTCTTTAGGATCTAAAATACCAAGGCTTGCCGTCAGTTCCCGCTTGACATCCGCCAACATGGGAAAAGGCAGATTTTGCAGGTCTTTTTCACTCTTTCTCCATGCGTGATGCACAAACTCGGAATCCGTGGAACCGGCCAACACCTGAGCGCTCCTGTTTTGAAACTCCTTGTTTAAATCGGCAAAACCCTTAAGCTCTGTGGGGCAAACAAAAGTAAAATCTTTTGGATAAAAGAAAAACACCAGCCATTTGCCCTTATAAGTGGAGTTATCCACATCTGTAAAAGCTTTGTTTAAATCTTTTTCGGACGAAACAGTCGCCTTTACCTTAAAAGAAGGAAATATATCCCCTACCCCCAACATTGAAACCTCCTTGAAATCAGTCTGTTAAGCCTGAATAATAAAGTCATCTGAAACCGCCTGTCAACAGCCAAATTCCAAAGGGCCGTATTTTTTCGGCAATTAAAGCAAAAGGCCACTTCAGCGGACCACAGACCGGCAGACCGGCAGACCGGCAGACCGGCGGACCGCAAACCGGCGGACCGCAAACCGGCGGACCGTAAAAAAGCTTTTTCACGGGCCATTACAGTAGTATAATGAGCTGATGATACAGTTTGACACCAAAAACCAGCTTTTCAGGCAGGTTATGGGCAACGGCCTGAAATACACCGTCCCCCGGTTTCAGCGGGACTACTCATGGGGGGAGGAACAATGGGACGACCTGTGGCAGGATCTGTATGGTTCCCCGGAAAATCCCCAAGATACAAAGTCCGCCCATTATATGGGGTATCTTGTTCTGCAATCCTCTGACGGCAGAAACTTCACCATTATTGACGGGCAACAAAGGCTTACCACCATCAGTATTATTATCCTTTCGGCTCTTTATGAGCTGAAAGAGCTTATCGCAAAAGATGTACAACCTGAAAATAATAAAAAAAGAATGGATACTTTACGCAACAGTTTTATCGGCTTTACCGACCCTGTATCCCTCCTTTCTAAAAACAAACTCATTCTCAACAAGAACAACGACCGCTTTTTTAATACCTACCTGTGCGAATTGCAGGAACCGCCGTCAAGAAAAATCACCCGATCAGAAAAACTAATGCGGTCAGCCTTGTTTTACTTCAAGAAAAAGATGGAAGATCGTTTTTCCAAGCAGGATCAAAAAGAAACAGGAGAACATATCGCACGGCTGATTGAAAGCATGGCGGATCGCCTCGTGTTCACAACCATTATTGTTGACAACACAGCCGGCGCCTATACAATATTTGAAACTTTAAATGCCAGAGGGGTGCAATTATCCACTCCTGATCTGGTAAAAAACTATATTTTTTCTCTTATTGATAATAAAGGGCAACTTCATGATTCAGCAATAGCAGACTTAGAAGAAAAATGGAGCAATATTATCCATCAGCTGGGCAAACACAAATTTTCAGATTTTATCCGGGTGGACTGGAACAGTAAAAATGATTTTTCCAGAGCCAGTGAGCTATTTAAAAAGATAAAAACAAAATTAAATGATGCGCAGTCAGCCACTCTTTACTTGAACGATTTACAAAAAAACTCTCAGATATACTCCGCTTTAAAGGACCATAACGACGAGTTTTGGAAAATCTATAAGAACGGTTTGTACAACAATGATGTGTGGCTAAAATTAAGCCTCAAGACACTAAATATGTTTAACATTGTGGCCCCTCACAGCGTTTTAACAGCCGCTTTTCATCAATTCAGCCCGGAGGATTTTATAAAATTTTCGCGTTATATTGAGGTTGTCTCCGTCAGGTACAATATTATATGCGGCCTAAGCCCCGGCCTGCAGGAAAGAGCTTATTGCGAAATTGCCCGGGCCATAGCAAATTCATCAACCTCCTCTTTAAAAAACATATTAAGCCTGCTGAACAAAATATATCCTTCAGACGAAGAGTTCACTCACGCTTTTAATGTCAAAAAGTTTAAAACACAGCAGACAAACAGAAAAGCCTGTTATCTGCTTTACAGAATTGAAAGATCCTTAAACAACAATAATGCCGGGGTTGATATGGACTCTGTCACTTTGGAGCATATTTTGCCGATAAACCCCACACCGGCGTGGATAAAAGAGTTTAAACAAAACGATCAAGTGGAGGACTGGAGTGAGCGGATAGGAAATTTTGCTTTAATATCCCGCACACAAAACCGGGAAATGGGCAGAAAAAGCTTTCAAGATAAAAAAGCTTTTTTTGAAAACAGCCCCTTTAAGGTGACAAAAAAATGTGCGGAATATGAACAATGGAACGAAGAAAGCATCGCCCGTCATCAACAGTGGCTGGGGGAGCAGGCCCGAAAACTCTGGCGCCTGCCGGACAAAACTTAAGTAATGTATATAAAATGCGAAATGCAACAATAGTAACAGCTGTTTTTTTTATGTTAAGCCTTACAACGGCATGTGAGGAAGGGGCGCAGACAGTACACCAATCGCTTTCTGAAAAAGAAAGATTAAACAAAATAAAAAACCTTTTAACACTGTGTCAGATCACTGTTTCTGAAATTGACAGCACATTAAGCTACGAAGAAGATACTGTGACATTAAACAAGAATTTTACGGCTTACTCCGGCTCCACAGTTATTCGCGTGCGCACAAGAGGGGTTTTGTTAAGCGGCAACAAAGTTCTTACTGGCTTAAGTATCTCCGGCGGAGGAGCTACAGCAAACAACTCTGCAAAGCCAAGTAAGAAGGAGACAAGCGCAATCTCCTCGGCTGTTTATTTGGCAAAAAGAGTTTTTTCCTCAAACACATCGCCGGCGGGAACAAAGACCGCTCCCGCAGAGAACAGCAACAGTTTTCTCCCCCCCAACAGGGTTTATGCGGGCCTTTTTGACGGAGAAAAAAAAAGACTCATCAGCACATATAAACTGGGCGATTATTTGTCTATAGTTTCTGTTACGGAAAATAAATCAGACAGCTCTATTATTGAAATTTCCGCACTTGTCAGATCAGCTAAAGCTCCGGCCGGCAAAATTCAAACCTTTCAAGTAACAGTGGAAGACGGCAATATCAAATCACTGAATTAACACAATATACAATAATTTTTTTAGTTTTTTGACAGGAGTAAGAAAGCCTTTGCGTAATACTGAATTTGCCGTATCAAACTAAAAAGCCCGCCAACGCGGGTGGGGGTCAGATGATTTTCCAGTTCCAGTTTTTTAAAAAAAAGAGGTGTGGAATGGGTAAGAATATCCTCCGGCGCAAGATCAGAATAATACCGCAATAACAAAGCGACCAAACCTTTGGTGATCAGAGCATCGCTGTCTGCCTGAAAAACCACCCGGCCCGCATCATTTTTAAAGGCGTAAAGCCACACCTGCGACTGACAGCCTTTTACCAGCAGGTCCGGTTTTTTATACTTCTCATCAAGAGGCGCAAGAGACCTTCCTGTGTGAATAATCTTTTTATATCTTTCCTCCCAAGAGGAAACACCCGCAAAGTCCTTGATGATAAGATCCGCCCTTTTTTGTATTTCACTCATAAGCCCCACCTGCAAAACTCAATAAAAATATTCAGCATAAATAACAAGGGTTTTTCATGCTCTATTAAATATAATGCAATGTATAAAAAAAAGCAAGGCGAACAGATTTTTTCCCGAACAACTGATTATCCTATTGACTTGTACATATAAAGCGTCCTATAAGTACAGCTATGTTCACTTTTTTGGCTATAGTGCATATTATTGCTTCTGTTATTATGGTGCTGTTTATCCTCCTGCAGGACCCTAAGGGCGGTGGGGGAGCTTTCGGAATACTCGGCGGGGGCGGATCCAAAAGCTTGTTCGGCAGTACCGGCGGAAATCAATTTTTAGTGAATATCACAAAATTTATGGCTCTTGTGTTTGCCTTCACATCTATTTATCTTGCGGCTCTCAGCGCACAAAAAGACACCAGCATAATGGACGAATACACTCAAGAGGAACCTGATAAAACAAAACCGGAAGAAACCACCACCGATAAAGAAAAATCAGAAGAACCCAACACCGATAAAGCAAAACCGCAAGAACCCACCCCTGATAAAGCAAAACCGCAAGAACCCAACACCAATAACACAAAACCGGAAGAACCCCCTCCTCCCAATGACAAGGCTGAAACAATACCAAATTAGTAGAGTGTGAAAAACCTCTTTAAATTATGTCTCAAAAGCAAAGTTTTATCCTGATGAGGTACAGCTTTTTTTTGCTTGATTAAAAGAAGTAATATGATTTCTAAAGCCTTCCACATTACTTAAAACGATTTTTTTATCACTGCTGTCAATCCCCTTCTTTATCCACTCCGCCATATATTTAATACTAAGCGGTTCAAAAGCGCCCCGCTTGTTTTGCAAATCCACTTCCTCGGTATTTGCCGGACAGGAACCGTCCAAGGAAACCAAGCTGTACGGCAGGTGATTTTTAACACACAATTTTCGATACTTCTCTGCAGAAAGGCTGACACTGCATGCTTGACTCAAAGCGGGAAGCTTCTCGTCGCCCACCTCCCCTTGTGCATTTATATAAGCCTTAGGGGATAAAACAGGCTCTATCGCGGATTTTCTGTTTGCTTTCAAAAACAAAGAATCTTCAGGCCAATTTTTGCTTAGCCTTAAATCCCGGGCCAGAGGGGAGCGCTCGGAGTCTTTTGTTGCAGGCGCGGATTCTTCCGTTACAGATTCGGATTCTTCCGTTGCAGGAGGGGCGGATACAGCCCGCAAAGCCAGCCAGGCCTGCGGAATTGTGGCTGGAGCAAGCGGGCTTTGCGCACCATCTGCAGAAGAGCGCACAAAGTTTACAGGCTTTTCGTAAAGAAAAGCATCTTGGCTCATATCTGTTCTTACCAACTTCGGATCCGGATAAGGATAGTCTTCGTCATTGGGATTTAAGTCCAACATTAATTTGACATAATCCAAGCTTGATTCCGGGGGAACAAATTTCCAGCCTTCGTTTCGGCATTTTTTAGGCCCTTCGTTAGCTTTTCCCGTGTCGTTGGTAACAGCAAAATGCCCGTTTGATTTTTGACACACAAAACGCAAATCTGTATCTTTGTTTACAGGAAGAAGCCCCTTCCACCGGATAGTGTGTGTTAAAGTTAGAAAGGGGGAACCGGGTTTCGAAATGCGTTCCTGTAACGACAACAGTGCAGGATTTTCGATACGACCGCCAATTCTTTTAGCGCCTCCCTCTCCCCTAAAGCTTATATCTCTTAAAAGAACCAACCGATGTGGCTCACGCTTATTAAAATAAAGAGAAAAAGGAGCATCTTTAGCCATTAAAGCCCAAGGGGGGGATGTAACGGCAAATCCCCCTGCATCCAGTTCCATCGCCACCCAAGCATGAGAATAATCTCTGATAACAGCATTGATAACTTGCTGTATTTTTTTTTGCAAAACTGAAGAAAGCCGAAAACCTGTTGGAGGAGCTAAAAACAAAGCTCTTACAGCATTATTGACAAAATCAAACATTTGTTGATCGTTTGGTTCATTGTCCAGCAAATCTGCGTCCGGCAGAGAGCTTCCGTGCATTTTAGGCAAAATGATTGCCGCCGAGCCGGCTCCGCTGGACGGAGGAACAAGTATGGGATTGGTCTTTATTGTTCTATAGTTGTTAAAAAGCAACAAAGCCAGATCATAATAACGACCCAGTTCGCGACCCATATTAAAGCAGGCTTTTTGCGCGTCTTGAAACACAGCCCTTACCGGTCTGAGGGGGGCTTTAATATTATTGTTGTCAAGCTCCATCGCCGGGTAGTAATGCCCGTTCGCAAAGCAAAGCACGGGGAGCATTTCACTTTGAGTACGGGCTGTATACTCGGGAAACCTAAAATCCTTAAAAGATTTTAAGTTATTGATCTTCATGGCGATACCTTTTGCGCTAAGCTCCCCGAGAGAGAAAAACCGCTTAGGATCTTCTGTGGCGCGCGCCTTTGCCGAAAAGCCCCTTGATGCATTGTAAGAGTGCCGGGCAAGGCATTCAGGAACCTGCCCATCCAATGGCTCATCACTTAAACCAAGCACCACTTGCTGTGATTTTTGCTGACTGGAGGTGATAAGCACCTGCGTCTCCGTTTTAAGAGGGCCAAAGGTGTTAAGTCCATACCGGTGACAGGACTTTGTATGACATACAGTACAATGCACTCTATTACCCACATCATTGCTGTAATCTTTTTTAAAAACACAGGCGTTTTGATTTTTGTTTTCATGGATGTTTATCACAGGGTATATATAAGTACCCACCTTGTTCGGTTTATAGGTCCTGCAAATATTATGGCAAACTTGACTTGTGTTTTTTGCAGTAAGATGAAAACCGCCACCCCCTTTGCGCACATTAAAACCCGCTATGTTTTGGTTTCCTTTAATTTCCTCTGTATCCCCTCCGCCACTATAAGCCAAAGAAACATTTGCAGAATCTAATTTTTGATCTTCTTTGCCGTCCCACTCTGTTTTGCCTTTTTTTAAAGTAAAGTTAACAGCTTTTACAGGTATGGGGCCGGGCAGACGATTATGAATATTAAAACTAAATTGCAGGTCATCATAGCCCGTGCTGTCCTGATAAATCCGGCTTTTACATTTGAATTTGTTTTTCGTACAGCTCACTTTTACATTTAATGCGGCTAAAGTGCGCAAACGAAGATCTTCTGTTGTTCCCGCCTGTACTGTATCTTGATTCAAATCACGCAACTCCAAAATGTTACACTTGCTGTCGCCCTCAAACAAGGGACTGTTAAAAACATTTTTTTTAAAGGTGGTGCCCGGTCCTGTTCCCGAAAATTTAACCACTGTTTTGTTGCCATCTACGGCCCGAATGTAACACTCCCCCACTTCATTGGCCCATATAATATCTGAAAGGGCGCTTGCCGTATAGGTGGAAGAGCCTTCCTGCGCGCCGGCATGATCCATAATCAGCGTTCTTAGATAAAACACCACTTGCTTGGCGTCCACCACAGACTGCTGACGGTCGTTCATATCAATAGAGTTAAAGGCGGGAAAAGACTTGGGAATAATCTGCGCTATGGCGTAAGCGCTGTCCTCTGTTCTTAGCTCCGTCCCTTTGTACCTTAGGCATTTGCCAAGGCCGTTTACAGCAAAAACAGGATCCATTCCGGCGCATTCCCGGGCAGGTAAAAATTCCCACTCCGCTCTGGAAAAAAACTTAGCCCATCTGTTTTCGCCAAAATTTGTGTTGTCCGCCGGCATATTGAACAAATTAAGCTTGACCTTGTCTATTCCATAAGACTTAAGCGGTTTTTCCACCAAAGAGCATATTCCGTAACGGTTTACATTATCACCTGTGGCCGGATTACCATCCTCATCAATATTTTTTTCAATCAAAATGGATTTTAAATTATTGATAATAGTGGCTTTAAGGTAGGGTTTGTACTCCAATTTTTCCACAGTGCTTCGGCTGGTCCGCCGGATATTGTTTGTATAGTGTATCAGCCCGGCCCCGCTGATACTCAAAAGCCCTAAGGCCACCAAACCGCCGACAATGGTAAAACCTCTGTTTGAAAGAAGGTTTTTTTTTATCTCTTTTCTATAAAATATTTGCATCCGTTTATCACTCTTAAGCCTTTTTAGTGCGGGGCATAGTACCTGACCACGGTGGTAATATGCACATTTCCTGTATAACGATAAGTTAAAGTCTCAATTTCTTTTTTTCTTTCTTGGCTGTCATCTTCTATTTCTGCGGGATAAAATGTCCTTCTTGGCTCTATATGAGAGAACAAACAAACCCCCTCTTCTCTTGCTCCGCAGGATTGATTTACTGCATATTGGCGCCCGCAATTACCGGGAATGAGTTTTCTTGATCCATCCTCCCCGACAGATCTTTCCACACAAAGTCCCGTTGGATAAGCCAAAGAATCCATTGTATAAGAAATCCTCACCATCGGATGAGCATGCACATTCCTGCTGAAGGCGACATTTACACCTTCTGTTGATGTTGTTGTGCCGGTGTCCAAAATTCGTCTGCCTGCGTTAACAACGGGATTTCTGCCCACCCTTTGATATTGAACGGAACGGGTGACCTTGGTATCGGTGATAATCCTGTATTTGACTTCATTATAACAGGCCACCATCTCTTCTGTATCAAAAGACTGCCCCGGAAGAAGATACTTTAAACCCTCTTTTTCAAACAAATTGCCGGTTGGTCTGTAAAACACCAGATTTTTACCGTTTGCGTCTTTATCTATCAAAGATTCTTCCTGCCTTAACAAAGCTAAATCATACAAAGTTCCCGGACCTTTATTTGTCACTGTAAACCTTAAAGGGGATTGATCCTCCCCGGAGACAGGCTCAAAATCCCCCCGGCATTCCGGGTAAGTTTGGGCCGTGCTCCCGGCAGAGCAAGACAAACCACACTTGGGACTGTCATCCAAAGATAAGTTAAGATGAACCAAAGGCCGCCGGATGCCGGCCTGATACACAGCAGGTTCTTCCGAAGGTGAAGAGGCGGAAGGCTGAACGGACATCAAAACAATATAGTAATCCTGATCCACTTCTGAAATATATTCGCATACGGAATTGGCTATATCAGAGCCGCCTTGGTTGGTTTTACACTTATCCTGCCCCCGGGCGCAGTAGCCTGATATAATTTCCAGCGTGTTGGGGTTTCGGCATATCGCTGTAGGTATTTCCCCCATAATGTTTTTAATTTTAGAATCTTTCCAGTTTACCAAGTCAAAGCTTATGGAATAATCAATTCTTCTCCCTTGGTTTAAGGTAGGCTCTTGAATATGCCCCTTAAAACTTAAAACTTTTTTTCCATCCACCGTCTGCTGAACAGGCGAATTTAAGTTAAACACGCTTTCCACAAGGGAACTTTCCGGGTTCCATTTGCAAAGCGCGCCGTTATCGCCCCATCCCCCCTCTTTACACAAAATAAGATTATTGGCGACCAAGTAGCCGCCGAGAGTAAAGCCGTATTTGGCGGTAAGGGCCTTCAGCCAATCCTGCAGGCTGGAAGTTGTGGTGGATAAAAACCAATCTATATTTTTCTGGCTGTGGAAAATGGTGGATAATACAGCCCCTGAAACCATGAGAGACAAAATAATGGCCGCGCTCCCGCGTTTTCTCTCTGAAGGAAAGAGGTGAAAAAGCGCCTGCGAAACCCGATGGTTTAAGATCCGCTTTATAATAAAAGGTGTTTTGAGCTTCATAATTTAAAAATAACAGAAAAACGCTGAAATTTTTAAAAATTTTACCTGTTTTTCTGTTTCTTTCGGCAAAATTCTCATTTTGAGACAAAAATCTGTCTAAAATAAAGACTTTTGAACAATAATCAGTCGGGAAGTCTTGACAAACCGGCGATGGGCTTATATTTTTACGCCAAATGACCGGAAAATTCTTTTTATCTGTCTTTTTGTTTGTAATTATTTTTCCTTCTTTTCTCAGGTGCAAGGTACAGCCGTATAAAGATATCATTGTTGACGGGCAGGTTATTTCAGGTGATTGCTCCGCATGGACCAATGAATGCCATACTTATTGCCGGGTGCCCGCTACCGCCGGATATGACTTTGATACAATCAGGACAAACAACACGCTATGTAAAGAAAAAACAACCACCCAATTTGTCTGTATAGACGACAACCCCAAAAAACTGATGGTTTGCAAAACAGAATCCTGTGATTATGTCGGGCACAGCTCTCAGGCTGATAAACCGAAAAAATGCCAGGGTTCGTGAATATGTTAACTGTGGGAATCGCGCTTTTTGCAGGACTAATCATCGGCGGTTTTATCGGTTGGTTTCTGACCTTTAGCAAGAATCAACAATCTTCGGTAAAAACACAAACCCTGCTCAAAAAAGAAAAAGAGGAAAAAGACAAATGGGAACAAGAGGCCCAAGTTCTGCAAGCCAAATATATCCATTCTGAAAAACAGCTCTCTGAGTTACAGGCGGAAAGCAAAATCAGGCAAACATGGAAAGAGCAATTCACCCATCATTTTAAAACCTTAAGTCAGGAGGTTTTAGACAGCAAATCCAAACAGTTTCAGATTCAGGCGGAACAAAATTTGTCCGGCCTGCTCAGCCCTTTAAAAGAAAAAATCACCGGCTTTCAAAAAAAAGTGGAGGAAACCTATAGTCAAGAGGAGCGGGAGCGATTTTCCCTGAAAGACAAAATTAAAGAGCTGTGCGAAGTGCATGACCGCCTGAAAGAGGAAACCACACGCCTGTCACAGGCCCTGAAAGGGGATGTTAAAGCGCAGGGCCGGTGGGGAGAGATGATTTTAAGCGCCCTGCTGTCCGCTTCCGGGTTAAAGGAAAATGAACACTACACCACACAGGGAAAGGGCTTTGATCTTAAGGACAAAGAAGGCCGGCGGCAAAAGCCGGATGTTATTATCAAACTCCCGGAAGGAAAACATATCATTATTGACTCCAAAGTGTCCCTCACGCATTATGAGCGGTTTATCGCCGGTAAAACGGAAGAGGAAAAACAAAACCACCTAAGTCTTTTTACCTCCTCTTTGCGCTCTCATATAAAACAACTGCATGAAAAGCAATATTCCCGCGCCTCCTCTTTAAACACCCCGGATTTTGTGTTGATGTTTTTTCCTGTGGAAGGGGCTTTTTCTCTGGCTTTGCAGTCTGACCCTCAAATTTTCCCGTTCTCATGGGATCTCTCCATTGTGGTGGTCAGCCCCACCACCTTACTGGCCACCTTAAAAACAGTGGAATCTATATGGAAGAGGGAAAAACAAAGCAAAAACGCCTTGGAAATAGCCGAAGCCGGCGGAAGGCTTTACGATAAATTTGTCCTGTTTGCGGAAGACATTTGCGACATAGGAGCAAGCCTTAAAAAGGCGGAAGAAAGCTATATCACCGCTTTTCAAAAATTAAAAACAGGGAAAGGAAATATCATATCAAAATTGGAGAAAATAAAAGAATTAGGAGCCAAAGCCTCCAAGCAAATTCCTGAAAGCCTGCGCGCGCCCCCGCCCTTAAACTCCGAAAAGGCCATACACCCTGCCGGTGCGTATAAAAATCCACTTCATGAGGCCAATAACCAGACATTAGTCCATAAACAAAAGTAAGGTATTGCATACTGACTTCTTAATAACTTTGAATCGGCAAGGAAGTTTATGCTACTCTTAAGCTTAACCGGTTGTTTTTCAACAATTTTTCCGGTGTGATAAAAAAATACCGGCCTTTGCGGCCGGAGCTTCAAAGTGAAGGCAGGAGGGCGCTTCCCATGAAATGGAATTTATTAATCACTTGTTTTTTATGTGGCTTTTTTTTCTTATCCTGCGCAGAGCAAGCTGTCCGCAGAAATTACAAGCCTATTGATCCAACGGCCTGTAAATCCAATATTGAAAACAAAACCGCCGACTTTAATGAGCCTTCAACCATAGACACCAACAACGCCGGAGATTATAAAATGTCCGGCACCTGTAAAAACGAAAATTCAGAAGTAAAAATTCATATCGAAGGCCATCCTTTAGAACGCCCCCCTCTTTGCAACAAAGGGAAATGGAAAATCTCAGTGGATGTGACCGGTATCGCAAACAAAAGGGAAAGTGTACAGCTGGCTATCTCTCAGCCGGGGGAAAGCGGTTTTTTGTGCAAAAACACGACAAATTATTTTGTCTGCCCTCAAGGCTATATAGGTGTGCCTGAGCTAAATCCTTACACCTCTTCCGCTTTTTGCGTAATGAAGTATGAAGCCAAAAGCTCTTCTAAAATCAGCGCCTCCCCTTTTAACAGACCTCTTATTAAAGCGGAAGCCTTGGCGGGCGGCCACCTCATAACACAGCTAAGCGCGACAGACGCCATTAAGTCCTGTAAAGAAAACGGCGTGGCCTATGACCTCATCAATAACGATGAATGGCAAACCATCAGCCGGCATATCGAGATGACGGCTGTTAATTGGTCCAAAGGAGAAACAAAAGTTCAAAACGGCAACAGACTCAATATCGGCGCAACCACCAAACAAACAAATAGTGATGACGACAATATCAGCGACCGGTGGTCATTCCATAAACGGACCCATAAACTGCCCAATAATGAATATATATGGGATTTCTCCGGCAGTTTGAGTGAGCTGGTTCAACATGACATCAGTCCGGCGCCCACCTCTTACAGCGATTATGTATACAAAATGAACGACAGCAGTCTGAAAAATCTTTTCGGGCCGGACAGAGATTACAGCATCTTAGACCCCCGGGAAAGACATACCGGCTTTGCCGGACTGGGCTTCGTAAATACAAGAAGGTTTGAGGGCCTTATAAGAGGAGGGGGAGCGGTAGGCTCCAACCTGAGAACCGCGGGGATATTCTCCACAGACACAACAGTAGACACCACAAACTCAAGAGGCAGGTGGAACACCGGGTTTCGCTGTGTGTATTACCCCTGATGATTTTTCAGCCCTGTACCAAGACCGGCTAACATAAATATGCACTTTTAAAGGCACTTTCCACTGCACTACAGACTCCATAATTTTTTTAATTTTTTGCATTTCCTCTCCCTGATGGGTTTCATCACATTCAAACAAAAGTTCATCGTGAATTTGAAGCAAAATGGGGGAGTACAGGCTGTTTCTGAGATCAATCATAACTTTTTTCATCAAATCGCCGGCTGTCCCTTGTATAGGGGCGTTAATGGCCGCTCTTTCACTCCACTTTCTGCTCTGAAAACGATCAGCTGAAATTTCGCGGATAAATCTTTTTCTGCCAAAAAGAGTTTCCACATAACCTTGCTTACGGGCCGTACGCACTATGGAATCCATATATTCTTTCACTTTTTTAAAACGCGCAAAATAGTTTTTAATAATCTCATCCGCTTCAGATACAGAAAGACCCAAAGATTCAGACAAAGTGTAAGACCCCTGCCCGTATATCAAACCAAAATTTACGGCTTTGGCTGAGCGCCTGAGCCGGGCTGTTACCTTATGGGTAGGAACAGAGTAAATTTCACTTGCTGTGGCAGTATGAATGTCTTTGTCCTCATTAAAAGCCCTGCAAAGGGCCGGATCCTCTGTAATATGAGCCAAAATCCTTAGTTCAATTTGAGAATAATCGGCGGAAATAATTTTTTTTCCCTTAGGGGCAATAAAAGCTTTTCTGATTTTTCTTCCCCGGTCTGTTTTAATGGGGATATTTTGCAAATTGGGGTTAACACTGGAAAGCCGGCCCGTGCTTGTTAAAGCCTGACGAAAGTGGGTATGCACCCGACCGGTCTTCTTTTTGATTAAAGGAGGCAAAGCCTCTATATAGGTGGTTTTGAGTTTAAAAAGCTCCCTGTGCTGTAAAATTAAAGGGATCACCGGGTGTTGGTTTTTTAATTTACTTAAAACATCCATATCGGTGGAATAACCGGTTTTTGTTTTTCTTACCGGTTTTAATTTCAGCTCTGTAAACAACAAACCTGCCAGCTGTTTGGGACTGGAAATATTAAACTCCCGGGGAGTGTATTTGAAAACAGCCTTTTCTGTTTCCTGAATCCGAAGATTTACCTCCTCCGCCTGTTTTTTCAGCTGAGCGGGGTCCACTAAAATTCCTTTTTCCTCCATCTCGTATAAAACAGAAATTAAAGGAAGCTCCACCTGCTCATAGAGAGTGCTCATATTCAGCCGGTGCAAATGTTTTTCCAGCTCTTTTTTTAATCTTTTGTGCAGTTGATAAATCTCCCCCGGCTGAAGGGAATCTGTTATTTCCTCTTCAAGGTATTTCAGGCAAAGCCTCTCAAAACCCCCGGGGGGGCCGGACTCCACCAAATAAGCGGAAATCATTGCGCAGTAAAAAGGCCGGGGGTGGGTGCAGGCAAAATCTTTCCATATTTTTTTTAAGTCATAGCCACACCAAAGGATCTTTCTTTCTGAAAAAAGCCGGCCCAGTTTTTCTAAATTGTGATTTTCCAGATCAATCACTTTATTTTTGCAGGACAAAAAATATTTTTCTCCTTTTAAGAAACACCATACCTTGCTGTATGGCTGAATAAGGCTCTTTAGCTCATCGAAGCTGAAGGACAGCAGTCTTAAATTGGAGGAAAGTCGTTTTATTTTTTGTCCGGCTCCGTTCTCTTTCGCCCCCTGCTTCAGGGTTAAGTTTGCTTTCTCCCCCGCCAAGCTGTCTGTCCCACAAAGTTTTTTTTCAAAACTTTTAAAACCCAGTTCCTTTAACAAAACCCGCAGGCTTTCTTTTTCAAATTCTTTTCTTTTAAAAGAAAGAAGGCTGACCTTCAGATCTGTTACGATACAAACCAGCTTTTTGGATAAAAAAGCCTGTTTTTTTGATTTTTGCAGTTTTTCGGCGGTTCTTAACGGAATATGATCTATGTTTTTATATATTTCCTCCAAGTCACCATACTCTTGTAAAAGCTTTCGCGCCCCTTTGGGTCCTATCCCAAACACACCCGGTATGTTGTCACTGCTGTCCCCCACAAGGGCCAAATAATCTTTCATTTGTTTAGGCAATACCCCCCACTTTTTTTGCACCCCTTGCTCATCATAAGAGCGCTCCTTCATGGGATCATAAAGCAAGACTGAAGGGGAAACCAACTGGGCAAAATCTTTATCTCCGCTCACAATCACCACTTTTGCAAAACCTCGTTTTTTGCTTAAAACAGCTAAAGAGCCTATCAGATCATCGGCTTCATAACCTTCCCGCTCTAAAGATGGAATGTTCAAAGCGGAAACCAGTTTTTTTATATAAGGTATCTGCACTTTTAGATCTTCCGGTGTCTCCCCCCGGTGGGCTTTGTACTCAGGGTATATCTTTGATCTAAAAGAAGCTTTTTCATGATCAAAACAATACACAATATGTTCCGCTTTGTTTTCCCGAATAAACTTAACTGTCATGGAAAGCAGACCGTAAAGGGCGTTTGTAGGAAGACCCTTGGGACTGCTCAAATGAGAGGAAATCGCGTAATAAGCTCTGAAAAACAAAGAGCTTACATCAATCAGATAAAGTGTTTTGTTTTTGTCACTCATCGGTTTATTCTCTTTTTTTACAGCTTTGATATTTAACTATGGTAAACTGCAATATATAATTGTTTGTGAAAAAGTCCAGCTTTTTCACAAACCACCAATCAGCAGAGCATGAAAAAATATATAATAAAATAGAGGTTTTACAGGTCACAATCTTCTATATACTCCGTCTATTCCGCCGGCTCCGCCGGGTCGCCTCTTACATACCCGCCCCCTTCAGAGGGCTAAACCCTCCTGACTCAAAACCTCCTAAGCCACTTAAACCATCTGAACCACGGGTCTTTAATCTGATACCAGGCCTCCTGATTCTATGACCTTTAATCTGACGCCACGCCTCCTGTTTAACATGCTGAATTAAAAAAAATAAAAAAATATTTTAAAGCCCCGGCCGACAAGCTTAAGTTATTAAAAATACAGCAGTTTTTTCTTTTTATTCTATGCGTAAAAAGCCATAAAAAAATCAGAATCCCGCAATTTTGGCACGGTTTTTGCATGAGAAAGTTTAAGGCCCTTTTCCAGCAAGCAAAACAAAGGAGAAAGAACTTATGAAAAAAGGTAAAACATTCCTGCACGATCATTTGTTCAAAGAAGTTTATTCTAAGCCCCAGCACTGCGTGGACATCTTAAAACTTGTGCTCTCTAAAAAAGAAATGGCCCTTTTTGACTGGAACACCCTTAAAACAGAAGCCACAACTTTTATTGACAAGTCAGCAAGCGAAAAACGGATGGACCTTTTAGTCTCAGCCCTTCTTAAAGGCTCTCTAAAGCCCGCCAAGGTCTTGTTCTTAATGGAGCACAAAAGCCAACAAGACCCGGAGCTGTTAAGAAAGTTTTTAATCTATCAGACAGGTATTTATCGAGATGTCCGGGACCCTGTGCTCCCGGTCTTTATCAACCAAAGTCCACACAAAACATGGAAGGGGCCGGTTGATTTTCACGGCTTTTTAGACAATTTTCAAGGTATACTCAAGAAGCATTTTAAAGAAAATGTGCTGAATTTTCGCCCAAGGGTCTTGAATATTCAGGCTTTGGACATAGATTGTCAGGCCAAGGGCTTGACAACGCGCCCTATTTTGTATATTTTAAAAAATATATGGAACTTAAACGAAAAAAAGTTAAAAGAGCTTTTTACAATAAGCCGGGGCCTCAGCCAAAAAGAGCGGGAGGCTTTGATTATGCTTGCGGTGGATTATGTGAGGAGATATGATCCAAATTTTACATGGAATATAATACAGGAAATAGAAAGTAAAACTGTTGGAAAGGGGGAGCGTATTATGACACCATTACTTCAATCATCGTTGGATGAAGCCCGTGAAGAAGGTATGTCAGTGGGTCTGAGAAAAGGCCGACTGGCAGGCAAAAAAGAAGGCCGTCAAGAAGGCCGTCAAGAAGGCTTGGAAAAAGGCATGCAGGCCGTGGCTTTAAATATGCTGAAGAAATCAGCTGATTTAAGCTTTATTTCAGAAATGACAGGGCTTTCTGTTGCTGAAATACAAAAGCTTAAAAATCGTAGCTCAGAATAAAAATAACAGATCACCCACCGGGGACCTCTACCGCCGGAAAAGGCCGGTTTATTTAAAAGCAAGCTGTTCAAGCTTTTTGAGCATAGCCGGGGATTATTTTCTCTTTTTTGCTTTCTTTGTTTTTTTATCCTCTTGGTTTTTTTTCTGTTCCTTTTTTAATTTAATAATGTCGTTCATTAGTTGTTCACTGTCTACTTTTGCTTGCACTATTTTACCGGTTTTTAATTTAATATTTCTGGAGATAGATTGTCTGGGGACTTTGATTTTTCGACCTCGCTGAAGAAGAGTAACTGTTTTTTTATCATAGCTGATAATCATGCCTTCTATAAATACATTTTCTACAGCCCCCCAAACAGAAAAGGAAAATAATGCCACCAATAAAAAAGTTATGGCTTTCTGATTTTTATTCTTCATAACACCACCTTATTTATTTATTGTACAGCCCCTGCGCCACCGGCACCGCCCTCTTCTCGATAAGTCTTCCCGTCATCATAGTGATCCAAAGCATGAACTCTTTTAGAATCAAGCTTTTTCGCTTTTATACTTTTGTCGGAAATACAGTCAACAGCTGACGGGCATTCGTCACGGGCAGGATTTCTTGCTGAGCAATGTACATTATGGATTTTAAACTCGCGCCCGTTTATAAGACATTTCGCTATTCCCACGCACACTGCCTTTGTTCCGCAATATGCTTGTGGACAGTTCTTGTCACACACCACTTTAATAATACTTGGGGCTGTTAAATAGTTACAGCGTACATTGCTTGCACTATCTGGCGGATTCCCATCCAAATATCCAGCTAAAGACTGGGGGGGTGAGGAAAGTTTCGGGCTTGATCCGGCAAAATGCTGAAATAGATCATCTGCATTCTCTGAAAATCTAGTTGTCCCTATATCAAGACCAACTCCCTTCTCCGCCAGTTCTATTCTGGATCCTGGTTGGGTAATATGTCCGTTCTCATGTAAATAACCGTAAGCATCGGACGGCTGAAAACCTTCCAAACCTGCCATTGTTGTAAATGTCAGGTCTTCTTTTACTTCTTTAGTCTGCCCGTCAGGTGTAGTAATTATAAATTTTAGATATCTCACACGTGTACTTCCTGGAACATAACCTTTTATCTCTTTCCCCTTATATGAACAATGTATTTTTTTTGGAGAATTAAAGCAGGCGGGCTTATTAGCGTTACAATAATAACCCGCAGTATCGCAATCAACAATAGATTGAGAATACCCATAAGACATAAACAAAAACGGAATAACCGCTAAAAAGTTTTTATTCATGGTTAACAATCCTCTTTTTCGAAAAAGTCTGTTTTTTGTGCCAAAACCGGAAAAGCCCGGAAAGTGGTAGACTTAGGCTGTGTCTACCACTTTCTTTGAGGCGGTTTTTGGCCCTCTTCTTAAGGAGAAAAGCAGGTTTTAAGAAAAAAACAAATTTTTAGAAAAAATAAAAACAAAAACTGTTTAATTTTGAGACAAAAAGATTGCCGGCAAGACTGCAACAAGACTATGGTCTCAAACTTAAGTATTGAAAATCATTAAAGATTTTTTAAATAACAATAAAAATGAAGAAAAAGCTTGATCCTCCTGATAAGCTTAAAATAAACTTGAATAAAAGTGGTAGACACAGCCTAAGTCTACCACTCTTTATTATAAGTCCTTGAAATCACAGAAGTTTTATTTTTCCCATCTTCGCTAAAAACCCGCAAAATACGGCAAAACGCATGTTTAAGCTTTTGAACACACAAGAAAGGCACACAAGCAGATTGCTTTTTTGTGCTGGAGCCTCTAAAAGACAGCGAATCATTCACAGCCAAGTACAAATACACACAAGAAAGGCACACAAAAGGAATTACTGTTGGAAAAAACCTGTGGACTTGCCGTAAAGGGATGTGGTATCAGAAGGCTTATACCTTTGTTTGCCTGAATTGCCTGAATTGCCTGCCCAAGTACGATCTTTCGCACTGTCAAAATGAATTGGAAAGGCTGATAAGACAAAAGGTTCCCGGAGGGTGAAACAACTGTTTAATGAAGATTTTTTCACGAGTTGCTAAACAGTCGCCGTGAAAAGGAAAAAATACAATGAAAATAATATTTTTTTTATTTTTTATTTTGTCTGCGATCGGCGCTGAGGCTGTGATCTCAAAAAATAAACCGGGCGCTGATCTTTCGGACGCAAAGCCCGTGCTGGAATATGCAAAGCCTGTGGCGAAACACGCAAAGCCCGTGCTGGAACACACAAAAGACGGAGTGATTTACCGCTTAACCGTAAATTATCAAACAGTAAACTTCACGGGGAAAAACCGAAAAGCCATGCTGGTAAACGGCTCTTTGCCTGCGCCAACACTGTTTTTCAAAGAAGGCAAAAAAGCTGTAGTGTATGTCACCAATAAAATGAATGTGGAGACATCCATTCATTGGCACGGCATTTTACTGCCCAACTTTCAAGACGGGGTGCCGTATCTTACCACACCCCCCATTTTGCCGGGCAAAACCCATAAGTTTGAATTTACCTTAAAACAGTCAGGCACTTACTGGTACCACTCCCACACCGGCTTACAAGAGCAAAAAGGGGTGTATGGAGCTATCGTTGTTGAGCCAAAAAAGAAAAGGCACAGTTATAAACAAGAGCTTGTTTTGGTGCTTTCTGACTGGACGAACGAAGACCCTGATGAGGTGCTTAGAACCTTAAAAAGAGGCAGTGAATGGTACGCCATAAAAAAAGGCTCAGCTTTAAGCTTAAGTGAGGTGATTGCGCAAAATATCTTGGGCGCTCAATTAACAATGTGGAGTCAAAAAATGCCCGGCATGGATATATCAGATGTTTATTATGACGCTTTTTTAATAAACGGAAAAAAAGAGCAAAACTATCCTGATTTTAAAGCAGAAAAACCCATACGGCTTAGGCTTATAAACGCTTCCGCCTCCACTTATTTTTGGCTCAGCTTTGGCGGAGATAAAGACCCTTTGCTTATTTCCGCAGACGGCATTAATGTCAAACCCTTTCGCACAAACAAAATATTGCTTGCCGTAGCGGAAACTTACGACTTCATTATCACCCTTCCTAAAGGGAAGTCTTTACAGGTAAGAGCTATGGCGCAAGACGGATCCGGCACAGCCTTAGCCGTTATAGGAAAAGGGGAGCTTTTAAAAGCCCCTCTTGTTCCCAAACCGGACCCGGCACAGCAGATAAAGGAAATGGCGGATATGCACAGCAACGGAACACACGGAACACACGGAACACACGGAACACACAGCGCGCATCAAAAACACAGCACACACCAAAAACACAGCGCGCACCAAAAACAAAACTCGCACCAAAAACACAGCGCGCACCAAAAACACAGCGCGCACCAAAAACAAAACTCGCACCAAAAACACAGCGCGCACCAAAAACACAAACAGCACAAACCCGCGCCTGCCGGCACAATCTACGATAACTTAAAAGCTTTACGAAAAACCTCTTTTCCAAAAACAAACACCTTAAGAAACATTCACTTTGATTTAACAGGAAACATGTGGAGATATGTATGGAGCTTTAACGGCCGGGTTCTTTCCCAAGCGGACAATATTAAAATAAAAAAAGGTGAAACCCTGCGCCTTCACTTGCACAACACAACCATGATGCACCATCCGATGCACCTTCATGGGCACTTCTTCAGGGTTTTAAACAAACAGGGGGAGTACTCCCCTCTTAAACACACAGTGGATGTGCCCCCTCATCAAACTGTCCGCATTGAGTTTGCCCCGGATGAAAAAGGGGACTGGTTTTTCCATTGCCATATCCTGTATCACATGAAATCCGGTATGTCGCGGGTGTTCAGCCACGAAACAAAAAGAGACAGCAGGCTTAAAGCTTACCCTGCGTCCGCTGTTTTAAACGGAGATAATCATTGGTACAAATGGGGTGACATAAACCTGATGAGCAACCGGGCGGATTTAACAGCCACCCTCTCCAACACAAAAAACAAAATCACTTTAGAGGGGACTTTTTCTTGGGTGGATGATTATTATCAACTTCATAAAAACACTCAGATGGAGCTTTCTTATGAGCGGTTTACAAGTGACTTTTTCAGGCTTTATATCGGCCTTGAAGCGGAAAACAAAAAAGAAGGCCACATAGAAGACATAAAAGACTTGGAACCTGTGGGAAAAGCGGGTTTTAGGTATTTACTGCCTTATTTTGTGGAACTGGATTTCAGCATAGATCACAAAGCCCGGCCCGCGCTGATTTTGGAATATGAACTGTTGCTTTTTCCACGAACAGAGCTTTTTGCTGAATGGGAATGGACAGTGGATTTTGGCCTTATCACATCCTTGGAAAAAACATGGCATTATGAAATGGAATGGTCTGTCGGCTTAAATTACATGCTCAGCAAAAACCTTTCGCTGACAGCAAGTTACCATAATCATTTCAGCTACGGTGCGGGCCTTAACTGGAAATTTTGACCACTGTAACAAAAATATGAAACAATCCCAATAATATGGAAAAAAGCAAAAATCCTTTTGATCGCCAAACTTCTCTTACCGGGGTAAAAAATATTATCGCCATTGGCTCCGGCAAGGGAGGCGTGGGCAAAAGCACAGTGTCTGTGAATCTATCGCTGGCTTTGAAAAAAAAATCCTCCAATCTTAAAATAGGGCTTTTGGATGCAGACCTTTACGGCCCTTCCCTCCCCCGCATGACAGGCTGTTTAAATCAAAAACCGGAAATCAACGAAGAAAACCAAAAAATTATTCCGCTCTTTCGTTTCGGCATTAAAATAATGAGCATGGGTTTTTTGGTGGAAGAAGACCTGCCCGTGATTTGGCGCGGCCCCATGTTGTTTAAGGCTGTGGATCAGTTTTTAAAAGAAGTGGACTGGGGGAAGCTGGATTATTTGTTGGTGGATCTTCCGCCCGGCACAGGGGATGTTGTTCTGACTTTGGCTCAAAAAGTTCCTTTATCCGGGGGTATTGTTGTCTGCACCCCGCAAAATATTGCTTTGGTGGACGCAAAAAAAGCGCTTAATATGCTGGCGCATTTAAAAGTCCCCTGCTTGGGAGTGGTGGAAAATATGTCTTCTTTTAAAGTCAAAGCCGGAGAGGAGCCTTTAGATTTATTTCCCAAAGGACAACTAAACGCTTACCTGAAAGCAAACAAAATAAAAAAGCTGACCAGCGTGCCTTTTAACCCTGACATAGGGCTTAGCTGTGAAAGCGGTGTGCCCTTTATGGAAAGCTGTCCTGATTCTGAAGAAGGCCGGGCATTTATACAGCTGGCTGAATATATCATGAAGGCCACGTAGCTCAGCTGGATAGAGCGGGAGTTTCCTAAACTCCAGGTCGCAGGTTCAAATCCTGCCGTGGTCACCATAAACAACCTCGTGTGTAAAATTTTAAAAGCATATTTTTTATCTGTTTACAATATCCGCGTCTTTTGTTACTTATATTTGCCACCTCCTTATACAAAGAGAGAAGAATGTGACACAAAACCGCTTTTTTAAAAAAAACATCAAAAATGTTCTGATCGTGTACAGAAACAACTCATCGGATATTATGTCCCTTGTTCGTAAGTCTGAACAATGGCTTAAAAGCAGGCAAAAAACCACGCAAAGTCTGTCGCAATCGTCTTTGTCAAAAAATCAAACTCCCATACCCGCTGATATGGATCTTATTCTCGTTCTGGGCGGAGACGGCACTTACCTACAGGCGGTTCAGTCGGTTGCCGGTCATTCTGTGCCCTTCTTGGGTATCAACATGGGATCCTTTGGCTTTCTGACTGTTCATAAGCAGGAATCTTTGATTAAGCGCTTAAGTGATGTCTTGGAGGGAAAAATGATTCTGGAGGAAAGAGCTTTAATTGATCTGTCTCTTCATCAGGAAGAAGAGCGGGAAAGCCGATTCCTCGCGCTTAATGACATAGTTATTGAGAGAGGCGCGTTCAGCCATTTGATAGATATTTCGATTGCCATCCAAAACGAAGATATTTACTCCCTTAAAGCAGACGGGGTTATTATCTCCTCTCCCACCGGATCCACCGCATATAATCTGGCCGCGGGCGGTCCTATTTTGCACCCACAGGTAAATTCATTTGCCATTACACCAATATGCTCTCACAGCCTGACAAACCGCCCTGTTATTGTGCCGGACAGCTGTGAAATGCGTTTTAAGATCAACAAACAAAGCGCCTTCCTTACCATTGACGGGAAAAAAAGAGCGCAAATCTCAAACAAAGACACCATAAAATTAAGAAAGTCCCTTATGAAACACAAAACCTTAAGGCAGAGCCGGCACAACGACTTTTTGCTTTTAAAAGACAAATTAAAATTCTCCAAATAGTCGGGCGTGAAAAAGGCTGGGTTGAGTGGTTCTGTATGCTTTAGCCTTAAGCTTGTTCGAGACGGAATACGATTTAACTTTTCAAACGCTTAAGGCTAAAGCATACAGACAAATAACAAGGGTTCTTCACGGACGACTAAATGAAAAAACCCTGTTGCAACAAAGCAAATATAACTTATTATGCTCTAAAACAGGCATGGATTCCAGCAATACGCGGGAATGACGACTGAGGTAATAGGGGTTTTTTTAAGGTGTTTTGTTTTTTGTCAGTGTAAGCTGACTTTCTGTCATTTTCCATTCCCGGCTGAGTAAAGAAAAAGTAAAGTTTTTTTGCGGTCTGTTTAACTGCTTTAACAGCTCTAATATGTGTGAAGTGCGGTAGTTTTTAAATCCCCGCTCTTTTAAATAATAAGCCAAAATTTTTTTTCTTTCCTCAAGAGGAAAAGAAAGAATTATATCTCTTCTGACAGCCAAAGCCTGCTGTAAACTTTTTTTGTTTCTGTGTTTTTCACCGGAACAGGATTTTTTGGGTTTTATTTCGCCAACATTTTTTTCCAAGACAGTTATGCAAAGTTCATACCCCTTGGGGTGGGTTACACCCTCAAGGGGCGGTACACCCTCAGAGGGCGGTACACCCTCAGAGGGTGGTACACCCTCAGATATAGGCCGGGCGGTATGAGTCATCAGATCCAAAGAGCGGGCAAAGGCTTTTATCGAACCCGGTCTTTTTTTTTCCAAAAGAACCAGCCATTTATGCCGAATCCAGTTGCGAAAGCTGTAGCTTACAGACTTATTGGTGGGATCTTCACACCATTTTATTTTTTGGCTTTCCGCATAGTCCAAAATCTGAGAGCGGGTAATCTGAATAAAAGGGCGAAGCAGATTTTCTTTCTTAAAAGACATGGCGGTAAGGCCCTGTGATCCTGTTCCGCGAATAAGGCGTATAAGGCGCGTTTCCAAAAGATCATCCGCCGTGTGCGCCAATACCAAAAAGTCCGCGCCGGATTTTTTCATACAGTCTGAAAACACCTGATAGCGGTATTTTCTCATTTCCGCCTCGTTTTGCTCCCGGTTTGTCTGCCCTCCGCAGATTTTTCGTTCCACTTGACCGGCCTCCTTCGTCTGCGTGGCATCCTTTTCCATTTGCGAAGCGGGATGAAAAATAAAAAAGCTTTCTTTTACTCCTCTGTGTTTTTTATTCGCTTTATTATCAAGAGAAATATATTTTTGCGCTGTTTTTGTTTTGATTGCACTTTCTAAAAAAGAAGTATAAGTTTTTTCCACCATTCGCGCGGATTTATCTTGAAATTGTTTTTGTTTTTTATCTTTGGATCCGTGGTGCACATAAACCACAGAAATTTTTAAATTCAACACTGTTTTTAATTCCCATAAAACAGTTAAAAGGGTCATGGAGTCTGCGCCCCCCGACACCCCCAACAGCAGATGCGTGTTTGTAATGTTAAAGAATTTCAGCTCTTTTAACAAATAATGAAATAAAAAGTGTTTTGATTTTTCAACGGGCATTCTTATTTTTTGTTGAAGGTGATGATAAGTTTGTTATTTACGCATTTTGGGGCGCCGGGGAAACTTAAGCGCAGTTCCGAATTTGTAACTTTTTGCAGACCAATGGAAGGATCCCCTTCATAATGCTCGTGAGGGGCTGAAGGCTCCTTAAAATGTATTTCAGATTTTGTTTCACAGCTCTCACCCTTGCTGATCCGGTGCTTTCCTGTTTCTTCATCAGTAAAATCAAATGTCAACGCGCCGGAAAACCCGCTGTAAGAGTAAGCGCCCGTGAATAACACATCACATTTAACGGTTTTGTTTTCGGATTTTAAATCCACTTTTTTGTTTTTGTAGCTTAAAATCACCTGCCCCTCGTTTTTGAACTCCAAAGTGTATTTGGCGCTTTCCTCAAAGGAATCTTTAAATTTGCCTGACCCGTCTTTAAACAGGCACTCTTGACGATTCAGCTCCCATACACCAATTAAGCCCTTAGCCGAACCACAGCCCGATAAAACCAAAAAAAGCGCAAACCCACTTTTTTTCAACATATTAACCTTCCCTTCACTAAACCAATAGCCTGTGAAAAACCTTTGTTCTTTAGTCTGTATGCTTTAGCCTTAAATTGTCTTTCCCCTTACCAAACCAATAATCCATGAAACCCCTTAAATTATGTCTGCAAGCAAAGCCAAGCGGTGAGGGTCCAAGTGTAAAACTGGAAGTCGCCTGTGCGACTTCCAGCCCGAACAAGCTTGGACTTTGCTTGCAGACAAACAGTTAATAGTTTTTTTCACGGCTAAGCCCACCGTTTGTGAAAAAACACTACTGGCGGGGTATGATAATTCGTCTTCCCGCGAAAAGAGTGGATTTAAAGCCCAAGGAGTTTCGTTTCATTAAAGAAGGAAGGGACACATTGTATTTTTTGGCAATGCCGATGAGTGTTTCTCCCCTTCGAACGGTATGAAATCTTTGAGAGGAATCCGCAATAGATACCGACTTCTTCTGAGCGGCGGGCCTGCGCTGTTGGCTTTCCGTAAGCTGTAACACCTGCCCCGGATGAATAATCGCACCGGCCCTAAGGTTATTTAAAGCTTTTAATTTTTTTATTTTTACCCTGTACCTTCCGGCTATGGAGTTAAGGCTCTCTCCCCTTTTAACAGTATGAGAGTTTGCCAGAGCGTATTTTTTCCTCTGCTTTACGATTCTGTTGTAATAGGGCATTTTGATTTTTCTGCCCGCGCGCAAAATTGAGCGAGAGCGCATTTTATTGATCCTTCTAATGGTGGATATGGTGGTTCTGTTTCGACGGGCAAGCCGGTAAAGAGTGTCTCCTCTGCGGACGCGGTACCAGTAATAGTCGGAATAAACAAACTTGGGTTTGCTCATTTTACATTCCGCGAGCAGTAAAGTCATTTCTTCTTTTTTGCCAACGGGAACACGCACAACAGTTTCTTCCCCAACGGGGACATACTCCCCCCGGTAACGGGGGTTCAGTTTTCGCATTTCCTCATACTCAATACCCATTTTTTCAGCCATCTTTTTCAAGCTGACCGGAAACTCCAGCTTTACCGTGTCGTATTCCAAAGGGGGTTGGTACTCAATGTTATTAAAGCCGTATTTTGCGGGATCTTTGCTGATGCGGA
Organism: Bdellovibrionales bacterium; assembly: GCA_965203935.1. Classification (GTDB taxonomy): domain Bacteria; phylum Bdellovibrionota; class Bdellovibrionia; order Bdellovibrionales; family UBA1609; genus JANQSP01. The sequence goes on from OZ241921.1 coordinate 1,442,079, forward strand.
CAGCCGCTATAAACTTAGGGACATAATTGGCTGTCTCTCTTGGAAGAGATTTTTTGGCGGTCAGATACCAAAAATCCCGGGTGTAATATCTCATCACCGAACGATTGACCCGATATTCCCCCGCATTGTAAGAGGCCAAAACCAAATGCCAAGAAGCAAAAATGCCGTAAAGATCTTTAAAATATTCCGCCGCAGAGCGGGTGGACAAAACAGGATCGCGCCTTTCGTCCACATAACTGTCCACTTTTAAACCATACCTTCGTCCTGTTCCCTCAATAAATTGCCAATAACCAACTGCGTTGGCAAAACTGCGCGCGCGGGGACTGAACCCAGACTCAATCATAGCCACATACACCAAATCTTCCGGCAGGCGGTATTCCCTGAGCACATTTTTCATCATGGGAATATAGCGGGTGGAACGACTTAAGTAGAGGGCCATTCTTTCCCTCCCGTCGTTTTGAAAATAATTAATCCACTTGGTCACTTTATTGTTGGAATCCATTTCAATTTCGCCGTAAGAGCTGACATAAGGCTCATCCAAATGCCGCTTAACTTCTTGAGAAGACTCCTCTTTTTTGGAAATATGATGCACCTTTGCGGGCTGTTCCGTGTATTGGCAGTTTTCCTGCAAATCTTTCGGATTAGGGCAAAAGGCCTGCTTTTTTTTCAGAGACTGACAGCCGGTAAAAGCAAAAAAAACAAAAATAAGTAATTTCATTGTAACTCCCTTTTCTTTAACAGATAGGACTGTTATTAGCTTAAATGCCCTTTATTCAAGACGAAACAATTAAAAGCCTAACAAAAAAAATACAATTATGAAGAAAAAAATGATTTTTTTAGCTTAATCCATACTTTTTTACTGTATTTTCTCGGATTTTTACATGCGACAGTCTCAGCCCGCACAAAATCCCCGATGAAAGAAAGCGCGCCGGGCCGACATGAAAGCTCCCCCGCACCGGGATACAGCTCTTATTTTTGGGAAGTGGAAAAAGCGGGAAAACTCGCTTATGTGCTCAGCATCATTTATAATTAGTCGCCTGTGAAAAACCCTTGCTCTTTAGCTGTTTTTGTTCAAAGTCCGCACCGTTTCGGGACGGAATACCTTGGACCCTCACGGCACGGACTTTGAACAAAAATGCTTAAGGGGGCACTTGTTCACGGGGGACTAATTAGTGGCTCGTGAAAAAGGCTACTAAACTGCATGGTCTCAAAAGCAAAGCCAAGCTTGTTCGGGCTGAAAGCCCTACGGATAGGGCTTTCAGTTTTACGAAAAAACAAAGAAGAACGGAAGGCCAAATCGTTGGCCTTCCGCCTCACCGCTTGGCTTTGCTTTTGAGACATAATTTACAAGAGTTTTTCACGAACGACTACTTGTGCATACAGACAAATAACAAGGGTTTTTCACGGACAACTAAGTTACTGAAACGAATAAATATTCTTAAGCTTTAACAACACGCCTAATTCATCCAAAGCGGTTTGGCTTTCCTGTATTAACAGCGGATCTTTAAGATCTTTCGGCGTAAGTGTGTCCCGGTAATGTTTATGTATCCATTTTTTAAGCTGTTTATACAGTTTGGGATTTAAAATCACCCCGGGATGAACAGCCCGCGCCTCTTCCAGGCTCAGCGCCACCCGCAGTCTTAAACAGGCGGGGCCTCCCCCGTTTCGCATACTTTGCCGAACCGGCGTAAAATGCACTTGCTGAATCAGGCCTTTTTGTGTCAAAGATTGCAGATAAGCTTTAACCACTTGGCTCAACCGACACTCCATCGGCGCCAAGAGCATCCACTTGTTTTTCCCCACAGGCAAAAGCTGAGAATTAAACAAGTAAGAAGACACACACTGCTTTAAAGACACTTCGGAGTCGCGCACAAGGATTTGCAAAAGAGGGGTGGGGGAAAGTTTTTTTTCTATTTCCCGCAACACTTTTTTGGTGTCAGCAAAAGCTTTTTCATGGTAAAAAATCAAGTTTTGATCCGCCACACATATTACATCATTATGAAAAACCCCGGCAGACACCGCTGTTGGGCTTTGCCGGGCTATTACTGTTTTTTTTATCTTATGACGAAGGGCAATGGCTTGAGAGGCCAAACGGCTTTGCCGGGGGTAAAATTTTTTTGTGTTTGGCGTAAAACCCTCCCGCCCATAGACAAAAAGCTCCACCCCTTCGGCATTGTAAGAAGGGCAAAAACGACTGTGATTGGCCGCCCCTTCGTCCGACAAAGCCGAAACAAAAGGCAAAGGAGGATGATGCGTGAAATAAGCGGAATTACAAAATATTTTTTTTAAAACCCGGGCGGTTTGTCCCGCTTCCAGAAAGCGATGTAAAAAAGTTTGCAGGTTGGCCGGGGTAAAATGTGTTTTACGGTCTTTGGTATCCGCCGAGGGGGACACTGTGGCGCTGTTGGCGGTCCACATACCGGATGCGGAATAACAGGCCGAAAGCAGTGCCGGTGAAATTTTTTCAGCGGACTCCAGAAGTTTTTTGTTACTCCCTGTAAGCCCCAGCTTTCTTAAAAAACTTAATGCAGGTCTTTCATGAGGAGGCAAAAGCGCCTGTTTAAAGCCTTTATCCATAAGAAATTTCATTTTTTCCAAACCTTCAAGGGCGGCTTTCCGGGGGTGGGAGACTTCCCACTTATGCTGAAGGGAGGCCAAGTTGCCTATAGAAAGCCCGGCGTAATTGTGGGTAGGCCCCACCAACCCGTCAAAGTTATATTCAAAAGCTTTTGAAGAATTTGTTTTTAAATACTGAGACATAATATATTATTCCTTAAAAGTTTAAATAGGCTGGCCGAAGGATTGTTTTTTTTGATCCGGGCGGTAAAGCAAATGTACTGAGGCGCCGGCGTCCATTGTCACCAAGGGGCCGTCTTTTTCTTTTTCCCAAAACTTTTTAACTGTATCAAGAATTTGCAGGCTTTTTTGGTTGCGATAAACAATACCGGCGCTTTCATAAAGCTGATGTAAATCCTGAAACTCATCCCATGTTATTTCAAAACAGGCTCTCCAGTCGCGCCTTTTTAAAGCGGAAAGCAGATTTGAGAGTCTGCCCTGCGCCCTTTTCACCCGCCCTTTAAAAGCCGGGCTTTTGACAATTTCCTCATGCGCCCGGGACGAAGACACTTTTTTGCTTTTAAAGTCGGCCTGAATCAGATGATGCTTCAAATGGGAAAAAGGAAGCTCCACAGGAAGAGCGCCCTCCCCTTCCCACAAAGCCCAAGGGCTGAAAAAAGATCTGCATGAAGATCCAGAGCCGTGACGGCTTAATACAGACAAACAAGAAGAGGATAACCGCCGCACCCTTTCGGGATTAGAAGAGCGGGACAAAGCCATAAGATAAGCTGATTTGGTGAGAGCGCAAAAACTGGATGCGGAGCTGGCGCACCCCGCCTCTGCGGGAAAGTTGTTGGCGGACTCCACAAGATAAAAACCGGACACCTGAAAAGTTTTTTTTAAAAATTTAAAAAAATTCAAAAATTTTTCAACGGCAAAAGGAGAAAGCTTAAGAGGAAGAAAGCTTACTTCTTTTAAAGGCTTCCAGCTGTCTTCCTTAGTGCGGGCCGGGGTAATTCGCACCTTGCTGATCATGCCGTTTAAGGTATAAGAAAGAGAGCTGTTTAAGGGAATATTGCTTTTGTCTTTTTTTCCGGCGTATTTGATCAAAGCCAAGTTGGAAGGGGCGACAGCTAACCATGTTTCGGAAAGTTTCATATTATCACCTTTTTTTTAATCGGCGGGCGCAAAAACATACATTTTTTTATAGGTCATACAAAAGCGCCGTCTTTAATGTGCAGTTGTCGCGGAAAAGCCCCGGCAAACACAGGATCATGACTTGCGGAAATAAAAGTACAGCCAAACCGGCGCTTCAAATCGAAAAAAATATCCAGAATATTCATGGTGTTTTTTGCGTCTAAGTTTCCTGTAGGCTCATCGGCCAATATAATTTCAGGGTCATTTACAAGGGCGCGGGCAATGGCCACTCGTTGTTGTTCCCCGCCGCTTAACTCAGAGGGAAAATGTTTTCTGCGATTGGCAAGGCCCACCAACTCTGTTAAGTATTCGGCGCGCTCTTTGGATCGCTTAAAGCTTTTGCCGCCTATCTGCCCCGCGATCATAATGTTTTCAAGCACATTAAACTCCCCCAATAAATAGTGAAACTGAAAAATAAAGCCCATCTTTCGGCTTCTGAATTCCGCTGATTCTTTGTCTGTCATTAAATTCAAATTTTTGTTATAATAAAACAGCTCCCCTTTAGTGGGACGATCCAAAGTCCCAATAAGATGAAGAAAAGTGCTTTTTCCCGCGCCGGAGCCTCCTGTAATGCAAACCGCCTCTTTTTTTGCAACAGTCAAGTGAATGTTTTTTAAAACCTCCACCTTCCCTTCCCCTTTTGAAAAGCTTTTACTTAAAGATTTAACAGTTAAAATATCAGTCATAAAGCAGTCCTTCTCTTAAGGATAAACGCAAAGCCCTCCAAGCCGGAAGCACACAGGAAAGCAGACAAACCAGTAAAGAGCATATCAAAACCAGCAAAACATCAGAAACCCTGATCTCCGCAATAATGGTATTTACCTTGTATACATCAGATGGAATAATTTGCCACACCTTTTGAATAAGGGAAAAACTATTGGAAAGCCCGTAGCCCAATACAGTGCCTATAAAAGCTCCTGTAAAGCTTATAATCAAGCCCTGAACCAATAAAAGAAAGAACACAAAGCGCCGGTCAGCGCCCATCACCCGTAAAATGCTTATTTCCCGAATTTGATTTAAAACAGCAATGGACAAATGAGAGGACACATTAAAAGCCCCCGCCAGCACCAAGACCATTAAAATAAAAAAAATTAAAAATTTTTCTTTCCGAACAGCCTCAAAATACCCGCTGTGCAGACTTTGAATAACACCCCGCCAGTCGCTGACTTTATAGCCCGGCCCCATAAGACCCGCCCACTTGGCTTTTATCGCGCCGGTATCTTGCCTGTTCTTTATGCGAAAGCGCATACCAGATACCACTGAGGGCTGACCGATTAAACCCCGGGCGGTTTTAATATTCACCAGAATATGGCGGGCGTTAAAGTCGTGAAATCCCAAATCCAATATCCCCTCCACATAAAGCTTTTTTTGCCGGCTTTGAAACCCCTCAGACATTTTGGGAATAACAATATGAAAGTAATCCCCCGGCTTTAAACGAAATTTTACGGCCAAGCCCCGGCCGATGAGAGCGGAATCAGGGTGTTTAAGATGAAAGGCGCCTCTTATCAGCCGTCCTTTTAAATTAAGAACTTGAGACGCCTTTTCCGGCAATACACCTTCTAAAAGCGCGCCCGAAAGTCTGCCTTCATACACCAACAAAGAGTTTAAAGACAAAAAAGGCATGTAAGCGATTTCGCCGTTTAAGTCTCCTTTTATTTTATCCAAAATGCTTTTTTCTTCTTTGTTTTTTCCCCGTGAGCTGATGATTAAATGCCCGGTCATATCCACCACAGCCTGCTGAACCGTGGTTTCATAGCCACTGTAAACAGACAAGGCCAAAATTAAACTGGAAGAGGCCAAAATAAGGCTGAAAACAGCCACCAAGGGGGTAAAGCGGACAAACCGGTTTCGCGAAAGAAAAAACCTTTTAAGCCACAAAAAAGAAAATATCATTTTTTAATCTTTCCCAATGTGGTGTTTCAGACCGGCTGATATAAAAGCGTCCAGACGGCCGTTTAAAACAGTTAAAGGATCCCCGGACTCACAGCCCGTGCGGTGATCCTTCACCATCTGATAAGGGTGCAAAACATAAGAGCGAATTTGACTGCCCCACTCATTGGCTTTTTTTGATGATTCTATGGACTCTTTTGCTTTTCGTCTTTTTTCCTCTTCCCGGCTGTAAAGAGCGGACTTCAGCATTTTCATTGCCTGATTACGGTTGGCGTGCTGACTTCTTTGGTTTTGACACTGAACAACAATGTTGGTCGGCAGGTGGGTGATGCGGACAGCGCTGTCGGTTTTGTTAACATGCTGGCCCCCGGCCCCTCCGGCACGATAGGTGTCGGTTTTTAAGTCTTCGTCCCGGATGGTGATTTCCATGTTGTCGTCCACATCCGGCCACACAAACACACCGGCAAAGCTGGTGTGCCGTCTTGCACCGGCGTCAAAAGGGCTGATACGGACAAGACGATGCACCCCTGTCTCTGAGCGCAAATATCCGTAAGCGAAAAGACCCTTTACCAAAAAATTCACAGAGCGGATACCGGCTTCTTCCGCAGGGCTTAAAGATAAAATATCCAAAGAAAATTTTTTGCTTTCGGCCCATTTGAAATACATTCTTTGCAAAATGCCAGCCCAATCCGCCGCCTCTGTGCCTCCCGCTCCGGCGTGGATGGCCACATAGCAATCGTTTTTGTCCTGCGGACCGTTTAAAAAACTTTTAAGCTCTATCTCCTTTAACCGGGTGGCAAGGCCGACAAAGTCTTTTTTAAGCTCCTTAAAATCAGACTCATTCGGTTCTTCTTTTAGTATTTCCAAAAGGGTTAGGCTCTCTTCCACTTGATCGTGAAGAGCGCTCCACTCCGCTATGGTTTTTTCCACTTCTGATTTTTCTTTGGCTATTTTATTAAGCGCCTGATGATCGCTCCACAGAGCGGGATCCTGGGTGTTTTGCTCCAGCTCTTTTAACCGGGCTTTTTTGGCATCTACTTCAAAGATACCTCCGCAAATCCAAAGTTTTTTTGCGCATTTGATCCAGCTGTATTTTCAGCTCCTGTATTTCTGTTTCCATGTTCATAAACGCGCCCCTTATAAATAAACACTCCCCTAAGGCTAAGCATCACTGTTCGCAAAGTCAACAGGATTTTTAATAAAACTTGACTTTTCCAAAAATCCTTTTTACAAACAACGGTATTATGACGACAACTTAGTTGGGTGTGAAAAAGGCCGGATTTCATAGTTGGCATAAGCATAGCCTTTGCCTGACAGAAACCTAACAGGTCAGAGGTTTTTCACGAACAACTAATTAGTCGGGTGTGAAAAACACCTGCAAATTATGTCTCAAAAGCAAAGCCAAGCGGTGAGAGTTAAATCGTATTCCGTCTCGAACAAGCTTGGACTTTGCTTTTGAGACCAGCAGTTTAGTAGCCTTTTTCACGGACCACTAATTAGAGGGTTTTATTTTGTTTAAACCGCATCATCTGCATAAATTCTCACTTGCATTGTTCAAATCCCTTAAGACCCCTTTATTGGGTTATTTTGCTTTTACAGGGAATATTGTCATGTTTACTTCCGCTTATATTTTTTATCTCCTCGAAAAAAGTATAAACAGCGCGGTTCACACATATTGGGATGCTTTATGGTGGGCTATATGCACAGTCTCCACGGTGGGCTACGGCGATATTGTTCCCTTAACCGGCGGGGGCCGGATTATCGCGGCCGGACTGATTGTTTTTGGAGTTATGTGTTTTATGGGATTTACCGCCGTTTTGGCTTCTATTATGTCTTCTTTTATCGCAAAAGAAAAAGAATAAAAGCCTTTTGTCCTTGACCATCATTTTTTGACTGCCTTCTGAAGAGGAGGTAAAGTGCAAAGGTTTCCAAAAAGAAAAAAGTGACTTATTACGCAACAGTTTTTTATCAAAAGCAATATTTTTGTTAAATAAAACTTGCAAAAATCGGAAATTGTGTGATAAAGTGATGTTTATGAAAAATTTTGCTCTTTTTATCAGTTTTTTGATACTTTATGGCCTTTTTCCGGCAAAGGCTCAAAATAATGATATATCAACCGGCGAAGAGGCACAAAATGAGCGACTCGCCACCTATATCAAACAGTACCATCAGGCGGCGGGCATTGCATTGGAGTTTCATAAATGGCCTGATAAAGAGGAAAAAGAAACTATTTTGCGGTATACAAAAGAAAACGGCCTGAAAAAGGCAAGAACAATTACTTTTTACAAAGGCTGGGCTTTTGAATGGGTGGAAGAGCCAAAATTACCAAAAAACCCAAAAACACTGAACGATCTCTTCTCCGCCTCCTCTTTTATAGCTACAAAAATCTGTATGGAATTTCCAAAACTTAACTCCGTAAAAGACTGTATTGCAGATTCGCTGCTCTTTCCCCCGCTTATTCCCGGAGAATTGAGCCCCGGTGTTTACCCAAAATAAAGATATATGAAAAAACAATGGCCGGCCTGTTTTTTGGTGTTTCTGCTTTATATCTTTAATCCCTCGGATGCTTTGTCTCAAAATAAGACAATAAACAACACAGCCGGTTCTTTTTCACAGTTCATCCCTGAAAGCTCTCTTAAAAAAAATAAAACAGAAAAAACCTTAAACCCTTGTAGTGATATTCCCCATTCCCGTTTAAAGGTACAAGCTTATAGCCCTTCCAAAAAGAGGTATGAGGAAAGCCGTCATGCAACAAAGACTTTATCCACTTATTGGGCGCAAAATATGATAGGGGCGGATCTTTTAAAACAGGAGTTAAAAAAAACAAAACCTCACAAAAAAAATCTTGTCGCTGTTTTTGATTTTTTCCCTCCCTATGTTGCTGACAGTCACGGTATTTCAGTCAAAAACCTTATATCCGGTAAGGGGGATCAAGCCGTATTGCCGGAAGCGGGACACCATGTAAGAGAGGTTGAATTGCGATCAGCAACTGTTTTTCCCGATTTTTATGAAGAGGTCGAAAGAAAATGCGGCAATCAGCATCTTCATCATTCCGAAAACTTTAGAAAATGCAAAAATAAAATCCTGCCTTCTTTTGTCAATCATTCAATGTCTATAGGCATCATCGGCCCTTGGGACAAAGGCTACGGCACAAAAACAGAATGGGACAGATGGATAGCTGATAATGACTTGAATAACCCGAAACTAAACAGCATGCTTTTACGATACCTGAAAAACAAAGGCGTACTTCCTCCGAAAAACAGCAAATTATCTAAAGCTGAAATTAAATATTTTCAAAAAGGACCAAGCCTGTTTCAAACGGATGATCCGAATGAACGCCACCTACGATACTGTGTCGTCCGGGGATACCAACTTAATGGAGGATTTAAAACACAGCTTTCCTGAATGTAGTAAATCTTCTTGCACACAGTCTTCCGAAGCTTCCTGCTTGGAAAAGGCAAAGCTTTTTAACAGATTAAGAAAGGCTGTTTTTCTTCAGCCCAAAGACAGAAAGCTTTGGAGGTATATGTCTTGTATTTACAGCTCCAATCAGAATCTGAAAGAGGAAAGCGAAGGCGCTTTTAACATATACAGGGCCTTGGCGAAGGGATACATCAGCACACAAACGGATGTCTCCTGCAAAGATCACACAGATTGTGTTTTATCCCCTGTATGCCCGGCCGGGCCAGCCGGACCAGCCGGACCAGCCGGACCTGCTTTGTTTGTTCCTCTAAATAAAGACGGGGCTGAAGCTCATTACATTAACTGCATTCGCCGGAACAGAAAAATCCCTTTTTGTAAAGATCAATGCCGGTGTAAGGATCAAGAAGAAGTGCGGGGGACATACACAAAAGACAAAAAGCCGGTTGAGGCGATAAGGCGCTATAAAGCCAAGTGTAAGAGCTTTCAATGTGTTATGGATATGGAGGAGAAACAAGTCCCGGAAAAGCAAGAGAGTTTTCAGCCACCCCAGCCAAAAAAAAAGCCCATCCCTCCGGCAAAACCTTTAGAAGGATCACAGGCCATACAATAATTGTTTTTAGTTCAAAGGCTCTTTTATGATGTTTCTTTTTTCGGCAATAGACCATTCAGGTTGTTTTTGTGAGGTCTTGCACCTTAAAATACACAAAGAATAAAAGCCTTTACAAAACTCCGTCCATAAGATACTTTTACAGTGAGCAAAGGAGGTTGCCATTTTTAGAAAAAAAGCCCCGCCCCCGCCTGCGGAAATAAAACCTAAAGTCAATATCGGCATTCCTGAGCCGGACCGGATGAGAATCGCGGAACAATTATCCATTCTGCTGGCGGACAGTTATCTCCTTTATCTGAAAACACATAACTACCACTGGAATGTCACAGGGCGGCTTTTTCAAACACTGCACCTGATGTTTGAAACACAGTACACAGAACTGGCCGGTGCAGTGGACACTATTGCCGAAAGAATCCGAGCTTTAGGAGTGCAGGCCCCCGGTTCTTACGCTCAATTCAGCCAGTTAAGCTCTATTAAAGAAGAAACAGAAGTGCCCAAAGCTCTTAACATGGTGGAAAACTTAACCTTAGACAATGAGCAGGTGGCGCAAACAGCGCGCTCTATTTTTCCTGTCGCAGAACAAGGCCAAGATGAAGCAACATTGGACTTGCTTACCCAACGCATTCAAGTGCACGAAAAAACCGCCTGGATGCTAAGAAGCCTGCTGGAAGATTAAAAAATTTACCAAGGTGGTTTTTGTTGCACCCCGGTCAGCTGTGTACCACGAAACCATGTCGGGTTTACCAGTTTTACGGAATAGCCGGTTCGGCCCCCCTGTACACAGCCCCCCGCAATCCATCCTTTTGGATCGCCCGGGTTAGATACAATGCGATGCGCCCATGTTCTGCACTTTTGAAAATTTGTTCTTTGCGGAGATTCCATGTAATTGTGTGTCCCGCTTTTTCCTGTTTTAGGTGGATTCCAGCCGGTAAGCAGATGCTCAATAGACTTTACTTTATAATTAAGACGTGGCATACCATGCCCCACACTCCATATACTGGGAGGGGCACCACCACCGGCACCGGCACCACCACCACCACCCACCTGACTTAATAACCCGTACTTTGATTGAAATTCAGTGCCTGTGTGATATGTTTCCAAATCTCCACGAATAAGTGGATTGGTTTGTATAAGAGCTTCGATATGCTTAAAATAAACCTCTTGATAGTTGGGTAAAATCGTAAAGTAAGTAATATCAAAAAAATCAGGAGCTATGGCGGCAAGCTCCCAAAGCCGGGCCATATTGTAGTCCAGTCCGGGATTATTCTGACTGCAAGAAGAGTGAAGATCAAATTGAGCGGTAGCCAAAGGGCTTCGGTCATCATAATAACCTTGATGACCCTGTTTCACATAATTTTTTATCTGGTTACATTGTTTTTTAGATTTAAGATAAGGCGCCCAATTGTGATGCACACGGGCGGATATTAAACCCTGTTGGTCTCCGGGAAAACGGGAGTAATTGGGAAGGCATTTGTCGTATTTGTTAGTGATGTGCACTCTTTGACGGGGATCATCAAAACCCTGCTGTGTAAGTGTTGCGCTGGCACAGTCCCCGTGTTTTGAATCCGGGTTGTTCGGCGACCCCGGAATCACCGGAGGCAAGCGCCCATCACTGTCACGAGGTGGCCCTATTCTGCCCCCAAAGGGCTTGGCATAAGCTTTAGCCTTAAGTGTGATACTGTTATTGAAGGGAAGAAACACCTGGTTTTTGTAACTGATCTCAGCCTTTACAGCATAAAATATTTTAAAATCAGAGAGCTTGCTAAGGCCCGCTGAGATCTTGCAGATATTATTGCTTGACCGGGCACAGTCAGGCCATTTCAGCGGATCTTCTGCTAATAATCTAACCATGCGTTCTATTTCGTTTTTATCTCTTGTGTCTATACCATGAGGCAGGTTTTTCAGAAACTCTGGCGGTGCTGCAATATGTTGTAATTGTCTGTCACATCCGCCGCTGGTTTTGGCATATACATCGGCATAAAGCCCAACATCCTCAAACGGATAATCCTCCAGCCAGACGGCGGGCTGAATTTTCTGGGGATCTTTTAGAGAATTAAAAATTTTTATATCAGCATTGTTTATGTATTTTCGCGGTTCTCTGAGAGCTTTTTTATTGATATAGCTTAAGTTCCTAACAAGAGTTTTTATTGCGCCTTCTGCGATCGAACCTCCGGTTAATTCTTTTCCGTCACTCATTTTTTCCGCAAGTTTATATATCATCTGTTTTCGCACTGCTTGGTCCTTTCTAAGATTCCCAAAACTCAAAGCTGCAAAAAACCAAGAGCTTATACCGCCAATCTCACATTTATACTTGATCTCAATATTAACCCTATCTATCAGCCGAGCTGTACCAATGACTCCGATTCCCCAACCACCGCCTGGACCACTCCGTATCCTGTTTGATATTCGTGGGATTGTTGTTGACATTTTTGTGCATATATTATCACCCGCGTCGTGTATTGGATCCCTAGTTCCAAAAAAGCCTGTCCAGTCCTCGTGCTGAAGACATATATTATAAGGCCCCGTAGGAGGAAACCCCGGTAGGGCACCCTCGCGAAATACGGGAAGATATTTGTACTCTGTTTCTTGGTCTTTAGGCCCATGAACCCAATGAGAATCATAGATATCGGTCACGCCAAAGCTTCCAAGGACTCTGTACCTCCAAGTAAGAAGTTTCCAGCTTTGCCGTATCTGGTAGTTGATATGAGCAATGGCGTTCATCATCTCCGCCTGCTTCATGGCGCCGTAATAAGCGGCCATATCAACAGAGTTTTGCAGATTGATTTTGTCATGAACCACCAAGGCGATATTAAGAGACATGGCAAAAAGCATAAAAAGGCTTTGAAAAATCAAAATGGCAAAGATGGCCATTTGCCCTGTGGCTTTTCTTTTTTTATTTGTCATTTTTCGTAAGCCCGCCATGATTTCCAGTAAGATTTAAGCTCACATTTTAAAAGATCTTTTGTTCGGTGTAAGGTATGCCGGCTGTCGAGCATAAGGGCGTACTCGTTTGTTTGTGTTTTTTCTTTAACAGCCTTAATGGCTTTAGGGTGAGGCCCGTGAGGAAAGCCCGCCGGATGCAGACTCATCATACCGGGATGAAGATGATCACGGCTGAAAAAGTCCCCTTTGTGGTAAAAAATCACTTCGTCGTAGTCTGTGTTTTGATGATAAAAGGGAACCTTAAGGGCGTCTTTATCTTGCTCCAAAGGGCGGGGCAAAAAACTGCATACAATAAAATCATTTGTTAAAAATGTGGTATGAACACTGGGGGGCAGGTGCACACGATGGCTCATTACGGGCATAATATCGTCCATATCCAAAGTAAAAGGAAACAAATCCCCCAGCCAATCCGCTACAGTGGAAAACACACAAGATCCATAATTAAAAACCGTCATCTCAGCCTGATGATAAACAGTAATTTTGTTAAACTTAAGACCCCGCTTTTTCAAATACGCATGAAGGGCCTTTAAATCCGGCTTGACAAGAGCGCCGGAGCTGTAAAGACTGTTACGGCCCAACAGCCCCCGTTCCGGCTCGCGAAAATGACTTTTTAAACTTTCCACAATAAAAAAAGAGGAAGGCTTTTCAGGAATAAAAACATGGGTAAAACACTTGGGAATTAAAACATACCGGCCGGGAGAGTATTTTAAAAGTCCGTATTCGGTAAGAACCACACCCTCACCTTCATGGCAAAAGCAGAGCAGGTCTCCGTCAGCGCTTCGAAAAGCGGTTTGAGGCTTGTTATCTGAAACGCAGTAAAAATGCACATTCAAAAAATCATTGTAGAGCAGTTTTTTCCAAGACTCCCCTTTTATGGCGCGCAAATCAAACATCCGGGGTTTGAGAGAGCCTTCAATATTTGTCCAGCCTGTACCCGGTGTTTTTTTAATAAGATGAGACACAGGACCGTAAAAGCCCCCTTGACCCTGTTCTTCCTCAAAATAGCCGGGAGGAATGTTTTTATGCGGCTGTCTTTTTTTCATATCTTTACTCCGGCCTGTTTACAATTTACTTTATAAAGAGCTATAATAGCTTAAATGATGAAATTGCTGAACTTTCTTTTTGGAAAAAAGCCCGATATTTTTAACAAAAAAGGGCGGGTTGAGCACCGGCTTAAAGAACAATCTTGGTCGGAGTGGAAAAACCGCTATATTGATGGTGAAGAGTACGACTGGAAGCGTCACAGCGGGATAAGATACACTCAAAACAGCAACTTTACTCCTGACGAAGACTAAGTAGTGGAGCGTGAAAAAGTCTGGATTCAATAGCTGGCATAAGAAAAACCCTTTTAAATTATGTCTCAAAAGCAAAGCCAAGCGGTGAAGGTCCAAGGTATTCCGTCCTGAACAAGCTTGGACTTTGCTTGCAGACCAGCAGTTTAACAGACTTTTTCACGCTCTACTAAGTAACAAACCCTTTTCCCTTTACTGCTTTTCCAAAATGGCTTTCCGGCTTAAGCGGATACGGCCGTTTTCGTTCACCTCCAGCACCTTCACCTTAACAGTGTCGCCTTCATTTAAGACATCCGACACCTCTTTGATTCGGCGATGATCTATTTCGGAAATATGAAGCAGGCCGCTGGTGCCCGGAATCAGCTCTACAAAAGCCCCAAAGGCGGCGATCTTAACCACTTTCCCTTCGTATACAGCCCCTTCCTCCACTTCGGCGCATATTCCTTCAATAATCTGTTTGGCTTTTTCAATTCTCTCTTTGTCAGGAGAGGCAATATAGATCTGACCGGAGTCCTGAATATCCACTTTAACCCCTGTGTCTTCGATAATTTTGTTTATCACCTTGCCGCCGGAACCAATAACCTCCCGAATTTTGTCCGGCTTGATTTGTATCATTTCAATACGGGGAGCATAAGGAGACATTTCCTTTTTGGATTGAGCAAGCGTTTTGCCCATTTCATTTAAAATATGGAGCCTTCCCTCTTTGGCCTGAGCCAAAGCCTTTTCCATAACCTCAAAAGAAAGGCTGTCTGTTTTTATATCCATTTGAAGGGCGGTGATACCCCCTTTGGTGCCTGCCACTTTAAAATCCATATCCCCCAGATGATCTTCATCTCCCAAAATATCAGAGAGAATGCCCGTGCGATCCCCTTCCTTTATCAAGCCCATAGCAATACCCGCCACAGGCTCTTTCACAGGCACACCGGCTTCCATTAAAGCTAAAGACCCGGCACACACTGTGCCCATAGAGCTGGAGCCGTTGGACTCCAAAACTTCACTAACCACCCGAATGGTGTAGGGAAAGCTTTCGTGATCCGGCAAAATGGCTTTTAAAGCTTTTTCCGCCAAAAAGCCATGCCCTATCTCTCTTCGGCTTTGCCCCCCCAATCTTCCTGTTTCCCCCACTGAGTAAGGGGGAAAATTGTAATGAAGCAAAAACTGTTTTTTCGAAAAGCCCGCCAAAGCGTCCACTTTTTGCTCGTCATCCCCGGTGCCCAAAGTTACTGTGCCCAAAACCTGTGTCTCCCCCCGGGTAAAAAGGGCGGAGCCATGCACACGGGGTAAAAGCCCCGCAAGGCAGTTAATAGGCCGCACTTCGCTGTATTTTCTGGTGTCTATACGGGCGCCTGAATCCAAAATCAAAGCGCGGGCGGTATTATATTTTAATTTATTCAGTATATGATCCACGCTTTTCTTTTTCAGGGAGTTTGCGCTTTCGTCGTCGTTTTCTTCGGCAATATGCTGAACCGCCTCTTCTTCTAAAAGATCAAAGGCCTCACAGCGTTTTGTTTTTTCTGAAATACCGAAGTTTTTTTTCACTCTTTCCCGCGCAAAGTCAGTTATCTTTTTTTCCAGCCCTTGGTCCACTTCAAACCCTGTCCAGTTTCTTTTGGAAACAGATCCGGATTTTTTTCTTAAGTCCTCCTGCATATCCAAAAGCGGCTGAATATTCTGATGGGCGAATTTCAAGGCAGAAAGCGCCTGCTCTTCAGAGACAAAACGCGCCTCGCCCTCCACCATTAAAAGCCCCTTGCGGGTGCCGGACACAATAAAATTTAAACGCGCCTTTTCCGCCTCTTCCAAAGTCGGGTTAACTTTCAGCTGACCCTCAATATCCACCACCTGTATTGATGCCACCGGCCCGTTAAAGGGAATATCGCTGATGTGCAGGGCTGAGGAGGCCCCGATACCGGCCAGCGTCCCAATGGGGGAGCGCCCGCTGTAGCTAAGAACTGTAGCCACAATCTGCGTGTCGTAACGGTAGCCTTCAGGAAAGCAGGGCCGAATAGGGCGGTCAATCATTCTGGATATTAAAACAGCTTCGTAAGAAGGTCTGCCCTCCCTTCTAAAAAAACCGCCGGGTATTTTACCGGCGGAGTAAAACTTTTCCTGATACTCCACAGTCAACGGGAAAAAGTCCAAATCAGATGCTGTCTTTACTGAGGTAACGGCCACTAAAACACGATCTTCGCCACAGCTGACCAAAACCGCGCCGTCCGCCTGCCGGGCCAAGGCGCCTGTTTCTATTGTAATGGTTTTATCGGCTGTTTTCGCTGATGATACAAAAGGGGAGCAAGACATAATAAATTCCTTTGTTGTTGAGGTTAATCTGAATCATTGGCTTTAAAGGTAATGGAAAATCATATTCTCACAGACTACTTTCTTAAAGAAAGTTTTTGAATGGTTGTTTGATAAATTTCCGGGGAGGATTTTTTAATATAACTCAGCAGTTTTTTTCTTCTGCTGACCATCTTTAAAAGCCCTCTTTTGGAATGGTAATCCTTTTTATGTGTTTTAAAATGCCCCGTTAAAATATTAATTTTTCGGGTTAAAAGGGCAATCTGAAGCTCCGAACTGCCTGTGTCCTTTGCTGAACGGGCAAATTCTTTTTTTGTCTGCTCCACTGTTGATATATTTAAGCTCATATAAATACTGTTCCGGTTTAAAAATCCATGCCTTAAAGCCAAATTATAAAAGGCAAACCACTTTTACGGCTTTATTCAAACATAAAAAAAAGCTTTGGCAAAGCCAAAAAAAGCCCTCCCGCTTAAACTATAAAACCTTTTTTCGCCCGTCAAGGCGAAAATAAAGCCCCGGGCTTTTAAAACAGATCCGGCGGAAACACCCTGATAATTCTGGGGGACAGAAAAGGTTTTAACTGTAAAAGGGCCGGCATGTTTTTGTTGTTATTGTCCATGACACGGATAATTCTCCCCTTTCCTGCCTGATTAGCCTCTTTTTGCTCACCTTCTTGAAGACAGATCCGCAAATTTTTGGATATATGCCCTCGCCTCAGCTCCCGCTCATCTTGTTTGTCCGCGCGAATCGCCGGAATATGCGGAAGCGCGCGGGAAAAAGGCACAAAAGCGGGATTCAGCAACTTACAAAATTGTTCCACAGGCAAAAAAGCCCCCTTTGCACCTTTCAACCTCTCCTCCACTTCCTGCAAACTCAGTGCGGAGTCAACATGAAAAGGCGCGGATTTAATTCGGGTCAGCTCCTCAAGACAGGCGCCGACTCTTAGTTGCTCCCCGACAAAAGACACCCAAGACCTAATATAACCGCCCTTACTGCAGGAAAGCTCCACTTCCGCTTTGTCCCCGTTAATGCCTTTAATCTGCAAATCATAAAAGTGCATTTCCCGAACGGGAGGGTTTACCGGCTTATCTTCTCTTGTGTATTCATACAGCTTTTTGCCTTTCACTTTCACTGCGGAAATAAGAGGAACGGGTAAAGAGATTTTTCCCCCGCTTTTTTCCAAAACAAGCCTTATTTGTTCTTCCGAAAGCCGAACCTCCTTTGTGGCTGTCACTTTACCGGTTTTGTCCAAACTGTCTGTCGTTATTCCCAAACGCAAAGTGAAGCGGTATCTTTTATCGTTCGTTAACAAATAATTAGAAAGCTTGGTGCCGTATCCCAATAAAATCAGCATAAGCCCTTCGGCCAGAGGATCCAATGTGCCTGCATGCCCCACAGCTTTTTGCCCGATTACGCGCCTTACCGCACTCACAATATCGTGGCTGGTGCCCCCTGCTTTTTTGTTGATCAGCAAAACCCCGTGAATCATAAAAACCTCTAATTCTTAAGAAGCCCAAAAGGCAAAAAAACATACCACCTAAGGCGGAATATCGTCAAATAAGGAAGTTATAAGTTGCCACCGCGCCAATATAAGCGAGTAAATTTAAGCTTACAAGCTGGGCGCCGGCCCACCTCCACGAGCCGGTTTCCTTATACACAATGGCCGTCGTGGAAAGACATTGCAAAGATAACATAAAAAAGACCAACAAAGCCATTACCCCGGCGTATGAAAACAAAGGCTTACCGCCGGGAAACCGGGAGGCTTTCATGGTTTGAATCAAAGAGTTGCTCCCGCTTTCGGCAGTCTCTGTATTTTGTAAAGTCACCGCCAGCACAGACACAAACACCTCTCTTGCCACAAAAGCGGAAAGCAAGCTGACCCCCACTCTCCAATCCCCTCCCATTTTTTCGAAAACAGGCTCAATAACCTGACCAAAACGCCCGGCATAGCTTTGTTGAATTTGATCCACCGGCTTAAGTTCAGGGTGACGGGGAAAGTGCGTAACGAACCACATAAGCAAAGCAAAGCTGAAAATCACCGGGCCGGATTTAAAAACAAAATTTTTTGTCCGGGACCATGAAGACTTAAGCACACTCCACAAAACAGGACGCCGGTAAAGGGGAAGCTCCATAAAAAAAGAGGAGCTTTTGTCTTTTTTTAAAAAAAGGTTCAAGATCCCGGCAAAAAACACCCCCAGTAAGAGGGACAAAAAGTAAATAAGAGCCATAAACAGCCCCGGTTTCCACGCGGAATCACCGTAAAAAAGAAAACCCAGCAAAAGCACATACACCGGAAGCCGGGCGGAGCAAGTCATAAAAGGAAGCACAAAAATAGTGATCCATCTTTCCCGTTTTGAGGAAATTGCCCGCGCCGCCAAGGTGGCCGGGATGGCGCAGGCAAAGCCGGAAAGAAAAGGAAACAAAGACCTTCCGCTAAGGCCGATGCGGGAAAAAGGCCCGTCCACAAGGCTGACGGCGCGGGCCAGATAACCGCTGTCTTCCAAAAGGTAAAGGCCAAAGAACAAAATAAAAACCTGTGGAACAAAAATCAAAAAAGCCCGAAAGCCGGTAAGCACACCATTTGCCAGAAAATCCACAAAAAAATGATCCCCCCCCCATTTTAAAAGCCCGCCTATGCTGTAACCAAAACCTCCGTCTATCAAATTCATCAAAGGCTGAGCCAGCCAAAAAATACCGGAAAAAAACACAAACAAAATCACAGATAAAAAGCCAAAACCAAAAACCGGATGCAAAAACCAAGAGTCCAGCTTTTTGGTTTTTTTTCCTATTTGTTTTTTTGCTTTTTGAACCTGAATTTTATCCACCGCCCGCTTTGCCTGCTTTAAGTAATTTTCTTGTTTTTTTTCTGACCATTTCGCGGAAAGCACATCTAAAGAAAGAGGGGCTTTCTTGTGTTTAAACTGAAGACGCGCCTCATTAAGCAGTGCCGAAACCCCGCCCCCCAACAGGCCCTCTACAGGGCAAACCGGCACAGCCAAAATACGCGACAGCAGAGCGCAGTCAAAAGCGGATTCTTTTTTTTGAATATCGTACATGCTTAAGGCCAAAACAACCGGAAGGCCCGCCTCTTTAAGCTGAAAAGCAAAAGGAAGCTGCCTTTGCAAACGGGTGGCGTCGAGCACCAAAATAACACCTTTTAATTCTTTGTTTTTAAGGGCGGAACGCAAAATATTTTGCGTGGCAGACCCTTCAGGAGAAGCAGAAAAAAAACTGTAGATCCCCGGGGTGTCCACCGCCTTCCACAAATAACCCGCCGGTTGTTTGCGAATAGGACCAATGGATATATCCACTGTGGAGCCGGGGTAATTAACCGTTTGTTTATTGTAGCCTGTCAGCCAGTTAAAAAGAGTGGTTTTTCCGCTGTTGGGCGGACCGATTAAAATAATATAATCTTTCTTGTTCTCAGGCATTATGACTTCATAACAGAATTTAAAATAAAAAACCAAAAATCAGAAAAAACACAGGCACTTGAAAATCAAGCGATAAAAACTTATGACATAAATTAATATTATTTTTACTCAAATAAAAATAATGTTTTGGAGCTTAGGCAATACTGCATTTTAAAGAAAATGTGCTGAATTTTCGCCCAAGGGTCTTGAATATTCAGGATTTGGACATCGCCCGTCAAGCTAAGGGCTTGACAACACGCCCTATTTTGTATATTTTAAAAAATATATGAAACTTATTGGAAAAGGCCGGTTTATTTAAAAGCAAGCTGTTCAAGCTTTTTGAGCATAGCCGGGGATTATTTTCTCTTTTTTGCTTTCTTTGTTTTTTTATCCTCTTGGTTTTTTTTCTGTTCCTTTTTTAATTTAATAATGTCGTTCATTAGTTGTTCACTGTCTACTTTTGCTTGCACTATTTTACCGGTTTTTAATTTAATATTTCTGGAGATAGATTGTCTGGGGACTTTGATTTTTCGACCTCGCTGAAGAAGAGTAACTGTTTTTTTATCATAGCTGATAATCATGCCTTCTATAAATACATTTTCTACAGCCCCCCAAACAGAAAAGGAAAATAATGCCACCAATAAAAAAGTTATGGCTTTCTGATTTTTATTCTTCATAACACCACCTTATTTATTTATTGTACAGCCCCTGCGCCACCGGCACCGCCCTCTTCTCGATAAGTCTTCCCGTCATCATAGTGATCCAAAGCATGAACTCTTTTAGAATCAAGCTTTTTCGCTTTTATACTTTTGTCGGAAATACAGTCAACAGCTGACGGGCATTCGTCACGGGCAGGATTTCTTGCTGAGCAATGTACATTATGGATTTTAAACTCGCGCCCGTTTATAAGACATTTCGCTATTCCCACGCACACTGCCTTTGTTCCGCAATATGCTTGTGGACAGTTCTTGTCACACACCACTTTAATAATACTTGGGGCTGTTAAATAGTTACAGCGTACATTGCTTGCACTATCTGGCGGATTCCCATCCAAATATCCAGCTAAAGACTGGGGGGGTGAGGAAAGTTTCGGGCTTGATCCGGCAAAATGCTGAAATAGATCATCTGCATTCTCTGAAAATCTAGTTGTCCCTATATCAAGACCAACTCCCTTCTCCGCCAGTTCTATTCTGGATCCTGGTTGGGTAATATGTCCGTTCTCATGTAAATAACCGTAAGCATCGGACGGCTGAAAACCTTCCAAACCTGCCATTGTTGTAAATGTCAGGTCTTCTTTTACTTCTTTAGTCTGCCCGTCAGGTGTAGTAATTATAAATTTTAGATATCTCACACGTGTACTTCCTGGAACATAACCTTTTATCTCTTTCCCCTTATATGAACAATGTATTTTTTTTGGAGAATTAAAGCAGGCGGGCTTATTAGCGTTACAATAATAACCCGCAGTATCGCAATCAACAATAGATTGAGAATACCCATAAGACATAAACAAAAACGGAATAACCGCTAAAAAGTTTTTATTCATGGTTGCGTCCTGTCCTTATTGTTAACAATCCTCTTTTTCGCAAAATCCCTTTTTATCGCAAAAACCGAAAAAGCCCGAAAAGTGGCAGACTTAGGCTGTGTCTACCCACTTTTATTCAAGTCTATTTTAAGCTTATCAGGAGGATCAAGCTTTTTCTTCAATTTCATTGTTATTTAAAAAATCTTTAATGATTTTCAATACTTAAGTTTGAGACCATAGTCTTGTTGCAGTCTTGCCGGCAATCTTTTTATCTCAAAATTGTTATTTTCTGTTTTCACTATAAAAGGCAGGCTGTAACCTTCAGGTTATATCGCCCCACAACAAAAAGCATTGACAAAAAGCTTTTTGTGCGTCACTATCAAATACTTATGAAAAAAAGCAAAAAATTCCTGCACGATCATCTGTTTAAAGAGGTTTATTCTAAGCCCCGGCACTGCGTGGACATCTTAAAACTTGTGCTCTCTAAAAAAGAAATGGCCCTTTTTGACTGGAACACCCTTAAAACAGAGGCCACAACTTTTATTGACAAGTCAGCAAGCGAAAAACGGATGGACCTTTTAGTCTCAGCCCTTCTTAAAGGCTCTCGAAAGCCCGCCAAGGTCTTGTTCTTAATGGAGCACAAAAGCCAAAAAGACCCGGAGCTGTTAAGAAAGTTTTTAATCTATCAGACAGGTATTTATAAAGATGTGAAAGACCCTGTGCTCCCGGTCTTTATCAACCAAAGTCCAAACAAAAAATGGAAAGGTCCTGTTGATTTTCACGGCTTTTTGAACAACTTTGAGGCTGAGTTAAAGAAGCATTTTAAAGAAAATGTGCTAAATTTTCGCCCAAGAGTCTTGAATATTCAGGCTTTGGACATACATAAGACCAAGGGCTTGACAACACACCCTATTTTGTATATTTTAAAAAATATATGGAACTTAAACGAGAAGAAGTTAAGAGAGCTTTTTACAATAGGCCGGGGCCTCAGCCGAAAAGAGCGGGAGGCTTTGATTATGCTTGCGGTGGATTATGTGAGGAGATATGATCAAAGCTTTACATGGAATATAATACAGGAACTGGAAATTCAAACTGTTAGAAAGGGGGAGCGTATTATGACACCATTACTTCAGTCTTCATTAGACGAAGCCCGTGAAGAAGGTATGAGAAAAGGCCGACTGGCAGGCAAGAAGGAAGGCCGTCAGGAAGGCCGTCAGGAAGGCCGTCAGGAAGGCCGTCAGGAAGGCCGTCAGGAAGGCCGTCAGGAAGGCCGTCAGGAAGGCCGTCAGGAAGGCCAAAAAGAGCTTATTTTAAACATGCTGAAAGAAAAAGCGAATCTGGCTTTTATCTCCAAAGTGACAGGCCTTTCTGTTAAAAAGCTCAAAAAGCTTAAAAATGGCGACTCAGAATAAAGCTTGATTGTTTTTTTATGATCCGCCGGGTGTGAATTTAGGTTTAGCTTTCAGCCTCTGTGCTTACCTCCTCTACAAGGGGTGTGAGTATCTTGTCAAAAAGAAGTTATTAAGAAAAAGAACATAAAGCCCGACCTGTAGCTCAATAAGTGTAAAACCTTGTTTGCTCATAATCTTTTAGCTGTTTTTCAGTATAAACAAACCACGAAACATTATTTTGTGAAAAGGGGGTTCAAAAGCTCAAACATGCGTTTTGCCGCAAAAGCGTCTTGCAGTGGCGATGTTGCTTAAACCGCCGAACTCGTTTTGAACCCCCTTTTCACAAAATAGTACATGCTTTTTCAACCTAAAACCGGAAGCCCTTATGGGCTTCCCTTAAAAGTGGGTTTTTTCTCCGTGGTTTGTTCACCATATCACTCAAAAACCGCCAAAAAGCTTGTTTTGAATAAAAATCTGCTTTTTTAGCATTTTTTTCTAAAGTTTTTTTGCATACCTTCCGAATGAAAGTAATTATGAGCTTAATTTATAAAAAATCATCTTCACCCCCCCCCCCCCCCCATTCCAAAAAATTCAGTTATTTCAATAACTTAAGAACATTTGTTCATATTTTTTCTAAGGTTTCCGCTTGCCTTTTAAATGGCCGGAGGGTTCAAAAAGTCTGTATCGCAATTTCCACCCGGCTTTTAAAGGGCTGGAGGGTTCAAACAGGCGCCGGGGTTTTACGAAACATAAGTCAAAGTATTTGTGAAAAAGGGGTTCAAAAGCTCTATATCGCAATTTCCGCCTGCCTTTTAAAGGGCCGGGCTTTACGCAACATCAGCAATAGTCTTTGTGAAAAGGGGGTTCAAAAGCTCAAACATGCGTTTTGCCACACCCGCGTCTTGCAATTGCTTCGTGCTCAAAGCCGAACTCGTTTTGAACCCCCTTTTCACAAAATAATACATGTTTCTTTAAAAAAACTGTTTTTACTCAAATATCGCAAAGGCGAACTCAGCCCCGGCTCTTTAAAAGCCAATTGGATCTCTCAATTTTTGTCATTTCTGCGGCGTTCGTTATTCCCGCGGTGTTTGTCATTCCCGCGGTGTTCGTCATTCCCGCGAAAGCGGGAATCCAGCTCCCGCAAAGCGGGACTTTTCACTTCCGCTTGTTTCCGGTTAAAAAGCTGTTTTCATTTCACACTGTCACGAGTACGGAATTGGAGCCACGTCGCAATAACCGGCTCTGCCGGTTTTGGCCTTGTTGAGACTCTGGTTGTGGCCGGTGTGAGCCTTACTTTGGGCTATGGGATAGTAAAGACTTCTATGGTCGGCATGCAAACAAATGCAATCGTTCATACTTCCCTTAAAGAGCAAGATTTAATTCACACAGTCCGCACAACCTTGGGTGACGAAACACAATGCAAAAAGAATTTAAAACCTTCCTTACCAACAGCCGGGACAAAAAAGACTGTAAGTGAAATAAAAAAATATGGAAGCGATGACAGCATTACAAGCGATGATGTTTCTTTAATTAAGGCAACAGAGAATTTTAAAAATAACCCTCTGATATATATTCAGAAAATGGAGCTTGAAGTTACGACAAGCGACAGGACTTTCGTTCTTTATTATAAGAAACCACAGCTTGGTTCATTAAGCAGTCCGGGGACTTGCACGGCCACGGATCAGACTGGTTGTTATTTTATTGCTTGTAAAATGAATTATGCTTGTAGTGATAGCGCAAACGCATGCCCTTCAAGCTCAACCCTTACCGCATGCAGTCCGCTTAATTGTGCGGAAGGTGGCGCAGTTGTGGATACAGCACAAGTAAATACAATAATTCAAAACAAGCTTAAGGACAAAAAATGTCTCAAAAACCCTCCCGGCACAGGTACACAGGAGTTTGTAAAGGGGTTTAAACAGAACGCCACCACTAAAGAGCTTGAAATAGACTGTGACACTCCGCCTGCCCCGACAACACTACCGACAGTAAGATGTCCTGATAATACATTTTTAAAAGGGTTTAGTTTTGATGCAGACGGGACTCCACAACCTGATTGTGCTTGTCGTGGCGGAAAAGTCTTGTTTGAAAAACTGGTTGTTGAACAATACTTTGGCAGTCAGTTTATGCAGTACGCAACCTTTTTTTATGATCTCCGAACACCTTATCAGCTTGTTAATACAGGTAATGAAAGAGAAGTTGTTTACTCAAAAACAAGATTTTGTAACTGCCCGACCGGACAAAACTTTAGTTATAACAGCCAAAGCTGTGTGACTTGTAAAAACGGGAAAAGGTGGCTTGGTTATGCAAACAAATGTGTAACTTGCTCAGGCGGGGGGGCTTATTGGGGGACACAAAGAAAACGAGGTCGGTTTGGCATATTCAAAGATGTGAATGACTGTAAATGCCCGACGGGCAAAAAAAAAAAGAAGTGGCCACAGTATATTCTTGCGTAGACATTTGCCCGACGGGCACTTATCACAAAAACGGCCTTTGTTGCGATACTATCACACAGTACAATTCAAACGGGATATGTTGCGAGACAGGTTCGCGCAATTCCAACGGGATATGTTGCGAGACAGGTTCGCGCAATTCCAACGGGATATGTTGCGAGACAGGTTCGCGCAATTCCAACGGGATATGTTGCCCGTACGGACAGCGCAATTCCAACGGGATATGTTGCCCGTACAGACAGCGCAATTCCAACGGGATATGTTGCGAGACAGGTTCGCGCAATTCCAACGGGATATGTTGCCTGTTTGGTCAAAAAAATATCAGCGGACAATGTCAAAGTTGCAATTCCCCCAACAAGTGGATTGGAAACACTTGCACAAGTTGCCCGTCCCCCCGCGTTTGGCGTGGAAATAATTGCGTATGCCCGATCGCCGGTCAAAGATATTACACCGGTAAGGCATATAGCAGTATCTTCGGAAAATGTGTGAGTTGCCATTCCCCCGGCTATTGGCATCATAGAGAGAATTCTTGCGTATGCCCGGATGATTATTATTGGGCCACGGACGGCAGATGTTATTGGGATCGCCCAGATGATTTTGAACCCGGTAGTGGATATACTCCCGGCGGAGAAGGAGACGATAGTTGGTAATGAACAAATCAGGTTTTACACTTATTGAAATACCGACGGGCTTTATGTTCTTTTTCTTAATAACTTCTTTTTAACAAGATACTCACAAGGTTTATAAAGGAGGTATCCCCCCACACCGAAAGCCAAACCCAGCAAGATACTAAAGAGCCACTCGTGAAAAATCCTTGTTCTTTGTGGCATAAGCAAAACCCCGCCGGTGAGAGTTAAATCGTATTCCGTCTCGAACAAGGCGGGGTTTTGCTTATGCCAACTATGAAATCCAGCCTTTTTCACGCCCAACTAATCAGAGTTTTTCTTCAGTTTGTTGATTTCTTCCTCAGAAAGCCCCGTAATTTTTGAAATAAAAGCTGGATCAGCTTTTTCTTTCAACATGTTTAATGCTACAGCCTGCATACCTTTTTCCATGCCTTCTTGACGGCCTTCCTTCTTGCCTGCCAGTCGGCCTTTTCTCATACCTTCTTCACGAGCTTCATCCAATGAAGATTGAAGTAATGGTGTCATAATACGCTCCCCCTTTCTAACAGTTTGAATTTCCAGTTCCTGTATTATATTCCATGTAAAGCTTTGATCATATCTCCTCACATAATCCACCGCAAGCATAATCAAAGCCTCCCGCTCTTTTTGGCTGAGGCCCCGGCTTATTGTAAAAAGCTCTCTTAACTTTTTTTCGTTTAAGTTCCATATATTTTTTAAAATATACAAAATAGGGCGCGTTGTCAAGCCCTTGGCCTGACGGACGATGTCCAAAGCCTGAATATTCAAGACTCTTGGGCGAAAATTCAGCACATTTTCTTTAAAATGCTTCTTGCTGGCCGGGGCTTTAAAATATTTTTTAAAAAATTCAGCATGTTAAACAGGAGGCGTGGCGTCAGATTAAAGGCCATAGAATTCCGTAGGGCTTCCAGCCTTAGCTCAAAGGCTTTTATTATCCCGCTCGCAACCGGGCCGATAATAAGAATCACTTTAATCAGCTTATGCTTAGGTCAGATTTAAGCTTTATCCTGACCATTTTTTAATTTGTTGATTTCTTCCTCAGATAGGCCTGTCATTTCTGAAATAACAGACAGTTTAAATTTGTTCTTCAGCATATTAAAGGCCACAGCCTGCATGCCTTTTTCCAAGCCTTCTTGACGGCCTTCCTTCTTGCCTGCCAGTCGGCCTTTTCTCATACCTTCTTCACGAGCTTCATCCAATGAAGATTGAAGTAATGGTGTCATAATACGCTCCCCCTTTCTAACAGTTTGAATTTCCAGTTCCTGTATTATATTCCATGTAAAGCTTGGATCATATCTCCTCACATAATCCACCGCAAGCATAATCAAAGCCTCCCGCTCTTTTTGACTGAGGCCCCGGCTTATTGTAAAAAGCTCTCTTAACTTCTTCTCGTTTAAGTTCCATATATTTTTTAAAATATACAAAATAGGGCGCGTTGTCAAGCCCTTGGCCTGACGGACGATGTCCAAAGCCTGAATATTCAAGACCCTTGGGCGAAAATTCAGCACATTTTCTTTAAAATGCTTTTTTAACTCAGCCTCAAAGTTGTCTAAAAAGCCGTGAAAATCAACCGGCCCCTTCCATGTTTTGTGTGGACTTTGGTTGATAAAGACCGGGAGCACAGGGTCCCGGATATCCCGATAAATACCTGTCTGATAGATTAAAAACTTTCTTAACAGCTCCGGGTCTTGTTGGCTTTTGTGTTCCATTAAGAACAAGACCTTGGCGGGCTTTCGGGAGCCTTTAAGAAGGGCTGAGACTAAAAGGTCCATCCGTTTTTCGCTTGCTGACTTGTCAATAAAAGTTGTGGCTTCTGTTTTAAGGGTGTTCCAGTCAAAAAGGGCCATTTCTTTTTTAGAGAGCACAAGTTTTAAGATGTCCACGCAGTGCCGGGGCTTAGAATAAACCTCTTTAAACAGATGATCGTGCAGGAATGTTTTACCTTTTTTCATAAGTTCTTTCTCCTGTTTTGGTGGTTTGAGCGGAAAGTCCGCCTCTGTAACTTCCTCATGCAAAAACCGTGCCAAAACTGCGGGATTCTGATTTTTTTATGGCTTTTTACGCATAGAATAAAAAGAAAAAACTGCTGTATTTTTAATAACTTAAGCTTACCGGCCGGGGCTTTAAAATATTTTTTTATTTTTTTTAATTCAGCATGTTAAACAGGAGGTATTGCCTTGGATTAAAATCCGCAGAACTTGATGCTTTACTAATTAGTCGGGTGTGAAAAAGGCCACTAACTGCTGGTCTCAAAAGCAAAGTCCAAGCTTGTTCAGGCTGGAAGTCGCACAGGCGACTTCCAGTTTTACGAAAAAACAAAGAAGAACGGAAGGCCAAATCGTTGGCCTTCCGCGCTTGGCTTTGCTTTTGAGACATAATTTACAGGGGTTTTTCACGCCCGACTAATTAGTCCCCTGTGAAAAACCCCTGTAAATTATGTATTGTTTCATGGAGGACTCAAATTTGAGCGACATCGCCACTGGAAGACATTTTTGTGGCAAAACGCATATCTGATTTGAACCCCCTTTTCACAAAAACTTTTACTGATGTTTCGTAAAGCCCGGCGCATGTTTGAACCCTCCGGCCCTTTAAAAGCCGGGCGAAAAATTGCAATATTGCTTCTTTTGAACCTATGTTATGAAAATCTCGTGTGTAAATTTTACACTCCCTCTTGAGAAATATATCAAAATCGTTTAGTTTATATTCTCTACAGACTCATGGAAGGGGAAAAGTAGTGATCACCAAAAGTAGTTTAATTTCTGTATTATTATTGGCTTTGCCGATTTGTGCTTTTAGCCAGTCAGCCAGTCAGCCAGTCAGCCAGTCAGCCAGTCAGCCAGTCAGCCAGTCAGCTTATAGGTCCTCCTTCGCCAACTTCATCTGTTGAATCAAATAATAGGGATTCTTCGGTTCATACTGTACTAACAGCTGTTGCCCGCAGAAACCGTATTACAAAGGTATTGGATAAAAGTGTTTTTAATACAGACTCAAAACCGAAGGATCTTTTGGAAGGGGACATTCCCGTTTATGACCCTGTACTGACTTCTGTGGTTTCTTCTTTAAGATCCCGCCTGCCGGAGCGAAATGACGCCGCATGGGAGGAGATAAAACTTCCTCATCCTCATTTGCAAACAACTTTCTTTCAAAATAATGATATATGCCCTCACCCTTTTAAAGCTTTCTTAAAGCGCTCCAATACAGACAGCCCCTACACTTTTGTGATAATGCCCGGAGCGTATGCCACATGGAAAAGAGGGTCTTTCAACAATCAAACCACAGCTGTTTTGGAAAAGCGCTTTAACAATCCCACTATTATATCTTTTGCAGGTTATCTGTCTTCCGATTTTTTGAAAGACGCCTGCAATGGGGTGCCTCGGGATAAAGTAATAATGGCATACGGTTTTTACTTAAGACTTGGTCATTATTTAAAAAGCACTCATGCGGATCCGGAGTATACGGGCCTGATTGGTTTTTCCGGGGGAGGGTCCTTGGCGGTGGGTATATTGGGTTTAGACGCCTATCACGCCAAATCCGGGAAAAACATCTTAATAGGGACTGAAGATGAAGGGCACAGCTTTAAAATCCCGGAACAAAGGGTATTCGGATTGGGAGGAGCGGTCTTTGGCCCTCTTTTGCACACAAGACACAGTTTTGAAAATCTGGATAACAGTGTGGCAAATATTGAGCATTTTCGCACACTCACAACAATTACATTCGATTGGAGAGAGTTAAGTCATTTGTACTTTTTGTTATCAGCTCTTTTTTTGAATGATTTTGGCTTGGACTGGCGGGACGCGATTGATTATTACACACAAGACCCACAAAATTTTTTGGAAAGGTTTTTTAATGAGTCCGCTTTGTCTCTAAAACAAACATTATCAGCTGTGGGGGAGGAGGCAACCACAGAGTCCCGGGTAAAACCCGGTTATTACAATATTTATGTGGAAAACAGTTTGGCTGATGAGCCGTATAAAACAAAAGAGGAAAAAGATCATTTTTATGATAATATGACGGATATGAATATGTTTTTTGAGCAAATAGACCGGCCGCTGTTGGTGTCTTTTGCTCAGGATGACCCTCTTGTGGCTTCTTATAACGGGGGTGCTCAGCCCGAAGTGCTTACAAATATTTTAAAGTCGGCCGGGCGAAATTTACATATCACTGTGTTTAATCCGAAATATGGAGGCCACACCGGCCTCTTGCTTGATCCTGTTTTTGAGGATCTGATAACTGCGGTGTTTCAGAAAGAGG
Organism: Bdellovibrionales bacterium; assembly: GCA_965203935.1. Classification (GTDB taxonomy): domain Bacteria; phylum Bdellovibrionota; class Bdellovibrionia; order Bdellovibrionales; family UBA1609; genus JANQSP01. Next base: position 1,471,953 of record OZ241921.1, read on the forward strand.
ATAAAACACCCCTGTTTCAACATTAAAAGATCCTGCGTGTGAAGAGAAAATGCTGTTTCAAAGACGGAAAGTCCTAAAAATACTGATATATCTTTCTTAAAAACTCAAAAATTTTGGGTTTTTGACGAAGTTAAGAGCTTGATCCTTGCCCCGCCTTGGTGGTATAAAGCTCTTGGCTTTTGTAAGCTGTGTTTAAGGTAAAAAACGAAATAATCATTAAAAGTGGGTTTTTAACATGCTTCGGACGACACAAACAGGAAGTCGTTTTTTCTTCCTGTTCTTTTTATTTTTTATTTTTTCTTCGGCTTTGGCCCGGCCGGTTCAGACCCGGAAAGTTATTGTTTCCGGCCCCTCCGCTCATTTGGTGTCGGCGGTTCAAGAGATTTACAAAGAGGGAGGCAATATTTTTGATTCCGCCGTGGCAGGCGCCTTTACTCTTAGTGTGACACACCCTTATTTTGTGTCTTTGGGTTGTGGAGGTTTTGCCTTATTGAGAAATCAGTCAGGAGTGCAGGTTTTGGATTTTCGTGAGACAGCCCCTTCCAAAATGACGCAGAATTTTTATGTCAAAACCGGCCTTTCTTCTACAAAAACCGGCGCGTCAGTAGGTATCCCCGGTTTTGTGGCGGGCCTGTGGGCCATTCATCAAAAATACGGTTCTCTTTCTTGGTCCCGTCTGCTGAAACCGGCTATTAAATTGGCAGACACAGGCTTTACTGTGTCCGGCCAGTGGACGAGAAGAACAAAAAATCAGGCAAAAAAGTTTAATCTTTCCGGAAAAAGAGTTTTTTTTCACTCTGACGGTTCCCCTTATTTGCCGGGGGAGTTTATCCGCCAGCCGAAGTTAATGGAGGCTTTGAGACTTATCCAAAGAAAAAACAAAACTTTGTTTTATGATGGTCTGATCGGACAAGACATTATAAAAACCGTGCAGGCGCATAAAGGCGTTATATCTCCTGAGGATTTAAACAGCTATCGGGTGCGCTGGCTAAAGCCTTTAAAATTTGCTTTCGGGAATTATCTGGTGTTCAGTATGCCTCTTCCCAGTTCCGGCGGGATTATTCTGGCCCGCGCGGCAAAGCTTATGGAACAAAAAAAAATCCATAAAATGAGCCTTTACAGTGTAAGTGAACTGCACCTGTTGGGGGAAACTTTGTCTTTTGCTTTTCGCCCAAGAAGCCAAATGGGGGATTTATCCAAACCCGCGCCTTATTTAAAAAGGTGGCTTTCGAAAAAAAATCTGCTTGGTCTCAGCTCTCAAATATCTTTAAATAAAGTAAAAAAATTACCTGTACTGAGGGACACCATACCTCGGGAATCCACTGAAACCACTCATTTTTCTGTAATGAACGATAAAGGCGATGTTGTGTCCATGACACTTACTTTAAATGGTGATTTTGGCTCTTTTGTGGTTACAGACAAGTACGGCATTGTTTTGAACAATCAAATGGATGATTTTAACACTTACCCGGGCAGGCCCAATCAGTTTGGTTTGATACAGGGTCGAAACAACAAAGTAAGAGCGGGGTATCGCCCTCTCAGCTCTATGAGCCCCACCATTGTTGAGAAAAAAGGCAAAGCGGTTATGGCGGTGGGCGCCGCAGGAGGCCCTATGATTATCAGCGCCGTGTTGCAGATTTTGTACCGTCATTTAATAAAAGGTTTGGACTTGGATTCCGCCGTGCAGGCTCCCCGCGTGCACCATCAGTTTTTGCCGCGCATATTGTTTGTGGAAAAAAACCGCTTTTCCCCCGTGGCGCTGAGTTTGCTTGGAAAAAGAGGGCATGCGGTGCGGTTTCGTGATTCCATCGCCAAAGCTTACGCTGTCTCCAAAAACAAAGAAGGCTTGTTGGAAGGGGCTTTTGACGCCCGCGGAGAAGGCTCAGCCGGCGGCCTGTAACGATTCTTCAGCCAAAGAAGCGGTTTAGGAATTTTTTTAAGGATTCAGGAGGAATAAATAAAACATAAGAAGACAGTATAATAAAAGAGAAGAAATAAAGATTTAAGCAAAAGGCAATGCCCAAGTGCAGAAAAAGCCCGCTCAACAACAAAAATTTTCTTAAACGGGGGAGCCATATTAAAACCGGAAAGTAAATTTCAAATAAAACAGTAAAAGCAACCAATACGGCGGATATAAGAGGAAAAGAAAGCAGAAAAGAAAAATCCATCAAGGTAAAATCATAAAAAGATAAAGCTTCCCATATTGCTGTGCCTTCCCACCAAGATCCGCCTCTTAATTTTTCCAGCCCGGAAAACATATAAATAACGCACATTTGGATTTGTATAAAACGAAAGCCCATAGTGTTAAGCCAATCGCCCTTTTCCTGCCGGTCGGATATCAATCCTTTTCGCCGGTTGAGCAGATAATGCACCCACTTTATTTGTCTGTTGGAGTTGGTAAACATAAGATAAAAAAGCCAGAAAGTGGCTGTCATATCCGCGCCAAAAACAATGCTTGGGTTTCTTTGCATGAAAATCAGATGCAAAACAAAAGCAATAACATAGAGCAGGCGGCCCGCCACCCCCAAAGCCATAAGGAGTAAAATAATAATAAAAGACAGATAACACAGATAAAGCAAAACATCCGAAGAGAGTATAAAATCAAAAGCTTTGTCTGAATACATCCGGCGGAGCGCTTTGGCGGAAGAACCACTCATCAAGCCGGATTCATAAAAGAATATGCGAATATCAAAAAAACGAATCAGGTACATTACCAGCAACACAGAACAAAAACAAAAACGAAAGCAGGAAAGGGGAACAATATCCACCGGCTTAAACCAAAAACCATCCCAGCTTTTGAATATGTTAAGAATATTTTTTTTAATTTTTTTCATTTTCAAATTCCTGTTTCATTTTTCGGATTGTTCCTTTTATAAACAGCTTAGTCCATTTCATTTTCAAATTCCTCTTCAATATCTTCTGTATGAGCGCCGCTTAGGTCCCGGGCTTTCTTTTTTCTTTTACAGAAGGAGGATAAAGTAAACATTTCTTGAAAGCGCTCTTTACTTTCGGCTGAAAAAGAACCGGGCCTGAATGTTCCGGCTTTTTTAAAATGAGGTCTGTTTTCAAACAAGACTTTTAAGCTGATTTCTTTAGCTGTCGGGTGCAGACGGCACAGGTAAGGCAGAAAGTGCCGAATAATGTGCTTTTTTTCCAAAACCATAAAAAAACGGGCATGATAGATCAAGCGGTTGTGATTCAGATAAATCCTTTTGGATTCCTTACGGGAGGGGGGCCACCTGAAAGTGGCCACTTTATCTTTTGAGTCAATAACCTCATATTCAAAATAATAATAAAAACTTGGGTTGGGGGCGTAAAAATCCCAGCTTGTGTTAAGCGACAAAGTGTACGCATAGGAAAGAAAATAAGGCAGTAATTTTTCGTGGATCATAGACATTCTGTGAGGCACAATAAAAATCATTGCCAAATGATAAAAGATAAAACAAGAAAGAAGAAACTTTAAAACCCCGCGGATTTTTTTGTTTTTTATCTTCCCTTTAAAAATACCGAAAAAGGCCATTTATTGTGTTTCCCTGCTGTCTTTGTTTGTATGGTACTTTGCAGTTTGTTCAGGCCGGGATGTTTTTACAGAGCTTATTTCCCCGGACACTAAGTCCCATTCCGCTTTAATGCTCTCCTGTGAGGGAAGGCTTTTAAAATGGTTCAGTATTTGACTTAAGTTTTGTTTTTCCGCTGTTTCCTGCGGTATATCTTCAGAAGATAAAAGGTCCCGAATATCTTTGGCTGAGGGCAGGTTTTTCAGGCTTTTTAAGCCAAAAACCTCTAAAAACCGGGGGGTGGTTTTATAGGTCATGTAACGGCCCGGCTCTTCGCTTTTTGGGCCGAAACAAATAAGCTCTTTTTCCATAAGGGTTTTCAGCAGATGCCCGGATTCCACGCCTCGTATTTCGTCCACCACGGTTTTTTTGCAAGGCCCGCGGTAGGCCACTATCACCAAAGCTTCCATAGCAGGAGCGGAAAGCTGGAACATCCGGCCTTTCATCAGGCGTCGAATGTAATCCCTGTTTTCCTGTTTGGTTCTTAATTGCCAAGAGGCCCCCGCCACTTCTTTTAACTCAAAACCGCTTTCTTCAGATTGGTATTTTTCACTTAAAAGACAAAGAGCTTTTTTTATTTTGGAAAAGGGGATTTTTTCAGAATGAAACAGCCGTAAAAGTTCCTGAGAGGACAAAGGACGGCTGAAAGCCAGCAAAGCGCTTTCCAATATGGATTGTAAATCTTGGATGGACAGTTTTTGGTTCTGCATTTTTTTCTATCTCCTTCATCGCCTTAAAAAAGAGGAGCAACAGGCAACATCGGGAATAACTAAAGCGCTCCGTTTATTTCTGTTTCCCGAAGAGACTGAAAATCCCCGTCACTAAGTGACTTCCGCACAAGCACCATAATATCAGCAAAGTCTTCTTCCTGCGCAAGAGAAACAACGCCCAGCCTGCTTAGTTCCAAAAGCGTCAAAAAAGTGACTACAGTATAAGATAACACACCGGGGTCTTTTGTATCAATCAGGGAGCTCATTTTTAAAGAAGAACCTTTGATTAAACGAGGGTGAATGGCGCGGATGCAGTCTGTCAAAAAGGGTAAAGGCTCTATCACAGCCGAAGGGCGGTGCCCGTCGCGGGTGGGACGCTGTTGAAACACCCGCCGGTAGGCCCTTAAAAGCTGGATTATGGGCTGGGTTTTTATGGATTCATCAAAAGCTTTGCTCTCCCGCTCCCCCGCCTTCCATACATCCCTGTTCAGCAGGGGATATTGGCTGAGCTTTCGGCAAATATCCTGAACGGCAGACATTTTTAAAAGGCTGAGCGCGAGCCTTTTTTGCGGATCCTCTTCAGTTTCTTCCTGAGGCTCTGAAGGGAACAGGCTTTTGGATTTAATGTAAATAAGCAGGGCCGCCATTCTTATAAAATCCCCGGCGGAGTTGAGGTCTGTTACGGGATTTTGCTTTATAAAAGTGAGGTATTGTTCAGTAATTTTATGAATGTCAATATCAAAAATATCCATCTCCTCCCGGCGAATAAGCTGGAGAAGAAGATCCAAAGGTCCGTTAAATTCTTTAATCCGCACTTGCAAAGCAGTAAACCTCTCTTAAATGGCCAAAAGGCCCGGCTGGTTATTTTTTTTCACAACTTAGTTTTTCTTCCCATTTCATTCTTAAAAATTCCTTTGGAAGAGCCATAAAAATATATCCTGACTCTGTATTGCCGTCCACAAACCGGCTTTCTCCTTCTATTTTTACTTCCACAGTTGTTATAGGCTCTGCCGGTTTTGCGGGGGGTTTTTTCAGTTTTTGGTTTTCCAGTATCTGTGTCCTGATAAATTTGTCTATATCTTCGTTAAATTGATCCAAGATATGAGCATTGCATTTTTTTCTTTTCAAGCTGAAATCCAAGCGCCGGCCTTTGACAGAGATTATATTTCGGCTGTAAGTTACAGTAAAGGTTTTGAATGCGCTTTGCACTATAATCGTTTGACTGTCTTTTTTTGTGGGTGTTTTGCCCGCGTTTTCTGTATTGCCTGCAATTTTTCGCTTTGTGTTGGCGGGGCTTTTGCTTAAGCTCTGTTTCGAATCCACCCGGTGTAATAAAGCGCCAAGGCCGATAAGCCCCAGGGCAATAAGCGCTGAAACACACAAAACAATTAATTTCAAAAACCTTTTCTGCATGTAACCCCCTACTTAGCAACCTGTGAAAAAGTCTGGCTTTCATAGTTGGCATAAGCAAAACCCCGCCTTGTTCGGGACGGAATACCTTGGACCCTCACCGGCGGGGTTTTGCTTATGCCACAAAGAATGAGGGTTTTTCACGAGCTACTAATTAGTGGCCTGTGAAAAATGCCCCTTAAGCATTTTTGTCCAAAGTTCGTGCTGTGAGGGTCCAAGGTACTCCGTCCCGAAACAGTGCGGACTTTGGACAAAAACAGCCAAAGCCCAAGGTTTTTCACGGGCTACTAATTAGTAAATTACATCCTTTCGGCTTTAAAAGCAAGGTTGAAAATTAATTTTGTTTTTGTATTGATCCATCACCTGTCGGCAGGCGTAAGAGAGCTTTTTCTTTTTGTGTATGGCCTCCATAACAGCTCTCAAAACAGGGGCGGGATGCCGGTTGGTCTTGTTATTGTTATACATTGTTAAGTTGTCATACTCCATTAAGGGATTGATCGGGAAGAAGATACAGGAAAATAATTCAGGCTCTTCTTGAAAAGCAAGATAAGCCAATAAGTCCGCCAGTATTTCTGCTGTTTGTTGTTTGTCTTTTAAGTAAAAAAGGGGGTGAAATATATTCCAAGGACTTTTTGTTTTGTCATTTATATATCTTTTACGGGCGCATTTTCTAAGTTTCATATATTGTTTATAAGAGTAACTGCTTGCCAGCCGGGGATGGCCTTCTGAAGAAGCCAAAGTAAAATAATAATCCATAAGATGCGCCAGTTCGTGAGACAGAATTTGTTTTCCATGCTCATGGAACTGACAGCTGAAAACAGATACTTTTATTTTCTGCTTCCCGAATACGCTGTATTCCACCTTATCTTTTTGGAGTAAGGGTCTTCCCTGTATATAAAAATAACGACACATATCAGTAAAATTGGTGTACGAATGAAAAGGCTGTTTTTGTTCGCTTTTCAGCACCTTTTTAAAACCTTGCGCCGTGTCCTCCGTCGGAAACTGAAAAACAACTTTATTATTTATGTAATTTTCAAAAGACTGTCTGGATTCAGGGCTGTAATTGGCAAACACCTTGTTTAAAAACCGCTGTATATACTGTTTATATTTATTTTTAAATTGTTTTATTTTTTCCTCTTGTACGCCATCTGTTATAAATCGGGACTTACACTGCTGTATAGCTTTAAATACGACAGGCCGGTCTTCTGAGGCAAGGGAAAGTTGCTTTAACTGTTCCATAAATTCTTTGTCTGGATTTTGGCCTTTTTCTTGACTTATTAAGTCGGCGGTTTTTTTCGCCCGAATCCTTATGGTTTGCAAAACAGCCGGTTTAATCTCTTGGTCAAACCGCCGGTCTAACTTTCCTATTAAGGCTGAGTCGTATTTATTAAATTTGTCAAAATTATCGTTTGTAAAATCCCTTAAGTAATCAACCCTTGCGTTATCCCCGGGGAAGCCACAAAGATCCACAGCGCATTGCTGAAGAGGATCCACAGTTTTGCACTCAGCCTTGCATACTGAACTTGCGCTGTTCGGAAAATCAGGCTCATTTATTTTTTCTATAAGATGGACGAGGGCTTCTGTTTCCTCTTCTACAGCAAAAGATCTGTGCAATAGCCCTGTAAGAAGCCCTATAAGAAGAGAAGTCAGAACATAAAACTTCATTACTTAATTGTAAAACAGGCATCTGTTTCAGCGCAATATAAAATAGTGGCTTGTGAAAAGCAGACTTTGGTCTCTACCCGGCTTTTAAAGGGCTGGAGGGTTCAGACAGGCGGTGAGAGTTAAATCGTATTCCGTCTCGAACAAGCTTGGCTTTGCTTGCAGACCGGCAGTTTAGCAACCTTTTTCAAAGGCGACTGATGTATGACGCTACCCGGCAAAAGAATATAGTGTCGGTCATGTTCGGATCTCGAACAAATTTTGCTTCAAGACCCCGTTTTTGTGCCTTTATTTTGTGAATCCGGTTTGCATTAAAGGTTCACAGAGAAAAAATTTTCAAAAAAAGGAGGATCAGCATGAAAACAATATTTGGCTTAAACCCCGACCACAAGAAGCTTGCGCAAAATCCACCGGCAACATCAAAAACCAAAGCCCGCCGGGGGAAAAATCAAAAAGGGCAGGGCCTGATTGAGTATTTGATTTTGGTGGCGCTGATGGGGGTGGCTTCCATTGGAGTAATAAGGGTTTTGAATCAAACCATCAAATCCCGGTTTGCCTCTGCGGTGTACGCTCTTCAAGGAAAATCCAAAAAAGTCAAAACAGAAAGCTTAAAAGAGCGGGATTATAAGAAAAGCGACTTAAGTGATTTTATGAACGGCGCGGCCAGCAAACAAAAAAAATAAGGAGGTGAAAAATGAATTTCATAAAAATAAAGTGTTCAGGGCAGGCTGTTTTGGAGACCTTGGTGGCTCTGCCCTTGGCGACTTCCTGTTTCGTTTTATGCTTTCTTTTTTTCCATCTGCATGCGCAGTATTTATGGATGGATCATCATTTGTATCAATCCCTTGTTTGCTTGGCTAAAGGGAAAAACAAGGCGGATTGTGAAAATCAGATGGAGCGGAAAATAAAAAAGTTTTTATGGGCCGGTAAGTTAAAGGATATTCAATTTCATAAAAAAGGAGAAAAGCAATGGAAAGGCTCTTTTACATGGTCCGCCCCTTTTTGGCGGGTTCGGCTTACAGAAACACTCAATCTCAAAAAGGAGGTTTTATTATGACTTTTTTTTTAATTGGTCTGCCGGTGTTTATAAGCTCTTTAATGGCTCTTACAGCTCTTATTTTTTGTATTCGCAACTATGACCTGACGCAAAGTCTTTGTTTGAAACACGCTTTACAGGCGCAGGAAAGAATAAACAAGGCTTTTCAGGATTTACTGAATCTTAACCCCTTGGCGGATAAACTTCGGCACAAACAAAGGCATTTAGAGCAACTGTATCGTTCCGCCAGAAAAAGCGGCGCGCTAACCACAGCCCTTGTGTTAAGAGCGAAAATCGAAGTGGTCAGAAAACAAAGATCGCTCTTGGACAGCCGGCAAAAAGCCATCTTAAACGGCGCTGTTAAATATGTGGAGTCCGGCTTTGAAAGCTTTAAGGGAAAAATAAAGCCTTTTCATCCGGGGCGGATATGGAAAGAGCATTACAATCCTGTTCCTTTAGCGGTAAAAGCACAGCCCAGGGGGGATATAGCCCCCTCTTACCATCCTTTGCCCGGGTTTTCTGCGCATCAGACTTTTACCCTTTATTGGGAGATGCCTCTTTACCGCTTTTTGCCAAAGTGGCTTAAGCGCGCTTTTTTTAAGCCCGGTAAGTCTTTATATCACTGCTCCGCCACGATAAAGAAAATTAAAGGGCAATGGACCACCGCCTTGGCCCCTTTACAAAGGCAAAGAACATGAAAAAAAGCATTATAAGAAAACTTATTGCAAAACGGGGGCAGATTTTAATGGAAGCCCTTTGGTTGGTTTTGTTTTCCTGCGCATTTTTGACTGTGCTGTCTCACTTGTATGAAACAGGAAAAAAAGAAATTAAACTCAGCCGGTTTTTTTCGGAATAAAAAAAACAATAAATAAATCACAAAGGACGGCTTTTATGAACCTGTTTAAAATAAAAACATGGATACAGGAAAACCAAAAAACCTGGTATATATGGCTGGTTTTGATTTTGCTTTCTTTGTTTTTTACTGTTTTGCAGTACACAAACCGGGAAAAAGAGGTTTTGAATACAGAAAATATAGACACCTATATTCCGGCAGGCTTTGTTTTGGCACCGGTGGAGTTGAGCAACGGCCCTTCCCTTGACGGATTGTTGAAAAACAAAGGGGTGGTGGATCTTTACACCGGGGATCCGGCACGGCAAAAGGTGGAAAAAGCGGCGGAGGCTGTAAAAATTATACGATCGCCGAAAAATCCCTCTTATTTTGCCGTTTTAATTCCTGAGAATAAAGCCTCCTTTTTAATCAGGAGGTTTCAGGCTTTTCATGCTGTGGTTCAAAATCCCGGGCAAAACAAAGTGGTCCGTATTAAACCTTTAAATATACAAAAAAGAAGAACTATTGTAATAGAGCTTGATAATCCGGCGGATTTTTGATTGTTTAAACCCTCAAGGGTTTTTAACGGGTGGAGCTTTAAAATGAACTTAAAAAAAACAGCTTTATTCGCAGGGCTTTGCTTTTTTCGCTCTTTTACCGCTTACTCCAATACCGCTTTACCCGCCCCCTCCCCCGGCGAAGTGGTGTTACTTCGCTCAAAAGAGACAAACAAGACAGAGTTTTCCGCTTACACAAAAACAGAGCCGGTTAAAACTTACGGTCAGTATCAGCTGGATCGGAACAGAAAAACCCCCCGTCCCGTTCATTTGCGCTCACTGTTAAAGCAGGCTCAAATGGAGTTTTTATCCTATGAGCCGGAACGATCCAAAAAGACTTTTCGTATCATTACCGGTCATATACACTCTTTTGACTGGAACAAAGAGGAAAGACAAATTATTTTTTACTCTTTGCTTCGCCTGGCGCAGATGGAAAAAGACCGGCAAAAACAAAAGCTGTTGATTCAAGAGGCGCTGGCTTTTAAAATGGATCTCAGTCTTGATATGCAGGTGTTTCCGCCACCTGTGGCAAAGCTGTATTTGCAAATGAAAAGCAAAACCGTGTTTGTGACTTTGGATCTGGAAAAGCTTTTTCCCCGGCATGAGATTGTGCTTATCAATGGGAAGCTTTACTCTAACCAAGAAGAGGTGAGTCTGCCTTATGGAATGTACAGGGTTACCGCTTTCAGCTCTTCGCATACGGCGTATACACGGGTGCTGTCTTTATCTCGTTTTGTTTCCAAAAGCATTGTCACCTCCCCTTTAACAGGAGGCTCCTGCAGAAAGCCGGTTTTGACCCCCGCCCTTAACGATTTACAGCCGGATTACATTCATATTTTGTTTCCCAACTTTTGCGTGTGGCGCCCGCAAATAAATCAGCTTGTGAATCTTGTGAATAAAAAAGAAATGTTGCCGGCTGGTATACAGATGCCAAAAGCAGAACCCATACAGCGCAAAAAAGCGGAGGAGGAATGGCTGTGGCTGGGGGCGGCTGTTTTGCTGATAGGGACAGTCAGTTTGTTTGTTTTAAAAGCCGGTGATGATCATAAAAAGCCTGAAAAGAAAAACGAGCCACAGCCTGCCATTAAAATAGGTTTTTAAATTTCAGGCTTGTGTAAGAGGCTGAACGGCTTTTAAAATTTCAACTTTGGGATTTTTTGTGTAATTTGTCAACGAGGCTCCTGAAGAATTTTTGTGTCCGCCGCCGCCAAATGTTTCCGCCAGTTTGGTGACATTCCATTTTTTGCTTCTGAAGCTGAGTTTGTATTTGTTTTCCGACAGGTGCACAATCAAAACACCCAACTGAGTGGAGCGCACTTCCAAAGTCATGTCCAAAAAGTCGCAGGCATCTTCTATATCCAGTTTGTTTTTATCCAGCTCTTTGCGGGTTATTTGCAAAACAGCCACACGGTTGTCGTAAAAATGTTCTGTTCGCCGTATAATTTGAGAAAGAAGATCCATTTTTTGTTGTGAAGTAACGCCGAACAACTGCGTGTATATGCTTTCATTGTCTGTAATGTATTTACACAGTTCGGCGCAGATTTTATGAGACACTTCTGAGTTTTTAATAAAATGAAACCTTTGCGTGTCAAACACAATACTGACATACAAGGCTCTGGCTATGGAGGAATCCATGCGGATTCCCATCTGCTTTAACAGGAAATAACATATTTCTCCTGTGCTGGCGGCGGAGGTGTCCACGATGGATCCTGCGGAAGGTTTAGGCCCTTGTTGTAAAACAGGATGGTGGTCAATGTAAATAATTTTACGGCACTTTCTTTTCAAAGTGTCGTAAAGGGGCTGGATCCTTCTGTAGTCGTTTGTGTCGAAAACCAAAGTTAGTTCCGCCGGTTCAATGGTGTTTTTTAATCTGTCAAAGCGCTTAGTATATTGTTCCGGTGACAAAAAATCGTATTTGCGGGCGACTCCGTCCACTGTAAGGGCCTGCACCGGTTTTTTTATTTTTCGTAGAGCGTGATAAAAGCCCAGCAAAGAGCCTAAGCCGTCTCCGTCGCACATTTTATGGGTGGTCAATACGATATTTTTCGCGCTCATAATTTTTTGAGCCAGTTTCTTAATTTGTGTGGCGGGCATAATAATTTCTTTCAGCATTAGTGGGTTGTGCAAGCGCGAGGAACAGGACTGAGGCTGTTTCAAGCCCCTTTTTCAGCCTTTGCGGGCTGTATACGCCTTATCCTTTGGCTTTAGTCTACACTATTTTATCAACCGGGACAGCCGATAAAGCCGGTTTTTTTTTCTTTGACCGCCAAAAAACACAATAATTATAAGAATTTGTGAAAAAGAGGCTTAAATTTTTTGTATTTCAGCGGTTTTCGGGCCTTAAACAGGCCCCGGTGTGGTAAAAAATCCAACTTGATTTTTCTGTTTATTCAGGATAAATTTCCCCCCTTAAACGGCCTTATGGCAATATAAAAAAGACGGAGAGATTAAAAAATGTCCAATAACAGAAAGCCCATGACTGTGCAGGGTAAAAACCTGCTGGAAAAAGAGTTAAACCATCTCGTAAAAGTGGAGCGGCCTAAAGTGGTGTCGGCCATTGAGACGGCGCGCGGGCACGGAGACTTAAGCGAAAACGCCGACTATGCCGCGGCTAAAGAAAGGCAGGCGCATATTGAAGGGCGGATTGCCGCTGTCAGCGACACCCTCAGCAATGCAGAGGTGGTGGACACCGCTCAAATTCGTTCTGACAAAATCACTTTCGGCGCTTATGTTCGTATAGAGGAAGAAACCGAAGGCAGAAAAAAGTTGTATCAAATAGTGGGGGAGGATGAGGCTGATGTTAATAAGGGAAAAATCTCCATAAACTCCCCTCTGGCGCGAAGTCTCATTGGCCGAAAAAAGGGGGATGAATTTGAATTTCAAAGCCCGGGAGGGGGAGAAAAGTTTTATCATATCTTGGATTTTTACTTTAAATAGTAGCCCGTGAAGAACCCCTGTAAATTATGTCTGCAAGCAAAGCCAAGCGGTGAGGGTCCAAGGTATTCCGTCCCGAACAAGCTTGGACTTTGCTTGCAGACCAGCAGTTTAGTAGCCTTTTTCACGGGCTACTAAATAGTCGCTCGGCCAAAGGGGGGGCGGATAAACCCCTGCTTTTATATCTTGTTGTCGCGCTTTCTTGACGGTCTGCCTTTTTCAGCTTTATTATGAAATCTGCGGAGGAGAAATGAAAAAAAAACGGGTTTTGCTTGCCATGAGCGGAGGGGTGGACAGCAGTGTCTCGGCTGTGTTGTTAAAGGATCAGGGCTATGATGTGGTGGGTATGACCATGCAGGTTTGGGATTATTCCCGCCCGGAGTCGGATATTCAAGAGGGCTATGGCACTTGTTGCGCAGGCACAGATGTGGAGGACGCCCGTTCTGTCTGCCAAAAGCTGAATATTCCCTTTTATATGCTGAATTGCACAGCGCGGTTTAAACAAAAGGTGATAGATAAATTTATGGACTCCTATCTTCAGGGTAAAACCCCCGTCCCTTGCGTGGACTGCAACACTTATTTAAAGTTCGATCACCTTTTACAAAAAAGAAAAGAGCTGGAATGCGACTTTTTGGCCACCGGGCATTACGCCCGGGTGGAAAAAACAAGCACGGGGCGGTACCATATTCGCCAAAGCGCAGATGATTGGAAAGATCAAACTTATTTTTTGTTTACTGTTTCCCCAAAGGCGCTTCCTTATTTGCTGTTTCCTGTGGGAGGTATGGATAAAACAGCGGTCAGAAAAATTGCTGAAGAAAGAGGCTTAAGTGTTTTTCGCAAAAAAGACTCCACAGGGCTTTGCTTTACAGGAGCGGGAGGATATGCGGAGTTTATTAAAAAGCGCCTTTCCGGCCAATCAAAAGTAAGTAAGGGCCTTATAAAGCTTTATCCTTCCGGGGAGGTGTTGGGCACACACACAGGGCTTTATCAATTTACCTGCGGACAAAGAAAAGGCTTGAATGTTCCCTCCAGCAAGGCGCTTTATGTGGTGAAAACAGATGTGCAAAACAATACTTTATGGGTGGGTGAGGAGTCCTGCCTTTACAGTGACAGCGCCCGGCTTACAGACTTAAACTGGCTGGACGAAGTGTGCGAAGGGGAGCGCGTGCGGGTAAAAATTCGGTTTCACCATGAAGGGTGCCCGGCCCGGGTTTATAAAGAAGACTCAGATCGTGTTTTGCTGAAGTTTGAACAGGCTCAAAAAGCGGTGACTCCCGGTCAGGCGGGGGTGATGTACAGGGGGGATCAATTAGTGGGGGGCGGAAGCATAGTGGGGGGCGAAAGCATAGTGTAAAGCTTTGTTTGCCCGTGTGTATGACCGGTGAAAAACAATTTGATTTAAAGAAAGCGCATAAAGTGAAAGAACATAATAAAAAACAAAAAGCGGAATATTCCATAAAAACTTTTGGTTGCAAGGTCAATACTTATGACAGCGCCTTGATTCATAAAAGCCTTACAGGTTTTGCATCTTCAAACCGCAGGCCCGCCACAGCCAAAATACATATCATAAACACCTGCGCCGTAACGGAGGAGGCGGTTAAAGAGGCCAAGCGTCACATTCGGCGCTACAGGAAAAAACATCCGCAGAATCGTATAGTGGTTACAGGCTGTGCCGCTCAAACTGAGACAGAAGGTTTTTCCTCTCTGAAAGAAGTGGACCTGGTGGTGGCTAATTCCCATAAAGGGGAACTGGCCGGTATTTTGAAAGACACTTTTTCTGAGTCCTGCATTTCAGGGATCAAAAATTCTGCCGGCGCGCCTCTTAAACTGCAAAAGCCCGGCGGGAAACAAAAAGTCTTTAAATCCTCTATTTTTAAAAAACATAATTTGGGAACGGGCAGTGGTTTGGAGGAAGGCCGAACCCGCTTGTTTTTAAAAATTCAGGACGGCTGTAACAGTTTTTGCACTTTTTGCCTTATTCCCTTTGCCAGAGGGAAAAGCCGAAGCTGTTTGCCTGCGGATTTAGTGCGGTTTGTTAAGGAACATTATGAGCGGGGTGTTCGCGAAGTGGTTTTAACCGGAGTGCATATTGGGGATTACCAATGGCCTGATGATGAAACAAAAGGGCTTGCGGACTTAGTGAGTATTCTGCTCAAAAAAACAAAAATGCCCCGGATAAGGCTTTCCAGTTTGGAGCCGCCGGAGCTGAGTGAAGAATTACTGGAGCTTTTTTCAGATCCCCGCTTATGCCCTCACTTTCATTTAAGCATTCAGAGCGCGCACTCTGAAGTGCTTAAGAAAATGAAAAGACAGTACAGCGCCCGTCAGGTGGAGTCTGCCCTTATGAAAATTCAGCAAAAAGCTCCAAAGGCTTTTGTGGGGATGGATCTGATTGCCGGTTTTGCCGGGGAAACACAGGCGCAGTTTGAAGACACTTACTGTCTTTTAAAGAATCTTCCTTGGACAAAAATTCATGTGTTCCCTTACAGCCCTCGCCCTCACACCTACGCGCAAAAGGCTTATACCTCCTGTTCCCGCTCTGTAATTATGAAGCGGGCTGTTTTTCTAAGACGCTTAAGTGAAGACCGTTTAAAACAGGAAAGAAACCGGCAAATTGGGACAGTAAAATTTGTTTTGCCTCTGAAATATAAAAACCCCCGGGGCCTTAGTCGGGATTACTGGCCTGTACTTTTGCCGGAAGGCATACCACCCTCAGGCAAAAGTGAGGAGCAATGTCTGTGTATTACTTCAGTGGATGAAGAAACAGGCTGTTTAAAAGGTGTATACACTAATTAGTCGGGCGTGATAAAGTCTTACTCTTTAGCTGTTTTTGCCCAAAGTCCGCACCGTTTCGGGACGGAGTACCTTGGACCCTCACGGCACGGACTTTGGACAAAAATGCTAAGGGGGCACTTGTTCACGGGCTATTAATTAGTCGGGCGTGAAAAAGGCTGGATTTCATAGTTGGCATAAGCAAAACCCCGCCTTGTTCGAGACGGAGTACCTTGGACTCTCACCGGCGGGGTTTTGCTTATGCCACAAAGAACAAGGGTTTTTCACGGGCTACTAATTAGTCGCCTGTGAAAAAGCTTTTTAAAAATTTTGCCTTGAACCGCGCGTGTTCAGATTGGCATAATAGGAAAACAGGAGTGAAAAATCATGAGTGTAAAAACTTTTTTGTCTGCCCGGTTTAAAAGGAAAAAACTTTCTTTTTCCTCTCCTGATTTGGAAAAGCGCATTGGATATTCATTTAAAAATAAAAATTTAAAAATAAAAGCTTTGACCCACAAAAGCTTGGCCGGGCAAAGAGGAAACGACTTTCATAATGAGCGGCTGGAATTTTTGGGGGACGCGGTGTTTGATTTGTGCGTCAGTGATTTACTGATGGACGAATACCCCCGCGTGGACGAAGGCGAACTGTCTAAAATGCGGGCTTGCCTTGTGAATACCGAATATCTGGCGGATCTGGCTTTGGCTTTAAAATTGGATCAAGAGTTAAAACTCAGCATGAGTGAGACGCGGGACAGAGGTCAGCTTAAGCCGCGGCTTTTGGCCTGCGTGCTGGAGGCTCTTATTGGGGCGGTGTATGTGGATGGAGGCTATAAAAAGGCTAAAAAAGTGGTTCAGGCTCTTATGGGGCCTGCCATTAAGGAGGGGCCTGTAAACAAAGATTACAAGAGTCTTCTTCAGGAGTTTGCGCAAAAAAAACTTCGAGACACCCCTGTTTATAATCTGGTGGAGGTAAGAGGCCCTGAGCACAACAAGGTCTTTGTTATGGAAGTGCATATCAACCGGCAAATGTTGGGTTCGGGAACAGGACCCAATAAAAAGCAGGCTACGCAGTCCGCCGCTTTATCCGCTTTAAAAAAATTAAGGATTTCTGTTGCAGACGGGTGAAAATATTACAATCATTATAAAATATATTTACAAGTCGGGGAAGATATTTAACATTATGACAAATGAAACACACACAAAGCGGACGATCCTTCTTATGTTCTTTCTTTTTGAGCTTTTATAAGTTCTGT
This sequence comes from Bdellovibrionales bacterium, assembly GCA_965203935.1. GTDB lineage: Bacteria > Bdellovibrionota > Bdellovibrionia > Bdellovibrionales > UBA1609 > JANQSP01. Next base: position 1,488,673 of record OZ241921.1, read on the forward strand.
CACCGGGTTTTTAGAATAAAAATCTGTATTATCAGAAGTGTTTTTCTGGCCGGTTTATTGCTTTTTTCTATTTCCTCCCAAGGAGGTAAAACAGAGTGCCGTCGGTCTTTTGTTGCCCGGGGAAACCTGCGCCCGGCAAAAAAGGCTAAATCACAAAGCGCTTTGGAAAAACATATCGGCTATGTTTTTAAAAACAAAAACTTAAGAGAAAGAGCTTTGCAAAAAACCGGGTTTATCAAGGGGGTATACTATACGCATCGGCATTTGGAGTTTTTGGGGGATGCTGTTCTTGGTTTTTTTATGGCTGATATTTTGTTGGAAAGAAATCCCCAAGGTTACAAAAGGGATGTCAGTCATCAGCTCGCTTTTTGGGTGAGCAACCGCAACCTGGCGAACTTGGCCCGGCTGTTACATCTGGACCATATTGTGCTCTCTTTACGAAAAAAGAACAAACAGCGCCGGTCGTCAGGAGAGTATAAACAGACAAAAAATCAGGTTGACAGCCCCTCTGTGAAACTGGCGGATTTTTTGGAGGCTTTGTTGGGGGCGGTGTATCTGGATGGAGGCCATGAGGCGGCAAAGCAGGTTGTGATGCGTATGATGGATTTGGCGGAAAAACAGGGTATGCCGGTTCACAAGGATTACAGAAAATTATTGTATCATGTTGTTGGAGAGGAGTTTAACACATTCCCGCGCTATTCTACGACAAAAAGAACCGGCGCTCTTGGTGATGGAGAAGCGACATGGCGCTCAACGGTATCTGTGAACAGTCGGATTTCAGGTGAAGGCACAGGCGGGAGTATGAAACAGGCCGCGCAGTCCGCCGCGTTTTCAGTTTTGAAACACCCTGATATTATCAGCACGCGGGCCTATAAGAGAAGTCTGAAACCAAATATTTTTAAAAACAGCTCTTTGAACCCTTTTCCCGGACTGCAGAAAGTCTCCACCTTAAGCTCTGCGGAATATGAATTTTACTATGACCGTCTTTCTTTTTTGGGGAATATGGCTTTCAGGCTGTTTGTGACAGATACTTTTTTAAGGACTTTGCATTTCCCCGGTTTTGTTTCTGAAAACAGGGAAAAACTAAAAAAATCCCTTCAGCTGAGCAAATTGCCGGAGGCACAGCAACTGCAAATTATTAAAACTTTGGACAGAATGACTCTAAATAACATAAATTTGTCCTCTGTCTTTGACTTTGTGCTGGGGGCTTTATATGTGAGTGAAGGGTACGGGAAGGCCAAGTCTGCGGTGGAGGATCTCATTTTAGAATCCATTAAAAACCATCCGGCGGGCAAGGATTATCAACATCTTCTTAAGAATGTACTGCATAACGCGGGCCGGTCACAGCCGGTCTATAAAGTGACAGAGCGCGCCTATCGTCACCCCCCTCCCCCCCGGTTTATCGTGGAAGTGTTTGTGAGTAATAAAATTGTAGGAACAGCTACAGCCTCAAAGAAAAAACAAGCCTTCCAGATGGCGGCCCGGCAGGCTTTACTAAATTTAGGGCTTATCCACTCTTTAGCACAGGAGTGGTAAAAAATAATTTGGAGACATCCATGAAAAGGGTTTTGATCCTCGGCAGGCCCAATGTGGGAAAGTCCTCTCTGTTTAATCGCCTCATCCGCAGACGGCAGGCGCTGACTCTCAATAAGCCGGGGCTTACCCGTGATATTTTAAAGCAAAAAACATCTTGGTGGGGGGTGGATTTTGAGGTGTGGGATTCCGGGGGCTTGTGGTCGCAGGACTCCCATTACGGCTCTTTGATTGATAAAAAAGTAAAACATACTGTGCGGGAATCTGATTTAATTTTGTTCGTGATGGACGCCCGCGCGGGCTTTTTGGAAGAAGATAAAAAAACCTTTCAGATGGTAAAAAAATCAGGAAAGCCTTTTCTAACTTTGGTCAACAAAGTGGATGAAACAGTAAAAGAGGAGTTGATGTTAAGTGATTTTTATCGGTTGGGAGTGGAGCTTTTACCTTGCGCTTTTGAAAAAGACAGGGGGGTATCGGCAGTTGTGGAATGGGTTATTTCTCATCATGAAAAAGGGGTGAAAAAAAAGCCTCAGGATATTTATTCCTCACAGGTTCGGCTTCTGCTCACAGGAAAAACCAATGCAGGCAAAAGCGCTCTTTGCAATGCTCTTTTAAAACAAGACAGAACTTTAACTTCCCCCCTGCCGGGCACCACGGTGGATGTGGTGTCAGATCAATTTTCATACAGGGGCCGTGTTTATACTGTGTCAGACACAGCCGGAAAGACCTCCATTCAAAGCAAGACGCAGTCTTTGGCGGAGCTTAAGTTCAAACAAAGTGTTAAATCAGCTGATATAATACTGCTTTTGATAGATGGTGTGGTTGGCCCCTCCCGCCCGGACGCGCGCCTTATGGATTTTTGCCTGAAAGAGCATAAGGCGCTTATCCTTATCGTAAATAAATGGGACTTGGCGGGTAAGTCGCACACAAAAGAAAAATACAGAAAAACCGTTCAAGACAAATTTTGTTTTTACCCTGATTTGCCCGTGGTGTTCACCAGCGCTTTAAAGGCTTACGGGCTTGGGGATCTGATGAAAAAAGTGGACAGGGTGTATCAAAAGCTGTGTCGGCGCATTTCCACTTCAGAGTTAAATCGCTTTTTTACAGAGGTTATCCGCAAAGCGCCCGCCCCGGTTTACGGCACACAGGATGTGAAGTTTTATTACTTGACACAGACAAAACAGATCCCCCCCTCTTTTATCGCTTTTGCCAATCACCCCAAAGGGGTGCGGGATTCTTACCGCCGTTTTTTGGTTCGGCATATTCAGAAAAAATGGAGCTTAGAGGGTATACCCATTCGTATTTCTTTTCTATCCAGAAGAACCTGAACTTACTGGTGTAAAGCCTTGTTTGCTCATAAATCTTTTAGCTGTTTTTCAGTATGAACAAGCCACGAAACATTATTTTACTGATGTTTCGTAAAGCCCGGCGCATGTTCTTAATCCTACGGGCTTTTGAAAACAGGGGTTGTAAACAAAAAGAAGCCGGCTTGGCATAGCCGGCTTCCCGTAAAGAAGAGAGAATCGTTTTGAGGTTTTAGAAATACAGTTTGGCGTTTATGGAGGCAATAATATGATTCGTCTCTTCCAGTTTAAGCGGATTGTAGTATTTCCTGTTGCTGTGTATGTAAGTGTAGTGATGATGATGATTATGGTAATGATTATGATAATTATGTGTTTTCTTTTGGTCCGGGCGGTTGTTGTAAATATTCCACACATTCACCAGCATCTTAAAACCAACGGAGAATCTTGAGCTTAATTTGAAATCCATTCCGATATTCAAGCTTAAGTCAATGGAGTCCGCTTTAACTTGGTTGTCACAGTATTTAAAGTTGATGCCTCTGCAAACACCTGTGGAACCTGTGTCCGCCGAGTATATCCAGTAGTTGTAAGAAACAGCCGGTCCGAAATAAGGCTTAAAACGGCCTGAAGAGGGCGTGTAACTTACAGACAAAAGACCTGTCAGCTGATGCACATCCGTCAAACGGGACTCACCGTAGTTATGCTGATTGTTTTTGTACAGGTTTTTGTACTTTTTGTTAATCTCATGCTTTGAGTAGTAAAAACCACTCTCCAGTATAAGACCACTGTCATCGTAAGAACCAAAGGACAGACCAAAACTTCCGTAAGAATTAACATTGCTTAAAGCTTTGGTTAAATTGGAGGCCTGACCCGCACTGACACCCATGTAAATGCTGTCTTCACCTGTGCTTTTTTGAACAGGCTTTACAACTTCTGTGTAAATTTCACTGCTGTCGACAGTTTTAGGGGAATCCACAACTGTTTTAGCCTCAGCAATCAAAGGATGGCTTTTGCCACTGAACAGCCGGTTAAGGCGCTCCTGCTCGTCCCTGAGTCTGGAGCTTTCCAATTTTTCCACAATTTTTTGTTCTGTTTGCAGTTCCGCCTCTTGGCGGGATTTCTTAAGTTCCACCGCGTAAGTGGTGGAAATAGGAGTTCCCAACACCCGAACAACGGGCTGGTGAGACATACTGCGGGCTTTTTGATCGTGAACAGCCTGCTGATTCACCTTTTGATTGTGGTTATTTAATATGACCACCCTCGGATCCGCCGAAGAAATGGCTTTTGCCACTGTTCCTTTTTCTTCAGCTACTACAAGATCTTCTTTGTCAATTTCGATCACTTCTTGCGCCAACAGAGAAAAAGGAAGGATACATCCCATAAAAAGGATACCTGACTTTTTCATTTTTTTTACCTCCTGATAAAATGGTTTTTTGTCTATAATGATGCAAAACAGGGGCCGAAAGTTTGTTGTTTTCAAAAAAAATATCGTAAATTATTGAAATTACTGTATTTTTTTATTTTTTTCACCGCCTGAAAAATCCAAGCACCCGGCCAAAAGTGTTTATTTTTCTTACAGTGGTGACATTTTTGCGCTTTTTTTTGCTTTTTTATGCAATTTTCGTGCCAAAACCCTTTTTGACACGGATTTTTTTTTATAAGATAGCCACCTAATATACAGCCCCGGTGGCGGAATCGGCAGACGCGTGCGACTCAAAATCGCATGACCTTTACGGTCATGGGAGTTCAAGTCTCCCCCGGGGCACATGTAAACAATGAAAAAGATTTTTTCTTATTTTATCCATCATTATAAAATCAATCTGGTGATATCCTTGGCCGGGCTGATTCTGGGTTTTACAGGTGTGAAAAACCTTAAGCGAGAAACCCGCCCGCCGGTGGATTTTGCCCGTGTGCTTATTGTCACCGCTCATCCCGGCGCCTCCTCCGCGGAAATTGAGGAGTTTATCACCAACAAACTGGAGCAAAGCTTAAGCCCTGTTACCGGCATCCGTAAAAGCCATTCCCGATCTTTGCCCGGCTTAAGCCATATCACTTTGTTTTTGGATTTGGACAACACACAGGAAACTTTAAACGACATTTATCGCGCGATTCAAAATGTTAATGATCTGCCGGCGGATTTATTGGAGCTTCCAAAGGTGATACATTTAAAAGCCTCCGAAATACCCATAATGACCCTGACAGTTATAGGAAAAGCGCCAAAACGAAACCGTCTGGCCTATGAGTTAAAGTCTTTACTGCAAAACCGGATGGATATTGCCCGGGTGGACCTTTCCGGTTTTCAAAAAAGAGAATACCAGATACTTATCCACCCGGAAAAAGCAAAAAAATATTTTGTCAGTCTTTCTGAAGTGGTGCGCGCCGTAAAATTTCGTTCAAAAGATATTTCCGCAGGATTTGTGCGCTCCAAAACCCGGGAACATTCTGTACGGCTTTTTGGAAAATTCAAGACAATAAAAGATCTGGAAAACATTATTATTCGGTCTAACTTTTCGGGAAAGCAAATCAGGATAAAAGACATTGCAGACATAAAAGACGCGGAAGAAGACCCGACAGATTACTTTTTTGTTAAAGATAAACCTGCGGTCTCACTGAATATTATAAAGATGAAAAACGCGGATATATTAAAAACCACCCGGCGCATTAAAGATTTTTTGCGGGAATACAAAAAGACACTTGATCCGGATATTAAAATTGTTACTGTATTTGATGAATCAGAAAGAACACAAAACACTTTAAATATCGTCAAAAACAATGCTCTTATGGGGCTGATACTGGTTCTTCTGATTTTATGGCTTTTTCTGCCAGGGGGGATTGGCGTGGCCACCGCCCTAAGTCTTCCTTTGTCTGTTCTTTGCTCTGTGGCTTTAATGGCCTCTTTCGGCATCACCTTTAATATTATAACCATGTGCGCGTTTATTATTTGTATAGGAATGTTTGTGGATGATGCCGTTGTTATCAGCGAGTATTATGCCCAAAGAAGGGCCAAAGGCACACCACCCGCAGAGTCGGCTTTGGAATCTGTCACACAGCTTTGGAAACCTATTGTGGCCACCACAGCCACTACGATTATGTCTTTTCTGCCCATGTTGCTGACAAAAGGCGTAATGGGGGAGTTTATCAAATGGATGCCCATTGTGGTCAGCATAGCTCTTTTTATCTGCCTTATAGAATCCTTTTTTTTACTGCCTTGCAGGCTGAGGTTCACTTTAAACCTTAAGAGTTTTAAAGGGGGCAAGCTCTTGAAGGGGGGATCTTTTACAAAAAAACAGCCGGGTAAAGAATCCATCCTGTTTTTAAAAGTCAAAAAAAGGTTTGAAGCTTTTATGCTGAAGGCTTTGGAAAAAAAATATTTATCCCTCTTGATCATAACCGGTGTTGTCGCCGGAAGTCTAAGTTTCAGTTACTTTAAGAACCGCTTTATTCTTTTTCCGGCGGAAAAAGTGGATCTGTATTCCGCTGTTTTTGAAATGGATAAAAAGTTTTCTGACAGGGAAATGAAAAACCGGACTCTCCTGCTGTCAAAACAAATTAAACAAATAATAGGAGAGCCAAACATTAAACACAGTTATTTTGTTATCAACAGTCCCCCTGGGGCGGATTTTTCCGGCAGGGGAAAGGGATCCGGAAGAGGCCGGGGCGCTTTGTATGTGGAAATTAAAGATCAACCGGCAAGAAGATGGAAACATACAGAAACACTTAAAAAATTAAGAAAAAATACAGATCCTTCCTTATTTAAAAAACTGCGCTTCGAGGCCATTCGACGAGGCCCCCCTATTGGCCGGCCTGTGGAGCTGATTTTATTTTCCAAAAACGAACAACAATTAACAGCTTTTGCTGAGGAAATATTTAAAACACTTTATTCCGTCAAGGGCTTGTTAAATATAGAGGACGGTCGGGAGTATTCCGGCCCGGAATACGGGGTTTATCCCCATACAGAAGCGCTGGCGGGCCTTGGTCTGAATGTGACAGACACGGGAGAGGCTTTAAAAACAGCCTTGCACGGAACCATTATTACAGAAACAACAGATCGGGGCGAAAATTTTTATGTGCGCGTAAAGTACAGCAATGAAGGCAGATCCCAAATTAATTCTTTGAAGTATATCCAGATCCCGGCCCCGGGGGGAAGACTTGCACCCTTAAACAAACTGGCGCGCCATGTGGAAAAAGAAAAAGGCCCTGAAATAAAAAAACATTATATGTTTTCCCCTTCCATCACTTTTTACGCGGATGTGGATTTAAAAAAAACCACAAGCTCTTTGGCCAACACTGAAATTCAAAAACAAATAAAACCTCTTTTAAAAAAATACCCTGCTGTGTCCTATAAACAAGCAGGGGAGCATGAAAGCACTAAAGAATCTGTGGACTCCCTGAAACAGGCCATGATTTTAGTGGTGTTTTGTATTTTTGCTTTTCTTTTGCTGATGTTTAACAGTTTTTCTTTGTCTGTCCTGATTTTAAGCAATGTTCTTTTAGGGCTGGTGGGAATCAGTTGGGCTTTTTTACTGCATTCAAAGCCTCTTTCCTTTTTTGCCATGATCGGAACAGTGGGCCTTGCCGGTGTGGTTATCAACTCCGCCATTATTTTAATCAGCTTTATCGAAAAACAAAAAAAAGCCTCAAAAGGCAAACCTTTAAATCAAATTTTAGCTGAGTCCGCTTCAGCGCGCTTAAGGCCTATTCTTATCACAAGCGCCACCACGGTTTTTGGCCTGTTCCCCACCGCTTACGGCATTGGAGGCTACGACACAGTGTTGATACCTATTACTTTGGCTTTAACCTGGGGTTTAATCAGCGGCACGCTTTTAACCCTTGTCTGGACCCCTTGCGGATATGCCGTTATCGAAGATATTTCCCACAAAGTAAAAAAGCTGTGGAAATAATGCTTTTTGGCAGACTGTAAAAAAATATTGTAGTTTATACCAGCCGGAAGGCGAACCTCCACTAAAGAAAAGTTCTTCGGCACCTTTCAACTACTGAGCTTAAAGTCTGTTCGAACTTGCCCCCAATCGTCAAGTGGGGCGCAGGCGCCCAAGAGGGGGTTTTTCGCAAAAATGTATCAATAAAAGCTTGACCTTCCGAGGACATTTGTTGTTGAGACTCTTGCTTTTTGGAAACAAGTTGCTTAAGTCGCTTTTGAGCCAATATATGAGGTTTCGGAATCTGAAGCAAAACCCTTTTAATCATTTCCTTCATCTCTTGCGCTCTATCACCGGACAAGCTAAACAAATGATTTACCAACATTGTTTGTGCGTCAGAAGCAAGATTTTTGGTCATTTTCATTAAAATTTCCTCTATCTTTTTCACTTCCACCTGATTCGAATCAATCTCCGCCTGGCTTACACCGGGGGCTATATTACCACTATAAGCCTCCAGTACGATATCCTTAAAAAGCATCCCAACAAATGCTCTGTGATTTTCCGGGGAAAGATTTCGAGCGGCTTCGATGATAATCCTCTCGGCGGCTTTTTGAACAGGTACAAATCTGACAGGATCTGTTTTAGTAAAGGAAGGGGCAAGCAACATCAGCAAGTTTTGTTGAGCATCCATCTCCAAGCGTGGCGCATGAACCAGTAAAATTTGCTCGATAAGCGTGGGTCTGGAAACCGCCTCCGAGATGGAGTGAACTTTCCCCTTACGACCTACACTCTCTAAGGGTTTGGAATTGTCTTCTATAACAAGAGTTAAGAGTAAAATCAATTCTGTTTGGGCGATTATATCCAACTTGGCTAATTTCAAACCCTTAACCACTGCTGATTGCATATTCTTATTTTCTGAATAAAGATACTTTTCTCGTAACATTTTTCTTTGAAGACGATCGTTGTTATCTATAAGCTTTTTCCACTTTTCCTCGCTGTAAACAGAGTCTAAAGGGCCCATAGACTCCTTGATTTTAGAATCTATTAATGTAAGTTGCCATTTTTCCTCTCTGCTAAGCCAATCATTAACATGTTTTACAGGCTGTTCAGTAGGCATTTTGTCAATCATAACCATCGGCCCCGGTGGTGTGCCAAAAACGGAAAAACCAAAGCCTGTTGCGACCAGAAAGACACAGTGTATAGCAATATTTTTAACCTGTTTCATAATTAATCTCTCCTTTTTAGTTTGCTCTTTAGCTGTTTTTGTTCAAAATCTGTTACTAATTATTAGCCCGTGAAAAACCCCTGTAAATTATGTCTCAAAAGCAAAGCCAAGCGGTGAGGGTCAAAGCGTATGAAGTCCCGAACAAGCTTGGCTTTGCTTTTGAGACCATGCAGTTTAGTAGCCTTTTTCACACCCGACTAATTATTACACTTTAAAGCATGAAAAAATCAATTTTTTTTGCAATATATAGGATAAAATGGTGAATATGAGTGAAATATTTACACTCCTGATGTAAAATCTTCACAGTTAATGGATATGATGTATAATGTAAAAAAACCGGACGGAAGCGCGCGATGAAAAAACTCAGACTGATTTACCGGCTGTTGAGCTTTGTTATTTACGCTTTTACTCTTTTTGTTCTCAGTGCGCTGATTTCTCTTGTAACAAGAAACAAAATAAGCAGGCAAAAAAAAATGTCCCGGGTTTTACAATGGCTTTCCCGCCGGCAGATAAAATCCATTGGAATGAAAGTAAAAGTGGAAGGGCTGGAACATTTACAGGAAAATAAAAATTACCTGATCGCGGCCAACCATGTTGGTTATATGGATATTCCGATCCTTCAATCCCTTATGCACAACAACCGCTTTATCACACACGACGATGTGCGGGGGCAAAACTCCTTTTTGGGCCTTATAGCCAAAACGGCAGGCGGGTATTCCATACGAAGAGACTTAAAAAATATTCGAACAGAATTAAGAGACACCACCAACATTTTAAAAAACGGGTTTCATTTAATTTTCTTTCCTGAAGGGACCAGCACAGACGGCTCTCAAATAAAGCCCTTTTATCCGTTTTTTTTCTCGACAGCCATACGGGCGGGAAAATCTATTTTGCCTGTCTATATAAAATATATAAAAGTGGGAAAAGAAAGTTTTAATATCAATAACCGGGACCTTATCTGCTGGTACAGAGAAGAAACAGGTTTTAAAAAGCATTTTTTTAGGCTCCTGCAAATCAAATCGGGAGAGGTCAGTGTGCGGTTTTTACCTCCTATAAGCTCAGAAGGAAAAAGCTCAAAAGCCCTTGCGCGGGAAAGTTGGGAGCAAATTCAAAAACATTTCACTCCCCCATTTGCCAAAACTTGAATGTTCAAGATACCTCCACATAACGGGCATTTTGTTTTTCGCTGAAAAACAACTTTGCTTTAATATAGTTCCATCCGGGGGGAAGACAATTTGGGTTCAAACGATTGGCCCATTCCACAATTATCAAATAGTTTTTTTTTGGTTCTGAAAAAAGATCCCAAAAGCCTGTTGATTCCAGATCTTCGTCATCTTTTAAACGATACAAATCAACATGCTGAACAAGGCCTTCAGGCGCGCTGTAACTGTGTTGAACAACAAAGGCGGGGGAGGCAACCGGATCATCAAAGTTGTTTTTTTGCGCGCAAATTTTTTTTAACAAAAAACGAACCAAGGTGGTTTTACCCACTCCGATCGGGCCTTCCAACAACAAAACCGCAGGAGTTTTAAAAAAAGCTTTAAGCTCCCCGGCAAAAAGCCCCATATCCTTTAAACTCAGTTGTTTTTTTAAAATCATTTGTCTTCTTTAAGTGGATTCCGTTTATTGCTATTGAAAAGCGCTTCTGCATACGCTTAAGCTTTGTTTTAATAGCCGGTCTTTGGGGTTTTGTTTAATTTTTCCTGTCATTATAAACTCCGCGGTTTTCAGAAAATCAAAACGCAGGGCAATATCCTCAATACGAAGTGATGTGTCCCATAACACTCTGTTGGATAAATCCGCTCCTTTTTTGCGCATTTTTTTAAGAATATCCAAATGCCCCTTTAAACCCGCCAGCTCAACATAATTTATACCGGGCAGGATATCCTGATGTAACACATCGGCTGTCACAAAGGGATGACTCAGCAACATATCCACAATGCGCAAGTGGTCTGCATAAGAGGTTTTGTTTTTATACAGTGTCTCTCCCATAAAAACTGCGGTTACCAAGCTGTTTTGCACAACAAAATTTTTTTCATTAAAAACAGGATTTGCGCCCTCCTGCAATAAAAACCTTACGCCCTCAACCTGATTGGCCCGCACGGCTTCACTTAAAAGAGAGCTGATCCCCGTGTAAAACAATAAAGTTCCGTCAGATTGAGGAAGAGTTTTTATATTTAATCTTTCCAATAGATTAAAATCGGAAATTACTTTCTTTCTCCAATCATTTTTAACAATATTTGGAAAATACAATATGCTTTCACTCAAAAAGCTTTCCGGTTTTTTTACCCGGGAAAACAGCTCCTTAAACCGGGAAATATCCTGATAAATCGCTCTTATCAAACGCGGACCGATGCTGTTTCGATTTTCTTCCCCGGCAAACAAAGCGTCCATCAAATAAATATAACGGGCGTTTTCCTCATGAGCAAAAAAATCCCCAAGCACTTGAGTCAGAAAATAATACCTAAGCCGATTCCATTCCGCTTCCCTGTTTGCCGCAACATTTGTGTTCCATTTCTTAAAATTTGAAAACAGCGGTTTTTTTTCATCTAAATTCAGCAAATGAATAAGCCCGTCCATATCCAGCTGAACTTTGTATATAAACCACAGGCCCTTGTAATCACCTGTTATATATGAATTAAGCAAACTCACCCGCTTGGGCAAAGGAGCGCCCTGCTCATGAAGAAAACGGGCTAATTTCGGCTTACCTGATTCCGCCGCCAGCAAAGGCAAAGTCCTTAATATGTAATCCTGAACCTTCATATCCACCTCGGATTTTCTGCTTAAGAACAAGCGCAAAAAAGTAGAGTCAGGGCCGGCACTGCCACTTACAATATAAAACAAAGGTGTCCAGCCTTGAGAATCCCGGATATTTAATTTAAGATCCGGACGCTGAAACAAAGAGGAAATATAGGGCGCGCCTTTATCCCATTTACCGGCGGAAATTTTATGCAAAACCGTCTGTGACAGGTAGTCCTGAATATTCACATCCACCTGCACATTCCTTAAAAGGGCATTAAACAGCGCAATTCTGTCGGCCTTAAAGGACTCATGTAAAACAGAGGTGATGACAGTATTTTCTTTATCAAACAAAGATAAAACGGATTGTCTGTTGTTCTCTGAATTAGGGTATATATACTCCAAAAAATCCTTCAAGTAATGTCTGTAATCCCCCACCCGCAGAGCCGGGTTGCTTTTCATATCCCAGGCTTTAAACAGTTTTAACAACTCCGCCTCTGAAATATTCCTGCGCAAAACAGATAAAAACAAATTAAGCTTTTCCGCCGGGCTGTAATGATAGCGCTTGGCCAAGTCCATTATCTGTCCAGCCTCAAACCCCCTTTCTTTGTTAAACATAAAATTCATTCCTGAAAAATCCACATCAGACACAAGATCCACCAACAGGGAGGCCTGCGGGGAATTTTGGCTGTGTTGTCTTTTACGAGCCAATATAATAAGAGGCAAACGGTTAAAATACCATTCGTGAAATGAATGAAACAAATCATACAACCGGGCTTTTGAATATCTTTTTCTGAATGCAGACCACAACTGCTCTTGTGAAAGAATGGACAAAGACACAGACTCCGGCAGACGGCTTAAATAACTTTGTGGATCCTCCACCTGAATCTGCCTGCCGGCGGATTCTTGAATCACAAGCTCCAAGGGAGGATTTTCACCCTGTACATCCGTGCCGGCAAAAACAGGAAAAACAAAAAGCGAAACTGATAAAAAAAATTTAAGGCCGTAAATTTTCAACCCGGCCCGGTGTATAAGGTCTATAATCATCATGCAGGCTTTTTATCATAATGTGACATATAACAAAAAGCCTAAAGCATTTTTTAAACCGAAAAACAGAAGATTTTACGACAGAGCGTATAAAAAATACACTAAGCGGGCCGAAAGGAAGTATTATTGATCAGCAAATCGGGCGGAAAATTCTTTTTTTGCCTGTTTTCTAAGATAAATACAGTCACCATAGCGAAAGGCGTCAAATATATAGTCCCATAACCCCCCCTCCTGACCGGGCATTAAAACTTCCCAAGTAAGCACCCGGGGGCCGGAATATTCTATGTCCAAATAAGAGTGCGGGTTTTTTAAAACAGGCCCCTGCAAAGATATTTCCGCGCCGGTTTTTTCGTTTTTTAACACAAGATAAAGCACATGCGGATCTTTCAGATGAGTCATTTTATCCCCTCTCACATAAATACCTTTGGAATCTTTGTATTCGTTTTTCTTCCTTCCTCCCCCCGGCTCCAAGCAGGAAATACAGTCCGCCCCCGCCTCTGTCGCGCTTTCTTGTTTTTTTTCTTCTTCCGGCTCTATTAACTTTTCCCAGTTTATTTCGCCGGTTTTGGAAAGAGTGTATTTTTGATCTTCAGGATAGCCGCTTCCTGCGTGAGAATAAGAAAAAGTTTTTAAAAACTCCCCTGTCACCGTCTGATTTGTTTTGGTGTTTTTTATCCGCAAAGCCAGAGAAAAAGCGGACCCGGCCCATCCCTTTAAGGATTTTACCCGCATTTTTTCCAAATCCAGCCAAATACCTTTTAATTCCCCTTTGCCGATCCATCCAATATGCCCGACAAACACCTCTGCCAACACAAGAGCTTTTAGCCCTTTATCCCGGCTCTCGAAAAAAGCGTAAGCCCCGCGGTTATGCCCATTGTGGTGATCCAGATCAGAACAAAGATGTTCAAAATGCAAAGGCTTGTTTGTATCGGCGACAGTAAAGTTTTTTAAAACAGAGCAGTTTTTTTTATCTAAAGCGTCGCAGTCTCCCGCGTAACAGTGAGGAGAAACAAATATGATAAAAAAAAGCGCGACATACTTCATCATCAGGAAAAGTATATCATATATCGAAAAACGCTGTAAATTTTTATTTTTACGGGGCCAAAAAGCTCAAAAACCGCTGTTCAGCGCCTTGTGGCGCTTGCCACAAGAACTGTATGAGGTGATAATCTTGCCGTATGTGGCAATACAAAGCGGTATTTTTGTTTTTTTTTATGGCTTTACCCGATGGCGGTCAAGCTCTGGATCTGTCTCAAAAGAAGGTGATACGGCTCGTATTGGAACATTCCCCCCGACACAAAAAAATTAAGTCAGAGGAAAAAACTGTTCTGCAAGGCTTAAGCTCCGCAGAGGCTTTTTTGGACTGGAGGCTTTTCTCGCAAACAGCTTTCAAAACGCAGGAACAAAACACTTTAAATTTTTTTGAAAACCCTTTTCAAGAAACATGGAACAGCTCTTCCGGCTTGGAAAAAACATTTCCCACCGGCACATACTTAAAACTGGAGTACACTCATCTTTTTCTTGAAAGAGAGTTTAACCCTGAATTTAAAAAAATAAGCGCCTCCCCTTCTTCCACAGTTCGGCAAAACCTGACACTGACTATAGAACAGGATTTATTAAGAAATATTTTTGGCTATGAAGACAGATTGAAGTTAAAAACAGCTGTTGCAAAAGTGGAGCAAAAAAGAATAAAACTTATAGAGGAAAAAGAGGACCTGATTCTTAAAGCCACCCGGCAGTTTTGGCTTGCTTACATCAGCTATTTGTCTTTCAAATTAAAGCTGGAGAAAAAAAAAGACTACACAGATCTGGTGCGCATCACCAAACGCAAAAAAGACTACGGCTATCTGAAACCGGGAGAGCTGAGCCAAATACAGGCGGAATGGGAGCAAGCTAAACAAGAGCTTACCTTAGAGCGATGGAAATACAAAGATCAAACGGCGAAACTTTTTAATTTGTTAAATATCCCAAAGCCGAAAAATATAAACTTCATAATCAACAAAAACCCTCCGGCTCCCCCTAAGCTCGAAAGCTCACTGCCACAAACCCATAGAACGGTCCTGTTGATGAAAAAAAACCTTTTGATTAAAGAACAACAGCTTAAACTGCAAAAATCCCGCGCTTACCCCACCTTAAAATTTTTTGGATCTTACGGTATAGGAGGCTACGACAAAGATTTTTCTTCTTCTTTCGAAGGGCTTAAGAACAGGAACAATCGCAATCATTCTTTTGGGGTAAAATTCAGCTATCCCCTGCCCTCCACTAAAATCAGAGGAAACCGCATTTCTTTAAGCAAGCAAGCTGTGGAAACAAGCCGTCTGCAACTGGAAATCACAAAAAAAGATTTTGAGATTTTAACAAACAGCACACAAAAACAGCTGTATGCCCTATATACAGCCCTTAAAATCGCCGGCAAAATTCACCGGCTAAGAACAACAGCCTATAAAGAAATAAGAAAAGCTTTTTTGCAGGGCAGGCTCAGTGTGTTTGAGCTGATTTCCGCCAAAGAGTTTGCCTTGCTTTCGGAAATGGAAAAAGGAAGCTTAACGGCTCAATATTATCAGGCCTTAATCGGGGCAAAGGCCCTTAAGGATCAACTTTTTTAAGTAACTTTAATGGTGGTGACTTGGGGGCTGATTTTTAAGGGGGCAGAGGTGATTTCCTTCACCTCTGCGGGGCTGACCCCGGGGGCTGTTTCTTTTAAAACAAAGCCCTCATCCGGCACAACATCAATAACGGCAAAGTCTGTGACAATGCGATTTACACAGTTAAGGCCCGTAAGAGGAAGAGTGCATTTTTCAAGAAGTTTTGAGTTTCCTTTTCTGTCTTTGTGTTGCATGGCCAAGATAAGCCTTTTCGCCCCGGCTGTCAGATCCATAGCGCCCCCCATGCCTTTTACCATTTTCCCCGGCACCATCCAGTTGGCGACCGCGCCGGAAGGATCCGCCTGCAAAGCCCCTAAAACACTTAAGTCAATGTGCCCCCCGCGAATCATGGCAAAGCTCTCCCCGGAAGAAAAAAAACCGGCGCCCTTTACAGCTGTTACTGTCTGTTTGCCGGCGTTTATCAGATCTGCGTCCTCCTCCCCCTCTAAGGGAAAAGGCCCCAAACCCAAGAGGCCGTTTTCACTGTGGAGCATTACAGATATATTTTCGGGAATAAAATTGCCGACCAAGGTGGGAATGCCGATCCCCAAGTTAACTATGAAGCCATCTTCAATTTCCATAGCTATTCTTTGAGCTATTTGATTTCTGTTTAAAGGCATAATATACCGCTACTTTCCTCCGGCCTGCCGAACGGTTCTTTGTTCTATTCTTTTTTCGTGGTTTTTTCCTTGAAAAATCCTTTGCACAAAAAGACCGGGAGTGTGAATGGAGTTTGGATCCAGCTCCCCTGTGTCCACCAAGATTTCCACCTCGGCGACAGTGGTTTTTCCCGCCGGAGCCATAACGGAGTTAAAATTGCGTGCGGTGTGCCGGTAAATTAAATTGCCGAACCTGTCCCCCTTATAGGCTTTTATAAGGGCAAAATCCCCTTTTATGGCTTTTTCCAGCAAATATTTGCGACCTTCAAAAGTTTTTATTTCTTTTCCCTCCGCCACCTTTGTACCCACCCCGGTGGGAGTGTAAAAAGCGGGAATACCGGCTCCCCCGGCGCGTATTCTTTCCGCCAAAGTGCCTTGGGGGACCAATTCCACTTCCAGCTTTCCTTCTAAGAACTGTTTTTCAAACACAGTGTTTTCCCCCACATAGCTGGCGATCATTTTTTTTATCTGCCGGGTTTGCAGTAAAAGCCCCAAACCAAAATCATCCACCCCGGCGTTATTGGAAACACAGGTAAGATTTTTTACAGCTTTTTTACGAATGGCGGAAATAAGATTTTCAGGAATCCCGCAGAGGCCAAAGCCCCCCACCAAAAGTAAATCAGAATCCTTTAAATCAAACAAGGCGGATCCGGCGGATTCAAACACTTTGTTCATCGGTTTTTCCTATAAAAATGCCTTGAAAGCTTGAGGACAGTGCGCTTTAACCCGATCAATGTCGGCTCGCACGGCTTTTTCCTCCACCTTGTTGGGATTATATTCTCCCTTCTGTCTTATTGTTTCCATAGCTTTGTCCGTCCACTGGATTGCTGAATCCGGATTAGCGGGAACGCCCATACCTTTTAATAACATTTCAGCCATTTCCGTTTGTGCGCGGATAATCGCATGCAAAATATGAGAGTCGTATTTCGCGTGCAAATTATAAAGAGGCAAAATCGCCACTTTTTTAAATAATGCAAAAGCCTCCTCAAGCTTTTTGTTGTGCTCGCCTCTTTGAAGAGGCTTGGTAACCTCTGCAATGGCGGGAGAGCCATACACCTGCTTAAGATCACCCGAAGACATACTTGCCACTTTAGTGGCCAATTCCAAACCATCCGGGGAGTGTGCGCTCTCACGAAGCTTAATGGCTACAATAACCTGCGCGGGAGGATAGCCCATGTCAACTGACTGTTTCATTGCCCGAAGCCAAGAGGACCTTGAACCTTCTCTATAAAGCTCCATAGCTTTATGATAAGAGGTAAGCGCCGGATCAATGAAATCAAGGGTCTTTTGCGCCATCTGATAGAGGCCTTCCGCTGTCTGACCGCCGGTTTTGAATTTCAGGGAGTTCAGTTCGCCAAGCCACTTCAGAGCGGACTCAATATCTCTTTTTGTGCCTAAACCCAAGGCATACATGTAGGCCACAGCATAGATTACAACAGACTTGGCGGAAAGAGAGACGGAAGGGTGATGGAATACAATGTTCTCGGTATAACTTTTCATTTTTTGTATATCCCCTGATTTGATATAAGTGACCAATGTCTCTGGAGATGTGTAGCCTGTGTTCTCAATTATTTTCAGCAATACCTCCGCTTTTATGTCATGAAATTCCGCACGCTCCGCGGAAAACGGAAACAGATTGATATTTTTTAAAAGCAATGTAAGAGCCTTGGACATGTTTTCTAATTCCGGCACAGTATTACCCTGAAACTGTGAAGTTATGGGGAGCGAATTTGTGGCTTTTTGCGACCCAATAATTTTGTTGATTTCCGCCAAGATCACTTGTCTTTCCCGCTCTTGATTGTCCGCAAAAGAAAAACAAGAACAAAATATCATCAAAATCAGCAATAAATTTTTGAGCTTTTTATTCTTTGAAGAAAAATTCATGGATTTGACCCTTTGGTTTTTATATTTTCATAACAGACCCTGAACACCTTGGCAAGCCCTTAAAACCAAGTTTTTAACCACCCCGATATTGTAATTTTTACATGATGCCTTGCGTAATCAGAAAATAGGAATATACTAAGCCCCACTATGAAACACCTGAGACCGATATTGTGCTTTGTTTTTTTTGGCTTTTTCGCTCACCCGGCGACAAAAAGCGCCGGGGAGCCGTATACCAAGAGCGGGCACAATAAAGAAGCATCATATTTCTTCGACAAAGACGGCAAAATACGGCCGGAAATAATGACCAACACAGGCTTAGCCCGGCTGGCGGAAAAGCATTATGAGGGAGATATGGAACAAGCCCGCAAAGAAGGGGAATTGATTTTTAAGGCGCGGGGGGTGGCGATGTTCCCCTTGCTGTGGATGTGGGATATTGACTCTGTTATAAATCAAGCGCGAGATTCCAACACTTCAAAAAAAACAAGCTCTGAGATTTTTTTTCAAAAACAGGCCCGGCTTTACAATGAAGACGGCACAATCAAGGAAGAATACCGATACCCTAAAGGCCATGCCAAGTATGCCGAAGACTGGCTAAGCGGAGATAAGAAAAAATACCGATACCCTAAAGACCATGCCAAGTATGCCGAAGACAGGCCAAGTGGAGATATGGACCAAGCCTTAAAAGAAGCTTTTTTCATTTTAAAAATCCCGGAAATATCACGACCTACAGGTGAAAAGCCTTTGCGCGCATCTCCACAAGACGACCTAAGCCTTTTATTGGATCCAAGACTTTTACTGCCAGACAGTACAAACGCCGCAGTATTTGAATACTTGAGGCAGGCAGTACACCTGCACTTGGGATGGACAGGGGATCTTTCCGCAACCCGGACAAGCAAAAGCTTTTACAGAATAAGAAAAAGCCTTTTGGATGCAAACGGCGCGCTCAAACAAGAGTGGGAGGGAAACCTCGGCCAAGCGCGATACGCAAGAACATACACTAAGGGAGATATCAGAGAGACACAAAACATCAGAAATCAATTCGGGCCTGATGATCCCACTCTAAAAAGCTGGTCTTTATTGTCTGTCTCTTCTGCGGATACAGTGGAAGAAACAATACATCGTTTTTTAGACGCAGGCGGAATGCTTAAACCGGAATATATCTCACAGGAAGGTTATTTTTTGTACGCAGAAAAATACACTGAAAAAGATTTGAATACAGCCTTTATCCATTCCACCTGGCTCCCCGCCCTTTTGCGGGAAAAACTGGCCTGGCGGCATTATGACGGCACCATTCAGGACTTTCAAAGAGACATAAAAACCATTGAAAAATACCCGGGCACAAAAGGACTGATGCAATTTGCTTTGGAATTTTATAATGGTGTCCCTATAAGGGCTTACGAAAACGGCCTGAGTGTTTTTCAAGGAGACAGCGAAAAACTGTATCAAAAAACAAAGTGGCTCCCTTACTACAGTCACTATTATGACGAAAATATCACTCGTTTTTATGAAAGAGATAAAAGAGCTTTAATCTCTTCTAAAGCAAGGAGAGTTAATCCCGTTTACCTGGGTATGCAAGGCTATTTGCGTTTTGCTGAGATCTATTACACAGGGGATATGCTTATGGCTTACCATAATGTGATGGCGGTTTTGGAAACAAGAGATTTATCCTCTCTTATGGAATGGGCGCTTTTTCCCGGCCACGCGGATGAATATCGCAGTATCAGGCAATTTATACTAAAATCAGGCGCCATCAGCCGTCCGCCGGCAGAGGGCATGTCTGCAAGTCATCACATCAGCTCCTTGACAGAGCAATTTGTAAGAAAAAACAATATTGCGCGTCACTATAAACAAAATATTGAAAACATGATAAAGTCTTTTTTAGATATACAACAGTTCGGTTCCTGCTCCGGCGCGTTTTAAAACCCGGCGGGTTATAAATCAATGTGAAGGGGATAACACTTTGAACAAAAGCCAAAAAAAACCGGTGGGGGTTTTGTGCTTCCCTGGCACCCAATGCGACGGGGATGTGGTTAAGGCCCTTAAGAGCTTAAATCACAGCGTTAAAAAAATATGGCATGCAAATCGTTTTTCACCAAAAGATTATTCCGCGTTTATTTTACCCGGGGGGTTTTCCTACGGAGATTATCTTAGAGCAGGCGCGCTTTCGGCCCACTCCCCGGCCCTGCGGGACATTCACCAAGCCGCCCGGCGGGGCCTGCCGGTTTTGGGAATATGCAACGGCTTTCAAATTTTATGCGAGGCGGGACTGCTTAAGGGGGTGTTGCGAATCAACAACACTCTTAGGTTTATTGACCGGTGGGTGGAGTTAAAGCTTGCCTGCCCCTGCCCGGCCTGGGGAAAAACAGCCAAAACCATTCGTTTGCCCATAGCGCACAAAGAGGGCTGTTTTTACGCGGGCAAAGAGCAATTAAAAACACTCAAGGACAAAGGGCTTATCTGGTGGCGATACACCAATAACCCCAACGGCTCTTTAGAAAACATAGCGGGAATAATGAACACAAAAAAAAATGTGGCGGGGCTTATGCCCCATCCTGAAAGAGCCGTAGAGGAATGGATGGGCGGTACGGCAGGCAAGGCCTTTTTCCATAATATCTAAGGAGGTATCAGCCTTTTGAGAATATTAGACCCCATACACAAATATATTACTTTTTCGGATCAAGAGGCGCCCTTGGTGGACTCTGTGATATTTCAACGGCTTCGACACATTCGACAGTTGGGCTTTGCGGAGTTTGCCTTTCCCGGCGCGGTTCATACCCGCTTTTTGCATTCTCTTGGAGTGTGCCACCTTGCGGGCCGGGCTTTTGACTCTCTTCGTCTGCCGGATGATATACTTTCTCCGCAAAAGAAAAAGCTTTTTCGGCAGATTATTCGCTTGTCCGCCCTTCTGCACGATATAGGGCACGGGCCTTTATCTCATATTTCCGAAACAGCCATGCCACCCCTTGCTGATTTATCCCTTTCCGCCTTTATCAAGCGGGATGAACAGGCCCGCAATGAACAGGCCACACCCGAACAGGCCAAGCCCGAACGGGCCAAGCCCGAACAGGCCACACCCGAACAGGCTAAGCCCGAACGGGCCAAGCCCGAACAGGCCAAGCCCGAACAGGCCACGCACGAAAGCTATACCATTAAACTTATTCTACAGTCTGAAATCAAAAACCATATTTTGGCTATGGATATAGAACCCGCTTATGTGGCTCATCTGATTGACGATCGGGTGCGCCTGCCGGACGACGGTTTTTTTATTTCCAAGGGCTTAAATTTCAAGCCTCTTCTAAAGCAAATTATCAGCTCTGATCTGGACATGGATCGCATGGATTACCTTCAAAGAGACGCTTTTTTTTGCGGCACAGATTACGGTTTTTGCGACCATGAATGGATATTAAACAACCTGCGGACGCATATCAAAAAGGATCGGGTTTTTCTTGGTATCGGGCAAAAAGCAATATACAGTGTGGAAAGTTTTTTCATCGGCAGAAGACATATCAGCCTGGCGGTGTATTTTCATCATAAAATGGTGGCTATGGATGAGATGCTGTATCGTTACCTGTTAAGCAGTGACTGCAAATTTCGCATTCCCTCAAACACAGAAGATTACCTGCATTGCACAGACGCCTTGCTGTTTGAAAACTTAAGAATTGATGCTTCTCAAAACGAATGGGCGCGCAGAATTACCGAAAAAAAGCCTTACGAAAAAATATACGAAACACAATACAGCTTTCCGGAGCGCAAAACCCGGCTGAAAAAACTGGAAACAGTCAAACAAAAATTAAAAGCTGAGAGCATTCCTTTTATACACACCAATTCCTCAAAACATATTAAAAAGCTTTATCTGCATTCCGCTGAGAGTTTTCCTGTGTACATTGTAGAGGAATCCACCGGAGAGGCTGTGCCTCTCAGAGAAAAAATAAAAATGTTTAACCAAAAAGAGCACATTTTACTGATGGACCGATTATATATTCCCCCTGAGAATAAGCAAAAATTCATACAAAAGTCCTGATATAATAAAAATAACTGATTTTCCTTATTGCCCCCGGTTAAGGGCGAAAACCGCTTTTTTAAGCAGGCAAACCTTGATCTTAAGGGGTTTTTAGAGCGCTGTAAGCCATATATGCAAAAGACAAGGGCTTGAAATGTCAAATCGAAACAGTGTACAACAGCAATATTGGAACATATACTGCTTTTAAGCTTTTGCGCATTCAGCGCAAGTAAAAAAATAGGAGATTTTAAGCCATGAACAAACAAAAATTGATTGTTGTTTTGTTTCTGTTCTTTCTTCATTCTTTTGGTTTTGCCTTTGTGTCCGGCCAAGATCGTTTTGAGTTCAGTATCGGCGCGGATATTCCCGTTTACACAGGCGGGCATCTTAGGTACAACTGGAGCACCAATTGGTACAGTAAGCTGGGGGCCGGGTTTGCGATCGAGCTGATGATGAACACCCATCAGCAAATTTTAAACAAACTGGGATTTCCCAAACAAACACAGCTGTTAAGCTCCGCCTTGGTTAATTCGGTAATGTTTGATGTTCGTATAGGCTGGGCCAAAAGCATCTATGAAGGCCCTTATATGGAAGCGGGATACCAGCTTATGATCTGGGGAACAGGCAAGGTAAAAGGCAGTCAAATAAACAGCTTTATCGGAGAAACCAAAGGTCTTGTTAGTGATTCTGTTTACCAAGTGGATGTTTTAAACCACGGGCCGGCCCTGCACTTGGGCTATCGCTTTATATTAGTGGACAAACTGACATTAAACACAGACTTGGGTGTTTATAAGCCTCTTTTTTCAGACACTAAACTAAACTACCAAAAGGTGACTGTTCCCAAAGGCGCGGTTAAAAAAGTTAACGACATATTGGTTGAAAAACTGTGGTTTTTATCCCTTGGGGTATGGTTCAGCCTTAGTTTTTGATAAAAGCGTGGTATGAAAATGAAAAAAGTTTGTTTATTGTTTTTGATTTTACCCGCCTGTTCTTTTTACACAGTGACAAATAAAACTGAACAGGATATAAACTTAAAAAAAAGCGGAAAGCAGGAGGCTGATTTGTTAACAGCAGGTTCCTGTATGGAATTAAGCGAGATTTTTTTGGGCTTGGGGGGGGACTTTCCTTTCATCCTTAACAACAATAAAGACAAACAGTTTAAAGCCGGCAACTACGAAATAAGCGGTAATTTTGAAGTCTCCCAAAGCGATAAAAACCCGGAATGCCCATCATCCGTAATAAAAAAAATAAAAACAGATGACACAATGATACCTGTATGCGGAACCGGCGAAAGCGAAAAACCCGCAACATGTAAAACTTCAGAAGATGGCTTTGCAACAGCCAAATGCGCAAAAACAGGAAAAAACCCTGTTTGCACAGATAAACAAGGCGCTTTGCTGAACAATGTGAAACCGGTTTGCGAATCGAATGTTGAAGAAAAACCGGTTTGCAGGGATAAAGCCCCAAAAAAAGAACCTGTTTACACTCTCACACTTAAAGCCGACAATATTCGTGTGATAGTTGAATCCGCCGACAGCGGCTCTCCCCCGGTGATTTTACAAAAAAACACCGCCTGTCTGAAAATCAAAAAAACACAGTTTGATTCTTTGACTGTCAATTTAACCGCCACAGATCAAGCAAACAACGCGCATAATAAAATACTGTGCAGTGGCAACAACAAATGCACAGTGGGTCACTACGAAATAAACACACTCATCACAGGCGGTATAATAACCGACAGCAGTATGCTTTCTGTATCAAACATGAACCCGGACCCCAACTGCCAAGAACTGCAATAAAAAATCACCTGTGAAAAACCCTTATTACCTCAGTCGTCATTCCCGCGTATTGCTGGAATCCACGCCTGTTTTGGAGTATAATAAGTCGAGCGTGATAAATCTTGGATTATAAGTGCTCTTTCTGCACAGCCTTAAGCTTGTTCGGGCTGAAAGCCCTATAGTATAGGGCTTTCAGTTTTACACAAAGAGAAAAAGAAACGGAAGGCCAAATCGTTGGCCTTCCGCCCGTCACCGCTTAAGGCTGTGCAGAAAGACAAACGACAAGAGCTTTTTCAAAAAAACTAAGTAGTCCCCCGTGAACAACCTCTATCCTATTAGTTTTCAGCAGGCAAAGGCTTAAGCTTGTTCGAGACGGAATACCTTGGACTCTCACCGCTTAAGCCTTTGCCTGCCAACATCACTAACAGGACAAAATATAACTTTTTCACGGGCGACTAATTAGTGGCCCGTGATAAAGTCCTTCCGGTTGTAAGCTTTGTATGCAAAACAGCACAAAGCCTATGATGTAGGTGTAGGTGTAGGTGTAGGTGTAGGTGTAGGTGTAGGCGTAGGCGTAGGCGTAGGACTGGGGGTACCGGGTGTACTTGGCGTGCTGGTGTTTGAATCTTCAGGCCATTCGCATTCACCACCTGTATTTCCCGCGTTCATGCTTTTATAAGCCGGACTTGCTGTGCAAGTTGCACTGCTCACAATCTTATAAGAAGTGGGTGTTCCACAATAAATTTTGGCTTTTTTTGTACCTGTAGTACCTGTATCAAAGTGAACAATAATCTGATGTTTTGTGCCTTTAATTTCTTGTTGTATATCCAAGCAAAAATGATTTGTTCCCATATAGGGTGTGCATTTGTCATCCGGCTTATTGGGGCGGACCGGGCAATTAAAACCCAATATTTTTTTTAAATTTTTATGTGTATCGCTTTGTGTTGTCCCTGCTGTAACTTCACAAGGGGTTTTATATGTCACACAATCGGTATCCGTACTTGTACAAGCTGTGGAGTCAGTAAGGCTCTTTTTACAATCTGAGTCCGTGTGTACACATTTTTTTTTGCCATATATCCACTTTCCCCCAATGGCTTTCATGCAGTTTTCAACCTGTTTGGCAAAAACTTTCGCGCTGTCGTGCAGGCTTTGTTTATCCGCCTTGGCCATATAAGCGCCAAATTGCGTGACCCCCAATACAGTCACAATGCCCGCAACACATAAAGCGATGCAAATCTCAGCCAAGTTAAAGCCTTTGGAATTAAGTAATTTTTTTTGCATATCCTCCTCCTTTTTTACAGACTGCTAAGCAGTGAAGTGTGAAAAACATCTAACCTATTAATTTTCGGCAAGCAAATTAAGTTTGTTCGGGCCGAAAGCTCTGAAAGGCAAGTATTTGTCTTTCAGTATAGGGCTTTCAGTTTTACACAGAGAAAAAGAGAAACGAAAGGCCAAATCGTTGGCCTTTCGCCCTCACCGCTTAAGCCTTTACCAGCCTAACTCACTAACAGGATAAAATAAAGCTTTTTCACGCATGACCAATTTAGTAGCCCATGAAAAAATTGTTTTTTTAGCCTTTTTTGTCCAAAGTCCGTGCCGTTTCGGGCTGAAAGCTCTGAAAGGCAAGTATTTGTCTTTCAGTATAGGGCTTTCAATTTTACGAAAAAACAAAGAAGAACGAAAGGCCAAATCGTTGGCCTTTCGCCCTCACCGCTTGGCTTTGCTTGCAGACAAAAGGCAAGGGATTTTTCACAGGCGAATAATAGTCATTTGTGAAAAGGGGGGCAAAATTGGGAAGTCCGTCCGCCTTTTAGAGGGCCAGAAGTGAGTTCGCCTTTGGCGATATTTGAGTAAAAATATTTTTTTAAACTTGTATTATTTTGTGAAAAGGGGGTTCAAAACGAGTTCGGCTTTGAACACGCCGCGTCTCACAAGACGCGGGCGTGGCAAAACGCATGTCTGAGCT
The DNA here is from genome assembly GCA_965203935.1 of Bdellovibrionales bacterium. Lineage (GTDB taxonomy): Bacteria > Bdellovibrionota > Bdellovibrionia > Bdellovibrionales > UBA1609 > JANQSP01. The sequence continues at coordinate 1,514,327 of OZ241921.1, forward strand.
TTTGAATCCCCTTTTCACAAAGACTACTACTGATGTTTCGTAAAGCCCGGTGCCTGTCTGAACCTTCTGGCCCTCTAAAAGGCGGACGGAAACTACGAGCTTTTGAACTTACACAAGCAAGAAAACACTTTTTCACACCTGACTATTTAGTCCCCCGTGAAAAAGGCTGGATTTCATAGTTGGCATAAGCAAAACCCCGGCTTGTTCGTGACGGAATACGATTTAACACTCACCGCCGGGGTTTTGCTTATGCCACAAAGAACAAGGGTTTATCACGGGCCACTATTTAGCACCCAAGGTTTTTATGTCCAACTGATTTATTTACAAGGAGAAGCGGCGGTATTTTTACATCGGCCGTCTGATGCCTTACACCTCCCCCCTGCTGTATCTCCTCCACTTTGAACACATATTTTTGTTGTTCCATTATCATATCCAAAACATATTTTCTTACCTTTTTGTGTATCCTTATCCTTTATTAAGGCCACAAAACATATTTTACCATCAGTTTTGTCTCTACCATCTTGAACTCCAGCTGTTAGTTTTCCGCTGACTCCACTTCCTGCAGGTTTTGTGTATTTTATTTTCTCAAAAGAATTGCACTTGGAAAGATCGTTATTACTGAAGGTCATGCACATTTGAAAGGCGTTTTGAATTTTGTTGATGGCGTTTCCTACGCTTTTCCTTTCCGCATCGTCAACATAAGCACGGTAACCCACTACAGCTATGGTGGAAACAATGGTCAGCAGGCCCACTGTGAGCAACATTTCCACCAAAGAAAAACCTTTTTGATTTTTCATCACACTCTCCCCTACCAAATTACCCAATATAAATCATCCGTTCGCGCGATTACTCAACAAGGATTTTGACATGTTCAAGGACATGACTTTGGAAACCCCTTTGTCCTCCATTGTTACGCCGTACAGACGGTCGCATTCTTTCATGGTGTATTTGTTGTGCGTGATGATAATCACCTGACTGATTTTGGCCATTTCCGCCAGCAGGGAGTTAAAGCGCACTGTGTTTACATCGTCCAAGGGAGCGTCCACTTCGTCTAAAATGCAAAACGGGGAAGGCTTTACAAGAAAAAGAGAAAATATCACCGCCACGGCCGTCATGGCTTTTTCCCCCCCTGAAAGAAGGCTCATGCTTTGAATTTTTTTACCCGGAGGCTGAACCATAATATCCATGCCCTCTTCTTCTTTTTCAGGATCTTTTGTTAAAATCATTTCCGCTTTGCCCCCCTCAAAAAGCACAGGCCATACCCGTGAAAAACGGGAATTTACTTCATCAAAAACCTCTTTAAATTTTTTAGAGCAAAAGCCGTCAATTCTTTTTATCGCCTGAGAAAGCTTTTGCTTGGAGGCGCGCAAATCCTCGTACTGTGTTTGATAAAATTCGTTTTCTTTTTTTAGCTCTTCGTACTCCTTTAAAGCCAAAAGGTTCACCTCCCCCACACGGGAAAGCCGGTTTTGTAATTTTTGTAAATTTTCTTCTTCTTTTTCTCTGTCAAAATCAGGGGGGATGGATAGAGCCTTAATTTGCCCTTCGGTAAAATGGTATTTTTCCATAGCTTGCTCCAAAAGGGCGGTTTTTTTAAGCCTAAGGCTTTCTAAATTCAGTTTTAATTTGTTTAAAAATGAGTCCTGCTCAGTAAGCATACCTTGAAGATCCATAACAGCGGATTGCTCTTTGTTTATACTCTCTTCAAGCTCCGCCCGCTCTTTGGTAAAACGAAGGGATTGCTCCTCCTGCGTGCGGATTCTTTTTTGAAGAATATGTTTTTCTTTTCGTGCTTCCCTTAGGCTTGTTTCAATAGTTTGGATGCGGGCTTTTTTCTCCAAAGAAAAAGAAAGCAGATTTTTCTCCCGCTCTTGTTCCTCTTTTAAATTTTGTTTAAGAGACAAAAGCTTTTCCCGCACGGAGGCAAGTTTTATCTCACACTCCGCCCGCTGTTTTTCCGCCTCATTTTTTTGCTTAAGCAGATTCTGTGTTTCCTGTTTGACTGTGTTTAAATGCGCCTTAGTGTTTTCTAAATTTTTTTCCAAAGCGCCTTGTTCTGAAGGGGGTAAGCCTTCCGGGCGGTTTTTTTGTAAGCGCATGCGTCCTGCTTGATGCTCCTTGATTTTTTGCTTTAATATGCCGGTTTCCTCCATCGCTCTTTCTTGATCTCTGTTCAAGCTCTCTATGTCTTTGTTGATTTCCAAAACTTTCAGCTGAGATATGCCCTCTTCTTTATTAAGTGTGGATAGTTTGTCCCGGTTTTTTTGTAAAAGAGTTTTTATGTGTTTTAAACGGGACTTAATTATTTCTTTTTGTTTGTTTTTTTCTTCATATTGGGCGGGCAGTTTTTTTAAAGCTCTTCTAAGGGCGGGAATGTTCATTTGCTCCGGCGGATACCCCCCGCCAATGAGATCCCCCTCCATAGTCAATACTTCTCCTTTTACAGTCAAAAAACTCCAAGCGGGGTATTTTTTTCTAAGGCTTAGGGCGCTTTGTATATCCGTCACCACGGCTGTTCGGGCAAAAAGCAGGTGAATTAAATCTTTTTCTCCTTCCACCTGATCTTTTAAAAAAAACTGAAAGCCCTGTTCTTTTTCCATATCTTTCGCCTCTTCTCTTTCTTCTTGTTGAGCAAGCTCTTTTACAATAAAGCGACAGGGGCCTTTGTTGTTTTTGTTAAGCAGGGTAAAGGCGGACAAAGCGGACTTTTCTTCAGAGCAGAAAACAGAATTAAACCTTAAGCCAAGGTAAGAGGAAATCGCTTTTTCCAACAAGGGGGACTGCACCCTGAAAGCGGAGGATATGTCTTTAAACATATTTGTTTTTTCCGCAGATTCAAGAACAAATTTTATGCCCTTATCCTGAATGAGCAGGCTTTGTTCTGTTTTTTGTAAAGTCTCCCACTCAGAGTAAAGCGCCAAAGCCTCTTCCTCTGTTTTTTTAAGCAACAATTCCTGATCCCGGATTTCTTTTTTAAAAGCTTCCACTTCCTGTTTTATTGTGTGAGCGGAGTTTACTGTGCGAAAACTAAGTTGCCGGTTTTTTTCCAGCTCTTCTTTAAGAGATGTTTTTTGAGCTTGAATTTTTTTTGCTTCCTTAAGCCGGTTTTCCAAACGGGCTTTTATTTCGTCTTCCTCTTTTTCATGGTTTTTTATTCCCTTTAAAAAAGCTTTTTCGCGCTCCCCGGATAAAGCCCTTTGGTGCTCTTTTTTTATTTTTTCTGTTTCCAAGTTTTGCTTTTTTTCGTTTAAATCAGAAACTTTTTTAAGCGCGTGTTCGTATTCTGTTTTAATGCGCTCATGGTTTTGACTGAGTTCTCTTTGTTTTTTGTTTAAAAGCTGAAGGTGGATTTCACTTTCTTTAAGCCGGGTTAAAAGAGATGTTTTTTCAGGTTCTTTTTGAAAGGGCCGGTGTTTCCTGTTCAGCTCAAGAGAGGTTTTTAAGCCTGCAAGTTTTTTTTCCAAAGATAAAAACCGCGACCTTAAATTGCGTAAATCTTCTTCTGTTTGCTCCGCATTGGTTTTGCCTTCTTGAAAGGTCAAGCGCCATTTCTTAATGCGGGCGGTTTTTTGGCTGAGCTGTTTTTTGCTGTCCCCGGCTTTTTGGTTTTCCGCGTGAATTTGCTGTTTTAAAAGATCCTGCTCTTGCTCAATACATGTCAGGTCCCTGTGTCTGATAAGAAGATCTTTTTCCTGTATTTGTTTTTTTAAGTTTTTAAATTGCTCCGCTTTTTCGTATTGTTTTTTTAGTTTTTCTTGCCTGCTTTCCTGTGCGGATAAAATGTCTTTTAATCGTTTTAAGTTTACTTCTGTAAGATCCAGCTTTCTTTCCGCCTCTTTTTTTTTGTGGCGAAACCGGGATATACCGGCTGTGGATTCAATCAGCCTGCGCTTTTGCTCCGGCTTGGACAAAATAAAGCGCTCCACAGCCCCCTGCTCGATAAAGCTAAAACCGTGAATCCCCGCGCCGGTGTCCATAAAAATATCCTGCACATCCTTTAACCGGCAGGGCTGTGAGTTGATGAGGTATTCTGACTTTCCGTCTCTGTCCAAGCGTCTTGTCAGCATGATTTCTGTATGATTTTCATAAGGGGGCGGAAAGCGGGTGGTGTTTTCGGCCTCTGATGAAGGAGACTTTTCCTGCGGGGCTTTTGCGGACTCCAAAATAAGGGACACTTCGGCTATTCCCGCGCCCGGGTGTTTATCCGTGCCGGAAAAAATCAGGTCCTCCATAGAACTTCCCCGCAAATGCCGGGAGGAGCTTTCCCCCGAAACCCACAAAAAAGCGTCCATCACATTGGACTTCCCACAGCCATTAGGCCCCAAAATACAGTTTGTGGCTTTTCCAAAGCGAATAACCGTGCGGTTTTTAAAGGACTTAAAGCCTTTTATTTCCAACTGTTTGATTTGCATAACTTTTTTAATTCTCCCTATAAAACCGGCTTTAAGCCACCGATTCTTCCGATATTATCATAATGGTCCGCGAAAAAACCTTGTTATTTGTGGCATAAGCAAAACCCCGCCGGTGAGGGTCCAAGGTATTCCGTCCCGAACAAGGCGGGGTTTTGCTTATGCCACACTATGAAAACCAGAGGTTTTTCACGCCCGACTATCATAATAGCCTGTGAAAGACCATTGCTGTACAGCTTTAATAATGCGCGTAATGGTTTAACACAGAGCGATAATCCATTATATGTGCTTTAAAATATGGGTTTTTTCTGTTTGTGAGAGGGCAAATCGGCTCATAATGTAATCGTCCAGTTTTTTAAAATTATTTTGCTCTTTAACAGCTTTGTCCGCCATTTCGATGATTTTGGAAAAAGTTTTTGTGTTCCATAAAGGAAGAGGCATACTTTCGATATGGCTTCTTAAAACTTTTATACTCGAAAATTTTTTCTGAAAAATAAACTGGTACACAGAGGAGTTAAAAAGCGCTGAAATCACTTTTAACGGATAGCCCTCCACTTTGGGAATCACAATGTTGGCGCTGTTTAAAGTCAGCCTTTTTTTATCATCATAAGCAAAAACCAGCTGTTTTGAGATAAATCTGTAAATCAGCTTTTCTTTTGCGCGGTATTTTTCAACAGGCGCGGTTTGCTGAAAGTTATCCGGCCTAAAATCAATATACCCGGAAGGCTTGTCCAAAAAAAAGCTTTTTACATCTTTTCCTTTATAAACAGGCTCAAGCCCCGGACGGCTGTTATTACTGATAAATTTTTTATTGTCGCCTGTTACAATTCCCAAAGCCCAGCTTGCCTTGTTTTTCAAAGTAATGTGTTTTTGTTTGTATATTTTGTCAATAATTTTACGATCGTAAGGGCCGGCGTGAATATCAAAAACAAAATCAGGGTTATCGGCCCATTTGATTTGAGGTATTTTATATTTCATTTTGTTAAGACAAATGTTTGTTAATTTGGGGTTTCCGGCAAGGTTTGTTTCTTTTTTTAAATCCAACCGAATAACAGGAGTAAAAACATTTTTAAAAATCCGACCTAAGTGAATGATTTTTATAATATGGGATTTTTTTAAAATAATTGATCTTATGTCTTGATGAGTTTTTACATTTAAAACAGATTCCGGTAAAATAAAGGACATCACCCCCTTGTTTTTCAGCAAGGCAAGGCTTTTTTTCAGAAAAAAGGAAAAAGACTCAATGGAATTTATTTCCGGGTAAATGTTTTTTAAGGCTTTAATTTCCGTTTTCGAAAACCGCGCCCCCCACGGAGGGTTGGTCGCTATAACATCAAAGTCTCTTACAGCAGAATCGAAGGTTTTGTGTAAACTGAATAAGTCATAATTTCCCACCTCAAACAAAGTGTTTTTGCAAAAAATATTAGGTGTAAACCTTTTATTTTTAAATTTTATCAGAATATTAAGCCTCGCGATTCTGACAGCCGTTTTGTCGCAATCCATGCCGTAAATATTTAAAGGGTTTTTTACTGTGTCTGAAAAGGCTAATAAAAATTGGCCTGTGCCGCAACAAGGATCCAACACTTTGGAATCCGGTTTTAGATAGGACTTTGCAATATCGCCCACTGTTTGTTGCGGGGTGTAATAAGAGCCGTTATGGGATTTTTCCCCTTCAAATAAAAGAGACTGATATAAAACCCCGAGGCTGTCTCGTTGATCCGGCAAATCGCAATCCAAAAGAAAAGAAAAACTGTTTTTAATCTCCTTTTGTTTTATTTCCAAAAACCACGCTTTTATTTCTTTTTGAATTTGCCGGTTTGAAAAAGATAAGTTTCTTTTTTTTATGATGTCTTGAATATTGACGAAGGAGAGTATTTTTTGTTTTTTAAGATAGCTTAAGCTGACAAGATACAAAGCTGTGGATATGTCTATATTGTGTTTTTTTATAAAAAAAACAATGTTATTTAACTTATCCTGATTAACTTTACTTCGCGTATACTCTTTAGGGATACAGGTTTTACGGGACTTTGTTTTATTGGCTCTTTTATTTAATTTTTCCCATTTACCGCTTAAAATTTTTAATTTAATGCTTTCAATATCTTTTTTATGAAAAAAGTACCCTGCGTTTTGATGGTGTAAAAAAGGCAAGTGGCCACATTTAAGCCAATTACGCACTGTGGCAGGCGAAACATTCAAAAGCAAAGCTGTGTTCTGAATGTCCAAAAATTCCTGATGATTGTGCTTGTTTATAGTTTGATCGTTCATTTATGGTTTTCTGTTGTTTTTCCCGATATTATCATATATAGCCTGTGAAAAAATGTTCTTGCCCATGTATAAGCACTTGCTCATACCTACCGCTCAGGCTCAAACATGCGTTTTGCCACGCTCGCGTCTTGTGAGACGCGACGTGCTCAAAGCCGAACTCGCCTCGCGGTAGGTATGAGCAAGTGCTTTAACGCCATACTATCATAGTAGCCCGTGAAAAAACCTTGTTATTTGTGGCATAAGCAAAACCCCGCCGGTGAGGGTCCAAGGTATTCCGTCCCGAACAAGGCGGGTTTTGCTTATGCCACACTATGAAAACCAGACTTTTTCACGCCCGACTATCATAATAGCCTGTGAAAGACCATTGCTGTACAGCTTTAATAATGCGCGTAATGGTTTAACACAGAGCAATAATCCCCCTCAAGCTTTGTCATTTCCGGGGTCTGATTTGTAGGATATAACAATACGATATAAGAAAAGTAAAACCCCCCGGCGTTTATCGGGAGCACAAAATGCAAAAAAACGAAGCAAAATTTAAGACTTTAATGGAGCCTTTTAAAATTAAATCGGTTGAGCCTTTAAGAATCAACACTCGTGAGCAAAGGCAAAAAATCCTGAAAAAAGCTCATCTGAATTTGTTTTTGGTTCCCGCTGAAGAAGTGATTATTGATCTGCTTACGGATTCCGGCACAGGGGCCATGAGCGCGGATCAGTGGTCGGCGCTCTTCAGAGGGGATGAGTCTTACGCCGGGGGGGGAAGTTTTTTTCGTTTTCAAAAGTCTGTTCAGGACATTACAGGTATGCCTTATGTGATCCCAACTCATCAAGGGCGATCGGCGGAAAGAATTTTACTTAAAAATTTTATGCCCAAGGGGACGAAAAATCCCCCTGACGAAGCAACAACAAAACACGAAAAATATGTTGTTTCCAATATGCTGTTTGACACCACCCGGGCCAACGCACAGCTTTTGGGATTTAAAACTTTAGATCTGCCCTGCCGTAAGTTTTACAAACCCCATGCCGATTTTAAAGGGAATATTGATCTTTCCGCTTTGGAGCAGGCCCTGCAGGAAAAACAAACAGCCTGCGTGATTTTGACCGTCACCAACAACTCCGGCGGAGGCCAGCCGGTCTCGATGAAAAATATCCAAGGCACAGCCGATATTTGCAGGAAGTATAATGTGCCTTTTATTTTGGACGCCTGCCGTTTTGCTGAAAACGCCTGGTTCATAAAACAAAGGGAGAAAACCGAAAAATCCCCCTTGGAGATCGCAAGAGAAATGTTTTCTTTTGCAGATATGTGCTTTGTGTCCGCCAAAAAAGACGGGCTGGCCCATATCGGGGGCTTTATCTGCCTTCGGGACACAAAACTGATGGAGGACTGTAAAAAAGAGCTTATTGCCGTGGAGGGCTTTCCCACTTACGGGGGGCTTGCCGGGCGGGACTTGGAGGCTGTAGCTTTGGGCCTTAAAGAGGCTTTGCAGGAGCCTTACCTGCATTATCGCATTTGCTCTGTGGAATATTTGCACAATAAACTTAAAAAAGCCGGCCTTCCTTTGGTTACACCTGCGGGAGGCCACGCGGTATACATTGACGCAAAAAAAGCTTTGCCTCATTTGCCTGTTTCCGCTTACCCGGCACAGTGTTTTGCCTCCGGCCTTTATGAATTTTCCGGGGTCAGATCTTGCGAAATAGGCTCGGTCATGTTTGGCCGGGATCTGCCAAACGGGCAAAAGATTTTTCACAGTCAAGAGCTGGTTCGTCTGGCCCTTCCCCGGCGGGTGTACACCTTTTCCCACTTGGATTATGTGTGTGAAGCTGTAGAAAAGTTTATGAAGGAAACAGCGCCCTCTTTAAAAGGAATCAAGATAAGCCGCGCGCCGGAATCGCTAAGACACTTCAGCGCGCACTTTGAATGGCTTTAATGAATTGTATGTTTAATCGGTATTACACCCCGATCACTTTAAAAAGCATTTGCAAAAACAATTTTGAATAAGGATAATCCGTGTTTAGGAGGCACACTATGAAACAAGAAAGCAGGAAACAAAAATTTAATCAATTTTTATCCTATTTTCAAAAATACATTGGAGGAAGTGAAAAAGGCGAAGGTCAAATTTTCTTTGAGAGGCTTTTACAGGCTTTTGGCAATGCAGGTATAAAAGAGGCCGGAGCAACCTGTGAAGAGTTTATCAAGAAGAAAAAAGGTAAAAGAGGTTTTGCGGATTTTATCTGGGAGCCAAGAGTAATTATTGAATTAAAAAAGAGAGGTGAACCTCTTCACAAATACTATGATCAAGCTTTAGACTACTGGATTCACAGAATCCCCCGATTACAATACATGATTTTATGTAACTTCGATGAATTTTGGATTTACGATCTCAACCAACAACTTGATCCGGTTCATAAACTAAACATAACAGATCTGCCAAACAACTATGGTCCTTTGGCTTTTTTGTTTCCCAAACCGGAAAAACCGACTTTCCAAAACCATAATATTGCTGTTACCAAAGAAGTGGCGGGTAAAGTGGGCAACCTTTACTATTCGTTGGTGAAAAAAGGGATCCAAAAAGAAAAAGCTCAAAGATTTGTTTTACAGACGGTTGTGGCTTTATTTTCAGAGGATGTTGGTTTGATTCCAAAATACACTGTCCACAATATTTTATCTTCAGCAGTTAAAAATCCAGCTCATCAAAAAGAATTAAAAAAAATATTCTTATCTATGGCTTGTGATACTGCGGAAGATAAATTTAAAAAGTATAAACAAATTCCTTTCTTCAATGGCAGCTTATTTGAGAGAGTGGAAACAATTCGACTTTCCCTTAAAGAAATTCATCTCCTTTATGATGCCTCAGCGGAAGATTGGAGCAAGGTGCGCCCTTCTATTTTTGGAGCTATATTTGAAGCCAATATGGATAAAGATTTAAGACATGGGCATGGTATACATTATACAAGTGAGTTGGATATTCAAAAAATTGTATATCCAACCATTGTTAAACCCTTTAAAGAAAAAATTGAAAAATCCAACACAAAAAAAGACTTAAAAAAAATTTTATCAAAAATACGCCGGTTTAAAGTTTTGGATCCAGCTTGTGGAAGCGGGAATTTTCTTTATATCGCTTTCAGAGAACTAAGAAGGTTGGAGGTGGAGGTATTGGATAAATTAGGAGAAAACTTAAAACAAATGCGAAGTTTTACTGTATCTGTATCCCCTAAAAATTTTTATGGAATTGACACAAATAAATTCGGATTAGAGCTGGCTAAAGTGGCTTTGTCGGTGGGGAGAAAACTGTCAGCAGATGAGTTTAATTTACATGATCCTTCTTTGCCTTTTGATGATTTGGATGACAATTTTTCTTCAGAAGATGCTTTATTTGCTGATTGGCCGGAAGTGGATGTCATTATAGGAAACCCGCCTTACTTAAGCTCTAAAAAAATGAAAGTGGAACTGCCTGTTCAATATGTTGATAAAGTAAGACAAAAATTTACAAAAGTTCCTGGAAGAGCGGATTACTGTGTGTATTGGTTTAGAAAAACCCATGATCATTTAAAGGCGGGACAAAGAGCGGGGCTTGTCGGCACAAATACAATTCGTGAAAACTACTCCAGAGAAGGAGGACTGGATTATATCATAAAAGAAGGAGGAACAATAACAGAGGCTGTTTCAACTCAAGTTTGGAGTGGTTCGGCCAATGTTCATGTTTCTATTGTAAATTGGATCAAAGGCCGTTTTTCAGGGAAAAAGAAATTACTCACACAGATGGGAAATAAAACAACCAGTCCGTGGAAAGTGGAGACTCCAAAACATATATCTTCCTCTTTAAGCTCTAAAACTTCGGTTAAAAACGCACATATTCTGCAAACAAATAGGAAACCTAAAAGGTGTTTCCAAGGGCAAACTACAGGAACTTCTAATTTTTACATTTCAAAGGAAATATATAAATCCTTTATAGAAAAAAATAAAAACAATTCTGAGGTGATTTTTCCCTTTCTCACCGGAAGAGAGTTTTTAAACTTAAAAGAAAGAAAACGATCTCCAAAAAGATTTATAATTGACTTTGGCCATAGGGATCTTTTGTCAGCAAAGAAATATAAAGAGCCATTTCAACACATACAAAAAACTGTTTTGCCGGATGTTCAACAAAAAGCAAAAAATGAAATAAAAAAACACAGCAAAGCAAAAGACTGGAATAATCATCTCAATTATTGGTGGAGACATTGGAGAGGCCGGCCTGACTTATTGCAGGCAATAAAAGGGCTAAATCGTTATATTGTGATTTCAAGAGTCACTAAAAGACCTATTTTTGAGTTTATATCCGATGGTATTCACCCGGGAGATGCTCTTGTAGCCTTTTCTTTTAATGATGATTATTCTTTCGGTATTTTGCAGTCCATTTTTCATGTAGAGTGGTTTAAAGCTCGTTGTTCCACTTTGGCTTCAGGTTACAGATACACCGGAGACACTGTGTTTTCTACATTTCCTTGGCCTCAAAATCCTACAAAATTACAAGTAAAAAAAATCTCATCTGCTGTTCAGCGTTTGATGCAAATTAGAAAAGACACCATGCTGACAAATCATTGGGGGCTTAGGGAATTATACAACACCCTTGATCTGGAAGGGAAAAATCCTCTTAAAGAGGCTCATAAAAACTTGGATGAAGCTGTCCGTTCAGCTTATGGAATGAAAAAAAATGAAGAAACTTTAAAATTTTTATTGAACTTGAATAAAGAGCTGTATAAGAAAGAAAAAAAGGGCTTAAAGGTTATGGGGCCGGGATTACCGCTGAGCGTCAAAAACCCGGCTGAGTTTATTTCAAAGGACTTTATAAAATAAACTTTATTAAAAGGTAATTGAGTTTCTATCGTATTTTGGTATAACTTTTTGAGGAGATTATTCACTATGGGACAGGTATCGGGAAAAATTATAATTCTTATAAATGACAAGCCAAAACTTGCCGGTAGAATCCAATACGGCTTTGTAAAAGTCAAAGGTATGGAAGAAGATGTGTTTTTTAACTCCCTCACTTCTTTTCAAGGGACAGCATTTGAAAATTTAAAAGTTGGTGACAAAGTTTGTATGCTTGTTAAACAAACTGATTATGGTCCTTATGCTGAAAAGTTGGCTTTATCCGGTCCTCCCATTAAGCCGGAGCTTTCCCCTCCTCCTTCAGTCGGCTTGTAGCGCTCTTTTTTCTTTATCCAATAAATTGAATAAAAAATCATGGGAGATTAAAGGTGGCTGTCCAGGCCCGTTTGAACTATAAAGCCGGGCTGAAAGCGCTTTTTCCAGCTTGCCTTCAACCCCCACTGAAAGTAAAGCCTGTGCGCTCCGGCCTTAGGCCCTATAATATGCGTAAACAAAAGGCGAAATTCCAAGGCCGGGTTTTTAAAAGAAAGCTCTGCGGGAAAAGACAGCCCCGCCATCAATCCGGCATGAAAAAGGCTTAAATCGTGAGAGACCGGGTATCTAAGCCCTATCAAAGTGTGTATTCTGCTGTTTTGTTTTTTAAAAAGCTTTTCATACTGAAGAGATAAAATCACGGGGAGCTTAATCCGCCCCCATCTTTCTTTTCGGTAATTGATATAAGCTGAAAAAGGATAAGCGGTGGTTTGAAGAGGGTATAAGGATTCAATAAGTGTCGCTGTCATCCCTACATCCAAAAAATGGTGAAGGGGCCTTTCGCGCTCTGTAAAGTATTTTGTTGCTTTTGAATAAGAATCAGCCCCGGCCGCGGGGCTGACAGCCGAAAAGACAAAAAACAAGCAAATATATACAGCCATTGTTTAAAAAGTTCCTGTTTTACGCTTTTTTGCTTGAAAAAAAACCACTATGATATAATAATGAGGTTATGGAATTAGTTTTGCAAGTTATTATCGCTCTTACCGCTGTTCTGTCTTTTTTGCTCTTGGGCTTTAACGCCCTGTTAAGCGCGAAAATCACTCCTGTTAAGGAAAATCAGGACAGAATGGAAGCCGAGCTGAAGGAAAATCAGGGCAGAATGGAAGCGGAGCTGAAAAAGAATCAGGGCAGAATGGAAGCCGAGCTGAAAGAAGTAAAAGACAAGCTGGATCAGCTGTTGGAAAAATCCTGATAATAAAGGCTTTTTCACTGTTCTACGCTTTTTTTAGGTGTTTATCTTTAGGCTGTTATTGTTTAAAGCTTACGGCTGTTCCCCCGCCGGGGGAGCAGGTAATTTCGTCTTCCCTCACAGCCCATTTGCCGCTTAACAAAACGCCCGCCGGCCAGCCGGTGGTCTCTTGGTTTTCGTAAGGAGACCAGCCACATTTTGAGGCCAGCCACTTTTTACTGATCCTTCTCTTCTTTTTGAGGTCCACAAAGGTGATATTGGCCTTAAACCCCTCACGAATAAGGCCTTGATTTTCCATACCGTAATGCCGGTGAGGGTTTACAGCCAAAAGCTCCGTAAGTTTTTTCAAACTGAGCCTTTGTTTGTTTACATGGTCAAGCATGATGGTCAGCATGGTCTGCACGCCGGGCATACCGGCCGGGGAATCAGGGTAGGTTTTTTGCTTTTCCTCCAAGGTATGAGGGGCGTGATCAGAGCCTAACATGGTGACCACACCGGATTCTATACCCCGCCAGAGCGCCGAGCGGTGTCTTTCCTCCCGAATGGGCGGATTCATTTGAGCCAAAGTCCCTAATCTGTCATAACAATCCGGCGCGCAAAGGCTTAAGTGTTGCGGGGTCACCTCCACCGAAGCCGAGCCTTTGTGCTGAGATAAAAACCGCATTTCCTCCTCTGTGGTGACATGAAGAATATGCACCCGCTTTTGATATTTTTCGGCCAAAGCGACTATTTTTTTTGTAGACAGCAGGGCACACTCAGGGTCCCTCCAAGAAGGGTGCAAATGCACTTTTCCCGGTTCGGAAAGAACAATTTTTTTTCTCTCCCTTAGGCGATTTTCGTCTTCGCTGTGCACGGCTGTTCTTTTTGAGTTTGTTTTTAGTACCTGGGCGATATGCTCTTCTTCATGCAGTAACAGGGTGCCGGTGGAACTGCCCATAAAAATTTTTATTCCCGGGCAGTGCTTGTGACCGGCCAGTTCAGAAATTGTATGAAGGTTGTCAGGGGTCGCACCGACAAAAAAAGCGAAATCACACCAAGAGGATTGTTCGGCCCGGCGGATTTTGTCTTGTAAAGCTTCTGCTGTAACAGTGGGCGGGCGGGTGTTGGGCATATCAAAAAAAGCGCTTATGCCGCCGAGCAAGGCAGACCTACTGCCTGATTTAATATCCTCTTTGTGCTCCATTCCCGGTTCACGAAAATGCACTTGTGTGTCAATCAGCCCCGGCAAAATATGAAGGCCCTTTGCGGTAAAAACCTCTTTCGCGCTGTATTTCCCTAAAGATCCGATTTTCAGGATACAGCCGTTTAAAATACCTATGTCCTGGCTCTCTTCCAGCAGGCGATAAGGCTCTTTGGGGTGGGAGAGCAGGGCGGTTCCGCCTTTTATAACGATGTCGAAATTCATATTGCTTGAATATATCGGACCAAAGACCGGTTTTCAATATTTAATTTATATGCCCAAGAACGCCTTTTCACAACCGGCTACTTAGTCAGCAACTCGTGAAAAACCCCTGTAAATTATGTCTGCAAGCAAAGCCAAGCGGTGAAGGTCCAAGGTATTCCGTCCTGAACAAGCTTGGACTTTGCTTGCAGACCAGCAGTTTGGTAGCCTTTTTCACGCCCCATTACTTAGTTAGCAGGCCGTGAAAAAAGTTTTTTCATGCCTTGAGCAATTATATGCTTGCGGGCGGAGGCAAAAAGTATTACTCTGAAGGCAGGGAAGGTGAATTATGAAGCGATTTTTGTTTTTGTTGTGTGTTATTTTTCTCATCGGCTGTGAAAACGAAGGCGGTGTTTCAGATATGGATTCCACAGTGCCTAATCCACAAGAAGAGCAGGATCAGGAGCAAAAACCCGAATATTTCACCATTACCAATGACTTTAACAGTCATAAAACCGAAGACGGGGTGTTTATTTACTTAATGGGAAATAACGGGCAAAATTATATCGTTCCCCCCACGCAGTACAGCTCTTTAGAGCTTGAGTATGTAATTGTGCAGTCCCTGAAAGTGGAAGGGGAATGTGTGCAGGTGCCAAAAGAGGCCTTTCCCATTTCTGTTTATGCCTGTGAAACCGGCCAGTGCCAAAAAATACGCTCTTTGGAGAGTATGTTGGTGAGTCCCGCCCATTACAATATCAACGGCGTAGGGGGCCTTGTAACCCCCCGCATATCTCATTTTTCTCCCTGCTCCGAGAAGTTTTTCAAGCTGATAGAGGATATAAAGCCCTATCAGGAAATTTAAAAATGGTATTCAGTTAAAAAAAGTCTGGATTTAATGGTCCTGTATGTTCAGAACTGTTTATAAGAGAGTAAAACAATTATGCTGAGGACAGTTTTTTTTTCTTTTTTGAGTTTTTTTGCAGTCAGTATATACGCTGTAAATACGAGTGGAGAGCAAAACAAGATGAAGCGGAATAAATCGTGGGACTTTAAAGCGCCCGCCTCAAACGGGGCTAAAACCCGGCAAAAACCTTATTCTTTAAACCTTATCGTAGAAAAATATTTTTTGGAAAACGGCATGGCGGTTCTCCTGCATCAGGACACACGCGTGCCCCAAGTGTATCATCAGCTTTTGGTGAAGGTGGGATCCCGGGATGAAGTGGAGGGCAAAACCGGCCTGGCTCATCTTTTTGAACACCTTATGTTCAGAGGCACAGCCGGCTATACGGGTGAGGAATACGACAAAACTTTGGAGCAAATGGGAGCCAGAAACAACGCTTTTACCACCCGGGATTATACGGCCTACGAGGTGACCCTTCCCAGCCACGAACTAAAAACAGTTATAGAAATGGAGGCGGAAAGACTGAACAGCCTTTTGCTTACTCAAAGTAACTTTGACAAGGAAAGGGAGGTGGTTAAAGAGGAGCGCCGGCAAATGACAGACAACAATCCCAACGAAGTGTTTGAGCCTGTAATGAATCTGGTTTTTAATAATCATCCCTATGGGCGCCCCGTCATAGGCCACATGAAAGATATATCCACCATGACTTTGGAGGATTGCAAAGAGTTTTATTCATCTTATTACGCGCCGAATCACTCCCTTTTGGTTCTGACCGGCAATTTCGATTTGGAAAAAGCAAAAAAATGGATTAAAAAATATTACGGCGCTCTAAAGCCTTCCGGCGCGCAGAACAAAGAGTTTTCGCACAAAGTGGAAAACACCTCAAAACAAAAAAAAAGCCTCCGGCTGAAAAGGGCTGTTCAGGCCCCCACCTTGGTTTTTGCCTACAGAGGGCCAAAGGCGGGGGAGGATGGCGCCTATTCCTTAGAGGTCTTAAACCGTATTTTAAGCAGTGGAGAATCCGGCAGGCTCCATCAGCTGTTGGTGTATAAGCACAAACTGGCTTTGTCTGTAAGCGGAATGTATTACAGTTTAAAATCTGAAGGAATTTTTTTGCTGTTTGTAAGAATGGCCCCGGCAGGAGATTTAACAAAAGCCAAACAGCTTTTGCTCGCCGAAATAAACAAAACCCGCTTAAGTGAAGTGAGTGAAAAAGAGCTTTTAAAAAGTGTAAGAGCCATAATGAACGAGTATGTGTCCGCCATGAAATCCCTTGAAGGCAAAGCCAATGCCCTGTCCCTTAACGAGGCTTACTTCGGAGATTACAGAGAGCTTTTTAGAGATCTGGACCGGTATGAAAAAGTGAGCGCTCAAGCCGTAAAGGAGCAGGCAAACTTGTATCTTTCCCCTGAAAAGCTTTTCACGGTGGAGCTTTTGCCTGAAAAATTATGAAAAGCAGACAGATAGGAGTTTTTGTGTTGCTCACTGTGCCGGTTTTTTCCGGCTTGGCGTATTCTTTTTGGAGGAGCAAAAGCATGAATGAAGTGGATCAGTACAGGCCCTATTCTTTTGTCCAAAAAAAACTTTCCAATGGTTTGGAAGTTCTTTTGGTTAAGGAAAAGGAGCTTCCTTATATCTCTTTTGATATGATGTTTAAAGCGGGAACCAAAATGGATCCCAAAGAAAAAGAAGGTTTGATGTATCTTCTTACAGAAATTATTGACAAAGGAACAAAAACCCGGCCTGCCATGCAGGTGGCGGAGGATATTGAAACCTTAGGCGCTTCTTTTTTTAGTCAGCCGGGCTACGACTCCCTTTCTTTTTCGGTGGAGACACTTTCCCATTTAAACAAAGAGGTGTTGGAAATTTTTTCAGAAATTATTACAAGGCCGGCTTTTTTAGAGGAGGAATTTCAAAGAGCGAAGAAAAAAGCCCTTGGCTACGCAAAAAGAAGCGCGGAAAATTTTTCTTTTTACGCCGGACGGACTTTTAACAAATATCTGTATGATCCCCACCCTTACGGATTTTATCAGTACGGCCGTTTAAAGAGCTTAAAAGAAATAAAGCTGAAAGATATTAAAGATTTTTACGATCGTTATTTCCGGCCCGGGCGCGCGCTGTTAAGTGTTTCGGGCAGGTACCCTGAAGATATTATACAGCAGTTGGAACAAGCCTTCGGGAAGTGGAAAGGCGCCCCTTCTTCCGCTGATGAAAAAAAATCCCCGGCATTTCCCGCGCCGGATATTACAAAAACTGAACTGCTGGTTGTGGACCAGCCTTCCGCCGTTCAGTCGGAAATAAGAATGGGGCATATTTCTTTAAAAAGATCTCACCAGGATTATCTGCCCTTAAGAACAGCCAATGTTATTCTGGGAGGCAGTTTTACTTCCCGGCTTATGAGCAGGATCCGCACACAAAAAGGTCTTACTTACGGTATTTCCTCTTATTTTTCAGCTAAAAAAGAATTGGGGGCTTTTAAACTGGGCCTCGCCGTGCGAAACGAAAAAGTGGGGAGCGCTTTACTGGAGATTATCGGGGTTTTGGAAAATTTTCATAAAAAAGGCATTACAGAAGAAGAACTGGAAAAGGCCAAACAGCTTTTAAAAAACCAGTTTATCACCCATGTTTCCACCGCAGACAGCTTTGCCCACTATCTTATGTATCTGAACAGTCAGGGCATCCCTTACAGTTACGCGGAAAAATATTTTAAAGAGCTGTCCTCTTTGGATTTGGACAAAGTCAACACAGCCGTTAAGAAGCATCTTCACCCCCATAAAATGAAAATTCTGGTACTGAGTTCAGCGGAGGAGGTAAAGTCGCAGTTAAAGGATTTTGAGCCGGTTGTTATAAAGAATTACAAAAGTTTTTTATAAAAACTTCAGCCTCATAAAGGGGGGTTATCCGCTTTTTTGTGATTTTAGAGCAGACAAGGGATGGCAATCTTGAATGGTTTGTTTTAATCTGCCTTTTTTAACAGAAGTGTATATTTGGGTGGTTTCGATACCGGCATGCCCCAACAAAAACTGAATGCTTCTTAAGTCCGCTCCGTTTTCCAAAAGGTTGGTGGCAAAGCCGTGGCGAAATTGATGAGGGCTTTTGACTTCCCTGAACCCGGCCTTGATGGACCATAAAGAAAGCCACCTGTAAACATCCACACGGGAGGGTCTTTTTCCCCGATTGTTAATGATAAGAGAATGGGTTTTAAAGTTTTTTAGTAAAAACGGGCGGGTATCAGTGATGTATTCATTTAAGCGGGTGAATAAATCCTGCGTCAGAGGCAAAATTCTTTGTTTTTTTCTTTTACCCGTTACGATAAGCGAATGATCCATTTCGCTTATGTCTTGTAAGTTCAGCTGAATAAGCTCAGTGATTCGGCACCCCAAACCAAACAGCAACAAGAGCACAATATGGTTTCTAAAGCTTTTGTTTTTGTTTTTCTCAATGGAGGCTTTGTATATTTCATAAAACTCCTCCGGGGAAATAAGTTTGGGCAATTTTTTTTGCACAGGCACAGGGCTTAGTTTTTTTAATTGTGTTTTTCGGCCTTTGGATTCCAAAAACCGAAAATAAGACCTGACACTGCTGATGGTTCTTGCCTTAGATCTTGCGCTTAAGCCTTTTTTGTCAATATATTCGTAAAAAAGGCTTATATTATGACGATTTTCTGTGCTGTCTTTTAAAAACTCACTGTACAGCTTTAGATCTCTTCTACAGGCGGATACCGTATGGGGGGAGCGCCGTATTTCCAGCTCATCCAAAAACTGATGGATTTGTGTTTTTATATTCATCAGTTACCGGGGAGGTAACAGTTGTATGGAATCTCGTTGGTTCCGATGCCACTGATGCCGTAAGTGGTTTTTAATTCCGGGGATCGAAAAATAATAATACTCCACAGCTGAATGCCGTGGCCGATACTGCAACTGCTTTGCCCGGCGTTTATGGTGCCTCCTGCAAGCTGGGCGGTACAGCTGAATGAATGCGTGCCTGAGCAAGACAGCAGGGTGGAGGACATAGTTAATGAGCCGGAGATATTCACCTGACCGCTGTAGTCCAAAAGGCTTTGTGTTGTGCCGGCCGGAAGTTTTATTATCAGGTCAATGTGAGAGACCTTCCCCCCCGCCTGCATACCTTGGTTGATTTTAACTGTTTCCTCTGTGGGTGTGTCTTCAGTGGGGTCATTTGCGACATTGTTTGTGCCTTTACCGGAACCACTGCATGCGGATAAAAATATCACAGCCCATAAACTAATGAGAATAAGTTTTATATATTTCATTTTTGTTACTCCTTTTATTTAGTGTCATGCACCTGAAGTTCACTTACTTTTTTTACTCCAAAAGCCTTTACAATATCCAGCCCGTTAAATTCCCCTAACTTTGCGTAGCAGTTGTCATCCGGTTCCACCGCTCTAAAAGTGTCTACTCCGCCCCCCGCCCTCCATGTTCGGCAGTCATACACCCCCCCTTGCAGAAACCAGCATTTTCTGGTCAGTTCGGCAAGAGATCTAATTTTCTCCCTTCCTGTTCCAAACATCCGGCAATTTTGATTGAGAGGATCTTGTGCGCATCGGTCGACCAAGCTATTGTGAACTCTTGCATACATCTGGTTGCTGTTGCAGGAGTTTGCCGAGTCAAAAATAGTGCGAAACATCATAATCCATATCGAACCACTGTACAGATTTTCTTTTGGTGTTGTTTCGTCGGGGCTTCTTGCAACATCCGTTTTTTTGTCAATAACCAAAATCAGAGCGCCATCCTGCTCCTGAAAAAAGCCGTGAAAGTACTGCTTGCCGGATTTTTTAAACCAGACATTGTACTTGGCGTCGTTTCCGCCTCCTGAAACGAAAGTAATCTTCCTTTCCGGTTTTTTTTCCCGACTGTAGTCCCAATAATTGATGAGCACTTGCCCGCCGTAATAGTTATTTTTACTTCCGGTTTTCTTAAGCTTAACATACACTCTGAACTCGGAAATATCATCCCAGCTGTTGAAAGCCGCCTCTCCCAAGCGAAAATCATCAAAAACATCGGTATCCACAGAATCCTCAGCAATGGGCGCGCTGACGCCCCACTGTCTTTCTCTTTCCAAGGCGAAGCCGCTTTTTTTCAAAGACCTTGGGTCTGATTGGGCGGGGGCGCCGGAGGTAAAAGTCGCCTGTCCCCCTCTGGTGCTGTCAAAACCAAACTGACTTGGGGAATAATTGGGGTTTTTGGGATCAAAGCCTGCAAAGCCTTCTCCATCAGGGCCTCCTCCGCCTCCTGTGTTTTCGGCACAGTTCATCAGGAAAAAGCCGGCTGTTAGAGTCAGTAAAAAAGCAAAGCCCGCTATACTGTATTTTTTCATTTTTACCTTTTTGGGCAGGTCTCGCAAAAGGTTTTGCCCGCCCTGCCGGTTATTTTACCCTTCTTTCCATATTTGATCGGAAAAAAGCACAGCTTTATTTAATATTTAAAGACATAAGTCGGTTTTTTAGGCTGAATACCGCTTGATTTTTCAGTTTTTTTGGGCAAAAGTAAGTAGTCCTTCGTGAAAACACCGGTAACAAAGGATAAAAAATGGCGGAACCAAAAAGCAGAATCACCAGAAGCAGGCGCGGTATGAGGCGCGCCCACCAAGCGGTTAAAAAACAAAGCCTTTGCCGATGCTCCAACTGCGGAGCGCTTACCCGCCCCCACTGCCTTTGCCTTTCCTGTGGCTGGTACAAAGGCCGTCAGGTGGTTCAAAACTAAACCCTGCGGGTTGCAAACCCTGCGGGTTGTAAACCCTGCGGGTGGGACGGACGACAAACATTGGAAAACATATCCCCCATTTATTGCCGTATCAGCGGATTAGGGTACTATCTGCCTAAAAAGACACTCACAAACCAGGATCTGGAAAAAATAGTAGACACCTCAGATGAGTGGATCAAACAAAGAACCGGCATTGAAACACGACATATTGCAGGCCCGGATGAACTGCCCAGCGACATGGCCCTTCAGGCCTCCCTCTCCGCCCTCAGGCAAAGTAAATTAAAACCAAAAGATCTGGATCTTATTATAGTGGCCACCGTATACCCGGATCAGCCGATGCCCAATACAGCCTGCGTTCTGCAAAAAAAATTGGGAATTTCCTATACCCCGGCTTTGGATATTTCCGCCGCATGCAGTGGTTTTATCTATGGTTTCAACATAGCCAGCCAGTACATTAAAACCGGAACTTATAAAAATATTCTTGTGGTGGGTGCGGAAACCCTGCACCATATCACCGACTACAAAGATCGCACAACCTGTATTTTGTTCGGAGACGGCGCGGGCGCTTTTGTGCTTTCTCAAAACACAGATCCGGAAAAAGGCTGTATCTATCATCAGGAACTGAAAGCTTACGGGGAATTAGGGGATTTACTATATATAAACGCGCCGGGGGCAAAACAAGCTTTTGAAAAAAAGTCCGCCTCACCTGATGCCGAAAACACCTATATAAAAATGGACGGGCAAAAAGTATTTAAAAAAGCGGTAAATATTATGTGCTCCGCTTATCAAAAAACACTAAACGACACTGGCCTGCGGGCGGATCAAATAGACTGGACAGCGCCTCATCAGGCCAATGAAAGAATTTTGAAAAGCTTTTGCAAAATCACCGGCTTTCCGAAGGAAAAAGTTATTTTTGACATCAAGGACACAGGCAATATCTCTTCCGCCTCCATCCCTTTGTCGTTGGCGCGGGCCGTGGAACAGGGAAAAGTCAAAAGAGGACAAAATATTTTAATGATCGCTATGGGGGGCGGAATGAGCAGTGGATCTGTTTTGTTGAAATTCTAAAAACCCTGCGGGTTGTAAACCCTACGGGTTCTAAAAACCCTGCGGGTTCTAAACCCTGCGGGTTAGGAATTTAGTAAAACACAAAAGCCGAAAGTGTTAAAAAGGAGAATACACAACCTGCGGATTTTCAGGAGGGGTTTTTATGTGGGCGGTATTATTTCCCGGGCAGGGATCACAAAGAGCCGGCATGGGCCGGTTTTACTATGAGCGGTTTCAAACCGCCAAAAGGCTGTTTGAGTCCGCCTCTGACGAGCTGAAAACAGACTTTAAAAAGCTGTGTTTTGAAGGCCCGGAAGAGGAACTGACTCTAACGCAAAACGCCCAGCCCGCTATCTTGCTGGTCTCCTGCACGGCTTGGTTTTGCCTTTCAGAAGAAATGGACTTAAGTTTTATCAAATACTCAGCGGGGCACTCTGTGGGGGAATATTCCGCGCTGGTTTGCGCAGGCGTTTTGCCTTTAAACACCGCCTTGAAGGCTGTAAGGCAAAGGGGCCTTTATATGAGTTCCGCCTGCCCGCCCGGGCAGGGGGGAATGAGCGCGCTCATCGGCCCCTCCCCGGAATCAGCTCAAAAATTTTGCAAATGGGTGGAGCAAAACAGCAAACACCGCCCCTTGGAGACAGCTAACTTCAACAGCCCCGGGCAAACGGTTTTAAGCGGCTCTTTAAAAGCTTTAAACCGGGCCAAAGATCTTTACGGGAAATACCCCTTTGAAAACGCAAAAACAAGGCTTATCCCCTTAAAGGTGTCCGGCCCTTTTCATTCCTCACTAATGAAACCGGCCGGCGACAAAATGAGCGAATTTTTAAAAACAATACCATTTGAAGCTCCAAAAAAAATTGTTGTTCAAAACACAGTCGCAAAAGCTGTAAGCAAGCCTGAAACTCTTAGGCAAAACCTTATTAAACAAGTTAAGTCCCCTGTGCTGTGGCTGCAATCCATGCAATACCTGTTTGAGCGGGGCTGTCGGTATTTTTTAGAGCTGGGTGAAGGCAAAACCCTTGCGGGATTGATGAAAAAAACAGACAGCGCAAAAACCGTATTGCATTTTCATTCACCGCAGGATATAGAAGTTTTAAAAAACCGGCTAAGTCAGCTAAAGGCCACAAAATGATTCCCATAAAAGATCAATGTATTATGATCACCGGATCCAGCAAAGGAATAGGCGCGGAGATTGCAAAACATCTGGCTGAAAAACAGGCACGGGTGGCTGTCACCTTTTCTTCTTCTTTAGATTCCGCTCAAAAGATTTTTCAAAGCCTGAAAGGATCAGGACACCTGCTTTTGCAAATGGATGTGACCAAACCGGAGGAGGTTCATCAAGCTTTTGATAAATTTATAAAGCATTTTGGCAGGCTGTCCGCCTTGATAAATAATGCCGGCAGAACAAAAGACGGACTGGTGCTCAGAATGAAAGACGAAGATTTTGACCAAGTGCTCAAAACTAATCTTTACGGAAGCTTTTACTGCGCAAGGTCAGCCGCCAAATATATGATTAAAGAGCGCAAAGGCCATATTATAAATATTTCTTCTGTAACGGCCCGAATCGGCAACCCCGGACAGGCCAATTATGTCGCAAGCAAAGCCGGTATTGAGGGGCTGACAAGAACCCTGGCCAATGAGCTGGCCGGCAGAAATATTCAAGTAAACGCCATTTCGCCCGGCTTTATTCAAACAGAGATGACAGCAAAACTAAACGATAAACAAAAACAGGCCATCACAGACAAAATACCCTTGAAAAAGCTGGGCCATACCCGGGATATAGCGGAAACAGTGGAATTTCTCCTCAGCTCCGAATACATAACGGGACAGGTCATTTCCGTAAACGGCGGCCTGAGCATGTAGTTGACCTTTAAAGCGGAAAATATTAACAAATAAAAGTGTGGCTCAAACGGACCTTTAAAGACGCTCTGCCACACCCCCAACGGAGGATATTATGAGTATTGAAGAGAAAGTGACAGCTCTGATTGTGGATCAATTAGGAGTGGACAAGGAAAAAGTAAAACCGGAAGCCTCTTTTATAGATGATCTGGGCGCGGACAGTATGGACATTGTAGAGCTGGTTATGACTTTGGAAGATAATTTTTCCATTCAGATCCCCGATCAGGAGGAAGGTAATATCCGAACAGTTCAGGATGCCATTGATTTCATAAAAGAAAATCAAAAGTCAGAAAAAAACGAATGAGAAAAGTCGTTGTCACAGGTTTAGGAGCGGTCACCCCCCTTGGAACAGGGGTGGAAAAAAGCTGGTCCGCCGTTTTAAACTCCATTTCGGGCATTGATTTTATTAAGGCCATACCAAAAGAGGATCTTGATATAAAAATCGCCGGGGAGGCCGGGGATTTTGTGATTGACGAATGGATCCCAAAAAAAGAGCAAAAAAAAACCAGCCGGTTTATCCACCTTGCTTTAAGCAGTGCCAAGCAGGCTTTGGAATCCTCCGGCCTAAACTTTGAAAAAGAAAAAGATTTAAGAGGAAAAACCGGCGTTCTGATTGGAGCGGGCCTGGGATCACTCAGTATTATTGAACAAACCGCCCGAAGGCTGGATCAAAAACAAAGGCTTTCCCCTTTTTTTATTCCCTCTGTGATTGCCAATTCCGCCTCCGGGCAGGTCAGCATCCACTACGGCCTTACCGGCCCTAATTTTTCCACTGTTTCCGCCTGCGCCTCCGGCGCGCACGCCATTGGCGAGTCCGCCCGATGGATCCGCGAAGGGATATGTGATGTGGTGGTCAGCGGAGGCACAGAATCCGTTATCTCCCCTTTGGCTTTTCAGGGTTTTCATGCGATGCGCGCCCTTTCAACCAGAAACAAGGCTCCACAAAAAGCCTCCCGCCCTTGGGATAAAGAAAGAGACGGCTTTGTCTTAAGTGAAGGTTCCGCCGTCTTGATTTTGGAGGAAGAGCAAAGAGCCAGAAAAAGAAAGGCTGAAATATATGCCGAATTAATTGGTTACGGGGCCTCTTCCGACGCCTATCATATAGCGGCCCCTGAACCGGAGGGAAAAGGCGCGGCTTCGGCCATGCAAAAAGCCTTGCAGTCTGCCGGTATCTCCATAGAAGAAGTGGATTACATTAACGCGCACGGAACCAGCACCCCCGCCGGGGATAAAGCCGAATCAAAAGCCATAAAAACCGTATTTAAGGAACACTCAGCCTCTTTGCGGGTCAGCAGTACAAAAAGCATGACAGGGCATACTTTGGGCGCGGCGGGAGCTATCGAAAGCCTGTTTTCAGTATTAAGCCTTCGTGATCAAACAGCCCCGCCCACCATCAATCTGGAAAATCCCGATAACGATTTTGATTTTAATTTTGTGCCTCATCACCCACAGAAAGGGCGGATTAACATCGCCCTTAACAACAGCTTTGGTTTCGGAGGCACCAACGCCTGTTTGCTGTTCAAAAAGTTTTCGTAACAAGGCCCAAGGGAAAACACTATGAAGAAACCGGAAAAAATTTTTATCGCGGGGGATCATGCCGGTTTTCAGCTTAAAAAATTTTTAATAAGCCGTAACCCGGAGCAAAACTGGAAAGACCTGGGCGTTTTTAACGAAAAACCCAGCCACTACCCTGAGCAGGCGGAGTTGCTGTGCCAAAATATTTTAAAAAGCCAAAAAAAATCCTTGTTTGGTGTATTGATATGCGGGAGCGGACAAGGCATGGCCATAAAGGCCAACCGCTTTGCCGGAATACGCGCGGCCTTGGTTTGGGATAAAGAAAGCTGCCTTTTGGCAAGACAGCACAACAAGGCCAATGTGCTGTGCTTGGGGGCGCGAAAGCTTAGTTCCAACAACGCAAACGACATATTTCGCACCTTTATCGGCACAGCTTTTAAAGCCGGAAGGCACAGTAAAAGAGTCCGCAAACTGGGCTGAGGCGGCAAGGAGTAACATGACACTTAAACAAAATAATGATGAAGAAGTTTTTTCCGCCATACAAAAAGAGAGCCTTCGGCAATCAAAAGGCTTAGAGCTGATTGCCTCTGAAAACTATGTTTCCCCGGCGGTGCTGAAAGCGCAAGGGTCCCTCTTGACCAACAAGTACGCAGAGGGCTACCCCGGCAAAAGGTACTATGGAGGCTGTGAGTTTGTGGATGAAGTGGAGTCCCTGGCCATAGAAAGAGCCAAGAAACTTTTTTCCGCTGAACACGCCAATGTTCAACCGCACTCCGGCTCACAGGCCAATATGGCAGTTTACTTCGCCGTCCTCAAAGCAGGTAACTCTTTGCTTGGAATGGACCTTTCGCACGGGGGCCATCTCACGCACGGCTCACCTGTAAACTTCAGCGGTTTTGTGTTTAAGTCTTACTCTTACCGGCTGGATCCGAAAACAGATCTGTTGGACTACAGCAGAATCGAAGATCTGGCAAAAAAACATAAACCCGGCCTGCTGATTGCCGGGCACAGCGCCTATCCCCGTATCCCGGATTTTAAAGTTTTTAGGGAAATTGCAGACCGGGTTAAGGCAAACCTGATGGTGGATATGGCTCATTTTGCGGGCCTTGTGGCGGGGGGCGTGCACCCCTCCCCGGTCCCTTACGCGGACTTCGTCACCTCCACCACGCATAAAACCCTGCGGGGGCCCAGGGGCGGCTTTATTTTATGCTCAAAAGAAAACAGCAAAAAAACAGACAAAGCTTTATTTCCGGGTATCCAAGGAGGCCCCCTTATGCACATCATCGCCGGCAAGGCTGTGGCTTTTAGGGAGGCCATGCAGAGCGCTTTTAAAAGCTATGCCCTTCAGGTGGTTTGTAACGCGAAAGCTTTAGCCAAGGCCCTTATGGAACAGGGGTTTTCACTCGTAACAGGCGGTACAGACAACCATCTGATCCTCATCAATTTATCCAATAAAAATATCACAGGCAAAAAAGCCGAAGTGGTTTTGGAAAAAGCGGGCATTACTTTGAACAAAAACACTGTGCCGGGTGAAAAACTATCCCCCTTTGTCACAAGCGGCATTCGTCTTGGCACCCCCGCCGTCACCACCCGGGGAATGAAAGAGGAAGAAATGAAACAAATTGCCCGGTGGATACAAAAAGCCTTGGAAAACCCTGATGAAGACAGAGCTTTACAAAAAATATCCTCTGAGGTGGAGGAACTATGCTCAAAATTTCCCGTTCCCTCTTAAAGCTTTTTTTGCTGTGTCTGTTAAGTGGCTGTATTCACAGGCAAAAGCCGGACTTTGCATGGCCGGTAAAATCGCCCCATAACCTGTCGAGAAAGTTTTCCATTTATCACACAGGCATTGATTTTCCCAAACGCACCGGCGAGCCGGCCTTGGCATGTGCTGAGGGCAAAGTTGTTTATGCGGGGGCGGGATTTTCCGGGTACGGTAAAATGATTATTATGGAACATAAGTATAATTGGGCCAGCCTGTACGCGCATTTAAGCAAAATCAATGTCAAATCGGGCCAGTATATTCATAAAGGGCAAAAAATAGGAGAGGTGGGAAACACAGGCCGATCCTCCGGCCCGCACCTGCACTTTGAAATTATGTATAAAAAACAGCCTCTTAACCCTTTGTCTGTCCTGCCTTAAAATTTTTTTTTAAAGACCGCGCGACAGATATTTTATGGAGCACACCAACTGCTGTGCTTTGTTGAGTTTGCAATTATAATCGGAATAATTCAAATGCCCATCCTCCGAAAACACGGGCGACACACCGGCCACCTTAAGCAGGCGCACCCAAATTTTTTTCTTACTGTCTTCCGACAGATATATGTCCAAGGTGTCTTTGTTTTTAGACAAACGGGAATTTACGCTCACTTTTCCGCCACTTGCGGATTCTATGGAAACTTTGTTATGAGACACAGACAAATAACGGGCTGAGGAGGAACCGGCTTTCTGCGTAACACGGCCTTCATCCACCAACGAAGCGGTAGGAAGATTGCCGGGCGCGACCTGCAACACGCGGGCTGTTTTACCCCCCTGCTCAAGATCACCGGGAGACACCGCACGGGCCGTTTTATCTTCACCGGACTTACTATTTGGCAAACCCATATCCCACATCTTAAAGCTGAAACGGCTTTCTTTAAGGCTGTACTTGCTAAGATCCTCAGACCAGCCATACAGATCCGTGACTTTGGCCTCAAGCACGAAAGAACCGGATTTTGAGGAGGTGGAGGAGTCAGGTGCTAAGGCTGAACCAACAGGCGGGATAAGAATAAAAAAGACATAAACAAATATTTGCTTCACTGTCCTTCAAAGGTTGGATGAGAAATCAGATAATGTCAACAGCTAAATCCACTTTTTTTATTTTTTTACAAAAAAAATATTTTTAAAGGCTTTTTTCATACTTTAACTTATACCTGACCAAAGTTTTTCTTTGGTCAGGCAAATATTTTCAGTTTAGTTTTCCCTCCGGCAAAGGCTATGCGGTGAGGGTCCGAGTGTAAAACTGAAAGCCCTATACTTAGGGCTGTCAGCCCGAACAAGCATAGCCTTTGCCGGAGGGACTGACTCACAGGACAAAACAATCTCAAAGAAAGCGGTTTTTCATACTTCCTTAAAATCCACATCAATAACATCGTCTTCTTTTTTTGGCTTGTCGCTGTCATCGCCGGACTTTTTTCCCTCTTCTTTTTTTTCATCTTCTTTTGCCTTCTTGGAAGGCTCAGCGCTTTTTCCCTCCCCGGCGCTTTTGGAGGCCTGATAAACAGCTGAACCTAAATCCCGCGAAACCGCGCTCAAGCTTTCGTATTCCTCTTGAAATTCAGAAAGCCCGGCACTTTCGTTTTTTAAACAATCTTTGGCGGAGGATAGAGCCTCCCGCGCTTTTTTTATCAAAGGCTCATCCAGCTTGCTTTTGTTGTCGGCGATGAGTTTTTCCACCCGGTAAATCATGCTGTCCAGCTTGTTTTTTTCTCCAATTTGCTCTTTCTTTTTCTTATCCTCTTCCGCATACTGCTCAGCCTCGCTCACCATCCTTTGCACTTCTTCTTCTTTAAGGCCCGGCTTGTTGATTTTAATGGATTGGGCTTTTCCGGTGCCTTTGTCTTTGGCAAAAACATTAATGGTCCCGTCCACATCTATTTTAAACTGCACTTCAATTTGAGGCACTCCGCGGGGCGCGGGGGCTATATTCATCAGCTCAAACTCCCCCAGCAATTTATTGTCTGTGACCATCTCCCTTTCCCCTTGAAAAACCCGAATATTCACGCCGGGCTGGTTGTCTTCCGCAGTGGAAAAAATTTGTGATTTTTCCGTAGGGATGGTGGTGTTGCGGTCAATCAAGCGGGCCATTACTCCGCCCAAGGTCTCGATTCCCAAAGACAGCGGAGTCACATCCAATAACAAAATATCTTTTACCTCTTCGGTAAAAACCCCCCCCTGTACGGCGGCCCCTAAGGCCACCACTTCGTCCGGGTTTACAGATTTATTCGGCTCTTTTTTGAAAAAGCTTTTTATGGTCTCCTGCACGGCGGGAATACGGGTGGTCCCTCCCACTAAAATTATTTCATCAATATCGCTGACATCCATCTGACTGTCGGTAAGGGCTTTTTTACAAGGCTCTATGGACCGTTTAACCAAATCCTCTGTCAGTTGATTAAACTTTACCCGGCTGAGCTTCATATCCAAATGCTGTGATCCTGAAGCGTCCGCCGTAATAAAGGGCAGGCTGATATGCGTTTCTTGAACGGAGCTTAATTCAATTTTTGCCTTTTCAGCATGCTCTCTAAGACGCTGTAAGGCCATTTTATCCTTGGACAAATCTATGCCGGAGCTTTTTTTAAACTCCGCTATCATCCAGTTCATCACAATTAAATCAAAATCATCCCCTCCCAGAAAAGTGTCTCCGTTTGTGGATTTAACTTCAATCAGATCTTCGGCCACCTCCAAAATGGAAATATCAAAAGTGCCGCCTCCAAAATCATACACGGCTATTTTTTTATTCACTTTTTTATCCATTCCGTAAAACAAGGCCGCCGCGGTCGGCTCGTTGATGATTCTTTTCACTTCAAAACCGGCTATGCGTCCGGCGTCCTTGGTGGCCTGCCTTTGAGAGTTGTTAAAATAAGCCGGCACTGTAATAACGGCCTCACCCACTTTTTGCCCCAGATATTCTTCCGCATCGGCTTTAAGCTTGGATAAAACAAAACCGCCCACTTCCTCGCAGGTGTAAGTCTTGTCACCCACCTGAAAACCGCAGTCCCCGCTCTTTGTTTTGACGATTGTATAAGGCATTCTTTTTATTTCTTCCTGCATATCGCTGAACTTGCGCCCGATAAAGCGTTTGGAGGAGAAAATAGTGGATTCCGGGTACATAACGGCCTGTCTTTTGGCCAGCTGACCCACCAGTCTTTCTCTGTTTTTGTTCCAACCCACAACAGAAGGTGTGGTTCTGTTTCCTTCTGAATTGGCAATCACTTTGGGTTTTCCCCCTTCAATAACAGACACAACAGAATTGGTGGTGCCCAAATCAATACCAACGACTTTTCCCATAATCGTAACTCCTTGTTTTACTTGCAAAATCTTTTGTTTTTACCGCCCGGTCTTAAAATCCCGGCGTCAAACCACAATGTCGGTCTTTTTTTTATAAAGTCAAGCTCCCGCCAATAAATTTTTATTTTATTAAGAATAGTCCGTAAAATCATTGGTTTTTGCCCCCGGATTTACAAATTCTTTCCTGTTAGTCGGGCGCGATAAAGGCTGTTCTTAATATCTGTCTTAAGAACAAATAATTTTTTTAAAGAAATTGCTTTTGAATTTTTTGCAGGGCGCTTTCCGACTCCTGCATAAGGGAGCAGGCATCCATTTTTCCGCAGGACTCAGGGCCTATATGAAAAAGATGCGGAGGAACTTTTTTTTTCTTAAAACTGTTCTTATAAAGTACAAAATACTCTTGATTTAAGTCCGGCTGTTCCTGTACCCCTTGCAGTGAAAACCCGGGAAACAGCCCGTTTAACCGGGCCAAAGCAGGCTCCAAAAACCTTAAGTCTGTATTAAACCGCCCGGTATAAGGGCAAAGCATCCACAGATCCAGGCGGGATCTGTCGGCCGGATGCTTTTTTAAACTAAAAATTTTATCCTCCCCTGTACTTTCTTTTTCGTCATCCTCCAGTATAATCCAAAGCAAGTCAGGAATAATGTTTTTAAACCGGCCCGGATCCCAAGAAAGGGAAAACCGCCGCCAGATTTTTACCGGTTCCTCCCACCGGGGAAAAAGCAGAGGCAAAAGTGTTGGAAAAATCCGCCGGGTTTCCGGCCCGCTTAAGGTATAGACCAAAAAATCAGCTGATTTTTCCCACTCACCTATTTTCAGCTGAATATATTTTTTTGTAAATTTCAAACTTCCCCGGGCTTTGCGGTTTTTTGTATTTTCCGCAGAAACAGCAAAGCGCTCCACCCCTTCCGCCTGTAAAGATTTTTTTAACTCTTCGAAGTGTCTTTGCGAAGATTCCCTTAAAAAATAATCAGCAAAAAAAGGACTTAAATTCTTTAATGATTTAGAAGATTCCATATAAACGCTCGCCCACCGGGCTAAAAAACGAAGTAAATGTTGCTGTCCCAATGATTTTTCCCATTCCGCCTTTTTTTTACCGCTTTGGCAAGAAGACAAAACAGAATAACAAAGCTGAAAGTCCTTTCGTGTCTTTAGAAAAAAAGAGCTTAAAGGGCCTTGAAACTCCAACAAACCTTGGGAGCTTAAACACGAAAAGCCCTTTGAAGCCGGATAATAATTGTCCCCAAGTAAATACCGCTTTTGCAAACCGCTTAAATGAGAAGGCGTAAAAACCCCAAAAGGGCCTTCCCGCTCACAGGCGGACAAAGCCGGAAAAAAAGCGGTCAAATCCAACAAAGTGACTTCAAAACCAATCCGCCTCAGCTGATGAGCTGTAAAAGCCCCTCTGCCGAAAGCGGACACCACCACCCCTTGTTTTGGAGGCGCGGATCCCGCCCTTTGCAAACAAGCACGGGCTTTGCCGGTCTTAGCTGTCAGCTTTCGCATAATAAATTATCCCTAATACCTAACTAAATGCGCCAAGAGGGTTTTTGCTCTTTTTGAGCGGTTACACAACCCAGATCCCAATAGGAAAAACCCTGTTTCTTTATTGTTTGTTGAATAGGCTTACAAGAGTCTTCAGAAACCGCCAGCGCCAAACCCACACCGCAGTTAAAGGTTTTCAGCATTTTTAGATTACTTATGCCGGCTCTTTTTTGCGCCTCCAAAAACGGCGCAGGCACAGCCCATTTGGAAAGTTTCGCCCTTGTAAAATCCGGCAAAATTCTTAAGATATTGTCCATTCCTCCGCCGGTGATATGGGCTATGGCTTTCAGCCCCTTTTTCTTAAACAGCTCCAAAGCCAAAGAAACATATAGGGCGGTGGGCCTTAACAGTTCTTTTTCCCACTTGCTTAAATCTTTTTGAAACACTTTTCTTAAAAGGGAAAACCCGTTGCTGTGAAAGCCGTCAGCGGCAACACCTATCAACCGATCTCCTGTTTTCACCTTATACGCGCCCAATATTTTGCTTCGATCCACCACGCCGACAGCGAACCCGGCGCAGTCAAAGTAACGGCCGGTATAGCAGTCCGGCATTTCAGCCGTCTCCCCTCCCAACAAAGCGCAAAAACTTTGCTCACAGGCTTTTCGCACCCCGTTTAAAAAAGCGCGCGCTTGTTTCTGCCTTAATTTTCCGCAGGCGTAGTAGTCCATAAAAAACAAGGGCCTTGCCCCACTGCAAATCAAATCGTTTACGCACATGGCGACAAGATCCCGCCCCACTTCTTCATATCTTTGAAAGTGCGCCGCCAGCTTTAATTTGGTGCCCACTCCGTCTGCACAGGCGGACAGGCAAGGTTCTTTCATATCAGGAAACACAGCTTGAAACAGGCCGGTATAACCCCCCAAGCCGGATAAAACTTTGTCTGCCTGAGGGACAACAGGCGGGTGAGCTTTCAGCCACTTAACCAGTTTATCCGCTGAACTGATATTGACTCCCGATGAGCGGTAATCCATAAAGCCATTCCTTGTACAGCGACCATGAACTTTGGCTATAGAACAATTCCCGGTGTATTGACAAGCTTTTTGTTATGATTTTTCAAGGGCTTTCTTTTTCACCCCCTCACAGACTGAGTGTACATACCCTTGTTTTGAGGCATGCTCCCGAAAACAAAAAATGCCTTCATCTATCAGCATAACCTGACCGGAATTATCCAAGCTGACATACCTTTGTTTTACGCAGTATTTTTGAGTCAGAATATTTTGCCCCGATCCTGTTTTTATGGGCACTTCAACAAATTTGACTGTTTTATCCCCTTTAAAATGCTGTTGCCAGTGCTCACAGCCTTTTCCGGCAACATACTCAAATATACGGTGACGATCCACGATAGTGCAGTTTACGCTTTTCCCGGCAGAATCCACCCAAGATCCCTTATCCGCACTATAGGTGTATTGACTGCAATGCGCCACACCTCCGGCTTGGCCGGTAATGTTGGGCAAACAACCGGAAAAAAACAACAACAAAACAAGTTTACCTGATAATAACAGTTTCATTTCTTATCTCTCCTTTCTTTCTTTCCAAGTTAAAATCCATTGCAGGTTTTACGCGATCAGGAGACAACACAGCCGTTCTGTCACGATACCCTCTTCTTCTAATGGTTAAAGTAAATTCTCTATTCAGCGGCACAAGCACTGAAGTAGGCGTGAGGCGGGAAATTTTTTTGTCATCAATATAAACTTGAGCGCCCGAAGGTTTTGTGACTATAAAAACACTTTTTCCATAAGCTGTCTGCCCGATCATCGAAGATTCTTTAAAATCCGCTTTGTTTTGTTCTCTCCTGTTTGAAACCGCCGCCGGATCACGAAGTTCAGCGGAACCTGCAGATTCCACAGCCTGCTTCCCCTCGGAGGAAGTAAAAGACGACTCTTCACTTTGATGAATCAGCTTACCACTTCCCACAAAAGACATCAATCTTTCTGATTCAAAAAAATAAAGATAACCGGCCGTGCCGCACACAAACAACATAATCAGTGCTCTTATAAAAACAGAGCTTCTTCTGCGCCGTGTGGAAGAGTTTTTAACAGACCGGGATTTATAAACATTCACACCCGCTTTCCACGGCTTATATTCAGCTATTGTTTTTTTGTCTTTGCCGTTTTTCGTCGTAATGATATTGCGAAATCCATCAGAACGAATTACTCTTGACTGTGTGGAAAGGGAAACCTCCCCACTGTCCAAAGAATCCTCAAATTCCGTTTTTGTGATTTCCCGGCGGTTTTCTGTTTGCACGGTTTCCTGCTGAGTCCGCGTAAGATCCCCTTGCGTGCGGGCGGCGTCCTCTGACTCAGTATAAGTATCCTGCTGAGTTTGGGTCACAGTGTGTTTTGTAAATGTGCTTTCCTCTTCCTCCCCGGTCTCCTCAGCCTCCGACAATCCGCTTATATCCCCGGAATGACCAATAAAAGTTGATTTTTCCTTGGCGGAGTAAGATGCTGAAGAAGAGGTCAGCCTGCCTCTTTTTTTGCCCGATTGTTTTGAAGACAGCTCTTGTAAATATATCTTCAGATTTTGCCTTTCCTCTAAAATCTCCTCCACATACACTTCTTTTATAAAAGAGCTGAAACGGGCTTGGGTAAAATCAGGATAAAATTTATTAAGGAAAAGGGCAATATCATTCCCCATTTCCGCTGAAGTTTTGTACCTAAGATTTTTATTCACATTCAGCGCTTTATTTATTATTTCCACTAACTGATCGGGCACAGACGGGTTTAACTTTTTTAAATCCGGCACTTTGCAATCTCTGATTTTTTTCAGCAGTTGAATTTCATTGTCTCCTACAAACAATTTTCTGCGGGCCAAAAGCTCCCACAACACATTTCCCAAGGAAAAAATATCCGTCTGCCGGTCCAGATCCTGCCCTTTAACTTGTTCAGGACTCATGTATTCAAACTTTCCCTTAAGCACACCCGCCCTTGTGGACTCCGAGTCGTCTATCTTGGCTATGCCAAAATCAATAACTTTCACATCGCCGTTGAAACTGATCATAATATTTTGAGGGCTGACATCACGATGAATAATATTCAAGGGCTGTCCGGTCACGCTGTCTGTGCAGTTATGCGCATAATCCAACCCGTTACAGGCGTGCTTAAGAATATAAGCGCATGTTGCAATATCAAGGTTTTTTTTCCAGCTTCTTAGTTTCTTGGTCAGCTGACGCAGATTTCTCCCTGAAATATATTCCATACAGATAAAGTATTGATCTTTTTCGATGCCAAACTCATAAATGGAGCAAACATTGCTGTGATTTAAGTTCACGGCAATCTTTCCCTCATTTTGAAACATTTTATTAAATTCCACATTTTTGGAATGGGCCAGTAATATTCTTTTTATGGCCACAAATTTATAGGCGCTTTCCACATTCCCCGAACAGGCAAGATAAATTTCGGCCATACCGCCTCTGGCGATTTGCTTTAAAAGCTGAAACTGTCCGAATTTTTGAATTTGCAAACTCATTGGATTTTTCTCTTTTATTGGCCTTTTCTTTGGTTCTTGCCTTTTCCCGCCGTTTTGGCTACATTTTTACCTCTATTATAAAACAGCGCTTTTATTTCTAACTGCCTTACTTACGGTTTTATCGGCTATGAAAAATAAGAACTTTATAAAAATAGCCATAACGGGGGTCATGGGATCGGGAAAAACCACCTTAGGGCTGTTGCTGAAAAAAAGGGGCTTTAGCTTTGTTTCTGCCGATAACTTGGTCAAAAAGGCCGTAGCCCCGGGCGGGCCGGGCCACACAAAGCTGTTAAAATTGCTGGGAGGGGAGTTTCTACAGCCAAACGGCTGTTTTGATACGCGAAAAACAGCGGAAATCGCCTTCCAAAACCCGACTTTGTTGAAACATATCGAGCGGATTATACATCCTATAGTCCGGGATTTAATGCAAAAACAGGATAAAAAGCTGTCCGCTGAAGGAAAAAAAGCGGTTTTCTATGAAATTCCTCTGCTGTTTGAAAAAAAATGGGAGAGTTTTTTCCACACCCGAATCGTGATAGCCGTCCACCGGGAAAAGCAATATGCCCGCCTAAAACAATCCCGTAACTGGAGCGGGGAGGAAATACGCTGGCGAATGCGATTTCAAATGCCTCAGGAGGAGAAAATAAAGCGCGCCGACCACCTGATATGGAATAACGGCTCACTGAAGGATCTGGAAAAACAGCTTGCCGGTCTGCCGGATCTACTGGGAATATAAAAAAATGCTGATAACCCTTTCCTCCACCCGGGACAAAAACAAGGTTTTACGGGAATTTAATCCAGAAAACAGCCTGTGGATTACCTCTGACATTAAATCCCGACTTTCCATACTTAGTCAGCTGAACCAAACAGGCTCGAAAAAAAATTATGTCCTGCGGGCGGCGGATTTTTGGTCCGGCTTGTTTTCCCGCGTTTTTCCTGAACATCATATTGTGCCCCGGCCCTTTCTGACTTTGCTTTATCAAAAATGGGCAAAACACCAAAAACATGAGTGGCAAAAAAGAAAAGAAACAGGCCTTCTCATCTGCCGGTACATGGAAATTTTGGCCCACCTTCTAAAACACCCCATGAAAAACGACCTGATGAAAGAATGGAGTGAAAGCTGGAACCAGCCCCACTACATGAAATGGCACAATTTAACCTGCGCTTTTTGGGATTATCTGAAAGAAAAAAAAATTATGGAATCCTCTTGGGCCTGCGCTTTCCTGATAGATAATAGTAAAGCCACCAAAGAGCTGTCTCACAAAGAATTGGTTTTTGATCTGGGATTTAACATAAATACACTGGAAAAAGAGCTGATTCTTCAAATATCCAAAAAAATACCAACAAAGGCGCTTGCGCCTTTTTATTTTAAGGAGCTGAATAAAAATGAAATTTATTCCATTTACAAAGAGCTGAATGCAAAACAAAACCGGCCCGTGGATCTAAGCGCTCCTCTTATCAAAAAATTCAACACCCCGCTTGCGGAAGTCAAAGATATCACAAATCAGGTGGCAGGTGCTTTAAAGCGGGGTATAAAACCCCATAAAGTAAGTGTACTGGCTCCCCGGATTGAGGACTACTGGACCTGCCTTAAAAGCCATTTTGAAAGGGAAAATATCCCGGTAAACAAAACCGAAACTCTGTCTTTGCAAAGCTTTCCTTTGATTCAGCTGTGGTTCGCTCAAATGCAAACACACTTGGGCATTCTGAAATACGAAAATCTTGACACTCTTTCAGCAAAAAGCGGTTTGCCGGTAAACTTCAGCCGATTAAAGGCGGATTTTTATCATGTCCGGCAAGACTGGCCAAAACAGCTGTTTCATAAAAACAAAATAAAAACAGAACCAATTTCCTTGGGCGATTTTATTAAATGGGCTTTTGATTTTTTGCCACCAAAA
The DNA here is from genome assembly GCA_965203935.1 of Bdellovibrionales bacterium. Lineage (GTDB taxonomy): Bacteria > Bdellovibrionota > Bdellovibrionia > Bdellovibrionales > UBA1609 > JANQSP01. The sequence goes on from OZ241921.1 coordinate 1,551,514, forward strand.
CCGGCCCCGGAGCTTGTGCAAAAAGCCCTCACAGAATGCCGTAAAGAGCTTTCACAAAAAGCCCGCGCCTTAAGGGGAATGAAGTTCACCCCCCTTGCCTGCTTAAATTTGTTAGAGCATTTTATCAAAAAAAAAGAGATAGAAATACAGCCGGGCAATCCCCAAGGCATAAACTGCTTAAGCTTTAACGCTCTTAGCCGGTTGGAGCCTGACTTCACCTGCATTATGGGTTTGAGCGAGCAAAACATGAAAACAAAAGAGCATGCTGTTATTTCCTCTTTTTCCGCCGCCTCTCTTAAGAAAAACCTTGGGTTTTTTATAAAATCCGAACCGATGGATAAATGGGAGCAAACCATTTATGATTTTATTCACCGGGCGGATAAAACAATTGTTTTGTCTTTTTCCTCTACAGATTTTTCCGGTATTCCTTTAAACCCCTCCCGCCTGTGGCTGGAACAAGCCGTAAAACACAAAAAAGAGATAAGTTTTTTTGATTCACCGGAGCTTACCTCTTGGGACAAGCAACAAAGAAAAAGCTCAATAAAAGAAATTTTAACCCCGGCAGGCGAAAAGCGGTATTTACAAGATCCCAACAGATGGCGCTTAATGGAAGAGGCAATTCAGGAAGACTTAAGCCGTAAAACGCCAAAGCCTTTTGCACAAAAAGAAATACAAAACCTCAGCCCTTCCTCTTTGGATAGTTATATTAAATGTCCTTTTGTGTTTTCCGCTAAAAATATATTCCGTTTATGGGACGGGCCGCAAAGGGATACAGACATTCCCCCAACACAGCGGGGAAGCATGGTACACAGCCTGTTTGAAGCTTTAAAATCACAAAAAAAACAGCCCGTTGAGGAAGATATTTTAAAAATGATAGAAGATATAAAAGCAAACAAAAAATTTAAAACAGTGCATCCTGTTATTTGGGAAAAAGAAAAATCCTATTTGCTGAAAAAAGCTTTGATTTTTCTGCAAAATGAAAACAAACGAAAATCTGTGCTCAAAAACCGCCGAACCATCGCCTGTGAAAAAGAGTACAGTTGCTGTTGGAATTTAAACACAAAATCCCCCGCAAAAAAAGGAGATATAACTTTTAAAGGAACAATAGATCGTATTGACTCAGGTAACAAAAGTTATCAAATTACAGATTATAAAAACAACCTTCCTTCCGGGGCTGTTGCCCCGGCCTGGACCGGTCAAAACAACTTTCAAATGGCGCTTTACACACAGGTTATAGAAGAGGGCCTTACAGATCTGCCCCCTCTTCCTGTGGAGTCGGCCCTTTACTTAAGTTACAAAAACTTTGAATATCAGGGGCTGGCCCTTAACACCCCGGAATATATCCATCTGCTGAACAGCCCCAAAAAAAAATCTTTAATTTCAGAAGAGCAAAAAAAAGATATTTTGCGCGAGGCAAATAAAAAAATAAACACCTTTATTTTGAAGATCCGGGAAGGCCGCTTTCCGGCTGAGCCTCAAAAAAAAAGCCTTTGTGAAAAATGCCGATGGAGGAAGATATGCCGGGCAAGGCACTTGAACTGAAGTCACAGCCTTTGGAGCTTATCCGCGCCGGGGCGGGAGCGGGAAAAACAACCGCTTTAATCAATACACTGATAAAGTGTATAAAGAGCCACCATGCAGAAACCAAAACCTTTCCGCGTGTGGCGGTCAGCACTTTTACAAGAAAAGCCACCCGGGAGCTTAAAGAGCGATTGATAATAAAGGCTCTGAATTTTGAACAAGACATAAAAAACCGTAAGCTTACCCGTTATATCAGCCACTCCCCGAGTTTACAAATTTCCACTCTACACGGCATTTTTCATCGTTTTATTCAAACACAAGGATACAGAACAGGTTTCAGCCCGGGACTTACCCTTATGACAGAAAAACAAAACCATGAGTTATTTACCTCTTTACTTAAGGATATTATGCTTGAGCAAAAAACAGGAGTCCCGCTTTTGGATCATTACTCTTTTGCGGAAACAACAAATATTGTGAAACAATATGTTTTGCTTTGCCAAAGCCGGCCAAACAGCGCCCCCGTCTCCAAAAAAGAATTGCATGCTGTTCTAACTCAAAAACAAAAAAATTCAGCGCTTAAAGGCGCGAAAGCCAAAAAAGAGCCGGCGGAATTGGACAAAGAAGAACAGCACATTGCCGGGTTTTTTCCTCTGTGCGGGGAACTGCAAAAAATCGGTGAAAAAATAATACCCGCATGGACACAAAAAAAACAAGAGTTAAGTCAAATCACATTAAACGATCTTGAAACAATGACTCTTCAAATACTGAAACAAGGCTTAAATAAAGAGGAATACAAAATGGATTTTTGGTTTTTGGATGAGTACCAAGATACAAGCCCCATTCAAAAAAATATTTTGAATCTGCTGTGTAAACACAGCCGGGTGTTTATTGTGGGGGATCCGCAACAAAGCATCTATCGCTTTCGCGGAGCGGACGCAGATCTTTTTATGCAAAAAGAGCGGGAGGCTGAACAAAACCCCAATTCCAAAGTAAAATACCTGAAAACAAATTACCGATCCCAGCCGGAGCTGATTGCTTTTTTTAATGATTTTTTTCCAGAAAAAACTTTTTCCAAAATGAAAGCCAAAAAAGAAACTTATCAAAAAGAAAAAGAAGTGGCGCGCTTTGTTTTGCCCTCTCAAACCACCGACGACAAACAGGGGTGTGAATTTCAAAAAGTCCGGCAAAGGATTAAAGAACTGTTAAAAAAAGGGGCAAAGCCCGGGGAGATAGCTGTCTTAAGCAGGCAAAACAAAGCCTTAAAAGAGTTGGCCCGATATTTAAAAAACCCCACAAGCCCGAACCCCACAGGCTTGGAGCTTGAAGCTTCCCCCGCTGAAGACGGTTTGCCTGTTCATTTACATTCCGCCGGGGATTTTAAACACAGAAGAGAAATAACAGACGCTTTGTTTTTGCTTCGGTTTTTGATCAACCCTCACGACGACGAAAACTTAATCGGCCTTTTCAGAACGCCGTATTGCAAAATTCCCGATCAAAAGCTGGCGAACGCCTTACGGGAAAAAACACAAGAAAAACACCGGGGTTCTGTTTGGCGCTTTTTGTGTGAGCAAAAAAAATTCGGCTCATTTCCCGCTCGAATATTAAAGCTCTGTTTGGAAAACACAAACAAAACAGGTATCACCCACAGCTTTCAAAAAGCCCTTTTTGAATTGGGTTTTATGGACTTATCTTATTATCAAGACCCCACCGGCACGCGGGAGGCAAATTTATGGAAACTTATTTACTGCCTTCGGGATTACGAATCCCGGGAGCCTGTCAACTTAAACGGCTTTGCCGACTTTATGTTTTATGACAATCCGCAAACCGAATCAGATCAGGTGGATTATTCACAAAGCGCCGTTTCCGCTTTTGAAAGCTCCGGTGTTCAGCTGATGACTGTTCATTCCGCCAAAGGCCTTGAGTTTAATCATGTTATTCTTATTAAAGTTTGTGCCGGGTTCAGATATAAAGAGGGACTGCAATATTTTACCTGCGACGAAGACACAGGTAAATGGACTTTGTCAGTAAGATCCATGCAGGAGGATAAAAGAATTAGGTCCTCTTTTCATAAACAAAACCAAGAAAAGCAAAAAGAGCGTGAGCTTAAGGAATTTGACAGACTTTTATATGTAGCTCTGACCAGAGCCAAAAAAAGCGTTACACTTATCGGCACAGGAACACCGGAAAAACACAGCTGGCCGGCACGCTTTGCCTTTTTCCACCGCTTAAGCCCCGGAAAGCACAGCACCAACAAATACACCTACACTGTAAGCCTTTAGGGGCAACGGTGGGAAGAGGGCCTTCCCAAAGCGCATTTAATCACATTACAGCTCTTAACTGTATTGTCACTTTTTAATTCATAGTCCAGCAGACAATAAGAGTAAAGGCACTTGCACGGGTCCCCGGCGACTCTGGTGCAGTTGGGATAATCGGTATCATCCGCTGTCGGGATATAAAACATAAAAGAGGCCCTTCGGGCTTTTCCTGTTTTAGGGTCCTTGGGCGGATCATTTGGCGCGTAAATATAAGCTCTTTTTACAAAAATGCCAAAATGTTCATTAATAAAAGGATTGATAATTTTTTTTTCCGCGTTCAAATACCAAAAGCTTTGGCCGACGCCTAAAAGCCTTTCCGGGCCAAAAGCGCCCCGTGTGTTGCCGTACACATTACCGTAATTCCACACATACTCGCTTTCGCTGTAGCCTGTAAAATAATCCGCGTGATTGGTGTCTGTAATACAGGTATACGGGCTGTCTGAAGCGCAGTTTTTTAAATTCCATATTCTGGTGGTATCCGCGCTGTCTACAGCGCCGCTGTTATCCGCATCCACAAAACCGGCCGGTTTTAAGTTTTGCTTGCAGATCTCCTCATTAAAATATCTGTTTTTTGTCTCTTGACTGCCGAGTCTTCTCTCGCCTTCTGTAAGGTAAGGCTCCACACTGCAAAAATCGCGAAAATCCCCTTTATACTCCTCATGCCATTTATAATCCGTATCGCTGACCATGTACTCATAGCCCGCTCTTTCCACCATAGATTCGTAACGGGCTTCAAAAAGACCGGCGGAGCTTAAAAAATCACTCAACTTGGCTGTACTAAAACTTAAAAGCGCCGGGCAATACCCCCCCATCGCCTCTACATGGTTAAAACCGGCACAGTGGGCCTTATCCCTTGAGCACCGATCCTCCACATAAGCGTCCAAGTGGTCAAAAGCAGGCTCATTGCCCTCACTTGCGGAAAACCACAAAAAAGACTGGCCTTCATCATTTATTCCCTTCCTCAACATGGCCCTTAAGGCGCTGTTCTCCCCCGCAGACTCATACAGCAACTGCTCAATGATATTAAATTCGTCGTCCTCCTCCTTTAAAATAAGAGCCAGTTTCTCGTCCTCCACAATATGGGTCAAAAAAGCCCTTGCCTCAGACGAAGACATACTTTTTATGGATTTTACAAATTTTTGGTCGTCCATATCCAACAGACAGTTTAAAGCCTCTTTATTGATTTGGCGCACTTTTTCTGCATTCCCGTCTTTAACATCTTTAATAATTTTATCGAAGGCGGAGACCAAAGATGCGGACAGCTTTTCACACTCTTTTTCTGTAGAGCCGGAAAAAATATCGTTGCAGATCTTTTGACAGTCTTTACCACATTTGCCGGAACCAATTTTATTGCATTTCACCTGCTTTTTTGGGTCTGCCTTCTTGGGCGCTGACCTATCCGTCCGCACACCCCCTGATTTGCCCCCCGGAGAGGTGGTGCAATTCAGCACACACAAAGCAGGCACACATAATAAAAAAAACAAAAAAGCTCTCATCGCGCCTAAAAAAATAGCAATAATACGGCGCAATAGCAAGCCATCCAATGCCGGAAAAAGTGAAATATATTCAAAGGTGTGTAAAAAATGTACTCTTTCCGCCTTATATCAAAATAAAACCGCTTTTTATTTGCTTTTTTTAGTCGTCCGTGAAAAAGTGTTCTTACTTGTAATAAGTGTCCTTGCTCATACCTACCGCTCGGGCTCAGACATGCGTTTTGCCACGCACGCGTCTTGTGAGACGCGATGTGTTCAAAGCCGAACTCGCCTCGCGGCAGGTATGAGCAAGGACTTTATCGCAAGCTACTAATTAACAGAGCGTGAAAACAACTTTAAATTTTGTTTAAAAAGCAAAGCCAAGCAGTGAGAGTTAAAGCGTATGGAAGTCTCGAACAAGCTTGGACTTTGCTTGCAGACAAACAGTCTGAATAGGGAGGGGTGAGAGGCAATGAGAGTGCGACAAACAAAACATAAATCGCTGGTGATCTTTAATTCCCCGGCCTCGCGGACCGGCAGTGCCCTGTTCACGCATTTTATCCGTATTCCTGAAGTGAGTATCCGTCTGACAAAAACCAGAGAAATCTTAAAAAGATATAAAATACAGCCTCCGGCATGGATGTTCGGCTTAATCTACAAAGGAGAACAGCCAAACAAACCCGCTCACTTACGCTTAATGTCTCTTGTAATCAACACAGGCCTTTACGATAGGCATGTCCGGCTGAAAGGAGCGCCCGACCTTTTAGCGGGCACAGATGAAGACTTATCCGTATCAGCCAAAGTAAAAACTTTTGAAAAAACCGTAATAAAAATTTTTTGTGGCTGGCAAGCCAAGCAAAATTCCCTGAAAATATACAAAAAAACAAAAAAGCGGCCTTGCCGGTTCTCTCTTCTGCATTTTTCAGAAGAAATAGACACAGGGTCATTTTACGACATAATAAATCGTCATGAAATCAAGCGCTGTGTACTTATTCCCTCCTCCGCCCGCAACATCCTGAATAAACAACCGGACAGCTCTTTGACAATGGAAGGCTTGATTGAAAAAGACCCTTTGCTGAAATGGTTTCACCCCGTCTTAAAGCGCAAAATAAAAACCCCTCACAAATTCCCCGGCTCCTTAAACACCTTTTTTCATTAAATCAACAGACTGTAAAAAACCTTTTTAAATATCACAATCTTCTATGTACTTGGTTCTGCACAGGTAGATGATGCGGTTTGAGATGCGCTTAAAAATATCATCGTGGGGAGAGCCAAGAAAGTGGATTTTTTTGTTTCTTATGGCAGGGGGCCTATCAAGAAAACTCTTAACTTTTGAGCTGTCACTCCCACTTCCGGCCTGTTGAAATTCTCTAAAACCTCTTTCTTTAGATGACAGGCGCCGGTTACTACCGCTTGCGCCTCCCACTCCGCCGGTTCTGCTTGCTCCGCTGGTTCTGCCTGATCCTGTGCCTGTGCCTGCTCCCATTCCGCTGGCTTTGCCTGATCCTGCGCCTGTGCCTGCTCCCATTCCCCCGGCTCCACCTGTTACTCCAGCTCTTCCGACACCTTTAGAGCCTGTTATTCGCGCGCCTGCATCACGGGCGCCGGCCTGTGCACGCCTTCTTCCTCCCGCACCGCCCACTCCTCCTCCGCTGTCACCTGCCCCGCCGAAGGCCGGGTCAGTGTCTTCTTCGCTTGCCCCCGGACCGCCTCTTACATACCCGCCAGCCTCAGAAGGGCTAAAGCCTCCTGACTCAAAACCGCTTAAATCGCTTAAACCATCTGAACCACGGGCCTTTGATCCCGCTGAGCTTTCCTCACCTCCACCTGCAAGCACGCCCGCGCTTTTCTCACAATCCGCGGCAACAAGTGAGGACTCTAAAAAGCCCTTGGCTTGTTTTTCAAGCTCACCCGCCTTAAGGCCCGCTGTCTCAATCGAAGCAAATAAAGGTCTTATCTTATCCCCGTAGTTTTGAACATACTTATCAATCATATTTTTACCGCAGGTATGAAGGCCGGGGTCGTAAACATTTTCTGTATTCAGATCAAAAGAGCAAAGCTGATAAAAAGAAGCAAGTATCCTCTGTGTTTTTTGACGGCAAATAGCAAGGCCCTTTTTTGAGCTGTTTCGGCACTCTTCAGCCAGTTTTTGCCCTAACTTTCCCACATCACCTGTTTTTTCTTTTACGATTCGGCATATATCACTCATGCCCATTCCAAGACCAAAGGCTGAGGGGGGGGGTATTGCCCCTGTAACAGTGGGTGTTTTATGGCATTCCATAGGTTTGTTGCAACAAAGCACAGCCCGCTCTTTTAAAGCCCCACATTCCCTAACTGTTTGCTGAAAAGCCAGACTAAGTTCTTGCTCACAAGGCTTACCCAAATCGCAATTCTCCCAAGCAAAACCCCGTGACAAACGGCCGGGACTTTGAGGCAGTTTTTTGTTTAATTGCCCGCGTAGCCCTGCAAGGCATGAGTCATACCCCCCTTGGCTTGTGATACCATCGCGACACAGCCTACCCATCTGCTGACTTTCTCTGTCAGCAACACTATTGCAATATTGGCTACAGTCTTGGTTTGGACAGACCAAAACCGCCCCCGGATTAGGTTTTGGGATTTTTTGTATCATACTGAGACAGTCATCTTTCAGTTGACTTTTTATATCCGACACTTTTTTTCTTGTACATTCGTCAACAATACGGCTTTGTGACAACCTGGAAGCATTGAATGGAGGTTGTTGACAGTAGCTTTCACACCCGTCGGATATGTCTATATCACGGTCGCGGGCACAGGCACCGACTTGTTCTTGGCAAGCCCGCCAGCAGGTTGTGTATTGTGCGACGCAATTCTGCACATCTATTGTATTATTACCTTTTTTGGCACATTTGCAATTTTCAGGAAATTTAACTCCTAAGTCGTTTGTCAGTTTTTCACTTTTATCCTGCTGACTTTTACATGAATCATCTCCCCTCACCTTCTGTTTCCCGTTTGGGTTTGTATCCCAAGGAGCACTAGCACTATCTTCGTCGCTTTGTGATATGCCACTGTAAAACATCAAAACAAATAAAAAAAAGAGAGTATGAAAAGCCATATTCTCTTTTTCGGTAAAAATAATACTTTTTTAAATTTTTTTTAACTTTATGTGCAAGCCCGGGGGTTCAAAGGGCCGGAGGATTAAGAACAGGCGCCGGGCTTTACGAAATATCAGAGGTATTTGTGAAAAAGGGACTTAAAAACTCATATTGTGAGTTTCCGCCCACCTTTTAAAGGGCTGGAGGATTAAGAATAAGCGCCGGGCTTTACGAAACATCAGCAATAGTATTTGTGAAAAGGGGGTTCAAAAGCTCAAACATGCGTTTTGCCGCAAAGCATCTTGCAGACGCTTTGCGCTCAAAGCCGAACTCGTTTTGAACCCCCTTTTCACAAAAAAAGACATGTTTCTTTAAAAAAATATTTTTACTCAAATATCGCCAAAGGCGAACTTTAGCCTCAGCCCTTTGAAAACCGGGTGGCTATTCCAATTTTCATTTTGAACCCCCTTTTCACAAAAAAAGACATGTTTCTTTAAAAAAATATTTTTACTCAAATATCGCCAAAGGAGAACTTTAGCCTCGGCCCTTTGAAAACCGGGTGGCTATTCCAATTTTTGTTTTGAACCCCCTTTTCACAAAAAAAGACATGTTTCTTTAAAAAAATATTTTTACTCAAATATCACCAAAGGCGAACTCACTTCCGGCTCTTTAAAAGGTGGGCTAAAACCAAAGTGTATTTTTCGTGAAAAAAATAATATATGTTTTTTCTTCATTTCGTCATTCCTTCGGTGTTTGTCATTCCCGCGGTGCTTGTCATTCCTGTTGGTACTTGCCATTCCCGCAAAGCTCGTCATTCCCGCGAAAGCGGGAATCCAGTCCCTAAAACCGGAAGCCCTATTCGTAGGGCTTACAGTCTCTTGAAAGCAGGAATCCTAAAGAACCTATTATAGTAGCCCGTGATAAACCTTCATTCTTTGTGGCATAAGCAAAATCCCGCCGGTGAGGGTCCAAGGTATTCCGTCCCGAACAAGGCGGGATTTTGCTTATGCCAACTATGAAAGCCAGACTTCTTTTTCACGCCCGACTATTATAGACTCCCACAGCTAAAGCCGTGATGCTCTTTCTTCGATCGCATAGAATTACAGTGAAGGAACAGAATTTAATTGTTCCTGCATGGTATTGACTAAACTTATCAAAGTATCTATAATTTTTTGATGTTCAGGGCACTCTTTTAAAGGCGCTGTGCACTGCCGGGCTGTGCTCAAGCGCTCTTTTTCTAAAGGCAGGGCATCTAAGGCAAAATCCCGAGTGGCTCCACAGCGCACCTGCATGGCATGCCCAATCTCCCTCTGTTTATGTTTCCATACAGAAAGGGCGGGCCTTCTAAGGCATCTTTCGGCGGAATCACGCATTTTACTTAAAACTTCTAAAGTATCGGTATATTCTGTTTTTTCCGCACTCCCTAAAATTTTACCAATGCTATAAGTATACCCGTTAAAATAAAAATTAGGCAAGGCCACAAACACTTTAGCGCTGATATGATTAACTTTTTCCAAGTAAGGCATATCCTCATAAGTGCCTTCAGGGTATTGGGGGTTGCTTTCGATCAAGTCCGCCGCTCTGTTAAAATAAAAAAGCATGGCATTAAAATTTTCAGAATCTTCGGTTTCAGGTTTTGAAGTGTCAAAACTTTTATCTCTTTGATAATACACTCCCATAAAGTAATTGGCCTGAACATGTCCGCCGTCAGCAGATCTTTCTAAAAGCGTCATGCCCTCTTGCATTTTGTTCACACAAATTGCCCTTACACCCATGTTGTATATCTTTCGCACATTACCCGGGTTGTTTTCATAAACTGGCTTATATTCATTATATTCTTGTAGATCTTTTCCTTCACATGCTATTAGATTCACAGCAAAAGAGCTGTAAGAAAAAGCCAACACCACAGCCAAAGCAAAAAGCCTCAAAATCCCCCTTCTCATTGCATTTCCCCCAACCCATAAAACAATAAGCCTCAAAATCCCCCTTCTCATCGTATTTCCCCCAACCCATAAAAGAACGAGCCTCAAAATCCCCAAAATCCCTCTCATCATTCCCAAACTCTCCATTCCAGTCACATCTCCAGTCTTCATTTCTCCTCCTTTATTTCATTCCTGTTTTTTTGTCCTTGATTTCTAATTTTTATAATTAGTAGCCCGTGAACAATGCCCCCTTAAGCATTTTTGTCCAAAGTTCGTGCTGTGAGGGTTAAATCGTATTCCGTCACGAACAAGCCGGGGTTTTAGTTATGTCGTACTATTAATTCAGCCTTTTTCACCCTCCAACTCATTAGCCCTCCGGGAAAAACACCTGTAATTATGTCTGCAAGCAAAGCCAAGCGGTGAAGGTCCAAGGTATTCCGTCCTGAACAAGCTTGGACTTTGCTTGCAGACAAACAGTTAGCAGGCTTTTTCATCACAGCCGACTAACCCATGCCCGTTCCACTGAACCTGTACTTTATAGCGAAATATTAGAATGAATGTCAAATATCCTGCCCGAAAGCTATATCTTTTTCTGAAATAAGCATAAAACCTGTGTAACTTTTACACCCCCTTAGCCGTATAAGCTGATTGTTTTCACGAAAAATACACTTTGGTTTTAGCCCGCCTTTTAAAGGGCTGGAAGTGAGTTCGCCTCCCGCGATATTTGAGTAAAATAATTTTTTTAAAGAAACATGTATTTTTTTGTGAAAAGGAGGTTCAAAACGAGTTCGGCTTTGAGCACACAGCAATTGCAAGACGCGGGTGTGACAAAACGCATGTTTGAGCTTTTGAACCCCCTTTTCACAAATACTTTGACTTATGTTTCGTAAAGCCCGGTGCCTGTTTAGATCTATCGGCCCTTTGAAAACCGGGTGAAACTTCACAAAGACATTTACTGATGTTTCGTAAAGCCCGGTGCCTGTTCCTAACCTTCCAGCCCTTTAAAAGCCGGGCGGAAACTCACGATAGGATTATTTTCTCTTTCTTGTCATTTTTCCGTTTTTAAGCTTTTTAATTTCAGCAACAGAAAGCCCCGTCACTTCTGAAATAAAGCTTAAATCAGCTGATTTCTTCAACATATTTAAAGCCACAGTCTTCATACTGGCTTGTCTGCCTTCTTCAAGGCCTTCGTCACGGGCAAGGGCTTTTATCGCAAGCTGATCCCGGTGCTCCCTCTCCTTGGTCTCCTTTAGCAAGCTTTCGTATCCACTCTCCGACAGATCATCCAGCAAACTTACAGCCTTTGACATATCATCCCCCTTTTTAGTTAAAAACTTCACCTTCTTGGGAGTTAAGCTTCCCGACTCCCTTAAAAAGTAACACCACTTCTCTTTTGCGTCAAGCAAATACTCACCCTGTTTAAACCGGCTCAGCTCCACAAACATCATCCGTAAGTGATCGTTCAATGCAAAATAAGGAGGATTGTCCGAACGGATGGAAAAAGAAGTTACAAAACCTCTTTTTTTTTGCAAATCAAAAGCCGGAAACTTGGTGAAAATCAAAGAATAAGTGGGATATAAAAGGCCATAATCCTGACTCATCTTAAGACCTTTTGTGTAAAGTCTGGCCCAATAAAACAAGGCTCTTTCCACAAAGGCTTTCTTGGATACAGCCTGCATTTCAACATCCACTTTTTCACCTGTGTTGAGTAAGACATTTAAGTCCAAGATCGCCTGTTTTTCCCTGACAGAGGCAGGGTAAAGAAAGCTGTCTTTAATGGTGATTTTTTGTGTTGGTTTTTTGTCTTCAATAAGGTGCACGCTTTTAACTGTTCTTTTGTTAGACAAGGGCAAAAAAGCCTTTAACAAAGAGAGCAACATGTCTTTGTTTTGAGAGAAAAAGGTTTTAAAACTTCTGTCGTGAGTGAGATCCAGGTATTTTTTTTGTTTCATTGTTTGTTCTCCCTTTTTGGTGGTTTGAGTGGAATATTCCGCCTCTCTAATAGTCCATGCAAAATCCGTGCCAAAAGGGCCGGGGGCTGATTTTTTTATGGATTTTTACGCAAGGGGTAAAAAGAAAAAACTTTAGTATTTTTAATAAGTTAAGCTTGCCGGCCGGGGCATTAAATATTTTTTTTAATTCAACAAGTTAAATAGAATGCGTTGCGTTGGATTAAAGGCCACAGAACTCGATTTTTCGAATATTAACTCAAGCCTAAAAGCATTATTTTTAATCCTTTATTTCATTCTTGTTTTTTTGTCCTTGATTTCTAATTTTTATAATTAATCCTCCGTGAATAACCTCTTTAAATTATGTCTCAAAAGCAAAGCCAAGCGAAGAGGGTCCAAGTGTAAAACTGGAAGTCGCCTGTGCGACTTCCAGCCCGAATGAGCTTGGACTTTGCTTTTGAGACCAGCAGTTTAGTAGCCTTTTTCATCCTCCGATTTATTAGTCACCTATGAAAAAATGCCTTGTTAAGTATTTTTGTCCAAAGTCCGTGCCGTGAGGGTTAAATCGTATTCCGTCACGAACAAGCCGGGGTTTTGCTTATGCCATGCTATTAAATTCAGCCTTTTTACCCTTCAACTAATTAACCCTCTGGGAAAAGCCCTTGTTGTTTGTCTGTATGCTTTAGTCTTAAGCGGTGAGTGTCCAAGGTATTCCGTCACGAACAAGCTTAAGACTAAAGCATACAGATCTATCAAATCCAGACTTTTTCATCACGGCAGACTAACCCATGCTCGTTCCACTGAACCTGTACTTTATAGCGAAATATTAGAATGAATGTCAAATATCCTGCCCGAAAGCTATATCTTTTTCTGAAATAAGCATAAAACCTGTGTAACTTTTACACCCCCTTAGCCGTATAAGCTGATTGTTTTCACGAAAAATACACTTTGGTTTTAGCCCGGCTTTTAAAGGGCTGGAAGTGAGTTCGCCTCCCGCGATATTTGAGTAAAATAATTTTTTTAAAGAAACATGTATTTTTTTGTGAAAAGAGGGTTCAAAACGAGTTCGGCTTTGAGCACACAGCAATTGCAAGACGCGGGTGTGGCAAAACGCATGTTTGAGCTTTTGAACCCCCTTTTCACAAAGACTATTGTTGATGTTTCGTAAAGCCCGGCGCCTGTTTAGATCTATCGGCCCTTTGAAAACCGGGTGAAACTTCACAAAGAATTTTACTGATGTTTCGTAAAGCCCGGTGCCTGTTCCTAACCTTCCAGCCCTTTAAAAGCCGGGCGGAAACTCACGATAGGATTATTTTCTCTTTCTTGTCATTTTTCCGTTTTTAAGCTTTTGTATTTCAGCAACAGAAAGCCCCGTCACTTCTGAAATAAAGCTTAAATCAGCTGATTTCTTCAGCATGTTTAAAATAACCTGCTGTCGTTCTGCTTGCCTGCCTTCTTGACGACCTTCTTGCCTGCCTTCTTGCCTGCCTTCTTGCCTGCCTTCTTGACGACCTTCTTGTCTGCCTTCTTCTCTTATGTATTCTTTAATGTTCATATAACCCCCTTTTGAAAATATACCCTCTTTAACCGCTTTGCTTTCCACCTTCTTCCATAAGTCCTCAGTCATACCGGGAACAGCCGTCCACAAGTAATCTCCCAAACTCAACAGTAATTCGTCTCTGTCACCCGGCCAATTATCAAACAAGAAAACAGCTTTGCTTAACAGATCCTCATTTGCTTTTAAATTCCACACTTCCTTTAAAGTATGCAAAAAACCCCGGCTCTTAAAACTTTTGTTTTTCAGCACGGCTGACACTTTGGGGTCATGCGTGTCCAAAAGCCTTATACCATAGTTTAACATATCTTTCCCAATGGAAACAGGAATTTTAGCAAAACTTTTGCCCCAAAAACCCTGCTGAAAGGACCTTTTTCCTTTCCAAGGCTGTTTTCCGTGAGAAAACAATACCGGGATCACAGGCCAAGCCTCTTGCTTTTGACTCCAAGTTTGCCCGATGATTAAGGTCTGGTAACTTAAGGCTTGATAAAAAGTATCACGATTATATTGCGCTTTGTGCTCCAAGAGGAGGCAGATCTTAAAACGCAGTTCGGGCGCATTGTTAAGTAAGACAGAAAAAACCAAGTCAGCCCTTTTGTCTTGAAAAGTGTCTTTTTCAGATTTTAGGCTGTTCCAGTCAAAAGCTGAAAACTCTTTTTTAGAAAAGACCAATCGAAACAGCTCCCGGGCCATAAGAGGGTCGGAATAAGCTTGTTTGAAAAATCTGTCGTGATGTCCTGTTAAAAGTGTTTTTTTCATATTATGCTACCTCCTTAATAGGTGACATGCTCAAAGCATTCCCGGTGTTATCAGGCCACTTTGATCCTATAAAAAGGTACATGCAAAATCCGTGCCAAAAGGGCCGGGGGCTGATTTTTTTATGGATTTTTACGCAAGGGGTAAAAAGAAAAAACTTTAGTATTTTTAATAAGTTAAGCTTGCCGGACGGGGCATTAAATATTTTTTTTAACTCAGCAGGTTAAACAGGATGCGTTGCGTTGGATTAAAGGCCGCAGAACTCGATTTTTCGAATATTAACTCAAGCCTAAAAGCATTATTTTTAATCCTTTATTTCATTCTTGTTTTTTTGTCCTTGATTTCTAATTTTTATAATTAATCCTCCGTGAATAACCTCTTTAAATTATGTCTCAAAAGCAAAGCCAAGCGAAGAGGGTCCAAGTGTAAAACTGGAAGTCGCCTGTGCGACTTCCAGCCCGAATGAGCTTGGACTTTGCTTTTGAGACCAGCAGTTTAGTAGCCTTTTTCATCCTCCGATTTATTAGTCACCTATGAAAAAATGCCTTGTTAAGTATTTTTGTCCAAAGTCCGTGCCGTGAGGGTTAAATCGTATTCCGTCACGAACAAGCCGGGGTTTTGCTTATGCCATGCTATTAAATTCAGCCTTTTTACCCTTCAACTAATTAACCCTCTGGGAAAAGCCCTTGTTGTTTGTCTGTATGCTTTAGTCTTAAGCGGTGAGTGTCCAAGGTATTCCGTCACGAACAAGCTTAAGACTAAAGCATACAGATCTATCAAATCCAGACTTTTTCATCACGGCAGACTAACCCATGCTCGTTCCACTGAACCTGTACTTTATAGCGAAATATTAGAATGAATGTCAAATATCCTGCCCGAAAGCTATATCTTTTACCAAAATAAACAAAAAACCTGTGTAACTTTTACACCCCCTTAGCCGTATAAGCTGATTGTTTTCACGAAAAATACACTTTGGTTTTAGCCCGCCTTTTAAAGGGCTGGAAGTGAGTTCGCCTCCCGCGATATTTGAGTAAAATAATTTTTTTAAAGAAACATGTATTTTTTTGTGAAAAGGAGGTTCAAAACGAGTTCGGCTTTGAGCACACAGCAATTGCAAGACGCGGGTGTGACAAAACGCATGTTTGAGCTTTTGAACCCCCTTTTCACAAATACTTTGACTTATGTTTCGTAAAGCCCGGTGCCTGTTTAGATCTATCGGCCCTTTGAAAACCGGGTGAAACTTCACAAAGAATTTTACTGATGTTTCGTAAAGCCCGGTGCCTGTTCCTAACCTTCCAGCCCTTTAAAAGCCGGGCGGAAACTCACGATAGGATTATTTTCTCTTTTTTGTCATTTTTTGTTTTTAAGCTTTTGTATTTCAGCAATAGAAAGGCCAGTTACTTCTGAAATAAAGCTTAAATCAGCTGATTTCTTCAACATATTTAAAATAACCTGCTGTCGTTCTGCTTGCCTGCCTTCTTGACGACCTTCTTGCCTGCCTTCTTGCCTGCCTTCTTGACGACCTTCTTGTCTGCCTTCTTCTCTTATGTATTCTTTAATGTTCATATAACCCCCTTTTGAAAATATACCCTCTTTAACCGCTTTGCTTTCCACCTTCTTCCATAAGTCCTTAGTCATACCGGGAACAGCCGTCCAAAGGTAATCTCCCAAACTCAACAGTAAGTCGTCTCTGTCCCCCGGCCAATTATCAAACAAGGAAACCACCTTGCTTAACAGCTCCTCATTTGCTTTTAAATTCCACACTTCCTTTAAAGTATGTAAAAAACCCCGGCTCTTAAAGCTTTTGTCTTTCAGCACGGCTGACACTTTTGGGTCATGCGTATCCAAAAGCCTTACACCATAGTTTAACATATCTTTTCCAATGGAAACAGGAATTTTAGCAAAACTTTTGCCCCAAAAACCCTGCTGAAAGGACCTTTTTCCTTTCCAAGGCTTTTTTCCGTGAGAAAACAATACCGGGATCACAGGCCAAGCCTCTTTCATCTGACTCCAAGTTTGCCCGATGATTAAGGTCTGGTAACTTAAGGCTTGATAAAAAGTATCACGATTATATTGCGCTTTGTGCTCCAAGAGGATACAGATCTTAAAACGCAGTTCGGGCGCATTCTTAAGTAAGACAGAAAAAACCAAGTCAGCCCTTTTGTCTTGAAAAGTGTCTTTTTCAGATTTTAGGCTGTTCCAGTCAAAAGCTGAAAACTCTTTTTTAGAAAAGACCAATCGAAACAGCTCCCGGGCCATAAGAGGGTCGGAATAAGCTTGTTTGAAAAACCTGTCGTGGTGTCCTGCCAAAAGCTTTTTTTTCATATTATGCTACCTCCTTAATAGGTGACATGCTCAAAGCATTCCCGGTCAGTCTGTTACCAGGCCACTTTGAGCCTATAAAAAGGTACATGCAAAAACCGTGCCAAAAGGGCCGGGGGCTGATTTTTTTATGGATTTTTACGCAAGGGGTAAAAAGAAAAAACTTTAGTGTTTTTAATAAGTTAAGCTTGCTGGCCGGGGCATTAAATATTTTTTTTAATTCAGCATGTTAAACAGGATGCGTTGCGTTGGATTATAAGCTACAGAATTTTGATTTTTCCCGCATAGTATTGCCTAAGCCTTATCAAAATATTATTTTTAATGAATTAAAGGCGCAGAATCTGCTGTTTTCCGCATAGTATTGGCTAAACCTATCAAAGTATTTATAATTTTTTGATGTTCAGAGCACTCTTTTAAAGGCACTGTGCACTGCCGGGCTATTCTCAAACGCTCTTCCTCCAAAGACAGAGCGGATTCAGCAAAATCCCGCATAGCCCCACAGCGCACCTGCAGGGCATGTCCTATCTCCCCCTGTTTATGTTTCCATACAGCAAGGGCGGGCCTTCTAAGGCACCTGCCTGCGGAATTATGCATTTTGCCTAAAACTTCCAAAGTGTCGGTGTACTCGGTTTTTTGCGCATTTTTTAAAATTTTACCAATCGCTCTGCTATACCCGTCATAATAAAAACCGGGCAGGAAAGAAAACACTTTGGCACTGATACGATTATGCTCTTCCAAATAAGGCATGTCCTCAGTAGTTCCTTCAGGGTATTGGGGGTTGCTTTCAATCAAGTCCGCCGCCCTGTTATAATAAAAAAGCATGGCATTAAAATGTTCAGGGTCTTCAGTGAAAAGTTTTAACAAATCAAAACTTTGACCTTTTTCATAATACACTCCCATAAAGTAATTGGCCTGCACATGCCCGCCGTCGGCAGATCTTTCTAAAAACGTCATCCCCTCTTGCATTTTGTTTACACAAATTGCTCTTACACTCATGTCGTAGATTTTTTGCACATTGCCCGGATCTTCTTCATAAACAGGCTTATATTCATTATATTCTTGTAGATCTTTTCCTTCACATCTTATTAGATTTACAGCAAAGGAGCTGTAAGAAAAAGCCAAAACCACAGCCAAAGCAAAAAGCCTCAAGATTCCTCTTCTCATCGCCCTTTCCTCAGCCTACAAAACAACAAACCTCAAAATCCGCTGAACCTGTACTTTATAGCGAAATATTAGAATGAATGTCAAATATCTATATCAGCCAGCCTGTTTTTTATCGAAATAAACATAAAACCTGTGTAAATATTACAGCCTTCACAAATAAACCGTGCTGGATTTGTGTTTTTTCGATATTAAGTCCGGTATGATGAACCTTATCTTTATACTCTTCACCGTTTTATCTCATGGCCAAGCCTTGGCGCAAACAAACAATCCACTGTATTTAGGCACAACAGGTTATAACCAAACATGTGGGACTTACAATAAAACCATGATTGCCTTACCGGCAATATATTACCCGTGGGGTGTCTGCCTCGGCAATAAGTCCGAGCTTACTTTGGATCAAGACTATTGGACAAAGGAGGCTATGCAAAAATGGAATACAGAATATGCACAATATAAAAGACTGAGATGGGGAAGGAATGAGGTTATATATATACCGAAAGGGCCTTTATTTGTGGTGTCTTGTGATACAGAAAAACACAATATCATTTACCTTAAACTTAGAAACCTACCGGGGACACAATGGGCGAATTACAGAGCTGTTGACAATGATAGGCGGGATTTTGTAAACTTTTATGGTATTATTACAATGAACAAAAAAGAGAAGTGGATGAAGCATCATTTTGTAAATGTTATGATTCATGAATTAGGTCATGCCCTTGGACTTACGCACATGAGTGAAGATACAACTGAGATAATGACTTCACATGGTTTTGGTGCCCCTTGCAAGCACCATTTTAGGACACAATTTTGTGATTTTAGAGGTTGGGATTTTATGCGTTTTTTACTCCCTTATGATCCACCGACCCGTGCAAAAAATGATGTAATACAGCAGATAAAAGGCGCTCAACGGTCGGCGGTGTGTAAAGGAAAAACCTATACTAAAGGATTTCTTGGTGCTGTTTGTCGTTAATAAAAAGAGAATAAAATGAAATATGGAACAGCTTTTTTCTTAATGATTCTTTTTTTATTTTTGACTTTTTCCTGCAAAAACACAAATTGTGTGAAAAAAAAACCTTTAGAGTCAGCGTCCAAGTTTTTGGATAAAAGATGCTCAAAAATCCGAGAAGAACGACATAAAATTAAAATACAAAAAAAGGTTTGTGGCCCAAAACCTGAACACGCAGAAAAAAAGTGCCAAGACCCTGAAATTCTTAATGATTTTGTTTATTGCAGTTCAAAACCGGGTTTAAAGGAACTACAAAAATCTGACTTTGATTTAAAGATTCCCGCCGATGAATATTATAAAACATTGGATAAATGCAAAGAGTTTGACATAGAGACTGCCAAGCTGTGCGATGCTTTACCTCCGCCCGGACCTGACGACTGGGTACAAGTCAGCGGTTCCGGGGTTTATCGTGGGGGTAAGCTCGTATCAAAAGACGGCAGACCTTTTTGCCAAGATTGATATTGCTTTAAAAACCAAGCCTCCGGCCACTATTTTCTCTTTCTTGTCATTTTTCCGTTTTTAAGCTTTTGTATTTCAGCAACAGAAAGGCCAGTTACTTCTGAAATAAAGCTTAAATCAGCTGATTTCTTCAACATATTTAAAATAACCTGCTGTCGCTCTGCCTGCCTGCCTTTTTGCAGGCCTTCTGCCCGGCCTTCTGCCCGGCCTTCTGCCCGGCCTTCTGCCCGGCCTTCCGCCCGGCCTTCCGCCCGGCCTTCCGCCAAGCCTTCCGCCAAGCCTTCCGCAAGGCCTTCGTCACGGGCAAGGGCTTTTATCGCAAGCTGATCCCGGTGCTCCCTCTCCTTGGTCTCCTTTAGCAAGCTTTCGTATCCACTCTCCGACAGATCATCCAACAAACTTACCGCCTTTGACATATCATCCCCCTTTTTAGTTAAAAACTTCACCTTCTTGGGAGTTAAGCTTCCCGACTCCCTTAAAAAGTAACACCACTTCTCTTTTGCGTCAAGCAAATACTCACCCTGTTTAAACCGGCTAAGCTCCACAAACATCATCCGTAAGTGATCGTTCAATGCAAAATAAGGAGGATTGTCCGAACGGATGGAAAAAGAAGTTACAAAACCTCTTTTTTTTTGCAAATCAAAAGCCGGAAACTTGGTGAAAATTAAAGAATAAGTGGGATACAAAAGGCCGTAATCTTCACTCACTTTAAGACCTTTGGTGTAAAGTCTGGCCCAATAAAACAAGGCTCTTTCCACAAAGGCTTTCTTAGCAGGCAAGGCCTGTTATTTAAGTGTGGCTTGTTTTTGATTAAGAAACTTTTTATTTTATAAAGTCACAAATACAAAGCAAGAGCCGCGGCGAAATCCCTCCCGCGGGGCGCGGGTGCATTTCAACATCCACTTTTTCGCCTGTATTGAGTAAGACATTTAAGTCCAAGATCGCCTGTTTTTCCCTGACAGAGGAAGGGTAAAGAAAGCTGTCTTTAATGGTGATTTTTTGGGCTGCCTCTTTTTGGGCTTTTTGTTTTTTGTCTTCAATAAGGTGCACGCTTTTAACTGTTCTTTTGTTAGGAAGGGGCAAAAAAGCCTTTAACAAAGAGAGCAACATGTCTTTGTTTTGAGAGAAAAAGGTCTTAAAACTTCTGTCGTGGGTGAGATCCAGGTATTTTTTTTGTTTCATTGTTTGTTCTCCCTTTTTGGTGGTGTGAGTGGAATATTCCGCCTCTCTAATAGTCCATGCAAAATCCGTGCCAAAAGGGCCGGGGGCTGATTTTTTTATGGATTTTTACGCAAGGGGTAAAAAGAAAAAACTTTAGTATTTTTAATAAGTTAAGCTTGCCGGACGGGGCATTAAATATTTTTTTTAAAAATTCAGCAGGTTAAACAAGAGGCGTCGCGTCAGATTAAAGGCCGCAGAATTTCGATTTTTCCGTATAGGTATTTTTTTTACGAAAAATATACCTTGGTTTTAGCCCGACTTTTAAAGGGTTGGCAGTGAGTTCGCCTTTGGCGATATTCATAAGTAAAAACAATTTTTTAAACATGTACTATTTTGTGAAAAGGGGGTTCAAAACGAAAGCCCAAGACGGGTGGGAAGGACGCTGACACGAGCAAGAAAACACTGCTTTACGGGCGAGAAAATTAAAGATTGACCGGGCGATTTTTCACTGATACTTCCTTTTAACATGAAAAATTGTCTTTTTACGAGCGAATCTGTGTCTGAAGGGCACCCGGACAAAATCGCCGATCAACTCAGCGATGCTCTGCTGGATGCTTTTTTGCTGAAAGACCACCACAGCAGAGTGGCCTGCGAGGTTATGCTGACAAGGGGCTTGGTGGTCGTGGGTGGAGAAGTAACCACCGGCGGGTATGTGGATATTCAAAAAGAAGTAAGAGAGGTGATTAAAAAAATCGGCTACGATCACGGAAACAAGGGTTTTGATTATAAATCCTGCTCTGTGCTGACAGCTATTGATTCTCAGAGCATGGATATTGCCCGGGGCATTGGTGAAGGCTCCTCTCAAGGGGCGGGGGATCAGGGTTTGGTCTTTGGTTACGCTGTAGACGAAACAGAAGAATACATGCCCCTTAGTATTTCCCTGGCCCATAAACTGATGAAAGCCCTTACAGAAAAAAGAAAAACCGGGGAACAAAAAAATATATGGCCGGACAGCAAAAGCCAAGTGACAGTGGAATACAGAAACGGCGGGGTGGCTCATATTCCTTCGGTGGTGCTCTCCACCCAGCACGCCCCGGACCTTAAAGTGGAAGACTTAAGAGAGTTTATTATCGAGGAGCTGATTAAAAAAGTAATCCCAAACAAATACTTAAAAGAAAAACATAAATTTTACATCAATCCCACAGGGCGCTTTGTGGTAGGGGGGCCGGCGGGGGACTGCGGCCTGACCGGCAGAAAAATAATTGTAGACACCTACGGCGGGCACGGCGCTCACGGGGGAGGATGCTTTTCAGGAAAAGACCCTTCAAAAGTGGATCGCTCCGGAGCTTATGCGGCACGCCACATTGCCAAAAATATTGTCGCGGCGGGGCTGGCCCGAAAATGCCTTGTGCAAATAGCTTACGCTATCGGGGTGGCCCGACCGGTCAGTCTTTCCATCCAATCTTACGGCACTTCAAAAGAACCTGAAGAAAAACTGGTGAAATTGGTCAAACGCTTATGGGATTTAAGCCCTGCCGGAATAATTACTCAGTTTAAGCTGTTACAGCCTGTTTATGCGCAAACCGCGGTTTACGGGCATTTTGGCAGAAATGAAAAGGGCTTTACTTGGGAACATTTAGACAAAGTGGAAGAATTAAAATCCCACTTCCCGCAAAGCAAAACAGCTTAAAAACCCGAAAGGGTTTTATTTGGCAAACCCGAAAGGTTAATATATCCTGTGTAGTCCGGTCACAAAGCCCTGATATTTCAAGCCGGAGCAACAAAAATATGAGTGCAAAAAAAATCACCACCACCATTTATATCACGCAAGAGCAACAAACCTTGCTTAAAGAGCTGAGCCAAAGATCCAAAGTGCCTGTCGCCGAATATATTCGTCAGGGGGTGGATCTGATACTGAAGAAAAACGCCCGGTTTTTACCAGGCCAGCTTTCTTTTATGCTGAACAAAGATATAGACCGCGATAAAAAGTGATAACCCCGGAGAAACCAAAAGTCTCCCCCTAAGGCAAGCCGGTGAAAAGAGGAGCTGTGAGTTTTCAAACAGAATGGACATACAGTCAAAACAGAATCCGTAATTTTTCCATTATTGCCCATATTGATCACGGAAAGTCCACCTTGGCGGACTGTTTTTTAGAGCTGACAAAAGCCGTAAGTGAAAGAGAGCAAAAAGAACAATTCCTGGACCGGATGGATCTGGAAAGGGAAAGAGGCATCACCATAAAAGCGCAGACAGTGCGCCTTTACCATAAAGCCAAAAACGGCCTGCTGTATCAGCTTAATCTGATAGACACCCCCGGCCATGTGGATTTTTCTTACGAAGTGTCCCGTTCCCTTTCCGCCTGCGAAGGGGTTTTGCTGGTGGTGGACGCCTCACAAGGTGTGGAGGCTCAAACAATGGCCCACGCCACATTGGCTGTGGCTAAAAATATGACGATTATTCCTGTGCTTAATAAAATAGATCTTCCTTCCGCCCGGCCTGAAGAAGTATCCCAACAATTAAAAGAGCTGGTGGGTGTTAACAAAGAGGAAATTCTTTTCGTCAGCGCCAAAGAAAAAACCGGTATCCGGGACATTTTAGAGCGAGTGGTAAGTGATATTCCTCCACCTAAAACCCAAGTAAACACAGATTCCGGCGTAAAAAAAACCTCTTTAACAAAAACAGATACGGATAAGCAAAATACTTTGCGCGCTTTGATTTTTGATTCTTGGTTTGACAGTTATCAGGGGGTGGTGATTTTATGCCGTGTCATGGAGGGTAAGGTTCAAACAGGGGACTCAGTGCTCCTTATACAGGGAGGAACAAAAAGCACAGTTCTGAAGTTGGGGGTCTTTACCCCTTTTCCCTGTTATATGAAAGAGCTGAAAGCAGGAGAAGTGGGCTTTGTTGTTACGGGCCTTAAAACCATAAAAGATGTGATTGTGGGAGACACCCTAAGCCAAGCGGACACGCCTGCTACACTTCCCCTTCCCGGTTTTAAAAAACTAAAGCCAATGGTGTTCTCCAGCTTGTTTCCGTCTGACTCCAATGATTTTATCCCCCTGAAAAGCGCTTTGGAAAAATTAGCCCTTAATGATTCTTCTCTCATTTTTGAAAAAGAAAACTCTCCGGCTTTGGGTTTTGGCTTTCGCTGTGGGTTTTTGGGCCTTCTGCATCTGGAAATTGTGCAGGAAAGATTGGAAAGGGAGTTTCATCTCCATCTGATTGTCACCGCCCCTTCTGTTGTCTACCGGGTTTTTGATAAAAAAGGAAAAGCCATAAAAATAGAAAACCCCTCCGCTTTGCCCGATCCTTCTAAAATTGAGCGCATTGAAGAGCCTTTTGTGCGAGCCTCTATCCACACCTCAAGCGAATATGTAGGGGCGGTTTTAAAGTTATGTGAGGAAAAACGAGGGCAACAGATCCGCATGGAATACAGCTCCGGCAACAAAATGATTATTGAATACCGCCTGCCTATGAGCGAAATTGTAACAGACTTTCACGATCGGCTAAAATCCCTTTCGCGCGGTTACGGCTCAATGGAATATGAGTGGATGGATTTTTCCCCTTCCCGTCTGATAAAACTGGATATTTTATTAAACGGCGAGCCGGTGGACGCGCTCTCTCTTATTTTGCACCACTCAAAGGCTCAGCAAAAAGGCAGAGCCTTGGTAAAAAAATTAAAAAAGCTTATTCCCCGGCAACAGTATCAGGTGGCCATTCAGGCGGCCATCGGCTCTAAAATCATCGCACGCGAAACCTTAAGCGCATTCAGAAAAGATGTGACAGCCAAACTGTACGGCGGAGATGTCACCCGCAAAAGAAAACTGCTGGAAAAACAGAAAAAAGGAAAAAAAAGAATGAAATCCATCGGAAAAGTGGAAGTGCCTCAATCCGCTTTTATGGCCGTGTTAAAAGCGGATGATTAAAGTAATGAAAAAAAAAGCAACAATTTTTTTTAGCCGGGTTTTTATTTTTGCATCGCTGATTCTGTTGGCTCTTTTCTTAAGATGGACTGTAATGGAAATTTATGTTCTGCCTTTTCACGGCATGATGCCCACTTTGTTTCCCAACGATCATTTAATCACAAACAAACTGGCCTACGGCCTGCGCCTTCCTTTTTTGACTGATTATATTTTGCGGTGGTCCGCGCCCAAACGCGGAGAGGTTATTGTTTTTCGATCTCCGTTTGACACCGGCTCCCTTTCCATCCGCAGAGTGGTGGGCATTCCCGGGGACAGAATTTTTTTTGAAAACGGCAACCTTTATATCAATGAAAAAAGAATTATAAAAAAAACACCCTCAAAAGTAAAAAAAGATTTTTTATGGGTCAGAGACGAAGACTTTTCAGCAGGAGGGCTGACAGAGGATAAAAGCCACTACACTCATTATGAAGAAAAACTTTCCGACATCACTTACAGTGTGCTTTTAAACAAGAAAAAGCGGGGGTATTTGATTTTTGGCCCCTACCTTATACCCCCTGAATATTATTTTGTAATGGGGGATCATCGGGACAGATCTCAAGACAGCAGAACATGGCCGGCGCGACTTCAGAAAGCTGAAGGAACTGTCACTTTTTTTAGATCCCGACTGACAAAAGAAAAACCGGCTGGCGCAATAAAGATCCCAAAAGGTCTGCTGATTCGAACAGAGGATCCTGAACTGCCTGAGTATTTTGAAACTGTAAGAGAGGTCATTTTAAAAGGACCTTCTGTAAGTGTGAAGGTTTTGGCCAAAAAAGCGGGCTTATCGGGCAATGTATCAGCGGGGCGGATAAGCGTTATTGAAGGACCTTTATCATTAAAACTTCGTGTGCGAAACAGGCGGGCGCTTTCCAAGGGCCGAGACAAAAACTTGGTGTTTGAGCCGGACATTCTGGGAAGAATCAGCCGTGTATGGTTCAGTTGTGAAAAAAAACTGCTGTCCCTGCTCTGTGATCCCCGATATATCAGATGGGGCAGAACTTTTTTTCCTGTCCACCATCGGCGATAAAAAAGTTACAGTTCAATAAAGAAGAGCCAAGAACGCACGCCCTTTTGTTTTCTGCTTTTAGGGTGCGATGTTTTTGTAAAGTTCCCGCATTTTTTTGTTCTTTTTGAAAGCTCTTCGGCATATACGAACGCTGTGCGAGAGGCCCGCCACCCCCAAGGCCACAGCTCCCGCGCCAACAGCCATTCTGTCAGGACGGTTTATCAGGTTTAAAAGCTCAGGCGGCAAAAACCGCTCAAGGCTCACAGGAGAAGATAAAATTTTATATCCCGTCGCTGTAAGAGCGCCGGAAACAGTAATATATAACACAGCGGAAGCATAGCTTGTGTTATGCTTTGCTTGCTGAAGCAGGTGCAGTAATTTTTCCTTTGTACTAATATTCTGATGATACAAATACTCCCGCGTGCGGGAAATCACCAAGTCAAAATCAGAAAGTAAAGAAAAAGCCGCAGGGTTATCATTAACTTTTGCTGACTTTATTAACTTCTGCAACGGCTGTTTTGGAAAATGAGACAAGTCAGAGATCACAATAACACTTAAAAGCCTTATCATTTCTTTATTAAAAAAATTTCTGTTTATTTTTGCTGTTATCATAAATTCCAACAAACGCAGCCAGTTGTAATTTCCAGAGTCATCTTTTGATAACAACAGATCTTCATACAACCTGAGCCGGTAAACGCCTCTTAAATCCTCCATTAATATATTGTATGTTTCCATATCACCTTCCTGTATCGCAAACAGCGCTTCTTTTATCATTTTTTTTGACAAATCCCTCCTGATTGCTTCAAGGTCTCCGGCCCCTGTGGCTAATTTACGCAGAAGTACCTCAGCTGACAGTTTTGCTTCCACTTCTTTAGTCCGTTTTTGCTTTTCACTGTCCACCGACCGCTGTGGCTGTTCTCTTTCTTGGTTCTTAACGGCTGGACCGGCTGGACCGACTGCAGGACTGAGGAGAAGTAGAGGCTTTTGCTCCTTTGTTTCCAAAGCCTGATTAGTGGGTAATCTCGGCTCCACTCTACCGCGACCCGCCGCGCCCGCGTAATAAATATTCAAACCGGCGCTGATGAAACACAAAGCAAAAAAATATTTCATTATACCCTCTTCTCTATTTTTCCCGGGAGATTATTGTAACAACCCACGAAAAACCACTAACCTGTTAGCTTTTTTTTCTCTGAATATCAAGATTTAATTATAAGAGTGTAAATAATTCACACTTACACATCAGTTTCCGTCGGAAAAAATAAAAATAATATCCTCTTCCCCCACCAAATTAAAGCGACTTCGCACCTCTTGCTCCAAAAACCTGGGGTCTGATTGCAGTTTCTTTAACTTTTCCTCCACCAAGCTGTTTTTTACCTGAATATCCGTTATACGATTCTCCAGCGCTCTTTGAGAATTGTACAAATGCAACATACGCAAAAATGCGCCACCGAACATCATCTGCACAACCACCGCGGAGATACACAGAATGAGGACCCAAGACGGCTTGTTCAACAGCTCATTTACAAAATAAAGGGATTTTTTTATCCCTGATTTTTCAAAAAGCAAATATTTTCTGTCCATATTAGGCCCATTCCCCTATTGCTCTTATTGTAGCTTTTTTTGACATTCCAGATACTGGATTAAAGTCTGCTTTTTAAACAATCATTCGTGAAAAACCACTTTAAATTATGTCTCAAAAGCAAAGCCAAGTGGTGAGGGTCAAAGCGTATGAAGTCCCGAACAAGCTTGGCTTTGCTTGCAGACAAACAGTGAAAAGATTTTTTCATAAGAGACTAAATACCGGCTCCGGCTCAGCCGATAATATTATTATGAATATTCAGCGGTTTTTCCTCATTCTGCCGGTAATTGTTTTTTCTTTCTTCAACTGCAAGGCGGATTACTTTGATTTTTCCTCAAAACTCGGCGGAACAGCCGGAGGCTCCTCTTCCGCGTCCCGGCAAGAGGACACAGCCCTGATTTACTGCAATAAATTCAATGCACAGGGATTTAGCGGCGTGTTAACAGCTTATTACGACCCGGAAAAAGAGGATTTTAACACAAACAAGGCACAGCTTTTTTTATGGAATATCCCTTATGAATTTGAATACCCCGCCACAAACTATATTCAGGTCCACGCTTTTTATATTGCCAATAATAAAAAAGTTTTCAAAAAAAATCCTGTAAGTATGGAGTTGGTGAAAAGCGCCTCTTCTCAAAAAGTCAGTTTGGTGACCACCGTCGGACACGATCTTTTAGAAGATTTAGGGGAAAAAGCGAACGAACTGATACAAAATTATCATTTTATTTTAAAGGACATGGATGGATGGCATGGGGTGACATTTTCCGTTTTTGACAAGCACAACAAACCGGTAAAAAGCCTTCAGGCGCTTATTCCTCCTTTTACAGCCCATCCTTCAGCTTTCTTTAGAAAACACAATCAGGAACGATTGCTCTCTGAACTGCACCCGTTCAAAACAATCTCCTCCGGCCATGAAAAAGAAAACAACAAAATATTTTACGACAAAGGTGTGGATTTTTGCAAAGACTCCCCGGTGAAGTTCGACATCCCTCCCCTGGCCGAAGAGCCGGAGGAACAAGACCCCTTGGATCAGCTGATTCAAGATCTGTCTCTTATTCTGCCCGACCTTTAAGCCTAAAGCCTTAATCCGCAATATATAAAAAACAGCCGAAGGTCTTGTGTCATAACTTTGCGTCTGGACTTGATTGTTATTTGGAAATGCTCTTAATTAAGGGCATAAACAAAAAACAAGCACAGGCCGGAGGCTTGGCTTTGCTTTTGAGACATAATTTACAGGGGTTTTTCACGGGCCACTATTTAATCAGCTCACGAAGGAGCTTAAAAAAAGTTCATGGAGGAAGCATCATGTTGGAAATAAAGCAAAACGAATTACATGAAATTGAAATGCTGTTAAACCAGTCTGTAAAAGGATACCATTTTCTTTTTGATCATAAGCAAGTGGCAAAAATTTTAAAAACCCCAACAGAAAACATGGACTTCTTTAATAAAGCCAATATCCGGCGCATTCAAGAACTGCTTACGGGCCTGCTCTCTAAAAAATCCTTTCACCAAAAGCAAACATACCTTAACTCACTTACTCATCAGAATTTTGAATTATTAGTCAGAACTTATTTTCATATTGTGGACAGCACGGTAATGGCTTCTTTAAGAAACACGCACTAAGCGGAAAAAGAACCGGCTTTGCCGGTTTAAAACATGAACGCCGGTCGGCAATATTCCACATCCTAAGCGGAAAAAGAACCGGCTTTGCCGGTTTAAAACATGAACGCCGGTCGGCAATATTCCACATCCTAAGCGGAAAAAGAACCGGCTTTGCCAGTGGAGCTTTGCAAAACCTCCCGGATCTCCGCCATCATAAAGCTCAGGCGGTTTACTTCCTCTTTCAGCTGAAGTACATTACTTCGAAAATTATTAAGTTTCTCCTCAGAGGGATCTGTGGCGGAATGCTCATAAAGAGAAACCTTGGGGCAAGCCCCTGAATCGTCGGAAAAAGCCAAAAACGATTTTTTACCCATAATTTTCCCACCTATATACTAGCCCGTGAAAAAGCCCTGTAAATTATGTCTCAAAAGCAAAGCCAAGCGGTGAAGGTTCAAGGTATTCCGTCCTGAACAAGCTTGGCTTTGCTTTTGAGACCAGCAGTTTAGTAGCCTTTTTCAAATCCCACCTATATATTATACTCGACTTAAGCCCAGATAAACTTAAATATACTTGCCGTGTAATTTTTTCATAGTTCTTGACTCCATGCTCCCAAGTTTTCAAGGGGCCTCAAAAACCGCCTTAAACACCATTTCAGAAAGAAAAAACAGCCAAAAACACCCCAAAAAACCGGTCTATGAAAGTTTTTGGAGCAACACTGGCCGGAACACGCTGTTCGCCACCATAACCACAAGCCAGCCGGGACAGTTCTTTCTCCGCGATATTTCGACGCACCTGCCCCAGAGGCAAACTTGGATACAAAATGTTGTTTTCATTACTGTCGTCATGCGTTAAGCCCGTTACATGCAAAAGCTCATGCAGATTTAGGCTAATCGCATCCACCTTTCTTGCCGGAATTTTAGGCACCGCTGAGGAGATATCCCGCTCATCCGATTTTTTATTCCAAAAACTCAAAAAATTTAAGAAATATTCAAAAGCGTATAAAAACCCTTTCCAAAAAGACCGGGGAGAGGTACTGGCAAAAGACCTTTGGCTGGAAAGCTCCGGGACTTTCGTATAAAGCGAATAATCAAAAGGCTCTTTTTCATAGTAGTATTTGAAATGAATATTGTTTACTATAATATCCGCCTCATAGATATCTCCCATAAAATAATTGCGAACACGGGTCGTGCCTTGTTGGCCGGGATTAAGCACTTTGTGCTTTCTATCCACAAAAAAAACATTTATGCCGTCTTCGCCTTTAAAGGGAATGTCGTCCGTCGGGATATCCCCAACCAGTTCAAACAACCGGCCTTTGCCGGAATAATAATTCCAGGCCTCATTCAGCATATCCAGGGAGTATATATAGTTTTGACGGGCCAGTTTTGGAACAGACTCATGGATATAAGCAGGAATGGGAAGCTCACGCCATTTTACCACAAAACCCCGATCCACGCGAAAATAACAGGGGGTCACCTCCCCTTCAAATCTCTCTCCCATATACCCGCAGGAGCACAAAAATAAAAACAGCCAAAATGCTTTCATAACAAATAAAGCCTCCTTAGTCTTTTTTTCGGAAAAACAGCCGGGGATTTTTAATTTTTAACGGGTTTTCACGCTTGATTTTTTTATAAAAAGTCTGGAAAATACCATTTACAGAACATTCTATGCACAAAAAACTCTAACCATAACAATAATCATGGCGCAAAACACAGATATTCAACAACAGCGGGAACAGGACATTCTCAAAACGGGAATGGAGCTTTTTGGCTCCCTTAAAGAGCAAAAACAAAATCTGTTCAGCAAAAAACGCTGGTATGGCCGGCTTATGCAGTGGACTTTAAAGCGCCCTTTACTTAAAACACCCTTGTTTCGCTTTGTGGATGTTTTTCCCTCTTTAAACAAAAAAGAGGATATTGCTTTTTTTCTCAGCGAGTATCTGACCGGGGACGAAAAAAAAAGGCTTATTCCCTCTTCTTTAAGCAAAGGGGCGGCTTTTTTGTCCCCCGCCCTGCTGAGCGCCTTTATCTCAAAACAAATGACGGAAATGTCCCGGCTGTTTATTTTGGGGGAGGATACGGCCTCCATTTTGCCCGGATTAAGGAAGATACGAAAACAAGCCTGCGCCTTTACCCTGGATCTTTTAGGAGAGGCCACTTTGTCTGAAAAAGAGGCCCTGATATATCAAAATCTTTATTCAAAAGCCATTAGTGAACTGGGGCAAGAAACCAAGGGCTGGAAGTTTAACCCTCTTACAGACGAAGACGAAAACGGGAGGCTTATGCCGAAGGTAAATATCTCTGTCAAAATAAGCTCTTTGGATTCCCGCATTTTTACGGAAGCCTTTGAGGACAGTAAAAACAGAATTAAAAACAAACTTCGCACTCTGTTTCAAAAAGGAACAACGGAAAATGCCTTTATCAATATTGATATGGAACAATATGAATACAAAAACCTGACTTTGGACATATTTAAAGAGTTAATTTCTGAGCGGGAATTTAACAATTACCCGCATTTTGGCATTGTTATTCAGGCTTATTTAAGATCTGCTGTGGAGGATTTGCAAAACCTTGCCCGGTTCGTCAAACAAAGGCCCGCCCCCATAACTGTTCGTCTGGTAAAAGGGGCGTACTGGGACTATGAGCTGATTCACAGCAGACAAAATAACTGGCCCTGCCCGGTCTTTCTTAACAAGTACGAATCCGATCAAAACTTTTCAGCCTGCGCTGAGCTGATACTTAAGTCTTATCCTTATTTGCGTTTGGCGGTGGCATCTCACAATATCCGCTCTATATCCTGTGCCTTAAGCAGGGCGCGCAGTCTGCATGTTCCGCAAAAAGCCATTGAAGTGCAAACTCTTTACGGAATGGCCGACACCATTAACCATCACTTAATCAAACACAATATTCGGGTGCGGCAATATTGCCCCATAGGCGCGCCCGTTCCGGGCATGGCTTACCTTGTGCGAAGACTGCTGGAAAACACAGCCAACGAATCCTTTATCAGATCCTATGGAAAAAAAAGCCTCCCCAATCTGCTGAAAGCCCCTGAGCAAAATCAAGCAAGCGACACCCCACCTCCACAAAAAACCGGCCAAAACCCTGTGAATACAAAAGATCAGGAACTTTCGCACACATCACAACAAGAATCCCGATTTAAAAACCACCCCCTTTTGGATTTTTCCATCGCTTCTCATCGTCTTAATTTTCAAAAAGCTTTGGAAGAATTAAAAGCCCGCCTGCCGCTTAATATCCCTCTTATTATCAATAATGAGGAAAAAATCACAGACAAAAAAATAAAGCGGGAAAACCCGTCTTTTCCCTCTCAAACTATTGCCCTTGTTTCGCAGGCCGGGCCTGAAGACTCAAGCCTGGCTGTTAAAGGCGCGCTTAAAAGCTTTTCTTTATGGAGCAAAACCTCCGCCCGCTACAGGCACAACTTTTTTCTTTCTGTGGCGGATAAAATGGCTAAACGGCGCTACAGCCTGTCGGCCCTTCAAGTTCTGGAGGTGGGAAAAAGCTGGACTTCGGCAGACGCGGATGTTTGCGAAGCCATTGATTTTTGCCGGTACTATGCAGAGCAAATATTAAAGCTCAACAGGCCACACCTTACAGACAATGTTTTGGGAGAAGAAAGTTTTTACTCCTATCAGGCGCGGGGGCTTTCCTTGGTGATAGCTCCTTGGAACTTCCCACTCGCCATCTTAACCGGCATGAGCACAGCCTGCCTGATAACAGGAAACACCACTCTTATCAAACCGGCGGAACAAAGCTCCGCCACAGCTTACGAGCTGATGAAGTTACTGATAGAGTGCGGACTGCCCGCGGGAGTGGCGCAATTTCTCCCGGGAAAAGGAGAAGAAACCGGGGCCTTTTTAGTTCAGCAAAAAGAAACAGAACTTATCGCCTTTACCGGATCCCATAAGGTGGGACTTTCCATTTTGGAGCAGGCAAATCGAGTGTCTAAACACAACAAACTAAAAAAATGCATAGTGGAAATGGGCGGAAAGAACGCCGTTATTGTGGACGACAGCGCAGATCTGGACATGGCTGTAGCCGGGGTTTTAGAGTCCGCCTTTGAATTTCAAGGGCAAAAATGCTCCGCTTGTAGCCGTGTTCTGGTGGCGGAAACCATACAAAGCGCTTTTACAGAAAGGCTGAGCTACGCCATTAACAGCCTGACAACAGGCCCCGCGGAACAGCCGGAAATGCGTATAGGCCCTGTGGTGGACACCCATGCCTTAAAAAAAATCAAGGCTTATATTGCGGAAGGAAAAAAAACCGCGCGTCTGCTTTCAAAAGAGCTTTTACTCCCCTCGGCGGGACATTTCATAAGCCCGGCCCTGTTTGATCAAGTGCCGGAAAGCTCCCCCCTTTTAAAAGAAGAAATATTCGGCCCGGTCTTGGTTTTGATCCCTTTTAAAAAACTTGAACAGGCTTTGAAGATTGCCAACAATACAGAGTTCGCCCTCACAGCCGGTTTTTACTCCCGAAGCCCCAGCCGGATTGAGACTGCAAAAAAAGCCTTGCAGGCGGGTAATGTCTACATTAACCGCACCTGCACAGGCGCGCTCGTCAAAAGACATCCCTTTGGAGGATTTAAAATGTCCGGCTTAGGGCACAAAGCCGGCGGGCCAGACTACCTCATACAGTTTATGAATCCCAAAGTAGTGACCGAAAACACCGTGCGAAGAGGATTCTCCCCCCACTTGTTTACAAAAAAATTATAAGACATTTAAGTCCAAAATTGTTTGTTTTTGCCTGACATAAGCAAATATTGCGGAGCGTATACGCTTTATCACAAGCTACGCGGGGGATTAATTAGTAGCCCGTGAAAAACCCTTGCTCTTTAGTTGTTTTTGTCCAAAGTCCGCACCGTTTCGGGACGGAATACCTTGGACCCTCACGGCACAGACTTTGGACAAAAATGCTTAAGGGGGTACTTTTTCACGAGCTACTAATTACTCCACCACAGCAGGTTTTGTCCAGTCGCCATCTTGATATCGTATTGTTGCCCGCACTTTTACATCCTTCCAAAAAGACTCAGGGCGAAGAGAGCGTAGCTCTTGCATAACTCTATCCTCCATTTTAAAAAAATGCCGGGAATAAAAATCCCTTAGAGTTTCATCTGATTGTTCCTTCAATTGTTCGTGGGTCACGGCGTTTACATGATGACGGGTTTTAAGACGGCCGGGCCAGTCCGGCGCACGCTTAAAGGTATCTGGGGATATGTCACTTATTTGTTTTGGAGAAAATTTTTCCATCAAAACTGTAAAGGTGGCTGGATCTAGACTTTTAAGAGATACCTTTATATACTTCATACCCTGTACTTGCTCTTCATCTAAGATCTTTGCCTGATCAGGGCGGATATGGTGAGGCTCAATAAAATGCATCTGTTCCGGTGTAACTTTAGCTGTTTGCTTGGCGTTTAATTCCTCAAAAATAAAGTTTAGATTCTGGGAATCCCATGTGGTTTTAATTTGAGAGATTTTTCCCGGGGGAATTTGATGAACATCGCTTATTTTAACACTCATGGACTCCCCGGAGTTTAGCGCAATATCCAAAGGCATATTTCTTTCCTGATCCATAACGCG
This sequence comes from Bdellovibrionales bacterium, assembly GCA_965203935.1. GTDB lineage: Bacteria > Bdellovibrionota > Bdellovibrionia > Bdellovibrionales > UBA1609 > JANQSP01. Next base: position 1,585,926 of record OZ241921.1, read on the forward strand.
TTTCACTATATCTTCTGTCGTAAGCTGATTCCCGGGCAGGGCGGTTCTTAATTCCTCCCCTTCCTCAAATTCTTTTGTCCTCACCCTTTTTTGAGCCAGTTTAAAACCGGAATTTTCATCATACCAAAATTCGTTTAGAACTCTTCTTCCTTCGGTGTCTCTGACGGTGGTTCTTCTGAATGATTTTTCCATCACTATTTCTCCTGATTCACTAATATATACTTTCACTGTTGGTGAAAATTTTGCGCGAGCGAAGTCAGGTATATTCTTAAACACTTCTTCCATATCCACATCAATTACTGAAAATTCAGGTGGCATATCCGATTGCAGTCCGCTGGTATTGTCCCAATTACGTGCTACAAACACTCTTAAATTATTCGACCGTAATACATAAGCCTCTATTCTTGGATTGTATTTTCGGCGAAGTCTTAGATTTTCCGCAGAAGGAGCGGTTCTATGAATAATGGTTCTGGGGGTGCCGAAAAATATGTGGTCTGATAATTTCGGATTTTTGAAAGTCCTTTCCACAAAATGAAATCCCTTATCCTCAAAGGGCTTTTGAATCCCCTGTGCCCATGCTTCCATTTGTCGGGCGCGCATATAGTCATTTCTTTCATGTTTTGGAAGACTTCTTGCGTATTTCCGTGCCTGTTTGTCGCTTAGCATGACGATAGTTTTTGCTCCTGTTTTCGCAAGCTTTGTATCCGTTCCCGCAGGTTTTGTTCCTCCATGTTTTGTCTCTGTTCCCGCTGTTGGTTTAGGGCCGGTCATTGTTCTCTTAACTGATCTAAGCAGTGGCCCGGCTCCTCCCCAAACTGCAAGGGGCAAAAACAATTTCTCTAAAAAAAGCTCCCTTTGTCTTCCTTCCAAATTCGAAATCTTCTCATAATCCTTGCCTGTTAACACCCGTCCCAAAGACGCCTCCATTCCTTCTTTCGCCAACTCATAACCCTTAACTCCCACTAAAGACTCACCTCCAAAACAAAAAAGCCTGCCCACAACACCGCCTGCAAAACAAGGCACCGCTGAAAGCAAACTCGCACCCAAGAGAGCGTAGTTCTCAAACCTATCATCACCTTCCGCCTCTATCCGGCCCGCTTCCGCCACTAAACAGTACCGCTTATCTTCTTTCAATAGCTCCTCCACCAAGGGATTAAACGAAAGCAAAAGTCCTAAATCCACATCCTTTGCCTCAACTTTCTCCAGCATGGTTTGAAGCTGAGCTTCCATTTTGTCTATCGCTTTAGCCAATTCCTTGCCTGTGGGGGGGCTTTTGTTTAAATAAGCCAATATAGGAAGCTCACCCACTTGCTTAAGATACTTCTTTCTGCTTTCTTTTCTGAATTTTTGCTCCTCCCACTTAAGCCTCCTCATGTCTTGACCGCTAAGCTCTAAGGGAAGCTTGTTTGAAAGTCTGTGTCTTAAAACCTCAGGACTCATGTTCAGTTTAGCTCCAGCCCTGGTCATAACCTCTATACTTATGTTCAGTTTAGCTCCAGCCTCGGCCAAAGCCTCTATGTATTTTTCCTCTGCCGCCTTTTTCTCCGCCTTCGTTAATGGAGAAAGGGAGGAGGCAAATTCAGACATCCCATGAGAGGGAGTGGAATTAAACCAAGTCTTTCGGTCTGCTATTACCCGATCTTCTCTTAACCTTGGCGCGCTCAAGGATAGATGCACCCTCATATCAGACCACCTGCTTTTAACAGCGGACTTTAACTGATTTGTCTGCTCCTGACATTGCTGTTTAAGGGCTGTTTTGTCTTCTGCTTTAAGAGTGTTCCATCCGGGAAACCACCTACCGTCAAAATCCACACAGGCTTTAAGCTTTTTCATCTGAAATATTCTGGCGGAAATCTGACCTATCACTCTTTTTTGAAGTTTTTTCCTAAATTCCCCGGCATGTTCTATATCCTTGGGACTTAGGCTTTTTTGAATGTCTGTTATTCCGAGAAAGTTTTTAACTTTATTAAAGGCACAGCCTATACAAAAGTCCGCCTCTGTTTTGGAAGAAGGGTCTTCCAGCTGAGAAAGGTCCGTTCCCTTACAGCTTTCGTACTTGGGGCTAAGCCCCGCCTTAGGGGACTTGTCTTGAGAGTAAGACTTCAAAGGAGAAAAACAAAACACAAGCAAGAAGGTGCTTAGGAACAATCGGGATGTTCTTAGGTCAATACAGCTCTTTAAAACTGAAGCTCTTAAACAAGCTCTTGAACAAGCTCTTGAAACAAAGCGAAAAAGCCACCGGCAGGCTGTAGCGGTGCGAAGATAAAACACGACAGCCATTTTCATTTCCAAGAAAAAAAATGAGGGGGGGGGGCATTGCGTCATAAAATCTTGTTTCTTTAAAATCTTCATTCCTTTTCCTCCTGTGTATACAGACTAATTACTTGCCCGTGATAAACCCTTACTCTTTAGCTGTTTTTGCCCAAAGTCCGCACCGTTTCGGGACGGAGTACCTTGGACCCTCACGGCACGGACTTTGGACAAAAATGCTTAAGGGGTACTTTTTCACGGGCTACTAATTAGTAGCCTGTGAAAAACCCTTGTTATTTGTCTGTATGCTTTAGCCTTAAGCGGTGAGAGTTAAATCGTATTCCGTCTCGAACAAGCTTAAGGCTAAAGCATACAGAACTACTCAAGCCAGACTTTTTCACGCCCAACTATTTATTAGCCCGTGAAGAAGCCCTTTAAATTATGTCTCAAAAGCAAAGCCAAGCGGTGAAGGTCCAAGTGTAAAACTGGAAGTCGCCTGTGCGACTTCCAGCCTGAACAAGCTTGGACTTTGCTTTTGAGACCATGCAGTTAGCAACCTTTTTCACGCTCCACTAATTAGTCCCCCGTGAAAAACCCTTGTTATTTGTCTGTATGCTTTAGCCTTAAGCGGTGAGGGTTAAATCGTATTCCGTCCCGAACAAGCTTAAGGCTAAAGCATACAGAACTACTCAAGCCAGACTTTTTCACGCCCGACTAAAGCCCAAGGGTTTTTCATATCTAATCGGCCTTACAGGCCGAAGACTTAAAAAAATGTGCTGAATTTTTTGATTCCAACGGTAAGGCCTTCCGCTGTCGGAATTAAAGTGGCATGGTACAGGCCGGAATCCGCCACTTTCTTGTTAAAAGCCCGCATAATTTTTGTTGTTTTCTCATCCTGCCTCACAGCCTCTCCATAGACCGCGCCAAAAAGAAAAGTGTTGTCCGCTATTAACAGGCCACCGGACTTCAAATGACTGTTGCTCCAGTTAAGGTAATCCAAATAAGCGGCTTTGTCCGCATCAATAAAAATCATATCAAAGGGAGCTTTATCTTCCAGCTTTTTCAGACTGCTTAAGGCCAGCCCGGCAAGAAAATGGATTTTTTTGGCGGAAGGATCGTTTTTAATAAGCTCCCGGGCTTTTTGCTGTCTTTTTTGGTTGATGTCCAGAGTAAAAAGCTGTCCGTCTTCCGGCAGGGCACGGGCTATCATCAAACCGGAGTATCCGTAAAGCGTGCCTATCTCCACCGCTTTTTTCACCTTTTGCGCGCGACACAAGAACTGCAAAATCCCCCCTTCATACGCAGAGATCTGCATAGAGGCTGTTTTTTCCTTCTCCGACCACTCACGGATACTTTTAAGAATTTTATCCTCTGTGGAAAAGACCTCTGTTAAATACAGACTTTTGTTTGTCTGTTTTGTTCTCATACTTTGCGTCCTTTTTTCTTGTTTTTTTGTTTCCCGCATTATACCACTAAATTAGTCGTCCGTGAAAAAGGCTGGATTTCATAGTTGGCATAAGCAAAACCCCGGCTTGTTCGTGACGGAATACCTTGGACACTCACCGCCGGGGTTTTGCTTATGCCACAAATAACAAAGGTTTTTCACGGGCTACTAAATTAGTGTAGTTTTAGGATCTTGAAAAGGCAAACATTATGTCCGCTTTAATTGAAGTAAAAAATCTGTCTGTTGAGTTTCGAACAGACGAAGAAACTGTAAAAGCCGTAAAGAAGGTTTCCTTTAATATCCCTAAGGGGCAAACAGTGGGCTTGGTGGGGGAATCCGGCTCAGGAAAAAGTGTGACGGCTCTTTCTCTTATGCGGCTTATTCCCGAACCGCCCGGTTCCATTTCCGGCGGGGAAGTTTTTTTAAACACAGTGCAAGGCGCAGGCCCAGAGGCAAAAGCCAAACAGCACAAAGAAACACACAAAGCCCATAAAGAAGATATTTTAAAATGGCCGGAATCCCGAATGAGGAAAATCCGCGGCAACCGTATATCCATGATATTTCAAGAGCCTATGTCCAGCTTAAACCCTGTATTTACAATAGGAAATCAAATTGCGGAAGCTTTAATTTTACACAGAAAGATGAATAAAAAAGCCGCTTGGCGGCAAGCTGTCGAACTGCTTAATCAGGTGGAAGTGGACAGCCCCGAAGAAAGAATAAAATCTTACCCCCATCAGCTAAGCGGCGGACAAAGGCAAAGGGTGATGATCGCAATGGCCATTGCCTGCAACCCCAACCTTTTAATAGCGGATGAGCCAACCACCGCCTTGGATGTAACCATCCAAAAACAAATCATAAGCCTGCTTAAAAATCTTCAGGAAAAACACTCTATGAGCATTTTGTTTATCACCCATGATCTGGGGTTGATCGCAGAAATAGCAGACGAAGTTTTGGTTATGCACAAGGGGCATATAGTGGAGCAAAACTCCACCTATAATATTTTTAAAGCGCCTTCTCATCCTTATACAAAAGGACTTATCGCCTGTCGCCCCACTTTGGATAAAGACAGCAAAAGACTGCCGGTGATGGACGATTACATGGATGAGCGGGGCAAAGCCCTTAACCCCGAAAATAAATGGGGTAAAAAAACAGTAAAAAATCTGTCTTCCAAGGATATTTTACTACAGGTGAAAGGACTTAAAAAATATTTCCCGCTTAAAAAAAGCCTGTTTGGAAAAGTACGGTCTTGGGTTAAGGCGGTGGATGATGTGTCCTTTAATGTCCGACGAGGGGAAACTTTAGGTCTTGTGGGGGAGTCCGGTTGCGGAAAAACCACCTTGGGCCGGGTGATTTTGCGCCTTCTCAGCGCCACCGGGGGCGAAGTGATTTATCATCAGCAAAATGTAATGGCGCTCTCACGGCGGGAAATGAAACCTTTAAGAAGAAAAATGCAGGTGATTTTTCAAGACCCTTACGCTTCTCTTAACCCCCGCATGACCATTGGATCGGCCATTATGGAGCCTATGATTATTCATAACCTGTGGGCGGATAAAAAAGAAAGAATAAAAAAAACAGAACAGCTTTTGGAACGAGTGGGGCTGAAGGGGGATATGCGGTACCGCTATCCGCATGAATTTTCAGGAGGACAGAGGCAAAGAATTTGTATCGCGCGCGCGCTGGCAGTAAGGCCCGAGTTTATTATATGTGACGAATCTGTTTCCGCTTTGGATGTGTCTATTCAATCGCAGATCATCAACCTTTTGCTGGATCTTCAAGACGAGCTGGATTTGACTTATATTTTTATCTCTCACGATTTGTCTGTCGTGAAATTTATTTCCGATGAAGTGTGTGTTATGCACAAAGGCAAAATCATCGAAAGAAACAGCTCTTTTGAAATCTACAAAAACCCCAAACAGGACTACACAAAAAAGCTTTTAAGCTCCATTCCTCTTGGCGCTCCCCGCGAAGTTCCTTCCTCACCCGGAGGCCCCTAAGATTTTAAGAGAGCTTTTTTTATGGCCTGTAATTCTGATTGGATGGTGGACAGGCCCGCCTCCAGATTAGCTTGCCCCATTTCTAACTTGGCTTGCCCCGCCCCTAACTTGGCTTGCCCCGCCTCTAACTTGGCTTGCCCCGCCTCTAACTTGGCGATATCTTTTTTTATAGGCCCTAAAAGAACGCTGAAAAGCAGGCCCAAAGCTGAAAAAACAGCACAAAACGCAATTATTGCTTGAAGTAAAAAACCTAAATCCGCCATATTACATCTCCCATAATGTTTTATTACTACAAAATCAAAATCAAAACAAGTTAAAGTTTTAAGTTCAGGCAAAAATATAAATTAAAACACAAAGGGCCATAGCCAGCATAAGCGCGTCGAAAGCGTAGCTGTCAAACCAGCCCTTTACTTTACGCAGGGCTTTTTTAAATGTCAGTTTAGGAAGTGAAATCTCCTCTTCAAAAAACCAAGTTAAGGCTTCCATTCTGTTTATCATTTCTTCAGCTTTTTTATTGTCCTTATCCTCTTTTAAAATCCGGCCGTAGCAGGAAATTCCATACACCAGCTCATTTTGTTTGTGGCAGGTTCGTAAAAACTCATCATGCGCGGTTTCGTCGTGCCAGTTTTTAATCACTTTCCCCCATATACCTCTTAACTGAAAAGAGGACTCCACCCCTTCAATCAGCTTAATAAAAACCACCCCGCAATAGGAGCACTCTTGATCCTCTATGGGCACTTCCTCAGTGCATCTTGGGCATATTTTGGTGGAGATCCCTATACCGGAGCGAACAGGCTTAAGACCCGTTTTTGCCATATCCCCGGGTTTGCCCAAAATCACCGCGTCTTTGTCTTTTGAGTTAATCCAAAATTTTTCACTGCATACGGAACACTGAAAATCCGGCATTTCTTCTTCAAATTCGTCTTTAAACGCTCTAAAGACCTGCAAACAGTAAGGGCACCTGATGCGAAGCTCAGAGAGGACAGGACGCTTTTGTTCTTCATAAAATTGTTTCATAATGAGATTATACATAAAAACAGACAAAAATCGAGTTTTTTTGTTTTTTTTGTTCAAAATCCCCGCTGTGAAGGGCAAAATACGAAAAAACCGGTTGATTAAACGAACCAAAGAACCTAAGAAAGTTGTAAAATGCAAAAAAAAACCGCAAAAAAAAACCGTTTTTCATCCCTCTTGATAAAACTTTGTAAATTTTACTCTCTGCCTCTTTTATCCAGTCTTTTAATGGGAACCAGCTATATTCCCTTTCCCCCTTGGGCCGTTTTTTTTTGTTATGTGCCGCTTTGGCTGTTCGCCCTAAAGCAGGATCGCTTAAAACCTCTTTTGGCCGGGGCTTGGCTTTGCCAGTTTTTTGCCACCCTGATAGGCTTTAATTGGGTGCTCTACACCATAAAGGAGTTTGGTTTTTTTTCTTGGCCTCTTTCGGCTGTGGGGCTTTTGATTTTTGCAGGGTTCGCCAACCTGCATATTCCTATTGCCTTGCTTTTTTGGTTTATTTCACAAAAAAAACTAATGGGCAAAAAAGGGTGCGGGTTCTTAAAGCGCCGGGGTTTTACCGAACCTCAACAAAAAAATATCGAAGTCTCCAACAATATAAAACATTCCCCCTTAAGAAATTTCTGTGTGCTTATTTTACTCCCTTTATATTCCGCCTTAATTATGAAATATTATCCCATGATTTTTGACTGGAACTGGGGATACACCTGGTTTTACGCAAAATGGCCGGCAAGCCAAACAGCGGAAATATGGGGCTTTCAGTTTTTAAACACCCTGACTTTGTTTTTCAACCTGGTGTTTTTGTATGTTTACTTGGGCCTGCGGCCTTACATACAAAAAGCGCAACACAGCGTGTGTAAAAAGATAACCGGTTTGTTTTGCTATATCTCTTCTTCTTCGTCACCATATACTTCTTCAACAAAGGTTGTTCTTAATAAACATAATACAAAAAGTCAGGCCGGCAGATTAGTTAAAGTTTTTGCGGTTTGGTTTTTGTTTTTTGCCGGGCTTAACTTTTACGGGCAATATTTAAAAAACCGCCTGCCTTTGCCTGACAAAAAAGCGCATATACTGATTGTACAGCCGAATATTGAAAACTTCAGTAAAGCGCACAAACTGTTAGGGCAAGATCCCCGGCCTGCGGCTTTGTTAAAGCTTATTCAAGTAACAGAAAAACATTTTAAAACCGCGCCTTTATCTCAGCCGGATTTTATTCTTTGGCCGGAAGGGGCTTACCCTTACAGCATCAAGCATGATAGGAAAAGCAACACCGCGGGCGGGTTTGCAGAACAACAGGCACGCAAATGGAACACCTCTTTAATTTTGTCTGCTGTGGGAAAAGGCCCAAAGGGCGCCACCAACTCCATTTTTACTTTTAACAGTAAAGGAAAGCTGGTTCAGCCTCCTTACGACAAAACTTTGTTGTTGGCTTTTGGCGAGTATCTACCGGGGGAAAAATGGCTTCCTGTTCAAAAACTTTTTTCCTATTACGGCAGATCTTTCGTAAGAGGAACAGGGGAACACAAAATTATGCCCTTAAACCTTGATAAATTTAACAAGCCCGTAAAACAAAGACTTGTTGAACAAGAAAAACCAACAGCCGGTAAAAGCAAGAAAAACAAAATAAAATTGGGCTTTCAGATCTGTTACGAAGGTTTGTTTGATTTTTTTACCAGAGAGCTAAGTTTAGAGGGGGCGCAAATTATTGTGAATGTCACTAATGACTCTTGGTATGGAAGCCGGCAGGAGGCTTATCAGCACCTGTACATGACCTTAAGCCGGGCGATAGAAGTACGGCGCCCCTTGGTAAGAGGAACCAACACCGGGTTTTCCGCCACTATCTCCGCCACAGGGGAAATTAATTTTTTGTCGCCGCTTAATAAAAGCCTAAGTCGCTTGCAGAAAGTGTCTTATCACAGCAAGACACAATACACAACCTTTACCAAATGGGGATACTACATTAACTTTTGTTTTTTATGGGGACTTTTTGTTGTTGTTTTTTGCCTCTTTCTTTTAAAACTTCGTAGGATTGTTCAATAACCGCTTTAAAGCCGGTTTGAACAAAAGGACTGTTTGCTTTTAAAGCCCCTGCATGAATCTTGCTTAAGGTATCATTAAAGGCTTTAAGAGAGGGTTCATGGGCGGTGAAGGATCCGGGATCATCAGGCGACATGATAATTTCTAAAATAAAGTCTGCTCTTTCAGAAACACTTAAAAGCCTTCCTGTTAAAAAATCCCTGCCCGAAAGCACATTGTAAATATTTTTAGCTTGGCTTTTGGAAAACACAGGTTTTTTATCAGAAGTTAAAGTCTCTTCAAAGTAAAGATTCATCAGAGCTTTGCCTATTTCATAGGCTGAATTAGCTGTCAGCTTTTTTGCAAACTCTCTATCAGCAGTCTGTAGCGCAAACAAAGCCAGATGACGGCTTATACGGCCCTGCTCATGGTAGGGGTTTGAGTTATGAATTTTTGAATAAAGATCTTGGTTTTTATCTAAAAACTCCCCTTCAGGGGACTTAAATTGGTAGGGAATACCGCTTTGCCCCGCATCTTCGGAAACTGAGGTGTTTTCATAAACAGCGCCAAGTTCATGGCGGGCGTACCGGGTTTCTAAAACCTCCCGCACAGCTGTTTCAAAATCTGTTTCGGAAGATTCCTCCGATGCAGGCAAAGCCGGTTTGACTAAGGTTCCAGCGGCTGATGGATCTTCTGCACCCTCCCCTACATTAACCCTATTCACAAGGGAATGAGACTCAACCACAGTGTGTATAAACGCACCCACCTCTTGCGATAAAGATTCTTGGGATTTTCCCATTTGAGAATCCCACCACTTACTTACTTTCGCACGCGCTTTTTGCTCCAATTCAAGAGTAGAGTCTTGAATGCTGTTTTCATTATAAGAAAAACGGCAGGTTTTGCTTTTTACCCGGGAAATATCAGCTGATGAGCGAATTTGAGGCTCAATTTTTTTGATGATCTCTGATATTTGCACCTGTTTTTGATCCTTATTCAACCCTGTGTTTTGTATCACCTTTTCCAGTTTTTGATTTGTATCGCTTTCCACTTTGCTTAAGAAGGTTTGCACTATGGCTTGTTTTTCCTCCGGTGTGCATTCCTGATTCCGGCTCGAACAACCACATAATAAAATCAATACACCGATAAGCCATCTCATTTTTATTTTCTCCTATTATTCTTTATTCCTTTTTGTCTCTCCGTGCTTCACAGGCCGGAAGGGTAACACATAAAATCAACATCGCTTAAATATCCTTTTTGTTTAAGCAAGTCAATACGATCCCCGTATTTTTTTCTGAATTCGCGATAAATTTTCGTCCTCCTAAAACTCTTAAGCTGATTTTTCTCAACAAGAATTTTCAAAATATCCACCTGCTCTTTTGCCAAATCCTTCCATTCCTCCCAAGGAATGCGCTTGTTTCCAAAAAAAGCACAACCGCAGTTCATATAATCAGCAAAATAACGATAAACCGGCAATATATTATCAAAGTGTGTTTCTCCTTTACGGCGCTGTGCGTCCGTTTCCATATCTATAATCCACCCCAAGCGAAATAATTTAAGAATTTTTTTTCTGCTCCATTTTTCCCCCAATAAGATCAGTAAAAGTTTTGTGTTTTTAAAAATATTCTTTCCCTCCTCTCTGAACAGTTTTATAGCCACTCTTCCATATTGATCCAGAATATCAACAAATTTTTTTACTTTCATTTCAACTCCGTAAAAATAATAACATTATTTCCACCATGAGCCGAAGGTGCCTGAATAGCTTTAAAACTTTTTTTCTTTGCTATATCACCTATGATATGGGTGAGTTGATACGCTTTTGGATCATCTTTAATTTTTGTTGCAATATCCTCTTCTGTTAATGCTCTTTTACCGGCTTTTTCACCAACTTTAAACAGCTTTTGAACGCTGTCATCTGTCAAATCCAAAACCTCCCTCACAGCTTGAGTGACATTTTGTTCGTAAAACTTCTTTCGATCAATCCATTCAGGAGTCTTAAGAGGTATATCCACAACTGAAAAAGGAACAGACTCTGAAACAAGTTGTTTAAATTCAGTTGTATTTTGCGACACAGCCTGCGCAGATCTATCAGAAACCTGATTCACTATATCAAGAGCTGTCTTGTAAACTTCCGCCTCTTCCTCTATAATGTGGGCCTGAACACTCCCCTCCACCCGCTTAGGCGCCCAATGCTCTTTTACCATTTTTATCTCAATCGGATACCAGCCGGAAAACCAGCCCGATTTCCAATCTTCAGCCTGGGATTCCATCAACAAAGAGTTGTTAAAAACAGCCCTTACCCTTGGCTCCACCTGAGCAACAGCTGTTTTTACACTAAGTAGCCAGTCAGAACCAGAACCGCTTAAGTTTATTGAAAAATTAAACTGTTCCCTAAGCTGTTCCCTAAGCTGTTGACTTAATCTATCTCCAATGTGTTTGGCTTTACTGCTGACTTTAAATTCCTCGCTTGAAATAATCCGCTTAACCCTAAACTGTGACTGCATGAGTTTTTGTGTAAAGGCGGCAGGTGGCGGAGGCGCTTGTGTCTGAATGGTTATGGAATAATTACCTTGATCTTCCGGGTAATGATATATAAGCGCCCCTGCCGGATTTACCAATTCCTTCGCAGTGGCTGAAAAAAACGGGAATATAAAAACAGAAAATAAAATTATTGTTTTAAAAACCCTGCTTGATCGAAAAAGCATAAACATATAGTGGCGCATAAATCACCTACCGCACCTTATATCCCAGTTGTTTTTGCAGAACCTGACTTACAGAATATTTCCAAGAATTATTGTTCAAAGGTGTTTCACACAGCGTATTGTTTTGAGGTGATTTATCCAGCAGGGAACAGGCTTTTTGAGCAAACTCATCAAAGGGCTTGCCGTATTCTGCTTTCATTTTTTGAATTTTTTGTTCGCTTCTCGTTACTTTGTCACTCAAATCACCAGTTTTACATATTTTTACTTTGGTGGATATTTTATCCTTAAGCATATTCATTACTTTGAGGCCTTTTTCAAAACCATACGAATCCCCAAATTCAGAACAAAACATAGTATTTCCGTCCCGAAATACCAGTCGTTTAAAATCAGATAATATACTCATTTGACATTGAAAGGGCATGCTCATTACGGTATATTTTTTTCTCTTTTCCGCCTGCTTAAGAAGAAGTTGATTCATAAGAAACTCCCTATACTGTTTTCTTAAGGAAAAAATGCTCTCTTCCAATGTTGTTATAAAATTTTTAAGCTCCTGTATTGTTTCTTTGAGATTCAGCCGGGGACATATAGCTTTGATTTTAGAAAGAACATGAATAAGATGTTCAGGCTCTATTTTTAATTTAAGCCTGGCACCCAAACAGTCTCCATAATGTCCGTTTTCCCACATCATTGGATCATTGCAAAACTGCTGAACCCGGGCCACACGCATTTTATATTGATCCCGCGCCTCTGCGAACGCTGTGGATACTGTGTTTGAGATGTGGATGCAATGTTTGATATTTCTAACATAAACATCAAAGGAGATTGCGTTTTGCTCTCTTTTCGCTTTTACTTCTTGAATATAATCATCAGCTAAAGAGGAAAAAGCCCTAAAACCACAACATAAAAATATGAAAAGTAATATTTTATATTTCATTATAAACTCCTTTGTTTAACATCTGCGACAACTGTTAACAGGCATATAAGTTCTACTGGGGTACACTAATTTTTTGCTCTGGTGTTCAAAACTGTTTAACAACTGATCCACCTGATTTTTCATATTTTGAAATGTTTTAATCAAATGCTGATTCTCTACTTTCTCTGATTCAAATCTTTTATGCAACTCTTCGACACGCAAACAGGACATATCCCATATTTGTGTAAGAAAATTCAGGAGATTTTTAAAATATCCGGGTTGTAATTCATGAATAATGTATGCAAATGAGAAAGAAGTAGTGGACTGTCTTTTTCCTTTATGATTTTATATACCTCCTCCACATTATTCACAAAATCTTCAAATGCTTTATAAGAACCATCTGTATCTTTTACCCGTATCCAAGATCTTATCTCAGCTATTCTCTCATCCAATTCCGCATTTTCATTTTCAGCATCGAACATATAGCGCTCAAAATCAATCAAAATTTTCTCATTGATCTCCTGATTGTCCATGACAGCTTCAACAAAAGTCATTAGCTCACGAAGCTTTTCTTGGAGTTTCAGCTCTTGTTGATTATCCTTAACGATAAGGGCAATATTATTGTCATGAATATCTATTTGTGCTTGTATGCTATCACGTTCTGTAAATAAATCACCTCTTTTGCGTAGAGCGTCCATTATTTTGTCCGTCTGGCTGTCTATATAAGCCACATATTGAGCGCATATTTGATCGGAGGAACGGCACTGAGGTTTGTCAATGTCAATAGTGATTGGCATCCGAACTGTCTGATTATTATATGCTGAATAGCTGTCGTGGTGTGCTTGTACCTGTGCTATAATTGTAGACAACAAGGCGCTGGAATGAAATTCCTTTCGGGCATCATAATATATAGTGATTTTTGCAGTCTCAGGCAAGGTATGAGCTGTTTCAAGCCACAAAACCCCGGTGGTAACAATAAGGAAAATGGGGGTAACTGTTGTTTTTGCAAATTTAACCGCCCGATCTTTCTTTAAATGGAGGAGCGGAAAAATAAGCTTAAAAATTGTTCCCGCGAAATTTAACATAAAAATCCTTTTCTTTCTGTTTCATCCCCGCTTTTGCAGAAAACAAGGATCAAAATCGGAGGCTATCCACCGGTATTTCTTCAAAGGGCTGATATGAGTAGCATAACAACAAGCTCCAAGGCAAATTATTTTTTGAATTTTTCTTAAATAAATCCGAATAAAAACCACTTTATTAAAAAAACAGGTAATATTTTCACAGATCTAAAAGCAAAACTAATAGGACCTATAAAATTTGCTTATAATCGAGCATGAAAAACACTCTTTTATATCAGGAAGGGCAAAAACCAAGAAAATAATGATGGCTTGCCTGCTGTGTAAATATCGTATATGTTGTTCCTATGGAATCTTATAATTTGGTTTTGGTGCGGCACGGGCAAAGTGAATGGAACAAAAAAAACCGGTTTACCGGCTGGACGGATATTGATTTAAGCGAGCAGGGAAGGCAAGAAGCAAAACAAGCCGGAAAAACCCTTAAGAAAGTGCAGTTCAGATGCGACTTAGCCTACACCTCTTTATTAAAAAGAGCTGTCCGCACGCTGTGGATTATATTGGACGAAATGGATAAAATGTGGATTCCCGTTGTTAAGTCCTGGCGGTTAAATGAAAGACATTACGGGGGGCTTACCGGCCTTAACAAACAAGATATAATCAACAAATACGGCATAGATCAAGTTCGGCTTTGGCGAAGGGACTATGAAACCACCCCGCCTGTTTTAAATGATTCGGAGTTGGATGAGCATAACCACCCCTCCCTGCACCCGGAAAAAGACAGCCAAACACCTGAAAGCTCAAACCTAAGATCAGAAATACATTCCCGCTATAAAGGCATCCCAAACCTGCCGAAAGCAGAATCGCTAAAACAAACCAAAGGCCGGGTTTTGCCCTTTTGGGAGAAAGAAATCGCCCCTCACCTTAAACAAGGAAAGGCCGTATTAATAACCGCTCACGGAAACAGCTTAAGAGCCTTAATTAAACATATAGAACAGATAAACGACAAAGACATTACAAAACTGGAAATACCCACCGGAACCCCCATCGCCTATACCCTGTCTCAAAACTCACTTAAGCCGGGGGCTGAAAGAAAGATCCTGTCACAGTAATTTATTTAAAGATTTTTTCTTTCTGGTATTTTTATCTGAGGGGATGGCTTTGCATTTAAAAAGCTGAGCTTTATTTGGATAAGCATTCACTTTTGCCATTAACAATCCTTCCAGTATTCCACCCATCATAACAACAGCTGATAAAGAAGCATTTATTGACAAGCATTTTTCCACTTCAATCCAGCGATTTTTCAAAATGTTCTGCATGCTTTTATCAGCAATCAATGTAGAAAAATTCGGTAACTCTAATAAGGCTTGTTTGAAGATCTGTCAAGCTTTTTATGCAAAGCTTCAGTAATGGCAAAATTTGCCAACACCGTAGCCCGCCGATTTTGGCATTAGATTCTTTAATTTAACAGGGCCTTTTTTGTTCTTTTTGTATGAAGTTTATTCACCACTTTGTTTCATTTTGAGACACTTTTTGCCCGCCACTAATCCTTGTTCGCCATCGGGAAATAAAAAAGCCCTGTTATATCAATAACTTATAGGTTTTTGCCTCCGTATTTGCACTTTATAAGGGTAGAGGTATTAAAAAAAACATTATCAGGAGGTAAAGAAAATGAAACACACTAACTGTCCCGTATGCGGAACAAAATTAAGCAAAGCAGGTAACACTCTTTTTTGTGAATGCGGCTGGCACAAGGCCGGTAGCAACAAACAAGAAAGAACAGCCCAAAAAAAGATTGCCAAAAACATCTTTCTTACTGGCTTGGTTCTTATGAGTGCGGTCATCTATATGGGAAACTGGGGTTCATCTTCCCTTAAAATTGTTCCCCTGAAAGCCCGTCAATTTACAGGCCTTTTAAACGAAAAGTCTTTTGCAAGTCTTAAAAATGTTTGCATGAGCCTTAAAAAGTACGATTGTGTAGAAAGCGCGCACAAGTCCTTTTTTAAATCTTCAGGAAGACTTGAAGTTTTGGAAAGCTTGGGCGAATTTCAGTACAGAAGAAACAAGTTTGGTGAGGCTGGCAAGACTTACAGCCGGTATTTTACAAACAAAGGAAACAGCGTAAAATCAGCCTACAATTATGCGCGTATTTTAGAAAAAAGCGGTGACACAAAGTCAGCTCTTTCTTACTACAGGTACGCTTTAAAGGCAAAGCCGGGTACTGTGCAGGTGACTGTTATGCGCTCTTACATTGACTTGCTGGTTAAGTCCGGTCAAAAGAATATAGCTCAAGCTGAGCTGATGAAGTTAAAGCCGATGTTAAGCAGAGTCGGCTCATTGGTTAAGCAGGAATACACCCGCTTACAAAAACAAGTAATATAAAAACCAAAGGCTTTTAATTTGACGGGTTGTTGAAAGAGCCTGCCCTTTAACAGCACAAAAAGCCTCTTCATATTGAAGAGGCTTTTTTTATTGCTCTGTCACTTTTTTTATTTTCTGTTTTTAAGCTTTTGTATTTCAGCAACAGAAAGCCCTGTCACTTTATCGAGTTCTGTGCCTTTTAATCCACAACGCGACGCCTCCTGTTTAACATGCTGAATTAAAAAAAATATTTTAAAGCCCCGGCCGGTAGACTTAAGTTATTAAAAATACAGCAGTTTTTTCTTTTTATTCTATGCGTAAAAAGTCATAAAAAAATCAGAATCCCGCAATTTTGGCACGGTTTTTGCATGAGAAAGTTACAGAGGCGGACTTTCCGCTCAAACCACCAAAACAGGAGAAAGAACTTATGAAAAAAGGCAAAAAGTTTTTGCACGATCATTTGTTCAAAGAGGTTTATTCTAAGCCCCGGCACTGCGTGGACATCTTAAAACTTGTGCTCTCTAAAAAAGAAATGGCCCTTTTTGACTGGAACACCCTTAAAACAGAAGCCACAACTTTTATTGACAAGTCAGCAAGCGAAAAACGGATGGACCTTTTAGTCTCCGCCCTTCTTAAAGGCTCTCGAAAGCCCGCCAAGGTCTTGTTCTTAATGGAACACAAAAGCCAAAAAGACCCGGAGCTGTTAAAAAAGTTTTTAATCTATCAGACAGGTATTTATAAAGATGTTAAAGACCCGGTGCTCCCGGTCTTTATCAACCAAAGTCCAAACAAAAAATGGAAAGGGCCTGTTGATTTTCACGGCTTTTTGAACAATTTTCAGAGTGAGTTAAAGAAGCATTTTAAAGAAAATGTGCTGAATTTTCGCCCAAGAGTCTTGAATATTCAGACTTTGGACATCGTCCGTCAGGCCAAGGGCTTGACAACGCGCCCTATTTTGTATATTTTAAAAAATATATGGAACTTAAACGAGAAGAAGTTAAGAGAGCTTTTTACAATAAGCCGGGGCCTCAGCCAAAAAGAGCGGGAGGCTTTGATTATGCTTGCAGTGGATTATGTGAGGAGATATGATCAAAGCTTTACATGGGATATAATACAGGAAACAGAAAGTAAAACCGTTAGAAAGGGGGAGCGTATTATGACACCATTACTTCAATCTTCATTGGATGAAGCCCGTGAAGAGGGTATGTCAGTGGGTATGAGAAAAGGCCGACTGGAAGGCCGTCAAGAAAGGGATAAAGAGGTTATTTTAAATATGCTGAAGAAATCAGCTGATTTAAGCTTTATTTCAGAAGTGACAGGGCTTTCTGAAAAAGAAATCAATAAACTAAAAAACGGTTCTTGAAAAGAATAAAATTTTGTGCCCTTTAACTGTGCATGAATAAACAGGCCCAAAACACCATTTTTACGCTATCTTGGCAAGCTGTTCAAGATACCGGAGCATAATCAGGGCATGATATCGGTGATACATATAATCCCTGACTCTATCCCGTACGGCCGGCCTTCGGGTGTATTTATCCTGATATATCAAGCTGTGTTTATACCGGCATTCAGTCTTCCCACAAGTGACACGGCTCTTTTTCCCCGTCGGGAATTGTGTCCGGCAATAAGGGCACTTTTTCTTATAAATCAAAACCAGCTTACGCCACTCGTTTCTTATAAGTGTCTTTTTCATATCCTTTATTTAAAAAAGAGGGCGGAGCTGAAACAAAAAACGACTCCGCCCGCTAAACAATAAACCTGTAGGTCTTCCGACAAACCGGCCCTGGGGGAAACCAGAGCCGGATTAAACAATTTAAGTTAAGAGCAATTCCCTGTGGTTGTATCACAAGTCGCGGTCATACTGGTTGATAATCCTTCGCAAGTGTATGTTTCACCGCATGTATTAGTACCGGCGTCTGCTGTGACATTAGAGCCACAATCAGTCGCAGTCGTACAAGAGGGGAGTCCAGCCACAGGCGCTTTTGCTATACCCGTACATGATCCAGCCGCAATCTTTTCATAGTGGCATCTATCACCGGCGGCAACAGTGGATAATAAAGAACCGGCATAAGTCCTTGTTTCAGTCCCACTGGCGTCAATAGATATACACACTTTAAAATCACTTCCTGCATCGCCTCTATGTACCTCAGCACAAAACTTTCCACCTGTTCCGCCACTGTCACAAGTCGATCCGGCGGGACAGCTTACTCTTATTTTAGACAGCTTGTCACAAGCTCCAAAAGAATTTAATGCAACACAATTCTTAAAAGCTTTTGCGATATTTCCGGCAGAAGTGTCTGATGCCACTTTTGCGGCATTATCCCTTTGTGCCAAAAACTGCGGTACAGCAATCCCCGATATGATCGCGATAATGGCCACAGCGATCAAGACTTCCATAAGTGAAAAACCTTTTTTGTTTTTCAGTACCTTAAACCTTCTTTTAAAAAGAAAGTCTGTGATTATTTTTTTCATTCTTTACCTCCTATAGGTTTTTGGTTATTTTTTGTTTATATCTGTGGCCTCCTCGGCCCCAATGCCTTGATTCTTATAAGACTCTTTCATTTGATTGACTTTAAACATGTCGTTAAGCATTTGATTTGCCAAGTCGGCTTTCTTTGACCATGCCATTAAGGACTTTGCGCTTTTATCCATGCGGTGAATATGACGCTCAAGTAAAAGCTGAACTCCCAAGACAGTTAAAGAGACTGTGAGAAAACCTGTGATCACAATAAGCTTAATCAGATAAGACCTGTCAGCGGTGTTCAGAACTTCCCCCGGTTCTTTTTTCGGTAATTTAAAGAAACTAAACATATAACATCTGCCTTTTTTTTCACTCATGGTTTGTCCTTTGTTTATCCTCTGCCCTTTACTTGGCTTTGTTTATCCTCTGCCCTTTCCTTCACTTCCACATTCACTTGGCTTTTTTTATTTGTGGCTTTTACGGCTTCAAACATTCTTTTTCGCAAAAGCCTGTTTTTGTGCCAAAACCGGAAAAAGCCCAAAAAGTGGTAGACTTGGGCTGTGTCTACCACTTTTATTCAAGTTTATTTTAAGCTTATCGGGAAGATCAAGTTTTTTCTTAAATTTTATTTTTATTTAAAAAATCTTTAATGATTTTCGATACTTAAATTTTAAGACAATGGTCTTACCGGCAACTTTTTGTCTCAAAATGAAACAGTTTTATTTTTTTTTTATTTTTATTTTTTTCTAAAAATCTGTTTTTTCTCAAAACCCGCTTTTCTCCTTAAGAAAAGGGCCAAAAACCCACCTCAAAGAAAGTGGTAGACACAGCCCAAGTCTACCACTTATTACTGTAAGTCCTTGAAATTACAGCAGTTTTATTTTTTTTCTCTTCATCAAAAATCTGCAAAAAACCTTGTTTTTGAGCCAAATCTCAGGGTTCCCAACATAACCAGCTTCTATTATAGTAGCCCGTGAAAAACACCTGTAAATTATGTCTGCAAGCAAAGTCCAAGCGGTGAGAGTTAAATCGTATTCCGTCTCGAACAAGCTTGGACTTTGCTTTTGAGACCATGCAGTTTGGTAGCTTTTTTCACGGGCCACTATTATAGGTTAGATACCTCTTTCAAGGGACTAAAAAGCCATAAGAACAGGGCTTACAGTTTTAGGTTCTGGATTCCCGCTTTCGCGGGAATGACGAACACTGAGGGAATGACGAACACTGAGGGAATGACGAACACCACGAGAATAACAAAAATTGGGAAGTCTGCCCGGCTTTTAAAGGGCTGGAGGTGAGTTCGCCTTTGGCGATATTTGAGTAAGGACAAAACCGGAACAATAAACTTAAAAAATTGGTCAAGCCAAACAACATGTCTCAAATAAGGGACTTTTCTTGAACAATATTTCAGTCGTGAAAATCAAATATCGCCAAACGGCGCCTGTCTGAACCCTCCAGCCCTTTAAAAGCCGGGCGGAAATTGCGGTATTTGAGTAATAATTTTTTTTAAAAAAACATGTATTATTTTGTGAAAAGGGGGTTCAAAACGAGTTCGGCGGTTTAAGCGACATCGCCACTGAAAGACGCTTTTGCAACAAAACGCATATCTGATTTGAACCCCCTTTTCGTGAAAGACTTTGACTGATGTTTCGTAAAGATCGGCACTTGTTTGAACCCTCCAGCCCTTTAAAAACCGGGCGGAAACTCACGATATTGAGCTTTTGCGACAAAACGCATGTTTGAGCTTTTTAGCCTTTTTTTTAAAAAATCCTGCTACGATTTAAAAGAATATGCTAAACTGTGAGTTAAGGATGATCTTACTATGCCTTATATTGAAAAAATAGCTTTGGAAAAAGCGCGAAAAATCAACAGCGCCCCCTCCATTTACGGCACCTTTGCCGAAATTGGCGCCGGGCAAGAGGTGGTTAATCACTTTTTTAAAGCCGGGCAGGCTTCGCAAACAGTGGCCAAAAGCATGTCGGCTTATGATATGACCTTCAGCGATCAAATATACGGAAGGGCGGGCCGGTATGTTTCTGAAAGCAGGCTTTTTAAAATGCTGGACCATGAATATAAACTGCTGGAAAAAAGACTTAAAAACAAAAGAGGGCGCGATACAAAATTTTTTGCCTTTGCAAACACCGTGGCCGTCAGCACCGCGGACAAGTTAGAGGAATCTTCAGGGCAACACGGCTGGATGGGTATTCGCTTTCAAAGTGAATGCGGAGGAAATTACAACGAGATTATTCTTCATGTCACCCTGCTGGATCAAACCCGCCTTCAACAGTATGAAACCTTGGGTGTTTTGGGGCTGAATTTGATTTATTCCGCCTTTTACGGACGAAAAGACCATAAAAACATTATAAAATCCCTGTTCGATAACTTTGAGCCAAGCCGGGTGGATATTGATGTGCTTCGTTGCTCGGGGCGGGTGTTTAAAAACTTGAATCGTCATCAGCTGAACTTGGAGCTTATAAGGCAAAAATCCACAGAGGCTTTGCTTTTTCAGCAGGACGGAGAAAATATTTTACCTGAGGACGCCTTATATGAAAAAAATATTTTGATTGGGCAACATTCAAAAAACCCCACCGACCTGCGGTTTATGAAAAAAGCCCTTTCTTATATTAAAACCTCTAAAAATATAAAGCCTGTGTCGCTTATCAACATCCCCATACAATACCTTAAAAACAAAAGCGCGGATTATTATTTAAGCAAATATTTATCTTCTGATCCAAACTCAAGTAAAAGCCAATATGTATTGATTTCTGACTTTAAAAGACTGTACAGGCTTAAAAGTTTTGTTCGCTCCGCAACGGACCGGCATATATTTATTGTTCTGGATGCCGACACTTTAAAAAAAATTTTTAAAAACAGATCAAAATCCTCTGACGATATATTAAAGTTTTTTGGCAGGCTGTGTGGCCCAAAAACCGTTTTGTTTTTGCCGGAATACAGCTGGTTAAAGCCCGATGTGCATTTTCATTATTTAGAGCGGTATTTAATCAGCACAAAACAGATTGTTCATTTAAAATAATAATTAGTCGGGCGTGAAAAAGGCTACTAAACTGCTGGTCTCAAAAGCAAAGTCCAAGCTTGTTCAGGCTGAAAGCCCTACGGATAGGGCTTTCAGTTTTACACTTGGACCTTCACCGCTTGGCTTTGCTTTTGAGACATAATTTACAGGTGTTGTTCACAGGCTACTAAATAGTCGCCAGTGAAAAAATGCCCCTTAAGCATTTTTGTCCAAAGTCCGTGCTGTGAGAGTCCAAGGTACTCCGTCTCGAAACAGTGCGGACTTTGGACAAAAACAACTAAAGAACAAGGGTTTTGCACGAGCGACTAATTATTTTATCGGGACTTTAGTCTTAACATGGCTTATCTTGTCAGAAAGCCCGAACCAAGTTAATGTATACACAGTCACCCGTGAAGAAGTATGCTGATTTTCTGGATTCCCGCTTTCAAGGGACGGGAAGCCTCTTTAAGCGGCTTCCCGTTTAAGGGCTGGATTCCAGCAATCGTGGGAATGACAACCAAAAGGTGCAACAACTGTTTAACCAAAGAGTTTTTCACAGGCAATTACATAAGGGGTAAATATGGCCCGGTTTTTAAAAACACGCACAAAAGTATTGGGGCTTCATCCCGGCTCTTTGGTGTATATTGGAGACTCCGGGGATAAAGAAAAAATACATATCAACCTGATAAATTACACAAAAGATTCTTTTTTTGAATCCCACTCAGCCACTTTCGAAAAATGTGTCGAAAGCGTAAAAGACGAAAGTCATATCACTTGGGTGGAATTTCAAGGGCTTTCTGATAAAAAAATTATTGAGGAAATAGGCAACCAGTTTGGCATCCATCGCCTGTGGCTGGAAGATGTTTTAAACACAGATCACCGCCCAAAAGTGGAGGAAATGGACAACATGCTGTTTTCGATTATTAAATATGTTTCCAGCGAGTTAAAAAACGAAAGAATGTATATTCGGGTTTCCCAAACCAGTATCTTTTTTGGTGAGGGCTTTGTGCTGTCCTTCCACGACCAAAAGGGGGATATTTTTGAGCCGGTGAAAGAACGACTAAGGCAGTCAATATGGAAAATCAGAACCTTAAAAGCGGATTATTTGTTTTACTCACTGATAGATCTGCTGATGGATCAATACTATGTCACTTTGGAGAAATTGGGGGATTACTTTGAAGAACTGGAAGAACGCGTGACATCTAATATTAATAAGTTAAACCCCTTGGATATTCTGACCCTGAAAGGGGAATTTTTGTATCTCAGAAAAACCGCCTTCCCCGTTAAAGAGGCTTTAAATAAAATTATTATCAGCAATCACCCTTGGATTGAGAAAAAAAATCTGCGCTACTTTAAGGATATTCAAGATCACACCATTCAGATTATTGAAGTTATTGATTACTACAACGAGCTTACCACTTCGCTTATGGATTTTTATCAAAACACCATAAACCGGAAAATGAACGAAATTATGAAGGTGCTTACTATTTTTGCGGCGGTGTTTATTCCTCTGACTTTTATTGCCGGTATTTACGGCATGAACTTCAAATTCATACCGGAGTTAGACTGGAAGTACGGCTACCTTATGATATGGCTGATTTTTCTGCTTGTGGGGGGAGGTATGGTTCTTCTTTTCAAAAAGAAAAAATGGCTGTAACTATTTAAGGATATACAAAATGAGAAAAGACAAAAGAAGCCCGGGGGACTTAAGAGAAATAAAAATCACCCCTCATGTGCTGGCCCACGCGGAAGGCAGTGCGGAAATTACAATGGGAAACACAAGAGTAATATGCTCTGCGTCTGTGGATTTGTCTGTGCCTAAGTGGATTCGCAAACCGGAAACAGGCTGGGTAACGGCGGAGTACGGCATGCTCCCCCGCTCAACCAATAACAGAATGAGGAGGGAAAAAACCTCAGGAAGCGGCAGGTCACAGGAAATTTCCCGCTTAATAGGGCGCAGTTTAAGATCGGCGGTGGATTTGCGCAAATTAGGGGAACGGCAGATTTATATTGATTGTGATGTTATTCAGGCAGACGGAGGCACGCGCACGGCATCTGTGACAGCCGGTTTTACGGCTTTGGCTTTGGCTTTGCATTCTCTTAAAAAAGAAATTGTGATTGAGCATTTGCCCCTTACGCATTATGTGTCCGCTGTGAGCTTGGGGATATTGAACAAAGAAATTTTACTGGACCTTTGCTATGAAGAAGATCAAAAAGCTGAAACGGATATGAATTTGGTGTTTTCCTCCACCGGGGAGCTGATTGAAATTCAAGGAACGGCGGAAGGTAAACCTTTCAGCAAAAAGCAGTTGCACAATATGGTGGAACTTGCTTGGTCAGGCTGTCAAAAACTGTTTAAAGAGCAGGAAAAAGTTATAGGTTCTTTTTTTCCTCTTTCAAGCTCTTAACAAGTGGTGAAAAAACAGCACGCTGGATACGCGCTGAACTTACAACCGGATTAAAAAAATGAGCTGTCAGCCTGATCAATTTTTTTTAGACCTTTTCACCCAAAAGGCGTGTAAAGAGCTTGCCGAAAAAATAAACAGCCTGTTTCAGATCCCCATAAGCCTTTACGAACTGGCGCAAACCTTCAGCCCCCCGCCGGAAAAAGAATGGGGGCACTGGGCTTTCGCCTGTTTTATCTTAAGCAAAAAACTTAAAAAAAACCCGGCTGAAACAGCTGAAGTCTTAGCCAAAGCTTTTGACAACTCCTCTGTTTTTGAAAAAGCGGAAAGCAAAGGGCCTTATGTAAACTTCTTTTTTAAAAAAGATTTTTTAAAAACTAATCTGTTAGACCCTATAATAAGCGGAAAGTTTTTTCAAACCCCGGCCAAAAAAACCGGCCCCTACCTTATTGAATATTCACAGCCCAACACACATAAAGAACTGCATATCGGCCATACAAGAAACCTCTGCTTTGGCTTAAGCCTTACCACTTTGCTGAAAAAAAGAGCTTTTCCTGTTATCAGCTGTACTTATCCGGGCGACATGGGCGCTCATGTCGCAAAATGCCTTTGGTACTTGAAATACCATAACACAGAGCCTGTGCCTGACCGGCGAAAGGGCGCGTGGCTGGGCGCTGTTTACAGCAAAGCCTTTCAAACTTTTGAGCAAACAGACAAAGAGCAAAATCAAAAAAAAATAACAGAAATTTTACGCCAACTGCAAAATAAAAGCTCAGAGTTTTACAAGCTTTGGCAACAAAGCCGAAGGTGGAGTCAAACTCTTATGGAGGAAGTATACCAATGGGCCGGAGCAAAATTCGACCACTGGTACTGGGAATCAGAAATGGACGCGCCCTCTGTAAAATGGGTGCGCGATCTTTTGAATCAAGGAAAACTTAAAGTGTCTGAATCCGCTGTGGGCATGGATTTAGGCAAATTGGGCTTTTGCCTTCTCCTTAAGTCTGATGGAAACGGGCTGTACGCCACCAAAGATCTTTACCTGGCCCGGAAAAAATTTGAAGATCACAACCCGGCAAAAAATATTTATATTGTGGATCAAAGGCAGGAAGGGCATTTTAAGCAGGTTTTTAAAGTTCTGGAAAATATCGGCTTTAAAAAAGAGGCTGAAAAATCCCAACACTTAAAATACAATTTTGTGGAGCTGAAGACCGGGGCCATGAGTTCCCGCGCGGGAAATATCGTGCCCATCATGACATTGATAGAAAAAATGACCGACTACATAAAAACCGCTTTCTTAAAAAAATACGAAGAAGAATGGACAAAAGAAAAAATAAATCACACCGCTTACATCATCGCTCAAGGGGCTGTTAAATACGGAATGAACGAACAAGAGCTGAATAAAAAAATTGTGTTCGACATGAAAGAGTGGCTGAAGATAGACGGTCGCTCCGGCCCTTATATTCAGTACGCCCACGCCAGAGCCTGTTCCCTTTTAAAAAAAGCCCGGGCTGAAAACAAAACAATAAAGGCCAAAGCCTTGTTTCTCCACTCACCCGAAGAATGGGATCTGATTTTACATCTTTCTTGGTTTTCGCTTGTAATGGAAAAATGCGCTTGGCGGATGACCACCTCGCCGGTGTGTTATTACCTTTTTGACTTGGCTCAAAAATTTTCCCGGTTTTATCAAAACTGCCCCATATCCACCCTTGATAATGAGGAACAAAAGAATTTTCGCCTGTTTTTGGTCCAAGCGGTGAAAAACAGCCTGCGGGAAGGATTGGCTGTGCTCTCCATCCCCGCCCCCGAACAAATGTAAAGCCTAAAGCATAAAGAGCCACTAAAAACCGGACTTTTTTTTACCCAATTATATATTATGAAAACCGGATTTTTTGTGTTATGCTTTTAATGTTTCAGGCCTTTTTCGCCAAACGGCGAAGAGCCTTATTTTTTTACGCGTATAAAGTGAGGGTTTTAACTTGACCTGTAATAATAACCACAGCCCGGCTAAGCATCGCCTAAAGGGCCTTTCAAAGCGCTTTGGAGCGCTTCCGTTTGTATATGCCGTACTGTTCTCGCTCTTTCTGCACTCCCCGCTGTTGTTCCTGCCGGAAAGATCTTCCCCCGATCACAAGGATGAAGAAGAAATTGTATTTGTAGACTACCCGGACCATCAGCAGATCGTAAGCCAAAAGAATTTTAACAAAATAAAGCCTGAAAAATACAGCTCTTACCTAAGCCGGGAAAACAAAAGAGTGGAAAAAGAAACACAGGCCATGCTGAAAGGGCTTTTTTATCAGTCTGAATGGCCGAAAGCAGGTCAAGCAACCGGCAAAAATCCCCCCCCCACTCACCGGGAAATCAGCAGTCTGCCACAGCAAATGACAAAGCCTGTTCAAATGGATATAGCGGAAGTAACCGGTGTGTTTTCAAGGGGACATGCAGACAAACTCAGCCGAACTATGGATTTTTTACCGGGGGTGGCTCCCGGTTCCCACACTTTGCTGAACACAAGAGAGTTTACCTATTACTCTTATTTTTCCCGTATGAACGAACAACTTTACTGGAGATGGGTGCAGTACTTTAGAAGGGAGCTTCCTGCTTCCCTCATCAGGCGAAACAGCAAAAGAAAAAGGCAAAGGCTGTTCTCCACGGGCCTTTATGTGCATCTTTCCCCACAGGGGGAAGTGCAGGACATTAGAGTCATAAAAAGCTCCGGGGCGGAGGATATTGACTCCGCCGCGCTTCACGCTTTTTTATCGGCTGAGCCTTTTCCCAATCCACCGGGGGGCTTGGTGGAAGAAGACGGGTATATTCATGTCAGGCAGAGTTTTCATCTTTATGTGAGTCCTTCCAAAGATGAAAATTTGTTTTCCAAAAAAAATTAAACCAAACCGGTAAAGAAACTATAATGGCAGAAGATTTAAAAACTTTAAACAGCATCGCCCAAAGGGCCTTGCTGATATTAAACCGGATGATCTACACGGCCAACCACCGCAAAGATCAAAAAAAAGGAGATCCTAAAACCGGAGGGCACTGCTCCGCAAGCAGTAGCGCGCTTCATATTCTGGGCGCGCTTCACCTCGCGGTTAAAACAGGCTTTGATCATATTGCCAACAAACCTCATGCCTCCCCGGCGGATCATGCGTACAACTATCTTTTAGGATTACTGCTGGACAGCCGATTACAGCCCCTTTCCCCTCCCCTTGCCGAACAGGCTATGAGAAACCTAAGAGCCTTCCCAAAAACACAAAACGAATATGTATTTCAATCTTATCATTCCACGCTCGACCCGGATCACCATCACTTTTTGCCCTCCGGCACTGTGGGCATTCCCCCGGTAATAGCCGGTTACTTGGCACTGGCCTACAAAGCCGTTAAAATTCAAGGTTATCAAGTTCCCCTTGCGCATTTTTGGGCTGTGATCGGGGACTCGGAATTTAGAGAAGGCTCCCTGATGGAGGCTGTGCCGGACTTGGCGGAACGGGAAACAGGCAACCTGACTTGGATTTTAGACTACAACCGCCAAAGCTTAGACGGCCATCGCCTGATCAACCCCCGTACTATGAAAGGATCTGATGCCGACCGGGTGGAGAAAACCCTACTGGCTAACGGCTGGCGGGTGATTCATCTAAAACACGGCTCTTTCAGAAAACATATTTTTCAAAAACCCGGCGGTAAAGACTTTGAGCTTTTTTTAAACCAAGATTTATCGGACCATGAGTTTCAGGCTTTGTACCGCAAATCAGCAAAAGAGCTTAAGAATATTCTTTCAAAAAATAAAAAGCTAAAAACTTTTACGCAAAACATTTCTTCAGAAGAATTAAAACAGGCTTTTACCGACTTGGGCGGGCACGATTTTGCCGGTCTTATATCCGCCATGCAGGAAAGCCGAAAAGAAAACAAACAGCCCTGCATGATTATCGCCCACACCATTAAAGGATGGGGTTTGGAAATGGCGGGCTTAGGTGGCAACCATTCTTATTTGATTTCAAAAGAGGAATTAAACAAAATGCAAAAAGGCACAGAGGGGGAATTTCCTTTGTTTGCTGAAACCTCCATTGAAGGAAAATTTTTAAAACACAGAAAAGAAACACTTTATAAAGAAATAAAAAGCCAACAAAAAATAAAACAAGAAAACAAAGAGCTGTTTAAAAAACGATTTTCCTCCTCAATTCCTGACAGCTTGAATATAGATTTTCAGAAAATGAATCACCCTCACACGCAATGGTTTTTGGGTCAGGTAACGGCCAAGCTTTCCCGCATCGCCGGCGAAAAATCCCTGTCTGAAGAGGAACACGATTTAAAAGAGGCGGCCCGGCTGGTATATTCTATGTCCCCGGATGTAGGCACCTCCACCAACTTGGGTTTTACCATGAACAACAAGGTGTTTGGCCCGCAGTGGATACAGGAAGAAAGCTTAAAAAAAGATCTGGAAGACAAAAAAAGCCCCAACATAAACAGCAATCAGGAAAGTCAAAATCGTTTTATTCGATTTGAAATCGCCGAAGCCAACAGTATATCCTGCATGGCCGCCTTCGGAAAAATGAAAGACATTTTGGGCGTGCCCATTCTTCCTCTTATGACCATATACGATTTTTTTATTAAAAGAGCTTTGGATCAATATTTTTACGCCCTTTACTGGAACTCCGGTTTTATTTTGTGCGGAACCCCCTCCGGCGTAACTCTTTCCCCGGAAGGGGCGCAACACGGCTGGAAGTCGGACTTTCAAATACCGGGTCAAATCACTTGGGAGCCTTTTTTTCTCGCAGAAATGGATTGGATTTTTTCAGACAGTTTGCAAAGGCATTTTAAAGAACAAAACCAAGAAAGAACAGGGGTGTTGATTCGGGCGGTTACAAAAGGGGTGGATCAAAAACAGTTTTTAAAATCCTTAAGAACACAAAACCGATTTAAAAAAACTAAAGCCTTGCTGACACCTCAAAATATCCCTCCCCCCTCTTACAGCAAAGGGACCTTTGAAGAATCCAGAGTCTCCTGTTTAACGGATGAAGAAATTTTAGCCTGTATTCGGCAAGAGGTTTTAAACGGCGCTTATTATCTGTTAAATTACAAAGGTTATGCTGACTACAAGGAAGAGGAAAATGTGGTGCATGTTTTTTCGATGGGCGCTCCTTCCGCCTTCGCCCTTTCTGCAAGCAAAAAGCTTTTAAGCAAAGGCATTTACGCCAACCTGATTATCGTAACCTGCCCCGATCTCTTGTTGGGAAATTTGGCTTATAAAAATGGTTACAGGCATTTAAAAAAGGGCTTGAATTTGGACAACACAAAAGCGCCGGTGGTGAGCGTGCACGATGGTGAGCCGGGCCTGCTCGACAATATCGGCTCTGTTTTAGGCGCGCACCATGAATCCCTGGCGGTACGAAAGCACTCCAGATCCGGCAGGCCCGATGAGGTATATCAATATCACGGGATAGACGCAGGCTCTGTTGAGCGGGCCTGCCTTAAGGTTTTGCAATTACACAGCCAAAAAATATTTTCGCTAAAAAATTTGTAACCACAAGAAATTTACAACCACGGGAAAAAAATTGTCCAAAGGCGCGCAAACCAAGTTGGTTCACAGTAAATCACTCCCCCACCCCAACTGTTATGTAAAAGCCATGTATGACCAATACCGCGCCTATGTGCTGGACGAAGAAGATTGTCTTAAGCTCAAAGGCCGATGGAGGCAAAAAGCCTTTAGCTTCGCTTTCCCGAACGAAAAAAAATTAGACTTGGAAATCGGCCCGGGATCCGGTGAGTTCTTTCTGCATAAAGTTTTAAAACATAAAGACCGTTTATTTACAGCCCTTGAGCTGAAATACAAACCTTTAATCCAAACCGCGCGCAAAATAAAAAAGCATTTTTGCGCAAACGCAAAAACAGTAAGATACAACGCGCGCCTGTTGAAAAACCTTTTTGCGCCAAAAGAGCTAAACAATATTTATATTCACTTTCCAGATCCTTGGCCTAAAAAAAGACACCACAAACACCGGCTGATAAACAAAGACTTTACAAATGCCATCCACCGGCTGATGAGAAAAGGCTTTTTTGTGGAAATAAAAACAGATCACCAAGAATATTTTAGGGAAATTCAGCAGGTTTTTGAAAACAGCAGGTTTCAAATAACAGAGCTTTGTGAGGATCTGCATAAAAATAAAAAACTAAGCTCTGGAAATTTCATCACCCCTTTTGAAAGAATTTTCATAAAAAAAAATCAGCCGGTTTATTATTTAAAACTTATGAAATAAATCCCACACGCAGAGGGCTGAAAACCACTTTAACCTGCATGAGGTCAAACAAATCCATCATGCAGGGAGGATAGCTCTGTTACGGATTGTTGAAAGCTTCTTTCTCTATCGCTTTGCGCGTTTGTTCGTATCTGTACAGGTATACAGGGGTGGAATCGTGTACCCTCAAGCTAAAACCACCCCCGCGCAGTTCGATGATAGGATCCCGGCTGTATGGCGTCCATCCCGAACCACTGCATCTGGCCCTTGAAAAAAACAAACTTCTGTAGGAAAGCTTCTTAAGTTTTCTAAGGTGACGGCCGATGATTTTAAAATACTGGCCAGATCTGGTATCTAACTCGTGCAGGACATTTTGCGATAAAGGGATATTGTCTGTCTTATCTGATACCAGCTGATATATTTTGAGATCAGGATACTTCACTATCATCCCCAGCCAATATATAGATCCAGAACCTAATTTGGATCGCTCATCGAAACCACAAAAGGCGAAGTCCTCATTTAACACTGCGGAAAACTTAATATAACTTTTCGGCTGAAGCTGGATAAACACACCTTCTTTCGTTTGTTTGTGAAGGGACTGTCCATAAACGGTATATATCCCGTTTAATTTAAAAACTTCTGTATGCCTGGCGTAAAAGCTTTTTCCGCCACTATGATGATAAAGTCCGTACGCCCGAAGTTTCAGATCTCTTTTTTCATAATCTTCAATCAATATATACACAGGGTAAGGGCGGGAGTTTGAAATTCTATAAGTGTAAATGGGAATATCCGGCCGGTTTTCTTTTTCTTCCAGTCCGTTTGGCTTCATAACTTCAAAAAACAAGGAATCCGCTTTCTTTTTAAATAAGCCTTTATTTATAGACACGCTAATAGGCGAAAAAGGATACACCAAGTTAAACACAAAAGATACACCCATCATAATGTTATTTTTGTATCCAAAGACGCGACATTGCTGTATGGGTTTTGTTCCTGTAATCTTTTGAATTTGCTTTTCGGTTAAACTCTCAAAGGGGAAAACAGTAAAAGGGATAAACTGCTGGGGGCGTATCTCAAGAGGAAGGGAAAAATCGTCGCAAATCAGGCTCAAACGATTTATCGGCTCTTGTATGCCCATATCTATTTGGTACTCGGCTTTTTTATCCATATACAGATAGGGAAAATTCTTTTTCACCGGCCCTGAAGGTGTGAGAAAGCGAATAAACCGGCCGGCTTGGTAATCCACAATAGGAAGAACGGGCAGTTCAAAATGATGGGCGGCCCCGCTTTTATGCTCAGCTTTAAACGAAAACCCGCAGGCGGGGGTATAATTTTTCCCTCGCTCCGAAAGAGCCTCCGGCGACAACAGCTCAATAAGAGGAATAGAAGGGCTTAATGCGCGGGAAAATTCTTTTATAAGCACTTTTTGGTTATCAACAATACAATGTGTTTTGATTTTTAAGCTCACATCATGAAGAAAAGACTGCGTTTTCATCTGTTCGGCCAGGCCGTTAAATACAATGTTGTCGTTTAATCGCAAAAATTTTTCTGTTACAACGGAAAGCTTTGTCAATTTAAAGCGTGAGCCGTTTGTTCCAATATCCGGCTCGGGAATACTCACATCAGGAGCAGGCGCGGGTTTGCCCTTTCCGGGAGAGGAATCCTGATCACGGCTTGTTCCTTCTTCTCCACAACCGGTAATAATCAAGCAACTTAACAAAATTAACAGGGTTTTCATCACTCCCTTTCATGGCAAAAACAACAAGGAGTGTCAAAAGTATTTTATGCAAAAACCAAAAAACCGCGAAAAACAGAGAAAAACAGCCTGAACAAGTGTGAAAATTTTTCACACTATAGAGGATTATTGTTCCTCTATTATTTGATTTACCATATTGGCATGATGTATCCCATCCTCCATAATACGGTTAAGTCGAAAAAACACATAGTTTATCAGCTGATCAGGAAGCAGAGTGACCGGCGAATCAGGCTGGACAGTGTTGATGGTGAAAGCGCGGAAGTAGTCGGGATTCTTCTGCGGGTTAAAGTTGTTAATAAGATCTTCCACTCCCACTAAACCTAAGGCTTCACCGATGGTATTTAAAATCTCCCTCAATTTATCTGTTTTTACTTCTATAAAATCCTTTGTCCACTTTTGGCAGTTTTGAATATTGTTTTCATTGTCTATGTCAAAATCAGAATCCGGGTTACTTTTTGTGAAAGGCAAAAAGGCTATTAAATCATCCAGCCAATATTGATCGGCGTTGCCCCGGCATTGTTCTCCAATATCAAACATCGCGGCAAATTCTATAAATTTTATTAAAAAATTATCAATAGTATCAAGCGCTTTGGTCTTTTCGTAGTAAGCTCTATTAGGGTAATCGTCTGCACTGCAAAAGTCTTCTACCTTTGTATCTTCTATATTTATATCTTCCCGCTTCTGTAATGATGGTTTTATATGTGTTTCATAATATTTATTACAATACGCCGTAGGGTTTGTTATAAATTGTTTATGATCATCTTCGATATACTTCTTCCTGTTGTCCACCAAATGTAAAATTTGCCCTGACCAGTAGAACACTTCAAAGCGCATATTGTCAAAAGCCCCCAGAGGCAAATGCAAAAAGTCCTCCTGACTGTTCTGACTTTTTATTGTCACTTCTTTTGTGTCATTCCTGAACAAAGGCTCCATAAACCATCTTTCCACAAGTTTTTTATATTCTCGCTCCGCAACCGTTGTATAAAGATCCTTGTAAGGCTCCACATTATCAGCCCACCATTTATCAAACTCCTCCACAGAAGACACTCCGTTTAGCGAAACTTGGTCTAATACAAGATGCAAAAGGTTGCTGTACTCCCGGTCCCCGGCTAAAAACCGGCTGTCGTAAATACCTTTCACCGGCGCGTGGAGACCTCCTCTCAGGGCAGGCAACCTATGTCGGTTACTGCAAATATCCTGTCGTTCTTTTTCCGTCAGATTGTTGGTAATACGAGGAGGATAAAACTTAAAATCCATTCCCGACATGTATCTGTCAAAAACAGGGGTTTGCTTTATTATATCGTCCATATCCAAATCAACAAAATCCCCTTCATTGAACAATCTGCCAAAAAAGCCCCGCCGAACCTTAAACTCCTCCTCTAAAGAGGACTTTCCTGTTCCAATAAGTTCCGCTTTTTCTTTTGTTGCCAAATGTATATCTGTATTCAAATCCGGCCCACAAACAGCGGAGGCGACTGCAAAATCCATAGCTCCCGGTGTGCGTAAAGATCTCAGTTTTGAGGGGTAATAATCATGATCATATTGCTGTTGCGATGATTTTTGCTTTTGATTGAACGCAGTCACTGTACTCATTCCTTTAGGTACAGATTGAATTTGATATTTATCTGTTGATTCACAATCATTTGAAACTGTGTCATCCCACTCCTGCGGACAAATAAAAGTCCGATTGTACAGCTGAGCAAAAATATTGTCCGGCCCCAACAAATGAAATGCAGAAAGAACAGGCAGGGGCAGAGCTGTATAATCCGCCCGCTCTTTGACCGCCGATGAATGATCACGGAATGATTGATTGCTCAATGTCGCCTGTTTTTTTTGTGTAATAATCCGGTTTAAATACTCAAGCCCGGCGGATAAGACTTTTTTTCTAAGTATGAGATCCACTTGTTTTACCAGCTTATTGTGATCCACAAGCCCCGGCCGTTTATTGGAAAACTCCTCTTTTACATCTTTTATATAAGTTTTAAAATCATCCAGAACGGCCTGCTTATCTTCGGCATTATCATATTGATTTAAAAAACTTTGAAAAATTACATCCCAACTGTTGAAATAAAAAGATATAAAATCCTCATCTGATTTAGGTTTTTCCACACCGTATTTTGTAAAAAACAAAGAGGTATCAGGCAGTCTAAAATCAGTATTGATAAAATGATCTTTCATAAATGCTTCTTGATAACCTGCACTCAACTGGTTTTGGATTACTTCCTCTATTTTCTTTAATGTATTTTTTTTAAGTTCTTCTGTTAGATAGACAGCGTTTTCTAATCTGTTGAATTCTTCATCAGAAGGTGTAAGTTTTTCTTGTCGGCCTATAAGTTCAGTCAGTTGTTTCTCCACCTCTGACAAACTAACAATGCCATTCTCCAGAATGTTTAAATCGCTGACCAGAGCACGAACAGGATTTTGCGGGCTGTTTAAAGCCTCCCGCCTTGCCGCCCTATTGGCCTGCTCAAAATCATCAAAAAAAGGCTCAAGCGAAACATTTTCATCCACAGCGCTAAACAGCGCGCGCAAAACAAAAAGTTTGTCTTTATTGTTTATGTATTGCATATATTCTTGCGATTTTAAAAACCGGGAAGGGGAATCGGACACCACATTTAAGGGCTTAAAGCTTACCCTTTCACTTTCGAATTCTGCGTTTTTATCAATAATTGTCAGCATTTCCTTAGACAGAGGCTTAATTTGTTTTTCATAATCCGCCCCGCTAAAATACGATACATTATGAAATCCTGATGTGGCGAGACTGTACTTTGCCGCAAAAAACTGTCTGTAAACATTTTTAGCTAAATCAAAAGAACCCAGCGCGGTGGACACATGTGTAAACCAGTTACTATGCGCCATAGAGGCCAACATCATTTGATGTTGTCGCCATTGATTAAACCTGCTTGCAGTTTTGTGTATGGCATGAATGCTCTTGTGGTATTCGCAATCTTCCTCTCCGTTTTCACAAATGCGATAAGGAGTGTCGTAACTCACATTAAGATGCTGTGCCAGATCTGATATACCATCCGCCAATCGTTCCGACTTTTGGCCGTCCATCCATATATATTTAAAAAAATCATGCGTAACCACCTGATCCATTTCCATAAAAGCGTACAGATTCAAAAAACGAAGCGAATATTGACCTGTCATTCCAGCTACTTTAACCAATCTGGCGCCTGGTATGGGAACCAGCCAAGTAGCTGTATTAGCAAGTTTTGTCAAAGAAACACCATGTTTAAAAGCAACCCCTCTTACAAAACCAACCGTTCCGTTTACAAGAGCATGAGAAAGAGTGGAAGCCACTATCATAGAGGCAAGCCCCGGAAGCCAGCTAAGTGCGTTGCCGGTAAGCTCATCGTAAAATAAATCACAGGCCAAATTATCGTCTTCAGATGCACGATTTGTCTTTGCACCGGTAAGAAGTCGCGGCAAGGCATCAGAGCATCCTTGGGCGTGCTGACTGTAAGAGGCTACATAATCCAACTCATGCACAATGTTGGAGGCCATCATTCCCATAGACATACTAAGCGGGCCGACAAATCGCACCGGAACTCTCCATTTGAACCGGGTGCGCTCATACTGTTTCCGCGCACTGGGATTGGATATGTCCATAGCATGCTTTAATCTTGCGACGCTTAAAGCCCCGGCGACTTTGCTGGCAAAAGGCTGAGTTAAGAATCTGGAGTACAGATGACCTGTGGCGCCACTCGCCAAAACAAAGGCAAAAAAGCTGATTATACCCATTGGGGTTGTGAGTTCTGTGATAAAGTTTTCCATCCAGCGGGGATCTTGTTTTCCGTCTTTGAAAGAGTTTGTATAGGCCTTTCTGACCATAGTGGCGCCGATGGCCGCATAAAATATCAAAGCCTCCACAGGAAAGCCTTTAATTGTGTGCCCCCACATCTGCCCTTTCCAGAAAGTGCTGGCTCTTGGTGAATATCCTCTTATAATTTGCGCATCTTTTGCCTCCTGAGCGGTCATGTAAGCCCAAAATGCGTTTACATGATCTTCATTCACATTGCCAGGTTTAGAGTCATTTAGATCTTTTTTACTGTTGGGAGTAATCTCCGCCATAAACTTCTCTGGTTTGTCGGAGTCACCCTCATTTGCAAGCGCCAAACCAACGAAGGGTCCGTTTACTGTCAAAGCAAAAGCCAATACATATTTTATTATCAAGCGCGTTTTACGCATAGTCACTCCAATCGAATCATCATTTTACAACAAATACTTTTCTTAACTCCACAATAATATTAAGCCTGTGTAATTTTTACACCCTCGTATAACTTTCAGTTGGTGTGAAAAAGTCCGGCTTTAAGTGCTCTGTATGCAAAATTTCAAGCTTGTTCGGGACGGAATACCTTGGACCCTCACCGCTTGAAATTTTACATACAGACAAATAACAGAGATTTTTCATGGACGACTAATTAGTAGCCCGTTAAAGTGCTTGCTCATACCTACCGCGAGGCGAGTTCGGCTTTGAACACGCCGCGGCTGAAAGACGCGGGCGTGGCAAAACGCATGTCTGAGCCCGAGCGGTAGGTATGAGCAAGGTATGCTTACACGAGCAATAACACTTTTTCATGCCCGGATGAAAAATCACTTACGAAAATAAATATGCAAAAATCGTGCCATGTAAAAAGCCGTAAAAAAGGGCTGATTTTTGTTTAAAGACAGGGCAGATCGTACAAAAAATTTACACTTGTCGCTCTACAAAACAGTTTTATCCATGATACGCGCCCCCTCAGTATCAAAACTTATTGCCTCTAAACCCCGGTAGGGGTAAATTACAGCATTCAACAGGAGCCTTTAATGACCAATCGGGTAAAAAACATACTCAGCTTTTACAAGTCGGAAAACCCGAAAGTGACAGCCAATCTTACCCGTATATTAAACCAAGGCGCTTTGGGCGGAACGGGCAAACTGCTGATTCTTCCTGTGGATCAGGGTTTTGAGCACGGCCCCATCCTCAGTTTTTTGGAAAACCCGCCAGCTTATGATCCTCACTATCATTTCAAATTGGCTGTTACCGCCGGATTAAGCGCCTACGCCGCCCCTTTGGGTTTTTTACGGGCCGGGTTTAAAGAGTTTGCAGATAAAATCCCCTTAATTTTAAAGCTTAACAGTTCAGACAGCCTTTATAAAGATTCCTCAGCCCCCATCCCCGCCTTAACCGCCGGTATCGAGTCCGCTTTGGAGATGGGTTGTTCAGCGGTGGGCTTTACCATTTACCCGGGAAGTGAGAAGCGTAAAACCATGTACGAGGAAGTTGCACAAATATCCGAACAAGCCCGAAAACAGGGCCTGCCCGTAGTTATTTGGTCCTACCCCAGGGGAAAAGGCATAAGCAAAAAAGGGGAAACAGCCTTGGATGTGGTGGCTTATTCCGCGCATATAGCGGCCCAGCTTGGGGCGCATATTATTAAAGTAAAACCCCCGGCGGATTATATTGAAAACCCGGAAATAAAAAATCTGTTTCAACAAAAAGGCATAAAAACAGATAAACTGTCAGACCGTGTTCGTTATATTATTCAGTCCGCTTTTAACGGGAAAAGAATTGTCATCTTCAGCGGGGGTCCGGCTAAAGACAAAGCAAGCCTTATTAAAGAGATTAAAGAACTTTGCGAAGGCGGCTCCTTTGGAAGCATTGTGGGGCGAAACGCCTTTAAACGGCCTTTTGACCAAGCTGTAAGTTTACTAAAGGAAATAACAAACATCTACAGCGGGGCACAGTAAAATATGGAAAAAGACAGCAACATTCTAAGAGAGGAAAAAAAAAGAAAGCGGAGCATCCTGTTGAAACAAAACCTTCAGCCGTACCCTCATACCTTTGAGAGGAGCCACACCGCCCCTCAAATTCAAAAACAATACGCGCATTTAAAAACCGGTGAATCCTCCACTAAGAAGGCACAAACCGCTGGCAGATTGATGCTGAAAAGAAGCATGGGCAAAGCCTGCTTTTTCAATATACAGGATCAAGAGGGAAGCCTGCAATGCTATATTAAAACCGGGGAGCTGGATGAAAAATCCAAACAATTTTTTGCCTGTGTGGATATTGGGGATATTGTGGGGGTTTTTGGCCCTCTTTTTCGCACAAAAAAAGGGGAGCTGACCCTTCGCGTGCAGAGTTTTCAAATTCTTTGCAAAAGCCTTGAGCCTTTACCGGAAAAATATCACGGCTTAGAGGATATTGAACTAAAATACCGTCGAAGGTATTTGGATCTGATTATGCACCCGGAGTCTAAAAAAGTGTTTCTCACGCGCGCAAAAGTCTTGCAGGAAACACGCGCTTTTTTGCACAAAAAAGGCTTTATCGAAGTGGAAACACCTGTGCTTCAGCCCCTTTACGGCGGGGCGGAGGCCCGGCCCTTTTCAACCCGCCACCACAGCCTTAACTGTGATTTGTACTTAAAAATTTCCCCGGAGCTTTATTTAAAACGCCTGCTTGTGGGGGGCTTTGAAAAAGTATATGAGTTAGGCAAAAACTTCAGAAACGAGGGCATTGATAGATCCCATAACCCTGAATTTACCATGCTGGAGTATTATGAAGCCTATACAGATTATTTTTACCAGATGAAGCAAGTGGAAGAGCTGGTCTGCCACTTGGTAAAAAGCGTAAAAGGCGATTTAAAATTTGACTACCAAGGCCGGACTTTAAACTTCACCCCCCCTTGGAAAAGGCTTAGTGTCTTACAGGGCATTAAAGAAAAGGGCGGGTTTTGCCCGGAACAAATAAATGATCAAGAGCTTTTTAAGAAAATAAAATCCCTTGGCTCAGACTTTGAGGAGACAGAAACCCGCGGGGCCATGATTATGGAGGCCTTTGAATTAACAGTGGAAAAACATTTGTGGGACCCTGTGTTTGTTGTGGATTTTCCAAAAGAGGTATCCCCCTTAACCAAAACACATAGAGAAAACCCTGATCTGGCGGAAAGATTCGAGCCTTTTGTCGCCGGCATGGAGTTAGGCAACGCCTACACAGAGCTTAACGATCCTGTGGATCAAAGAAACAGGCTGGAGCAAAGACAAAAAAACAAAAAAGCGCAGGCTATGGACCATGAATTTGCGCGCGCAATGGATATAGGCATGCCCCCCGCCGGGGGGGTGGGCTTGGGTTTGGAGCGCTTGATCCTTCTGTTAGCAGGTCAGCACAGCATACGGGATATTATTTTATTTCCCACACTTAAACCAAAAAAAGACAGATGAACAGCCACACATTTCATTCTACTGCTCTTCTGTGGGTAAACGCGGAGGCAGAGCTGAAGTCATATCGTTCCACTGCTTTAAGACTTTTTCAAGTATCTTATTTTCTTCACTCTTATTCGAAAGCAGCTGTTCCGCTAATTTCTGTTTTTCACCACCTTTGTTTAGAATATCTATGGGGGTGAGCTCCACAGGTTCTATACTGCTGATAACTCTTTTCAGCATATCGTAGCTATCAGGATCTTTATCACTCGAAACAAGACCCGCCACGGAATTAAGCCCTTTTTTATAACTCATAATAGTTTCCACCTTACGCCCTTCAAGGTCATATATCTTTGCTTCAACCTTAGCCAACTCTTCGGTCAATCTTTGCAATTTTATATACAAGCTTCCAGAACCCGGGAGCGGTTGTCTGCCTTGAGAGCCAGGGCCATAAACGGCAATAACAGCCTTTTTAGCTTCCTCGCCTTTTTCACCCGCTTCCATAGCGGTGATAGCTTTTTCATTAAGCTCTCTTCTTTTTTGATGATATTTCTGAAACTTGTTGGCAAATTCTTGAATAACAGGTTGATGTGGATCAATAAGTTTAATCACCTCTTTTTGATTTAAAATCTTTTTATTATTGTCAATAAATTCGGGGGACAGCTGATCCAGCAATCTTTCCATTTTTGCTTCAGCCGGTAACAATTCTTCCTCAAACATTCGCTCAAGATCTCTAAAATCATTTTTTAAAGACTCAGGTGGATATGTAGATAGAGTATCCAGCTCGTCTCTGATTGTTTTAATATGCCCACGGAGTTCTTCCAACAACGCGTTATGTTCGACTTTTAGTTTGTTCTCTTCGTGTTTCACTTTCGTTAAATCATTTGCTATACGCTTATATTCAGCTACATTCTTTTCTAAATCTTTAACAGCATAATCTATTCTTCCCTGATCATGTTCGCGGTCAGGGGAATTTTCCCGAACCCCCATGTTCTTAACAGGAGGTATATAGTAGCCATCGAGTACCTCCTGTGTTGTTAAACCCATCTCTAACAAAGGCTGTACCTGAGTTTTAACACTTTCAGGAATTTGCTTTTCATTAATTATCTCCATTGCTGTATCTATATCTTTTGACCCTAACATCTTTGTTACAAAGTTATTTTTGTTTTTTGTACTCCCTTTTTTTATATTTTTAAGCTCCTGTTGCACAACAGGAGCTTCCTGTATCTGTTTTACTTTTTCCACTAAATGTTCCACCGCATGTCTCGTATTACCGGTAAATCGGGAGGATAAAAGCTTTGGCGCAGTGTCAAAAGCTTCTTTTAGTTCTGTTATCATGGTTCGTAATGTGTTATTGTTTAAACTTTGAAGCGCCACAGGAGAACTTAAGTAATCCATTTCATCTTGTAATTCCCTGATTTTGTTTTGCAATTCAGCTTTTTCCGCTTGCAGTAAAGTTAGTTTCTCACGCAGTTCTTTCCTCTGTTGCCCCTTAGGTAACCCCTTTCTTTCTTTTTGTAAGGCAGTCGACTGCTCTTTTAATTCCTCCAACCGGCCTAAGCCTTTTTCCCCTGTCATTTCAGAAAGCTGGTGTATAAACCAAGACACTCTTCTAAGATTTGTGAAGTACGGAGACAGTATTTGAGTCAGTTGAGCTGTAATTTCTGTTCGTTTGTCTATAAAAAATCCCCTCTCTTTGGTCCCTCTAACTTCATATATACGATAGTCCTGTATAAACTCTCTAAATGCCAGATCATTTGCAAAGAGTTGCATTATTTCGATGAAGTTTCCCGAGTCGCTATTAGGCTTTTCAGACAAAACAGAAGCGTTTTGCATTTCAACAATAGTGTTTTTTAAACTTGATAAAACATGCGAATCCAATAACTGAATATGCTTGTTTGTATCAATAAATTTTGTGATTGCATCCAATGTCCTTAAATGTCGCAGGCTCTTGATAATAGATTCTTTAGCTTCTGCTTCAAGAGCGGATTTCCTAACCCGCGCATCAATATCCTTTTTAACGGTGTGTGTCTTTAATTTGTTTTCCATAAACTTAATCATCAAATCATAATGAATCTGATTTTTTCCATCCAGTGTTTTGTAATCTTGTATTATATGACCCACCTTCCACAGAACGCCTTCGGATTTGTTATGAGGAAGTTTATCAAACGGGGGGGGGAATTCCACATTTTGTAATTTTGGATAGTAATTATGATAAAGATCTTCATTACCTATATAAACCAAATCATCATGTTTACCCACAACCACAAGGGTGTCAATATATTCGCGTCCTTCATGCTTGGGAATCTCCTGGAGCAGTTGAAGTATAGTTAATGTGGAATAAAGTCCCCCGGTAGGACTCCATTTGCCATCCTTTATAATATTGTTAAATATATCCAATACTTCGTACTCTAAAGATGAATCCTTTTGTTTCATCTTTTGTAGTATTATCTTTTTCGTGTTTTCCAGTCTTCTTGTGACCTCTTTTTCTCTTTCTGCTAAAGATGTGCCGGACTTCGCTCCGGTAACGGCTGTGGAAAAAATCATTAATCCTCTTAAGTTTGGATGAAAACTAAATTCAGGGTTTGCTGTCATCAGCATCAGTTGTTCTGTAAAAACAGAACCCCAGCTGTGCCCCATCACAAATAAGGGAACATTCGGCGGAATATATTTTTTCGCAAAAGCTGATAAAAGCTGTATGTCTGTTTCAAGAGTGACAAATTCCCGGTGGCCCTGACCGTGCCAACCAAGATCCATGGCCAGTACATGCACACCCATTTTTGCAAAATGAGCTATCATACTGTTGGCCGTATGAGCGCCTGTGGACTTGGTGCCCCCTCCGTGCAGATAAACAATAACGAGTTCGGCGTCTGCTCCCGCCAGATAATTTTCTTCCGTTTTCATATTACTGCGGATCGCTTGTGCGCTGAAGAACACATTTGTATGAAACTCACGGCCTTTGTATCTGTAACCGGCCCGAGCGATAACTACTCCTCCCGACGGATTCTCTAACTTAACCACAGAGGGCGCACCCGGCTGATACTGCTGATATTTAACCAAGAATACACCCTCAGGAAGAAAAGCCTCAAATACAGGGGGGGTGAAAGGCTTTTCATTCCACTTAGGTACCAATCGTCTTTCATCCCTTGGATTTTCGAACTTGGGCTGGAGATCTTGACTTGTTTTCTGATTTTTCTTAAGCGCAGTAAGTTGATAATCCAATTTGGAACCACGTATTTCTGAATCGGAATCAAATGTGTCTGAGCATTTTTTATCTGTTGCAACAGATACCCCGGGAAAAACAAAAGTGAACCAAAGAATAATAAAAAAAAGCCGCATACATTCCCTTCTTACAAAATACAGATGACAGCCACACATTTCATTCTACCGCTGTGCGGCGGCGGCAGGTAAAGGCGCAGGCATCTCTGAGGTCATGCCTTTCTTGTTGCTGTGCCATTGATCTACAGCGTCTGCCAATACATCTTTTTCACTTTCTATCTTTAAAAGCTGGTCCGGTTTTGGCCGATCAAGGTTTAGAATATCTATAAGGGCGAGATCCACAGGCTCTATACTGCTGATAACTCTTTTCAGCATATCGTAGCTCTCAGGATCTTTATCACCCGAAACAAGACCCGCCAGGGAATTAAGCTCTTCTTTAAACCTCATACGATTTTCCACCTCAAGCCTTTTTAATTTATACATCTCTGCTTCAGCTTCAGCCAACTCTTCGGTCACTTTTTGCCATTTCATATACAAGCTTCCAGAACCCGGGAGCGGTTGTCTGCCTTGAGAACCAAGGCCATAAACAGCAATAACAGCCTGTTGAGCTTCCTCGCCTTTTTCACCCGCTTCCATAGCGGTGATAGCTTTTTTATCAAGCTCTCTTCTTATTTGAAGATATTCCTGAAACTTGTTGGAAAAGTCTTGAATTTTAAATTCCTCTTTTTCAAAAAGTCTAATCACCTCCTTTTGACTTAAAGCTTCTTTATTTTTAAACACTATAGAGGACAGCTGATCCAGCGATCTTTCCATTATTTCTTCAGCCGGTAACAATTCTTCCTCAAACATCCGCTCAAGCTGTCTAAAATCATTTTTTAAAGACTCAGGTGGAGCTGTAGATAGAGTATTCAGCACTTTTCTGATTATTTTAATATCCGCAAGGACTTGAACTTTCAATTTTTCATATTGGTTCTTCAGCTCTTTCCGGCGGGTGTTCCACGCCACATAAGATTTTTGTATACGCTTATAATCAGTTATAACCTTCTTCAATATTTCAAAATGAGAATCTATTCTTCCCTGATCATGTTCGCGTGAAGAAGGGGACCTTTCCCGAACACCCATGTTCGCGACAGGGGGTATATAGTGGTCCGGGAATGCCCCCCTCATTGTTAAACCCATCTCTAACAAAGGCTGTACCTGAGTTTTAACACTTTCAGGAATTTGCTTTTCATTAATTATCTCCATTGCTGTATCTATATCTTTTGACCCTAACATCTTTGTTACAAAGTTATTTTTGTTTTTTGCACCCCGCGCCTTTATACTGTTAAGCTCCTGTTGCACAACAGAAGCTTTCTGCATCTGTTTTACTCTTTCCACTAAATGTTCCACCGCATGTCTCGTATTACTGGTAAATCGGGAAGATAAAAGATTTGGCGCAGTGTTAAAAGCTTCTTTTAGTTCTGTTATCATGGTTCGTAATGCTTCATTGCCTAAACTTTGAAGCGCCTCAGGAGAACTTAAGTAATCCATTTCATCTTGTAATTCCCTGATTTTTTTTTGCAATTCAGCCTTTTCCGCTTGCAGTAAAGTTAGTTTCTCACGCAGTTCTTTCCTCTGTTGCCCCTTAGTAACCCCTTTCTTTCTTTTTGTAAGGCAGTCGACTGCTCTTTTAATTCCTCTAACCGGCCTAAGCCTTTTTCCCCGGTCATTTCAGAAAGTTGATGTATAAACCAAGATGCTCTTCTGATATTTGTGAAGTACGGAGACAGTATTTCAGTCAGTTGATCTGTAATTTCTGTTTGTTTATGCCTAAAAAATTCCATTTCTTTGGTCTTTTTAACTTTGTACATACGATGATCCTGTATAAACTCTCTAAATGCCAGATCATTTGCAAAGCTCTGTACTATCCTGATGAAAGCCGGCATTTGGCTTTCCGGGCCGCCACCAGGCTTAACAGGCAAAACAGAAGCGCTTCGCATGTTAGCCATAGTGTCTTTTAAACCTGATAAAACATGAGAATCCAATAACTGAATATGCTCGTTTGTATCAATAAATTGTGTGATTGCGTCCAATGTCCTTAAATACCGCAACTTCTTGGTAATAGAGTCTTTGGCTTTTGCCTCAAGAGCGGATTCCCTGACTCTCGCATTAATGATCGGCCTAACACTCTTTACAGCGCTTTTCTTCAACTGTGTTTCCATAAAATCAAGCATCAAAGTATACTGCATATTATGTTTTCCATCCGGCGTCTTATAATCTCCTATTAAATGCCCAACCTTCTGTGGCTTGCCTGTAGAATCTTCACTAAGAGGAAGTTTGTCCAACGGCGGGGGAAATTCCACATTTTTTAATTTTGGATAGTAATTATTATAAAGATCTTCATTACCTATATAAACCAAAGGATCATATTTTCCCACAACCACAAGGGCCGGAATATATTTTCTCCCTAAATGCGCGGGAATCTCCTGGATCAGCTGAAGTATGTATCCTGTGGAAATAAGCCCCCCCCAAGGACTCCATTTGCCGTCCTTTAAGATGGCTTCCCATATATATGTTTCCGCTTCGGCCACCAAAGATGGATCCTCTTGTATCATCTTTTTCGCCTTTTCCAGTCTTCTTCTGAACTCTTTTTCTCTTTCTTTTAGAGATGTGCCGGATTTCGCGCCGGTAACGGCTGTGGAAAAAATCATTACTCCTCTTAAGTTTTTATGAAAATTCAATTTAGGGTTTGCTGTCATCAGCATCAGTTGTTCTGCAAAAACAGAACCCCAACTGTGCCCCGCCACAAATAAGGGAACATTCGGCGGAATATACTTTTTTACAAAAGCCGATAAAACTTGTATTTCCGTTTCAAAATTCAAAAATTCCCGGTGGCCTTGAGCATGCCAA
Organism: Bdellovibrionales bacterium; assembly: GCA_965203935.1. Taxonomy (GTDB): domain Bacteria; phylum Bdellovibrionota; class Bdellovibrionia; order Bdellovibrionales; family UBA1609; genus JANQSP01. The sequence continues at coordinate 1,630,836 of OZ241921.1, forward strand.
GCAAGATCAATGGACACCACATCCACATCTTTTTTGGCAAAATGAGTTATCATACCGGTTGCCGTATGAGCGCCTGTGGACTTGGTGCCCCCTCCGTGCAGATAAAGAACAGCGGCTTTGGCGTTTTCCCCCACCAGCCAATTTTTTTCCGTTTTCATATTATTGCGGAGCGCTCTTACACTGAAGAATACATTTGTATGAAACTCACGACCTTTGTATCTGTAACCGGCCCGACCGATAAGCGATTCTCCCGGCTCCCCTGATTTAACCATAGCCAGCTTACCCGGCTGATACTGCTGATATTTAACAAAGAATACACCCTCAGGAAGTAAAGTCTCAAGCATAGGGGGGGTGACAGGCTTTTCATTCCACTTCTTTACTAAAAGTATTTCATCCTTTGGATTTTCGGACTTAGGATGAAGATCTTGACTTGGCTCCCGCCATTTCTTAATCGCAACATTTTGATAATACAGTTTGGAGCCGAATATTCTTGAACATCTTGCTTCCTCAGCCGTAAAAGACAGCCCGGGAAAAAACAAAAGTGAGCAGAGAATAATAAAAAGAAACCGCATACACCCTCTCTTAAAAAAACCTGTGGAAAAAGGCCTGTTACAGGGCCAAGCCTTTTTTTGCGTATCATCGGGTATACCACCAAATGACAATTTTCTAAAGAAAAAAATTAAAATATTGTCTTATCTATTGTCTTATCGTGAAATATTTACACTCATTTGTGAATCCATCCAAGAAAGAAAGGGGGTATGGCCTTCCGCCACGGGAATAAACACAATGCAGGGGCAGGTGTAACTGTGAAGGCTTAAAACCTTCTCCCGAAGTTCTTTAAACAAATCCCGACGGGTTTTGAGAATTAAAACCGCCTCCGGCTCCTCTTTATATTGCCCCTCCCACTCATAACAAGAATGCATGCCGGGAAAGATATTGGCGCAGGCACAAAGTTTTTGGTTTAAACAGGCGCGGGCGATTTTTTGAGCCTCATTAAGATCTTTGGCGGTGATATAAGCAAACCCGTACTGTTTTAAACCCAAGGGTTTTGCCGTTTGGCCCGCTTTTGAGGCGCAAAAATTTTTTTTAAGAAAAGCCGTAAAACCCTGAAATTTTAAAACAAAGGGGTGTATTTTTTTCATTGCGCGATACTTTACATCCGGTTTCTGCTTTTTCTGATCTGCCATTGCTCTAAGGCGTACTGCCTCATGTCAGCTACAGAGTCAAACTCATCCACAATCTCCACACCCAAAAGGGTCTCTACAGCGTCCTCTAAAGTCACCAGCCCGGTTAATACGCCGTAAGAATCCACCGCCATAAAAATATGCTCTTTTCTTTTAATAAATTGATCCAAAACCGCAGATACAGACACTTGATCCGGCACAGAATGAATAGGTTGAATATACTCCTGAAGACTCATATCAAACAAATCGTGGGAGTAAGCTTCCAGTATTTTGTAACGATGGATAAAGCCCACTATTTGATCCAAGCTGTTTTCGTACAAAGGAATGCGTGAAAATCTAAGGGTTTGGCGCTTTTCCATCACTTCCCGAATTTTCATGTTTTTGTCAAAAGCCACAATCACCGCTCGGGGGGTCATTATTTCAGACACCTTAAGGGTGTCTAACATCAGCAGATTTTTAATCACCCGGCTTTCTTTTTGCCCGATAGCGCCCTCACTGACCCCCATTTCCGCCGTTACAATCATGTCCTCACGGGTGATGGAGGCGCCTTTTTTTCGTAACAAAAATTTATTTAGTTTTTCTGAAAACCAAACCGCCGGATAAAGCACAAAAATAAGCACGCTCACCAAATAGGCTATGCCGGGCGCCAAGGTGCGCCAGTAGTTGGCCCCCACTGTTTTGGGAATAATCTCAGACACAATCAATATAACGAGGGTGAGAATGATTGAAGCCCAGGTGACATACGCGCTCCCGTACAAGGTGTGCACCTGCGCGCCCACCCCGGCCGCGCCCACCATATTGGCGAAAGTGTTTAAAGTTAAAATAGCCGAAAGGGGACGGTTGATCTGGCTTTTAAGCGATTTTAAAAGCCTGCCGTAGGATTTTTTGTGTTTAATCGCCGCCCGCACATACACAGAAGTGGTGGAGAGCATAACCGCCTCCATCACAGAACAGCAAAAAGAGACCACCACAGCCAGAAAAAAATAAACAAACAATAAGGTCATTTAAAAGCAATCTTTATACACTATTTTCCCGATCCATAAAAATACGGGTGCCTACAGCCCCTTTTTGACCCTGATACTTGCCTTTATAGGGCTTTTTCGTCTTTTGGTCCATTTTACAGAACACAATCTGACAAATACGACGCCCCGCGCATAAGCGAATGGGCAAAGCATTGGCATTATAAAGCTCTAAAGTGAGTTTTCCTTCAAAACCCGGATCCACCCAACCGGCGTTTTGAATAAAAAGCCCCATACGCCCCACAGAGCTTCTGCCTTCCACAAAAGCCGTCACATCATGAGGCAGACGCAAAGTTTCCACTGTTACGGCCAATACAAAAGAGTGGGAAGGCACCAAAAACTCATCCGCTGAAACAGTCTGATAATCCGGCTGGGAGTTAAAATCCAGAATATCCGCCCCCCAGTGCTTGATAATAACAAACTGTTTGCCCAGCCTTAAATCCACCGAGGCGGGCTGGATACAGTTTTTATCCAAGGGATCTATGAGTAATTTCCCGCTTTCCACAAGAGACTGAATACCTCCATCCGAAAGAATCATGCTTTTTTCTCTTTCCGGTTTTTTTCCGCTTTTTGTTTAATCAGCTCTGCCTGTATACTCCCCGGCGCTTGAGAGTACTTAAAAAACTCCATTGTAAACTCCCCTTTGCCCTGAGTGGCCGAGCGAAGCTCTGTGGAGTAGTTAAACATCTCCGCCAAGGGGACTTCCGCCTCAATAGTCACGAATTTATTTTGAGAATGCGTGTTCTTAATCATGCCTCTTCGTTGGTTTATCTGCCCGATGACATTTCCCTGAAATTCATCCGGGGCGGAGACCTCAAGCTTCATTATCGGCTCTAAAATCGCAGGGCCGGCCTTGGAAAAATGCTCCCGAAAAGCCGCCATTGCGCAAATTTTAAAGGCCAGCTCACTGGAATCCACATCATGAAAGGCCCCGTCAGACAAAACAGCCTGAACCCCCACAATGGGAAACCCGATTAAAGGGCCTTTTCGCATTTGCTCTTGAAAGCCCCTGTCCACTGCGGGAATATACTCTTTTGGTATCCTTCCGCCGGTGATTTTGCTCACAAACTCATAATTTTTTTCCTCATCCACCGGCAGAGGATTAAAAGTCCCCTCCACTTTGGCAAACTGCCCCGCGCCCCCTGTCTGCTTTTTGTGGGTGTATTCATATTCCACAGGCTTGGTAATGGTTTCGCGGTAAGCCACCTGTGGCTGACCCACATTTACTTCGCAGTTAAATTCCCGTTTCATTCTTTCAATGTAAATATTCAGGTGCAGTTCGCCCATTCCTGAAATCACGGTCTGCGCCGACTCTTCATCCCTATGCACCCGAAAAGTAGGATCTTCCCGGCTGAATTTCTGCAGGGCTTTGCTGAAGTTGCCTCCTGCGCTTCGCTCTTTGGGTTCAACAGCCATTGAGATTACCGCGTTCGGAACAAACATAGAGGTCATGGTGTATTGCGCGTCTTCGGAGCAAAAAGTGTCCCCGGAGGCACAATCAATCCCGAAAAAGGCCACAATATCCCCCCCGGAGGCGGATTCAATATCCTCCATCTCATCCGCGTGCATATACACAATACGGGGCACTTTCACCTTTTTTCCTGTTCGAATATTATAAATAAAGTCCCCTTTTTTTACTCTGCCCTGATAAAGCCGCATATAAGTCAGTTGTCCAAAACGAGTGTCGTCCAATTTAAAGGCAAGGCCCACAAAAGGTTTTTCCTTTTTAGGCGACAGTACAACCTCTTTTTCATTTTGCTCCTGATCCAGAGCTTTGTTTTCCACTTCATCCGGGCCGGGAAGGTACTTAAGCACGGCAGACAAAACCGGCTGAACCCCTTTGTTTTTAAAAGCGGATCCCATAAAAACCGGGGTTGCATCCAAGGACAAACAAGCTTTGCGGGCGGAGGAATAAAGCTCTTGTTCCGAAGGATCTTCCTCGTTTAAGAATTTTTCCGCCAAGCCGTCGTCAAAGTCGGACAAAGCCTCTATCATCTTTAAACGATATTCCTGAGCCTTGCTTTTAAGCTCCCCGGGAATATCTTTTTCCACCGGCTTTTCCCCTTCTTTACCCTCAAAATATACGGCTTTCATTTTTACCAGATCCACCACCCCTTCGTGTTTATCCTCCAAGCCTATCGGAATTTGCATCAATACGGGGTTATGACTTAGTTTTTCCCTTAACATTTCGCACACCCGAAAGGGATTTGCGCCCGCCCTGTCCAGTTTGTTGATAAAAGCGATACGGGGCACCTTGTACCTTCGCATTTGGCGATCCACTGTGATGGATTGGGATTGCACTCCGGCCACGCCACACAAAACCAAAATCGCGCCGTCAAGCACCCTTAAAGATCTTTCCACTTCGATAGTAAAGTCCACATGGCCGGGGGTATCTATAATATTAATGTCGTACCCGTCCCAACTGACATTGGTGGCCGCGGATTGAATGGTGATTCCTCTTTCTTTTTCCAGCTCCATAGAGTCCATTTTGGCCCCCACCCCGTCTTTTCCCCGCACATCGTGGATGGCGTGGATCCGCCCGGTGTAAAACAAAACCCTCTCGGTCAGGGTGGTTTTGCCGGAGTCAATATGGGCTGAAATCCCAATATTTCGCACTTTTTCAATATCCCACTTTTTGCTCATAATCCTCTTTTTTTATGACATCCCTTGTTGATTTTCAAGGTTATTTTTTACTTTTTCCAGCCTTTTGCCGGATTTTTTTTCACCTCCAACGGATTAACCGGGCATGAAAAAAGGTATGTCAGCGGGTATGGAAAAAGGCCGCTTTTCACTGAGCTTGGCGTGCGATTAATTAGTAGCCCGTGAAAAAGCTTCATTTTGTCCTGTTGGTCGAACCCTCAGGCAAAGGCTATGCGGTGAGGGTCCAAGGTATTCCGTCCTGAACAAGCTTGGACTTTGCTTGCAGACCAGCAGTTTAGTAGCCTTTTTCACGCTCGACTAATTACTCCACCACTACAGCAGGTTTTGTCCAGTCGCCATCTTGATATCGTATTGTTGCCCGCACTTTTACATCCTTCCAAAAAGACTCAGGGCGAAGAGAGCGTAGCTCTTGCATAACTCTATCCTCCATTTTAAAAAAATGCAGGGAATAAAAATCCCTTAAAGTGTCATCCGATGATCTTTCCAATTGTCCACGGGTCACGGCGTTTACATAATCACGGTTTTTAAGACGACTGGGCCAGTCCGGCACATTCTGAAGGCTGTATGGAGATATCTCACTTATTTGTTTTGGAGAAAATTTGTCCATTAAAGCTGTAATTACAGCTGGATCCTGAAAAGATTCTATATTATACTCCCTCAAACCCCTTACTTGCACTTCCCGTAATATCTTTGCCTGATCAGGACGGATATAGTGAGACTCAATAAACTTCATCTGTTCCGGTGTAACTTTAGCTGTTTGCTTGGCGTTTAATTCTCCAAAAATAAAGTTTAGATTCTGGGAATCCCATGTGGCTTTAATTTGAGAGATTTTGTCCGGGGGAATTTGATGAACATCGCTTATTTTAACACTCATGGACTCCCCGGAGTTTAGCGCAATATCCAAAGGCATATTTCTTTCCTGATCACGAGCGCGTTTTACCATATCTTCTGTCGTAAGCTGGTTCCCGGGCAGGGCGGTTCTTAATTCCTCCCCTTCCTTAAATTCTTTTGTCTTCACCTTTTTTTGAGCCAATTTAAAACCGGCTTCTTCATCATGCCAAAATTCGCTTAGAGTTTTGTCTCCTTTGGCATTTGTGTTATAAGTTCTGTTGAATCTTTTTTCCACCACTATTTCTCCTGATTCATTAATATATACTGTTACTTTTGGTGAAAATTTTTCGCGCATGCTTTCAGGTATATTCTTAAACACTTCTTCCATATCCACATCAATTACTGAAAATTCAGGTGGCATATTTTCGCCCAATCCACTGTGGTTTTGCCATTTACGCAATATATACACTTTGTTATCGGATGATATAAAAGCCTCTATTCTTGGGTTGTATTTTCGGCGGAGTCTTAGATTTTCTGCGGAAGGGGCGGTTTTATGAATAATGGTTCTGGGGGAACCGGAAAACTTGTGGTCTGCTTGGTTTGGATTCTTGAAAGTCCTTTCTACAAAATGAATTCCTTTATCTTTAAAGGGCTTGTGACCCCCTTGTGCCCATGCTTCTATTTGTCGGGCGGATACATAGTCCTTTCTTTCATGGGCCGGCAAACTTTTTGCGTATTTTTGTGCCTTTGTTTGACTAAGCATGGCGACAGGTTTTGTATCTGTTCCCGCTGTTGGTTTAGGGCCGGTCATTGTTCTCTTGACTGATCTAAGCAGTGGCCCGGCGCCTCCCCAAACTGCAAGAGGCAAAAACAATTTCTCTAAAAAAAGCTCCCTTTGTCTTCCTTCCAAATTCGAAATCTTCTCATAATCCTTGCCCGTTAACACACGACCCAAAGACGCCTCCATTCCTTCTTTCGCCAACTCATAACCCTTAACTCCCACCAAAGACTCACCTCCAAAACAAAAAAGCCTGCCCACAACACCACCCGCAAAACAAGGCACTGCTGAAAGCAAACTCGCACCCAAGAGAGCGTAGTTCTCAAACCTATCATCACCTTCCGCCTCTATCCGGCCCGCTTCCGCCACCAAACAATACCGCTTATCTTCTTTCAATAGCTCCTCCACCAAGGGATTAAACGAAAGCAAAAGTCCTAAATCCACATCCTTTGCCTCAACTTTCTCCAACATGGTTTGAAGCTGAGTTTCCATTTTGTCTATCGCTTTGGCCAATTCCTTGCCTGTGGGGGGGCTTTTGTTTAAATAAGCCAATATAGGAAGCTCACCCACCTTTTGAAGATACTTCTTCCTGCTTTCTTTTCTGAATTTTTGCTCCTCCCACTTAAGCCTTCTCATGTCTTGACCGCTAAGCTCTAAGGGAAGCTTGTTTGAAAGCCTGTGTCTTAACACCTCAGGACTCATGTTCAGTTTAGCTCCAGCCCTGGTCATAACCTCTATACTTATGTTCAGTTTAGCTCCAGCCTCGGCCAAAGCCTCTATGTATTTTTCCTCTGCCGCCTTTTTCTCCGCCTTCGTTAATGGAGTAAGCGAAGAAGCAAATTCAGACATCCCATGAGAGGGAGTGGAATTAAACCAAGTCTTTCGGTCTGCTATTACCCGATCTTCTCTTAATCTTGGCGCGCTCAAAGATAGATGCACCCTCATATCAGACCACCTGCTTTTAACAGCGGACTTTAACTCACTTGTCTGCTCCTGACATTGCTGTTTAAGGGCTGTTTTGTCTTCTGCTTTAAGAGTGTTCCATCCGGGAAACCACCTACCGTCAAAATCCACACAGGCTTTAAGCTTTTTCATCTGAAATATTCTGGCGGAAATCTGACCTATCACTCTTTTTTGAAGTGTTTGCCTAAATTCCCCGGCATGTTCTATATCCTTGGGACTTAGGCTTTTTTGAATGTCTGTTATTCCGAGAAAGTTTTTAACTTTGTTAAAGGCACAGCCTATACAAAAGTCCGCCTCTGTTTTGGAAGAAGGGTCTTCCAGCTGAGAAAGGTCCGTTCCCTTACAGCTTTCGTACTTGGGGCTAAGCCCCGCCTTAGGGGACTTGTCTTGAGAGTAAGACTTCAAAGGAGAAAAACAAAACACAAGCAAGAAGGTGCTTAGGAACAATCGGGATGTTCTTAGGTCAATACAGCCCTTTAAAATCCGGAGGATAAACGAAACAATATACCGATCAGGCGATAATAAGGCCCGGCTGAAGCTTAAAAACCAAGAGCGGAAAAGCCACCGGCAGGCTTTAGGGATGCGAAGATAAAACACGACAGCCATTTTCATTTCCAAGAAAAAAAATGAGGGGGGGGGCACTGTGTCATAAAATCTTGTTTCTTTAAAATCTTCATTCCTTTTCCTCCTGTGTATACAGACTAATTACTTGCCCGTGATAAACCCTTACTCTTTAGCTGTTTTTGCCCAAAGTCCGCACCGTTTCGGGACGGAGTACCTTGGACCCTCACGGCACGGACTTTGGACAAAAATGCTTAAGGGGTACTTTTTCACGGGCTACTAATTAGTAGCCTGTGAAAAACCCTTGTTATTTGTCTGTATGCTTTAGCCTTAAGCGGTGAGGGTTAAATCGTATTCCGTCCCGAACAAGCTTAAGGCTAAAGCATACAGAACTACTCAAGCCAGACTTTTTCACGCCCGACTAAAGAGCAAGGGTTTTTCATATCTAATCGGCCTTACAGGCCGAAGACTTAAAAAAAATGTTGCTGATACCGAACATCCACAGCACAAAATCCTCTGGTTTTTAAATAAAAAGGCATAGTTTTGGTTTTATACACTCCGCAATATTTCCCAGATCAAAAATATTTTTCAGCCTCAAAACCCCTCAAAACCCCTCAAAACCTCTGTTTTTACAGATTTTTCTTTATTTTTTCAAAACTTGGCACGGTTTTTGCATGAGAAAGTTACAGAGGCGGACTTTCCGCTCAAACCACCAAAACAGGAGAAAGAACTTATGAAAAAAGGCAAAAAGTTTTTGCACGATCATCTGTTCAAAGAAGTTTATTCTAAGCCCCGGCACTGCGTGGACATCTTAAAACTTGTGCTCTCTAAAAAAGAAATGGCCCTTTTTGACTGGAACACCCTTAAAACAGAAGCCACAACTTTTATTGACAAATCAGCAAGCGAAAAACGGATGGACCTTTTAGTCTCAGCCCTTCTTAAAGACTCCCGAAAGCCCGCCAAGGTCTTGTTCTTAATGGAGCACAAAAGCCAACAAGACCCGGAGCTGTTAAGAAAGTTTTTAATCTATCAGGCAGGTATTTATAAAGATGTGAAAGACCCTGTGCTCCCGGTCTTTATCAACCAAAGTCCAAACAAAAAATGGAAAGGGCCGGTTGATTTTCACGGCTTTTTGAACAATTTTCAGGGTATACTCAAGAAGCATTTTAAAGAAAATGTGCTGAATTTTCGCCCAAGGGTCTTGAATATTCAGGCTTTGGACATACATAAGACCAAGGGCTTGACAACGCGCCCTATTTTGTATATTTTAAAAAATATATGGAACTTAAACGAGAAGAAGTTAAGAGAGCTTTTTACAATAAGCCGGGGCCTTAGCCAAAAAGAGCGGGAGGCTTTGATTATGCTTGCGGTGGATTATGTGAGGAGATATGATCAAAGCTTTACATGGAATATAATACAGGAAATAGAAAGTAAAACCGTTGGAAAGGGGGAGCGTATTATGACACCATTACTTCAATCTTCATTGGATGAAGCCCGTGAAGAGGGTATGAGAAAAGGCCGACTGGCAGGCAAGAAGGAAGGCTTGGAAAAAGGCATGTCCGCGGGTATGGAAAAAGGTATGCAGGCCGTAGCCTTAAATATGTTGAAGAAAAAAACTGATTTAAGCTTTATTTCAGAAATCACCGGTCTTTCTGCGGAAGAAATCAAAAAGCTGAAGAAAAGCTCTGATTAGTCACTTGTGAAAACTGACTTTTCTGAGCTTTTATGTAAACACTTAAGAGTAAGGAGCTTATAATGAAAAATATTATAAAAGCCGGTTTTGTTTTAATTTTTGGATTTTCCTGTTTCGCACAGGAAAATCAGCAGACACAAGTGGGGTGCGACTGTCTGCATAAAGCGGGCACAGTCACAGCGGGCGGTCTTTCTTCTGAACAGTCGGGCAGAAATACAGCCGATATAAAATGCGCTGACAAACTGGCCAACATACCGGGAGAAGAAGATACAAGCCTGTATATAGAATTATTAAATAACCCTGAAAACAGCGACAGCGGTGAATGGGTGTATACATGTTTTGCTGTTCATTATGTGTATGGCTTCGGATCAGATCGCGCGGGAGCTGTAAGCAATGCGCGCCAAACTTGTTCCGCATTGATTCGCGACCCGCAAATAGAGGAAGCGATTATTCGTCCTGCAGAATGTAAAGAGGCAAGATAGATTTCATAATGAAACGCTTATTGTTTGCCGGTTGGTTTTTTGTTTTGCTTTTATCCGCCTGTTCATCGAGGCCGTCTGCTGTAACAAACTCCAATAATAAAAAAAAAGACAGCTCAGCAAATAATAATACGCCTTACGGCACGGTTGTTGTTATTTGCCGTTGCGGAAAAGGATATATAAGCTGGTCTGGAGAGGATGAATCCTCAGTTAAAGAAGTAGTGAAAAAAAACTGTGCATCCTTGTCACAATCTATCCAAAATTGCCGGGTAAGAAAGCAATAGCCTCAAATCAGGTTCTCAGCTTAAACATTAAAGGAAAAACCGCACCCACAGGTCTTGGAGGCGTTGGGGTTGGAAAAGGTAAAGCCTTTTCCGTTTAAGCCTCCGTCGAAATTTAAGGTCATACCCATTAAATAAAGCAGGCTTTTGGAGTCCACAATAAGCTCCACTCCGTTGCATGTAAACACTTTGTCACTTTCTTGTTTTTTCTTGTCGAAATCCAGTTTATAGGAGAACCCGGAACAGCCACCCTCTTTAACGGAAACCCGCAAAAAATCCCCCTCCGTCAGCTTATCCCTTTCTTTTAAAGTTCGGACCTGTCTGGCCGCAGAATCGGAAACCTGTATCATTTTTACTCCCCCTTCGTTACAGTTTGCCCGGCCACCCCACAGGAGAGGGCCTTAAAAAAAGTATAATACATTAACCGGTAAAAGTACACAGTTCTTGACTTCAAGACAAGATGTCCTACACTTGCCTGATTTGAAAAAGCCGGGTTTTCCGGCCTTTTGTTGTATAAAAATTCATAAAAAAGAGGATATTGTGCCGAAAAAATACTGGCTGATGAAGTCCGAGCCAAGTGTATACTCCCTTCAGGACCTGAAAAAGTCAGGAAAAGACCTGTGGGACGGCGTCAGAAATTATCAGGCCCGCAATTTTATGATGAAGGATATGCGGGTCGGGGACGAGGTTTTGTTTTATCATTCCAGCGCAAAACCTCCGGGTGTTGCAGGTCTGGCCCGTGTTTCAAAGGAGGCACAGCCCGACCCCACGGCTTTTGACCCTAAATCCAAATATTATGACCCGGAAAGCAGGCGCGATAAGCCCCGCTGGTTTTGTGTGGAGCTTGCTTTTAAATCCATTTTTGACAGGCTTTTGCCGATTGAGGAATTAAGGCGGGAAAAAGCTCTTTCCAAAATGCTTTTGTTGAGGAAAGGCCAGCGGCTTTCTGTTATGCCTGTCACTAAAGAGGAATATATGCGCGTATTAAAAATGTCTAAAAAGTAAAAAGGACCAAAACACATTGGAAACGGATAAAACAAGCAAATCAGAATTAAACTGGTTGATCGCGGCGGGTGTTGTGGGCGCGGATATCGGCACTTCTGTGTTTTACGGCACGGGGATTTTGTATCCCATTGTCGGCTATTTTGCCCCCTTGTTTGTGTTAACGGCCTGCCTTGCCATGTGGATTTTCAAGCGCACTTATGAAGAGGGCCTGGCCATGAGTCCTTATAACGGCGGGGCTTACTCCATGATTTTAAGAAGTGTGGGCAAGAGGGCGGCGGTGTTTGCCGGGGCGCTGACTTTTGTCTCTTATCTGGCGACAGCGGCGGTCAGCTCTCTTTCGGGCGGCTTTTACCTGTCCTCTCTTTTTGAAGGGGGACTCAGCCAGTCTCAGGTGGTTTTTATATCTTTTATTCCTGTGGTTTTGTTCGGCCTGCTCAATATCAAGGGCATTAAGGAGCCGGCAAAAATCGTAACCGGTGTTTCCATAGTGCATTTTGGACTGTTGATCTTAATTTCTTTGTGGGGTTTGGTTTATATTTTGTTTCATTTTTCGGAAATTGATTTTTCCAAGTTCGGGGATTTTTCCGCCTACCCCCGAAGCCTGACATGGGCCACTTTGGCTTACGGCTGTGCGGCCGCTTTTTTGGGCATCACCGGCTTTGAGTCCGCCGCGCAAATTGTGGAAACATTGGAGCACCCCACTTTACTGACTGTCCGCAGGCTCTACAAAGCGGTTATTATTTTGGTCTCTGTAACGGCGCCGGTGATCTCCCTTATGTGCCTGACCATTCTCACGCCGGATGAAGTGGATCAAAATATCAATTACCTGCTCTCCGGGCTGTCGGAAAAAATAGGCGGAAGGTTTTTGCTGACTGTTATCGTGATAGACGCCACCTTGACCTTGTTTTCCGCCACCAACACGGCTTTTATCGGTTTTATAGGTCTTGCCGCCACTATGGCCAAAAACGGAAATCTGCCGCAGATCTGCTTGAAACGGCTGTCTCATATTATCCCTCAGCTTGAGGGGTACCCTGTTATCTGTTTGAGCCTTATGGTGATTGTTATGTCTATGTCCTCTTTGGTGGCCGGGGAGGTGGATATTGCCGCCAAGGTGTATGAAGTGGCTTTCTTGGGGGTGATGGTCAGTTTTGCTCTTGGCGCTGTTTTAATGAGAAACAAAGGCTTTAGAAAATCCACACCAACTGCATACCTGTCCCGCTCTGTTATTCAATTTAAAAACGGGGTGCAGATCTCCCTTCCTCCTTTGCTTACCTGCTTGATTTTAAGCTTTGCCATTCTTGTTTTGGTGACTCATGCCGGATCTGATGTTTTGTTTATGCTGACTCTTCTGACGGCCGTCACAGTTTTGCTTATGGCTTATTACCGTTGGGGCATATTGGAGGATCGCTTGGAGACGCATACAGATCTGCGTTTGGGTTTGGGGCGTTTTTTACACAATGTGGATGAACTGCCTGAAGATCTGCCCCGGCATATTTTGTGTGTGGGGGAGCACAGGCTTCGCCGGCTTATATCCAAAACACTTAACTTTGTTTCTGAAAAACATCCGGGGCCTTTTGAGCTGGTTTTGTTTTATGCGGAAGAGGAAGAGTCCTCCTCCAATCACGGATTTTACGAGGTTCTGCAAAGGGTGGTGTCGCAACAAATTGCCCCCTTTTACCGGGACAAAGACATTATTTTAACTGTTAAAATTTTACCCGGAAATCTGCTGGAGGGTTTAAGGACCTTGAAAAAAACCACCTCCCCCAAGGCTGTTTATTTTGGTGTCGGCAGGGATCCTGAGCACTCCCGCAGTATTCAAAGGCATATTTCAGGGGAAATTGAGTTTCCCATCACCACTCTTAAGTAAAAACGGAGCTTGAAGTTTTAAAAATAAACAGTATAATTAAGAAAGGAGACACCTAATGACCACAAAAATAAAAATTTATTCCAAAACCACTTGTCCCGCCTGTGTTATGGCTAAAGAGATTTTAGATAAAAAAGGCGCGTCTTACGAAGAAATTATATTGGATGGCAAACCGGAGGAAACCGAAGCCCTTATGAGCAAAACCGGCATGAGGACAGTGCCTCAAATTTTTATCAACGGCGAACTGATAGGAGGGTGCTCCGACTTAATGGATTTAGACAGGCAAAAAAAACTGGACCCTCTTTTACAGCTGTAAAACTCACAGGCTCTGATGAAAAACAAACTTTCAAAAATCAGACTGGGTATTTTAGGCGGGGGACAGCTTGCCCGGATGTTGGCGCTCGCCTGCCATAAAATGGGCATAAAGCCTTATATCCTAAGCCCGCGCGCGGATGATCCGGCCTGTCAGGTTACGGCCTATACTGTAAAAGGAAAGCTTAACTCCAGAAGGGATTTAAAAAACTTTTTAAATAAAGTGGATCTGGCGGTGTTTGAAAATGAGTTTTTAGATCCGGCCCTTTTGCAAAGAGCCTCAGAGGAAAGCGAAACCCCGGTCCACCCCAAACCAAAAGTGATGCACCTTTTGCAGGATCGATTAAATCAAAAAAAACTGTTTGTTCAAAATAAAATTCCCACCGCGCCTTTTATTGAAATGCGATCAAACCGTAAGGCGCAGGAGTTAAAGGGGCTTTTTCCGAATGGGGCGGTTTTAAAAAAACGAAACCAAGGTTACGACGGCGGTGGTGTTTGCATTATGACGGCAAAAGAAGATAAGGCGGAAAGTAAAGCCCGGGAGTTTATAGGCAAAAACCCCCGCTTGATTGCTGAAGAATATATCGCTTTTAAAAAAGAGCTTGCTCTTATCCTTGTAAGAAACAGAAAAGGAAAATTTATCGAACTTCCCTTGGTGGAGACCTGTCAGGAAAAAGCCTGCTGTGTTTGGCTGAAAGGCCCTGTTCGACATAAAGATCAAAACAGCTTGATAAAAAAACTAAAAGCTTTAATGAATAAAATAAGCTATGAAGGCGTAATGGCTTTTGAGCTGTTTGAAACAAAAACCGGCGCTTTGCTGGTGAATGAGCTGGCTCCCAGAGTGCACAACTCCGGCCATTATTCTTTAAACGCCCTTAGTGAAGATCAATTTACCCTGCATATTAAAGCCGTGCTGAACATGGACATTCATCCGCCTGTGACGCTTTCAGGTGGTTTTGCCATGCTGAACCTTCTTGGGGAAAAAGCCCCCGGCTCTTGGCTTCCGCCCCCGGGCACGATATTGCATTGGTACGGCAAATCAGAAACCCGCCCCGGCCGAAAAATGGGGCATTTAAACCGGCTGGACAGCACGCCGGGCAAGGCCCTTGCCCCTTTACTGGAATTTAAAAAAAAATCCCTTAAGTTTTAAATCTCTTTCCATAGCTCGTCATTTACGCCATACTCGCTTTTTTCGCCATGCTCGTTCTTTCTGCCCGCTCTTCGTCATTTCCATAGCTCGTCATTTCCACCTCCGTGGAAACTGAAAGTCGCCTGTGCGACTTTCAGTCCCGCATAGCTCGTCATTTATGCCTCCGTGAGAAACTGAAAATCGCCTGTGCAACTTTCAGTCCCGCATAGCTCGTCATTTACGCCTCCGTGAGAAACTGAAAGTCGCCTGTGCGACTTTCAGTCCCGCATAGCTCGTCATTCCCGCGCAGGCGGGAATCCAGCATTTTTAGTATTTGTGCACATTTCGGCACTGTTTTCGCTAAGCGTCATAAACTTGGCACGCTTTTTGCATGTATACCTAAAAAAGGTTTTTTTATACAATAAGCAGTGGCCCGTGAAAAAAGCTGGGTTGAGTGATTCTGTATGCTTTAGCCTTAAGCTTGTTCGGGACGGAATACCTTGGACCCTCACCGCTTAAGGCTAAAGCATACAGACAAATAACAAGGGTTTTTCACGGGCTACCAAGCATTATCAACAGGAGGTTTTAAGCAATGCAAAAAAAGACAAAATCCTTAAAATACAGAGATCTCCCTTGGGAACTTAGGGGCCAGGTTAATTTTACTTACGGGCATATTCAAAGAGCACAAAACCCGACGGTAAATCATATTGTGAAAAGATTAAAAAGGTTTGAAAAAATGTATACAGAAGAAGGTGCTGATGTGTCCGCCCGTGAAAAAAGAGAAGCCATTAACAAACTGGAAAACTACATGCACAAAACAGTGGATCTTTAAAGCTTAAACCAAATCAAATGAGATTATTTATTATTCTTTCTGTTTTTATTGCCTTTACCGGTTTGATATTATTGGAAATAATATTTCCTTCTTTTTTGCAGAAATATATTTATCCTTTAAGTATGGTTGTCACTTCCATTCTTTTAACAGTGGTGGCTTATCTGAATTATACCATGATGCAACCTAAAATTGGTGTAAAAGTTATAGTTCTCCATAAAGACAGTGATATGATGAAACAACAATTTTCAGACCGACAATCTGAAACCGGATTTTTTTTAATGATCATAGCGGAAAATAGCGGAAGAGTGGTTGTAAATCCAATGTATATTCATAATGATAAAAAAAAAAATGTATACTTGTTTAACAGTGTAAGAGAAAAAAATCAAAAAAAGGATCCTTTCGGATATATTTTAAAAGAAGGAGAAAGGTACACTGATGTACAAGCTCTTAATCCTCATTATTTACAGGTGTTTAAAAAATCATCAGCTCTTTATGTGGAGGATATCAGAAAAAGAAAGTATTCTATATCAAAAAAAGATTTAAAAATCGGGCAAAAATATATTAAAAAAATGGAATCTGAATCATCAACAATCAAAGCAGGGTAATTGAAATATCATGACAAAAAAAAAGAAAAAAAGCATAGAAATTTATAAACACGAAAGCCGGAAGAGAAAAAACAACCCTCAAGTGGGCACTGTCACCTCTGAAACCGACAGTCCACAAGTTAAAACCAAGCAATACAAATACGATCCTCACTTGGATCCAGAACTTCAGTGGGCGGGCAAGGCCGAAAGGCTGTCCTTTGAAGTTCCGACTGTCCCTTTACATATCCATGAAAAAATAGATCCCCGAAGTATTATTGAAACTGTCAGAAACAGAAATTCCGTGGATTATGGGCAAATGTCTTTGTTTCATGATTCTATAGAAAAACAGCCTTTGGAAAAAGAGATTGAATTTTATAAACATGAAAAACTTTGGAGTAACCGCCTGATTGCCGGAGACTCCCTTGTGGTGATGAACTCTCTTTTGGAAAAAGAGAATATGAAAGGGCGGGTTCAATGTTTTTATTTTGATCCTCCTTACGGAATTCAATACGGATCCAATTTTCAGCCTTTTACAAACAAAAGGGATGTGAAGGATAAAAAAGACGAAGATTTAACGGCGGAGCCGGAAATGATAAAAGCCTTTCGTGATACTTGGGAGCTGAAAATTCATTCTTATCTTTCTTATTTAAGGGACAGACTGCTTCTTGCAAAAGAGCTTTTGACGGACAGTGGATCTTGCTTTGTGCAAATCTCTGATAAAAATGTCCACTTGGTTCGAAACCTTATGGATGAAGTTTTTGAGAGGAAGAATTTTTGCGCATTAATTCCTTTTCGTAAAAAAACATGGCCATTAGGGTCAAATGTATTGGAGCAAATGTCTGATTTCCTGATTTGGTATTGTAAAAATAAAAAACAGATTAGATATAATCAGTTGTATGTTCCTAAAGATATGAAACCTGATAATGACTGGTGCTGGTTGGAGTTAGAAAATGGATCAAGACAAAAAATGAGTAAGGAACAAATTCAAGGTAAAGTTTCAATACCTAAAGGCTCTGAAATTTATAGATTAAGATCACTTGAACCTATTGGAGATAACCCAAGTAGAAAGTTTACCTATTTTCTCGATGGCAGAAATATTGCACCTCCTAAGAGAGGGTATTCGGTGAGTGAAGAAGGTTTAAAAATATTGGATGTTAAAAAAAGACTTCAATTAAAAGGAAATTTGATAAACTTCATTTCATTTAAAAAAGATTTTCCAGTCATGGAAATGATAGCTCCTTGGGAAGATACCACAGGTGCCAGAAATAAAATTTATATCGTGCAAACTAACCCAGAAGTGATACAGAGATGCATGTTGATGACCACAAAACCGGGTGATTTGGTTTTAGATCCTACTTGCGGAAGTGGCACAACGGCTTATGTGGCGGAGAAATGGGGGCGTCGCTGGATCACTTGCGACACCTCAAGGGTGACGATTGCCCTTGCCAAACAAAGGCTGATGACAACTCATTTTGATTACTATGAACTAAAAGACAAAGTGAAAGGTGTAAACGAAGGTTTTAACTATAAAGAAATTCCTCACATTTCCGCTAAATCTATTGCATATCAAAAAGAAACAGAAAAAGAAACCCTTTACGATCAGCCTTTAATAGATAAAAGTAAGTTTCGTGTGTCCGGCCCTTTTACTGTGGAGGCAGTTCCTGCTGTCAAAGTGGAAACTTTGTCCGGGGAAATCTTAAACGGATCAAACAATCCCATAAAACAGGATTGGCTTTTTGCTCTTAAAGAGCAGGGTATTAAAGGCAAAAAAGGTCTTTCTAAAAACCTTGAATTTTCAAGGTTGGAAATAATGAGCGACACAAAATATATTTTTGCCGAAGGGGAAACAAAAGCAGATGGAAAAAGAGCAATCATCTGTTTTGGTTCTGAGTATGCTCCTTTGGAACAAAGGCAGGTGGAAGAAGCTTTAAAAGAGGCTAAGCCCTTTCGGCCGGATATTGTGATTTTTTGTGCTTTTCAGTTTGACCCGGAAGCGGGAAAAGATATGGATGAATTGGATCTGAAATGGACAAAAGTATTAAAAGTTCAAATGAACAGCGATCTTTTTACAAAAGATCTAAAGAAAAAAACCAAGGGTGAAAGTTTTTGGCTTGTAGGACAACCGGATGTTTCGATAAAGAAAATCACTAAAGGGGAACATAAAGGCAAATACACTGTCAGTCTTCAAGGCTTTGACTATTACGACACAAAAACGAACACCATCAAAAAAGCCGGTCAGGATAAAATTGCCTTATGGATGCTGGACACCGATTACGACGGGAGATCTCTTTATCCCCGGCAGGTTTTCTTTCCTCTTTCAGGAAGTAAAGATGGCTGGTCAAAACTGAAAAAGGCTTTAAAAACAGAGGTTAACGAAGATCTGATAGAAAAATTTAAAGGAACAGAATCTATCCCTTTTAAACCCGAAAAATATAAAAAAATAGCTGTTAAAATCATTGACGATCGTGGTATCGAAAGCCTCGTCATAAAACCTTTGGATTAGCGGTCAGCAAATTAAGAAAGGCGCTTTAAGTGAAAAATAGTTTTTTTTGGTTAGTTAAACTTATGAAAACCGGCTTTCAGGTTCTTTACAAATACGGAATATATTTTATAAGTCAGCTAATTAAATTTTTTTATAAAATGTTGAAGGTTTTTAAAAAAGGGTTCACAGAAAAATTTAAAGAAAATATATTTTATGATATTCTTAAATATACCATATTAGGATTTTTAATTATCGTGTATACAAACAAAGGTTTTATTGAAGAAGTCTATCAAGGAGAGCAATCAGTTTATTGTCATATATGTTATCATCTTGAAATAGAGCAGGAGTATTTACGAGCAGAAATAAAAAGCTATCTGAATAATATGCCTTTTGCGAAAAGATCATGGTCAAAACATGAACAGGGTGGTTTTATGTCTTTAGGATTTATTTCTGAGCCCAGTAAAGATTTGGAAATACGATCTAAACTCTACGATTCTTTGAGAGAACATAATGAGGTTTCATTGGCTATGAAGCACTCAAATTGTGATGGAATATCAGAAAAATATAATAAATACAGTAAATACAAAAAAAATCCGGGTGATGTAAATTCTCTTTGTAAATTTAGAGGAATGTCATTTTTCGATAAGATCATATATCATATTAGAAAAATAATATAGTGGTGGAGATTAAATATGCCTAAACCAATAAAAAAGCTGATTATCAATTCCCCTTTCAGGGAGCCGGACAGGCACTGGAAGTTTAATAAAACCATTAAAGAGTTTGAGCTTAAACAGGGCCGAAGGCCCGCAAGTTATATTATTTCCGGCGGGAAAGCCAAATCTTACGATGAGTTTGGATTGGTTAAGGAAATTCCTCTTGTAAGTGATATAAGAAGAAAAATGCGGGAATGGAAAAAGGATAATTATTCAGGTGTGACCGGGGTCACTCACAGGCTCTTGGAATTTTGGAATGAAAAAAAGGAAACTTCAGGCCGAAAGTACGACTTTTTCTTCTGTCAGTTGGAAGCCATTGAAACCCTTATTTTTCTTATGGAAGCTGGAGACATTTTCAAACAAGGACTTGAAATACCTAAAGATGAAAAATTAGACAGGCTTTGCTGTAAAATGGCCACGGGCACAGGCAAAACAGTTGTTATGGCCATGACCATTGCTTGGCAGATCATTAACAAAGTCACCTATCCAAAAGACGCAAGATTTTCAAAAAATATTTTTATTGTCACTCCGAATTTAACAGTAAGAGACAGGTTAAAAGTCTTGGATATGTTCTCAGGAAATAACTACTACAAAGAGTATAAAATTGTTCCCAATGAATGGCGGGACAAGCTTCGGCAAGGGAAAGTTATTATAAAAAACTGGCAACAGCTCCAATGGGAGACGGAAGAGCAAATCAGTAAGAGAAAAGGGCCGGATAAAAGAGGAATGAAAAGTGACACAGCTTACACAAGGGAAGTTTTGGAGGATGTCGCCAATTCAAAAAATATCATTGTCTTAAATGATGAAGCTCATCATGCTTGGCGCAAGCGGGCGGAATGGAAAATAAAAAAGACAGACGATATTACAAAAAACGAGTTGGAAATGGCCACAAAATGGATTGAGGGGCTGGATCGCTTAAACCGGACAGTCGGTATCCGACAAGTGTTTGATTTTTCAGCCACCCCTTACGCGCCCACAGGGAAAACCGCCGATGAAAGAAATCTTTTTGAATGGATCGTAAGCGACTTTGGACTGACAGACGCTATTGAAGCCGGTATTGTTAAAACCCCGAAATTCGCTGTCGGGGATGATGCCTCAGTCGACACTAAAAGGTTAAAATCAAAACTTTATCATATTTACGAAAATGAGGAGGTTCAGCCTGATTTAAACAGAAAAGCCGGCGGGATGGAATCCCTGCCGGATGTGGTTAAGGCGGCTTATACTCACCTTTCCCACAGCTGGAGCAAAAAATATGAGATATGGAAAGAGCATTACAAAAATCAAAAGGAGTTTGTTCCGCCTGTGATGATTTCCGTTGTGAATAGAAAGGAAACAGCAGACAGAGTGGAACATGGATTGAAAGAAAATGACATTCCCGTTGCCAAGCTTTTTAAAGGAACAGAGAAAATGCTTAAAGTTTATTCCAACATGGAAGATGATGAAGATATGCGAGACAGGCTTTCCGCCGTGGGAAAAATTGGATCCGGCGGGCAATTTATACATCATATTATTGCTGTTCAAATGCTCTCTGAAGGCTGGAATTGCCGGACTGTCACCCATATTATGGGCTTAAGAGCTTTCTCCAGTCAGTTGCTTTGTGAGCAGACAATAGGCAGAGGCTTAAGGCGAATGTCGTATGAATTAAACGAAGAGGGTATGTTTGAGCCGGAGTATGTGAATGTTCTGGGAGTGCCTTTTGCTTACCTGCCTCAAGAAGGGCAAGATACAGGAAAGCCGGAGGAAGAACCAAGAAATTGTATTTTCCCTGAACCGGAAAGGTCTCAATATGAAATCACTTGGCCAAATGTGGAAAGGATTGACTATCAGTTAAAGCCGGAATTGAAAATTGACTTTTCCGGCATGCCTGCCTATACAGTGGATGTTTCGAGCATTCCAAGGCTTGCGGAGTTGGCTCCTGTTATTGATGGAAAACCAAGTTATGAAAATGTAGAATTAACAAGTCTTCAAGAATTTTTTGAAAAAGAGTATGAACCGGATCGCATGCAAACTTTAATTTTAAGAGTGACAATTCAGGTTTATGACAAACTCAACCCTGAATGGAAAAAAGGAATTTTGAAACATCATGCCGTCAGAATGATTTTTCAACTGGTGGAACAGTTTATAAATTCTTCAAAATTTAAAGTAAAACCAAGCTATGAAAAAGAGAGAAAAGACTTGGTTATAATGATGAAAATGAATGAGATTGTAAATAAAGTTTTCAGCTTGATACAAAAAGATTCTGTGGAGGAGCTTTCGGTCATATATGACAAGGATTCCAAGTTTTCTTCAACAAAAGAGGTGGGTGAATGGTGGACAAAAAAGAAGACGGCGATTTTCAAAAAAACCCATATCAATCAATGTGTGACAGATAATAGCTCTTGGGAATACACTCATGCCAGAGAGCTGGACAAAAATAAAGAAGTTCAAGCATGGGTTAAAAATGATCATCTTGGCTTTGTGATTGAGTATATTGATGAAAAAGGAAAGATGAGAAAATACACTCCTGATTTTATTGTAAGGCTCTCAAACGGAGATCATTTAATTTTAGAAGTAAAGGGGATTAAAAAAAACCGGGATATTCAAAAATGGGATTTTATGCAAAACTGGACCAAAGCCGTCTCCGAAAGCTTAAAGAAAAATTGGCATTTCAAAATCTCTCAGGATTCCACTGGTGGTATGGTACATAAAATTGTTGAAGAGATTTTGAAGAAATAGCTTGAAATACTGCGGGTTGTATGCAGTTCCGCACTCAAAGGGGTTATTGTGCTAAGCGTCATAAACTTGGCTCGATTTTTGCGGGTATGGTGAAACTAAAATTTATGTTATAATTCAAATTATCATAAAAATAGTCCTGATCTGATGTAAAAAACAGGAGAAATATAATGGCCCGTCAAAACAGAAACTTCAAATTAACAATAAAAGATCTTAGATGCTTTTCAGGAGAACAGCATTTTGATATTCGCCCTTTGACTTTCTTAGTAGGGGCAAACAGTACAGGAAAAACAACTGTTATGAGTTGTTTCTCTACAATTTATAAGCACATTTCACAAAAGGGATTCCGTTTTCGTCATCCTGATTTTAATAAGGAGCCTTACTTTATGGGGTCTTTTATAGATATTGCCAGAAGATCAAAAGCAGGAGGAGAAAAAAAAAACATACAAACCTTTGAAATTGGTATCAGTCACAATAATGATATTAAATATAATTTTTCTTTTAAAAAAAAGAAGGCGAGTGCGGAACCTGTCATAAAGACAGTGAGTGCCGGTTTTAAAAATATTTCATTTTTCTGTAGAAAAAAAGGGGAGGACATCCTTTGTACTATAAAAGATAATAAAAGTAATAAAGTAATTAGAAAAAGTGAACATTATGTTTCTTTGGATAATAATAACGATGATATTTCTCCGGCTTGGCCTATACTAGAGCCTCCTTACATTCCTCGAATCAACAGAAGCAGGCAGGATATTGGTAATAAAGCATTAGAGTATTTGCACTCCTGTACAAGAAAATTATTCGCAGAGAGTATATTCGACTCGGCTCCTATTCGCTCTAAACCACAAAGAACATACGACCCGATTAAAGAATCCCCCAGCCCGGAGGGTAGCGAAATCCCTGTTCTTCTTTCTAACTTGAGAGGAAAAACAAGGGATTGGAAAAAGCTCCATAAAAATTTAATTAATTTTGGAAAAGCTTCTGATTTGTTTTCTGATATTAAAGTCAGGAGGTTAGGAGGAAAGACTAAAGGAGATCCTTTTCAGTTGCAGTTTAAGGTGAGAGGGTTTGTATCCAATATCATAGACACCGGCTATGGTTTGAGTCAAATTCTCCCGCTTTTAGTCCGCCTTTTTGATTCTGATATTCAAGCAAGACATCCGTCAAAAAGAGGGACTCGGTTTTTGTTGCAACAGCCGGAAGTTCATTTGCATCCAGAGGCTCAAGCGGAGCTTGCTTCATTGTTTGTTAAAAGCACAAAAATAAATAATTCTTTTTTAATAGAGACTCACAGTGATTATATGTTGGACAGAACAAGGATTGAAATTCGTAAAGGGAAGATTGCCCCTGATCAGGTTTCCATAGTGTATTTAGAGCCTGTAAAAGACAGAGTAAAAGCACACAATATATCTATTGACAAACATGGCAATCTTATTGGCGCGCCAACAAAATACAGAAAGTTTTTTATCAAAGAGACCGATCGCCTATTGGGTTTTAAGGATTAAGCCATGTGTATGATACTGGATATCAATATGTGGCCGGATTTTTTTAACAAAAAAAAAACCATGCAACCTGTTCATAAATGGCTGGACAAGCAAAATGGAAAACTGGTTTATTCCGATCATAAGTTATTTCAAAAAGAATTGACTCAAAATCAAAAAACAATTTTGGAAAAATATTATCAATCCGGAAAAGCGCGCCTTATTCCTAAAAAACAAGTTGAGCAAATAATAACTGGTTTAAGGGGAAATAATAAATTCAAATCAAATGATATTCACATATTAGGTTTGGCAAAAGCCGATCAAGTAAAAGTTTTATGCACAAAAGACAAAAATCTGCATAATGATTTTAAAAATATTTTGGGTGGCAGTATTTATCAGAATGCAAAACATCAACATCTTTTGACTAAGGATACTTGCCCATAAAAGATTGTTTTTTTTAAATGAGAGGTGGGGAATGAAAAAAGATAAGTTTAAGAGGCCGGTGGTGGGGGTGATTATGGGGAGTGACTCAGACTTACCGGTTATGCAAGAGGCTGTTTCTGTTTTAAAGGATTTTGGTGTTCCCTTTGAGGCAAAGGTGGTGTCGGCCCACAGGACACCTAAACTGATGCAAAAATACGCCCTCGCTTGCGAAAAAAGAGGAATAAAGGTGATTATCGCCGGGGCGGGGGGATCTGCTCACCTTCCCGGCATGACAGCCTCCCTCACCCGCCTGCCGGTTATCGGTGTGCCTGTAATGACAAAAAAGCTAAAAGGGCTGGATTCCCTTCTTTCCATAGCTCAAATGCCGAAAGGCGCGCCGGTGGCCGCTGTTGCGGTGGACGGCGCTTACAACGCGGGCCTGCTGGCGGTAAAAATACTGGCTCTTTCCAAACCGGCCCTTGCTGAAAAACTTAAAAGTTTTATGGATAAACAAAGCAAAAAAAGCCGTGCAAAAAAAATCAAGCTTTGTTGATTGTCAAAAAAGGATTATTGCCTGAAAGCTCTTCGGCAAACATTAAACGCATGATCCTTTGCAATTTCTTTGGTGATTCTTTCTTTGATAAAACTCTCCGGCACTTTTTTCAAAGGAACAACAACCGCATGATCCTTTGCAATTTCGGTGATGGTTCTTTCTGTGACAAAACTCCCCGGCACTGTTTTCAAAGGAACAACAACCGTATGATCCTTTGCAATTTCTTTGATGGTTCTTTCTGTGATAAAACTCCCCGGCACTGTTTCCCCTGCCATTGAAGGAGAAACCGGAGCATTGCTGTTTTCTCCACTGGAGGTTTGCGCCATAGAGGGATAAGGGTAACAGGGCATAAGGCACATTTGCACTGCAATAAGCGTTGTGAGCAAGGCTCTAAAAAATCTTTTACCTTCTTTGTTTGTTTTATAAAACATCATTCATTTGTTCCTTCATGGTTATTGCTTACTCTTACTTATTTAAAGGAAAATAGCAATGTAAGACTAAAAATCAGCCTGAAAATTTACATAAATCAGGCAAATTTAGCAAAAAGCATGAAATTTTTACACACATGACCGGGGATACTTCAAAATATCTGATTTTTTATTGCCTTTTCACAAATAACAGTGTGGAAATAACAGTGTGGAAATACCACTATGTTTGAGTTGGGTATTGAGGTTTAAGGGCGACTGGCAGGCCAATATGATTGTGACAGAAGATGAAAGTGCGGGAAGCAAAAAAAGCCGTGCAAAAAAAATCAAGCTTTGTTGATTGTCAAAAAGATTATTGCCTGAAAGCTCTTCGGCAAACATTGCTTACGGATTTGTTAAGATCTAAAAACCGATCATGGAAATAATCAGTCCATCTTTGCTCCGGCGCTTTTAAATCTATAAAAGCACGCTTCCAATTATTCCATTCCACCTGTTTTTTTTGTAAATAAACTTTCCATGCTTTTATATCGGCACGATGTTGTTTAATCCCTTTCTTCCAAGCGAGATAAAGAAAAATATAACCTAAAGTGTTAATAACAAACCACATACCTATATTCCTCCAAGTCAAATGATCCCCGGAAAAAGTCCAAACAGAAAGCATCACATATAGTATATTAGTCAGTATCCCCGCCATGATAATAGTGAAATAGACATCTGAGAGTTGGTTTTTTTGATTTGTCAATGGAGGAGCTGACAAAAAGAATGTCAGCAGTTTCCCGGCGGTTTTCTTTATTTCTTCTGTTTTTATTTTCTCTTCGTCCCACTGAAATAATGAATTTCTGTCAAAGTTATTTAAGTAAGACCAAAGTTCAGGGTTAACTTCTTTAATCCCGCTGTTCAAAAATTGTTTTCGCTTTTGTTTATCTGAAAAGGAAAACAGTGTGTTTCGTGCCAGCGCTGTGCGCGACACTTTTCTTTCTGAATCTTCCAGAGCATATAAGCTGATCAATTTTTCCAAAGCTTGTTGATACTCACTTATAAGGTCCTTATTGTCCCCGTAATCTCCTTTAGCCACCTTGGAAAAACGGGTTTCCAACTCTTTTGTTTCCTCCCGGTTTTCATAAAACCGGGAGTACAGTTTTGCCAATTCCCCGGCGCTTTGTTTGATCTGTCTTATATCTTCAGGAAAATGCCATTCCACTTTGGGATTTTTGTCAAAATTGTTCAAATAAGACCAAAGTTCAGGATTAACCTGCCGAAGGCTGTTCAAAATTTGTTTTCTTAAAAAAATTCTGCTCAGTCTCAACCTTTTGTTTTCTGATTGCTCAAAAGCGTATATTGTGAATATTTCCTTTAAGGCTTTTTTATATTCAGCAAGCATCTTGGAGGGTGAGTATTTTCCTTCAGCCACCTTGGAAAAACGGTTTTTCAAATTCTCGTTATGATTTTGATTTTCCGCCAGCTGTTGCAATAAGGCTGTTAGGCGCCCGGCGACAGATTTTATTTTCTCTATTTCATTTGTGTTTTCCGAAACAGGCCAACTAAGCGAAGAAGCTCTATGATCGGCGGATTTTAAGTAAGAAAATAATTTTGGATCCACTATTTTAAGACCGCTGTTCGAAAGAGTTTTCCTTAAAAAGAATTTACTGTAGTGTCTTCCTACAGGAAGATCCCGCAATAATTGCTTTTCCTCTGAGCCTTTAAAGCCGTAGAGTTCAGCAATGTCTTTCAAAACTGTTTCATACACTGATCGGGCTTCTTGGTCGCTCTCGTACACCCCTCTGGTCAGTTTGGATAACTTAAGTGTTATACTTTCCATTTTTTGTTGATTTTCCGCCAGCTTTGTTCTGCGCATGTTGTCTCCACCGGCCAGATAATCCCAAGGCCAGTTAAATATCCAATGAGCGGCCAGGTAAAAAAGCAAAAATCCCATAAACATATCATGGAGACTTTGTTCTGTTGCTATCATTCTGTAAAATATGAAACTTGCAAAACTAAGCTGGACCAGTCTAAGTCTTCCTTGTACAAAAGTTCTGGCCATTATCCCGCCCATATTACCCGGTTTGCCCCCACTTGCGACATACGCCAACTGTTGCTGAATGTAGGTGAGTTCACCATCCGGGTTTTTTATAGGGTTAGCTCGATTCTCCATTGGCTCATAAACAGAATCTTGTGCTCTTCTTAGATCTTCTATAACCGCTTGTTTTTTCAAGAAAGTCATAGTTCTGCCACTTCCGGCCAAGAAAAAATGCACATGAAGGTTCAGCAATATTTCAGATAAATGCGGACCTCCTGACCAAAAAGTATTGTTCGCATTCATAAGAGTTTGATTTAAGTTTTTATTAAAGATCTCAGATCGTTCTGTGAAGACAAAAGGAACAAGGGAAATCCACGCATGGTCTATCGCAACTTCTTTGGTGGTTCTGTCTGTGATAAAACCCCCCGGCACTGTTTTCAGCAGTTCATGCTGTTTTTGGTTAAAACCGGCAACAGTCTGTTTATTTATGATGTTGTGTTTTAAAAAAGAAAGCCAGTTCCATCCACCATTAAGGGTGTTTCGCACTTTTTTTCTAAAATAAGAGTGAGCGCGCGCTGATTGAGTCAGCTTCTCCGCCTCTTTATAATAATCCATTACCATTTTTGGATCCAGCTCCCTTAATGTTTTTTGGATATTTATATTATTCAGTTTGCGAATCTCTTTTATTAAATTGTTCTGGACCCAAAGCGCTTCCATACGCAAAGTCATTTCATTTTGTACTTTTTCCAGATCTTTAATATTAGCCGAAGACATAGCGTAAAGTAAAATTTCCTGATGAGTCATGCCTGTTTTTTCCGCCACAGCCAAAGTGGCCATAAGCCAGGCGATACTCTTTATTTGCACCTCTTTGGCCATCGCCGCGTTTTGCAGTTTAACCTGTGTTTGGAATCCTTTTCCGTTTTTTCTAAACTGCGGTATAGGGCCCTGGCTTCCCAATCGGGTGGGCTTTTTAATGTCTGCCAACTTTCCTATATCCGAATCCGGATGAATAATTTGACGAGCTTTAAGGCCTTTTTGCCAAGCGGGAAAAAAATGAGGTTGCCCCACAGCTTGAGCCATGTAGTTCCAAAAAGGGTAAATGCCATAAGCCACCAACCGCATTCCAAATCCTACAATCCTTTGCAGAGTGGTTGTATTTTCCCACTTTTTAAGAAAATCCTCCATCACACCTTTTGGATGAAATACTTTGTTCATGCCGGGAATATGAAAATTCATGGGCAGTATATAATTTTTAACAAGCTGGGCGAAAGGTATAGATATGTAGGATGTTAAAAGCACAAAACCCGGTAAAAGACCTAACATAACAAGCAAATGAGGGGCGGAGGAGAATCTAAAAGATGTGCCCCCGTCATAGTGACTGAAATTATGAAAAATTCTAAAAATAAAGTCTGTGAGTGTGACAAAAACTTCAGGATAAAGAAAGGCGGCACTTCCTGCGCCTGCGACACCCGATACTCCAACAGCAGTAGTGAACAGATGTTTTTTGCTCCAATCCACTGTTTTTTTGCCTATGATATCCGCCATAATTCTTAAAGCCTTTGCCCGTGCGCTTTTTCTCTCAGGTGTGTCTGATAAGATACTTTCCCGCTTTTCTGTGTTGTACAGCATATTTATTTCACGCGTGTTCAGCATGTCTCCTGTGGTGATGTGGCGCTGTGGATTTCGATATTGCTCTATCAATTTTTCCATAAGCGGCCTTCCATGCTCTTTGCGCTCTTTTCTGTCGTAAACCGAAAGTCCCGTTGCCAGTTTTTTGGCCAATCTTTCATCTCTTCTTTTCATGACTGCGTCGTTTTGCTCACTTCGCAAATTTTTTCGTCTTTCCAGATCCTGACCGATACGATTATGGATCTTTTTCAGCCGTAAGCTTATTGTATTAAAATAATCACTCCACTCGTTAAACAGCATGACATCTTTTTCCTGCTTATCTTGATCTTGTAATTGCTCTGTTCGTATTCTCAAGCCCTCTGCAATTTGAGTCATCTTGTGAAGAGCTTTCTTGTTAAAAAGAGCACTCAAAATATGATCCAGTTCAGAAACAGGATCTTTTTGTTTTGCATCTTGAAGCTCTTGGGAAAACCGCTCAAAATCAGGTTTTTTCATCAAGTGAGGGGCTATTATTTTGGTCATAATATCTATTATTTCATAAGAGATATTAAGCCATCCCGTTAATTCCGCCCGTGTGATAAATTTCAGCAGATGTTTTTTACCCGCCTCGTCTGTATAAGTGATTACAAAATCCCCGGCGGTAAAAAGAGAGTGGCCGTTCAACTTCCGCTCCGTTTCTTCCAGATGTTTCGGCATGGTATCCACTTTAAAAGGCGGGCCGGCGCGATGAATAAACTCTAATGACAGGCTGTCTTTTGTCCATTCGGAAAGGGGAGCTGTTTTTTTCATCCTCTCCAACACCGGATTCACTTCCTTAACAGGCACAACAGGCAAGGGGGACATTCCGATATAGGATTTGACCAAAAACATATCCATCAACAACAGTCCTTTGTTTTTGTCTAAAATTACAAGCAGTTCTTTATCGTGCCTGTAAGCGATAATATCCATGTTCGGAATATACTGACGCACAATTACTTGATTCGCCACAATGCCCTCAAACACCAGCTCCCCGGACCTGTAATGAACTCTTACCTCCTTAACAGCCGTTTCAAGGGCTTGGTTTGTGTAATCATTCATAGTGACAGGACGAGTCCCCTGAGCAATAAACTGTTTTGTGTTCGGATTAAAATGATATTCGACGGATTCCGCCCTTTGATTCGATAAAAGATAATAATCTCTTTCTTTGACGATCTGAGGATTGTTTCTGATGTATTCTTCTTCTGTTCCTTTTTCAACGGCTTCTATAAAGCTCATAAGCTCCGCTGCCTTGGCCATCTCTGAAGGATTGTTTTTCATTTGCTCTTCAAGAACCTTTACAACTTGCCGAATGGGATCTTCATTTTCCCCTGCCAATGAAGGAGGAACCGGAGCATTGCTGTGTTCTCCACCGGCAGTTTGTGCCATAGAGGGATAAGGGTAACAGGGCATAAGGCACATTTGCATTGCAATAAGCGCTGTGAGCAAGGCTTTGAAAAATCTTTTACCTTCTTTTTTTATTTTATAAAACATCATTTATTTGTTCCTTATATGGTTACTCATACATTTTTCTTCTCTCATCAGGACAAAAGGAAGAGGGCCAATCCTTACAGCTTTTAATATACGGATGAGTGGCTTTTATCACATCCTCCACAACCGACAGATTCTTTGACCAAGGCCCTTCGTACGAAGCGGGAATAGGAACAGTATAGTCAATAGGCTTACATTTTTTCGGTTGATCGTACGAATCAAGAAAGTGCCTTTCCGGGTGTACTGCGCCCCCTTGTGGCAAATACTCTGTATTTCTGGGGAGAAAGAGATGATAAGCGGTGCTCATCCAACCATTTCGGCCTCCAAGACCTTTGCTCTCATATTCGCACCATACATGTGATGGGGGCAAAAACTGATCTCTGGGTTGCAGTTTATACAACTCATCCAAAGCCAAACGCCACTCCCTCATGGTTTTGCCGTTAATAGTGAGATCTAAAAGATATTTCCGCTTTCGATCCAAGTAAGCCTCTCTTTCCGCCCCGGGTTTAAAGGCCAATTCATCCTGTAAAACAGGTCTTGGGTCATCCACAGCTCCGTAAGAAACATAGTGATCTATCCAAAATCTGTAACAGCTGTTGCACTCCACACATTCTCTTCTGGTTTTATGCGGCTCCCCTGTCATTTGGCTGAATCTATCCCTAAAAGACTGTCCTCTTTCAAAGGGGAATTTATGCCAATACTCACAACCTGCCTTTCTTTTTATATTTTTTTGACATTCCTGTCTTTCTTCAGAATCTTTTGCCGTCTTTGAGCAATCATAAAGAAAATTAGCCGGGGTGTGCTCAAAAATATTATCCCGCACATCCAACACTAAAATTTGAGACATAACCGCAAATACAACCGGCAAAGTCATCAGCTCGTTTCCTTGAAGATAAAGGCGCTCCAAGTTCTCAAGATAAAAAATGTATTCGTCAATATAGCGGAGCCTGCTGTGCGACAAATCCAATACTTTTAAATTGTTTAAACAAAAAATGGCTATCGGCGCTTCCTGACCTTCGTAGCTGTTGTGGGAGGCTTTAAGCTCCTCCAGATTTTCTAACCTACATATATCACCACTTAGGTTGCTTATGCCGGTGTTGGAAATATTTAATTTTTTTAAACTTGTAAGAGAGTAAACAAAATTCGGCAAAATCGCCATTTCTTTGTTATCTGAAAGGTCCAAGCTTTGTAAATTGCTTAGTGATATATCGTATTTTTCTGATTGAGCCTCCTTTGATCTTATATTTGTAATTTTTAAGTTTTGGATTTTTGCAAGGTCCTCTGTAGTTACAGAGTTGCAATCTATAGCGGGCGCGTCCGCCTGCGCAGGTGAATCAGCTTGAGCGGATGAACCTGCTGATTCAGCTTTACTTTTTTGCGCAAGGTTTTTCAGCTCTTGCAATACCGCCTGCTTAAGGCTTTTCGGACTGGAGCAAAGCTCAAGTGGCTTTTTTGTATCTTCGAATTTTGCAGTAGTATCTGCCGGTTTTGTTTTTTCCGGTTTTGCAGTTATATCTGCCGGTGTTATTTCTTCCGGTTTTGCTGTTGTATTTTTCGGTTTTGCTGTATCCCCTCTTGGTGTTGTTGATGGTTCGTCTTTAGATCTACTGCAACCCGCACTCAACAACAGAACAAAGAAAAACAGAAAAAACCAGCTTTGCGTGGGGAGTTTTGTAAAAGTGGGCCGTTTCAAAAAAATGTTTCTTTCTGCAAGCCCGCAAGCCTCTACAAGCATTCTATCGTAACAATATAAAACAAATTTGATAAACACTCTAATTTCCTCACAGTCAAACAGACTTACTTATTTAAAGGAAAATGAGATAAATTACAATGTAAGACTCAAAATCAGCCTAAAAATTTACATAAACCAGACAAATTTAGCAAAAAGGATGAAATTTTTACACGCATGACTAATTAGTCCCCCGTGAAAAACCCCTTTAAATTATGTCTGCAAACAAAGCCAAGCGGTGAGGGTCCAAGTGTAAAACTGAAAGCCCTATCCGTAGGGCTTTCAGCCTGAACAAGCTTGGACTTTGCTTGCAGACCAGCAGTTTAATAACCTTTTTCACTAGCTACTAATTAGTAGCCCGTGAAAAAGCTCTTGTTGTTTGTCTGTATGCACAGTCTTAAGCGGTGAGGGTCCAAGGTATTCCGTCCCGAACAAGCTTAAGACTGTGCATACAGGACCTTAAATATAGGGTTTTTCACAGGCGACTACTTAATGTTCCCGCAAAGAGAAACTAAAAGCCTTGAAAGCCCTGAAAGTTGCAACAGGCGACTTTCAGTTTCTTTGCGACTTTCAGGGCTTTTCAGCCTCGTGAAAGCCGGGAATCAAGCGGGGTGTACTTCAAAATATCTTATTTTTTATTGCTTTTTCATAATAACAGTGTAATCTGCCGGCGATGGAATTTAAAAGAATCGTTAATTTGGATTTTTCCGGCTGTAAGGGTGTACTATGTTTGAGTTGGGTATTGAGGTTTTTATCAAGCAAAAAAAATGGGAAGGCAGGCTCACAAAGCGCCGTGTGGCTTTCTTGGGACACCCGGCCTCTGTGGATCAAAGTATGCAAAGCTCCCTTAACTTGATTAAGTCTCACACGCCTTTAAAAATCAGCTGTGTAATCGGCCCGCAACACGGGTTTAAGGGCGACCGGCAGGCCAATATGATTGTGACAGAAGATGAAAACGCGGACAGCCTGCCCATATTCAGTTTGTATTCCAGTAAAACCAGAAGGCTCACACAGGAAATATTGTCTTTTTTTGATGTGCTGATTGTGGATCTTCAGGATGTGGGTTGCCGTGTTTACACTTACTTAACCACTTTGTTTTACGCTTTAGAAGACTCAGCCCGCGCGGGCAAAGAAGTTTGGATTTTGGACCGCCCCAACCCTGCGGGCCGTAAGATAGAAGGCTCCCTTCTAAACAAAAAGTTTTTTAGTTTTGTGGGGGCAGGCCCCCTTCCCATGCGCCACGGGCTGACTTTGGCGGAAGCGGCATATTATTACTGTTCCTTAAAAAAACTTAACCTTCAGATGGAGACAGTAAAAATGACAAACTATCAGCCCGCACAAAGGGCCTGGCCGGTGGGTCTTGCTTGGGCGCTCCCCAGCCCCAACATGGTGGACGAAGAGTGCGCCCTTTGCTACAGCGGAACTGTTTTGTTGGAAGGAACAAATATCTCTGAAGCGCGCGGAACAGTATTCCCGTTAAAAGCTTTTGGCTTTCCCGGCATGAACACAAAGGCTGTGTTAAAACTGATGAACCAAAAAGCCCCCCATTACCTTAAAGGCTGTATTTTAAGACAGATATTTTTTCAGCCGGTGTTTGACAAATTTCAAAACCAAACCTGCTCTGCCCTTCGGATTTATGTCACAAAGCCTTTTTACTTTTCCCCTTACCGCCTTGTTTGTTTGTTTTTTAAATGCCTTAAAGCCGTACACCCGGATTTTAACTGGATAAAGCCCCCCCCTTATGAGTACGAATATGAAAAAAAGCCCATTGATATTTTGTCGGGGGATGATTTTTTAAGAAGCTGGGTTGAAGATAAAAACAGCGTTTCTGCTGACTTGGAAACCAAACTTTCCCCCGACGAAAAACTATGGGAACAACAAAGAACACCTTTTTTACTTTATTAAACCGCTCCAGTTCAGAATAGTAACTTTATTTATGAATTATTATTTTTGTTTCCTTTAAATGCTTCAAATCCCTCATCTTTATTTTTTGATATACCTAACATTGATGACAGATTTTCTGGAGATAATTTATCTAAAAAATCTTTCGCACTTTGTGTTTTTGGAGGGACTATAATTTGATTATTTGGATTTGTTAATTTAAGTTTCTTTAAAATATCATCTTTTGAGTTATCTTTAGATGCTACAAGAATAATTCTTTTAGGATTGTTTTCTAAGGCTTGTTTTAAAATTCCATTAATATGTTCATCATTAAATCCATATCCAATTACGATAATATATTTACATTCAAGGCTCCATTTACGAAATTCATAAGTGTAAAAAAGATATGGATCAATATATTGTAATTTATAGTTTGTTCCGAAAATCAACTCAGGGTTATTAAAATTTCCATCAACTTCTTTTAATACATTTCCATGAGTTTTATCTCTTTCCCAATCAATTGAACCATGAAGTTTATAGAGAAATATTTTTGCTTCATTTGGATTAGTATCAAATCTACTCCAATGCCAAGAGCGTTTATCTGGATCAAAACCTCTTTCAATAAAAGGTTTTTCTTGTGCAGTTCTTTCCAAACAAAGATCATAATTTAAAGAAAATATCCTTAATGGAAATCCAAGTTTTTGTTGAAAATCAAAAAATCCTTCATAATACTTTGATTTATTATATGATTTTAAATTGATCCAATGTTTTAATTGCTCAACTATCATATCTCTAAAATCTTGAATATTACTAAAATTATCTCCAGCAATGGCAGTTAATTTAGGGCTCCAAGTGCCAATAAACGGCAATAGTAGAATTTCATCTTGTTTTATCAATTCATTTAAAATATTTACTACTTCTTCGATATTTAAAGAAGGATTATAAATACCTTGGATCCCACGGGAATAAAAAATTGAAGATTTAGTAAGATTATACAAATTTTTATATTTTTTCCAGTTTTCTTCTGATTGAATCTTGTTGCCTTCTATATCGTTAATCATCTGTATAGTGCTTGGAATGCCAGCTTCTACACTACAACCAGCGCCAAGAAGAAAAACTATATCATCATCACGAAACATGTATTATCCTCTAAATTTATAGAAACCACGGTTCAGGAATATTATCAATATTATGTACCTCTTTTTGAAAATTTGCTAAAAATTCTGATATTTTTTTGCAATAATAAATTGAAATTGGTACATTTTTTGAGTTAAACCCTCTCCAATTAGTGCCTGACAAATTTAATAAGTCTTGTAAACAATTTTTCTTTTCTGAAGGTAAAAGATCACGATTAGTCCAAAGAAATTCAATAAAAATAGGGCCTGGTATCATTTTTAATATATTTTTATTGTGGAATTGCATCCCTTCAAACCAAATTAGATATTCTGTATTTGAAAGTGATAAAAATGAGCTTTCCAATGGCACTAAAGAATTATTGTTTGCATAGCCAAAAAAATCATTTTTTTCATTTACACGAATGACGATTAAATCTAAATCATTTGTTTCTTTAATGGATTTAAGCCCTTCATAAATTTTATTTAATTCATTTTTTTTAATTCTAAATGGTACATGAAAAACTATTTTTTTTATACTCTTCTCTTTAGTTCGTTTTACAATTTTTATAATGTTATCTTTAAGTTGATCAAGATAATCACCTTCAGTGTTTGACATTCCAAGCACATCAACTTTTTTATATATTCCTGAAGAATCAGTACAAACTAAGTAACTAAAATATTTAATAATTTTTTTTTCTTTACGATGATGAGCTTGCCCTAATCCAAAAATAAAACAATTCTCATTAGATGGAGTAACTTTCCAAGGGATTCCTCCAGATTTAGAAAAAATTTGTAGAGCTATATTTGAAATTGACCATTTAAGTGATGTTTTATTTGCAATTAATTTTTTAGTTACTACTTGAAACGGCAAGTTATTTTTTAACATAAAATGTTTTAAATCAAAATATCTTTGATCTTCATTGGATTCTAAAATCATTATTGGAACAACAGAGTTATTAGAGTTTTTAAACTTTTTTATTCTGTTAACTAATTCTATAAAAGATGTATTATCTTTGTTCAGTGAATCAGATTGGTTCATATATATTTTTTCTTGTATTTTAAATACCTCTTTAAAGCTCCTAAATGTAGGAAAACTTTTTCCTTCCAAACTTTCTTTTAGTTCTTTTGCAAAATATATCATCTGTTTTTCATATAATATTGGAATATGCAGAGGGCTATTTGGTGATGCACATGGGCCAAATTTTTGGATCCCTATAAACTGAGAATTATAAGTGTTTCTATTGGCAAATACATATTTTTTTACATTTAAAAGGTTTGGATCAAGTATCTCAAAGTTTTTAGATAGCTTTAATTGATGTGGTAAGTGTTCTAAAAGTTTATCAAAATATTTAGATAAAAAGTATTCAACCTTTTTATATTTATCAATGTAAAAATTTTTGTTGCTACGAAAGTTTTTATCCAGACTTAAACTTAAGTTTTGAATTTTTTTATTAAAAGAATTATTTTTGTGACATCTAAAGTGAAAATCAACTAAGAGTCCAAATTGCTTTTCATTTTTAAGGTAATATGGTCGAATCCAAATTGTTTCATATCCTTCAGAATGTTCTTTTAATATAAAGTAAATTTTTTTGTCAAATTTGTTTTTAGGTGGCAATATCTTATCTGAAAAAAATTCTTTACAAATTTTTTCAATATTATAAAAAATAAATTTAGTTGTAATAATCTGGTTTAAATGAGAACTTATTATCTGTTCTTTCCCTTCTTTAAATTTTGTAAAATTAATCAAATAATCTTTCCCAGTATCTTTGTCATTCTTTTTGGGGAGTTTTGCTCTGTAAAGATCTTCAGGCTTTGGATCTTCATAGATTTTAGAAAAAATTGTAAAATCAAAAGAACTATTCACCAATGGTAAAAAATTTAATTTTATTAATTGTTTTTCCATACTATTAAATCTTTTTATAAAATTTCTATAGAGTTATCTTTTTCTAATTTACTAAAAAAATCTTTTATGTGTATATTGTCTAATATTTTAAAATCACAAGGCAATCCGATTTTTCCAATATTTTGAATATGTTTATCCAAGTATTTTTTGGCTTTTGGATCATTATCCACCAGAATACTGTTTCTTCCCTCCTCAATACATACTCTTCCAGTTGTTCCAGAGCCGGAGAAAAAATCCAAAACCAGAGAATTGGGGTAGGAAAGCGATTTTACAAATCTTCTTATTATTGCCAGTGGTTTTTGTGTTGGATGTCCTACTCTTTCTTTTGAATTTGCATTTAGTCTTGGAATTTCCCATACATTAGTAGGGTTTTTCCCTTTTTCAATATTATTTGGATTTAATCTTTTATCTCTTAAAGCTGTTTGTTTTGCTTCAAAATCATAAGGAACCCTGACAGAGTCAAGATCAAAGTGATATTGCTTTGTTTTTGAGAGCCAAATAATTTCTTCATACCTGTTGGCAAAAAACCGATGAGCAGACATTCCGTTCTTATAATACCAAACTATCAAATTCACAAATCGTAAAGGAGTATTATGTCTTGTATAGTGTAAAATTTCCAATAAGTCACCTTTTTTTAAATCTTGGTATTGAAAGCCTCCGAAGATAACACAATTTCCTGAAGTATTTAAAATTCTATAAATCTCATTCAGCCATTGTTTAGCCCAGTCCAAGTAATTATCAAATTTATCCCATACACTCAATTCAAGATTATATGGAGGATCAATAAGTATCAGTTGCACTGATGAATCCGGAATCTTTTTCAGAAAACTTACAGCATCTTCAATATATAGTATATGTCTGGTTTGTTTTGGTAACTCACTTTTAACAAAAGAACTGTGCTTTTTACCATATTTATTGATAAAATTCATTGTTCGGTGTCCTGAATTATGATGTGATCTATTAAGCATTGTTAAACTCCATTTTATTTAAAAAATATTTTGATGTAAGAAAATTTTTGCCAAACAGTTCTTTTAATATAGAGAGTTCATTTTCTGGAAGATCAATTACATTTTTCAAATAATACTTTTTGACTGCTTTAAAGCGCACTTTTAATAATGTGTCCGGTTC
This sequence comes from Bdellovibrionales bacterium, assembly GCA_965203935.1. Lineage (GTDB taxonomy): Bacteria > Bdellovibrionota > Bdellovibrionia > Bdellovibrionales > UBA1609 > JANQSP01. Next base: position 1,668,706 of record OZ241921.1, read on the forward strand.
CTTATGTTGAGAAATTAAGAGTGTTGGTGAAATTAAAAATGTTTTCAATTCCACCTCATTTCTTCTATTGTCTAAAACACCTATTCCTTCTAATACATTGAGCAAAAAAGGACAACGGTGCTTAGCACCTTCTTCTGTAGCAATTTCAATACCATTCTGGTCACAATATCTCGCGACTTCTTGAGAATTAAAAAAACCTTTATAAATATCAGCTTTAGATATAATTTTCTTTCTTTCTACTCTGTAAAGGTAATTGAGCATGAGTCTAATTGCATGCATTTCCAGAAATATAGCCCTGATTTTATCTTTTTTATTCTTATGTTTTAAGATGAATCTACTAAAGGACAAATTAAAATCAGTCGCTGGTATATTCATATCCCATGAAGGGATATTTTGCTGTTTCTTTTTAAAAGACAGGTTAATGTTTTCTATAACAGGTTTTAAGAGGTTGTAAAAAATAAGCCCTTGTGGGGTTAATTTCAATTCAAGTTTTTCGTCTTTTTCTAAGATTCTATCATCAACTAATAACCCCAGTTCCATTAACCCTTGTAATTTATATTTGGTTTGTCTTTGAAAAGTTCCAAGTCTTCCGGGATCAAAATTTCCTCTTAATTTTACAAATTTCTCATTGAGATGACTTTTTTTAAACTGACCGGAATTAATCACTTTTACGATATATAGTAAATGTCCTAAATGGAGTCCTTGTGGAAAGTGGTAACTTGCTTCAGTAAACTCGCCAATTTCTCTAAGAAACTTCACCCATGACTTAAATACCGAAAGATATTTTGAAATTTTAAATTCTCCGTGTTGATTTATATCTTCTTGTGTTGGCTTCCTTTGTAGAGACTCAGACAAATCATAATAGGCTCCGATCAAGTCCTCTTTCGTTATTTCTCTTTCCTTCCTGTCTTGTGTATCGAGAATTTGTTCCACTTCACTATCAAAATACACATTACATTTTGGAGAATACTTGTATTCAATTTTTTCAATTCTTTTGTTTTTAGGATTTCTAATCTCTTTTGAATCTTCTGAAATATATTTTCTTATCCTATTAGCTTTTTTGTAGTTGCTGATAAAATCCAAAACTACAACACTTGATTTTCCACCACAGAGGCGTAATCCTCTGCCAAGTTGTTGCATAAAAATTGTTTTGGATTCTGTGGGTCTCAGAAACATTAAAACTTGCACATTCGGAAAATCCATCCCTTCATTAAAAATATCCACTGTAAAAGCGACTGCCACTTCATTTTTTTTGAATTTATCAATCAGGTTAGATCTCTGATTCGTTAAAGATGTAATTGCTACAGAAGGAATATCTTGAAGATTGAAAAACTCAGCCATTCTTTCAGCATGCTTAATTGAGCAACAAAACCCTATAGCCTTATTTCCTTTTCCCTTTTCCAAGTATTCTTCAAATATCCGCTTATTCCTTTTTTCTATAATTAAATGGCGATCCAAGTCCCGGACATTATATTTTACTCCTTTATGGCGAATGTTTGAATAATTTATATTATCTTTTAAACCATAATAATCGAAAGGCACTAAGAACCCGTTTTCTATAGCTTCGATCAATGAATACTCAAAAACTTTATTATAATCAAATATTTCAAAAATATCTTTACGATCCATTCTGTCAGGTGTGGCTGTTAAACCTAACATGAAAAAAGAAGGATCAAAGTAATCCAGTATCAACTTATATGAAGATGCTTGGCCATGATGCACTTCATCAACAATAATATATGAAAACTCATCTGGTTTGAAAATACCTGAAAGAACAGCGTTTTTTAATGAATCTTTGGAGGCAAATAATACTTTGGATTTTCTTAAATTTTCTTGGACATGTCCTGTCAATAAACCTAATTTTTCTTTTGGATATATTTTTTCAAATACTGTTTTTGACTGATCTAGAATATCCAATCGGTGAACAATAAATAAAATTTTTCCGGTTGTTTTTAAAGTGTCAAATGCGGATAAGTAAGTCTTTCCGGTTCCAGTAGGTAAAACGACAATGCCTTTTTTCCAGCCTTTAGCCCTATATAGGTCGAGATTTTTTAATACTTCTTTTTGCAGATAATTTGGTTCAATAATAGTGTCAGAAATTAATTCAGGAAATTTTTTTTGTACTGCTCTTCTAATGTTTTCAAAAACCTGTTTTCTCCAAACAGGCGATTGAAGTTGGTTATATGAAAAACGAAGTAGCTGATAACCGGCATTTAAAATCTCATTCTGGCGAGATAAATTATCATCAAACCTTTCATTAGGAATGATGCCTTCCGCATGGTAAAATTCACCATTGACTTCAAGAGCTAACTTTTTGCCGTCTTTTATAACTGCAAAATCTATTCTCCTGTTTCTGCCTTCTGAATCAATGAAGGGATATTGAGGTATAACATATTTAATATTGTGTTTTCCAAATATAGGATACAAAAACTCTGAGACAAAAAGCTTCTCACTTTCTTGTTGTATTCTTTTTTGATAAACTTTTAGATATTCTGACAGATTTACTTTTTCTTTTTTTTCAAAAAGATTTTGCCAGATATGTTTTTGTTTTAACATGGTTTTATTCCATTAAATTATCAATAGTGATTTCTAAAGAGGTAGCAATTTTTTTCACTGTTTCAATAGTAGGATTAGGTGTATCACCTGCTTCAATTTTTGTAATTGTATTAAATGATACTTCAGCCAGCTTGGACAGTTTATCTTGAGAGATTCCCTTTTTATTTCTGTATTTCCGAATATTTTTTGCTATTATTGGCAAGTGTTTTTTTGTTTGGTTCATAATATAATTTTACTAATATAGAATAATATAATACAGTTATCAGATAATAGCTACTATAGTCAATATTATTGCAACGCATTAAATATTTTATAGCTCCCTCCCTTGAGGGGGGGATGGTCGGACCGACTGGATTTGAACCAGCGACTTCCACCACCCCAAGGTGGCGCGCTACCGGGCTGCGCTACGGTCCGACAATTATATACTCGTGAAGTATATTACATAGTAGAGCGTGAAAAACCCCTTGTTATTTGTGGTATAAGCAAAAACCCGCCGGTGAGGTTCAGCCCGAACAAGGCGGGATTTTTGCTTATACCAACTATGAAAACCAGCCTTTTTCATGCCCTACTACATAAAATTAGTGATGACTCCAATAGCAAAATAAGATGCTGTGGTCTTTCTTAAGTCTGTGCTAAACTCAATATTGCATTCAAACTTGTGAAAGTGAATAAAAAAAAGTTCTCCCCGTATGCCCATACTGATTCTTAAAGGAAACTGAACCTTGGAGAAGTTCTCGATTCTGATACTGCCCGGGAAAGCCAGATAAGGAATAAACTTGCCCACCGCTGTTCCAAACTCTTTGCTGATAAGCGGGCGCAGGTGCAGGCTGAAATAGTGTGTGCGCGTGTTCAGTAAATTATAAGACAGGCCGATGCCCCCCCCTATGGCCGGTTGGTATTGGTAATCGGGAAACGGAACCCACTTTAAAAAAGAACCTGTTAAAAAACCTGATTCGCCTATACCCGCAAAATATCTGATGTTGAGATCTCTTCGTTTTAAAAAACTTTCGTCCATTTGCATAAAGAAATTAAAATCCGTCCCTTCTTCTTTTTGAGAAATAATTTGGGTGTGAGCGGAAAATTCGTTTTTTCCCGGGCGAAGCAGTTTGCCACTGTCTGCAAAAGGAGTTAGAGCTGTGGCTGGTATGCTGTAACAAACGAAAGATAATAAAAGAATTTTGTACAATTTGGATTTTTTAATCATAAAAATACCCTGCTGTTTAATGGTTCATAAAACAAGCCACTAACCGCTTGTCTGCAAGTATATATTTTTTATCGGGGAAAATAAATAATAAAGCCTGCCCTTTCAGCGGGAAATTCTTGATTTTTTAGCGCTTAATTTATAGAATGTATATGTTATATGGCGGTCGTAGCTCAGTCAGGTAGAGCTCCAGATTGTGGATCTGGCTGTCGCGGGTTCAAGTCCCGTCGATCGCCCCACCCCCCAAGGGGGGAGCTGTTTCGACGCGGCTCTTATCTTCGATCGTGATTCTCACAAAGAAAATCCCCCCAAGGGGGGAGCTGTTTCGACGCGGCTCTTATCTTCGATCGTGATTCTCACAAAGAAAATCCCCCCAAGGGGGGAGCTGAGGTTTTTTACGGACGACTAATTAGTGGGGCGTGAAAAAGGCTACTAAACTGCTGGTCTCAAAAGCAAAGTCCAAGCTCATTCGGGCTGGAAGTCGCACAGGCGACTTCCAGTTTTACACTTGGACCCTCTTCGCTTGGCTTTGCTTTTGAGACATAATTTAAAGAGGTTTTTTACGGACGACTAATTAGTCGCCCGTGAAAAACCCTTGTTCTTTGTGGCATAAGCAAAACCCCGCCGGTGAGAGTCCAAGGTACTCCGTCTCGAACAAGGCGGGGTTTTGCTTATGCCAACTATGAAAGCCGGCCTTTTTCACGCCCGACTCTAATTATCAGGGTTTTGGCTTTTTTTAAAGGCCTCCAGCAGATTCATGGGGATGGGGAACACAATGGTTGTAGCCCCTTCGCTCCTGACTTCGACACAACGCAAGGCATTAAGTGAGTGATATCAATAACTTATAAATTCTTGGGGCCACACATCTTGTAAGAACATTTAAGAAGGGAGTTTAACAGGGCTTAGGAAAAAGGAATAAATTGAGAAGTTCTTTTAAGCCCCAAAGCCTCGTATATGGCCTGTATCGGTTCTGTGGATTTAGAGGGCATACGATAGAGATTTTTATTTGCATCCTCTATAATACTGTATTGATCTCTTTTTAAAATCTCTCTCATCTTTCGGATACTGAAGTTCAGTCCTCTTTGCTCCATTCTGTGTTTCATAGTGTAAGAAAGCGAGTAAGCCAAGAAGCATATAGCAATATGAGCCTCGATTCTTTTCCTCTTCCAGTGGTAAATGGGTCTCATCTTAAGAGTGTGTTTGCACACACGAAAAGCCTCTTCTATCTTCCAGAGCTGTCTGTATCGGGTGAGGAGTTCTTGGGGGGGCTTATCTTTCATGTTGGTAATAAGTCCATGTAGGCCGTCCCAACGGCTGTCTTCAGCTATTTTTTGTTCATTGAGTGTGGCTTTGGTTTTTTGAACTGTGATGTATTTTTTGGTGCCATGATTGGGGATAAGGCTTTTTATGGGGATTTGCTTGTTCTTTACTTTTTTCATCAGTCTTTTAATGAGTCTTAGTCTGTCCGCCTCATCCTTTTTGGCTCTTTTTTCTGAGTGGCTTATAATGAGTCTTCTTTGTTTATACTCAAGCTCTTTTATCTTTACCCTGTGTGGGTCTTCTGAGACAGTGGAAGATTTTAAGTTTTTGTCTAAAATCTCATCTTTCTTGCTTTTGGGCAGGGACTTTAACTTGGCGGACACCACATATTGAATCCCCTCTTCCTCCATGAGTGTAAGGTTTTGCTCATTAAACATGGCTCTGTCGGCCACCAATACGGCGTTTTTGACTGTAAATCTTTGTTTTAATCTCTGAACTGTGGCAATAAGGGTGGAGCCTTCGCTCGTGCTTCCGGGAAACAGCTCATAGCTTAGGGGATGACCTTCTTGGTTGGTGATAAGGGCTAAGACCACTTGTGTTTCGTTGAACTTCTTATCTTTGCTGAAGCCGAACTGTCTTGTATCGTCTTCTTCAAAGCTTTCAAAGTAAAGGGTGGTGACATCAAAGAAAAGAATATCCACTTCTTGGTTAAACAGGCTCAGGGTGTTTTTGGCCACCATGTCTTTTGCTTTTTCTATGCGTGGATAAAGCCTGTCCATCATGCGATACATTTTTTCCAAAGGAACAGTCTCGTTAAAATCCTCTGCCAAAGTGTCTACTGTTTTTCTTTTGGAATCCGGGTGGGCCACTCTGGCAAGGACACAGTATTTTAAGATGTTGTTCCATTGTTGATCTTTGTTGGTGTCTTGTATGAGGGTATGAAAGCCTAACTGTTCATAGACAGCCCCGCATACTCCTTTAATGCCGTGCTGGATGCGTGCTGTTTCCTGTGGCTTTTTAAGGGAGAAGATAGAAACAGGCTTTTGTTTTTTCTTCTGTTGTTTTGGTTTTTTGTTTATGTACTGAGATTCTTTGCTGTAGATGACTTTGGCCATGCCGGAAAGAGCGGGCTGTCGGTCATTGCTGAGCTTTACGATCAGATTATGAGATATCTGTTCCAAAGACTTGATGATATCCGGGTTCGTGGAGGATCCCACAAAGCGCACTGTTTTATGAATGGTTTTTGAGCCTTTGCGTACCGATTCCATAATCCGGAAAGATTTAATTTTTCGGTTTTTGCTTGAGATTTTTTCAGTGACCTTGATAAACATGTTTTTACTGTTCCAGAAGAGATCGAGGAAGTAAAGGTCGGGGTCGGGAACACAACTTTAATTTTTACTGATTTTACCACTCAAAACCAAACAAAAACAACCCGGCTGGTCTAAAAAAACCTCAAAATATTTTTTAACTCATAATGTTGTGTCGAAGTCAGGAAAAAAATTCGGCTGGAATTTTAATCGGGAATACGCAGACAGAGCGCATATTCTAAAAGAGATGAACTATTCAAGAGAAATTTTTGAAAAACGCAGATGGCCCGTGATCAATGTCACAGACAGAGCTTTAGAGGAAACAGCGGGAGAGGTGATAAGAATTATCCGCGCCCGCATGGGCCTTTCAGGAGACCAATTTTTCTAAACTTTAATCAGGCTTATTAAGCTCGCTCAAAAATTCACAAAAAAACTTTCTAAGGCATAGATCTTAATCTTAGTTTTCCATTGCCGTCAAGATACTGTATTGTACTTGTTAGTATTTTTTCTAAATCTTTACACTGTGACAAATCTATTTTGTCACCTTCATTATGGGGAAGTATATGCAAGTCGTCACTATCTTCGTAAAACGAAATAGCATGAATATCATCTGAAGCTTGATATATACCATCTTGAGCTTCATAGCAATCCTCACAAGGTCTTATTAAAAAGGATTTATATTTATTTGTGCGTTCTCTTATTATCTTGAAATCGAGATCGGAAAGCTCTTCTTGTAATTTAAAACGTTTTCTTAATATACCCCGTCTTGTTCTGCTTGCGCTTGTTGATAATGCACCACCATCTTCTGATGATGTCATCGTCCACACAATCCAGTCCCATGGAGTATATCTCATGGCTTTATAATATTCCACATCTTTTTTTATTTGTTTTCGCTCCTCATACATATCCGACAGAAGGCTGTGCGATTCTTTAAGCTCTTCTTCAGTTTTAGGCCTTTTAAAAGTAAATTGTACAGGCTGACGATCAATTTTAATACAGTCTCCATACTCTTTTAAAGCGCCCTGATAATAATGCATAACAGCGCCGTCATAAAGTGGTGTTGTAGCAATGACCTCACTTCCTTGAGGAAGATCTGCTTCCAACACAAAAAAAATTTCTTCTGAAAAAGAACAGTGACAATAAGCAATAAACAATATAAGGATACCTGATTTTTTCATTTTTTAATACCTCCCGGAAAAACTTTATTTTATTTGTCAGGCAACAATGTTTCAAAACGACCGTCGGGATACTTTATTTCAATACGACCGTCGGGATACCTTGTTGCAACAAGCTTGTTGGGATACTGTATTCCAATACGACCGTCGGGATGCTCTGTTTCAATACGACTGTCGGGATGCTCTATTTTAATACGACCGTCGGGATATTCTGTTTTAATAAGCCCATCGGGACATTCTTCTCTCATAAACCCGTTGGGATACTCTGTTTTAACACATTTTTTAAAAAGCTTTTGAATATACCGCTTCTTCTTTAAGTATACAATCTCCTCCTCTGCCTCCTCCTCTGCCTTCTCCTCTGCGTGCACCGTAGAGTCAACACCAGCCCTCTGCAAACTCTGCAAAAGCTCAACTATGGCCTGATCAAGCTGATACCCGTGGACTGCGCTAAAAAAGAACAAACAAAGCCCGGTCAATAAAATGTTAATCGTTTTCATAAGTATTCTCCTTATCTCGTTAAAGTGTTCTTGACCCCCATTTTTAGGCTACCTTCTGAAAAGGAGGTCAAGGACACTTTGCAATAAATCACAAACTCGCAATCCTGTTAAGATTTGTCAAGTTTTTTTGTGTAGAGTGTAAAATTTACACGCTTTTGTTTCTTAATTCTCATATTAAGTATTAAATAAGTGACTAAACACAAATCGAGCTGTGGCCAAAGATGAGGAAAGCTTAAAGGGCGTCCGCCGGTGAAGCTGTGGGCTTTTCAGTCACCGGGGTTTTATATTCCGTGTTTGAGCAAAAGCCCCATCGTAAGACTTTGTGGATGAGCGTAGCCACCGGCTTTTTCACAAGGGACTAATTAGTAGCCCGTGAAAAAGTACCCCTTAAGCATTTTTGTCCAAAGTCCGTGCCGTGAGGGTCCAAGGTACTCCGTCCCGAAACGGTGCGGACTTTGGGCAAAAACAGCTAAAGAGTAAGGGTTTATCACGGGCAAGTAATTAGTCGGGCGTGAAAAACCTCTGACCTATTAGGTTTCCGTCAGGCAAAGGCTATGCTTGTTCGAGACGGAATACGATTTAACTCTCACCGCATAGCCTTTGCCTGACAGATCGACTAACAGGACAAAATGAAGGTTTTTTTTATGGAGGACTACTTAATGGTTTGTGAAAAAATGCCCCCTTAAGCATTTTTGTCCAAAGTCCGTGCCGTGAGTGTTAAATCGTATTCCGTCACGAAACGGTGCGGACTTTGGACAAAAATAACTAAATAGTCGTCCGTGAAAAACACCTGTTCTTTGTGGCATAAGAAAAACCCCGGCGGTGAGAGTTAAATCGTACTCCGTCTCGAACAAGCCGGGGTTTTTCTTATGCCAGCTATTGAATCCAGACTTTTTCACGCTCCACTAAATAACAAGGATTTTTCACGGACTACTAATTAGTCCCCCGTGATAAACCCTTGTTATTTGTCTGTATGCTTTAGCCTTAAGCGGTGAGAGTTAAATCGTATTCCGTCTCGAACAAGCTTAAGGCTAAAGCATACAGAACTACTCAAGCCGGCCTTTTTCACGCCCGACTAATTAGTAAAGCATCAAATTCTATGACCTTTAATCTGACGCCACGCCTCCTGTTTAACATGCTGAATTAAAAAAAATAAAAAAATATTTTAAAGCCCCGGCCGGTAAGCTTAAGTTATTAAAAATACAGCAGTTTTTTCTTTTTATTCTATGCGTAAAAATCCATAAAAAAATCAGAATCCCGCAATTTTGGCACGGTTTTTGCATGAGAAAGTTACAGAGGCGGACTTTCCGCTCAAACCACCAAAACAGGAGAAAAAACTTATGAAAAAAGGCAAAAAGTTTTTGCACGATCATTTGTTTAAAGAGGTTTATTCTAAACCCCGGCACTGCGTGGACATCTTAAAACTTGTGCTCTCCAAAAAAGAAATGGCTCTTTTTGACTGGAACACCCTTAAAACAGAAGCCACAACTTTTATTGACAAGTCAGCAAGCGAAAAACGGATGGACCTTTTAGTCTCAGCCCTTCTTAAAGACTCCCGAAAGCCCGCCAAGGTCTTGTTCTTAATGGAGCACAAAAGCCAAAAAGACCCGGAGCTGTTAAGAAAGTTTTTAATCTATCAGACAGGTATTTATCGGGATGTCCGGGACCCTGTGCTCCCGGTCTTTATCAACCAAAGTCCAAACAAAACATGGAAGGGGCCGGTTGATTTTCACGGCTTTTTGAACAATTTTCAGGGTATACTCAAGAAGCATTTTAAAGATAATGTGCTGAATTTTCGCCCAAGGGTCTTGAATATTCAGGCTTTGGACATAGATTGTCAGGCCAAGGGCTTGACAACGCGCCCTATTTTGTATATTTTAAAAAATATATGGAACTTAAACGAGAAGAAGTTAAGAGAGCTTTTTACAATAAGCCGGGGCCTCAGCCAAAAAGAGCGGGAGGCTTTGATTATGCTTGCGGTGGATTATGTGAGGAGATATGATCAAAGCTTTACATGGAATATAATACAGGAACTGGAAATTCAAACTGTTAGAAAGGGGGAGCGTATTATGACACCATTACTGCAATCATCGTTGGATGAAGCCCGGGAAGAGGGTATGTCAGTGGGTATGAGAAAAGGCCGACTGGCAGGCAAGAAGGAAGGCTTGGAAAAAGGCATGTCCGCGGGTATGGAAAAAGGCAGGCAAGAAGGCCAAAAAGAGCTTATTTTAAATATGCTGAAGAAATCAGCTGATTTAAGCTTTATTTCAGAAATCACCGGTCTTTCTGAGGAAGAAATCAATAAATTAAAAAATGGTCAGGATAAAACTTGATTGTTTTTTTATGATCCGCCGGGTGTGGACTTAGGTTTGGCTTTCAGCCTCTATGGTTACCTTCTTTACAAGGTGTGTGAGTGTCAAAAAGAAGTTATTAAGAAAAAGAACATAAAGCTTTTATTTCCAATTCGTGCAGTCTTTTATTAACTTAACATAATATAAAGTATCGCCATCATCGTCTTTTTTGGGAGTCTGGCCGTCATCTTCCACAACCGGCAAATTATCCACTTGGGAAAAGTGATATTGCATCGGCATTGTGCAAGACACCGGTAACACAGGCTCAAAGCTTTTTTTCGGTTCCCCACAATACTGCGTATAATTCGACATGTTTGACTTTTCAACTATAGTGACCACCTGAAGTTTTTTGCCTGATACTGTTTGTTTAATATTTAAGCAAACACCGGTTTTGTCTGTGCTTAAAATTAAATTAGAACCGCAATCCGCGTCTTTCGGACAGGTGTATTTAATTTTTGCCAAAGTGTCACAATACTTAACACCGGAAACTTCCCACCCTCCAAAATTATCAACACAGTTTTTAATTTTTCCGGCAAAAATCATTCCTGAATTTTTTAAGTCTTTTTTTGTCATATCCAAATCGTGCCCGCGGTATGAGACAGTCGCGATACTGGTCAATATGGACAATATGCCCAAAGCGACCAGTAACTCAATAAGACTAAAACCTGATTTGCTCATACTTTACTCAAATATTTTCGGGAGTCTCACCCCCGCCCTCGCCACGATCCTCCGGCAGACAACCGTCTTCCCCCCCACCCCAAATATAGCCGGGCTGACATGGATTATAAACACAACTGGACCCGTTCCACTTCCACCCCCACCCTCCTGAACATTCGCAACTATTTCCAGACCACCGGCGGGGGAAAGGGCAACTTTGACATGTATTGCTGATAAACTTTTGACCACTTGCACATCGGCAAGTGTTCCCATACCACTGGCGCGGTGACGGGCAACTTTGACATGTATTGCTGATAAACTTTTGACCACTTGCACATCGGCAAGTGTTCCCATACCACCGGCGCGGTGACGGGCAACTTTGACATGTATCGCTGATAAACTTTTTATCACTTGCACATCGGCAAGTGTTCCCATACCACCGGCGCGGTGACAGGCAACTTTGACATGTATCGCTGATAAACTTTTTATCACTTGCACATCGGCAAGTGTTCCCATACCACCGGCGCGGTGACAGGCAACTTTGACATTGTCCGCCAACATTTTTTTGATTATTCAGGCAACATATACCGCTTTTATTAACTTTGCCGGTCGGGCAACATATCCCGTTGGAATTATGCTGTGTAGCAGTATCGCAACAAAGGCCGGACTTGTGGTAAGTGCCCTGCGGGCAAATAGATACGCAAGAATACACTAAGCCACTTTTTTTTTTTTAAATCCAGTCGGGCATCTACAACCTGAACCTATACTGTCCCACTGCGCCCCGCCACCGGTGCAACTCATACAGTTTTTTTCCTTCTGAGACCACCTTGTGTTACCTTCACAAGTCACACAGTTTCCACTCTTCCAGCCTTGCCCGAAAGGGCATTGACAAAACCTTGTTCTTTCCGACACAAAATATTCGTCGGTGTCATAATTATAAGGAGTGCCCACTTCAAAGGTTCTGTATCGTGTCCGCCCATCTACATCAATCAATTTTAAGGTTTCAAACAATTTTCGCCCGCCGGAGCAGTGTTTGACGCAAATAGGATCGCCGTTGTCTCTAAACCCTTGTAAAACTTCCCCGGATTCACAACCTTGTATTTGCTGTTGTGCCGGTAGTGGTTCGCAATCTATATCAAGCTGTCCGGTGGTCTCTTTAAACCCTTTTAAAACCTTCGTTGTGCCGGAATTGTCTGAACAGTTTTTTGTCTTAAGCTGTTCTGTGATTATTGCATTTACTCGTGCTGTATCCACACCCGCGACTGCGCCACCTTCCGCACAATTAAGCGGACTGCATACGTTAAGGGTTGAGCTTGAAGGGCATGCGTTTGCGCTATCACTACAAGCATAATTCATTTTACAAGCAATAAAATAACAACCAGTCTGATCCGTGGCCGTGCAAGTCCCCGGACTGCTTAATGAACCAAGCTGTGGTTTTTTATAATAAAGAACGAAAGTCCTGTCGCTTGTCGTAACTTCAAGCTCCATTTTCTGAACATATATCAGAGGGTTATTTTTAAAATTCTCTGTTGCCTTAATTAAAGAAACATCATCGCTTGTAATGCTGTCATCGCTTCCATATTTTTTTATTTCACTTACAGTCTTTTTCGTCCCGGCTGTTGGTAAGGAAGGTTTTAAATTTTTTTTGCATTGTGTTTCATCACCCAAGGTTGTACGGACTGTGTGAATTAAATCTTGCTCTTTAAGGGAAGTATGAACGATTGCATTTGTTTGCATGCCGACCAGAGAAGTCTTTACTATCCCATAGCCCAAAGTAAGGCTCACACCGGCCACTACCAGAGTCTCAACAAGGCCAAATCCCCCTACGGGGGAGGGAATTGCGACGCGGCTTGAGATCCGTACTCGTGACAATGTGAAACAAAATAAGCTTTTTAACCGGGAAAAAACAAAAGTGAAAAGTCCCGCTTTGCGGGAGCTGGATTCCCGCTCAAGGCGGGAATGACGAAATAAAGAAAAAGCATGTATTATTTTGTGAAAAGGGGGTTCAAAACGAGTTCGGCTTTGAGCGCAAAGCGTCTGAAAGACGCTTTTGCGGCAAAACGCATGTTTGAGCTTTTGAACCCCCTTTTTACAAATACTTTGACTTATGTTTCGTAAAACCCCGGCGCCTGTTTGAACCCTCCGGCCCTTTAAAAAGCGGGTGCAGACACATAAAGTTTTGGAGAAAAAGCAGATTATTATTTTGTGAAAAGGGGGTTCAAAACGAGTTCGGCTTTGAGCGCAAAGCGTCTGAAAGACGCTTTTGCGGCAAAACGCATGTCTGATTTGTTAATAAGTAACATGGTGGGAGAGGGACTCTTTTTCCCGGGGATCTTTTAAAGGCACAGGAGAATGTTTTTGCAGAAAAGCCAAAATAGACCTAACAAAAATACTGAGGAAAAACAAAAACAAGCCCACTTCCGGCCAGCCAAACCGGGGAACAGCAGGATCAAAATGAGGATAAATCAGCCAGTAAAGATCCACAAACTGCATGATAAGAATCAAACCGGCGATAGGAATCATGGTCTCCCACTTTCTTTTTACTTTGCGGGGAAGAAGAATCAAAAACGGCACAATAAATTTAAGCACGATAAGAGCAATCGAAACACCCGCCCAAGCGCCTTTTGATCGGGGAAGAAAAAAAGTGGTCTCCTCCGGGAGGTTGGCGTACCAAATCAGCATATATTGGCTAAACGCGATATAGGCCCAAAACACTGTAGCCGCAAACAAAAATTTGCTTAAGTCGTGAAGGTGATTTTCATTAATCCACTTTTTGTATTTGCCGTCTTCCTGACAAATAAGGTAGGCGCTTAGTAAAATAAGCCCGGCAAACACAGACTGAAAAAGCCCCGCAAATATATACACTCCAAATATGGTGGAAAACCAGTGCGCATCTAAGCTCATTATCAGATCCACACTGAAGAGGGAAAGAGAAAAAGCAAAAAATAACAAAAAGCCGACGGAATATCTTACGCTTTTATGCGTCCACTTTGGATCGCCGTCTTGATCCTGCTTAAGAGAAAAACCCGCCAGTTTTTTTGCGAAAAAAATCCAACCGGCAAAAAACACAGTCAACCGGATAAGAAAAAACGACAGGTTTAAATAAGGGGCTTTGTGGATTAACAAGGGATCTTTTGCCACCTTATCGGGGTTTAGCCAATCGTAAAGGGAAAACGCGCCGTAAATAAGTGGCAGTGTTAAGACAAAAGCCACAGGCAAAAAGAATGTCAGCGCCTCTGAAAGCCTGCGGACAGAGACACTCCACCCGGCCTTTGTAATGTGCTGAACACTTACAAAAAACAAACCTCCAAGGCTCAGCAGAACAAAATAAAAATAAGACAGCAGGTAACCGTGCCAAGCTCTTTCCCTAAAGCCCAACAACAGAGCGGAAATAAAGGCCACCCCCCCTATGAAAATAAGCGCGGTGGATACATTTTTTATCTGCTCTTGATTTTTGATGGTCATTTTATAATCCCTTATCCCGAAGGGCTTGTTTTTGCAACATTCTGATATAATTTACCAAGGCCCACCTTTCTTTTTCGCCCCTTACCTGTTTGCGGTAAGCGCCCATCAGCCCTTGACCTTCGTGGATGATATGATAAATCCGCCCGTCAGAGTAGCTGATGGCTTTATCCGTCAGCAATGAGAGGGGCCTAACTGTCATTTTTTTTGCCACCGCTCCTTGGCCGTCCCCTGTCGCCCCATGACAGTAAATACAGGCTTTGTCGTATTGTCTTTTGCCTATGCCTATCAGCTCTGCCGAAAACTCACCCTGAAAAGGGTTTTTTAAGTGTTTGCCCGCCCCTTTCGGGTCCCCTTTGTAAGGGTAATATTCCCTATTGCGGGCGCGTGTGTTTTCCGGGGGAAGGCGCATAAAAGTGCCTGTTTCGTCCCCTTCCTGCGCTTTAATATGTTTTTGCTGAATCATATCGTGAAATATCTCAACATCCGTGCGGTTTCTCCCCCCACTGCAAGTACAGCCCACTATTGCCCCACTTAAAACAAACAAAAACATTAAGCGCGTAAGACCTGATAAAGCAAAGTTTTTAAACTGTTTTTTTACCATAACTCCACACCTTGTAAATACGAGATGAAACACCTCTTAATTACACAACTGTTTTACCCGTTTGAAACATTGATTGGAAACAAAAAAGCCCGACTTTTTCGTGCTACACACTGTAAGCCCGCCCCCGCAGTTTACAGTGTCCTTACCAAGCGAAACCCGGCAATGTAGCTCCAAATAGACGGAAAGCTGTAACTTCGCCTCGCGGAGCGGAAGTAAGACGCGCCACTGGACCAACCACCACCGCGTAAAACGCGATACACACCGGAAGTATGCAAAGGATCCTTCCCGCCCGGCAGTTCATTTGCTCTTTTATCCTGCACCCACTCCCATACATTCCCGTGTACATCATAAAGCCCTTTCGGATTAGGCTTTTTAAGCCCCACCTTATGGGTTCTGCCTTCGGAATTATCTTTATACCAAGCATAGTCTGCAAGCTGTGATGAATCAGCGCCAAAAGAATAGGCTGTGGTCGTGCCCCCTCTTGCCGCATACTCCCACTCCGCCTCTGTCGGCAAACGATAACAGCCCTTTTTAGAACTGGGTGTCCCGTTACAGTCAGCAAGCTTTAAAGCGGTATTCAGCTTTTTAATAAACTCTTGAACATCATTCCATGAAACTTTTTCCACAGGATGATTCGGACACATATCGTCTTTATGGTCATTACAATGTTTTGCCTCTTTAAAATATGAAGGATTGTTACCCATTACACGAAGCCACTGACTTTGTGTTACTTCTTTTGTCATTATCTCAAAGGACCGGGAGATTTCCACATTTACTTGATCTTCATCAGAATGTCTCCCGCTTTCATCCGCAGGACTTCCCATTTTAAAACTTCCCTTTTCAATTTTTTGAAAGGGAACAGACAGTATCCAATGCTTTTGCTTTGAAGTATCATTGGTGTTCTGAGAACTTTCAGCGCCTGCGGACTTGCCGGATTCTTCATTGTTCCCGGGCTGGGCCTTTTCCTCGCCTGAGCAAGAAACAAAAATTAAACTTACAATGAAAAGCTGAATCAACCGGTTACACATAACAGGCCTCCGTTGTGCTGTCTTAAATCAGCTGTTTTTTTTAGTCTGTCGAAGTATCACAAAATTTTGTAAATATGTCAAAATATTATTACTGAAGGTTGAGGATTAAGTCAGTTGTGACTTAACCTGCCTGTCGTCTCCCGACTTTCCCGACTTCGACACAACGCAAAGCATTAAAGGAAAACTCTAAAGGTTTACAGTGTCCTCACCAAGCGAAACCCGGCAATGTTGCTCCAAGAAACCGAAAAGCTTCTACTTCGCATCGCGGAGCGAAGTAACTGTGCGCTACTGGACAAACCACCACCGCGTAAAACGCGATACACACCGGAAGTATGCAAAGGATCCTTCCCGCCCGGCAGTTCACTTGCGCTTTTATCCTGCACCCACTCCCATACATTCCCGTAGACATCATAAAGCCCGTTTGGATTAGGCTTTTTAAGCCCCACCTTATGGGTTCTGCCTCCAGCATTAGCATTATACCAGGCATATTCTCCAAGCCGTGATGAATCCGCGCCAAAAGAATATGCCGTGCTTGTTCCTCCTCTTGTCGCATACTCCCATTCCGCCTCTGTCGGTAAACGATAACAGCCCTTTCCGGAATCGGGTGTCCCGTTACAGTCAGCAAGCTTTAAAGCCTCATTCAGTTTTTTAATAAACTTCTGAACATCATTCCATGAAACCCGCTCCACAGGATTATTCGGACACATCTCGTCTGTATGATCATCACAATGTTTTGCCTTTTTAAATGCCGAAGGATTTTTTCCCATTATACGAAGCCACTGACTTTGTGTTACTTCTTTTGTCATTATCTCAAAGGACCGGGAGATTTCCACGATTACTTGATCTTCATTAGAGTTTCTCCCGCTTTCATCTGCGGGGCTTCCCATTTTAAAACTCCCCTTTTCAATTTTTTGAAAGGGAACAGACAGTATCCAATGCTTTTGCTCTGAAGTCTCAGCGTCTGTGGACTGCTTACCTCCGGATTCTTCATTGTTCCCGGGCTGGGCCTTTTCCTCACCTGAACAGGAAACAAAAACTAAACTTAAAGTGAAAATCATCATCAACCGGTTACACATAACAGACCTCCGTTGTGCTGTCTTAAATCAGCTGTTTTTTTAGTCTGTCGAAGTATCACAGAATTTTGTGAATATGTCAAAATATTATTACTGAAGGTTGAGGATCAAGTCAGTTGTGACTTAACCTGCCTGTCGTCTCCCGACTTCCACATAATGCAATAAATAGCAGATTCTTTGCTCATGTTTAAAACTCCGAGGCGGTATCAGCCCCGGCGCCGATCTTGCGGGAAAATATGTTGCTTTTTATTGCAGATTCTTTGCTCATGTTTAAAACTCTGAGTGGAGGGTTTTTTCCGCTCCGAAGGATCTTAGTTCTTTTTCCAGTTCCTCCGTACTTTGTGTTTTATCTTTTAATTTAAAATAAACGGCAAACTTGTGGGAAGTCAGATCTTTATCCAAAACAGGGGGATCTACGCAAGGCAAACCACAGGCGTAAAGCAAAGCGCCCACAGAGGAAAGCGCGCTTAACAAAATAGTGCATTCAAAAATTACCGGGATAAAAGCCGGTAAAGACCAAAAAGGTTTACCACCAACAATCAAAGGCCAATCCACCGCCGAGGTCCACCATGTAAACCACAGACCAAACAAACAACCTAAAGCGCCAAAAAGAAAGGTCACCCAAGGGATCCAAGACCTTTTGATCTCCAACAGCTCTTCCAGACCATGCACCGGGCAGGGGGTGACAGCCGAAATATTTTTACAGCCCTTTTGCTTTAAGCCTTTTATTGCCGATAAAAAAGATTTTTCATCCGGGTAGATGCCGGCCAGCACCGCCTCTGTCCGGGGCTGAACCTTGTTTTTAAGTTTTAATAAGAAGTTTAATATTTTGTCTTTCATAATTATTTAACGGCCTTCGTGGGCTACGGTTTTAACTTCCGCCACCGAAATGGCGGGAAGTGTTCTGATATAAAGCAAAAACAAGGTGAAAAACATTCCGAAGCTTCCTATCAATGCGCCAAAGTCGAAAAAGCTTAAATCAAACATTCCCCAGTTGGCCGGCAAAAAATCCCTGTGCAGTGAGGTAACCACAATCACATATCTTTCAAACCACATACCGATATTTACAAAAATAGATACAATAAACATAGTGATAATACTTCTGCGCGCTTTTTTAAACCAGAATATTTGCGGAATAAAAACATTACAGCTTACCATAATCCAGTACGACCACCAGTAAGGGCCCATAGCCCGGTTTAAAAACACATACTGCTCAAAGTCGGAGCCGGAGTACCAGGCAATAAAAAACTCAGAAGCGTAAGCGTAGCCCACCATCATACCCGTCAGCATAATGATTTTGTTCATTGCCTCCATGTGGTTAATGGTGACATAGTCTTTAAAGCGAGGGACAAACAAACGCACTAAACACATTAAGGTCACCACCATGCCAAAGCCGGAAAAAATAGCCCCCGCCACAAAGTAAGGGGGAAAGATGGTGGTGTGCCAGCCCGGAAGGCTTGCCGTCGCAAAATCAAAAGACACAATACTGTGAACAGAAAGCACCAAAGGAGTGGACAAAGCCGCAAGCAACATATAAGTCATTTCGTAGTGACTCCAGTTGCGGGCCGTGCCCCGCCAGCCCATAGATAACACACCGTAAATATGCCTGCGCCATCCCTTGGCCCTGTCTCTTAAAGTGGCCATGTCGGGCACCATTCCGATATACCAAAACACAATAGAGACCGTGGCGTAAGTGGAGACCGCAAACACATCCCACACCAAGGGAGATCTGAAGTTCACCCACAAAGGCCCTCTCTGGTTGGGGTAAGGCAAAAGCCAGTAAGCCAGCCAAGGCCTGCCCGTATGAAGCAAGGGGAAAATACCCGCTGTCATCACGGCAAAAACCGTCATGGCCTCTGCTGTTCGAGCAATGGAGGTGCGCCACTTTTGGCGAAACAAAAACAAAATGGCCGAGATAAGAGTGCCCGCATGGCCGATCCCGATCCAGAAAACAAAAGTAATAATATCTGTTCCCCAGCCCACAGGGTGATTGACCCCCATAAGCCCCATACCCAGGGCCACGATAGCGCCCATTACACAGATATAAAACAAAAACAAAGACTTCGCGCTTAAAAGCGCCGCAAAATAAGCCTTGCCCGGCAGTTTTTCTGTAAGAGAACAAATATCGTCTGTAATATTTTTAAAGGACTTGTTACCCGTCACCAAGTCAGGCCGCGCAATACCGGATGAAGGGGAAGTGTTTTTTTCTTTTTTCATAATGCCTTCCGCAACAGCTTGTTCCTTTTTTGCCGAATAAATCAGCCGTGATGATGATGATCTTCTGCCTTTGTATCGGAGGAATCTTTTTTGTTTCTGACTTTCACCTGATAGCGCACGGCAGGCTGGGTGTTAAGCTCCTCCAGCAAAGAATAACTGTCCTCTCTGTTAAATAAACGATACACCTCAGAGCTTTTGTCTTTTAAGTCGCCAAACACAATAGCCCCGGTCGGGCAGGACTGCTGACAGGCGGTTTGCACATCCCCGTCTTTTAACTTGCGGTTTTCCAGCTTGGCTTTTGCCTGCGCTGATCGAATGCGATGCACACAAAAGGTGCACTTTTCCATCACTCCGCGGGAGCGCACAGTCACATCCGGGTTAAGAGCCATGTTCAAAGGTTTTTCCACTTTTTTGGCGTAGTTAAACCAGTTAAAGCGGCGCACTTTATAAGGGCAGTTGTTGGCGCAGTAACGGGTGCCCACGCAACGATTGTAAATCATGTCGTTGGTGCCCTCATCACTGTGGACAGTGGCCACCACAGGGCAAACAGTTTCACAAGGGGCGTTATCACAGTGCATACACACAACAGGCTGATGAAGAGCCTCCGGTTTTTCCGGCTGTCCTTTGTAGTAGCGGTCCACCCGTATCCAGTGCATCTCACGCCCCTGCAGAACAAGGTCTTTTCCCACTGTGGGAATATTGTTTTCCGACTGGCAGGCCGTTACACAGGCCGAACAACCTGTGCAGGAGTTAAGGTCAATCACCATCCCCCACTTGTGTTTGGGGTATTGATGAGAAGACCAAAGGCTGAACATCTTATGGCGGTGAATGGCCCCGCCGGGGTTTTTTAAATATTTTTTCAAAGTGGTTTCCACCACAATCTGACGCCCCTCCATAGAATGATGCCCTTGTGTATTGGCCAACAAAACTTTTTTTGAAGTAGGCTGAATGTCTACCATCGGGGGGATTAAATCGCCGTCATCGGAAACTTCAGCCAAAGGATAAGCGTTTACCCCCACTTTGTCGGCCACTTTCCCGGCGCGCTGTCTTCCGTAACCTATGGCCAAGGCTAAAGTTCCATCCGCCTGCCCGGGCTGAATATGCACCGGAGCTTTTACAGCAATATGATTGCCACCAGAATCTTTTTTTACTGTTTCCCCTTGTAAAGATTTGCGCTCCACCTTAATTTTTACAATTTGTCCTTCTTTTAAATTTCTTTTGCGCGCATCCGACGGGGAAACACATAAATAATTGTCCCAACAGATTTTAGTCACAGGATCGGGAAACTCCTGAAGCCAAGACACATTGGCCAAAGCGCCGTCCTTAAGGCCGGAGGTGGGATACAGCATAAGCTCATATTGTTTTTCACCCGCAGGTCGCCCCTTTTCAGCAGACGAAACAAGATATGAGAGCGCGACAGATCTAAAAGCCCGGGCGGGGGCGCGACTTTTTCTTGAGCCGGTGATATACACCCCCTTTTTAAGAAAACTCTCCCAAGAAAAACCAAGCCCCGCAGTGGAAATAATATTGCGCTTTAAATACTCATACCAAGAAGGCGGTTTATCGGGCCTGCCTTTAAGCAAAAAATCCCAGTTTAGCAAAGCATCCTCAAAAGCCCTGCTGTTATAAAGAGGACGAATCGTAGGTTGCCCGATGCTTAAAACCCCTTTTTGAAATTCCCAGTCCGACCATTTTTCCAAATCATGATGATCCGGCAAAATGTAGTTCGCCGGCAAACCTGTTTCATCTTCCCTGTCACCTGTGTAAACCACCAACTTGGCTTTTTTAAGGGCTTTTTCCAGCCGGGCTTTGTCAGGATAACTGTAAAGCGGGTTGGTTTTATGAATAATTACAGTGTCTGTTTTTCCCTGTTCCAGGTTTTTAATCAGGGTTTTTATTCTTCTGTCGGCTGAGGTCCATGAAGGGTAAGAGTTTTTATAATCCACAGTCCAGCCGTCATTGCCCAAAAGGTGGTTCAGCCAAGTAACGGCAATTTGCAAACTTCGCGTGTTTTTTGATCCGTAAGATCCTGCGAGTATCAGGCTTTGCCCCCTGTTCCGCCACAGCTCTGTTATAAGGTGATTCCAGCTTTCTTTGGTGACAGCAAATTGTTTATACGGCTCAGGCGGAGTTTTTAAAGGCCATTTTTCCTTTACAAAACCTTTTTTAATCAAGGAGTGAATAAGAGACAAAACCAGATCCAGTTGTTCAGAAGGTTTGATGCGAACCCGTTCATCCGCGTTGGTACCGGTGAGAGAAAGCAAAGACTCAAAAACAATCAGGCGGTTCATGTCTCTGCCCGCTTTTCGGCCTTTGCTGTACAGCCGGTTAAACTCTGTGGGGTAAAGGCAGGTGCCTAAAAAATCACAGTTAATACTCACAATCAAGCGGGCGCGATCCAAAGCGTACCGCGGAATCAAAGCTTTGCCGTAACAAAGTTTTTGCGCTTTTGCCAAGGAGGAGTGGTTTAAAGGGTTCCACACAAAATGCCGGCAGGAATATTTTTTGCAAAAACTTTTAAGCAAACGCTCCGAAGAAGGGGAAGGCCACTCCCCCGTCAGAAAAGCCGCGCGCCCTTTTTTTATATAGCCGGTGATTTCTTCATCCGCGGAGGAATACTCAGCGCGAATATGCTCTCTGTTGCTTTTTTGTTCGTTAAATAAATTTTTCTGAGGCTGTTTTAATCTTTCCGGATCATACAAACTAAGTATATGGGCGTGCGCGCGGGCGGAGAGCTTTCCCTGATTGACAGGATGATCCTTGTTGCCTTCGATTTTAACGGGCCTGCCTTCACGGGTTTTAACCAAGATGCCAAAGCCCTCTTCTCCGTCGTAATAGGAGGAGGAATAGATGTTTTCTTCTCCCAAGCGCAGATCTGCAGGCCTTTTGATATATGGCACGATTTTTTCCGCAGGTCTGCGCACACAGCCAAAACCGGCCAAAGCCATAGAAGCCGCCATTAACTGCAAAAACTCCCTGCGCTCCCAAAGGCCCTGCGCCTCTTTTTCTGAAGGAAGAGGCCGGCTAAACTCCCCGCCTGCCAGTTTTTTAAAACTTTTATCTTTGCCCCACTGCTCCAAACTCAGCCAGTATTTCTTCATGTTTTTTACACCTTTGTTTAAAGTTTTTTAGTAGTGGCAGGTACTGCAATTTATCGGCGCTTGGTGTTCCTCTTTCCTGTGGCACTCAAGGCACCAGCCCATTGATAAAGATTCCTTTTGATACATTATCTCCATGTTTTCCACTTTGCCGTGGCAGGTGATACAGGCGCTTCGCACCTTTTCCCCGGAAGGAGGCAAAGATTGCGCCTTGCCGGCCAAGGCTTTAATATGAAGCGAGTGATTAAACTTCACAAAATCAGGCAAAAGATGCACCTTTTCCCACACAACAGGTGTGTTGTTTTGGTAAGCTGTTGTCATTTGTTTAATGTAGGGGCTGTTCGGCTTTACGGTCAAGTGACAGTTCATACAAATATCCAGGCTGGGCACTCCGGCGTGCCGTCCCTCCTCCACAGCCGTATGGCAAAACCGGCAGTCCATCCCATACTCCCCCGCATGAATGGCGTGGGAAAAAGGAATAGGCTGGTCCGGCTGATAGTTATTGTTGTAGCCTATCCGGATTTTATTGTTTGAAATCAAAAAAATAAACAAAGAAAGGGATAAAAAAATAAAGAAAAACAGCAAAGCCGGCCCTAAGGCGCGGTGTGAAACAGCGCCGTGATTGCTTGGCTTTACTTGCAGATATAATTTAAAATGTTTTTTCACAGGCTGTTATTTATTTTTGTTTTTTAGTTGATTGGGACGGTTTTTGTTAAAGTGTTTTCCATAACGGCATAATAATAAGGGGAAAAAACCGCTAAAGTCAATTCTAAAACCGCAAAAAACCGAGTGCGACTTCTTGTCCCGCGTATTGCTGGAATCCAGAACCTAAAACTGGAAGCTCTATTTGTATGGCTTCCAGTATCTTGAGAGGCGAACTTTAGCCTCAGTCCTTTGAAAGCCGGGTGCAGGCAAAGCCTTTCTCCGGGGCTTGTGCGCAATATCACTCAAAAACAGCCAAAAAGCTGTGTTTTGAGCCAAAAATCTTCTTCTTTTTTGAATATTTGACTAAAGTTTTTTTCGTATTCTTCCGAACTATAATGAATCGGGCGTGAAAAAGGCTGGATTTCATAGTTGGCATAAGCAAAACCCCGGCTTGTTCGTGACGGAATACCTTGGACACTCACCGCCGGGGTTTTGCTTATGCCACAAATAACAAGGGTTTTTCACGGGCTACTAATTAGTAGTTCGTGAAAAAGGTTGCTATAAACTGCCGGTCTGCAAGCAAAGTCCTAAGTATAGGGCTTTCAGTTTTACACTTGGACCCTCATCGCTTGGCTTGGCTTTGCTTACAGACATAATTTAAAGATTTTTTTTCATGGGCCACTACGGTAAACAGTAATAGGAATAATATGAAATTTTTATATAAAAAACACTCTTACCCCCCCCCCCCCCCCATTCCAAAAAATCCAGTTATTTCAATAACTTAAGAACATTTATTCATATTTTTTCTAAGGTCTTTGCTGGTATTTTATCGCGAGGTTTCGCTTGGCTTTTAAAGGGCTGGAGGGTTCAAACAGGCGCCGGGGTTTTACGAAACATAAGTCAAAGTATTTGTGAAAAGGGGGTTCAAAAGCTCAAACATGCGTTTTGCCACACCCGCGTCTTGCAGACGCGGTGCGCTCAAAGCCGAACTCGTTTTGAACCCCCTTTTCACAAAAAAATAATCTGCTTTTTCTCCAAAACTTTATGTGCCTGCGCTCGCTTTTTAAAGGGCTGGAGGGTTCAAACAAGCGCCGGGGTTTTACGAAACATAAGTCAAAGTATTTGTAAAAAGGGGGTTCAAAAGATCTATATCGCAATTTCCGCCTGCCTTTTAAAGGGCCGGGCTTTACGCAACATCAGCAATAGTCTTTGTGAAAAGGGGGTTCAAAAGCTCAAACATGCGTTTTGCCGCAAAAGCGTCTTCCAGACGCTTTGCGCTCAAAGTCGAACTCGTTTTGAACCCCCTTTTCACAAAATAATACATGTTTCTTTAAAAAAACTATTTTTACTCAAATATCGCAAAAGCGAACTCACTCACGGCCCTTTAAAAGCCAAGTGGATCTCTCAAGTTTCGTCATTCCCGCGAAAGCGGGAATCCAGCTCCCGCAGAGCGGGACTTTTCACTTCCACTTGTTTTCGGTTAAAAAACTTATTTTGTTTCACACTGTCACGAGTACGGATCTTAAGTCGCGTCGCTATAACCGGCTCTGCCGGATTTGGCCTTGTGGAAACAATAATAACGGCAAGTGTGGGGCTGACATTTGGTCTTGGGATTTTGAAGATAGGCCAAGTATCTGTATACACTTCACAGGTGGCGGGCACAGCCTTTGCGGAGCGGGATTTAAAAAACACAGTCAGCAAACTGTTGAATGATTCAAAGGATTGCGCCTTTAATCTAAAGCCTTCCGGTTTGAGTGATAAAACAAACAAAAAAGGAAGGCTCACTTCAAAAAAACTGATAAAGACCGAGGGAAACAATATCGGAACAAGCCCTGTCACTTCAGACGACACTGTAATTTTGGAGTCGGGCAAAACTTTCGGAGGCGGGCTTATCAAGATTCAAAAAATGGCGCTTATAGATCCGGATGAGACCAACAGCAACACTATTGAGAGGACTTTTAAAGTTTATTACAGCAAGCCCCGGCTTGGCGCGTACAAGACAATAGGGGGTGGAACTTGTACAGACGGCACAGGGGCGACCGATCAAGCCGGCTGTTACTCCCTATCCTGTAAGATGGACTATCATTGTAAAGATGCTGACGGGGACTGTTCAGATTCTACTGCGGACCTGACGGCAAGCCCTCCTGTTAAAGCGGACAGTTGTAAGTTCTTAAACTGCGCTTCCGGCAGGCAAGGTGTTGCGAATATTGTTTGCGGAAAGGCTCAGTATTTAAAGGGCTTTGACTTAGAGGGAAACAAGATCTGTCAGGATATATCCTGCGCAAAAGGGGAGGTCTTGCGGGGTATTGACCCGGCCACCGGCAATGAAATTTGTAAAAGCATACATTGTCCTGAAGGGGAGACATTTCGGGGTTTTGACGATTCAGGAAACAAGGTTTGTGCGGTGGATGTAGTTATAGATCGAACGACAGGACTTTCCTGCCCCGATGGAAAGTTTTTAAAAGGTTTTACCGCCACAGGACAGGTGGATTGTTTTTAAGAGGTTAAGCGGGATATGAAAAAAAAATTAATAAGTCGCGCCCGCAGAGCGGGTTATTTCATTGCTGTTTGTTCCCGGTTAAGGGGCTGTTTTTTTTCAGATAAGTCACGAGCACGATGGATAAGTCGCGTCGCAGGCATAGCCTGTTATTTCGCCGCGGTTTGTTCCCGGTTAAGGGGCTGTTTCCTTTTTATAAAGTCACGAGTACGATGGATAAGCCGCGTCGCAGGCATAGCCTGTTATTTCGCCGCGGTTTGTTCCCGGTTAAGGGGCTGTTTCCTTTTTATAAAGTCACGAGTACGATGGATAAGCCGCGTCGAAATAACCGGCATTGCCGGATTTGGTTTAGTGGACACAATGATAACGGCAGGTGTGGGGCTTACCTTGGGTTTGGGGGCTTTGAAGATGGGTCAGGTGGCTGTTCACTCAGCTCAGGTGGTGAACACAAACTTGGCGGAGCAGGATTTACGACAGACAATCAACAATTTATTAAACAATCCGGCCGACTGCGCCTTTAACCTAAAGCCTTCCGGTTTGAGTGATAAAACAAACAAAAAAGGAAGGCTCACTTCAAAAAAACTGATAAAGACCGAGGGAAACAATATCGGAACAAGCCCTGTCACTTCAGACGACACTGTAATTTTGGAGTCAGGAAAAACTTTCGGAGGCGGGCTTATCAAGATTCAAAAAATGGCGCTTATAGATCCGGATGAGACCAACAGCAACACTATTGAGAGGACTTTTAAAGTTTATTACAGCAAGCCCCGGCTTGGCGCGTACAAGACAATAGGAGGTGGAACTTGTACAGACGGCACAGGGGCGACCGATCAAGCCGGCTGTTACTCCCTATCCTGTAAGATGGACTATCATTGTAAAGATGCTGACGGGGACTGTTCAGATTCTACTGCGGACCTGACGGCAAGCCCTCCTGTTAAAGCGGACAGTTGCGCGCCTTTAAACTGCTCAGGCGCTTCTGCCGGCGGTCTTACCAATGTTTTTTGTGATGAAGATCAGTATTTAAGGGGTTTTGATTCAGGCGGAAACAAGATCTGTCAGGATATAGGGGGATGTTCCACTGGGGAGGTTTTACAGGGCATTGATCCTGTAACCGGCAATAAAATCTGCAAAAATATAGACTGCCCGGACGGAGAATCCTTTAGAGGCTTTGACGAAAACGGAGATAAAATTTGTGAAGTGGCGGTTCAAAGGGGCGAGGCACATCACTGTGAGGCAGGGGAATATATCACCGGCTTTAACAGCGAGGGAGAGCCGGTTTGCGAAAGCCCCTGTGCTATCGAAGGGATGATTGTGCGAAATAACACCTGTATGTGTCCGGAAAATCAAATACTGTCTGGCTCGCCTGGCGATCAAAACAGAAGATGTGTGGATATATGTCCGGCGCATCAGGAATGGGATGAAGTCGACAGCGGTTGTGTGGATAGGTGCCCGGCGCATGAGTGGTGGGATGAAGTAGACCTCAGATGTTTTTTTCGGTGTGCCGACGATCAGCTGTGGGATACAGCCGGCAAAAAATGTGTGAATTGCCCTCCCAATCAGGTAAGAATAACTGCCAGCGCTTGCGGTCCCTGTCCGTATTATAAGCGTTTTGTAAACAGAAGATGTCAGATGCGGTGTCAGATTGGAAGTGGCCAAAGATGGAATCGGGATAATAATCGCTGTGAGGATTGTCCGCCCTCCACTCCCAAACTTTCTTATAATAATCGCTGTACAGTCTGCCCAAGCGACAGGCCGCACTGGAACAGTAGTAGGAAGTGGTGTGTGTCCTGCCTAAGCTCTACTCCCAAGTGGAACGGATCAAGCTGTGTGACCTGTTCAGCTTATGACAGCGCTAAGCCGAAGTGGAACAGCAGTACGAAGAGCTGTGAGGCTTGCCCAAGCGACAGGCCGGACTGGCTCAGCAGTGTGAAGCGGTGTGTGTCCTGCCTAAGCTCTACTCCCAAGTGGAACGGATCAAGCTGTGTGACCTGTTCAGCTTATGACAGCGCTAAGCCGAAGTGGAACGGATCAAATTGTGTAACTTGTTCGGTTTACAACAGCGCTAAGCCGAAGTGGGACAGCTGGATGGGGCGCTGTGTGACTTGTTCAGCTTATGGTAGTGCTACTCCTAAGTGGAACGGATCAAGCTGTGTGACCTGTTCAGCTTATGACAGCGCTAAGCCGAAGTGGAACTACAGTACGAAGAGCTGTGAGGCTTGCCCTTCCGGCAAAGAGTGGAACGGTTCCAGCTGTGTTTGGTCGTACTCCTCCTCTTCTTCTTCTTCCTCCTCTTCCTCTGGTGGTGGAAATGGAGATGGCGGTGAGCATTATGATTATGGCAATGATGATGGAGGCGGTTCTTCTTCCGGTGATCCCGGATCCGATGCGACCGGGCATGGAGGCTATTTATAAATCTTGGTAATTAAAGCGAAAAGGCTTTTGTTAAAATAGAGAGGATTTTATCACAGGTTTTACACTTACGGAGCTACCGGTCGGGCTTTATGTTCTTTTTCTCTGTAAAGTAAAACTGGAAGTCGCCTGTGCGACTTCCAGCCCGAAACAGTGCGGACTTTGGACAAAAATAACTAAAGAACAAAGGTTTTTCACGCTCGACTAATCAGAGTTTTTCTTCAGTTTTTTAATTTCTTCTGCAGAAAGCCCCGTAATTTTTGAAATAAAAGCTGGATCAGCTTTTTCTTTCAACATGTTTAATGCTACAGCCTGCATACCTTTTTCCATACCCGCGGACATGCCTTCCTTCTTGCCTGCCAGTCGGCCTTTTCTCATACCCACTGACATACCCTCTTCCCGGGCTTCATCCAACGATGATTGCAGTAATGGTGTCATAATACGCTCCCCCTTTCTAACAGTTTGAATTTCCAGTTCCTGTATTATATTCCATGTAAAATTTGGATCATATCTCCTCACATAATCCACAGCAAGCATAATCAAAGCCTCCCGCTCTTTTTGGCTGAGGCCCCGGCTTATTGTAAAAAGCTCTCTTAACTTCTTCTCGTTTAAGTTCCATATATTTTTTAAAATATACAAAATAGGGCGCGTTGTCAAGCCCTTAGCCTTACGTATGTCCAAAGCCTGGCGGTGGATGAGGTGTGTAACAGCATTTTTGCCCGACGGGACTGTTGAAACAAAGTATCCCGGCGGGGAGGTGTATGTAAAGAGGCCCGACGGGTATAAGATGCTACGGCGTGCCGACGGGACTGTTGAAATAAAGTATCCCGACGGGGAGGGTATATAAAGATGCCCAACGGGGGTATGATGGTACAGCGTCCTGACGGGAAGTTGCTGTTACGGCGTTTCGAAGGGAATTTTGAAGTGTTATGAATAAAGTTTTTCCGGGTAAGCCGAGGTATTAAGAACAGCCTTTAAAGGGGTCGCCTGAACAACTTGCTTTTTCGTGGTCGCTTTGGGCTGTTTTAAAAATACTCATTTATTGTAAAATTTACACACCACAAATTTTTTGTTTGAGGATTCTCATATATTCCTGTATATTCCCTCTGTATAACTTTAACGAGATAAGGAGAATACTTATGAAAACGATTAACATTTTATTGACCGGGCTTTGTTTGTTCTTTTTTAGCGCAGTCCACGCAGTCCACGGGTATCAGCTTGATCAGGAGCGGGAGGCGAATCGGCTTAATCAGGCCTCAGTTGAGCTTTTGCAGAGTTTGTCGAATTGGCTTGCTCAGGAGCAGATGGCGAATAAGATTGAGCAGGAAATAGTTGAGCTTTTGCAGATGGTGGGTACTGACCATGATGATTGGAGAATAATGACAGTGACATCCGATGTTGAGAACAAGGAGGAGAAATCTCAGATGACACATGAGGGTTTACAGGCGACGCGGGATAGGGTGAAGGAACAATTTTGCGCACTGAACGAACTCGAGAGGAAGGAATTTATTACCGAGGTGAAGCAGGCCATTATCGAGAAGAGAATGCGCCGGGTGGAGGAGTCTATCGAGGAGGGAAAGTTATTAATAAAAATACCCACGGAGGAATATTTGCGTTTGATGAGAGAGAGCCAGGAGAGAGAGCTTGAGATGATGCTTCCCTTTGCGAGGATGGTAGAAGAGCATAATAGCTGGTGCGAGGAGAGATAGCGCGGAGCGGATTTGACAGGGGGCAAACTTTAAACCCTTTTTT
The DNA here is from genome assembly GCA_965203935.1 of Bdellovibrionales bacterium. Classification (GTDB taxonomy): domain Bacteria; phylum Bdellovibrionota; class Bdellovibrionia; order Bdellovibrionales; family UBA1609; genus JANQSP01. The sequence goes on from OZ241921.1 coordinate 1,698,495, forward strand.
AAACGGCTGATATTCTGATTTTGTTATTCGTTCTGATCTTTCAGAAAAAACCCCTTTGTTCAGCTCATATTTAAGTCTTAAGCCTTTCCTGTAACAATTTTTAGCCCTCTACAGAGGGCATAATCCAATAAAAAGGCTTTGAAAAAAGATTTTTTTTAAACTATTCACTTCCTTTCAGATAAAGGAGGCGGAAATGACCGCCCGCGCCCCTTATCGCCTGCTTTGAGCAGGTAAGACAGCCTATTTACTTGACCAAGCCCTTGGAATTTTTTTATAAAAAGAAAATGAGCTTCGATCACAAAGCGCTTGAGCAAAAATGGCAAAAAAAATGGAAGGAAAGCCGGTGTTTTGAGGTGGAGGCGGATCCCGCCCGCCCTAAGTTTTACGCCCTTAGTATGTTCCCCTACCCCTCAGGTTCCGGCCTGCATATAGGGCATTTGGCCTCCTACACCCCTACAGAAATCGTCGCACGCTACAAAAGAAGCCGGGGCTTTAATGTTCTGCACCCTATGGGCTACGACGCTTTTGGCCTTCCGGCGGAGCAGTACGCCATACAAACCGGCATTCATCCCTCGGTTATCACCCATCAGGCCATTGACAACTTTCGCAGGCAGTTAAAATCTTTTGGCTACAGCTTTAACTGGGAAAGAGAAATCTCAACCTGTGAACCGGAATATTACAAGTGGACGCAGTTTTTGTTTCTTCGGTTTTTTAAAAAAGGTTTGGCCTATCAAAAAAAAATTCCTGTAAATTGGTGTCCCGCCCTCAAAACCATTTTAGCCAACGAAGAAGTAACGGACGGAAAAAGCGAACGGGGCGGACATCCCGTCGTAAAAAAACCTGTCAAGCAGTGGCTTTTAGCCATCACAAAATACGCGGAACGGCTTTTAGCGGATCTTAGCCTTTTAGACTGGCCGGAAAGAACAACACAAGGACAAAAAAACTGGATTGGCAAAAGTGTTGGCGCGCGTATTTTTTTCCGCCTTAAAAATTCTTCTAAAAAAATGGAAATATTCACCACCCGCCCGGACACCCTGTTCGGAGTGACTTTCATGGTCCTATCCCCCGAACACCCTTTAACAGGAAAAATCTCCACACCGGATTATGAAAAAAAAGTGGAGGCTTATCAAGAAAAAGCCCGCAAGCGTTCTGATGTGGAGCGAAAATCCGCGGAAAACAAAACCGGAGTTTTCACGGGCGCGTATGTCATTCACCCCTTCACGAAAGAGGAAATTCCTGTATGGACTTCTGATTATGTGCTGATGGATTACGGCACCGGGGCCATTATGGCCGTGCCGGCGCACGATGAACGGGATTTCGCGTTCGCGAAAAATTTTAACCTGCCCATAAAACCTGTAATAGATCAGGAAAACTCAAGTCAAGACGCATACACAGGGGACGGCCCGCACATTAATTCTGATTTTTTAAACGGACTTCACACAAAAGAGGCTGTGCAAAAAACAATAAACGAACTGGAAAAAACAAAAACCGGCAAAAAAGAAACACAGTACAAACTAAAGGATTGGACCTTCTCCCGACAACGATACTGGGGAGAGCCTTTTCCGATTGTGCATTTTCCTGAAGGGGCAAAAGCGCTTGAGGAAAAAGAACTGCCGGTAAGGCTTCCTAAGACCGCTCATTATGAGCCTTCAGAAAAAGGGGAGCCTCCTCTTACCCGACAAAAGGAATTTATAAGCTACAAAGATCCCCATACCGGAAAGACAGGCAAACGGGAAGACAGCACCATGCCCGGTTACGCGGCTTCCTCTTGGTATTTTTTGCGTTACACTGACTCCAAAAACAACAACGCGCCTTTTGATTTTGAAAAACAAAAATACTGGATGCCGGTGGATCTTTATGTGGGCGGGGCGGAGCACACTGTGGGGCATTTGCTCTACGCCCGTTTTTGGCAAAAATTTTTGTACGATATGAAAATGGTCTCTCACAAAGAGCCTTTTAAAAAATTAGTGCATCAAGGCATGATCTTGGGGGAGGACAGCCAGAAAATGTCCAAGTCCCGCGGCAACACCACCAACCCGGACAACTTAAGAGATAAGTACGGGGCAGACACCATTAGAGTGTATATCACTTTTTTAGGCCCTTTGGAAAAAGACAAACCCTGGTCTCCGCAAGGTATTGAGGGCAGTCGCCGGTTCTTGGATCGTGTGTGGAGGCTTTGCTTTGACGAAAAAGGGCAAGTTCTGCCGGAGCGGGGGGAAGTCAGCCCAAGCTTACACGCGCTTTTAAACCGAACCATAAAAAAAGTAACAGAGGATATTGAAAGCCTGAACCTGAACACAGCCGTAAGCGCCATGATGATTCTGGTAAACGCGCTTTACAGAAAAAAAGTCAGACACCACGAAACATTAAAAACCCTCTCTCAACTTTTAATGCCTTTTGCCCCTCATACAGCGGAGGAAATTTGGTCTGCCCTTGGGGGGGAGGGTTTTGTTTCTTTAAGCGCTTGGCCCGCCTTTCAAGAGGAATTAACAAAACAGCAAAACTTAAATATAGGGGTGCAGATAAACGGAAAAACCAGAACCTCTATTTCCTGCGCACCGGATACTAATTCCGCAGGCGCTCTTAGAACAGCTGAAAAAAAAATTACTGTTCAAAACGCGCTTAAAGGAAAAAACATCAAAAAAGTGATCTATAAACCCGGCAGGATTTTAAACATCATCACAAATTAAGCCGCCCTTTAAAATTTGCCGATAATATTAAGACTGCCGTGCGTGTATAAAAATTGTGTCCTTCCCACAGACACCGTTTGAGAAAGCAGAACCTGAACCCCCAACTGAGAAGTAATATAAACCCGCGGGCCGGTTCCCCATTTTACCGCAAAAAACCTGTTGCCTTTTTCCATATTCATCACACCCGCCCCCAAATGAACGGGAAAGTCCATACTCAGCTTTGAAAAACCCGCCAAGTTCAAGTGACCGATAAAAACAGAGCCATGCCAGTTCAAATACATTGTGGACTCCAAAACAGGGTACGCAATATTCATGCCGTAAAGTTTCAGCTCTGTGGAAAGAGCGCGCAAAGTGGAGCTTATAGTGGAATCATAAACCGCGTACTCCAAGCCAAAGCGCAAAAGAGAATGAAAGCCATAGCTTATCTCACCGCCGTAAAAATAAGAGGACATATACGGACTGCTTATCTCATAACCGCCAAGAACAGAAACACCAAAAGGAAAGTAAGCGGCAGACCGGCTTTCCTCCATAAAAATCTGCCCGTAATTCACCATTGGAGCGGGGGAAGCGGATGGGGAAGAAGGCGAATCAGCACGAAAAACCACCGCTTCTTGGCGATTGGCCTCCCGCTCCGCATAGGAGAACGGCACAAACATTAAAAGTAAAAGCCACTTCTTTTTTATAAGCATTAAAAAATACCTTTTTTATTCACTCCATCGGAATAGCGGATCAAGCTTGAGTTCTCAAACTGTTCCCACTTCTTCTCCCAAGTAAGCTTGTTTCCTTCCAGCGTGGTGTTCCTTTTCTTCGGCCCGTTCCACTGAAAATCATCTGAAACCCAATCCACTCTGTCCAAAAAGTACTTCATCCACTTTATGTGAACCAAGTCCAACACACCTGCCGGCTCAGACTGTCTTTCTTTTATATACTCCTGCACAATATTTTGCATACTCTTCACTGTTGTGCCTGCCACAGCCTGCAACTTCGTAAAAACAAGAGAGGAAAACCAAAAAGGAAGATGGTGGTCTTCCATAAGACCTTGCTCAACAGAAAAATCATAACCGTAAAGCCCTCCCATCCATAAAACAGGCCATGTGCCGAAAAGTTTTTTATAATCATAATAAAGTGTCGAGGTTCGGGTGTCGAAAGCTCTTACCTGCTGAATAAGAGACATCATATTTTTTGCCTGTAGGGCAACCTGATGGATATACTCTTCGGAAAAGGCAACCGCCGGTTCTTCGAAGTCGGTTTCAGGAGGGGTAATTTGATTAAACAAGGCGTAAGACAAAACGAACAACAGCGTATTGATTTTTTGGCGTGAAACCATATTGAAACAAATATTTTTTTTGGTGGTTCTGCCACCCCGCCCGTTTTGTTCTTTTTGGAAATAAGACCAATCCACCAAGCTAAACATATCCAAGACCCATTCAAGACGATACTCTTGAATAAGAAAGTGACTGTTTTTCAGGCTGAACATAAGACATACCGCCCGCATTGGCGCAAGAGGATAAACAGAGCGCGCCTTATCCACAATATGCCGAAACATTCCATAACGCTGTTCAAACCCGGGATTTTTTAAAGACATCATCATCTTCAGGATAAAAACTTCCCACTCTTTTTCGCTTAACATTTCAGTGGCGGACTTTATAAAGGCGCTTTCTTCTTCCGATAACGAGACAGGGGAAAAAGCGTCTATATTGTTTTTTTGTTCCTCCGGTTGGTTAAAGGCACCCCCCGAATCACCTTTAGCCGAATCACCCTTAGCAACTGTGGTCAAAACCGAGGCGGGAAGAGAAAACATACGCCCGGCTTGCCACAGAAGCTTCAGCTGATCCGGCTCATAAGTGATCGTATCGCCATACCGCGCCTGCAATAAGCCTTCACTTCTTATTTGACGAACCAGCTTATGCCATTTCGCCTGCTTAAACTGTTTTATAAAATCCGGGCAGTTTTTAAAACTGTAATCCGGCACACCCCAACCCTCCACCAACGCAGAGTAAGAAGGCAGAGCTGTTTTTTCACAAGAATAAAGCGACAGCAAAGTGTCCACATTGCCGTTATCCGGTTTTACGGGATACTCCAGCAAAATTTTTTCCCATAAGGAAGAGTGGCCCACAAGGCCTGAAAAGTAGACGTCATACCCGCCGGCCTGAACAATATCCGCCATTTTATTTTCTTTCTCAAACATCCAAAAAATATCTTGATCCAACCGGTTAATGGATCTACGGGTATCCCATTCCATTTCCAGCGCTTTTCTTACAGTTCTCCAGTTTTCTTTTTCGTAACTGATATAGCGAACATCACTGTATAAGCCGGAATCCACGGCGCTTAAAATCCCCGGCCAGTCTCTGCTGTCCCGCTTTTCAGACCACTCAGCAACAAGCAGTTTTAACAGCTCTTCTGTGTAAGGATAACCACCCTCCGCCGGTATCACCGGGGGAGACGAAGCTTGTCGGCTGTCCGGCTGTTCGGCTGTCCGGCTGTCCGGCTGTTCGGCTGTCTGGCTGTCCGACTGTCCGGCTGTCCGGCTGTCCGGCTGTCCGGCTGTCCGGCTGTCCGGCTGTTCGGCTGTCCGGCTGTCCGGCTGTTCGGCTGTCCGGCTGTCCGGCTTTTGGCTTTTGACTTGAACCAATTTTGCCGATTCACCCTCTTTCGGTATCACCGGCGGGGGAGGCGAAGCTTGTCGGCTTTTGGCTTGAGCCAACTTTGCCGATTCACTCTCCGCTCTTTTTTGAGATAAAAACCACACAATAGATCTAAAAACACCATCAGAAAAAACACCCACGCAATTGTTTTTCAAAAACACCAAATATCGGCTGAACAAAAGTTTTTGCGAATCAGACTCAGCTATTCTCAATAAAAGCCGGGCAAAGGAGTCCTGACTTTTCGGGTGGCAGGAAATATCACTTAAGGCCAATAATTGGTCCAGCTCCTCAGGTGTTAAATTGTTGTACAGTTTTTTTTCTTCCACTTCGGACCAATAATCATGCCAAGCAAAACCCGGGATGGATCTGGCGCGCAAAGATTCCACATAATGATTAAATTGCTCTGTGGTTTTTTCTTCTTTTTGAAATTTCTCCAAAAAAGAAACAGCGTCCTTTTTCTGTATCCCCGTTACAGTAAACTGTGGTGGCTTCAGGGTGCAGGATACAAACATGAACAGGCAAAGCGCTGTACAACTGATTCGATTTATCATTATCATCATTACTCCTGTAATTTAATCCCCATTTTTTGCTTCTTCACCGGGGATATATCGTTAGGCGTGAAAAGGCTTCAACTTGCTCTGTTAGTCAGGTTGGCAGTCAAAGGGCTTAAGCTTGTTCGGGACGGAATACCTTGGACCCTCACCGCTTAAGCCCTTTGACTGCCAAAAACTAATAGGTCATGGTTTTTCACGGGCTACTACTATAGTCTGGCGCGAAAAAGCCCTGATCTATTATTTCCGTAAAGCAAGGCCATTCATAACACAACATTCCATAAAAGTCGAATTTGAATGCTTAAGTCGCTATTTCTTTGAAAAAATAAGCTTCAAGTATGTAAAAATTTTACACACTGTAAATATTTTATACGGTCAAATCTTGAGGATATTTAGCCGGGCGTGAAAAAGCCCTGACTTATTAAGATTCTATCAGGTAAAGGCTTGGAATACCAGAGAAACGGAAGGCCAAATTGTTGGCCTTCCGTCTTTACACCCTTTTTTAGACAGGCCTGAGAAAAATATTTGCTCAGGCTCAGTTATTTGTTGGCTGAGGCTGAACCACCTGCCGGGGCTTAACCACCTGCCGGGGCCGAACCACCTGCCGGGGCTGAACCACCTGCCGGGGCTGAACCACCTGCCGGGGCCGAACCACCTGCCGGGGCCGAACCACCTGCCGGGGCTACAGCCGGAGCGGCTGAAGGAGCTGAACCACCACCTGCCGGAGCCGAAGCAGGGGCCACCGGGGCTACAGCCGGAGTTGCCGGCGAAGCACTACTACCGCCTGTGGCGGAATCTGCCGCCCGCCGGGCTTTTTTCTTTTTACATATCGCACATTGCTCCGGGTTTTCGCCGGATTCGCAAACAGAGCAGGTATGATCCTCCGCATTACCGCTTCCGCAGGAACCACAATGCGCAATTGCTGAAGGCAGGTTCATAAAACCGGCAAACAGTGAAATAATAACAAACTTTTTCATAATATCTCCTTTCCTGATACCTAAAAAAGGCATTAAATTAATTTTTCCGCAGAAACATTAGAATAACACAAAATCCAAAACACTCAAACAGATAATGTTTTTACTGTATTATTCCTCGTCCCCGGCCGGTTTTTCCAAACCTGCAACATTCATTATGCGCGGAGTTAAAAACAACAGCAATTCATTTCTTTGCTCATCTCTCGTAAAGCGGGAAAACAGCCAATTTATAATGGGTATATGTCTCAAAATGGGAATCCCTTCGTCCGATTCGGTTTCATCGTGCTGATAAATGCCTCCGATAACGATGGTTTGGCCGTTATGAACCAGCACTTTTGTTTCCGCTTCACGCGAATTTACGGGTCGGGATCCGCTTTCCGCTTCCGGCGGCCCAAAAAACTCTCTTTTCATTTTTATATCCATAAAAATAGAACCCACAGCTGTAATCTGTGGGGACACTTCAAACTCCAGATCCGCCGACACCCTTTGAGGCGACCTTTGAGTGCCGGCGCCCTGTTGAGTGGTGGTGATTAAATCAATATCTTCTGTTTTTTGGGTGATTTTGGCCCTTTCGCCATTTAAAACCATAATCCGCGGCGCGCTGATGACATGAATCAGGTCTTCCGCTTCAGAAATCCCCAAAGTAATGTCCAAGTCTCCAATAGGGGCAAAACCAACCTGCAAATTTGAGCTGAGCGTTCTGCCGGAGGTCACATTTCCGGGAAAAGCCTCTAAACCGCCGTCAATGCTCAAGGCCAGCTCAGGCGCGCCTCCCAAAGTCAGAGAATTAAAGGCTGTTCCGGCGTACCTCCAACTCACACCCAGATTGCGCACAAAGCGCTCCCGCGCCTCAATCACCTTGGCCTCAATCATCACCTGAGTGGGGGACTTATCCAACTTTTTAATCATAAGCTCAATAAGCTCTATGGCCTTGGCGGTATCCGTCACAATCAAAGAGTTGCTGGAATTATCAACAACCACCTTTCCCCGCTCTTTTGTAGTCAGGACGGATATTTGTTTGCTCATATCCTCCGGTTTTTTATAAATTAAAGGGATCACTTTTACTTTCACAGGCTCCAACACTTTTTGAGTTTCTATCATTTTTTTCATATTTTCCTGATCCGCTTTCAGCTTATTCACACTCATAATGCGGATAACATTGCCCTCCCGAATATAGCCTAACTCTTTTGTTTTCATCACTGTGAACAAAGCTTGATCCCAAGGCACATTTCTCAGTTTGATGCTGATAGTCCCCGTTACATCATCAGATAAAACCATATTAAGGCCCGTACCTTCAGAAATAAAATACAGCACATCTCTCACATTAACATCCCGCAGGTGAATGGATATGGGCCTGCCGCTGAACTGAGGAGTGGACATAAAAAACTCCTCTAAAGATTTAGCCGGCAAAATTTTGTTTTCCGTGGAGGTGGAATCTTGATCAGCGCCCCCCATACCCCCGGCAATATCCTGCCCGTCGGCGGATTCTGAGGGATCATCCGCTCCCCCGGCGGGGGACACCACCAGTGAACCATTTTCCGCAACACGAACAGCCGGCACACCGGCGTTCTCCCTCATCTGAACCACAATGCGCACGGTATTGCTGTCTTTTTGATCCGCCTGCAAAAAAGCCATTTCCGTATTAAAATCCTTCATAACAAAAGGACGCTCCCGCAAACTGTCTGATAAAACAGCGCCCGGCGCCTCGATAACAAATTGATTGGCGGATTTGTTGTGCCGGGATTGATAAGAAAGTGAGCCTGTGCCTTCAATATAAATTTTGTTTTTCCCGGATTCATATCGAATACTGTTTATTACAACAACAGAGTCGGTTGCTTCATCTTGATCAGACACCGCCTGAGCTTCATCTTCTTCGGCAGGTGTATCTTCTGCATCAGCTGTCGGTGTTTCCTCCGAATCTTCAGCGCCTGCCACTGGCTCTTGTTCATCGTCAATTAGATCCTCATCGGCAAATTCTTCGCCCTCTTCATCAGCCGGTGTTTGCTGTTCTTTTGCAGTATCCGTTTGCTCTCCCGGTTCATCAGGAAAGGCCTCTTCCGCCATTTCTTTTTCAAAGTCTTCTGAATCAGCAAATTCCTCTTCCAAATTACTGTCTTCTTTGTTTGTGCCCGCCACATCACTTAACTCTTCACCGGCTGACACTTCCTCTTCTGATGATGATTGTTGATTCACAGCAGACTCATCCCGCACTGTCCGACAGGAGACTGTAAAGAAAAAAAGAAAAAGAAAAGGAATAATATATTGTCTTATCTTTGCCACTCCATCCCAATTTTATTCTGTATTACCAAAATTACCCACTATTAGTGTATTTTTTACAACTCATGTCATTACATTATACTTTGGGCTTTGGCACGACATAATACGGTATATCAATAATATTCAGTATTTATAAATTGTTAGAGGGAATCACATATTTTGTAAGATTTTTTGACCACCTGCCACCAGAGAAAAGCTTTTAACTCATAGCATTATGTCCTTGTAAGAAAAGTTGGCACGGTTTTTGCATATATAAAATGCAGAGGAATAAAAATGCGCCTTTATCCACAAAACACAGCAAAAGCCGGAACACACAAACCGGAGAAATACAAATATGTTTTGACATTTGTATTGGTGTTTTTGTTCCCTTTTTATCAGTTCAGCCCCAACCATTTGAACCGGCTCATTGTATGGCATGTGGGCCAAGGGCAAATGGTCACTTATTCCGACCTTAAAACCTGTGTGCATTTTGATATGGGCGGGGAATTTTTTCCCATAAAAGAACTCATCAAAGAATGCGGTGCGAAAAACAACAAGGTGTTTTTTTCCCATTGGGATTGGGATCATATTAATTTCACAAAAAAAGCCCGCAGGCGCCTGCCGTCTTTTTGCAGGCTGAACAACCCCGGAGGCAAAGGCAATGAAAGAAAAAAAAAGTTTTTATCCGCTGTTCCTTTTTGCAGTAAAAAATCCACCTCTGACACAAAAAAAATATTCAGAGAAATTAAATTTCCGGCTTATCAAAACAAAAGCCGGAGGAACACAGAAACCAATAAACACAGCCGGGTGGTGGTGGTCAAAAACAAGGTTCTGATTCCGGGGGATTCACCCGGCTCTTCAGAAAGACTTTGGAAGAGAAAAATCAAAGCGCCCGTCACGATATTAGTGGCCGGGCACCACGGAAGCAGATACTCCACCACTCCACAGCTTTTGAAACATCTTCCTTACCTGAAAACAGCTGTTTCCAGCAGTAGAAGAAAAAGATACAACCACCCGCACCCTTTGTTAAAAAAACGGCTTGCGAAAAAAGGGGTGAGCCTGCTCAGCACAGAGGAGTTTAACCATATTGTTATCCCTCTGAACTAAAATTTTTTGTGTTATTAGTCAGGTGTGAAAAAGGCCGGCTTTCATAGTTGGCATAAGCAAAACCCCGCCTTGTTCGAGACGGAGTACCTTGGACTCTCACCGGCGGGGTTTTGCTTATGCCACAAAGAACAAGGGTTTTTCACGGAGGACTAATTATTGTTCAAAATCTTTTAGGGTTTTGTTTCCTGAAAACACAGTCAGCTCCCCGTGAATGCGGTCAATCAACAAAGACCAGTAGGCTCTTCGGCCTTTTAATTTTAAAAGAGTCATGCTGAACCGCCCTTCCGGGAAATAATAAATATAGGCTTTTCCTTTTTTGACCGGTTCTTTTCCTGAGCTGGATTCCACACTGTCGAACACCAAACCTTTGGGGAGCTGTTGAGGCTTGTCAAAAAAATCTGTGTCCATAACAAAACCATCCGGCGGGAGGCTTTGGTTTTTCGCTTCAGCGGAAGATTTATCTTCTTGGTTGTTAAGAGTCAGTGGAGTGTTTTTTTGTTGTTTTTCCACCCACCAAGAGTGCTTTTTTTCCTTCATCTGAATAACCAAACGCCGTGTCTGTCTTCTGAGGCGGGCCTGGTGATCGAGCTGACGGTTAAGAGCCACAAAGCCCCTTAGCGATTTTTTTATACCGCTGTCTTTTTTTTTGACAAAAGCCGTGCCCATAGCCAAAGCGCTTATGACTATGGTCATGGCAATAAGCAGTTCCAGCAGTGTGAAACCAGCCCTGCCTGCCTTGGCAAAATGTTTTTTGCACAGGATTCCCGCTGTCAAAGTTGTCATTCCCGCGATTGCTGGAATCCAGCGCCTTGCAATCGAAATTCGGTCAGGAAACAAAATGCGGGCCTTTTTTGAAGCTCTACAGATCTTTGGAAGAAATATCCGCTGTGGGATGGGGTGGTTTTTCCCCTCCATCTTTTCCCCCTTTGCCCAAGCTGATGATCTCAAAAGAGCCGGAGGAGTCATCGTATTCGTATATAAAATCGTTTTTCCAAGGGTCTTTTGGTATTTTGCCGTTTTTTAAGTAAGGTTCCGGTCCCCAAGATTCACATTTTTGGGGGGCTGTCACCAAGGCTTCCAAACCTTCCGCCGTGGAAGGGTAATAACTGCAATCCATGTAAAAAGTGTTCAGCGCGTCCACCAAGCGACTGATGATAATTTTAGCCTGACTGACCTGGCCTTTATCCCGATTTTGCATAACATTGGTAAAAACAGTGGCAAAAACCCCCACCACCAACACTAAAGCGATTAGTATCTCCATTAAGCTGAAACCTTTATCAGCCCGCGCTGAATTTATATACATTTTTGCTTTTATTTTAGCGATTAGTATCTTCATTAAGCTGAAACCTTTATCAGCCCGCGCCGAATTTATACACATTTTTGCTTTTTTGTAAAACATCAAAACCTCCTAAACTGTTAAACCCTTTATACTGTTAAGCCCTCAAATGTATGAACAGGGGTATTCCAAGTAAACTGTCCATTTTTTAAGGCCGATTCAGGCATAAAACTACATCATGTTTTTCCACCACCATTGAATAATCACAGTTTATAGGGGGAGTATATCAAAATCAAGACAAAAAAGCGCTTTTTGCAAGTCCAAATTGTAAAAAAACCGATCTATTTTGCCCTTTTACAGGTTTTTATCTTGTGCTATAATGGAGGTATGAAGATTCAAGAAATTGTGGCTGTTGGTGGTTTTTTTGTCCTTTATACCGGGCTTCTTTTTGGGGGGTTCAGCTGGATGCTTAAGGCTCAAACAAAGCAAATAACAGGGCAAATAGAGCAAATCAAAACTCAAATAGATCCTATAAACGAAAAGCTGGGTAATCATATCACCGACACAAAATAAGAAAATTGATCGGTTAGGCGATCAATTTGACACATTAAGTGATCGTTTTGACAGGTTGTATGAAATCCTTTTGAAGGAAAAAGAGCAAAAATAATATCACAGAGCAAAAAAAGCTTTTTCAGATTGTTTTTTTGGCAATCCGGTTAGGATAAAAAGCCTGGGGCTTGTGTTTTTTCTTTACTTTGAGCTTAAAATGCACGACAATTTAAGCTTATACTAAGCCGGTTTTTCAGCTGTTTCGCCTTAGCAGTGCAAGAAGCCTTAAAAAAAAACAGCTTAACCCGGCTTTTAAAGACGCCTCTTCTGCGCGAAAGCAACGGGAAAGGAAAAAATGAAAAAAGTCCGCAAAAATATCAAAAGATTAACCAAATTGTCAAAAACCAACAGCTTTTTTCTTTTCGGACCGCGAGGCTCCGGGAAATCCACCCTTTTAAGATCACATTTCAACTTAAGCGCGAAAAACAAGCCTGAAAAAGTCTTGTGGATAGACCTGTTGGAGACGAAAACACAATATCAGCTGGCTCAAAACCCGGAAATGTTGTTGAACATCTGGCTTGCCCACCGGCCAAAATGGGTTGTGATTGATGAAATACAAAAAATTCCCGGGCTGTTGGATATTGCTCACAAAATGCTGGAAGAAAAAAATGTAAAATTTGCTCTTTCCGGATCCAGCGCCAGAAAATTAAAAAGAGGCAAAGCCAACTTGCTGGGGGGGCGCGCGGCGAGCTTATACTTATATCCTTTTGCTTTTTTGGAAATCGAACACATTTTTAATCTAAACCGCGCGCTTAAATTTGGTTTACTGCCGCGATTTTGGACAGAAAAAATAAGCGATCAGGATATTGTGCGTTCTCTTTACGCTTATGTGGATGTATATTTAAAAGAGGAAGTGGCCGCAGAACAGTTAGTGCGACAACTTAATCCTTTCAGAAGATTTTTATCCACCGCCGCGCAAGCCAATGGGCACATTATTAATTTCTCTAAAATAGAAAGAGACGCCGGCTTAGGCGCCTCTCAGGCGCGAAAACATTTTGAGATATTGTCTGATACACTCATCGGCTTTTTTCTTCCACCCTACCACAGTTCTATAAGAAAGCGACAAGATCAAAAAAGCAAGTTTTATTTTTTTGATACAGGTGTGGTGCGCGCCCTTTGTCTGCTCGCCGGAGAAAGTTTAAACCCTTCCACTTTTGAATATGGAAACCTGTTTGAAACATTTATTATAAATGATATTTTAAAGACAGCTCATGCTTTGGAAAAAAAATGGCGGTTTTCCTATTTAAAAACACAGGCCGGGGCGGAAATAGATTTGATTATAGAAAAACCCCGAGGGGCGCCCTATTTGATTGAGATTAAGTCTTCCACAATGGTTAAAAAAGAACATTTACAACCTTTAAAAAACTTGGGCAAGGCTTTTCCCGCAGGTAAAAAACAGGTCTGGCACAGAGGCCGTACATCTTATGTCATAGAGGGAATAAAATGTATCCCTTGGCACAAAGGATTAAAAGAACTGTTTTTAGACTAAATCAAAAAGACAGGCAGGAAGTTGTTTTAAATATGCTGAAAAACCGGTTAGACACAACCATTATTTGTAAAGTAACCGGCCTTTCTGAAAAAGAGATCAACAAACTAAAAAAGCAGTCAAAACAGTATATTGAATGTTCCTCTTATATCTTTTTTTTTAAGATTTAAGGGGGTTGATTTTTATCTTTTTTGAGCATTATCAAGACGTCTGAACAAATGAGACAGCAGGCTAAGAGCGTCCAAACAATCTTTTTCACTAAATAAACCGGATTCTCTTAATTCAACAATTTCTTCATGACTTACCGGATTCCTTCCTCCTTGCACAATTCCCGCACTTAAAAATTGTTGTCCCTCTTCTATATTATTTATTGTATTATGATCAAAAAGTGAGCCATCTTTTTTCTTAAATTTTTGAGTTACTGTTAATTTCTTTTGCTCATCCTTCCCGAAAGTTTTTAACATTACACTGCTGTCAGAAGGGTCAGTAATTGGATTTTTCTTTCGCACTTCACTGACATACCTCTTTACAGCTTCTTGAAAAGCTCCATAATAATCCTGTATTTTATATTTTTCCTTTGAAGCGTCTTTTATCTCATCGTGTAAATGTCTCCAGTGATATATGGGATATTCAGGTACTAAGTTGTGTACTTCCTTCACAGTTTCCTGTTGTTGTTTTTCTGACATTTCAGAATGTTCAACAATGTTTGTCACAACCAATTGCACTGATTTTCTGATATTAGGTTGTTCAGGCAACTTTTTAAACCAGCTTACGGTATTCACGCCTGATTTCTCTTTTATTTTTTTAATTCTCTTTTCTGTTCTTTGTTTTCTCCAATCTTTTTTAAGAAGGCTGACCACTTCTGTCAAACATTCCCTTAAGTCTTTCATATCTGGATGATTCCAATTCAAAGATTGTCTGTTTGTTGAAATCATATCGTCTTCAAAATCATCTATAAAATCCACCTCCAGATACCCTGTCAAATAAGAAAAAAAGTGGCTTGATGTGCTCTTTGAAAAATACTCCGGATTATTAACCAACTTCTTTCTTGAAAACAATGTAATTCCTCTCATATTTGATTCTGTTGGAACCGGCTTTTTTGTTGCAATCAAATGTCCTGTGATGCCATTTTTTTGGATATAGCCATTCTTAACATCTTCAAAAAATGGATCGGGCAACTTCCATTTACATTCAATTTCTAAACCTTCATACCTCATATCATTTGAAACTGTGAGCGACGGTTTGTCATTATATTTTATGGTGATTGTAAAATCAGAGTCCGGTATAAATAATCTTGAAAGAGAAACAGCCAACCGCTGGGAATCAAATCTGGTTTTTCTTTGGATCTTTCGTAAAATAATTTTAGTTCCTTTCTCTTTAGAGGGTTTTTCTGTTTTTTTGATTTCAGGAGCATAGTCTTGATTCTTTGTATTTTTGATATTTTCCCATGACATAACAAAAACAGTTTCTTTCCCGTGTTTTCTTGTGGAAATTTCCACCTCATGGGCAATTCCAAAAAAAGACAGCTTTCCAAGGCCCTTTTTTCCCATTATTTTTCTTTTTTTAACGGGTGTTTTTTCCGATTTTTCATCTTTGCGTCTGTTTCGACCGATTTTGAGAAAGTTTTTGTTGATTTCATCAAATGACATTCCTGTTCCGTCATCCTCTATGATAATCTCTTTCTCACAATTTTTATCCTTCAATGTCAGCTTTACATTTTCCGCGTCAGCATCAAAGGCATTGGCAATAAGCTCCGCCAATACAGGGGGTAAAGTGGTATACATACGGGCGCCCAAGTGCTCTATGGTGTGCGGATCAAATGTCATTTTCAGTTTATTTTCAGACATAGTTATAAATTACCTCTTTTTGACCGGTTTGGCAAAGAATAATCGAAGGTCTTTCTGTTTGAGAAGTGTTTTTATTATTCCGTTAGCTGTTTTCTCCGGGTTCTTTTTTACTTGATGCTCCCAAACCCGGATCACTTTCCAGCCTTCCCGCTTCAGCCGGTTGCTTACCCTGCGATCGCGCAGGCGGGTCTTTAACAGCTTATCCCGCCAAAATTTTTTGTTGGTTTTGGGAATTTGATAATGTTTCGGGCAACGATGCCAAAAACATCCGTCAATAAACACCGTAACTTTATAACGGGGGAAAACCATATCCGGCTTGCCCGTAAGACCATGCTCTATCCTGTACCGAAACCCTTTTTTCCAAATCAACTTTCTAACAGTCTTTTCAAGACCTGTATTCCGGCCCTTTATCCGGGACATACAGTAACTTCTTTGTTGTTTAGTCAATGTGTCCGGCATTTTTAATGTGAATTTACAACCTGGCCTGCGCACTCACGCAGAAACCTTCTGATTTTCTGTTTGAAGTTTGAAGTCATACATACCTTTCCGATTTTTATTAACAAGGCACCTCATCAGCTCTATTCCAATAAAATATGCATAAGCCGGAGGAATCGCCTCATTTAATTCGCGTTTTGTCATCCAGTCAATACCCATAGCGTCCCGCGCCGCTGAAACGGAGCAATTTCCGCCGCCGGTTACCTGAACATAATCTTTCCATTCATCTGTTTTTCCAAAATGGGCTTTTCTACGATCTTTAGTATGCACTTTCGGGTGAGGGGGATGCGGGGGCGGAATAATTTTAAAATTTGTTTCAAACAACCTGTGGCGGAGCACACGAAGGCCGGGAAACATTGTCCCACAAAGCCGTATGGGGTTTAACAAAGGAGCGCCGACAACATTTTCAATCACATAGGGAAGGCCGGAGCGCACCAACATTTCCCGAACCGGATCAATCAAACGGGGCCATAAAGAGCCTTTTCCCGTTCGCTTGGCCAACACGGAATAGGATTGACAAGGGGGGGAAGCATGCACGGCATCAAAAGACAGAAGAAACTTCCTATCCAGCTTTAATACATTGGCTTGGATAAACGGGAAAGGATAATTCGGTTGAGGGGCAATATCCACTCCAACCACTTTAAACCCCGCTTGCTTATACCCTTTTGCGGCGCCTCCCGCACAACAAAAAAGATCCAGCAGTTTCGGACGCATAAAAGCTCCTTGTTCACTTATAGGGAACAACAAAGTTTTTCATGTTTGACAGATCGGCATTAGCTCCGGCTGTCTTTAGGAAGTATTATGACAATCAGTATAAAGGTCGAGTTGATTTTGGGGCCGGTCCGGCCTTTTGGTTAAAATCTTTCAGCCGAGAGGGCTTAAGCCTTGTCTCATCTGTCGGAATATCCTATCAATTTATGTTCTTTTGAACTTGGGCGTAATGGTTATTGATGGCTCATTACACAAATATGTTGTATTGTGTTTCTTTTTAAGTTACTGTTAAATTTTAAACATAAAACAACAAAACACCGGAGCACTTATAATCCTGACTTCGACACAACACTATGAGTTAAAAAATATTTTGAGGTTTTTTTAGACCAGCCGGGTTGTTTTTGTTTGGTTTTGAGTGGTAAAATCAGTAAAAATTAAAGTTGTGTTCCCGACCCCGACCTTTACTTCCTCGATCTCTTCTGGAACAGTAAAAACATGTTTATCAAGGTCACTGAAAAAATCTCAAGCAAAAACCGAAAAATTAAATCTTTCCGGATTATGGAATCGGTACGCAAAGGCTCAAAAACCATTCATAAAACAGTGCGCTTTGTGGGATCCTCCACGAACCCGGATATCATCAAGTCTTTGGAACAGATATCTCATAATCTGATCGTAAAGCTCAGCAATGACCGACAGCCCGCTCTTTCCGGCATGGCCAAAGTCATCTACAGCAAAGAATCTCAGTACATAAACAAAAAACCAAAACAACAGAAGAAAAAACAAAAGCCTGTTTCTATCTTCTCCCTTAAAAAGCCACAGGAAACAGCACGCATCCAGCACGGCATTAAAGGAGTATGCGGGGCTGTCTATGAACAGTTAGGCTTTCATACCCTCATACAAGACACCAACAAAGATCAACAATGGAACAACATCTTAAAATACTGTGTCCTTGCCAGAGTGGCCCACCCGGATTCCAAAAGAAAAACAGTAGACACTTTGGCAGAGGATTTTAACGAGACTGTTCCTTTGGAAAAAATGTATCGCATGATGGACAGGCTTTATCCACGCATAGAAAAAGCAAAAGACATGGTGGCCAAAAACACCCTGAGCCTGTTTAACCAAGAAGTGGATATTCTTTTCTTTGATGTCACCACCCTTTACTTTGAAAGCTTTGAAGAAGACGATACAAGACAGTTCGGCTTCAGCAAAGATAAGAAGTTCAACGAAACACAAGTGGTCTTAGCCCTTATCACCAACCAAGAAGGTCATCCCCTAAGCTATGAGCTGTTTCCCGGAAGCACGAGCGAAGGCTCCACCCTTATTGCCACAGTTCAGAGATTAAAACAAAGATTTACAGTCAAAAACGCCGTATTGGTGGCCGACAGAGCCATGTTTAATGAGCAAAACCTTACACTCATGGAGGAAGAGGGGATTCAATATGTGGTGTCCGCCAAGTTAAAGTCCCTGCCCAAAAGCAAGAAAGATGAGATTTTAGACAAAAACTTAAAATCTTCCACTGTCTCAGAAGACCCACACAGGGTAAAGATAAAAGAGCTTGAGTATAAACAAAGAAGACTCATTATAAGCCACTCAGAAAAAAGAGCCAAAAAGGATGAGGCGGACAGACTAAGACTCATTAAAAGACTGATGAAAAAAGTAAAGAACAAGCAAATCCCCATAAAAAGCCTTATCCCCAATCATGGCACCAAAAAATACATCACAGTTCAAAAAACCAAAGCTACACTCAATGAACAAAAAATAGCTGAAGACAGCCGTTGGGACGGCCTGCATGGACTTATTACCAACATGAAAGATAAGCCCCCCCAAGAACTCCTCACCCGATACAGACAGCTCTGGAAGATAGAAGAGGCTTTTCGTGTGTGCAAACACACTCTTAAGATGAGACCCATTTACCACTGGAAGAGGAAAAGAATCGAGGCTCATATTGCTATATGCTTCTTGGCTTACTCGCTTTCTTACACCATGAAACACAGAATGGAGCAAAGAGGACTGAACTTCAGTATCCGAAAGATGAGAGAGATTTTAAAAAGAGATCAATACAGTATTATAGAGGATGCAAATAAAAATCTCTATCGTATGCCCTCTAAATCCACAGAACCGATACAGGCCATATACGAGGCTTTGGGGCTTAAAAGAGTGTCTGACTTTGTATCCGGTTCCTGAAGTTTTACCGGACTTCAGTCTTAAAATGTGTGCCCCCGTAAAAACTCATAAGTATATGATATCACTCACTTAATGCCTTGCATTGTGTCGAAGTCGGGAAAAAGATCCAGCAGTTTCGGACGCATAAAAGCTCCTTGTTCACTTATAGGGAACAACAAAGTTTTTCATGTTTGACAGATCGGCATTAGCTCCGGCTGTCTTTAGGAAGTATTATGACAATCAGTATAAAGGTCGAGTTGATTTTGGGGCCGGTCCGGCCTTTTGGTTAAAATCTTTCAGCCGAGAGGGCTTAAGCCTTGTCTCATCTGTCGGAATATCCTATCAATTTATGTTCTTTTGAACTTGGGCGTAATGGTTATTGATGGCTCATTACACAAATATGTTGTATTGTGTTTCTTTTTAAGTTACTGTTAAATTTTAAACATAAAACAACAAAACACCGGAGCACTTATAATGAAACAAAAATTTCAAACAAATAAAAAAACAAAACCCGCTTTCAGTCACGACAGCTTTTTTAAACATTTTTATTCTGATCCCAAACTGGCTAAAGAGCTTTTTGAGCTTATCTTTTCCAAACAAACCATGAAAGCCTGTAACTGGAACAAAATGAAAATAGAAAAAGACACCTTTAAAGGAAAAAGAGCTGACCTCATATTTTCTGTCCCGCTTGTATCTCACCCCAAAATCCGGCTAAAGATTTTTATTCTTTTAGAGCACAAAGCCCATTATGACAAAGCCCTGCACGGCCAGTTTTTAGGGTATCAGGTCTTAATGCGTGAGCATCATATTCAGCACTTAGGCTGTGCCATGCCCGGTTTGTGTGTTTTGTTCCATCACGGAAAACAGCCCCTTAAGTGGAGCAAAACCCTGCAAGAAGAGGATTTTGGAAAAGATTTAGCCAAAATTCCTGTTGAATTTCGTAAAATCATGTTAAACTACGGGGTAAAGATACTGGACGCAAACTCGCCTCAAGTGCGAAAAGCCTATAAGAAGCTTAAGAGCCGTGGGGTGATAGAATTACTGTCCAAAATATGGAGCATAAAGAGGCCGGATCCTGCAAAAGTAAGGGATATTTTCTTAGGTTTTGAGGATTTGCTTAAGCAATCGAAGGGGCAACAAAAAAAGGATACGATTTTAAAGATATTGGAGTATTTGATAGATAACACGGGTTTGGACTTAAAGACTTGGAAAAAGGCGGAACAGCTGATAATGGAAGAGGGGATTTTACCTAAAGGAGGAGTAATGGACATAAGAGAGCATATAAAAGAAAAAGGCCGCTGGGAAGGCCGACAAGAAGGCAGGCAAGAAGGACGGCAAGAAGGCAGGCAGGAAGGACGGCAGGAAGTTGTTTTAAATATGCTGAAAAACCGGTTGGACACAGCCCTTATTTGCAAAGTGACAGGCTTTTCTGAAAAAGAGATCAACAAACTAAAAAAGCAGTCAAGATAAAGCCTGAATTTACCCGATGGTGGTTTTTAATGCTTTTTAAGAGAACCCGGCAGTTCTGTAGCTCCCGGAACATAAGAGCAGTATAATACCACTTCTTTTGATTTCTCAGTATTTTTTTCCTGACCCTCTCCTCTGCACTGTTTGTAATGCTTTTTATCTCCATAGATGACGACTGTAGCGAGACCAGTCAATATGCCAAGCACAGCCAAACACAGGCTTTTAGACCATGTTTCCTAAATCTTAATTTTTTCGGCTTTTCAGTTGCTTTTTTCGTATGTCTTGTTTAAATTTTTCGTCTCTGAATGTTAACCCACGCAAAAAAAGCCCTTTAGGTATCAAAATCTATCAAAGGCGCCAGAACAGGCTTGCCCGGGCGGGATCGCAGGGACTTAAAATCGACCAGAGTAGAGAATAATGTCTTCCTGAGCAGGAAAAGTCAGGCCAAGACAGGTTGTCGTCAATGTTTCCATTTATGGGAGAAAAAAATGGCCCATATAAATCGGATACTTCCTGATAAAATAGCTCATACACTATGTTTAACACGGCGTGACAACACTTTGTGCTGCAAAGTGTGATGCATTTTTGCTTCTAAAGACTGGACGGTGTCCACAACCAGCCGGGGTGATATGCTTTTTTTGCTTTTTGAGCTCCTTTCGTTTGTACAGAGGTTTGACTTAAATAACTGTAATCATTAAAGAATTGGAGCTATTTTTTCAAAGCCTAACGACTTTTGGAACACCCTCTAAATTACAAGAGCTTGACAAGTTATATTTTGATGATATAATTAGGGCATGAATTTTCCAGATAAACATTTAGTAGGTTAATAGCATCGAAAATCGGAAAATTCAAACGAGCGGAGTGTATTTGAAATATAATTCTCAGAAATGAGGCATCTGAACACTTAAAAAGAAAAAGAGCTGATTCCTTGCTTTTTGCAAAAGGGACGATAATGATAAAAAGACAAAATTAGGAGGTAATGATACTGGCGATTTGAGTCAGTAAGGAGGTAAATAATGAGTGACAATACTAAAAACAAATTTTCATTTCAAATTGAAGGAGAGTTGTTTTCCTCTTCTGAAAACATATTAACAGCGAAAGATATTATTGAAAAAGGCAAGGAAAAAGGTCTTATCGATAGCACATCTTCCATTGAAAATTTAATTCTAAAAGGCCAAAAAAATAGTTATTCTGCAAAAGAACCAGTGGATTTATCAAAGGATCATGTTTTTTCATTAGAGTTCAAAAAAATATATAAATTTAAAGTTAATGGCCAAGAGATGGAATCTGAGTTTGAAAAACTGATTGCTTTAGATATCATAGATACGGCAAAGAAAAACGGTGTATCTCTTCCCGGCAAAGCCGAGAATTTGCTTTTAGAAACTGTAGGTGACAAACAGTATCGATTTAAATTGGATGAATGGGTTAATTTGAATCAATGCTATGAATTTTTACTTATTTTAAATGAACCAACTCCTGTTGCTTGAGGAATAGATTATGTCCGGTTTAGAGAGAATAGAAAGTGAATTGAAAGGATTGGGGTATAGCCCCTTTTATATCGAAACACCACAAGGGCGAGCAATAGCTATCAATTACAAAATTAATATAGGAAAATACAAAGGGCGAAAAGCCTTGTTTGGTTTCTCATTTCAAGAGGAAGGATACCCTGAATACCCTCCGCACTGGATTCATATCAGTCCGCCTTATAACGATCAGCGAGGTGGAACTGTGCAACCTTATAACTATCCCGACAATCAGGGCGTTGATCAAAAGTGGTTGGCTTTAAGCCGCCCTCCTCAAGACTTTTGGGATCAATTACCCACAAAGCATATAAAGCACTATTTGGACTTTCATATATCCCGCTTTTGCAAAGAATTAAAATGAGAGCATACGAAGTTGCTTTTTGTGGAGATGCTGAGTTGCAGGCCCGCCAGCATCTTTTGCAGTATTTTCGAAAAAATATCCAACAAGAAGCTCTTTGTTTTGCTTTATGGCGACCCGGCAAAAGCTCATCCCGACAAACAGGTTTGATTTACAAAGTTATTCTTCCTGAAAAAGAGGATCAGATCCTGCATGGAAATGTGGAGTTTAATCCCTGCTTTCTTTCCAAAGCAATCAATTTAGCTATTAAAAACAAGGCTGGTTTAGCTTTTATGCACAGTCATCCTACAGACGGCTGGCAGGACATGAGTGGTACGGACATTATCGCTGAAAGAGATAGGCTGGCTTCTCCAGCTATGGCCACAGGGTTTCCACTATTGGGTTTAACCATTGGAACAGATGGCTATTGGAGTGCTCGTTTTTGGCAGAAACAAGGGAACACTATACAACTCTTTTGGTGCCAAAAAGTTCGAGTTGTCGGAAAAAAATCTTACAAAATATATTGTAATGATGCTCTTCTGCCATCTCCTCAACGAAAAGAAACTTTAAGAAGGACTTTTGACACTTGGGGAGAAAAACATCAAAACAATATTGCTCGATTGAAAGTAGGCATTGTGGGATTAGGGAGTGTGGGTTGTATTGTAGCCGAAGCAATGGCCAGAATGGGAGTGGAGCGTATTACTTTAATCGATCCCGATAAAGTGAAAACTCATAATCTAGATCGCCTGCTTTACGGTTTGCCGGAGCATATTGGAAACTATAAGGTGAATATAGCCTCTCAACTGGTTAAAAAACACTCCACGGCACATAATATCTATGTTCAAGCTTTTCCTCTTTCCATACATAACAGCAAGGCCTATTATGAGGCTTTGGACTGCGATTTTCTGTTCAGCTGTGTTGACCGGCCTGTAGCTCGTGATGTTTTAAATTTTATTGCTTTTGCTCATCTGATACCGGTTGTGGACGGTGGTATAAAAGTAACATTGGATAAAAAAGGGAAATTTTATAATGTTCATTGGCGGTCACATCTCATAACCCCTTATCATCAGTGCTTGCGTTGCAATAGGCAATATACAACAAGTGATGTGACTTTGGAATTGGATGGTTCATTGGATGATTCCTCTTATATCAGTCGTCTTCCAAAAGATCAAAGGGATAACAATCAAAATGTGTTTCCTTTCAGTTTATCTGTTGCTGGTGATGAGGTGAATATGATGATTCGCTATATTATCTCTCAAAGTTGGTGGCCGGGAGCTCAACAAAAAGATTATCAATTTTTAACCGGGTTATACAGAATCCACAATCAAAAATGTAAGGAAACCTGTGTTTTTCAAAAAGAGAGAACAGCTATGGGAGATCTCTGTAAACCTCATTATATTGTTCCTGACACAAACACTTCTGAAATCCTGGATAGGAAACAGAAATCCGCTACTTTTAAAGTGATTTTTTCATGGTTGAAAAAAGTGTTGATGAAAATTAAATTAAATTGATTTTTTTATCAAATCAGGAAAAACAAAGTAGTTTAACTTTAAAGAATTTTTTCCAAAGAAAAGAAGGAAGTCAAACAACATCTATTGTTCAGATTTTTCGGTAAGGGATTTTGGAAACAATGAATTTTGGCCCGTCAATTTTCCCTTCCTTTGCCAGCTTTGCCAAATATTGACGAAGGCGAGCTTTATTTAGCACCCTTGGACCGATGACAACCCGACTCCCACTTGCTAAAATACTTTTAGTGTTTAGCCGGTCGTTTACAATATATCTCTGGAGATAAGGATTTTCATTTACAAATTTTTCTTTTGGTTTTTTAGATATTTTTATAAGACGAAATTCTTTTTCATGCTCATAACCATCATGTTTATACAGATATTTGATTTTATCAAAGGCTTTCCAAAAACTTGTTACAAACTCTCTTCTATCTTCTTCATCATGGAATTTCGTATATAATTTTTTACCGAGATCAAAATAATCTGTGAACCACTTTTTCACTTTTTGAGTCTCTTGTTTTCCATAAAATACACGATCAAATACACCAGCATAAAAATTTGGAGGAAGCTGAATAGAACAACCCAAACCATCTTTTCCATAAGCTTGCCAATATGTAACTTTATCTCCAATATCTTTATCTCCTGAGATAAAAGAGCAAACAAAAGCATCTGTACTTTTTTTTGCTTCACTCAGCCATTTATGATCTTTCACAATCTCTTTTTTCAAATAATCTCCTTCACTGGGATCATTTGAGTAAGAGGCATCGGAAAGCCTGAGGCCACCGGACTGTTTCTTTTTATAATTTAACAAAATAGAGTAAATTGCCTCCATGCTTGTATAATGAGTAAAATATATATTTTCTTGTGCTTGCGATTGCATTGGTTGTGCTAAATGATGCGCTTCATAATAACTCTCAACATCTGATTTTAAATATTTGCAAAGATAGATCCCTCCTATTTTCACTTTACCTTTATCTATACAATTTTTTACTATTGTAAAACGCACCAATTTTTTTATCTTGCTCATTAACCTTTCTCCTTTTATTGTGGAGATCGTCCCGCAAATCGTTAGATTTTGAAAGATAGGAATCCAATCTTTAATAATTACAGTAAGCTAACCAGAAGGAACTAAAAATGTAAAAACAAGCATACCATCCCCGGCTGGATACCGTCCAGTCCTTAGAAGAAAAAATGCGTTGCACTTTGGAACACAAGGCACGCCACACTGTGTTAAATATAGTGTATGAGCTGTTTAATCAAGAAGTATCCGCTTTGTGTGCGGTACACTGTTTCAAATAAAAAGGCCGGGACCCGGCCTTTTTATTTCCCTTAAAACCCGGCTTTGGGGGTCCTCCACCGTCTTCTAAAAGTTTATTTAATACTTGTCGGAAATAGCAAGAAAAAACTTAACTTTTTTATTTAATTAAAAAAATTAAGTAATTTCAAGTATTTAAGATACATTCCTTTTCAGACGATAGACCGGTTTTTGAGATTTTTGTCTCAAAATGAAACAGTTTTTTGTTTCACCCGGCGTAAACCGGTATGTATTTCTCTTAAAAAGTCGGTCAAAGGCGAACTCATCTCCAGCCCTTTAAAAATTGGGCAGAAACCACACAAAATACACTTTTTTTGAACTTTGCCCCAAAAAAAACCTTCACCAACAGTATCAAAACAGCTTCACACTTAAAAATAAGTCTTTTTTGGCATATTTATGCTGTTTAACTCTTGACTTAATGTCTTATATATGAGACATAAAACTGATGAAAGCAGTTGATTTTCATCCAGTAGCTTTAAAAGTAATAAGAGAATTTCCCGCTCATGTAAGAAAAGTAATTGGACAAGCTATTTTGGAACTGCAAAAAGGTGAAAAACTTTTCATGCCATTATCCCGTCCTGTAAAATCAGTGGGGCATGGTGTAGAGGAGATTAGGAGTAAAGACTCAAGTGGCACATACAGAATTTTCTATTTGGCCCGGATGCAGGACAGAATAATAGTGTTTCACGCATTTATGAAAAAAACACAAAAAACACCTAAACAGGAGATTAAAACAGCCAAAAACAGGTTAAGGGAGGTGCTGAATGGCTAAGGTAAAAGCGGTAAGGGCGAATACGGCTAAAGAGCTGGTAAAAGCTTTAGACTTAACTCCGGCGGAAGGGGCGGAAATGATTTTTCGCGCGGAGCTTAATTCACAAATTATAAAAATCGTGAAAAAGAAAAAAATCACTCACGCACAATTAGCGAAATTGGCCGGCAGTTCCAGAACCCGGATGACAGCGCTTTTAAACAGAAATATTGCAGATGTCTCCACAGATTTAATGCTGAGGGCGCTTTCAGCTCTTGGATATAAACCTCACTTAAAAATCACAAAAGTCGCTTAAAAACACCGCTGTTGACAGTATGACAGTGGAGAGATAGTGATTTGTTTTCCGGTATTAAGTCCCGTTGTTGGAAAATTTTGCAAAAGTATGAAGCGAAGGATTTTTCTATAGGTTAAGAATGTATAAGAATCAAGGCGCCTATACTCCCTGAGTAAAACAAGGCTAAAGTCAAGAATAAAGAGATATCAAACTTTGCCGGTATGTTCCGGCTTGTTTTTCATCTTATGGATTGAAGATAATCTGAAACATGGGAAAAACTTTTAATACCAACTTGATTGCATTGCTCAAGCAAGACAGTCGCTTTGTTGACTCAAATGGCGAGTTGCTGAAAAACCTTGTGATTGATAAAGCATGGAAAACAGACCATAGTCTAATAAAGCTCTTGCTGGGAAACTCTAAAGTAAAAAAGAAATTTTTTGATGAGATTGCCGGACACTATGTGTTCAATATCAACACCTTTATTGAATATATCTCTGACAAGAATTTTTTGGATAATTCTTATACACGCTTTCGCAATAAAGTCGGTTTGAACATTGACGGAAAATTCCTTAATGAGCGGAGGGAGGTGTCCCTTGTTTGGCCCTATAAAGACTGTGTGCTGGAAGGGGGGCAAACTAAGGAGGAAGAGACAAGAAAAGAAATCTTTTTTAATGAAATTTTAGCGCAGGATGAAATTGACCGACTTCGTGATCCAAAAGTTTTAACAAACTGGAAAAGACACACCGCCAAAGGCGTGGATCGGGTTTCCACAATCAAAAGAGAGAGTGGAACCATTCGGGAAAACCTTATTATCAAGGGTAACAATTTACTTGCTTTGCACACTTTAAAAAAACAGTTTCGAGGAAAAATAAAACTTATTTATATTGACCCTCCTTATAATACCGGAAACGACTCTTTTAAATATAATGACAGTTTTAATCATTCCAGTTGGCTGACTTTTATGAAAAACAGGCTGGAAGTTGCCAAAGATCTATTGAGAGAAGACGGAGTGATTTTCGTCCAATGCGATGACAGCGAACAAGCATATTTAAAGGTGCTAATGGATGAAATTTTTGGCACGGAAAATTTTTTATCCACCATATCATACCAAAGATCGGGTGTTGCGGGATTAGGACAAGGCGGAAAGTTCGTTGTTAATGTGACAGAATATATAAATATTTTTTCAAAAAATTTTAATCTTTTTCAGGCTTTCAAACTTGAAAGTCAAGAACCGTTTACAATAAAACAAATGAAGCGATATAATGGTATTTTACATAAAAAAGGTGAAAAAAAAATATTTCATACATTCATTTCAAAATCAACGGGTGAACCTGTCAAAATTTATAAGCATAAAAAATTTTTAATAAATAAAATTTCTTTAGCGGACTTTGCACAAAATAAAAAAAATATATTTAAAAAATATATAGAATGTTTTGAATATATTTTCAGGTTGAATATTCCACAATCTGAAAATTCTTTTCAACATCATATTATCTCTTCATTTGATGATGAAGGTTTATATTCTGTAGACTATAAAGCCAGCAGAGGAAAACACAAAGGGCAGATCATTACAAATTATTATTATAAAAGACAACTTTTTGCTTGGCTCAAAAATGCCGCAAAAATTGATGGACAAGAAATTGTAAAAACCAATAAATTATCAGATTTTTGGACAAATGAAGAAATACCAAAAGCTGATTTAGCAAATGAAGGCAACGTTACTCTTGGAAGAGGGAAAAAGCCAGAACAATTACTAAACAGAATTATTGAAATGAGTACGAAGCCGAAAGATATTGTCTTGGACTACCACTTAGGGAGCGGAACAACAGTCGCCGTGGCTCATAAAATGGGTCGTCAATATATTGGAGTTGAGCAACTGGATTATGGAAAAAACGACAGCATAGTGCGGTTGAACAATGTCATCAAAGGCGACACCTCCGGTATTTCTAAGTCCGTTGATTGGAAAGGCGGTGGCGATTTTCTCTACTGCGAGTTAATGAAATACAACGAAGTGTATATGGATAAAATTCAAGCTACAAAATCTTCAAAAGAGCTGGTGTCTCTTTGGAAAGATATTTCCAAAAATTCGTTTCTCAACTGGTATGTAAACCCTGAAGTCCCGGAAGAAGCTTTGAATGATTTTATAAAAATCGGAAAAATTGGCCTCGCCCAAAAATCACCCGTAAGCCAAAAAGAACCGGAAGAATGGAAAAACCGGAAATATATAGAAAAGACTTTTGAGGTGGTTCTAAAAGGTAGCAAAACAGGGCTTGAGCTACAAAAACGGCTGTTGGCGGAGCTTTTGAACAAAAATCAGCTTTATGTCCACCTTTCAGAAATTGAGGATGAGAATTTTAAGGTCAGCAAAGAAGACAAACGATTAAATGATCTGTTTTTCGATAAGGATGGCAAATAATTACGCTGATCGAGTGTGAAAATTTAGAGTGTAATCGGCTGAATTTTCCACAGGACATATTATGCCCTTCGCGGGAATGACAGATTTTTGAGGATTAAAACAATGACTAAAAAATTGCCGAAAGTCGCTCCACAAAGTTCCAACGGGCAAATTCTGCTCTACCAAACAGAAGGAGGACAAACCAGACTGGAGGTCCGGCTGGAGGGGGAAACGGTATGGCTCACTCAAAAAGCTATGGCGGAACTGTATCAGACCAGCCTTCCCAACATCAATATTCATATCCAAAATATCTGTAATGAGGGGGAATTATCTGAAAATTCAGTTATTAAGGATTCCTTAATAACTGCTTCTGACGGCAAAAAATATCGCGTGAAATTCTACAACTTAGACATGATTCTCTCTGTGGGATACCGCATCAAATCCCGCATAGCGACCCGTTTTCGGCAGTGGGCTACAACCCGGCTGAGGGAATATATCATCAAGGGCTTTCTTTTGGACGATGAACGGCTCAAAAACCCTCACAAGCCCTTTGACTATTTTGAAGAGTTACTGCGTCGCATTCAAGATATCAGAACCTCTGAAAGACGGTTTTACCAAAAAATTACCGATATTTACGCTTTAAGCGCTGATTATGACCCCACAGCGGAAATAAGCTTGGCCTTTTTTAAAACTGTGCAAAACAAACTGCACTGGGCTGTAACCGGCCAAACCGCGGCGGAAATCATCCATAAGCGTGCCGACAGCTCCAAAGCCAATATGGGCCTTACAAATTGGAGAGGGAATAAAATTCGCAAAGCGGATGTAAGTATTGCGAAAAATTATCTTAATGAAAAGGAACTAAAAACCCTTAACAACTTGGTTGAGCAATACCTTTTATTCGCTGAAGGCCAAGCCATGAGGCGAAAACCTATGTATATGCAGGATTGGACTAAAAAATTAGACAACTTTCTCCAGTTAAATGAAAGAAATATTTTAAGCCATGCAGGAAGAGTGGCCCATGAAGCGGCAAAAGATCTGGCGGAAAAAGAATACGATAAATTTCACATTAAAAGGATAAAAATCGAAGATAAAAAGAAAGGTGATTTTGACAAATTTACAAAACAAATAGGAGCTTATAAAAAACAAATTAAAAAAGATTTAAAATGAAAAGGTCAAGGATGACTACAGAAAAGTTTTTATATGAAGGGCTGGATGCTCTTTCAGAATACAGTGATGGTTTAAACAAAGAGATCCCCGATTTTCTGACAGACAATCTTAAATTCCGCCTAAGACCTTATCAAGAAGAAGCTTTTGAAAGATTTTTTCATTGTCTCAAAAATGACTTTCCTAAAAAAGAGTATCCACTTCATTTCCTGTTTAATATGGCAACCGGCTCTGGCAAAACCCTGATTATGGCGGGCTTGATTCTTTATCTTTACAAAAAAGGGTACAGGAATTTTTTGTTTTTTGTCAATTCAACCAATATCATAGAAAAAACAAAAGATAATTTTTTAAATCCTTCATCTTCAAAATACTTGTTTAAAGACAATATTCATTTTGATTCAAAGCAAGTTAATATTTCTTCGGTTGACAATTTTGAAAGCGCAAATAAAAATGATATTAATATTTGTTTTACCACTGTTCAAAAACTGCATTCTGATATAAATATGGCAAAAGAAAACTCTTTAACTTATGAAGATTTTAAAAATAAAAAAATTATTCTGTTAGCGGACGAAGCTCATCATTTGAATAAAGAAACAAAGTCTCAAAGAGATATGTTGGACAAAGACACTGAAGCGTGGGAGAACACAGTAAAACAGATTTTTACAAAAAATACAAATAATTTGCTGTTGGAATTTACAGCCACCTTGGATTATACCCACAAAAATATAGTCGACAAATACAGATCCAAAGTATTATACAGATACGACCTTGCTCATTTCAGAAATGACAAATATTCCAAGGATGTATATATTGTTCAAGCGGATTTTGAGCAACAAGACCGTATTCTACAAGCCTTAATTTTAAGCCAATATAAACAGGAGGTGGCCGGAAAATACAAGATTTCTTTAAAACCGGTTATTTTGCTTAAAGCTCAAAAAACTATAGATCAAAATAAAGAAAACAAGAAAAATTTTCATAAAATGATTGAGGATTTAACTGTGAAAAACCTCTTGAAGATAAAAGAAAAATCAAGCTTACCTATAGTTCAAAAAGCTTTCAAATTTTTTGAAGATCACAATATTTCTCTTTCTCAGTTAGTTCAAAAACTGCGCTTGGAATTTCAGAAAAACCGCTGTCTTTCTGTTAATGAGGAAAAAGAAAAAGAAAAAAATCAAATATTGTTAAACACATTGGAAGAAAAAGACAACAATATAAGAGCTGTTTTTGCGGTGGAAAAATTAAATGAAGGCTGGGATGTTTTAAACTTGTTTGATATTGTCCGGTGTTATGAAACAAGAGATTCCAGGAAGGGAAAAATTGGAAACACCACCATAAGGGAAGCTCAGCTCATTGGCCGGGGAGCCAGATATTTCCCTTTTGTCATAAAGGATATTGAAAGGGCTGTGCCTAATTTTCCTGTAGTAGTGGATAACAGTGACGATCCTTATAAAAGAAAATTTGATAACGATTTAGAGCATGAGTTGCGTGTTTTAGAGGAACTGCACTATCACAGTATAAACGACAACAGGTACATATATGAAATTCGCTCTGCCCTGATAGAAACCGGTATAATGGATGAGCAAGAGGCTGTGAAGTTTTTAAAGCTAAAAGAGGATTTTAAAAAAACGGATTTTTACAGTAAAGGAATTATTTATATAAATAAAAAAATTAAAACCAACTATCAAAAAAACAACTCTTTTGCGGATATGGGGATTTCTAAAAAAAATTATCAATATCGTATTTCAACAGGCAAAAGCTCTCAACAAGCGCTCCTCTTAAACAATGAAGAAAGTCATCCAATTCCTGAAGGAAAAACAAAAGATATAAGTTTAAAGAGTATACCTTATCATATTATCCAAAATGCTGTTTCTAAAAATCCATTTTTTTCTTTTTCTTCTTTAAAAAAATATTACCCAAAAGAAAAATCCATAAGAGATTTTATTGAAAAAAAGAGCTTTCTTGGGGGATTAAGCCTGACTTTTAAAGGGCAAGGACAAGCTGTATCCCTAAAGGATCATCTGTCTGCTGTAACAGGTTTACTTGGAGAAATAGAAACTGAGATGAAAAAAAACATTACAGAATACAAAGGAACAGAACAGTTTGACAGCCGTTTAATAAGTAGTGTCTTTATAGACAAAAAAATAAAAGCTGGCGGGGAAAGAATACAAGATGAGCATTTTGTGTCTGACAAAAAATGGTATGTGTTTAAAGCCCTTTATGGAACTTCCGAGGAAAAAGCCTTTGTTCGAATGCTGGACAGTCAAATAGAGCGGTTAAAGAAAAAATATGACGAAATATATTTAATCCGCAATGAACAGCACTTTACAATCCATAATTTTAAAGACGGGCGTGGTTTTGCACCGGATTTTGTGTTATTTCTAAGACAAAAAACCGGAGAAATGATCACTTATCAAATGTTTATTGAGCCAAAAGGGAAACACCTAAAAGAACATGATAAATGGAAAGAAGATTTTTTAAAACAAATAAAAAAGAAGTTTAAAGGTAAAACTTTGGAATTTATCACACAAGCCAGATCTCAAAAATACAGACTTACAGGAGTGCCTTTTTATAATAATGAAGACGAAAATAAGTTTAAAAAAAGCTTGTATTCTGTTTTAGAGGAATAAGATATTGTACTAACAGTGTCTCAAAAAGCGGAGAGGCGAAATCAATATAGTGGCGAGGGTTTAAGGGGAGCAGGTTTTGATGATGAAGTTTTCGAGCCAGATATGGGAGGGTAAGGAGGAGGATTTAAGGGCTTTGTCTGTGTCTTTTAAGATCTCTATGGTGGAGATGATTTTTTTCTCTGTCCATGAGCCGGACTCACGCATATAATCCCGAATAAAAAAGCGATGCACCCCTGTTTTGTCGCAAAGAGTTTGCTCTGTATATCCCTTCTTCATACCCTCTTTTACACGGGCCAAAATACGAACATGGCGACTGATTAAAGCAAGCGCGCCCACTTCGTTCTGGTTATCCTCTAAAAGGCGGGCCAAACACACAAGGGCGGAAGATAAGTTTTTTTGCCCAATGGCCTTTGACAAAGCAAAAATGTTTTCAGGACGCACCCGGGGAACAATTTTTAAAACATCCTCTTTGGAAATATGGGTTTTGCTGTCTCCTAAAAAATTTTTTAGTTTCTTAACTTCGGTCTCCAGATGCGCAAGGTCGTAACAGGCGTACTCTCTGATAAGTCCGGCGGCGGAATCGGAAAAAGAAACACCCTCTTTATCCCCCATCCATTTCAGCCAAACCGGCCAGTCCGCCGACTTGGGAGGACTTGCCGAAACCATCTCACAAACAGAAATAAGCGATTTAATGATTTTTTTTCTTTTATCCACCCCAGGGGATACAAAAATCAACACACAGGTTTTAACAGGCGCGCTAACAACAGGCTTAAGGATTTTCCAATCTTTTTCTTTTAAGTTTTGCGCTTCCTCACAAACAATGATTCTGCGTTTGGAAAATACGGGCAAAGTTTCCACCGCTTCGCGCACTTTTTCTGTTTCCACCTCGCCCAAGCGAAACACCTCGTAATTAAAATCCAAAGACTCCGCAGATAAAATATGGGTACGGATCCTGAACAGGCTTTCTTTAATTAAAAAAAGCTCCGGCCCGGCTATAAAATAAAGAGGGGAAACCTGATTTTTGGAAAGCTTTTTTTCCAACTCCCCAAGGCTTATGCCGCCGGATTTATCTTTTGCCTTTTGTAATTCCATTTTACGCTCTCTATAAAAAGATTAAGCCAAAGCTTTGCGGGGGTCAAATGCGTTTCTCATGCCGTCGCCGATAAAAGTTAAAATCACAAGGGTTGTAAACAAAGCCAAAGAAGGAAAAAGCGCAAGCCACCAAGCCGTGGTGAAATGTTTTTCCGCCTGCAAAAGCAGTTCTCCCCAAGAGGGGGTGGGGGGCATAAGCCCAAAGCCCAAGTAGTCTAAAATAGCCAAAAGCGAAACAGCGGCGGAAAGCGAAAAAGGCGAAAAAGTCAAAATAGGAGTCAAAGAATTGGGAAAAATGTGCTTAAACATGATCCGCCAGGGCCTTGCGCCCTGCACACGGCAAATATCCACAAACTCCCGTTTTCTTAATTTTAAAAACTCCGCCCTGATATAATAAGAAATATTTATCCATCTAAAACAGACCATAAACAGCGCCAGCATAAAAAAAGACGCGCCCCCCACAAGATCCACCAAAGTAATAAGCAACAGCAAAAAAGGAACCGTCTCTAAAATCTCAACCCCCCTTTGCCCGATAAGATCCAAGCGCCCGCCGACAAAACCCATAAGCGCGCCCAAAAATGTGCCCAATGTATACGATAAAAACCAAACCACAAGAGCAAAGCCGATGCTGTAACGAAACCCGTATATCAAGCGGGAGAGAATATCCCGGCCCCTGTCATCTGTGCCCAGCCAGTTGTTTTGAGAGGGAGGGGAAGGGTAATGATCCACCTTTGTATTGGATTCAAAAGGATGCCATTTGACCAAAGGCCAAAGCGCGTAATGGCCCTTGGAAAAATCTAAACTTTTATAATCCACAATTTTTAAATCTGTTTTTAAATTCAAGTCAGAAGGGTGATAATGCACAGTCGCAGGAAAGTACCACTTACCCTCGTAGCGCATAACAAGCGGTTTGTTGTTGGCCCAAAACTCCGCAGTCAAGCTTACAAAAAGGAAGAGCAAAAAAACCCAACCCGCCGCAACAGTTTTTTTATTGGCTTTTAATTTTCGCCATCTTTTTCGTGTTTCCGGGTTGTGAATTAAATATTTTTCAATCATCAATAATTCCTTTTAAAAAAAAAATTAAGTAAAATCAATTCTGGGATCTGTAAGCACATACGCGAAATCCGCTATCAACCTGCCCGACAAAGCCAAAACAGACTCAAAAAAAATAAGCGCCATAAGGGTTTGGTAATCCCTGTTCACCACTGAGTTGTAGGACAACAGGCCGATGCCGTCTAAATTAAATATTTTTTCCACAATTAAAGAGCCTGCCAAAAACAAACCTAAAAAAGCCCCCAAACCTGTTACAATGGGAATAAGAGCGTTTCTTAAAGCGTGCTTGCAGATAACGACTTTTTCGCTTAAACCTTTGGCGCGCGCCGTGCGAATGTAATCCAGCCGTATTTCCTCTAAAAGCGAGTTTTTTGTTAAAAAAGTAAGAACAGTAAAATGTCCGATCATATAACAAACCAAAGGCAATATAAAATGGTGCGCGCGATCCGCCAGCTTTTGAAGAAAATTTTTATCAAAATATTGATCCGAGTATAAATCCCCCACAGGAAACCAATTTAAAAAAGCCCCCCCTGTAAAATAAGTTTTTAACAAAATGCCCAATACCAAAGCCGGAATGGAGTACATGATCAACAAAGTGACACTGCTTATAAAATCGAACCTGCTCCCTTCTTTAATCGCTTTGGCGATGCCCAAGGGAATACAAATCAAATAAGTTAAAATAAAAGAGACAATGCCAAACTGAAGAGAAACCGGAAGCCGGGCCATAATGACATTTAAAACCGGTTCTTCATAAACAAAGCTTTCTCCAAAATCCAAGGTGAGAATGCTTTTAATCCACAAATAGTAACGAATGTGAACGGGTTTATCGAAGCCGTATTGTTTTTTGAGACTTTGTATCACCTCTTCGGAAACAGCCATCGAGGCGCGGGTGCCTGTGGAACTTTGGCCTGCAAAAGCTCCGACAAATTGAAGCTGAGCCAGTTTTTGCTCAACCGGCCCGCCGGGCGCCAAATTGATTACGAAAAAACAAACTATTGTGATCCCCAGCAAAGTGGGAATCATGGCAATAATTCTTTTTATCAAGTAAGTCCACATTTATACCTTCTTGATTTGAAGCCACAAAGCTTTAAGGGCCTGCCACAGACAAAGTCCAATACTGTGTGCCTATTTCATAATTGTAAGTGTCTTTTTCCATTTTTACTCTTTTGTGTACAGCGTAAAACTGCATGGGTGAGTTAAACAAAAACAAATACGGAGCATCCTCAGCAATCAGGCGGTATACTTTTTTAAAAATTTTAATTCTGGCGTCCCGGTTCATTTCCACCCTTCCTTTATCAATCAGAAGGTCCACTTCTTTGTTGGAGTAGCTGACAAA
Source organism: Bdellovibrionales bacterium (assembly GCA_965203935.1). GTDB lineage: Bacteria > Bdellovibrionota > Bdellovibrionia > Bdellovibrionales > UBA1609 > JANQSP01. The sequence continues at coordinate 1,734,162 of OZ241921.1, forward strand.
GTTACTGCCCCCTGTTCTTGCAGACTCCGAATGCCATATTTGTTTTGGATCCAGCTCCACAGAGCCTCCGCTCCAGCCCAAAGTGACCGCTGAAAACTTTTTTTCGTGAATCAGTTTTAAAAACGCGCTCCAGTCCATGAAACGAAGAGACATTTTAATACCGCTTTTTTTCAAGTCCTGTTGATAAATGGTTAAATATTTTTCAAAGTCCTTTCTCGCAAAAATCAGAGGGAATTTAAACTCTGTTTTTTTACCTTGAATAATTTTATCCAGCACTCCGTTTTTGTCTGTGTCTTTCCAGCCGTCGGCGCTTAACAGCTCACCCGCTTTTTTTAAATTAAAAGGAATAGGCGCAAGGGAAGAATCGGCGTAATCACTCCAAGAATACCAAGGGCCGGAGGCCGGGCGGGATGTGCTGTACAAAAATTTTTCGTTCATCAATTCCCGGTTCATCAAGTAACTTAAAGCTCTTCTGGTTTTTTTGCCCTGAAAAAGCGGATTTTTAAGATTCCAGGCAATGTAATTGTAGCCGGAAGGCTGTTTGTTGCTGATTTTTTTTTTAATAAGCCTTGTGCCCCAAGGGGCTTTGTTTGTTTTTTTCATATAAGCCTCAGGGCTAAGGCTCAGAAAATCAAAATCCCCCGCACCCATTCTAATAAGCTGATCGTTTTCATCTTGAATAAACCGAAACGCAATGTACTTAACCCGGTAGCTGTCTGCTTTTACAGATCTGCCCCACCAGTTTTGATTTTGCTCCAACAAAATTTTTTTGCCCTTTTCATATTTTTTTAAAATATAAGGGCCGGAACCAATAAGCACACGGCTTAGTTTTTTTTCTTTGTCCTTGTAAATATGCTCAGGCAGAATGGAAAGAGTGCCCAAAACAGATAAATTACCGAAATATTTTTTACCGGCTTTAAACCGCACCCGGCGCCCGTCCAAAACCTCTACAGATTTAATATTTTCCAGATAAGGAAGAAAATGCGCCCCTCCAAAAGAAGGATCTTTATACGCTCTAAAAGAAAAAGCCACATCTTTTGTTGTAAGCGGCCTGCCATCGTGCCACTTCAGATCAGGACGAAGAAAAAAGGTAAATACTTTATGATCTTCGCTTACTTCCCATTTTTCCGCCAAGTGAGATGTGAGCTTATAGCTGTCTCGATCGCGGGTGAGCAAGGTGTCCAACACATAACCCTGTATGATTGAAGCGTAAACATCTGTGGAGCGTATGGGGTGTAAGTTTTCCGGCTCTTTACCCAAGTTTCGGAAAAAAGTGCTTTGCCTGCGTAAAGAAACAGCGCTTTTTTTTTCAGGATTTTTAGAATATTCCCCGGCTTTGTTTTTCACGCAGGAAACTGAAAAAAACAAAACAAAAATGATATAAAGCGCAGGGCCCATAGCTGTTACCTCCAAATGAAAATAATTTATTCTCCAATTAACTATGACGAATTATTACAGTCACCCATGAAGAACCCCTGTAAATTATGTCTGCAAGCAGTAACAGTCTTTTTCACGGGCGACTATATAGTAGCCCGTGAAAAGGCTTCATTTTGTCCTGTTAGTGATGTTGGCAGGCAAAGGCTTAAGCGGTGAGGGTCCAAGTGTAAAACTGAAAGCCCTATACTTAGGGCTTTCAGCCCGAACAAGCTTAGCCTTTGCCTGCCAAAAACTAATAGGACAGGGGTGTTTCACGGGTGGCTGTAATAGAGTGTGGCACTTGAAAAAACACAGGTCAATCACTGAAAAAAAAGTTCAACACCGGGGCCTGCTTTGTGGTATGAAAAGTAAATTATGAGAAAAAGCTTAAGCCTTTTTAACCGCAATCCCTCTTATGAACAGGCAAAGCTGGCGCTGATTGCTGTGCCTTGGTCCGCCACGGCCAGTTTTGGTGACGGGGCGGACCAAGGGCCTGAAATAATAGCCAAGGCATCTTCTCAAATGGATTTTTTTACAAAAGAGACCGGCGATATGAGAGACCAAGGTATATGTTTGTTGCAAGCGCCGGATTTTTTGCAGACGCTGAACAAACAAACAAGAAAAAAAGCCCTTCCTGTTATTGCCTTGGAGGAGGAGGCCCCGGGGGATTTTTCAAAAAAGCTTATGGACGAAATCAACACAGCCTGCGCTAAAATGGTTAAATGGGTTTATGAAGAGACAAAAAAAATTCATCAAGCGGGAAAGGGGTTTGGCTTGGTGGGCGGAGACCACTCCACTTCGGAGGGCGCGATTCGATACTTTGGCGAAGTCTACAAAGGGGATTTTGGCATTTTACATATTGACGCCCACGCAGACTTAAGAAAAAGCTATCAGGGGTTTTGGCATTCCCATGCCAGTGTTATGCACAATGTGATTCATCAGGCTTATCCCCCTTCTGTCTTGATTCAGGCGGGTATCAGAGATTATTCCGAACAGGAATACCGGCTTATCAAAGCGGGTGGCAAGGGTATAAAAGCTTTTTTTGATTCAGACATAAAAGCCGGACTGTTTGAGGGTAAAACATGGAGATTTTTTGTGGATTCTATACTCCGCCCGCTTCCTGAAAAAGTGTATGTCTCTTTGGATGTGGACGGCCTAAAGCCTCATCTTTTTCCCCATACGGGCACTCCCGTACCCGGAGGCTTAAGCTTTGAGCAAACAGATTATCTTTTAAGAAAACTTACTGAATCTCATCGTAAGGTGATAGGTTTTGATCTTGTGGAAACAGCCAAGCCACACAGTGTGAAAAACATACCGGATGCTCAAGCGGGCGCGCGACTTCTGTATAAAATGTGTGCTCTGATTCTGCAAAGAGGCTGATTGTGCCATGCCCTTTGCCTGTTTTCTTAACAACAAACATTGTGAACTACCGGGCGTATTTTTTATTCATGCTTTCTCTGATCTCCGCCCCTTCAATACTTAAAGAAGTCCAGGGAAGAGCCATCAAGCGCTCCGGCTCAATAAGCTCGCCGGTCTCCTGACATATCCCGTAACAGCCTTGTTCAATGCGGGCCAAGGCCATCTCCACCTCCATTAACTGGTAGTTAGTTCTTTCGTTTCTGCTCAAAAATTCTTTTTCTTCCATCAATCGAACTGTCTGATCCGCTTCATCCCCTCCCTGGCCTTCTGAAAATCTCATATCATTTTGCGCTTCACGCACTTTATTCAAAAGCTCTGCTTTTGTCTGCAAAAGCTTTTTATGACACTTATCCAGTATTTGTTTGGGAATTTTTTTCATCGTCCCCTCCTTGGTTTGGCTTCTCTTCATCCTGAAGATGTGACTTTCCGGTTTTTAAAGCTTCAAGCTTCTGCCGTTTTTCGCAGAACCCGCCCGATTTTAGAACCGGCTTGGTTATTTGAAAAGTTATGCAGACATAAAAGCGATTTGGCAAGAAAAATTTATATAATTTTTTCAAATTACAGGAAAAACAGCTTATTTTTCCCGAATTTGCCGGTTTTTCACATTTTATCCACAACATTATAAAAGATTTTTTTATGATACACCATAGAAAAACTTATACACGGCTACATAAACCGGGGGTTTTTTCGGGATTTTCAGCCTGTTTCGCCATCCCGGCAGGCCCGGCCAGGCCCGGCAGGCCACGTCTGCTGTACGAAAAACTTAAATCTGGTTGTACATCTGCATAATGGGGGTCATGACAGAAAAAACAATAAAGGCCACAATACCGCCCATGATCATGATCATAGCCGGAGCCAAAAGAGAAGTTAAAGAGCTGATTTCCGTATTCACCTGAAAATCATAAGTGTCGCTGATTTTTATCAGCATATCCTCCAGCTCCCCTGTTTGTTCGCCCACTCTTATCATCTGAATCGCCATCGGAGGAAACTCCCCGGATTTTTGCAAAGGGCGGGCAATGGACTCACCCTCACGAATATTGGACTGCGCCTCTTCAATGGCCTTTTTCAGTACGGTGTTTTTGGCCACATTGCGCACAATGTCCATAGCCTTTAACATGGGCACGCCCCCTTTAAGCAAAACAGCCAATGTTCTGCTGAAACGGGAAATAGCGGTGGAGCGGATGATTTTGCCGATAAAAGGTGTTTTAAGATACAAAGCGTCCATACGCTTTCTGCCTTTTTCTGTATTGGACCACCTGTAAATCAGAAAAAGAAAAGCAAAAAAGCCTGTCAGCAGATGAAGCCAGAAGTCAATAATGCCCTGACTTACGGATATTATGAGGTTTGTGTGCCAGGGCATAAGGTTTTCGTCTTCAAACAGTTCTGTCACCTTGGGTATGACATAAGTAAACAAAAACAAAACCACACAAAAGGTAAACACAGTGATAAGCAAAGGATAAGCCAAGGCGGATCTAACTTTATTGCTGAGTTCCGCCTGACTTTCTGTAAATTCCGCCAGCTTTAAAAGGATAATGTCCAGTGTGCCTGAATTTTCCCCCGCCTCGCACATGGATATGTACGCGCTGTTGAATATCCGGGGGTACCGGCCAAGAGCTTTATGAAAAGACTGCCCTTCGTTTACTTGATTGCGTATTTGAACCAAAGCGGGAGACAAGACCGGATGAGACATCTGCTGAGTAACAGTGGTAAGAGCGTTTACCAAGGGCACATTAGACTTAATAAGCGTGGCCAAAAGGCGGGTCATTGTGCAAAGGGTTTTTATATCCACTTTTTTTCTTAAAAAAAACTGAATGTGATCCGCTTTTTTATCCGCCTTGTTTTTAATTTCGAATATAAAAATATTGTCTTTTTTAAGCTCCGCTTTAGCCTGTTGCAGACTTTCCGCCTGCACAGAGCCTTTGGTTTTCCGGCCTTCGTTTGTAGCGCCCTTATATTCAAATGTCGGCATATTATCCCGCTTTTTTTATGGCTTTGCGTTTATCCAAAGGGATAAACCCGCGGCGAAATAAAAATATTCAAATGTCGGCATATTATCCCGCTTTTTTTATGGCTTTGCGTTTATCCAAAGGGATAAACCCGCGGCGAAATAAAAATATTCAAATGTCGGCATATTATCCCGCTTTTTAAACATCCAGTTGAGTATTATGTACCACTTCCTCAATGGTGGTGAGGCCTTTGCATATTTTTTCTATGCCGTTTTGCCTAAAGGTGAGCATTCCTTTTTTTATGGCGGCTTTTTTAATGGAGTGGCTGTCTTTGTGGTTCATCACCAGTGTGCGAATTTCCTCATCTGTTATCAGCATCTCTTGTATCATGCTTCTTCCCACATAACCTTTAAACTCGCATTTTTTGCACCCTTTGGCCTTAAATATTTTGGCGGGGATTTTCATATCCGGTTTTTCACTTTTTAAAAAAGCAATGTCGCGCTTTAAGGGCTTATAAGGCTCGCGACAGTCCGGGCACAACACTCTTACCAAGCGCTGGGCCATCACCCCTAAAATAGAGGTGGCGATCAGAAAAGGCTCCCCGCCCATATCAATCAGTCGGGGAAACACCGAAGCGGAGTCGTTTGTGTGTATTGTGGAAAGAACAAGATGGCCCGTCAAAGAGGCGTTGATGGCGATTTTCATTGTTTCAATGTCCCTAATCTCACCCACCATAATAGTATCCGGATCTTGACGCAAAATGGATCTAAGGCCCGCCGCAAAAGTCAGTCCTATTTTTGAGTTGACCTGAATTTGCCCTATGCCCTTGATCCGTCTTTCCACAGGATCTTCCACTGTAATAATGTTTTGATCTACAGAATTAATTTTATTAAGAGCCGCGTACAAAGTGGTGGATTTTCCGCTTCCTGTGGGGCCGGTGATTAAAATAATTCCGTAACTTTTGTCCAGTATCTCGTTAAACAAATTAAGATTTTTATTGGAAAAACCAAGCTCCTCCAGCTCCAGCAGAACCTGAGTGCGGTCTTGCAGGCGAAGCACCAGCCTTTCGCCAAAAGCGGTGGGAATGGAGCTGAGCCGAATGTCAATGTCCTTTCCCGCCAGACGCAGGTGGATTCTGCCGTCCTGCGGCAGTCTTTTTTCTGCAATGTTGAGGTCAGCCATAATTTTTATTCTGGAAATAATGGCGTTTTGCAGACTTTTTGGCGGTTTAAAAATGGAGTACAAAGATCCATCCACCCGAAAACGCACCACCAGCTCTTTTTCATAAGGCTCAATATGAATATCAGAGGCTCTTTCTTTAACCGCTTTAAAAAGCAAGGTGTTTACCAGTTTAATCACAGGAGCGGAGTCTTCTGTATCCAGCAGGTCAATAACCGTGCTTTCCAGATCGTAATCCTCTTTGCTGATATCGGCAAATTCATCCAGCTCTCCTGAGCTTCTTTCATATACGCTGTTAATGGCCTCCTGCACTTTTGAGCTGAGGCTCACAACAGGGCGCACCTCTTTTTTGAACTTTAGTTTTAAGTCGGAAAAAACATGAAGATTCAGCGGGTTCGCGCTTAAAATATGAATGGCGTGCTCTTCGGCTTTAAAAGGCAAAACCATATTTGTTTTGGCGTAGCTGATAGGAAAGTTTTGAATCAAATCGTCAGAAATATCCTGCACAGGCACTTCTTTTATAAAAGGAACCTGCAAATGCTCACAAAGGAAAGAAAGAGCCTCTTCCCCGGCGGAAAAATCTTTTTTTCGTTTTTCCAAAACCTGTTTAAGACTTCTGCCGGTTTTATTTTTGGAGCGCAAAATGGTTTTCAGCTGAGTCTCGCTCAGAGTGCTGGATTTTAAAACAAGTTTTGTGTATCCTCCGATATCCATAATGGCTTATCATAGCCCGCGGAAAGGAACCGGACAATATTAATCAGCAGGCCGTGAAACAGTGTGTTTTTTTGACTGGATTTCCTTACCTTTACTCTATACACGGGATTTAAAAGTATTGTAAAACAGGCTTATGTCAGATCCTTTATACCAGTTTTTTGCCCGCTTTTTTATTTTTTACCTGCCCCTGCTTTTTTCGCTTTGCGTGCATGAGTGGGCGCACGCCTATATGGCTCATCTTAAAGGGGACAATTTGGCCCGGGACGAAGGCCGAATGAATTTAAACCCTTTTGCCCACGCCGATTTGATAGGCACCTGCATATTGCCGTTAATGTCTATTTTGACCGGACTTCCGGTGTTTGGCTGGGCCAAGCCGGTGCCGGTAAATGCCTCTGTCTTAAAAAATCCCAAACAAGATATGTTTTGGATTGCCTTTGCAGGACCTTTGTCTAATTTTTGCCTGTCGCTTTTGGGCGCGGTTCTTTTAACTATCCTGTACCTGCCCCTTATCAGCGGGCTGTTGTCTGCCCTTTACATGGAGTTTTTAAGCGCAACCTTGGAGGCTTTTATTTATATCAATCTCCTGCTGGGGTTTTTTAACCTGATTCCCCTGCACCCCTTGGACGGGGCAAAAGTGCTGGCCCGGTTTTTGCCGGTGGAATGGAACTGGCGGCTGGAGCAATGGGAAAGCTACACTTCTTTTATCTTGATTGCTCTTTTCGTAACGGGCGCGTTTAGTTATTTGGTGTTTCCCGCACACTGGCTTTCCGCACAGCTGATTGACATGGCAAAGCATATTTTTATTTAATCGGGGGTGAAAAAGGCCACTAAACTGCTGGTCTGCAAGCAAAGCCAAGCTTGTTCAGGCTGGAAGTCGCACAGGCGACTTCCAGTTTTACACTTGGACCTTCACCGCTTGGCTTTGCTTGCAGACATAATTTACAGGGGTTTATCACGGGCCATTAAATAGCCCCTCATGAAAAAGGCCAGTCAGGTTATTTACGGCATAAGCAAGATCCTGTTTAAAACTTCGTACAAACTTTTTTTTACAGCAGGATGAAAAAAATCCGGTGTCCATGCTTTTTCTGATAAATGATCCGACACCACACCTGCGCAAAAAACAGATAATTTGTAATATTCCCCCACAGCCATTAAGGCGGAAGATTCCATTTCCACACAGTCTGCGCCTTTAGACTTAAAATAAAGCATCGCCTTTTTTGTTTCCCTAAAAGGGGCGTCTGTGGTCCAGCTGACAACAGGCTTTAATTTCAACCGGCGGGCAAGAGCTTTAAATTTGCCACCCGTAACAGGCGCTGACACATAAGGGGAGGGGGCTTTATAGTGGTAAGAACAGCCTTCGTCCCGAAAAGATTTTTTTATCAAAACAGCAGATCCGGTTTTAAGCGCCGGGTTTAATGCGCCCACAAGGCCCAAACTTATAAACTCCTTTACTCCGTATGCGCGTAGTTTTTCCAAACATACAACCGTCCCCGGCGCGCCTATACCAAAACGGCTGACAAGTAAAATACCTGTAGAAAGGGCGTTTTTCGGGTTTTTGTATAAATCAATGTGCAGGCCCGTTTTGTAAAACGGCAAAGTTGCCTGAAAGTTCTTATGGTCCTTAAGCGCTTTGGCAAGGCCACTTGCAAAACACAAAACAGCCCGTGCAGGCAGACGGGGAGGGTTTTTTAATCCCCGTTTTTTTGCGAAGTAAGCATTCAGTTTCTCTGATGTGACCATCGAACTTTGCTTGTGTGTTTCGGGAACAAGAGGAAAAGGCATATTATTGGTTTCCATAAGAAGCGTATTGGCTTCGCGGGGAATAGTGAAAAAACAAAAACTGTGTTTTTTGGGCGGAACGAAAGTTATTGTCACTCACCAAGACCAATAAGTGATTTCCGCCCGCCACTTCCGGCCCTATGGAGATGCCTTCAATGTTGTCCAGCCTGTCTCCTAAAAGGGAGGACAAATCAGCAATCAGCCTTTTTCCGCAGGTAACAAACCGGCCTTTTCTTAGATCTTTATATGGTAAAACATTGCCGGCTTTTGAGCAGTCTGTTAAAAACAAACGCACTTGGTTGGCGTCTGTTTTTCTTTCACCGGCGATGGATTCATCCTTCAGGTAAGCCCTTTCCACTGTCAGCAGTTTATTTTCTCCTAAAACAATAAAGTCTGTAAGTCCGTTGCTTCCTTTTAAATGCTCTAATTCAATATCCGCAGACATTGGATATATGACCTGGCTGGTGATTTTTTGTGTTTCAATATCAAACCGGCTGATGCGGACATATTGTTTATTGCCTTTTTCCTGTTCATCCTGATGAAGGGCGGATTCTGTTGCCGTGTAAAGCTGATTGTTTTCAGAATCCAAGCTTAGCGCTTCAAAACCTTTGTTTTCCCGCACTCCGTAGGTGCCCACCCGCGCCGGGTCATCCGGCCAGTACACTCCCGAAGGAAGCCAAGAGGAAATCAGTTTTCCCTTGCCGCTAAATGTGAATAAAGCGGGAGGGGCTGTTAAATCCGGCATTTGCGCGCCTTCTGAGCTGATGAATATCCGATCGGGCTTAAAAAAAACTATACCCTCAGGGTCAATAGGCGAAAAGCTTTGACCGTTTCGGTTTGTTAAAAAAACAAGATCCACCGGCTCCAGTTTGTACTTTTTATTCTCCGGGTCTTGTTTTAATTGAAATTTGTAAAAACGGGGCGCGCCGCCTTTGTTGCCTTTATCGTCCGACAAAGCCAAAAATAAGTCTGCTTCGGGATCGTAACTTAAGGCGGACAATCCACCTATTTTTGTTTTTTTAAAAAACCTGTTATGAGGCAACACCTGCTCGTTTACAAAGCGAATAGTGAAAAAGACAGCAGGGTCTGCGCCTGCAATAAAAACCGGTGCAGGTTTTTTTGGGGTCTGCGAAGAAGGCGGCGGACGAAACTCAGCCGGAAGGGTGAGCGCCACATCTTTATTGCCGGAGTTTTTAAGAAACCAAGAGTTTGTGGAAAGCTGTTTGTTAAGAGAATCAGGCGGGGGAGTTTGCCCAAGGCTTTTGTTTTGTTTCTGTGAGGTGGAAAAAGGGGGGGCGGAAGATTTGTCAGTTTGCTCATTTTTGCCCGTAAATGGCAGGCCAAGGGAACTTTTCGGCTTTTTTGCGCCACTCCCGACAGATGAATTTAAGTTTGTGCTGAGGTACGAATGCTCAGCGGAAAACAGCATGCGGTCAATAAACAAAAATAAAGGGACACAGACAAAAAGGAGGACGATAAAAAGCCATTTCCTCATGAGGTGAATTATGACGAGAAAACAGAAAAAAAGTCAATAAAAAAACCAAAATAAAAGAGTGGCTGAAAAAGCCCCCACTAAACAATATGATTTTTTTTAGGAACAGGCAGTCCTCCTTATATCAAGAACCGTTTTTAAGCCTGTTGATTTCTTCAATAGACCAGCCCGTCACTTTAGAGATAAAAGTAAGGTCCGCCTTTTCTTTCAACATATTCAAAGCCACTGCCTGCATGCCCTCCTGCCGTCCGGCTTGCAGACCTTCCTGTATGCCTTCTTCTTTGATCTCTTGTCTTATGTCCATGTATCCTCCTCTTGTTAATAGTCCTCTTTCCACAGCTCTTTTTTCCACCTGCTTCCAAAGCTGAGCGCTTACTCCTCCGGCTGTTTTTAGGTAATTTACCGCACTTAGTATCAAATCCTCTCGCTTTCCTGAAAATCCTGAAAAAGCCTCCACTATCGCAGAAAGCTCAGCCGGACTGTTTTTTATAAACCAAATCTTGGCCAGCAAGGCTAAAATCCCACGGCTCTTGATACGCGGATCTGTAAAAGCTCTTCTCACCTTTGGATCGTTTGTATCCACAACCTTTAGCTCAAAGTCTAACATACTTTTTCGAAAAGCGGGAGGGATTTCATTAAAAAACCGGCCAAAAAAGCCTTTTTGAAAGCTGACAGGCCACTTCCACTGGCTTTTTCTTTATATATGCAAAAGGGAAACCTGCTAAAACAGGCTTTTTGAGGGGTCTTGGAGGAAAAAAGTGCCGGATCTCGAACAAAGTGTCGGTATCCGACACTAATTAGTAGCCCGTGAAAAAGGCTACTAAACTGCTGGTCTGCAAGCAAAGTCCAAGCTTGTTCAGGACGGAATACCTTGGACCTTCACCGCTTGGCTTTGCTTGCAGACATAATTTAAAGGGGTTTTTCACGGGCTACTAATTAGTGGAGCTTGAAAAAGGCTGGATTTCATAGTTGGCATAAGCAAAACCCCGCCTTGTTCGAGACGGAGTACCTTGGACTCTCACCGGCGAGGTTTTGCTTATGCCACAAAGAACAAGGGTTTTTCACGGGCTATTAATTAATAGGGCGTGGGGGCGGAAAGGCGAAATATCAAACTGATTCGCTGTTGTCGGTATAAGGGGTGCAGGTGTTGTAGGATTCTATATCAAAAGTGTCGCGCAGGCTTTCCAATTCATCCTCTTTTACAAATTTAAAGGCCCGGCCAAGAACAGTTTTCTGTTTTTGCTGTTTTGATTTTTCCAGCTCATCATCCAATTTTAAAGCCAAATTATACAATTTCTGATTGAACTTAAATTGGATGGTAGCCAGTTTGATGAGGGAATTTTCCACTCTGGCTTGAGCGGCGGGGTCGCGGGCTTTGTCCCGCTGTCTTTCCAGCTTTACCCGTGCCGCACAAATTTTATTGTGTGAGTCCGACAGTTTTTTTTCCACACAGCCTACGAGCATTCCCGGAGCATAATACTTACCTAAGCCCACAGCGTCTGTAATAACACCAGTGATACTGATTGGCGTACTTACATCCGGCTTGCAGTTTTTCAGTATGTCCCACCAAGAAAGCCCCTCCAACACTTTGCCGTTAGGTATATTCACTTCCCCTTCACGATCGTCTGATCTGTGATCAGGGGCTTCGCTTATGTTAAGGGGCGTGCAGGCGGATAAAGACACCAGCAATAAAGTAACAATAATACCTGTATTCATGTTTTCTCCTGTTGATTTTATGTCTAATATATTAAAGGTATCGGTTGGTCCGGCCGGAGTATTAAAAAATAATTTGTTAAAAATATTTTTTTAATTAAAGAATAGACTTAAGTCTTTAAGCACTTTGTCCTGATTTTTTTATCTGATGCCGACAAAAAGGCAACATTAAGCGTTTTACAGGTATTTCGTCTTGATTGTTTTTGTTTTATTAAAGGTTTTGCCCTGATTTCGGCAGGTTAATAAAAACAAGGCTTGTAAAAAAAACTTTCTCATGTCTTAATTTTTTTTTGTGTCAGGTGTTATTGTTACAGGCTCTCAATGGGGTGATGAGGGAAAAGGCAAAGCGGTTGATGTTTTTTCAGCCGGGGCGGATTATGTTGTTCGTTATCAAGGAGGCTCCAACGCCGGCCACACCTTGAACATTCAGGGGCAAAAAAAGATTCTGCATCTTATCCCCTCAGGGATTTTTCACCCTCATGCCGTTTGCGTTATCAGCGCCGGTGTGGCTGTGGATATTGAGGCTTTGATTGATGAAATAAAGCTTATTAAACAAACAGGGCCTTATTTGGAGGATCCTCGCCGACTGCTTGTTTCCGGCTCAGCCACTTTACTGCTGGACTATCACAGAGTTTTGGATCAAGCCCGTGAAAAGTCCGCGGGCGGGGTAAAAATAGGAACCACCGGCAAAGGCATTGGCCCGGCATACGAGGACAGAGCAGGCAGAAAAGCCTTATTGTTTAGTGATTTATTTGCAGATAAAGACACCTTAAAACTCAAACTAAAAAAAGCTGTTGGTGAAACAAAATTCCTGCTGGAAAATTTTTATAAAGTGCATTCTGTTTCCCCTGAAAATACTTTAAATCGTATGCTCTCTTTAAGAGAGAAGCTGAAATGTTACCTTTGCGAAGACACCTCCGCTGTTATTGAAAAAGCGCTGAAGAACAATAAAAAAGTTTTGTTTGAGGGGGCGCAGGGCAGCCTGTTGGATCTTCTGCACGGCACTTACCCGTATGTGACCGCAACCGGCACGGTGGCGGGGGCCGCCTTATCGGGTGTGGGCATAGGCCCGCGATCCATCCAGAAGGCGCTTGCTGTCGCCAAAGCCTACACCACTCGCGTGGGGGAGGGGCCTTTTCCCACAGAATGCGCAGGAGAAGAAAGCGGGCTGTTGCAAAAAGCGGGAGAAGAATGGGGAGCCACCACAGGCCGAATGAGAAGATGCGGCTGGCTGGACCTTCCTGCGCTGAAATACGCCCTTCGCATTAACGGCGCCGGGGGCTTGATTTTAATGAAGCTGGATGTGCTTTCGGGATTAAAAAAGATACCTGTTTGTACAGCCTATAAACTAAAAGGAAAAACCATTACCAATTACCCTGTTAGATCTTCGGATTTAAAAATGTGCAAACCGGTTTACCAAAACCTTACCGGCTGGCAAGAGGATATATCTCTTATCAGGAAATTTGAAAGTCTGCCAACACCGGCAAAGCGCTACATAGAGTTTATTGAAAAGGAGCTTAAAATCCCGGTGGATATGATTTCTGTAGGTCCCGCCCGCTCAGCCGTCATCTTTCGCAAACCGCTTTTTTAAGCGGATTTAAACCAAGCTAAAATTGAGTAAAAAACCCGGCTGTAAAAGACAAGCAAGCTAAAATTGAGTAAAAAACCCCGCTTGCGTGTCTCCCTTAACTGTGTTATAATGCAGTTATGGAATGGATTAAAAATAATATCGGCTTGTTTACTTTGGGTATATTTTTAACAGCGGTTATCGCATATATGGAAAACCGCATGGGCAATATGGAAGCCCGGCTTAATACCCGTATGGATCGGCTGGAAACGGAAGTAAAAGCTGTCAGGGTGGAGCTTAACGATAAAATAGAGACTATCAGGACAGATCTTAACACAAAAATAGATCAACTTATCTTCGCCCTCGTAAAAGACAAAGTAGCTGAAACAGAACCTCTGAAAAAGCCTTCCGCTAAAAAGCTTGCTGTCAAAACACCTGTTGCTAAAGCGCCTTTGAGAAAGCCTGTTGCTAAAAAACCCGTTGAGCCACAGCAGGAAATCCCTAAAGACAAGCAGGCTAAAATTGAGTAAACAACCTGTTTGCGTGCCTCCCTTAGCTGTGTTATAATCCAAGTATGAACAAAAAAGAGATTTTTACCGCCGGTATTTTCTTTATTGGTTTCTTAAGCCTTTTATTGGTGGCTTTTAATGCTCTATTGACCCCGATAAGAGAGGACATTGTGCAACTTAACGGCCGTATGGACCGGCTGGAAACAGAGATAAAAACTGTTAGAACAGAGCTGACAGCGGAAATAAGAGAATTAAGACAGCTGATTATTACTGCCCTTATGGATAAAGAAAATCCGGCACAGCCGGTTCAAGCTACAAAAGACAAACAGGCTAAAATTGAGTAAACAACCTGTTTGCGTGCCTCCCTTAGCTGTGTTATAATCCAAGTATGAACAAAAAAGAGATTTTTACCGTTGGTATTTTCTACACCGCTCTTTTAGCCTTTTTGCTGACAGGCATCGGTTTTATCATAAGCCCCTTGAAAGAGGACATAAGAGAAAACAAATCCGCAATAGCAGAAGTCAGAACAGAACTGACAGCGGAAATAAAAGCTGTCAGGACAGAGCTTAATACGCGTATGGACCGGCTGGAAACGCGTATGGACCAGTTGGGGGCAAAAATGGATCAGATTATATTCGCCCTCGTAAAAGGTAAAGTCGCAGAAACAAAACCTTTGAAAAAGCCTTCTGCCAAAACACCTGTTGCCAAAGCGCCTGTTGCTAAAGCGCCTGTGAAAAAGCCTGTCGCTAAAAAGCCCTTTGTCAAAGCGCCTGTGAAAAAGCCATTACAGGCAGTGCCTAAAGACAAGCAGGCTAAAATTGAGTAAAAAACGGGTTTGCGTGCCTCCCTTAGCTGTGTTATAATCCAAGTATGAACAAAAAAGAGATTTTTACCGCCGGTATTTTTTTTATTGGTTTCTTAAGCCTTTTGTTGGTGGCTTTTAATGCTCTATTGACCCCGATAAGAGGGGACATTGTACAACTTAACGGCCGTATGGACCGGCTGGAAGAGAAAATAGAGACTATCAGGACAGAGCTTAATACGAAAATAGAGACTGTCAGAACAGAGCTTAATGCAAAGCTGGATCAGATTATCTTTGCTCTTCTGAAAGATAAAGTCGCAGAAACAAAACCTGTCCCTAAGAAACCTGTTGCTAAAGTACCTGTTGCTAAAGCGCCTGTGAAAAAGCCTGTCGCTAAAAAGCCCTTTGCCAAAGCGCCTGTGAAAAAGCCATTACAGGCAGTGCCCAGAGACAAGCAGGCTAAAATTGAGTAAACAACCTGTTTGCGCGCCTCCCTTAGCTGTGTTATAATCCAAGTATGAACAAAAAAGAGATTTTTACCGCAGGTATTTTTTTTATTGGTTTCTTAAGCCTTTTATTGGTGGCTTTCAATACTCTATTGAACCCTATCAGAGGGGACATTGTGCAAATAAAAGGGGATATTGTGCAAATAAGAGGGGACATTGTGCAAATAGAGACACGGCTTAACGGCCGTATGGACCGGTTGGAAGAGAAAATAGAGACTATCAGGACAGAGCTTAACACAAAAATAGATCAACTTATCTTTGCCCTCGTAAAAGACAAAGTAGCTGAAACAAAACCTTTGAAAAAGCCTTCTGCTAAAACACCTGTTGCCAAAGCGCCTGTTGCTAAAGTACCTGTAAGAAAGCCTGTCGCTAAAAAGCCCTTTGCCAAAGCGCCTGTGAAAAAGCCATTACAGGCAGTGCCCAGAGACAAGCAGGCTAAAATTGAGTAAACAACCTGTTTGCGCGCCTCCCTTAGCTGTGTTATAATCCAAGTATGAACAAAAAAGAGATTTTTACCGTTGGTATTTTCTTTATTGGTTTCTTAAGCCTTTTGTTAGTGGCTTTTAACACTCTATTGACCCCGATAAGGGGGGACATTGTGCAAATAGAGACACGGCTTAACGGCCGTATGGACCGGTTGGAAGAGAAAATAGAGACTATCAGGACAGAGCTTAACACAAAAATAGATCAACTTATCTTCGCCCTCGTAAAAGACAAAGTAGCTGAAACAGAACCTCTGAAAAAACCTTCTGACAAAGCGCCTGTTGCCAAAGTACCTGTGAGAGAGCCTGTCGCTAAAAAGCCCTTTGCCAAAGCGCCTGTGAAAAAGCCATTACAGGCAGTGCCCAGAGACAAGCAGGCTAAAATTGAGTAAACAACCTGTTTGCGCGCCTCCCTTAGCTGTGTTATAATCCAAGTATGAACAAAAAAGAGATTTTTACCGTTGGTATTTTCTTTATTGGTTTCTTAAGCCTTTTGTTAGTGGCTTTTAACACTCTATTGACCCCGATAAGGGGGGACATTGTACAACTTAACGGCCGTATGGACCGGCTGGAAACGGAAGTAAAAGCTGTCAGGGTGGAGCTTAACGAGAAAATAGAGACTGTCAGGACAGAGCTTAATACGCGTATGGACCGGCTGGAAACGCGTATGGACCAGTTGGGGGCAAAGATGGATCAGATTATCTTCGCCCTCGTAAAAGACAAGGTGGTTAAAATAAAACCTTTGAAAAAGCCTTCTGACAAAGCGCCTGTTGCCAAAGCACCTGTTGCCAAAGTACCTGTAAGAAAGCCTGTCGCTAAAAAGCCCTTTGCCAAAGCGCCTGTGAGAGAGCCTGTCGCTAAAGCGCCTGTTGCCAAACAGCCACAGCAGAAAACCCCGGTTGTAAAAGACAAACAAGCTAAAACTCAGTAAAAAATCAGGTTTACGCGCTCCCCTCAGCTGTGCTATAATCAAGGTATGGATAAAAAAGATCTCTTTACCGCCGGTATTTTCTACACCGCTTTTTTGGCCTTTTTGCTGACAGGCATCGGCTTTATCATAAGCCCCTTGAAAGAGGACATAAGGGAAAACAAATCCGCAATAGCGGAAGTTAGAACAGAGCTTAACACGCGTATGGATCGGCTGGAGGCAAAGCTGGATCAGATTATCTTCGCCCTTCTGAAAGGTAAAGTCGCAGAAACAAAGCCTCTGAAAAAACCTTCTGCGCCATTACAAGCAGTGCCCAGAGACAAACAGGCTAAAATTGAGTAAACAACCTGTTTGCGTGCCCTCCTCAGTTGTGTTATAATGAAGACATGGATAAAAAAGATCTCTTTACCGCCGGTATTTTCTACACCGCTTTTTTGGCCTTTTTGCTGACAGGCATCGGCTTTATCATAAGCCCCTTGAAAGAGGACATAAGAGCAAATAAATCTGCAATAGCGGAAGTCAGAACAGAGCTGACAGCGGAAATAAGAGAATTAAGACAGCTGATTATTACTGCCCTTATGGATAAAGACAAGTCCGGCACAGCCGGTTCAAGCTGAAAAAGACAAACAGGCTAAAATTGAGTAAAAAACCGGGTTTTAATATCGGTTTGAGTCGTCCGTGAAAAACCCTTGTTCTTTAGTTGTTTTTGTCCAAAGTCCGCGCCGTTTCATGACGGAAGCCCTAAGTAGTCGTCCGTGAAAAAGGCTACTAACTGTTTGTCTGCAAGCAAAGCCAAGCTTGTTCAGGCTGGAAGTCGCACAGGCGACTTCCAGTTTTACACTTGGACCTTCACCGCTTGGCTTTGCTTGCAGACATAATTTAAAAGGGTTTTTTACGGGCTATTAAGTAGTATGGTGTGAAAAACCCCTGACCTATTAGTTTTCAGCAGGTAAAGGCTGAAATTTTTAAGATTTTCTGTTCTTTGTGTGTAAAGTTTGAATATCACTTAAAAAGTCCCTTTTTTTTGAAAATACAGTGATTTTTTGAGGCAAAAACAGCCTTGTTTGAAAATAAACTGATTTTTTTAAGAAAAAAACAGAAAAATCACAATAAAAGGCTTTAGTTTTTTTAAGCGCCGGCCGATAAGCCAATAATGGCGTTTAAGAAAAATAAAAAAGCTCTTTTTTACGGCTGTATGTGGCTTTTTTCTGAAAAAGCTGTGAAATACATAAAAAAGCATACTGTACCGGATTTTTTGAAATTTCACGGCCTGACACTCATACCGCCCTTTTTAAAAACTCTGGAAAAATCCTGTATGCGAAATCTCAAGCTTGTTCGGGCTGGAAGTCGCACTGATACTCATACCGCCCTTTTTAAAAACTCTGGAAAAATCCTGTATGCGAAATCTCAAGCTTGTTCGGGCTGGAAGTCGCACAGGCGACTTCCAGTTTTACGCAAAGAGAAAAAAACGGAAGGCCAAATTGTTGGCCTATACACTCCTCACCGCTTGAGATTTCGCATACAGATAAACGACAATAGTTTTTTACAGGAGATTATATAATGGATCATAAAAACATATACTACAACAGATATAGGAATAACAGTTTAATAGCTCGTTATATATGCTACTTGTTTTTACTTTGTACCTTTATTACATGGCCAAGACAGATAAACGACAATAGTTTTTTACAGGAGATTATATAATGGATCGTAAAAACATATACTACAACAGATATGAGAATAACAGCTTAACAGCTCGTTATATATGCTACTTGTTTTTACTTTGTGCCTTTATTACATGGCCAAACTTGGCAAATACAGAGAGTTGTGAGGATCTTATGGATGATTTAATATTAATATCACGGTGTAAAACACAAGCACAATGTATAGAAGCAACTGAGAAATATGTTAAGGACACAACTGAGGGTTGTGCCAATATGAGAGACTATAATTACGAGACTATATGTGGAGAAATGTCTATACCTAAAGATTTCGACACAGCATTTTTTACAAAAGTGGAACAAAACCTCACCGGAAGAGAAAAATGCAAAACTAATTTACAGGATAAATTTAAAGATATATATACAAAACAATGTATAAACCAAGTAAACCAAGTAAACCAAGTAAACATATTGCTATGCCGAAAAAACGGTACAAAAAGCCAACCCGGCTGTGATGATTGGTGCGCAAAACAAGCAGAAGAAGAGGCGAACAACATTTATAGTAAGGTAAAGCCAGAAAATATAGCAACAGTTTATTTCGAATCAACAATGGATGGTCACAGTGGTACTCAATCTGATACATTACAACCAGCTATACTGGTTTATCATGAAATGCAAGGTCACCCCCCTCTAATCGGGAATAAACCAATAGAAAAAGTAAACGCGCAATTTGACGGCAGTGGAGTACTGACCGCAGAAGCTAAAGCGGATGGTCTTAGGGGGGAATGCAAAAATGACAGCAACATGAACTGTGAGGTGGAGTTGGAGCAGGCTTTGGAAGAGGCGGTTAATACCTGCTCTGAGCTGAGGAATGAGGCTCTTAAGTGTTGCCATGAGCCGGAAAAATGTGTGGGCGGAGGTTTTGCCCGCACCTTGGGCAGCCTTGGAAAAGGTTATACGATGATACAAGGTATGAAAGGCAGAGAAGAAGCCTGCGAGGCCATACAGGCCACTCATGGTATGTACGGCGGTATGCAGGGGACTATGGCCGCTCAATGCACCTCTAAAGCTGATTCCTGCTCTCAAAAGTGCGGTGATGAAGTGGAAAAAGTGGTAACAGCCTTTAAAAATGCCTGTGACTATGACCCCCGCACAAATCAAAAATATAATGCTGAAGAGCATATCTGTGACGAAAATTTGTTTACAAAGTATGTAAAGCAGTACAAAACAGGCTACTCCAAAGATGGAGAGCAAATCAAAATCGGGGCGGTACCGAAACAATGTGAGCGTACCGGCAAAGAGGCCAATCGCCGTATTTATGATATGAGCACAAATTTAGGAACAAGTCTTCTGGCCGGTATGAAGGCCTGCGGTCACAACACACCAACACCGGAACCGCCCCCCACCGCCGGTTGCCCTCCCTACTGCGGCACTACCTCTACAACAGACGGAGGGCCTGGATTTCAGCCCCCGCCCCCTCCGCTTGCCGGAGAGGTAAGAGGAGGTGGTGGTCCGAAGAAAAACCCCAAAGATCCTTTTAGTGACCCTACCCCCGAAATGCCTGCCAATCCTTTTGATCAGGATATGCCGGATATGGGAGAGCCTGCGCCAACTCCCGGAAAAGGATCTAAAGGTATGGGCGGTTTAATCAGCTCTGCAAGCTCAGGAGGAGGGGGAGGTTCCAGCCTTGGAGGTGGAGGAGGCTCCGGAGGCGGTGGAGGCGGCGGCCAGCCGGCCGGAGGGCGACCTTCCGCTGTTAAAAAGAACAAGATACTTATGGGTTATCACGGAGGTAAGTTCGCAGGCTATGGAGGTGGCAACAGCGCCCGCTCAAAGCGTGCAGGCAGGTCGTCGGGTTCTGACAGAAAGGGTAAGAACGCCGGCAAGCGGGGTTTGGCAAAGCTGAATCTTAAAAAGCTTTTGCCAAAGCAAGGCAAATTTATGAACCACAAGATAGGTAAGTTTGGCTCTCCCCATGATGATATTTTTAAAAGAATGAGCGACCGCATACAATGGATGTGCCGAACGGGTAAAATCCCCTGCCAGTAAGAGCCGGGAATGAAAAAGCCTGGATTTAACAGTCCTGTATGTACAGTCTTAAGCTTGTTCGGGACGGAATACGATTTAACCCTCACCGCTTAAGACTGTACATACAGACAAATAACAAGATCTTTTTCACAGAGGGCTAAGTGGTGGCCTGTGGAATTTAAGGAATTGGCATAATGAAGTGCGGAAAAAAACAATGCTTAATAATATCTGTGGCTTTTGGCTTTTTATTCTGCGCCGGTTTTTTATACCGGTTAAAAAGCCGTCAAGTCGCCCCCTCAAGGGGGCTTTCCTCAACAGTTACAGAAAAATCCCTTAAAGGCAATACAAAAAACAGAGAGTTTGCCTCTCTTTACACCAACGAAGTGGAGTCCCGCTCAGGGCAAATGATGGAAAAAGCCCGAAAATTGCACCATGCGGAAGACTACTCTTCAGCCAATAAAATTTTGACCAAGATTTTAACAAAATACCCTTACGCCGGCCTGCGGGAAGAAGCCTCTTTTTTACTGGCCAGGGGGTTGTTTTACGAAGGGGAATATTTGCTGAGTGAGCAAGTGATCCAAAGCTTAAGAGATGACGATATTCATTCCAAATGGCTGGGCCGGTCTCTCCTGATTTTGGCGAAAATTCATCAGCAAAAAGGAGACACAGATGAGTCCTTTCGCCTTTATGACCATGTGATTAAAGAGTTTTCAGAATACCCTGAAGTGATAAGTGAGGCGCGAAACAGCCTGCCGACGGCCGACTTTTAAAACGCATTGGCTTTGTCCTGACGACTGTGCTATAAAAGCTCAAATGCCTGTCAAAAAAAATATAAAAAAAGTGGTGATTCTGGGAAGCGGCCCTATAGTGATCGGCCAAGCCTGCGAGTTTGACTATTCAGGAACACAAGCCTGTAAAGCCCTTATGGCGCAGGGGATTGAGGTGATTCTCATCAACTCCAACCCGGCAACCATTATGACAGATCCGGAAATCTCCACCCGCGTATATATTGAGCCGCTGAAAACAGAGTTTGTAGAGCCTATTTTAAAAAAAGAACAGCCCTCCGCAATCATCCCCACCTTGGGCGGACAAACGGCTTTAAACCTGGCCTTGGAGCTTGATAAAAAAAAAGTGTTAAAAAAACTGAACATCAAGCTTTTAGGGGCCTCGCCCGCTGTCATCCGCAAGGCGGAAAACAGAGAGGAGTTCAGACAACTGCTTAAAAAAGTGGGGGCGGGATACCCGGAAAGCGCTCTTGTAAAAAACTTCAAACAAGGAATGAAAGTCGCCAAAGATCTGTCCTTTCCCTTGGTGCTTCGCCCCAATTACACCTTGGGGGGTGCGGGAAGCGGCGTGGCCAACTCTTTAGAGGAGTACGGGAAAAAATTAGTAACAGCCCTGCAGGAAAGCCCCACCTCAGAGGTTTTGGTGGAAAAAAGCCTCTTGGGATGGAAGGAATTTGAGCTGGAGGTAATGAGAGACAAAGCGGGCACTTTTGTGGTGGTCTGCTCTGTGGAAAACATAGATCCCTGCGGTGTGCACACAGGGGACAGCTGTTCTGTATCCCCGCAACAAACCCTTTCAGACAAAGAGTATCAGGATATGCGGATCGAAGCGCGCAAAATCATTTCTGCAGTAGGGGTGGAAACCGGCGGAGCCAATATTCAGTTCGCCGTCCATCCAAAAACACGGGAAAGGCTGGTGATAGAAATGAACCCCAGAGTCAGCCGGTCTTCCGCTTTGGCCAGCAAAGCCACCGGCTTTCCTATTGCCAAAATCGCCTCTCTTGTGGCTGTGGGCCTGACTATGGACGAAATTCCAAACGACATTACCGGTACCACCCCCTCTTGTTATGAACCGGCCTTGGACTATGTGGTGGTTAAAATCCCCCGCTTTGATTTCGAAAAATTTGAAGGCTCAAAAGATATTTTAAACACACAGATGAAAAGTGTGGGTGAAGTCATGGGCATTGGCCGAACTTTTATGGAAGCCTATATGAAAGCCCTTGTGTCTTTGGAAAAAAATCAAGATCTGATTCATAAAACACATTTTTCTGAAAAACAAATCGCCTACCCCAACAGCCGAAGGCCCTACGCTTTGTTTCAGGCTTTTCGGGAAGGCAAAAGCCTTCAAAAAATTTATGAATGGACACAAATTGACCCTTGGTTTTTAGAACAATTCAGCAGTTTTGTTTCTTTTGAGCAAAAAGCAAAAAAAGCGGTAAAATGCACACCGGAACTATTACTTACAGCCAAAAAAAAAGGCGCGCCGGATTTTTTACTGGCTCGTTGGTTTGGTAAAAAAGAAAAAGATATTAGAAAAATCCGTTGGAAACACAATATCGTTCCCGCTTTTTATCAGGTGGACACCTGCGCCGGAGAGTTTGCCTCTGAAACCCCTTATTATTACTCCACTTATTGGTCGCGCCCGCAGGCTCTAAAAAAAAGCAAAAAAGCTAAAAATACAGTTGTGATTTTAGGAAGCGGCCCCAACCGCATAGGCCAAGGCATTGAGTTTGACTATTCCTGTGTGCGCAGTGTGAAAAAGCTTAAAACCTTGGGCTTTCAAACAGTGATGATAAACTCCAACCCTGAAACAGTTTCCACAGACTACGACACTTCCGACCGGCTGTTTTTTGAGCCTTTGACGATTGAACACACAATAGAAATTTTAAACTTCCTAAGACCTGCGGGATTTTTTGCTCAAATGGGGGGCCAAACCCCTATCAGCTTGGCGGCGGAGCTGGTGAAAGAGGGCTTTCCTCTTATTGGTTCTTCCATAAAAACCATTGACTTGGCCGAAGACAGAGTGCGCTTTGCCTCCCTTTGCTCCGGCTTGGGTTTTAAAGTTCCAAGGGCTTATTCGACCTTTCGGGTGGAAGAGGCCTGTAAAATGATAAAAGCCACAGGCTACCCTGTTATATGCCGGCCCAGTTATGTGCTTGGCGGGCGCAGAATGGAGGTGATAGAAAACGAAGAAGAATTAAGAAAATACTTTAAACGCTATCAGCCTTTTATATCCGCGCAAACCCCCTGCCTGATAGATCAATTTTTAGAAAATTATTTAGAAGTGGATGTGGATCTGGTTCGCGGGCCGGACTGGACAGTCATCGGAGGCATTATTGAGCATATTGAAAGCGCGGGCGTACACAGCGGCGACAGCATGGGGGTTGTGCCTCCCCAAAGGCTGAAACCGGAAACTTGCGAAAAAATGGAACAACTGTCCATCACGCTGGCCCGGCATTTAAAAGTATTGGGTTTTTTAAATCTGCAACTGGCCGTAAAAAACGATGACATTTATATTTTAGAGGCCAACCCCAGAAGCTCTCGAAGTGTTCCGTTTTTATCCAAAGCAACCGGCATCCCCTTGGTGGATCTGGCCGTGCAGGCCATGCTTGGCCACACAGCCAAACAGGTGCACCCTGAAAGATACAGCTGGAAAAACCGTAAAACCGTATCTGTAAAAGGTGTGGTTTTTCCTTTTAAAAAATTTGAAGATGTGGATTCCATTTTGGGGCCGGAAATGAAATCCATCGGAGAAGTCATGGGGCGCGGGCCGGATTATTCCTCCGCCATTTTAAAGGCGCTTTATTCTTCACAGTTAAGTTTGCCCAAAAGCGGAGAGGTTTTTCTTTCTTTAAGAGATAAAGACAAGCCTGAGCTTTTGCCGACAGCAAAACAGCTTTTGGAAATGGGATACACTTTGTCGGCCACCGGCGGAACAGCCGAGTTTTTAAAATCTCATAAGGTGGATTGTCTGAAAGTGCGAAAAGTGCATGAGGGCAGGCCACACTGTGTGGACCGCATTCGCTCCGGGCAGGTGGCTTTTGTTATCAACACCACTTCCGGCAGGCGCTCTGTGGAAATCAGCTTCAGTATAAGACGAAGCTGTTTGGATTACGGCGTGCCTTGCATTACAGAAAGCGAAGCCGTTAAAGCGGTGGTGTTTGCTCTTCACAAAACGCGAAAAAAAAATCTTTCTGTTTCCGCCTTGGAAAAACCACAGTAAGGCGCTTTAATGTTAAAGCTTTTAATGCCGGCGACCCATAAAGCGCACTTCCGGCTGTAACAAAACCCCGCGCTTTTTTTGCACTGTTTTTTGCACATGCTGAATCAGGCGATGAATGTCTGTTGCAGATCCATCCCCTGTATTTACAATAAAATTGGCGTGCTTTTTTGAAACAAAGGCCCCGCCGATTTGATGTCCCTTTAAACCGCATTGCTCAATAAGCGCGCCCGCCTTTTCCCCGGTTAAGGGATTTTTGAACACAGAACCGCAACTTGCCGACTGCAAAGGCTGGCTCGCGCTTCTTTTTAAAGCTGTTTCTTTTAACCGGGCAGAAATATCCGGCAAAGGATCCAAAGGCCAGCTCATACCCACTTCGTAAATCAGACCCGGCCCCCAGCCTTCACTAAAGCGATAACCCCACTTTATTTGATCTTTCCTCATCACAGTAAAAGCCGGTTGTTTGCAGATTAAATTGTTATCCGGCTTTCCGGTAAATTCTTTTTCACCAACCTTTATCACTTTTAGCCAATCCACAATATCTTTAAACTCTTTTGGAAAAATATTTTGTCCCGCGCCGGCGTTCATCACCACACCCCCGCCCACATCCCCGGGCAGACCGCACAAAAACAAAGCCGGCGCCAGTTTATGCCGTAAAAAAATTTGCATCAGCCGGGCTTTGGAAAATCCGGCAAGGGCGCGCACACGCAAACGGCCGTCCTCCTTATATTCTTGAAAAGAGCTTAACTGCGTAAGGCTTAGCACCAAGCCTTCCACCCCTTTATCGCTGATAAGGACATTGGTTCCGCCCCCTAAAAAAGTTACAGGCAGTTTTTTTTGCTTTGCCCACCGCAGGTAATGCAGTATTTCTTCCCGGTTTTTTGGTTGGCCAAAAAAATCAGCACGCCCCCCCACCTTCCAGCTGTTAAGCTCCTGCAAAGGATAATCAGGAACAGGGCTTTTTAAACCTGTTTTCATAAAATCACTCTTTTTTGATTTTAGTTAAAAGTTGTTCTCCGTATTTGTACACAGAGCCTGCGCCCATAGTGATAAACACTTTGCCCTTTGTTAAAGTCCCGGGCAAAACAGAATGTATGTTCCCGGACGGGCAATAAGAGCAAGAGGGGTGCTTTATTTCCCCGGCCATCTTTTTGGAAGAAATATTTTTTATAGGGCTTTCCCCGGCCGGGTAAATATCCGTTAAAAAAACCTGATCCGCCTGAGCAAAGCAGGTTAAAAAATCCGCCCAGCAGTCTGCCGTTCTGGAAAAACGATGAGGCTGAAACAAGACTGTCAGGTTTTTTTTCGGGCCGAATTTTTCGCGAAAAGCCGACAGCACCGCCCTAACCTCTGTGGGGTGATGAGCGTAGTCATCGTAAAACTCCACCCCCTTTGCTGTTCCTTTTTTGTGAAAGCGGCGGTCCACTCCTTTAAAATTTTGAAAACTCTTTTTACACTCCTCAAAAGAAAGACCTGTTATCATGGCGGCCCCGCAGGCGGAAAGAGTGTTTAAAGCGTTCATAGAGCCGGGAAGAGGCATGTTTAAAACCCCAAGCTCCTCTCCATTAACGGATATTTTGTATCGTCCCGCGCCGGCCCCGGCAGGTTGGTGTTCCCGGTGTAAAACAAAATGGTTGTTCTTATTAAAGCCGTAAAAAATCACCTTTCGATTGATGTTCGAAAGCAGGTTACGCAAAACTTTTTGATCCCCCCAAGCCACCACTGAACCGTAAAAAGGAACTTTTAAAACAAAGTCCAAAAAAGCGGACTTTAGTTTTTCAAAAGAGCCGTAGTAGTCCAGATGATCTTTATCAATATTGGTGATCACCGCAATTTCCGGGGAAAGATGCCTGAACCCTCCATCGCTTTCATCTGACTCGGCGATAAACCACTTTCCCTTTCCGGGAAAAGCCGTTGATTGAAATAAATGGGATCTTCCTCCGATAACCACAGTGGGGTCTTTTTTATTGTGGATAAAAATCTGCGCCAGTAAATGTGTGGTGGTGGTTTTTCCGTGTGTGCCGGCCACCACAAGGCCACGCTTAAGACGCATAATTTCCGCCAGGGCTTCTGACCTTTTAATGACGGGAACTTTCATGGCTTTGGCGGATTGAATTTCAATATTATTTTCCGGCACGGCGCTGGATTGAATAAGTATCTCCGCGTTTTTTATGTTTTCTTTTTTATGGCCGATAAAAACAGAAATCCCCAAAGCTTTAAGTCTGGTGATTTGCGCATTTTCCCTTAAGTCACTGCCTGTAACAAAACCGCCGGAGTGGCGTAAAAGCTCCGCCAAACCGCACATGCCAATTCCGCCAATGCCCACAAAATGCACCCTCACACCGGAAGTAAAAAAACTTTTTTTGCTCATGCTCCACCTTCTTATGACACTCGATTCTTAGCTCAGGAGGTGTGTGGCGATATTATCCGCCTTAGCGCCTATTTTTAATGAACGGGCGCGTTCTGACAACTCTTTTATTTTTTGAGGATGATTTATCAAATTCCGCAAAACAGTTTTTAGTGTTTCTTTTGTAAAATCCGACTCTTGAATTAAAAGCGCCGCTGATTTTTCTTTAAGCGCCTTGGCGTTTTTTAGCTGATGCTGATCGGCGGAGCTTGGCAAAGGAACCAAAACGCCCGCCCTTCCGGCAGAGGATATTTCAGCAATCACACCGATACCCGCCCGGCCAATCACCACATCCGCCCACTGGTACACCTCGTGTATATTATACAGAAAAGCAAACACCCTTACATTTTTGCAGTCGTAATCGGAATATTTTTTTTTAAAGCCCGTAAACTCCCTTTCCCCCGTTTGATGCGTGAAAGAACAAAGCCGGGCCTCTTCATCAAAAACAATAAAATCAGACACCACTTTGTTAATTTTACCTGCACCTTGACTGCCCCCCAAGACCAAAACCCTAAGTGGTGTATCCGGCCGGCCCTTCATGGTGATTTGGCTGATTTCAAAACGAACAGGAAAAGGAAAAAGAATCTTTTTTTTTGTTTTTAATTTGTTTTTTACTTCGGGAAAAAACACTATCGCCTCATCCACAATACGGGACAAACAACGGTTGGCAAAACCCGGAACGGTGTTAAACTCAAAAATCACCGTGCGCTTTCGAAGTAAAAACCCGGCCAGCAGAACCGGCCCGCTAACAGCGCCCCCCATGCCCGCCACCAGCAAAGGTTTTGTTTTTATAATTATTCTTAAAGCTTTTAACAAAACAAAAGGAAGAGAAAAAAATGTTTTTATTCTTTCCGCCCTCCTTACATTTTTCCTTAAACGCCCTACAGAAAGAAAATGTGTTGTAAAATCATATTGAGAGTAAAGACTTTTTTCCAAAGCGGAAGAGCCGCGCACAAACTCCACCTGCGCGGTTTTGTCAATATGTTTTATTTGCTTTGCTATGGCTAAGGCCGGAAGAATATGCCCCCCCGTTCCACCGGCGCAAATTAATATTTTTTTTGTTCTTCCCACCGCCGGTTTAAAATATTTCATAGTTTCACCCTTTTAATGACAGTATTCATCGGTTAAAATGTTTTTTCACTATTTCAATATCGCTGAAAGGGGTTCTTTTGAAGCCTGTGATTTGCTCTCTTTCGTGGCCTTTGCCGGCGATTAAAATAATGTCTGTTTTTTTCGCGCTCTTTAAAACCTGTTCAACAGCCTTTTTCCTGTCAAGCTCTATAAGGAACTTGTTTTTGTCGCGCGCGCCTTTTAAAGCGGATTGAATAATATCCATTGGATCTTCCTCACGGGGGTTGTCTGAAGTAAGAATCACTTGATCGGAAAACCGCTCCGCAACCTGTGCCATAAGAGGGCGCTTTTCCCGATCCCTGCCACCGCCACAGCCAAAAACTGTGAATAGCCGGGCAGACTTATCCGTCCCGCCATCCGCCCGGATAAAACACAAAAATTTTAAAACAGATTCTAAAGCCTGAGGAGTGTGGGCGTAATCCACAAACACCAAGGGTTTTTTACAGGCTTTTTCCATTCGACCTGAAAGACCGGGAAAGCTTTTTAAAGCCTCCACAGCTTTTTTTAAAGAAAACCCGGCGGAATGCGCACAGGCTAAAGCGGCAACAGCGTTGGACACATTATAAAGCCCGGGCATGGGAAGATAAGCGGAAATTTTTTGATCCTCAAAAAATAAATTAAAGCGCATGCCGGATAAATCAGCCGATATAATTTCATAAAAAAAACGGGCTTGCTTTTTCCCGTAAGAAATATAAGGCGCTGTAATTTCCCGCCCGATTTTTACACCATAAGGGTCATCAAAATTTAAAACAGCCATAAAATGATTGTTTCGGAAAGATGTAAAAAGTTTCTTTTTTGCCTGAAAATACTCTTCCTTGTTGGCATGATAGTCCAAATGATCTTCAGAAAGATTGGTAAACACCCCCATATTAAAATCCACACCTTCCACCCTTTGTTGATCCAGCCCGATGCTGGACACCTCCATCACCACAGCCTGCGCCCCCTGCCGGTAAAAACGATGAAGAAGACTGTGAAGTTTAACCGGATCGGGGGTGGTGAGCGTGCTTTTTTCTTCATAATTTTCAAACTGATTTTTAACAGTGCCAATCAGGCCCGCACGCCAGCCCAAGCGGGAGAATAAAAAAGAAAGCAGTGAGGACACTGTGGTTTTTCCGTTGGTTCCGGTAACCCCCACGCAAAACATTTTTTCTGAAGGGTAATCATAAAATGTATTTAAAAGGAGGGGTAAAGTTTTTCTTGTGTTTTCCACCTCGCACACAAGACCTTTAAATGTTTTTCCTTTAAGCGCGCCTGCGCGCTCCACCACCACCGCCTTAGCGCCGTTTTTGATTGCTGACTCAAGATAGTTATGGCCGTCGGTTTTGCGCCCTTTAAGAGCCACAAAAACACAGCCGGGCCTTGCCTTACGGGAATCCGAACAAACAAAGGAAACCTTACCTTCTTGTTTCTTATCAGTGTTTGCGCTTAAAGAACGAAGAAGCTTATCTATACTCACACCTATTCCTGACGGTTTTTTTTAACAGCAAAACTTATACAACAAAGGCAAATCACTCCAAAGTAAAAACAAGGCGCGATTTCAGGCCTTTTCGCCCAACCGGTTTGCCGTCCTCTATTTTGGGGTTGTACTTCCATCTGCGTACGGCCTTTACAGCATTTTGATTGAATATTCGGGGAGGCTGGGCCTCTATCACCCGCACCTGTCTTACAGAACCACCGGCTGTAACATCAAAACGCACTATCACATAGCCTTCTATACGCAACATACGCGCTTTTATAGGATAAGCCGGCTCAATGCGCACCAAAGGGGTGACTTCTTCTCCCAATCCGGCAAGCCCCGACCCGCCCACCGCCGGCCCGGTGGATCTTAAAACAGATTTTATATCAGGCATATCCATTTTTGGAATGGACTTATTCGGCTGAGATAAAGCGGAGACAAGTGTTTTCATTTTCGGAGGTTTCATTTTTTTTGGTTTTTTCTCAGGCAATCTGCGTTTTTTTTCATCAAGAAAAGAGCGGGGTTTTACCCGAATAAACTCAATCAGCCCGGCTGTATCCTCTTTTTTCGCGATCCGGGCTTTATCCGAAATCAAAACAGACATAAAATAAAAAAGAGCAAGAGCTATCAGGAGCGCCAATAACAAGCAACAGCCGATTTTTACGAATCTTTTTTGTGCAAATGCCTTAATATTCATAGCCTATATATCCTCCATTACCAAAACAGGGTAAAAAAACATACCAAAATATGCGGATTGACGCAAGATTTACCTCTTTAATTTCACCTTTCTTGTTTGAAATGCTTTAAAAAACAGTCTACACTCATAAAAAAACAGGAAACTTAACCGGATAACAATATGTCTTATATAAAAAAAACCCTGACGGATAATGAGCAAATACTGCTTCTTAAAAAAAACCATTGGGTGTTTTGGTTTTGGCCTGTCTTTCGCCTGAGCCTGCCTTTTTTTCTTATTATCTGCGCGCTGGTATTTTGGAACGGCCTTTCCCCTTTTGCTGTTTCCTTAACTGTTGTATTTGTGCTTGTCCTTTTGGGCAGGTTGTTGATTCTTCTGATACAGCACATATCCACTGAAAACGCGGCCACAAACAAAAGAGTTATTTTTAAAACCGGCTTTATTCGGACAAATACAGATGAACTAAGACATGAACATATTGAAAACATACAAATTGAGCAAAGCCTGATCGGCAGAATATTAGGGTACGGCAATATGGAATTTCGAGGAACAGGAGGCTCACCTGTTGTTTTTCAAACCATTGCAGACCCTGTTTCCACGAAAAAACAAATCGAAAGTATTATCTATAACAGCCAAGATAGGCCGTAAAATTGATCCGGCTCTCAAGGCCAGCCGGCTTTCCAATTGCTCATGGCGGAGGGGGAGGGATTCGAACCCTCGGTACGGGTAATCCCCGCACGGCCGTTTAGCAAACGGCTGGTTTCAGCCACTCACCCACCCCTCCCGCTTTTATTTGAGAGTGCCACAGGTCTGAAAAGGAATCAAGAGGGGAGCTGGTAGCTTGGCTTGATCTCAGGGAACATAGGGTGTAAAATTTCTTTTGAAATTTTATATTTTTACGACACATAATATGCGCCCGTAGCTCCTTTGGGTAGAGGACCGGGCCACTATGACTGGCTTAAAAGTCCCCTGTGTTGCCTGCGACCAAAGGGAGCAGGGAACATAGGGTGTAAAATTTCTTTTGAAATTTTATATTTTTACGACACATAATATGCGCCCGTAGCTCCTTTGGGTAGAGGACCGGGCCACTATGACTGGCTTAAAAGTCCCCTGTGTTGCCTGCGACCAAAGGGAGCAGGGAACATAGGGTGTAAAATTTCTTTTGAAATTTTATATTTTTACGACACATAATATGCGCCCGTAGCTCAGCTGGATAGAGTACCTGACTACGGATCAGGGGGTCGGAGGTTCGAATCCTTCCGGGCGTGCTTTTTGAAATTTATTTCCAGTCAATTTGAACCTTCTCAAACTCCACCTCTTCTTCTTCTTCTTTGTTTTTTTCGTCTATAGGCTCTAAAATAACCTCCTTCATATCCTTTGTAAAATGCACATGATAGCCTTGTTCCCTGGCTGTTTCCACAAATCGGCGGATAAATTCTTTTCTCTCCCGCTCATTTTTTTTCTGTAATTGTTGTTCCAGCCATTCTTCCTGCGCCAGTTTTCTGCGCACTACATCTTCCGGATCTTCGTACATATCATTCTCAAAAGGAAGTTCAGCAAGCTTTTTAGATACCTCCCGCATAGAGGCATCTTCAGAAAATCGAATGCCCATATCCAAGGGGGAAATATCCGGCTCCATCGGATCAATATCGCCCACCGGTTTTTGAAATTTTTCAGACACCACATCTTGAGAGTGTATTTTTTGTTCCAGCTGTAATTGCTTGTTTTTCTTCTTTACTCTTTCTTCTATAGTGAGCGCTGTATCCAACTCAGCCGGTAATTCAGAATCAGAGGAAGATCCGCCTTCTTGCTTGGAAAGGTAAAACACAAGCACAAAAGGCACTGTTAAAGCCACAAACCAAAATAAGAGAGAATTAGGTTTTTTTTGAGCTGTAGAGGGCACTCCCCTGCCGGCTGACCGGGGGTGGGCGGGGCTTTTTGCTCTTTGTCTGTTTTTACTGTGATTTGCCATTACTTTATTACTTATCGGCACATTTTTAAAAATTTTAAGTCCTACAGCCCCTTTTTAGCGGTCTACGGCTGAAAAATGCCTGAAAAAATCCCCCGGCTTGACAGCATGAAACAGAAAAGCTACTAAATAGTCGGGCGTGAAAAAGGCTGGATTTCATAGTTGGCATAAGCAAAACCCCGGCTTGTTCGGGCTGAAAGCCCTACGGATAGGGCTTTCAGTTTTACACTTGGACCCTCACCGGCGGGCTTTTGCTTATGCCACAAAGAACAAGGGTTTTTCACGGGCCACTAAATAGCCTGAAAAAGTAGCCTTTGACAGTTTAGGAGAAATATATGCAGGAAAGTTTGTTTTTTTTGGCTGAGCAGGCGATGTTTTGCCTGTTTATTCCTCTTGGCCTGTCTTTTCTTATTCAAACAAAACTATGGCTTAAGCTTATACAGCTGATTTACAGTCAAAACAAACAGACATTTTACCTGATATGCCTTGTATCCGGCACTGTAACCCTCCCGCTGGCTTTGTTTTTGGTGCTGACACATAATGACTGGAGTCTCAGCCCCGCCGTTATTGTCACCCTCATCGGCTGGTTGATATTTGCCAAGTGTCTGCTCCTTTTGCTTTGGCCCCAGCTGGCTTATAAGTGCAAAGCCCTTTACAGAAAAGACGAATCCTTTTTAAAGTGGTACTTAAGAATAAGCGGAGTTTTGTATATTGTCCTTTCTCTCTTGGTGCTCAGCAATTTCTGGATTTTCTAAACCCTGCGGGTTTTGATTGTCCGGGGCTTTTAAAGCTCTTTTACCTGTAAAGCAAAACCATGAAATCCCGGTTTTTCAAACCGGAAAAAAGAAACCCTGCGGGTTTTGGGCTATTCAGGGTCTGATTTTTGCCTAAGAATTTCCTGTTTCCATTCCTCCACCCTGTTCATGGTCTCTAAAGGGCTTTTTTCTTTTAAAGGGTAGCTCTGTATCTCCTGTATCAATTCCTTAAAAAAAGGGGTTGAGGCGACAGGCGGCACATTTGCGGGGGAAAAAGAGGCGCGCTCCCCCGGCGGGGGAAAACAAGCCCCACGCTCTCTTTTTTTAAGAAAAGCCTCTGCCCTGTCCACCACTTCTTTGGGAAAGCCGGCAAGGCGCGCAACATGAATGCCGTAAGACTCAGCCAAAGCGCCCGGCTTTAAGGTATAAAGAAAGTTAATTTGCCCGTCCCGCTCACTCACACTAAGATGCGCGTTTCTTACTTGGGGAAAGGCTTTCGCCATCTGTGTTAATTCATGATAATGGGTGGCAAAAAATACAAGGCTTTTTTTCTTTTCCATCAGGTACTCCAATATAGCCTGCGCCAAGCTCATACCATCGTAAGTGGCCGTGCCTCTGCCGATTTCATCCAGTATAATCAGGGAGTTTTCATCCGCCTGATTAAGGATTTCAACAGACTCCTTCATCTCCACCATAAAAGTGGAAAGCCCCTGAGACAAAGAGTCACTGGCGCCGATCCGGGTAAAAAGTTTCGTAAAAACAGGCAGTAAAGCGTCTTCCGCGGGAACAAAGCTCCCCGCCTGCGCTAAAATCACGCTCAGGGCGATTTGTCGCATGAGGGTGCTTTTTCCGGCCATATTGGGGCCTGTCAGCAAAAGACATTCCCCGTATTTCATACGAATGGTGTTGGGCACAAAACGCCGGTTTTGTTTTTGCTCCACCACCGGGTGGCGGCTGTTTACCAAAACCAGCTGATTATCCGCTGAAAAACAAGGCCGAACATAAGATTGCTCAATCGCAAGATAAGCAAAAGCAACACTGACATCCATTTCGCAAAGCGCCCGCGACAAATAAAAAAAGTCCGACAAAGCGCAGATCAGTTTTTGTCTTAAATTCTCAAAAATAGAAAATTCCATCTCCACCCGGCGCCCGCGGGCGGAAAGTATTTTTTCCTCCATCTCTTGTAGTTTTTCTGTTGTATACCGCTCCGCCTGAGTCAAAGTCTGCTTGCGAATATAATTAGAAGGGACTTTCGCAAAATGAGCTTTGGTGACTTCAATATAATAGCCAAACACATTATTGTAACGGACCTTTAATGAGGGGATACCTGTTTTTATTCTTTCCTGATTTTCCAACCGGCTCAGCCGGGATTGGCTTTTTTCCGCATCAATCACTAATTGATCCAGATCCTTCGAAACACCTTTTTGAATAATATGGCCGTCTCGAACACCCACCGGGGCGTCCTGCCGTATTGTGCTTTTAATTTCCCTCATCAACAAGCGAACAGAATCCAAAACATCGGAAGGTATATGAACACAATCCTCCATAGAAATAAGCTCCAAACCGGCCTTTAAAGATTCAGCCAAAGAAAGTAAATCTCCGCCACTGCACTGAGGGTGGGATATTTTGCCGATCTTTCTTTCCATATCCCCCACCCGTGTCAGTAAAGCGCGCGCGGGTTCTATTTTGTCTATACGATCTGTCCATCGCCTTACCGCAGACAGTCTTTTTTCTATTTCTTCCTGATTGACAGAGGGGCTTCGCAAACGCGATTTCAGCAAACGCGCCCCAGGTGGGGTTTTTGCGCGATTAACAGCCGAAAACAAACTGTCCTTTTTGTCCCCGTGATAAGTTTTAAACAACTCCAGATGCTCCCGCGCCTGACTGGAAAGTTGCATTTCCTGACCTGTATGTTTTTTCTCAAAGGGCCTGATAACTTTAAGAGCCTCTTCCCCTTGCCCGCTTTTGACATAAGCCAGAAGACGCCGTGCGCTTACCGGATAAGCGGCAGAAGATCCTTTAACTGTTGTTGTGTCCGGCGCCTCTTCAAACACACTGATATGAAAATCCTCCCACTCTTTTTTAGAAAAAAATTCGGTTTTTTGTTTGGCTGTTAAAACCATCTCCACAGGACTTAAAGTGTGAATAATCCGCTTTATTTTGTTTTTATCCGCCACGATATAAAAAAAAGCCTCGCCGGTTGAAGTGTCTGTAAAGCTCACCGAATGATCATCAAAAGCACAAAGATAATGCGCGCTCAGTTGATCCAAGCTTTCCGGATCGTAGACCATACCGGGGGTCAGGACACGGGTCACCTCCCGCTTTACCAAACCTTTTGCCTGATCCGCCGGCTCCACCTGATCACAAACCGCCACTTTAAACCCGGCAGACAGCAGTTTGCCAATAGGCCCGGCCACACTGTGATGAGGCACACCGCACATTTTGGTTTGATCGTTTGCTTTTTTGTTTCTGACTGTTAAAGCGATATTAAGAACAGGGGCCGCTTTTTCCGCGTCCTCATAAAACATTTCAAAAAAATCCCCCATGCGGAATAACAGGATTTTGTCTCTATGGCAGGATTTAATCCGCCAGTATTGTCTCATCAAGGGGGTTAGTTTTTGCATGACATTCTTTTTCTATATGAAGGGGAGGATATTCGTCAAGCGTCTATACACCTTCAGACAAAACCTCCAGCTCATACTCCTCCACAAGCAGGTTGCATAAAACAGACTCCGCCATTTCCCGGGCTTTTTTTAAGGCGGACTGTCGCGAGCCGGCGGATATTGTCAGCTTGATAAACTTCCCGCAGAGGCAATCTTGGGCGGGATGGCCTTTCAGCTTAAGGGTCTTAGCAACAGCCCTGCCCTGCACATCCAAAACCTCTTTTCTAAGTAAAATTTTAACACCCACCACAATCACTGTCTTGCCCCTTGACTTTTCAGCAGTAAATCACGAACCATTTGGTAGGATTCCTCCACTTTTCCCAAATTCAGGCGAAAACGGTCTTTATCTCTTTTTTCATCCGTCTTTTTGTCCCACAAACGACAGGAATCACAAGAGATTTCATCGGCCAACAACAATGGCTCTTTACCGCCCGCAGGTTTTCCAAACTCCAATTTAAAGTCAATCAGCTGTAAGCCAATGGAATCAAAAAAAACTTTTAACTTTTGATTCACCAATAAAGCGCGCTGTTTTAAAATATTTATTTCGTCCCACCCGGACACAAAGCCAAAAGCAAATGCCTGCTCCGCGCTGATAAAAGGATCCCCCAAAGCATCTTTTTTATAATAAAACTCCACCAAGGGCGCGGAAAGCGCCCGCCCTTCAGGAAATTGAAACCTGCGGGCGGTGAAACCGGCAAGGCGATTTCGCACCACCACTTCCAAAGGTAATATTTCTAAGTTGCGACAAATCATTCCGGTTTCGCCTGCATCCTTAACCCAATGGTTTGTGATTCCCTGTTTTGCAAGAAAGCGAAAAACCAAAGAGCTGGTGTCTCTGTTTAAAGCGCCCTTGCCTTTAAAAGAGGATTTTTTTTTGCCGTTAAAGGCCGTTAAGCTGTCTTTAAACTCCAGCCACACCAAAGAAGGATCCTCGTAAACCTTATAAACACTTTTGCCTTTTCCATCGTATAAAAAAGCCCCTTTTGTTTGTTTCATAATTATATTTCTTTTAAAAGGGTTTTTACCCGCCCGCCTATCTGCCTTTTTCGCTCTTTAAGAGAAAACACTTCTTCTATCTCTTTTACACTAATAAAGTTTAACACTGTTTTATTTTTTAAAACTTTGTCTTTTAAGGATTCTTCCCCGGACAGCGAAAAACTTAAGGACTGCACTAAATCGTAGGCCTTTTGCCGGGGCATGCCTTTTTGCACAAGCGCGTTTAAAAGCAAAGAGGAACATTCCAGGCCTTTTCCTTTTCGCAGATTTTCCAGCATACGGTTTGTGTCTGTATACAGGTTTTCCATCACCTCGGCCATACGGTTTAAGGCAAAGTCACACAAAATAAAAGAAGTGGAAAACATCAGTCTCTCTACAGAAGAATGAGAAATATCCCTTTCGTGCCACAAAACATTGTTTTCCAAGGCGGGGTTCATATAAGAGCGAATAAGGCGGGAAAGGCCGGTTATGTTTTCAGAATAAACGGGATTTTTTTTGTGAGGCATGGCGCTGCTTCCGGTTTGCCCGGGGGCAAAGCCTTCAGAAACTTCAGCCACTTCCGACCTTTGCAGGTGGCGGATTTCCACCGCCAGCCTTTCTAAGCCACTTGCAGTCATGCTTAAAGCTAAAATCACCTCTGCATGGCGGTCCCTTGGCACAACTTGGGTGGCCACCCGCTCAGGAGAAAGCTTTAACAGGGCGCAAACCTTTTTTTCCAACTCAGGGTTAAGCGCGCTGTAAGCCCCAACAGCCCCGCTGAATTTTCCTGTTTCCGCCTGTTTAAGGGCGCGAAACACCCGCTCTTCATTTCTCAAAAGCTCCAGCAAAAAACCGGCAAGTTTAAGGCCGAAAGTAAGAGGCTCCGCCTTTATTCCGTGTGTGCGTCCTGAGCAAAGGCCCTCTGCATACCGCTCACTTTTGGCAAACAACACTTTTTTTAAACGGGAAAAAGACTGTTTTAAAACCTCCCCGGCAGAGCGAATAAGCAACGCCAAGGCGGAATCCAGCACATCAGAAGAAGTAAGCCCATAGTGCACATAAGACCCATCGGGGCTTCCCACCTGCTTTGCCACTTCACGCACAAAAGCGGTTACATCATGCCGGGTTTGTTTTTCGTTCTTCAGTATATTGCTTAATTTAAAATCCGCTTTTTCCTGAATGGCTTTAGCGGACTGCGGGGGAATAAGCCCCATCTCCCCTTGAACACGCGCCACCGCTTTTTCCACCTGCAACATTTTTCTAAAGCGGTTTTCCAGGGTCCATATTTGGCCCATTTCTTTTCTTGTGTATCTTTCCAGCATTGTTTTAGTTCCCTGTTCGTAAGGTAGAAGCCCTCACAGCTTAGCATAAGCCTCAAAATACCCGCAAATATTAAATTAAAATTTGGTGCTAACTAGTAGCCCGTGAAAAACCTCTGTAAATTATGTCTGCAAGCAAAGCCAAGCGGTGAAGGTCCAAGTGTAAAACTGGAAGTCGCCTGTGCGACTTCCAGCCTGAACAAGCTTGGACTTTGCTTGCAGACCAGCAGTTTAGTAGCCTTTTTCACGCCCGACTGACTACCGGGCGAAAGGGTGGCGCTTTTTTGCGACTTTTATTTTGTACTTCGGGCACTTATCAAGCATTGTGCAAATTTTTTCGTTTAATCTGTCGCATATATGACTAAGGTAATAATTATCTTCCGCATAGACTTTTAAGTAAGGAATCAGCTTTCGGGCGTTTTTGCACTGGCTTTTTACATCATCTATTTCATCTGTATTGAGCAGTTTTCTGGCGGATCTAAACTTCTGAAATTCCGGCTTAACGGAACTGGCGTTAAAACGCATGGCATAATCGTAAAGACATCCATCAATTTCTTCAAACTTCAGAGCGCAACGCCTGCCTTTTGCGGCGCACCGGCAATTTTTGTAGCAAGACATGCTCTTAGGCTGGGAAAATGGAATTTGCAAGCCAAGGTAATTATTGTAATCCCTGACCCATTTTTTCTCCGGGTCGCCCCAGCCTGATTCCTGAGCGGCCTGCGCCAACACAAGAGGGGGGGGAATAACCTGCACGCGGGATAATATTTCTTCTTCGCATTCCGGGCCGGCGAGCGGATATTCCTGTTGATTAAATATGCAGGTGGAAGGCTCTCCATTTGTTTCGACATGCTTTCGGGCTGTTTCATTTATTTTTGCAAAAACCTCTTTAGGCGCGCTAAATCGAGCGGTGGAGAAATAGCATATACCTGCTGAGCGATAAGGCTTACAAATGTCATTCTTGTCTTTTAACAAACGATATTTTATGAGCAGGCCGGTCATTTTAACCTGAGCCTCTTTTGTGAGCTTCTTGCCGGACTTTTTGTCCGCTAAATAGTCCGCTATAAACTGTCTTTCCTGTAAAATCCCCTCATTAAGCGCTCTTACCTTCAGCTCCATTTTACACACAAATTTCCCCTGCTCAGTGAGCTGTGATTGTTCAATAATCTGCTGTAGATCCAGGATATTTTGCTCTGAAGAAGAAGAGCCACAGTTTAATCTGCCTGACAAAGAATCAACAGTCACCTGCACTTCGTAGTCTGTTCTCAAGCCCTCATTTCCAAATGTGGATTCGGGCTGTGATGAAACAGCGGGGGATTCCTTACATTGGTGCCCGGTTGTTACATCGTAGCAAGCAGCGCCAAAAGAGCTTTTCGGCAAAAAAACAGCTGTAAAAAATAAACAAAGGATTTTCCATTTCACAGCCCGTTATTGTAGCATAAGGGGCCGGGTATTTGTGCCTTAGTTTGTAACTACCTAAAAATTACAACCTAAGTCTTATTTTTACACTCATTCAGCAGGCTGTGAAAAAAGCTGTCACAATATTGTGATTATTCTGATATTTTTACTCCTTATCCACAGGCGCGGGCGGGGAAAGACAGGAATCCGGCACGCGAAACACTTCCTTGTTCGGAAAGTAAGGCTGTAAATTCATCCCGCCGTCATAAGCCAATATCAGCATTTGCTTTTCAAAATCATCATTCGTTCCATCGTCAGGAGGAAAAGCGTTTAGAAAATTATTTACGGCTTTGGACAAATACTCTGTTTTAAGGATTCTTATTTTGTCATCCTTTACAGTGCATATTTCGTCATAGTCACAAAAAAGCGTTTCATGGTAAAACTTATGTTTCTGTTCTGGAGAAGCGTAATCGGGATCCAGATGAGAAATATCCAATGCTCTTTGATAATCCGCCCGGGAAAGAGCGGGAAAAACAATAGGCAGTTCACCAAGAAAAAACAAAGTATGCACTCCACCTATAACAGCTAAAATGTATTTTTGCTCTTTGTCTAAATCCGCATACTCTTTAGGCACACCCATTGGAAACTGTATCCGACTCACATAAAACAAATGTTTCAAGTTGCGGTGTTCCACATCAGGCAGATCCTCTATATGAGAATATCCCCACAAGCCTTCTTTTGAAACAGGAGGGGGCAAAGCTCTTTCGTTTTGAATCCGGGTCACAAACTCATGAAAAACAACAGCACGCGGATACTTTCTTATAAGCTTAATAAGAGCAAAGGCGCGCATAGCCCTTTCCTCCACAATCCCGGCCTGTCTGTTTTCCTGATCCACTGCAGAATCATCACCTTCACGACCTAAAAACTCCTCTTTAAAAAAATCCTGCACTTCTCCCAATTGCCTCCCTACAGTGTTTATAGTTTCCTGTGCTATTCTCATTTTACTGCTAAAGTCTGTCCATCTTATATAGGGAAAATGAATAATCCGCGCAGAGGAATCCTCCCCGGGGACGCACAAGTTTTGAGAAGTATCTGTTTCCTTGGCCTGCGGGCTTGCAGTAGTGTCAGCGCTTTGCTGACCCGGCGACACAGCCTGAGTGGCGACCGTTCCACCACCCGGCGCCGAAGCATTAGTTTGGCCATAGCTCGTATGCGCTGTAAAAACACAAACAAAAAAACAATATGATAATAATTTTTTGGTATATGTTTTCATTTCTTTCCTCCTCTTTAGAAAAAACAAATCCCTGATTTCGGCTTAATGATGAAGAGAACATCCAAATTGAAGAAAATCCAATCTCAGGCCAATATAACATATAACAGTAAAAATTAAAGTTTTATCACAAAAAAACAGATAAAGCGAAAAAACAAGCAAAAACACCACTCAAACAACAAATCTATGATGTATTTTTTACACACTATCCAGTCAGGCGTAAAAAACTCCTGACCTATTAGGTTTCCCTCAGACTAAGGATAACGGGGCCTTTGAGCTTAAAAGAGTGGGGGTTCTTAAATTTGTGTGTTGACAAACAGGTCATCCCTCAGCTTTATGTTAAAAAGGGCAGGAGCGGGACCGTGAGTGATAAACAGCTGAATATTAAAAAGTTTGGGGGGACTTCTGTAGGCTCTATCGAAAAAATTGAATGGGTGGCCGGCAGAATTGCCAAAGACAAAGCACGGGGGCAAAAACCGGTGGTGGTGGTATCCGCCATGTCCGGGGAAACAAGCAGGCTTATCGGCTTGGCAAAGCAAATAGCGCCTTCCTGCAAAGGGCCGGCTTATGATATGTTGCTCGCTTCGGGAGAGCAGGTAAGCTCCGCCCTGCTGGCTTTGGCCTTACAAAAAAGAAATGTCAAGGCTGTTCCCCTGTTGGCTCATCAGGTGGGTATTAAAACAAATGCGGTTTTTTCCCGCGCGCGGATTCAGAAAATTAACACAAAACCCATAAGATCCTGCTTAAAAAATGGTGAAATACCTTTAGTGGCCGGCTTTCAGGGAGTGACAAACGGTAACACCATCACCACCCTTGGCAGAGGGGGGAGTGACACCACCGCGGTGGCCTTGTCTGTTGCTTTTAAGCAATCTGAATGCGAAATTTTTACGGATGTGCCGACAGTTTACACAGCAGACCCGCGTCTGATAAAACAGGCAGTGCCAATTCCCCGACTGAGCTTTGAGGAAATGATGGAAATGTCCTCACTGGGAAGCCGGATTTTGCATTGCCGGGCTGTGGAAATAGCGGCAAAATACAGAGTCAGGCTTCATGTGAGATCCACTTACGAAGAAAGTGAAGGGACTTGGATTGTGCCAAAGGAGGAGTTAATGGAAAGCCCGATCGTATCCGCCGTCACCCAGGACCTGAATACAGTGATTATCAAAATGCGCTCTGTTCCCAAAGGAACGGCCTTTATCGCAAAACTGTTTAGCGCCTTGTCCAAAAAACATATTTCCGTGGATGTTATATCCCAAAGCTATAACGAAAAAGGCCAAAGGCTGGCCTTTTCCATAAACGAAGAAGATCTGGAGGAGACAAAAAAAATCATACACAAAATTATAGAACCCGCAAAAGTCAGTATTACTCCCGACTTGGCCAAGCTGTCTGTCGTGGGGGTGGGCATGGCCCATCATCCGGGGGTGGCCGCACGCTTTTTTAAAGCACTAAGCAAAGCGGGGATCAATATACACTTGGTGACCACTTCGGAAATTAAAATCAGCGCGGTTATTGACAAAAAATATATTTCCGAAGGCGCGAAAGCCGTTCATGGAGAATTTAACCTAAAAAAAAGCAGGGCCGAAAGGGCGTAACCATTCACAGGATATATTGCCATGCCCTATGAATATAAAAACAAACGACTTTGCCTTAGCCGGGGAAGTAAAAAGCGTGATCTTATTTCCCTTGTCCGCAAAACCGGAACACCGGTTTATCTGTACGATCTTAAAGGCCTGACAGAAAGGCTTAAGTTTTTTCAAAAACACACCGCACCGGCGGATACTTTTTACGCCATGAAAGCCAATTCCCACCCGGAAATATTAAAAGCCTTTAAAAAAGCAGGCGCCGGGGTGGATGTTGTGTCTGGCGGAGAAATAAAAATGGCCCAAAAGGCCGGTTTTGAAGGGCGAAAAATCGTTTTTTCCGGAGTGGGCAAAACAGAGGAGGAAATAAAACTGGGCTTAAAAACCGACATTTTGCAGTTTAATGTGGAAAGCGCGCCGGAACTTAAAAGAATCGCGAAAATCGCTGTGGGCCTGCGCAAAAAAGCCCGGGTGGCTTTTCGCATGAACCCGGACATAGATCTTAACAGCCACCCCTACATTAAAACCGGCATGAGGGAGCATAAATTCGGCTTGGAGCCGGAGCAACTGCCGGAACTGAAAGACATTTTAAGGCGACACTCCCTGATTTTACAGGGCCTGACCCTGCATATCGGCTCACAAATTCACGATTTAAAGCCCCTTAAGGCCGGTATTTTAAAGATCAAAAGCCTTTACGGGCATATACAAAAAGAGTTCGATTTAAAAACCTTTGATGTGGGCGGTGGCTTGGGCATGGATTATAAAAGCCACAGCTTAAACGCGGATTTAAAGCTGATAAGGGAGTATGGGGCCTTTTTGCGCCAAATCTCCAAAAACCTTAAAGGCCGTATTTTGACCGAACCGGGCCGGATCATCGCCGGACGCTTTGCCTGCCTGATTGGGGAGGTGCAGTATATTAAAAGATCCTCTTACAAAAACTTTGCCATACTCAATACGGGGATGCACCACCTTATCCGCCCCTGCCTGTATCAGGCCTATCACCGGATTTTACCACTGAAAAAACAGGCAGGCCCCCGCCAAGTCTATGATGTGGTGGGGCCAATATGCGAATCCTCAGATGTATTGGGCAAAGATCGTGTGTTCTCCGGCCTGAAGGAGGGGGATTTTATGGCTGTTTTGGATGTAGGAGCTTACGGGGCGGTAATGGCCAGCCACTACAACGGGCAGGATTTACCAAAAGAACAGATTATAATGTAATTTTTATACAAACAGTGAAAATTTTTCACACATTTAAAAAAATATGTATTTTTATAAAAAAAAACTTTTATTTTTCCCGGATTTTGGTTATAAATGTTTAAAAAGTAACCAAAAACAAGGAGTTAATAAATTATGAAAACCCGTCTTATCTACACTGGAATTTTATCCCTTCTGTTTATCTTCAGCTCATCCGTTTTTGCGAAAATGGGAGCGAGAACATCAGGTAATAATGCAACAAAAGTAATAAAAGATACTCAAAAAGCAATAAGAGACGCAAGAGAAGTAAGAGAAGCAAAACAGGCAGAAGCAACGGTTTTTAGAATCACAGATGAAGTTAATATAACACAAAAAAGCAGAACTGAGATTGTGGAATTTTTTATAAAACAAGGTGTGGTTAAAGACGCGAAGGAATACGCAACACTTCTCGAAAATAACCCGGAAATTGCCCGCTCCGCACTAAAATTAAAAGAAAAAATAAGTGAATATAAAATTCAAGCAGCCTCTGCTGATTTTGCCTTGGGCTTCGAAGTTTCGGCACAACGCACTGAGAACTTAAAAGTAATAACAAATTTTTACCGCAGTATGAATGGTGTAGGCAAAAAACCGGTAAACCAAAGCCGGCCACAGAAAGTAAACATTTTACACGACTTACTGGCCAATGCGCATGAGATCCCTTTTTGGGAGTCCGGCCCTCGTGAAAATGCTTTAAGTTTAATCTCCGCTTATTCCGCTTACAAGCTGGGAGAAACAGCAACAGTAAAAGACAACCAAGGCCAGAATGTCACAGTAAACCCAATGAGGAAAAAATTAACGGAAAGCGCGGCTTTTGAAGTTGCTCTCAATAAAGTGGAACGCATTTTTAAGCCCGAAGTAATAACCGCAAGACTTAAAGAAATTCGGGAAATGTGCAGAGTTTAATACTCTTTAATAAGTTACTTATCAAAAAAAGAAGGCTTAAAAAGCCTTCTTTTTTTTTTACACTGAATTTAATTAAAAAATATAACCGGGAATAAAAGCTGACTTATCAGCAAAAATTGATACAACAAAAACATGAAAGCCTTAGTGACAGGAGCAACCGGTTTTTTAGGAAGCCACTTGTGCAAAGTTTTATGCGAAAAAGGCTGGAAGGTTCATATTCTCCACAGGCTGAAAAGCAAGACCTGCGGATTAAAAAATTTAAACTTAAATTTTCATACAGGTGATGTTACGGACTTGGATTCTTTTATGCGGGCCGGGCGGGGGATGGATGTGATTTTTCACTTGGCGGGCTTGGTCTCTCATTCAAACCGGCTGAAAGACATGCAAAAAGTGAATGTGCATGGGACAGCACAGGCTGTTGAAGTGTGTAAAAAGCAGGGGATAAAGCTGATTTATGTCAGCTCAGTGGTGGCTGTGGGCGCGAGCGCAAAGCCTTTGGCCCTAAACGAAGAATCCCCTTATGAACCTTCTTTGTCCCAAATAGGGTATTTTCATACTAAAAAACAGGCGGAAATATTGGTGCAAAAAGCCTGTAACAAAGGGGAAATATCGGCGGTTATTCTAAACCCCTCTACTGTATACGGAGCGGGGGACATGAAAAAAGAAAGCCGGAGAGTGCAAAAGCGTGTGGCGGAGGGGCGTTTGCCCTTTTACACTTCAGGGGGTGTGAGTGTGGTGGATGCGCAGTCGGTGGCGCGGGCCTTTTTGCAAGCTGTGGAAAAAGGCCGAACAGGGCAAAGGTACATCTTAAGCGGAGAAAACATAAGCATAAAACAGCTTTTTTTCCTCATAGCCCAAACGGCGGGGGTAAGACCCCCTTTTATTCATCTTAACCGCTTTTTACTTGGCGCTTTAGGAACAGTCGGCACAGGCTTTAAAAAAATGGGTTTTAATTTTCCC
Organism: Bdellovibrionales bacterium; assembly: GCA_965203935.1. Classification (GTDB taxonomy): domain Bacteria; phylum Bdellovibrionota; class Bdellovibrionia; order Bdellovibrionales; family UBA1609; genus JANQSP01. The sequence goes on from OZ241921.1 coordinate 1,779,018, forward strand.
GTAAGCCGTCAGAGCGCGAGGCTGGCCTGCCTTTATCACTATTTTGATAATTCCAAGGCCGTGCAAGAGCTTGGTTTTTCTCCCTTGAAAGCCCGCCCGGCAATTGAAGACTCCATAAACTGGTGGCTCTCACAAAGCAAAAAAACCTGAGATTTTTACAATTGGTGGGCCTGGGAAGACTCGAACTTCCGACCCCACGCTTATCAAGCGTGTGCTCTAACCGACTGAGCTACAAGCCCCAAACAAAATTCAGATTATCATCTTATTTGCCGGATTTGCAATACACGAGCTTTTCGTCACTCAAAAAATCATACAATGATTTTTTGATATCATCTTAATTGGAGATAAAGAACTATGAATTTTTTTATTTAACAGTTAAGAGCTTATCCATTTTGGCGTTGATTTGTTCAATACTAATTTCCAGCCTGTTAACATCGGTTTTCAGACCGTTAACATCGGTTTTCAGACCGTTAACATCGGTTTTCAGACCGTTAACATCGGTTTTCAGACCGTCAAAATCGGTTTTCAGACCGTCAACTTTTTTGTCTGTATCAAAGATATGACCTTCCAAGTTTTCCTGAACATGCTCTATTTTGGTAAACACAGGGCTTAAAAGGATCCTGAAAAGAAGCCCCAAAGCCGTAAAAACGGCACAAAACGCAATAATGGCGGTCAACAAATCCACTTCCATAGCCTGATTATGGATTATTTTTGCATCAAAGTCAAGGGGAATAAAAGGCTTATTTCAAAAATGAACAGCCGAAAGTCCTTTTCGGGTTTGACCTTAAGAATAAAAAGGCTTGAGGCCTTTTATTCCTTCTCCTTAGAAAGGAGGTGATCCAGCCGCAGGTTCCCCTACGGCTACCTTGTTTCGACTTCACCCCAATCATCGATCTTACCTTGGGCGTTTGCCCCCCGAAGGTCAGCGAAACGACTTCCGGTATAACCAACTTTCATGGTGTGACGGGCGGTGTGTACAAGGCCCGGGAACGTATTCACCGCGACATTCTGATTCGCGATTACTAGCGATTTCAACTTCATGTGGTCGAGTTGCAGACCACAATCCGAACTTGGACCGGCTTTTTGGGATTGGCTTTACCTCGCGGCTAAGCTTCCCTCTGTACCGGCCATTGTAGCACGTGTGTAGCCCTGGACATAAGGGCCATGAGGACTTGACGTCATCCTCACCTTCCTCCGGCTTACGCCGGCAGTCTGTTTAGAGTACTCAACTTAATGTTAGCAACTAAACACAAGGGTTGCGCTCGTTGCGGGACTTAACCCAACATCTCACGACACGAGCTGACGACAGCCATGCAACACCTGTCTAACGGCCCGAAGGCGACCTTGTTTCCAAGAGTCTTCCGTTAGATGTCAAGCCCAGGTAAGGTTCTTCGCGTATCATCGAATTAAACCACATGCTCCACCGCTTGTGCGGGCCCCCGTCAATTTCTTTGAGTTTTAATCTTGCGACCGTACTCCCCAGGCGGGATACTTAACGCGTTAGCTCCGGCACTGAAGGGGTCAATTCCATCAACACCAAGTATCCATTGTTTACGGCGTGGACTACCAGGGTATCTAATCCTGTTTGCTCCCCACGCTTTCGGGTCTCAGCGTCAGTGTCGGACCAGGCAGACGCCTTCGCCTCCGGTGTTCCTCCTGATATCTACGCATTTCACCGCTACACCAGGAATTCCACTGCCCTCTTCCGCACTCAAGCTCTACAGTATCAAAAGCGCTTCTCAGGTTGAGCCTGAGGCTTTCACTTCTGACTAATAAAGCCGCCTACACCCTCTTTACGCCCAATAAATCCGGACAACGCTCGGACCCCTCGTCTTACCGCGGCTGCTGGCACGAAGTTAGCCGGTCCTTTCTCCTTGGGTACACTCATTTTTTTGTTCCCCAAGAACAGAGCTTTACAACCCGAGAGCCTTCATCACTCACGCGGCGTTGCTGCATCAGGGTTTCCCCCATTGTGCAATATTCCCTACTGCTGCCTCCCGTAGGAGTCTGGGCCGTGTCTCAGTCCCAGTGTGACTGATCATCCTCTCAGACCAGCTACCGATCATAGCTTTGGTGAGCCTTTACCTCACCAACAGGCTAATCGGACGCGGACTCATCCTCCGGCGATAAATCTTTGATCCCTCTATCAGGAGATAAAGGGATATTATGCGGTATTAACCAATCTTTCGACTGGATATTCCCCACCTGAGGGCAGATTATCCACGCGTTACTCACCCGTGCGCCACTTTACTTGCCCCCGAAGGGGCTTTCTCGTTCGACTTGCATGTATTAGGCACGCCGCCAGCGTTCGTCCTGAGCCAGAATCAAACTCTCCACTTAAATCAAAAATGGAAAATCTATATTCCAAAAATAAAAAGGTCTTATCAATTCAATAAAAACTGACAAGTATCTTTCAGAAGCTTGCCGGGAAAGCGCGAACGCGCCCCCTTTAAGCCCCCGAAACAAGACTTAACTGACTGTTCATTTTTCAAAGAGCGAAAACAAGCCCTTTTCAGCCGAAAAGGCTGAAATACAGACCGTTTTTGACAGCAAAACAGGATTATAACCCCTTTTTAGGCTTGGTCAAGGCTCAAAAAAGTTTTTTTTAGCTTTATTTTCACTTTTCTCATAACATTAGTACCACATGAAAAACCTCTTTAAATTAGGTCTGCAAGCAAAGCCAAGCGGTGAAGGTCCAAGGTATTCCGTCCTGAACAAGCTTGGACTTTGCTTGCAGACCAGCAGTTTAGTAGCCTTTTTCACGGACTACTGCATTAGTGGAGTGTGAAAAGGAGCGTGCAATGTCCAAAACAAAGCTTCGCCGTTTGCCTGAGCTTTTTATGCCGGCGGATAAAGAGCATATCAAAAAAGAAAGAGAAAAAGCCAGAGCGCTCAAAAAAACCGGCTGGTGGCAAAACAAACTGAAAGCGGGAAAGTGCCACTACTGCGGAAAAAACTTTCCGACAAATGCTCTGAGTATGGAACACTTAACGCCACTTGTTCGATGGGGGAAAACCATAAAAAACAATGTGGTCACAGCCTGCAAAAAGTGCAACCGGGAAAAAAGCCACAAGACCTTGGTTGAGATTCGTTTGAATAAATAAGGGTTTTCTTTGGCTTACGATCCCCAAACAAAGAGTTATAAAAAAACCCTGCTTGTGTAAAAATTTTTCAAGTGGTAAAAACAAAACCATGTCTCAGATCACCAGCAGTTCCACAGCTGAATATTTTGCGAAGAATCTTCAGCAGGTTGGCTTTTCCTCCCCTGTAAAAGCCGTGCTCACCACTTTAAAAGAGGCTATGGACAACTCACTGGACGCCTGTGAGTCCGCCCATATTCTGCCTGAAATCACTGTGGAAATAAAAAGAAAGGGAACTTACGCCGGCAAAAACACAGAGCTTGTGGAAATAAGTGTGGAGGATAACGGCCCGGGCCTTCGCCCGGAAGATCTGCCAAAAGTTTTTGGTGAATATTTAGCCTCCTCAAAATTCGGAAAAGGCCGTTGTTCGCGCGGGCAACAGGGTATTGGCATTTCAGCGGCGGTGACATGGGCGCAATTAACCAACGCCTCCGGTGTGGAGGTTATCAGCAAAACAAAAAACATGCACAAAGCCGTAAGCGCCCTTATTGATGTGGACATTAAAAAAAACAAAGGGGTTATCAAAAAAAAAGAAAGCTTTAAATGGAACAAAGCGCAGGGTTTAAAAACTGTTTTTCGCATTGCCGGGCGGGTTCAGCTTAAAGGCGACGGGGGGCTTATCACCTATTTGGAGGGAACAGCCCTCGTTAACCCCCACCTCACCCTTCATTACAAACTAATTGATCAGGATTGGAGGCGCATTCAAAATGTCACAAAAGAGGCGCCGGTAATTCCCCCCTCCGCTTTGCCACACCCGCACACCATGAAGCTTGGTGAATTTATCGCCCACGCGCACTTGTTTGGCAAAGTCACCTTGGAGTCTTTTTTAAAAAAAGGCTTTTCCAAAACCGCAGGCAAAGCCTTAGGTGATTTTCGAAAAAACGGGCTGGCCCCTTCGCTTTTGCAAAAAAAACTGCCCTCTTTTACAGAAACGGAATACAAAAAAGTTTTTCGGATTATTCAAAAAACAGAAATGGCCAACCCCTCCACCCGCTCTGTGTTAACAGTGGGGGAAGAGGCTTTGTCCCAATCCATCCAAAGGATAGGGGATGTGGATTTTTTTAGTGTCATCACCAGAAAGCCCCGTATATGTGATCACAAACCCGTGGTGGTGGAGACCGCTATTGCCCGGCTTTTGGAAAAATCGCAGGACAGCGAAGGCGCGTCTGTCCGGCTGATGAGGTTTGCCAACCGGGTGCCTCTTCAGTTTGATAAATCCGCCTGCGCCATAACCAAAGCGGTGGAGTCGGTTAACTGGAAAGCTTACGGGCTGGCTCAACAAAAAAACAGCCTGCCCTTGGGGCCGTATGTGTTTGCCGTTTCTGTAACCTCGCCTTTTATTAAATTTAAAAACGCCTCTAAAGAGACCATTGACGCCAGCGAAGAGCTGGTGGAGGAAATAAGAAGAACACTCATGCAAACCGGGCAAAAGCTCGCCCGACATATCAAGCGGGAAAAAAGAGCGGACGATCTGGCGCGCAAAACCCAATACATTAAACAGTTTGTCCCCATTTTGGTTAAAAAGCTGGGGGACATTACAAAGGCAAACTCCAAAAGACAGGCAAAAGCTACGAAAGGCATTATGAAGCTTTTAGGGCAGGACACCAAACAAGCCGAAGAAGCTTTAAAAACCGCAGAAACCAAGCTAAAAGATCTTAAGCGCCCGGCAAAAGGTAACAGCTCCGCAAAACCTGATGTTAAACCCTTAAGTAAGAAGGCACAACATGGCTAAAAAAAAACAACATACAATCCGCATTAGAAAATTAGATAAAAACATTCCCAAGACAGCGGTTAATATATGCGAAACCATGTTAAAAGATCTGGAAAAAGCCAAACGGCCGGTTTTGTCTGCCGTTAAATGCTCACTCGATAACAGCGAATACGATCCCAAAAAAGGCTACTTAATCCCTAAAGGAAAAAGAGTGCAGTCGGAGTTAAATGTCTCCTCTGTGCAAAAAATATCCCGCTCCATATTTTTACTTGAAATTTTACTAAACAACCTTAAAGGGGGCCTCGTCAACACCAAAAGGGAGCTTTATTATATCTGCAAAGGCTTAATTAAATCAGACACACTGTACAAGCCTTTGGACTTTGAAAGCCAAAATGAAAGTGACTCTGTAATTGATTTTATAACAGATATGCTGGAAGTATACCGGGAGGAAATGAACTGCTTTGCCAACGACAGAGGCGGGCAAACTTACTCCAAAAACCTGATAGTGACGGAAACTTTATCAGACGGCGCAAAAGCGGTGGTGGATTTAAGCTCTTTGGGGACTTCTCCTTTTCAGCCCAAAAATAAACCCCAGCAATTTCAGCTGAAAAAAAAGGGCAAGCTGGATTTTTGCCTTGTGGTGGAGTCAGAAGGCACAGCCAACACTTTGGTGGCCAACGGAATGACAAAAAGACACGGCTGTATTGTTATGGGGGCACAGGGGGTGCCCAGCAACGCCGTTCGCGGATGGTGCAAGACCATCCAAAATCAGCTGAAAATTCCCATTTTTTTTTACGGGGATTTAGATGCCTACACTCTTCAAAATATCTACCGCACACTGAAGGCCGGTTCTGCCGCAAGCCTGATTCGGAACGCGGACTTCAGCGCGCCGGAGGTGCACTTTCTGGGCCTGCTTCCTGAAGATGTTAAAAAGCATGACCTGCATTGTTATGAAGTTTCCACCAAAGACGCAGGCGAAATGCGCTCTATAAAAAAAGCCCGCGACGCTTTAAAAAACGATCCTTTTTTTCAGGACAAAAAAAACAACAAACTGGCCCGGATCCTCAAGTGGCTTATCAGAGAAAAAAAACGGTGCGAACAACAGTCTGTATTTTCCACAGAACCTAAAAATCCAAAAGTGCTTGAAGAATTTATAGTAAACAAAATCAAAGCCCGCTCTTACTGCTAAAAACAAATCACAGGCGATATATTTTTTCCAAACAGTCCTGTTAAAATCCCACTTAAGGGAAGTTATAAAACTTTTCGGTAATAGACTACCAAAAAGTCTTGACTTTTCGGCAATAGACTACCAAAAAGTCTTGACAAAACATCCCCGCCCGCTGTATCATAAAGCCTATGAAAATAAAACGCTCTCTTTTACCCTTTTTGAACAAGTACCTTAATAAAAAGATCCTGCTCATCAGCGGACCCAGGCAATGTGGCAAAACCACCTTGGCCAAAATGCTCTCAAAAGAGCACGATTATATCAATTTTGACAATCTTAAAGACCGCCTTATTTTGGACGAACAATCTTGGGATCGCCGAAAAAAATACATTATTTTCGATGAGCTTCACAAAAAACTTAAATGGAAAAGCTGGATAAAGGGGGTTTTTGACAGTGAGGGCCTGCCTCCCGGCCTGCTGATTACCGGTAGCGCTAAAATGGCTTTAATGAAAAAGGCGGGGGATTCTTTAGCCGGGCGGTTTTTTTTCTTTCACTTGTTTCCTTTAACTCTAAAAGAGCTGACAAGCCAAAAAACAAAAAGCCGACAAACAGCGGAATCCATTATGAACAAACTGTTGCTATACAGCGGTTTTCCAGAACCTTACTTGGAGGCTGATCCCACTTTCTATAAGTTATGGGAAAAAAACCACATAGACAGCATTCTTCGGCAGGATTTAATAGATTTGGAAAGCCCAAGAAACATCACACAAATTGAGCTTTTAACAGAGTTGTTAAAAGAAACGGTGGGGACACCTGTTTCCCATTCCCGCTTGGCGGAAAAGCTGGATGGCTGTTCTCCGAAAACAATAAAAATCTGGCTCGAATGGCTGGAAAAACTGTACATTGTTTTTAAAGTAACACCTTACAGCCGAAGTGTATCCCGCAGTTTAAAGAAAAGGCCTAAATATTATTTTTATAACTGGACTTTAATGAAAAACAATAAAGGGGCTATGTTTGAAAATTTTACAGCCTGTTCTTTGTTGGCGGAAAACAAATTAAGGGAAGACACTTTAGGAGAAAAACGAGGGCTTTATTATTTAAGAAACAAAAACAAACAGGAAATAGATTTTATGCTCACAAAAGACAAAAAACCGATGGCTTTAATTGAATCCAAGTGGGCTGATGACAGCTTAAGCCCTTGTTTTAAAGCCTTTGCTCCGTTTTTTCCAAAGACGCCGAAAATTCAACTGGTTAAACAGCTACAGCGGGAAAAAACTTTTCCCAAAGCCAAAGGAGAGATCCGAAAAGCCTCCAACTGGCTTTCTAAAATGCCTTACACATAAAGTTTTGAAGAAAAAATATATATTATTTTTTCGTGAAAAGGGAGGGGTAAAAGTAAGAGACTTTTTTTAGGTTTTGAGGATTTACTTAAACAATCGAAGGGGAAACAAAAAAAGGACACGATTGAAAAAAACAGATGTCCGCTTTTCACTGACCTTGCGGGCGACTAATTACTCCACTACAGCAGGTTTTTGCCAGTCGCCATCTTGATATCGTGCTTTTACCCTCGGTTTTACCTCTTTCCAAAAAGACTCAGGACGAACAGAGAACAAGGCTTCCTTGGTTTGATCATTTAAAATATTAGAATGCCGGGAATAAAAATCCCTTAGAGTTTCATCTGATTGTTCCTTCAATTGTTCGTGGGTCACGGCGTTTACATGATGACGGGTTTTAAGACGGCCGGGCCAGTCCGGCGCACGCTTAAAGGTATCTGGGGATATGTCACTTATTTGTTTTGGAGAAAATTTTTCCATCAAAACTGTAAAGGTGGCTGGATCTAGACTTTTAAGAGATACCTTTATATACTTCATACCCTGTACTTGCTCTTCATCTAAGATCTTTGCCTGATCAGGGCGGATATGGTGAGGCTCAATAAAATGCATCTGTTCCGGTGTAACTTTAGCTGTTTGCTTGGCGTTTAATTCCTCAAAAATAAAGTTTAGATTCTGGGAATCCCATGTGGTTTTAATTTGAGAGATTTTTCCCGGGGGAATTTGATGAACATTATTTATTGTTACACTCATGGACTCCCCGGAGTTTAGCGCAATATCCAAAGGCATATTTCTTTCCTGATCACGAGCGCGTTTTACCATATCTTCTGTCGTAAGCTGGTTCCCGGGCAGGGCGGTTCTTAATTCCTCCCCTTCCCCAAATTCTTTTGTCCCCACCTTTTTTTGAGTCAATTTAAACCCGGCATTCTCATCAAACCAAAATTTGCTTAGAGTTTTGTCTCCTTTCGCGTCTTTGTTAGTGGTTCTGTAGAATTGTTTTTCCACCACTATTTCTCCTGATTCACTAATATATACTTCCACTTTTGGTGAAAATTTTGAGCGCGCGAAGTCAGGTATATTTTTAAACACTTCTTTCATATCCACATCAATTACTGAAAATTCAGGTGGCATATCCGAACTCAGCGTGGAGGTATTGTCCCAATGACGTGATACATGCACTCTTAAATCCCTTGTAATAGTAGCCTGTATCCTTGGGTTGTATTTTCGGCGGAGTCTTAGATTTTCTGCGGAAGGAGCGGTTCTATGAATAATGGTTCTGGGGGAACCGAGTATCATGTGTTCTCCTACGTCTGGATTTTTGAAAGTCCTTTCCACAAAATGAAATCCCTTATCCTCAAAGGGCTTTTGAATCCCCTGTGCCCATGCTTCCATTTGTCGGGCGCGCATATAGTCATTTCTTTCATGTCTTGGAAGACTTCTTGCGTATTTCCGTGCCTGTTTGTCGCTTAGCATGACGATAGTTTTTGCTCCTGTTTTCGTAAGTTTTGTATCCGTTCCCGCAGGTTTTGTTCCCGCAGGTTTTGTATCTGTTCCCGCTGTTGGTTTAGGGCCGGTCATTGTTCTCTTGACTGATTTAAGCAGTGGCCCGGCTCCTCCCCAAACTGCAAGGGGCAAAAACAATTTCTCTAAAAAAAGCTCCCTTTGTCTTCCTTCCAAATTCGAAATCTTCTCATAATCCTTGCCCGTTAACACACGACCCAAAGACGCCTCCATTCCTTCTTTCGCCAACTCATAACCCTTAACCCCCACTAAAGACTCACCTCCAAAACAAAAAAACCTGCCCACAACACCGCCTGCAAAACAAGGCACTGCTGAAAGCAAACTCGCACCCAAGAGAGCGTAGTTCTCAAACCTATCATCACCTTCCGCCTCTATCCGGCCCGCTTCCGCCACCAAACAGTACCGCTTATCTTCTTTCAATAGCTCCTCCACCAAGGGATTAAACGAAAGCAAAAGACCTAAATCCACATCCTTTGCCTCAACTTTCTCCAACATGGTTTGAAGCTGAGTTTCCATTTTGTCTATCGCTTTGGCCAACTCCTTGTTTGAGGGGGGGCTGTTGTTTAAATAAGCCAATATAGGAAGCTCACCTACTTTTTGAAGATACTTCTTTCTGCTTTCTTTTCTGAATTTTTGCTCCTCCCACTTAAGCCTTCTCATGTCTTGACCGCTAAGCTCTAAGGGAAGCTTGTTTGAAAGCCTGTGTCTTAAAACCTCAGGACTTATGATTTTAGTCTTAGCCAAAGCCTCTATGTATTTTTCCTCTGCCGCCTTTTTCTCCGCCTTTGTTAATGGAGTAAGGGAGGAGGCAAATTCAGACATCCCATGAGAGGGAGTGGAATTAAACCAAGTCTTTCGGTCTGCTATTACCCGATCTTCTCTTAATCTTGGCGCACTCAAAGATAGATGCACCCTCATATCAGACCATCTGCTTTTAACAGCAGACTTTAACTCACTTGTTTGTTTCTGACACTGCTGTTTAAGGGCTGTTTTGTCTTCTGCTTTAAGAGTGTTCCATCCGGGAAACCACCTACTGTTAAAATCCACACAGGCTTTAAGCTTTTTCATCTGAAATATTCTGGCGGAAATCTGACCTATCACTCTTTTTTGAAGTTTTTTCCTAAACTCCCCGGCATGTTCTATATCCTTGGGACTTAGGCTTTTTTGAATGTCTGTTATTCCGAGAAAGTTTTTAACTTTATTAAAGGCACAGCCTATACAAAAGTCCGCCTCTGTTTTAGAGGAGGAATCTTCCAGCTGAGAAAGGTCCGTTCCCTTACAGCTTTCGTACTTGGGGCTAAGCCCCGCCTTAGGGGACTTTTCTTGAGAGTAAGACTTCAAAGGAGCAAAACAAAACACAAGCAAGAAGGTGACAGCAAACAGAGAATGCATTTTCATTCCTAAGAAAAAAAATGAGGGGGGGGCATTGCGTCATAAAATCTTGTTTCTTTAAAATCTTCATCACCTTTCCTCCTGTGTATACAGACTAATTACTTGCCCGTGATAAACCCTTACTCTTTAGCTGTTTTTGCCCAAAGTCCGCACCGTTTCGGGACGGAGTACCTTGGACCCTCACGGCACGGACTTTGGACAAAAATGCTTAAGGGGTACTTTTTCACGGGCTACTAATTAGTCCCCCGTGAAAAACCTCTTTAAATTATGTCTCAAAAGCAAAGCCAAGCGGTGAAGGTCCAAGTGTAAAACTGGAAGTCGCCTGTGCGACTTCCAGCCTGAACAAGCTTGGACTTTGCTTTTGAGACCAGCAGTTTAGTAGCCTTTTTCACGCCCGACTAAAGCCCAAGGGTTTTTCATATCTAATCGGCCTTACAGGCAAAAGACTTTAAAAAAAAATTCTGGTATTTTTTGTGAAAAGGGGGTTCAAAAGCTCTCTATCTTGAGTCTACACCCGCCTTTTTAAAGGACTGGAGAGTTCAAACAGGCGCCTTATGGCGATATTTGATTTTCACGATCGAAGTGTTGTTCAAGAAAGTCCCTTATTTGAGACATGCTGTTTGGCTTTATGAAGCTTTTTAAATTTATTGCTCCGGTTTTATCTTTACTCAAATATCGCCAAAGGCGAACTCACCTCCAGCCTCTTTAAAAAGGCGAGCATGAAAAACCCTTGTTATTTGTCTGTATGCAAAACCTTAAGCGGTGAGTGTCCAAGGTATTCCGTCTCGAACAAGCTTGGACTTTGCTTGCAGACAAACAGTTAGTGGCCTGTTTCACAAATACATTTACTGATGTTTCGGCGATGCCTGTCTGACACAGCACGAAAAAAGTGTCGGATACCGACACTTTGTTCGAGATCCGGCACTTTTTTCCTCCAAGACCCCTCAAAAAGCCTGTTTTAACAGGTTTCCATTTTGCATACATAAAGAAAAAGCCGGTAATTTTTTTGGCACGGATTTTGATATTCCTACGGCTTAAACCACAAAGGAGCTGTAAAGTGAAAGCGGAAAACCCGACAAAAAACCGCGTAAATCTGCACGACAGGTTTTTTAAAAGATTTTACTCAGAACCGGAGTTTGCTGTTGAAATTTTTAAACTTGCTCTTTCCAAAAAAGAGTTTTCCGCTTGCGACTGGAGCACTCTTAAATCTGAAAAAGACTCCCTAAAAGATAAGCGAGCTGACCTTGTTTTTACTGTGTCCCTTAAAAAAAGAAAGCATGCTAAAATCCTGCTCTGTTTGCTGTTGGAGCATAAATCCGCTTACGACAAGGGGATGTTTCAGCAGGTTCTTTCTTATCAAACTTTGCTCTATGAAAGAAAGTTTGAAAACATTGTAGCTGTTATTCCCATACTGTTTTACCACGGCAAAAGCCCTTGGAAGTGGCCTGTCAGCTTTCAAAAGGGCTTTTTTGGCCGGTTTTTTAATGAAATCCCTCCCGCTTTTCGAAAAAGTATGTTAGACTTTAAGCTAAAAGTTGTGGATACAAACGATCCGAAGGTGAGGAAAGTTTTTAAGGATCCGGCTGTTAAAAGCCGGGGGATTTTAGCCTTGCTGGCCAAGATATGGTTTATAAAAAACAATCCGGCTGAGCTTTCCGCAATGGTGGAGGCTTTTTCAGGATTTTCGGGAAAGCGTGAGGACTTACTTTTAAGTGTGGTAAGTTACTTAAAAACAGCCGGAGGAGTAAGCGCTGAGCTTTGGAAGCAGGTGGAGAAAAGAGCTGTGGAAAGAGGATTATTAACAAGGGGAGGATACATGGACATAAGACAAGAGATTAGAGAAGATGCTATGCAGGAAGGCATACAAAAGGGCCTAAAAGCCGGACGACAGGAAGGACGGCAGGAAGGTCTGCAAGCCGGACGACAAGAAGGTCTGCAAGTCGGAATGCAAAAGGGCATGCAGGCTGTAGCTTTAAATATGCTGAAAAAATCAGCAGACATGGCTTTTATTTCAGAAGTGACAGGGCTTTCCGCACAGGAGATTAAAAAGCTTAAAAAATAGGCCGTGAAGGGGGGGCTTGTTATGTGTAAACAGTTAATGATGTTTTTCATTGTGAGTTTAATGTTTGTTTCCTGCTCAGGTGAGCAAAAACAGCACGGGAATAATGAAGAATCCAGCGGCAAGCAGTCCGCAGGCGCTGAAAGTTCTCAGAACACCAATGATACTTCAGAGCAAAAGCATTGGATACTGTCTGTTCCTTTTAAAAAAATTGAAAAGGGCAGTTTTAAAATGGGAAGTCCCGCGAATGAAATCGGCAGAAATTCTAATGAAGATCAAGTAAATGTGGAAATCTCCCGGCCTTTTGAGATAATGACAACAGAAGTAACACAAAGCCAGTGGTTTCGTGTAATGGGGAACAACCCTTCATTTTTTAAAGAGGTAAAACATTGTGATGATCATAAAGAGGGTATGTGTCCGAATCATCCTGTGGAACAAGTCTCATTCAATGATGTTCAGAAGTACATTACAAAATTGAATACCGCTTTAAAGCTTTCCGGCTGTAACGGGACACCCAGTTCTAAAAAGGGCTGTTATCGTTTGCCGACAGAGGCGGAATGGGAGTATTCTGCAAGAGGGGGCACGACCACAGCTTATTCTTTTGGCGCTGATTCAGCAGAGCTTAAGAACTATGCCTGGTATATTTCTAATTCTGAACACAGAAGAACCCATAAGGTGGGGCTTAAAAACCCTAACCCGAAAGGGCTTTATGATGTACACGGGAATGTATGGGAGTGGGTGCAGGATGCATACACAGGTAAGCTACCGGGCGGAAAGGACCCTTTTGTAAATACTTTCGGTGCGAATCGCGTTTTCCGGGGCGGCAGTTGGTTTGGTGGTGCGCCTTCCCTCCGTTCCGCCGACCGCTTACACGATCATCCGTCCGACAGGTCCAACGCTGTCGGATTTCGCTTGGTGAGGACACTATAAAGCCTGTGGAGCGAAAAAATCCTCCACTCGGAGTTTTAAATATGAGCAAAAAAATATTTACGGATAAAAAAACACTCAGCAAAAAATTATCCCTTACCGGAGATAAAACTTCATGCCTGCGGGATTTTTTTGGGGAAAGTTTGATCATTTACTTTTACCCAAAAGACGACACACCCGGCTGTACCATCGAAGGAGAAGACTTTACCCGGTTATACAAAAAATTTCGCGCGCTCAAAAGTCAAATACTGGGAGTGTCCAAAGACAGTTTATCCTCTCACGAAAAATTTAAAGCAAAATACCGCTTCCCTTTTGATCTGGTAAGCGATAAAGAGGGTATGCTTTGCCGGGCTTTTGATGTCTTGAAGGAAAAAAACATGTACGGAAAAAAGGTAACAGGCATTGAGCGAAGCACTTTTGTTTTGGACAAAACCGGCCGGCTGATAAAAGAATGGCGAAAAGTAAAAGCTAAGGGGCACGCTCAAGAAGTGTTGGACTTTATCAAAAACCAAAGTTAAACCCACCCGGTTTTTAACATTTACCGGACTAATTAGTCCTCCGTAAAAAGACTACTAAACTGCTGGTCTGCAAGCAAAGCCAAGCGATGAGGGTCCAAGGTATTCCGTCCCGAATAAGCTTGGACTTTGCTTGCAGACATAATTTAAAAGGGTTTTTAACGCCAGCCGGACTAATTAGAAAATGAGTAACTTTGTATTTAAACACAAGCCTGTTCTTTTAAAAGAGATCATAGAGCATATTCCACCATCTTTTTCCGCGCCCTCGGTGTCTTCTGCGCCCTCAGTGTCCGCACCATGTAACAGTCCGGCCCTTGGTCCCGCTTTACCTCATAAAAAATGGATGTTGGACGCCACTTTTGGCGCAGGCGGTCACACTCAAGCTCTTCTTAAATTGTTTCCTTTTTTGTCAGTCATAGCCATAGATCGTGATCCCTCCGCCATAAGTTGGGGCCTGAAGAATATAAAACCCCTGTTTCCTGAAGGCGCTTTGCACTTACTACAGGCTGATTTTCATCAATACCAAAATTTAATGCATGAGCGATTTTCCGGGTTTATGAAAGGCAAAGGCTTTGATATAATTATTGTGGATCTGGGGGTCAGCTCCCCTCAGATAGATCAGGCACAAAGAGGTTTTAGTTTTTACAAAGACGGGCCTTTGGATATGAGAATGGACAGCACGCAGTCTTTTTCTGCAAGCGATATTGTTAACCAATGGGGTGAAAAAGAACTTATGGATTTATTTTATTCTTACGGAGAAATAAGGCGGGCCGGGCCGGTGATTAAAGCTTTACTTAAGGAAAGAAGACGCGCCCCCCTAAAAAGCACAAAACAGCTTTCAGATCTAATTGTGAAAGCGCAGGGCTGGAGAAAAAAAGGCTCTCACCCGGCCACTAATTACTTTTTGGCTCTTCGCTTGAAGGTCAACAATGAGCTGGAAGGTTTAAAAAAAAGCCTGCCTGAAATGATAAAATCCCTTACACCCGGCGGAAGGATTTTTGTTTTGACTTTTCATTCTTTGGAAGACCGAATTGTAAAAAACATTTTTAAAAAAGCGCACGAGGGGGAAGGGCAAAACCTAACAAAAAAAGTCATTGTCCCAAGCCGGGAGGAAATAAAAAAAAATCCCAGATCCCACAGCGCTCACTTACGCATATTTGAAAGGCAGGGGTAAAACACATAACCGGCAAATTTTACCGCGTATTGTTGTCAAACCCAAGGGGATTTATTTTTGAAAGAGGGGTAAAAAATGTATGATTGGTCCCGACACAAGCATAACTTTAAACCTTTTTTTAATGTGGTGATAGTGATATGCACTTTATTCACCATTGTCTTTTTTAACTTAAGGTTAAGAAGTATGAACTATGATTTTTTGGTTAGATCGCGGTTTTACGGCAAACTTCAGGATCAGTATTATAAAAACCTGATGAAACAGGCAAGGCTTACCCGTTCAGAGCGATTGGAAAAATGGGCGCGCGCCGGAATGACCTTGGATTGGGCCAAAGAAGGACAGGTTATTTTGGTCATCGGGGAAAAAGCGGCGGTTCCGCAATGAATGCCAGAATTACCTTTGTATGTTTTGTACTGCTTGGTTTTTATGTCACTTTTGTTTTCAGGGGGGCTTTGCTTAATTTTTTCCCGGATCAAAGGTTAATCACCGCCAAGAAAAAAAACTTTGAAACAGTTATTAAGCTAAAACCCCGGCGGGGGATTATCTATGACCGCCACGGACGGGAGCTGGCCATTACTGTGGCCGCACAGTCGCTTTTTGCCGATCCTTCTTTAATTCAAAACCCAAGACTTACTGCCAAAAAGCTGAGCCACCTGCTACAGCGACCTTACCGCAAAATTTATGAAAAAATAAAAAACAAGAACCGCCGTTTCGTGTGGCTGAAAAGACATATCAGCGCAGAAAAAGCCGTAACCATTCAAGCTTGGCAAATAAGGGGTCTTGCTTTTTTGGAAGAGCCAAAAAGAGTGTACCCCAACGGCTCCCTCTTGGCTCAAACATTGGGTTTCGTAGGGCATGAGGGGCATGGTTTGGAAGGCATTGAGCTTAGCTACGATAAAATTTTAAGCGGAGAGGAAACCCGGGTGCTGGTGCGAAAAGACGCAATGGGCCGGCCGCTTTTTTCTGATGTAGACAGCAATGTGGTCACCTTAAGATCCAATGGAGCAGACATATATCTAACGATTGACAGTGATCTGCAATTTTTTTTTGAAAAGGAATTAAAAAAAGTGGTGGAAAAATATTCCGCCGAATCCGCTTTGGGGGTGATTATGGCCCCCCAAACCGGGGAGATTTTATCTATGGCTCACTTTCCCACCTTTAACCTGAACCGGCCTTTTAACGCAAAGCCGGGCCTTTTTCGCAACCGCTGTATTACAGACGCTTTTGAACCGGGCAGTACTTTAAAGCCTTTTATCATATCCACCGCCCTAAAAAAGGACATTCCGCCTTCCGCCCGCTACAGCGGCATGAAAGGGCGACTGTCTGTTGAAGGGCATATTATAAAAGAAGCGGAGTCCGACCATCAGTTTGAGGATATGACTTTAAGAGAGGTTTTATCTTATTCCTCCAATGTAGGGGCCGCACAAGTGGCTTTGGATCTGGGTGATAATTTTTTATACAAAAATTTAAAAAAGTTCAGCTTTGGATCCCGACTGGGGCTTTCTTTTCCCGGGGAAAATGCCGGTATTTTAAACAAACCCCCTTGGAAAGAACTTCAGCTCGCCACTATTGGTTTTGGCCATTCCATTTCTGTAACCCCTTTGCAGATGGTGACCGCCTACTCCGCCATTGCCAACGGGGGGCTGATTAAAAAACCTTATTTGGTGCAGTCTGTGTATTACAAAGAAAGCGGAGAACAAAAAACCTTTAAGCCGGAAACCTTAAACCAAGCTCTGACATCGGAACAGGCAAAAATTATGACAGTAATGCTTATATCCGCTGTTTCTGAAGGGGGCACAGGAATAAAAGCGCGGGTGAAGGGTTTTTTATCCGCAGGTAAAACAGGCACCGCCCAAGTAGTGGACTCTAAAAAGGGGGGCTATATCAAAGGGCGGTATATTTCCAGCTTTGCGGGTTTTATCCCGGCGCATGATCCCCGCTTTGTGATTTATGTCGTAGTGGAGCAACCGCAGAAAAAATTTTATGGCTCCACAGTAGCGGCTCCTGTTTTCTCAAAAGTGGCGGAGTACGCCGTTCGGCAATCGGGGCTTTCCCCTGTTTTGATAAGCGAAAAAAATATTCTGCAAAAGGCAAGAAAAAAGGGGCACGGGCAACAGCCAAAAAAGATCCCGCGCGGTCTTTCTTCGCAGGAGGGAAAGACCCCCGACTTCACAAATCTCAGCTTAAGAAGAGCCTACCGAAAAGCACGAAGGCAGGATATCAGGCTGAAGGTTAAGGGTTCAGGCAAAGTCACGCACACAGCTCCCGCCCCTTTGAGCGATCTTCCAAAAGACCGCACCGTTCAACTGTTTCTGGAATAATGTTTATCAGATCGGAAACCTTCCCGACAAGCCCGAAAAAACCCGATCGCCCGCCATGTCCACGCCCGAACAACCTTTTTCACGCCCGACTAAATAGTAGCCCGTGAAAAAGGTGTTAACGCGTTGTTATTACTTGATTTTTTGAAAAAAGGTCTTGAAAATAATTGCACTAAAAGTCCTAAGTACAGGACTTTTAGTTTTTCCATAAACCCTGTTATTTTCTTGCAAAACAAGGAAAGGAAAAAGCGCCATGATTCCACGCAATAAAGCCCCCACTAAACAATATGATCTTTTTAGGAAAAGAACAGATGAGGTGGCTCATAAAAGCCATCCGCTGGTCATTTTATCAAAAGCCTTTGATTGGAATGTTTTTGACAAGTCCTTTGGGGAGAAGTTTCACCCTGATAACGGACGGCCCGGCCTTTCCACCCGTTTAATGGTGGGCCTTCATTACATCAAGCACGCCTATAATTTAAGCGATGAAGCCTTAATGGAGATGTTTACAGAAAGTCCTCAGTGGCAGTATTTTTGCGGTCTGGAGTATTACACAGACAAAGCGCCATGTGATCGCAGTTCTTTAACCCGCTGGAGGCAGAGGATGGGGGAGGATAAGCTGAAGCTCTTGCTAAAGGATACGATAGAAGTGGCTAAAAGATCGGGTCTGTTAAAGCGAGGGGAGCTTAAGACCTCCATAGTGGATACAACCATTATGGAAAAAGGCATGGAAAAAGGCAGGCAAGAGCTTATTTTAAACATGTTGAAAGAAAAAGCTGATCCGGCTTTTATCTCTAAAGTGACAGGGCTTTCTGTTAAAAAGCTCAAAAAGCTTAAAAATGGCAACTCAGAATAAAAATAATAACAGTTTTGAGTGCGCATGAAACAGCTTGTTTTAGGCGGTTTTGACCAGTCTCAAAATATCATTAAACTTACACATTTTATCATTTTTTAGAGGGGGGACAGATAGGTCTGCCGGCTTTATAAAAAGCTGAACCGCTAAGCCATTCTATATCATCAGGACCGGCGGGCGGTAAAGCATCACACTTTTTTTGTGCCTCTGCTTGTATAGCTTTACAAGCTTCATGGTCCGGGTCAAGGCGTGGGCGGTCACTTGAATTTATCAACTCACCTTTTGGGACTTTATAACACACTCCGGTTTCTATCCCTTTGTTGCTGGCATCATCTTTGATTTTTAGACACCTTTTGTCAATATAAGTGGAAGGATGGGCATCTATGCAATCCTCGCAAGACACAAACAAAAATAAAAAAATAAAAGTTATTATGTATTTCATTTTATATCCTTAAGGGCAATAATAGCCGGGTGGTACTTTACACCACGGCCTCTTCCACATCTCCCCCCCTCCTTCTTTTCTTCTCATTTCCATTTCACGCTTAAAGTCCCCCCAACTTTGTGGATACCCAAAAGGCTGAATAAAAGTCTTAAAGTCATAGTCTGTAAATTCGCAAATATCACCTTTCCAATAATTTTCACAGCCAAGGCCCGCCGGGAGCATAAACTCGGATAAATTTTTATGCCGGTTACCTTCTCCGTGATCTTTAACATGGGGAAGACCGAGGGCATGCCCCAATTCATGGATCATAACATTTGTAAAAAGTGAATCCGAAAAATTTTTTTGGCTGTTCATTACCACTTCCCCGTGAAAAGTCCATAAATCCCATATAGTGTCAATTGATCTATAATAGGCCCACCATCTTTTTGAACTTAAATTTTCTTTTTTCGGGTAAATAATATTGTACTTTCCATAATCGCAAGACTCAATAAACAGCTTTCCGTTTGGGATATTGACCATATCTTGGTAATCATTATATCCCCACCTTCTTATTTTATAATTATCAAATTCAATATTCCACTTGTGCATAGCCTCCCTTGTTAAATCCCTTTCCCTTCTGTTAAAATGGGCATATTCAGAGAAACAAATCCCCCACGGATAATTTTTTGCGGGCAACATCTCCATTGTTCTTTTACCTTTTAAAACTTGATCAGTCCCGCACATATAATAAGTTGTTCTTTCAGGTGTTAAAGGATCGTTTGTTTGAGCAAAGGTTTGGCTGTGAGCAAACAAACAGGCAAAAAGTATAAAGATAAACT
The DNA here is from genome assembly GCA_965203935.1 of Bdellovibrionales bacterium. Taxonomy (GTDB): domain Bacteria; phylum Bdellovibrionota; class Bdellovibrionia; order Bdellovibrionales; family UBA1609; genus JANQSP01. Next base: position 1,798,378 of record OZ241921.1, read on the forward strand.
TCATTGTACCGGACTTAATACCTAAAAAGCACAAATCCGACAAGCTTTATTTGTGAAGGCTGTAAATTTTACACAGAAATAGTGACAAAAAACAGCGAAAAAGCTTGTTATCCGGCTTTTCCGATTTACGAAAAAAGTTTTTGACATTTGTCCTTTAAGTTGTAAGATCGAAATTTCACCTATTGTATCCTAAACAAAAAAGAGGCTTGATGACTCAAAAACCAAAAGAAAAAAAGCTTAAAATACACAACCATTTTGACTTGCTGTTTAAGTACGCTTTTTCAAGCCCACGCTTTGCCGAAGAGCTTTTTAGGCTCATCTTTTCCAAAAAAGAACAAGCCTGCTTTGACTGGAGCACTCTAAAGGCTGAAAAAGACACTTTTCAAGATTTAAGAGCCGATGCCGTGTTTTCTGTAGCCCTAAAAGACCATAAGAAACTTCGCTTTAGAATTTGCCTGCTCTTGGAGCACAAATCACAACACAGTTATAAAACTTTTGATCAGATGCTTAAATATCAGACTTTGATTACAAGCAAGAGTTTGGAGGAATTAGGCAAGGCTTGGCCCACTTTGGTGGTGCTGGTATACAATGGCCAAAAACCTTGGAAGTGGGAAAAGTCTTTTCAAAAAGGGCTTTGGGGGGCTGATTTTGCTAAAATTCCTTTGTCCCTGCAAAAAGATATGTTAAACTTTGGTTTGAGGGTGCTGGATACACATACTCCAGCGGTGGCCAAGGCTGTTGAGAATAGACACTTTAAAAGCCGTGGCTTTTTAAATGCTTTAAGAAAGGCTTGGAGTTTAAAAGCCGATGAGAAGGAGCTTAAACAGTTTATAGCAATGTTCGACAACTGGACAGGGGACCGGGGCGACAGTTTTGTGCTTAGTCTGGGAGATTACTTGTGGTCTGTTGTGCCAAATATGAGCAAAGCTTTGTGGGAGAATTTGGAGCATTCCGCAGTTAAAGAGGGTATATTTTCAAAAGGAGGATACATGGACATCAAAGAACATATAAAAGAAGAAGGCCGTCAGGAAGGAATAAGGCAAGGCATAAGGCAGGGCCGTCAGGAAGGCCAACTGGCAACTCAAAAAAAACTTATTTTAAACATGTTGAAAGAAAAAGCTGATCCGGTTTTTATCTCCAAAGTGACAGGGCTTTCTGTTAAAAAGCTGAAAAAGCTTAAAAATGGCGACTCAGAATAAGAAAACAGTTTTGAGGCTGTAAGCGCAGGCATGCCCTTACAACAATCCCCACAGATCACCCGTCGGGCATCTACCGCTGGAAAAACTGGCCACACACTTTTGTTTGAAAATAACAACCAGCTTACGCCGCTTGGTTATATCCTCCGCGCTTTTCCAATCTCTCAATGCGCTTTTTAAGGTGAAGATAAGTCACATAAGAGATATGACTCTTTTTCTTAAACAAAGTGAAAAATAATCCCACAACATAACTTAAGGAATGCACCTTGTTTTCCAAAACAGTCTCTTTTGAAATATCCTTTAGACACTTCTCAATCTCCGCAAACAGCAATTTTATATCATCCCGTCCGTTATTGTTTTTATTGTCATTATCCATAATACACCACCTTTCATAAAAAGAGGGCGGAGATGAAAAAGATAAAAAACCCCACCCACTTAACAATAATATTTAATAAAGTATTTTTTACTGTGTTTTTCTGACACACTTTATATTATCGGGCATTCCGAGGAAAACTAAAGAAAAAAATAAAAAAAATGTAAAATTCTCATTATGAGACAAAAAAACAGCCAAAAAAACTTGTTATCCAGCCTGATATATCGTCGGCGGGGTGAAATAAAGTGTTTTGTGTATTTATCGGCCTTCATAGCGCAATTCTGGATATTTATACTTTCCGTCTCTTCGCTCTTTACTCTGATCGTCGGCGTCTCTTAAGTCATTGCAATCTGTAAAGCTGTAGTCTACAAAGTCACCTGTGTTTATATAATCAGGTGTGAAATAATCGCAAAGCTTGCCTTCGTCGCCGGTTATGTCCGGATCGCCACGACCGCCTTTGCTTTCTTTAAACTTGGTAAATTCCGCGATTGTATTCCATTCCCTTATAAGTAAGTGTATGCGGTGTCTTACTTCCTTTGCTTTATCAAAACAAGACCATGTTAAGAATGGGTGTCCTTTAGGACATGGGCGACCTTTCCCACACCCGTCTTTATTTCCTTCATTTGCTTTATAGAAAGCGGGCAAGTCGGTTGTCTTCTTATCGCGCTCTATATTTTTAAAAAAATTCGCGGTGGGAAATGTTTGTCTTCCTTTTACTTTGTCAATTAAAGGGTATAAAGTATATTGATCCCTGACACCCCTACTTGCTGATTGTCTGATTGAAGTTATAGGAAAGCCGGTATCATTAAAAGAACTCCACTCAATTCTGGCCAAGCCACCGATACAATTTTCAATATTTCCACCCCATTCTTTTTCTTCTGATGCTTGGTTTTCTGAATTGAACAGTCTATAATCACCTAAGCAACAATTCCCAAGCCCTTTTTTGCTATCTTCACTTTCTTTATTATAAGGGCAGACACCCTCTTCTGTGTTATATATAGTGGTATCGTCGTCACAGGCTTCTAAATCATATAAGCAACTATATTCTGTATCAGCTTCACCTTGCCGTATAGGAGGGGTCGGCAGGGGATCCGGGATATTTTCTTCTCTGTTATATTGTATAGTGTTTTCATTGTTACCTGTTGTTGTAAAACACCCTTCAGCTGGTCTGTTGTTTTTAACTCCACAGTGATAATCATCGGGCACATGGCTTTTTGTCCAGTCATACCATACCCCCCAAGAATTGTCTTCTGTGTTTCTTCCTCTCTGTCTCTTTTTACAACTGATTTCTGTGTTCTTTGTTATCTCTTTCCTACATCTATAAGTATCCGGGGCGTCATCTTCCCCGACAATATGCTCCACAGTCTTAGGTCCTTCCCCGACTTCCTGATTATAGTGCCAATGCGGTATAAAGCCCAAGTAAGCGCACATTTCCGGCGGGACATTATAATCAAGCTCTATTTCATGCAAATACAGGTCACCCTCCATAATGTCCAGCATACAGTAAAGGTCTTCTGTGCTTGATTGCTCACTTGCTGATATTTTACAATCAGTGCCGGGGCCTTGATCCATTGCATAAAGCTGAAAATCCAGAGGATCAAAACTTCCCTGCGCGCCGGTATAATAAGCGGACTTTATATTGACATAAAAAAAGTGTTCGCTTGGAATGTCGCTTATATCATCCGTCACAAGTGAAAACTGCCGGGATGAAGACCTTGCTCCAAAGACCGCCAAATCACAACTTGAAAAGGCTAAAACCAAAAGGCTGATAATAATAAAAATTTTCATGTCTTGCTTATCCTTAAGTCCACGGGAAAAATAAAAGCTTGTTCTTTAGCTGTATCCATACACTTTTTAAGGCTTAAAATGGTGATGCTTTTAATAATATCCGGTATGTCTTCTTTAATTTTCGCTTTACAGGTTTTTTCAATATCCTTGGTAAAATGCTTTTTTTTGCATTCAAGATTGATTTTGTTTCCTATGCTGAAATTGGAAATTTCTGCACAAGACAGGTCATAAAACTGAGAAAGCGCGCAAGTCTCAAAGTTCTTTATCGGCTTATCACACTCTGATCCGCCCTTATAACAACCGGAAAGAAAACAAACTGTGACAAAAAATGGTATTGCTAAAAAAATGCCGGCGAAATAACAGGCTTTGCCTGTGCCAACCTTAGAAAAAGCATGAATAAAAGCTCTTAACTTATTGAAATAACTGGATTTTTTAGAAAAATGGGGGGGGGGTGCAGAAGGTTTTTATACTAATTAAGTTCATTTTGCTACTACCCTTTAAAAAAAAATAAAAAATTGTATCTGATTATTCAAAATCACTTTATTTTAATCGGATAATAAAACCAAAAAACTTAAAAAAAATATTTTTCAGCTCAAAAACAAGACTTTTGTCTGTTTTTAAATGCTGATCCAAAGTCAGCTGTTAAATCCAGCTTTTTCACGAACGACTAAATAGTGGCCCGTGAAAAAGGCTACTAAACTGCTGGTCTGCAAGCAAAATCCAAGCTCATTCGGGCTGGAAGCCCTACGGATAGGGCTTCCAGTTTTACACTTGGACCCTCTTCGCTTGGCTTTGCTTTTGAGACATAATTTAAAGAGGTTTTTCACGAAGGACTAAATAGCTTTATTCCTTAAAAGCCAATGGTTAATTTCAGCTATTACCTCTTTTATATTGGCGGGAAATGTAAAGCTCTTTACATCCTCATGCAAATTATCCCGATGCTTTATCCATAATTGCTGAAGAATATTTAATTCATTGTTGGAAAACTGTAGAGGAAGAGATTTTTTCTCTCCCCGACTTTTAAAAGTCTTGGCAATATCTTTTTTCAGTTTGGAAAAATTAAGTATATTTTTTGAACGGCAGAGTAAAATAAGATCGTGGTAATCTTTCATCCTGGTATTGGCAGATGCTCTTGATACAATACTTTCCAATTTTTCAGCAAATATGGTTTCCAGAGGATAAACCTGCAAAGATATGGATTTCTCAAAAAGAGGTTTTCCCTTATAGTGATAAAGTTTTAAAGATTTTGTTTTGGCTTCCACCACATCTCCACCTGCCACATCTACTTGAACACGATCCTTCATTTTTCCAAATGTTAAATTAAAAGTAAAGCGATAGCAAAATCGGACGGTAGTTTCCAAACGCAGAGGCTCAATTCTATAAAGAGTATATGAAAAACCATCCTCTACATCTAAACAACAAATTTCCTGAAAAGCCTTTTTTATACGATTAATTTCCGTATTGGATTTTTGTAATAAAAAATCCACATCTTTTGTCTCACGACCTAATGTAATATAATGAGAAAGCAATAAACCTCCTTTAAAAATGAATTGTTTTTTATAAGAGGAAAGAGAAAGACGGACAAGCAATCTTTCCAGAGTTAAACTTCGCCAAACTTGATTAAAAACCCGACCGTCAGAGTTGGCAATGTGTCTTATTCTTTCTTTTAAAGCCTGCTCATTCATGTTGTAACCGCTAAAATATAAGAGGTAATGTTAATATGCTGTTTTTTCGCATATTGTTGCAATCTTTTAATGCTGATTTTATTAGAACCGGACTCTTTTAAACCTTCTTTTAGAGCTTTAATAGATACCTCTGCACTGAGGAGGCGAAAACTGTCAATAATGGTTCTTTCACGATTAAAAATTTGTATTTCCTCTTTTCCTATCTTTAGTTTGGTTTTACCCATTTTCATATCACGAAAACGAATAAATTTTGTATGAAGCCGTTTCGGAATTGTTGTTGCATGAGGAACGGCTATCCAATGCCGGCGGGGGATTTCATCTGTCAGTTTATAAAGAGCCAGAGCGGAAAGAAGGCAAACCACTCCATTAGGAACACTTTTTGCTGTTGTCACCAAATCCTCCCATTGAAAATCCACATCTAACTCTGAAAAAGAGCTTTTATACATCCCCCGGCCCATTCTTGCGATATATCCTTTTTTCACATAATAGTTAATGAGACTGGGATAAATACCCGCTTTTCTGGCATCCTTAGCGGAAAACAAAACTTTTTTAAGGAGGATTTGCTTCAGTTTTTTATTTATAATTTTGTCCATAACGATAATTTTAATATAAAAACCCAATAAAGTCTACTGGGTTTTATAATAAAATATATGGGAAATAGCTGATTATTGTGGCTAAAAGGCTGTGAAAAGGGCGGGCGGGGCGGTTAGAGGCATAAAAAACTTGTTTGATTTCAATAACTTATAAAAAATATTGAGTTAGTATCAATCGTTTGATACTAATTAAATATGAGCAAAATTCTGGATATTCCACAAAGCACTTTATTGGCGGGGCTAAGCAAATACAACCCTTGGTGGCGGGACGCTTCCTATACCTGCCCTTTTTTGAAAAAAAGAGATTATTTTAACAGTTTTAAAAAATTGGTCTTGGACAGCAATATTCAAAGAGCTGTTATTTTAATGGGGCCACGGCGTGTCGGCAAAACCGTTATGCTGAATCAGCTGGTGAATGAAGCCTTAAAGAAAAATAAAATTCCCCGGGAAAATATCTTTTTTATTTCTGTTGATGATCCTCTATATAACAAAATCCCTTTGGAAAAATTGTTAAACTTATTTCAAGATAAAATACAAAACAAACGGAATACAAAAAAATTGGTTATATTTGATGAGATTCAATATTTAAAAAACTGGGAAAATCATCTTAAAGTGTTAATGGACAAATATCCTGATGTCAGGTTTGTGGCATCCGGCTCTTCAGCGGCTGTTCTAAAAAGAAAAAGTGATGAATCAGGGGCGGGAAGATTTACAGATTTTTTTCTGCCGGCTCTTACTTTTAAAGAATTTATTGATTTTACAAACAAAACCCGTCGTGATAATATTAATGAGCTTAACAAAAAATTTATCAGCTATATCAACTTTGGAGGGTACCCGGAACCTGTATTTAATAAGGAAATTCAAAAAAATATTCAAAGATTTATAGGACAAGACATTATAGATAAAGTGTTGCTAAGGGATCTTCCTAATTTATACGGTATTCAGGATATTCAGGAGTTAAACAGCCTTTTAACCATGACAGCTTTTAACTCCGGACAGGAAATTAACTTAGAAGAACTAAGCCAACGATCTGAAGTTGCCAAAAACACCATTTCAAGATATTTGCAGTATTTGGAAGCCGCTTTTTTAATAAAAAGAATTTATAGAATAGATGATTCCGGCAAACATTTTAAAAGAGCCCGGCATTTTAAAGTGTATTTAACCAATCCCTCTATGTACTCTGCTTTGTTTGGAGAGGTATCTCAAAAAAACGATAATATAGGAAATATAGTGGAAACAGCGGTATTTAGTCAGCATTTTCACAGTGCGGATTTTTTAAGATACGGTCCCTATTATGCCAGATGGAAAAAAAATAATCAGTTATTTGAAGTGGATTTAGTAGCAACAAACAAACATTATAAGCCTGATCTGTTATTGGAAATTAAATGGAGTGACCTTCACTATAAAGACCCTCGTAAATTAACAGGCTTGGTAAATATGGCTGTTAAAAATAATTTAAAGCAAGTATGGGTCACTTCCAAAACCAAACTTGGAACCATAAAGCACAAAAACATAGAAATTACATTTATCCCCTGTGCTTTTTTATGTCGATATATTGGAGAGCGGTTTTTAAAAGAAGGGGGAATCAATAAGGATTTGCTGTTGAAATATATGCGCTGAATTGGTGAGTCTCATTTTGATACAAAATACAGTCCCCGGATGTGCCATTTTTAGCTTTTTACGCAGTGTTGGCGGGTACAAAAAAATACAGTTAAAGGGCGCACTATGAAAAAAATAAAAAAAATTTTTGGCGGGCTTGACAAAATTTATTCTGCACACAGATTGAAATTAGAAAGGTTTTTGAGATTTGTTTGCTTAAAAAGCATGATTTGGCGGTATTTTTAAGGCGCGGGTGGGTTGTCTCGGCCGGATCAGGCGTAAAATTATGCTGTTTTAAAGTGTGCCCCGCACACCGCGGGGGATGAAGATCAAAGCTTAAAAGAAAAAAAGGAGGAAAAAGCATGAATTTAAAAATATACAAAAACAAACCGGTAAGCTGGTTCGATGACTGGACAAGCGCAATGGATCATTTTTGGGACAGCCCCAGACACGAAAAAAACTTTTTGCCGGCTTGTGACTTTCACGAAACCAAAGATTATTACTTTTTCAGCTTCGATGTTCCCGGCGTGAAAAAAGAAAACATCCACATTGAGTTTAACGACAACACTCTGCACATTTCGGGAGAAAAAAAGAACGAGTACCGGGAACGGTCAGCGGAAGAAGGAAGACAATTTCACGAAAAGTTTTACGGCAGGTTTCAGCGGGCTTTCACTCTGCCCACCAGAGTAAAAGAATCAGCCATTGAAACACATTTCAAAGACGGTGTGCTGGAGCTTTTGATCCCCAAGCAAAGCGTCAGCCAGGGTAAAACCATATCCGTAAAGGACGGTGGGCAAAAAGAAGGGCTGTTTTCGCGCCTGCTGAAAAACAGCGACAAAGAACAGTTAAAAGCCCGCGCTTCTTAAGAAGTTCTCCCGCTTACAGGTAAAACGAAAGGCCCTTTTTCAAAAGGGCCTTTTTTCCTGACTTCGACACAACACTATGAGTTAAAAAATATTTTGAGGTTTTTTTAGACCAGCCGGGTTGTTTTTGTTTGGTTTTGAGTGGTAAAATCAGTAAAAATTAAAGTTGTGTTCCCGACCCCGACCTTTACTTCCTCGATCTCTTCTGGAACAGTAAAAACATGTTTATCAAGGTCACTGAAAAAATCTCAAGCAAAAACCGAAAAATTAAATCTTTCCGGATTATGGAATCGGTACGCAAAGGCTCAAAAACCATTCATAAAACAGTGCGCTTTGTGGGATCCTCCACGAACCCGGATATCATCAAGTCTTTGGAACAGATATCTCATAATCTGATCGTAAAGCTCAGCAATGACCGACAGCCCGCCCTTCCCGGCATGGCCAAAATCATCTACAGCAAAGCGCCTGAGCATTTGAGCAAAAAACCAAAACAACAGAAGAAAAAACAAAAGCCTGTTTCTATCTTCTCCCTTAAAAAGCCACAGGAAACAGCACGCATCCAGCACGGCATTAAAGGAGTATGCGGGGCTGTCTATGAACAGTTAGGCTTTCATACCCTCATACAAGACACCAACAAAGATCAACAATGGAACAACATCTTAAAATACTGTGTCCTTGCCAGAGTGGCCCACCCGGATTCCAAAAGAAAAACAGTAGACACTTTGGCAGAGGATTTTAACGAGACTGTTCCTTTGGAAAAAATGTATCGCATGATGGACAGGCTTTATCCACGCATAGAAAAAGCAAAAGACATGGTGGCCAAAAACACCCTGAGCCTGTTTAACCAAGAAGTGGATATTCTTTTCTTTGATGTCACCACCCTTTACTTTGAAAGCTTTGAAGAAGACGATACAAGACAGTTCGGCTTCAGCAAAGATAAGAAGTTCAACGAAACACAAGTGGTCTTAGCCCTTATCACCAACCAAGAAGGTCATCCCCTAAGCTATGAGCTGTTTCCCGGAAGCACGAGTGAAGGATCCACCCTTATTGCCACAGTTCAGAGATTAAAACAAAGATTTACAGTCAAAAACGCCGTGTTGGTGGCCGACAGAGCCATGTTTAATGAGCAAAACCTTACACTCATGGAGGAAGAGGGGATTCAATATGTGGTGTCCGCCAAGTTAAAGTCCCTGCCCAAAAGCAAGAAAGATGAGATTTTAGACAAAAACTTAAAATCTTCCACTGTCTCAGAAGACCCACACAGGGTAAAGATAAAAGCGCTTGAGTATAAACAAAGAAGACTCATTATAAGCCACTCAGAAAAAAGAGCCAAAAAGGATGAGGCGGACAGACTAAGACTCATTAAAAGACTGATGAAAAAAGTAAAGAACAAGCAAATCCCCATAAAAAGCCTTATCCCCAATCATGGCACCAAAAAATACATCACAGTTCAAAAAACCAAAGCCACACTCAATGAACAAAAAATAGCTGAAGACAGCCGTTGGGACGGCCTGCATGGACTTATTACCAACATGAAAGATAAGCCCCCCCAAGAACTCCTCACCCGATACAGACAGCTCTGGAAGATAGAAGAGGCTTTTCGTGTGTGCAAACACACTCTTAAGATGAGACCCATTTACCACTGGAAGAGGAAAAGAATCGAGGCTCATATTGCTATATGCTTCTTGGCTTACTCGCTTTCTTACACTATGAAACACAGAATGGAGCAAAGAGGACTGAACTTCAGTATCCGAAAGATGAGAGAGATTTTAAAAAGAGATCAATACAGTATTATAGAGGATGCGAACAAAAATCTTTATCGTATGCCCTCTAAATCCACAGAACCGATACAGGCTATATACGAGGCTTTGGGGCTTAAAAGAGTGTCTGACTTTGTATCCGGTTCCTGAAGTTTTACCGGACTTCAGTCTTAAAATGTGTGCCCCCGTAAAAACTCATAAGTATATGATATCACTCACTTAATGCCTTGCATTGTGTCGAAGTCGGGAGGACGGTGGGCAAAAAGAAGGGCTGTTTTCGCGCCTGCTGAAAAACAGCGACAAAGAACAGTTAAAAGCCCGCGCTTCTTAAGAAGTTCTCCCGCTTACAGGTAAAACGAAAGGCCCTTTTTCAAAAGGGCCTTTTTTTGTTCTTTTTTTCAAGAGGTTTTGTGCTGTGCTGTTTTGTTTGTATGCAAAACCTTAAGCGGTGACGGGCGGAAGGCCAACGATTTGGCCTTCCGTTTCTCTGGTATTCCGTCCCGAACAAGCTTAAGGTTTTGCATACAAAACTTACAACCGGAAGGACTTTATCACGGGCCACTACTAAAGATGGTTTTTCAGGTACACTGCGTCTTCGTAACGATCAATCAATGTTGTTTTTCTTATTTGTTTAAAGTCCAAAGTGATAAAAAAATCGTAAGAGCGAAACTCAGGATCATACACGGGCCGGCCGTGGATTTTGGCCCCCAAAGTCAGATACCAAGAAAACAGCCGGGGCAATTTTAATAAACTGCCTAAGTGTGCTTTATTCTTAATAAGCAAATCATCAAAAGAGTTTATTTCATACTCCGGCAAAGGAGGGGTTACAGCGCTTTCATCCAGTATGTTTTTTTGCCGAAAAGTGTTTTGCACGCAGGCCACATATTCGGCGGTTGTGTCAATAATACTGACACAGCCAAACATATAACGGGAAAAAGTAAGTCTAAAATATTTAATCAAACCCTGCCAAATAAGATGAATCACCTGCTCGTTTCTTAAATTTTTATCCACACAGGCCCGGCCTATTTCCACTTTATTACCCGGCTTTGTGTTTAAAAATGGTTTTATGTTAAAAAACTTTTCGGTGTAAAACCGGCTGTTGAAATTAGAGGCGATTAAGCGATATGTCCCCACCACTTCGCTTGTGTCTTTTTTAAGCACAATCAGATGATCGGCCTCAGTGTCATATTCATCCATATCCAAACCGGACTTGCTGGATTTCCCGGTCCATTCCTCATAAAAAACACTGTTGCGCAAACGAAACGCGCCCAATAGTTCTTGCTCTGTCTCAGCCGGTTTGATGATAAAAGTTCCGGAATCAATATTAAAAGCCACATTGGGCCGGTAAGACTTAAATGCAGAGGGCAGTTTTAAACTCATAATGACCCGCTTTCCTTAGTCAAAGACAGTATACCGCCTTTGACAAAAAAAGTATTGATAAAACCGGCTTTTTGCAATTTTTGTGATAGAAGACGGCTTTTATCCCCTTTTTCACAAATAAGCACTAAAGGTTTTGACTTGTCCGCTTTTTTTAACCGGTGGGTAATCTCTTTTTCTGTTACCCTCAGGGCCTGTTTTAAAACAGCCAAGCCCCCGGCGCTTGTTTCGCCCTGCGCGCTTAAATTGAAAAACAAAAACGGAATGTTATGATCAATCAGATTTTCCAGCTGAAATAAATCAATGGAGCAATCGGCCTTACCTTTTGAGCCAATCATAGTTTCCCCTTTTGCGGAAAGCGGTTTTTTAAAGCAAGCCCCACACACAAAGCACAAACAGTCAGCAGGCCGGACACATAAAAAGGGGCGGAGGGGCTTAAGTCCCTGTAAAACCAGCCTCCCAAAGCCGGGCCTATAATGCGCGCTATGGAAAACACGCTCTGGTGCACTCCAAATATACCACCCTGCCGATCTTTTGCGGTCAAAAGGCTTACCGCGCCTGAAAGACAAGTACTGCTTAAACCATAGCCCACACAAAGAAGCGTCACACTAATAGTCAAAAGCCAAAGCCAAGCGCCAAGCCCCACCCCCGCAAAGCCTAAAGCCCCTGTAATCAGCCCCCATATTACTGTTTTTCTTTCCCCCAAAAAAGGTATCATCACCCGCACCAAAAAACCCTGCGTAAAGACCATCATCAAGCCTATATAGGCAAAGCCAAGGCTCGCCGGAAAATGAGACCAAGCAAGCTTATCTCTCACATACAAAAACAAAGAGGCTTCAATACCGGCCAGCGCCAAAGTCAAAAGAAAGTACATAAACAAAGTGTGTTTTAAAACCGGCTTTCGCACAGCGAACCACAGTTGCTGAACGCGAAACCAATGAATGCTTTTAATATTCAAAAAAAGATTTTTTGCCGACAAACGCGAAGAGTCGTCACAGGCAAAGCTTTCGCGCAAAAAGAAATACGACATAATAAAATTGCTTAAACATACAACAAAAGCCCCAAAGGCGGAAAAACTGGAGCCAAAAGGGGGCACTGACCCCATAGCCCGGCCCCAAAGGCCAAACACCCCTCCTAAAAAAGGGCCTATCACAAAGCCCATGCCGATAGCCGCGCCCACCAGCCCCATGTTTTTGGATCGGCTGTGCTCGCCGGTGCGATCGGCGATACAGGCCATAGCCACAGACATAACCGCTCCAAAAGTTCCGGCCAAAATGCGGGTCAAAAACAAAGTTTCCAAAGTGTTTGCAAAAGAAAACCAAAGGTGAAATACAGCTGAGCCTGCAAGACAAATCAAAATAATGGGCCTTCGCCCCAATCTATCACTAAGGTAGCCCCAAACCGGCGCGAAAATCAGCTGAGCCAAGGAATACACGCTCATCAGCAGGCCCACTTGCAGATCGTCCGCTCCAAAATCCCGGGCCAGATAAGGGCTTAAGGGGATAATCATGCCAAAAGCGGTAAATTCCATCAAAACGATAGAAAAAATAAGAGCTAAAGAGCGAAAGCGGGCGGAAGAAGAAAAACGCAACAAAACATCCTACACATTAAAGAACATTAAAGAAAAGGAGCTATAATCAAAGACACTATCGAAAGCAGTTTAATTAAAATGTTCATGGCCGGGCCGGTTGTGTCTTTAAAAGGATCCCCCACGGTATCCCCTATAACAGAAGCGGAGTGAGTGTCATCCCCTTTTTTAGCGCCCTCCAAGCCGCCTTTTTCAATAAATTTTTTTGAGTTATCCCACACCCCTCCGGCATTAGCCATAAGAAGAGCCAAGGTCACACCGCTTAACAAAGCCCCCGCCAGCGCGCCAGCCAGGGCCTCAGCGCCCATAGTAAAACCCACCAGTGGTGGAAAAAGCACGGCAATCACCCCGGGTAAAATCATCTCTTTTAAAGAGGCGTTGGTGGCAATGCTCACACAACGGCCGGTGTCCGGTTTGGCTGTGCCCTCTAACAGGCCCGTAATTTCCTTAAACTGACGGCGGATTTCAGCCACCATTTTTCCCGCTGTTCTTCCCACAGATTCCAAAGTCAGGCTGGCGGATATAACCACCACAGCGGAACCCAGAAAAAGACCCATCACAACAGAGGGGTGACTTAAGCTCATGGTGAGGGTTTGTTCAGAAGAGGCCCCCACCGCCTCCCTAAAGGCCACAAACAAGGCCAAAGCTGTAAGCGCTGCTGAACCAATGGCAAAGCCCTTACCGATAGCGGCGGTGGTATTGCCAAGGGAATCCAGATTGTCTGTGATCTTTCTGACATCAGGCCCAAGGCCGGACATCTCGGCAATGCCCCCGGCGTTATCCGCCACCGGGCCGTAAGCGTCAATAGTCATGGTGATGCCCACTGTGGCCAACATACCCACAGCGGCAACAGCGATACCGTAAAGCCCCGCGAAGTGATACGAAAGCTGAATCGCCAAGGCGATTAAAATCAAAGGGGCGCAGGTGGACTCCAGCCCCACAGCAAAACCGGAAATAACATTTGTGGCAGGGCCGGTTTTAGAAGCCTGAGCCACTTGTTTTACCGGGCGTGAGGAAGTGTAGTATTCAGTAATTTTTCCGATAAGCAGGCCGGCAATCTGCCCCACGCACACGGCGATAAACAAACGCCAGCCTTTTTCTATTAAAAGAAGCATCCCTCCGGTGATGACAAGAAATATAAACCCGGCAATCAGTTGAGAAAAAAGCAAAGCCAAGTCAGGCGCTTTGTTTTTTAAAAACCTTATGCTTAACACGCCCATTATGGAGGAAAAAAGACCCACCATGCACAACACAAAGGGAAAAACCATAAGCAGACTGCGCGAAAAAGAAGCCCCAAAATATTTGTCCATCACCATTTCGTCCATAGTAAGAGCTATGGTAATGCAAGCCACCATTGCCCCGACATAGGATTCAAAAATGTCCGCTCCCATTCCGGCCACATCCCCTACATTGTCCCCCACATTGTCTGCAATCACTCCCGGGTTTCGCGGGTCGTCTTCAGGAATACCGGCTTCCACTTTTCCCACTAAGTCCGCCCCCACATCCGCGGCTTTGGTGAATATACCCCCGCCGATGCGGGCAAAAAGAGCAATGGAGGAAGCCCCCATCGAAAAACCGGTAACAATAGAAGTAAACCCCGCGCCTGTTGAGGAAAAAAAGTAATTCACCAAGCTTAAGCCGAACAAACCCAAACCGGCGACGGAGATCCCCATAACAGCGCCCCCGCTAAAGGCCACAAACAAAGCCTCTGACAGGCCTTTTTCCTTGGCGGCCATAGCTGTTCTGACATTGCTTTTGGTGGCGGACTTCATGCCGATAAACCCGGCAAGGCCTGAGCACAAAGCCCCCGTCATAAAAGAAAGCCCCGTTTGCCAACCGAAAGAAAACAGCAAGAGCACAGCAACCAACAAAATAAAAATCAGCAATTTTGAGTACTCTGACTTTAAAAAAGCCATAGCCCCCAATTCAATTTCCCGGGCGATATCCTTCATTTTGTCTGTCCCGGCGGAATGAGACAAAATCACCCGGTAGATACTAAAGGCAAACACCAAGCCCAAGATACCCACAATAGGAAACAATATTTTTAATTCGTTCATTGGCTGTCACCTTATGTATCAGCAGGCTTTTTTCACGGGCCGCTAATTACTTTTTATATTTACTTTCCTTTAAGTCAATCGCAAAATCCTCTGCTCCAAAGAAAAGTAAAGAATTTGAGCATAACGCATATAGTCTAAATTCTTGCTTGCAAGCCGTTAAGGGCAAATTTTCAGCTTTTTTGTTTTACTTGCAAAAATTTTTAATTATTATAGCAGGGCGTGAAAAACCTTTGTTCTTTAGCCGTCTTTGTCCAAAGTCCGCGCCGTTTCGTGACGGAATACCTTGGACACTCACGGCACGGACTTTGGACAAAAATGCTTAAGGGGGGCTTTTTCACAGGCCACTATTATAGTTTTTTTATGAGGCTGTTATGAGCTACACAGTATATAAGTTGCTTCATCTTTTGGCTGTTATTTCTTTGTGTCTCGCCATCGGCGCTTTGCTTTCTTATTCCAGATCCGGAGGAAGCAGAAAGCACAAAAAAAATATTATGATTTTACACGGCTTGGCCGCGCTTGTTCTTTTTATCAGCGGGTTTGGCCTTATCGCAAGGCTTAAACTACATTCATTTCCTTTGTGGCTGAACTTAAAAATTGGTTTATGGCTTATCTTAAGTGTGCTTATTCCCCTTTTGATCAGCCGAACAAGCAATAAAAAATGGATATATCTTCTTGTTTTAGCAAGTGGCTTCAGCGCCGTTTATCTGGCCTTGTTCAAACTTTAGCTTTTTTGCAAGCGACTTCAGCGCCGTTTATCTGTGGCCTTGTTCAAGCTTTAAACCTGTTTTTTATTGCATTATTCGGGGGGGGAAAGCTGTGATTGTTCCTCTTTTTCCTTACGCTCTTTTAAAAGCTCCTCATGCACTTCCTCCTGCACCAACTTATGACTAAAGTCCACCCTGTACAAAGGAAAGCTCTCCTGAACCTTCAGCTCCTCTTTGTCTGAAGGAATATCCTCCAGCGCGAAAGAGGCTTGCTCCTCCGCAAAAGATACAGGCACATAAGCGGCGGAGGATACAAGCCCATAAACAAAAGATACAGGCACATAAGCAAAAGATACAGGCAAATAAAAAGCCCATAGTAAAAACCCGGCAAACACCGCTTTATAAAGTAACATTTTTTCTCCTGTCATTCCCGCAAAAGCACGCGCCTGTTATGCCTGTAAACCGCGAACTAAGGTAATACTTTTTCCACGGACTATTATTTAATCGCCTGTGAAAAACCCTTGTTATTTGTCTGTATGCTTTAGCCTTAAGCGGTGAGTGTCCAAGATATTCCGTCACGAACAAGCTTAAGGCTAAAGCATACAGAACCACTCAAGCCGGCCTTTTCCACACCCGATTATTTACACTGAAAGCCAAAACTTTACTTTGCAGGAGCGGAGGATACAAGGCGAATATTGGAGTAATCCATCCAGCCTTCTTTTTTTTGTATCCCCTCTTTTTTGTCAAAGTGAGTCTGCACCCTCACCCCTTGAAGGCGAACCTTCAATTTGCCGGAATCAATCTCCAACACTTTGGATCTTTTGCCTTTTTCCGCACCGGCGATCACCAAAACCTGATCCCCTTTTTTAATCTTCAACTTCAATTTGCTTTCTCCCGTCAGTTTAATCATTTAAGGGCCGGTTTCCTGTGCAGTCTTTTTTCCATATTTTTTCTTAATTTCAAAGCCTGAGGGGACAAACCGGTTTTAGGAACTTTTATCAAAAAGTTGTCAATCCCGCCAGCTTTGTCTATGGACCGAACGGCGCTGTTTGACACTTTTAAACGAAAAGACCTTTTTAAACACGGGCTGTAAAAAGTTTTAAGCTGTACATTGGGGAAAGCCCTTGATTTTGTTTTGATATTGGAATGGCTTACCAGATTTTTAACAACCGGCTTTTTTCCTGTCAGTTCGCATTGAGGCATCGAAATCTCCTCCTTTTCGCATTTTTTCCCACACAACAAGCCCGCTGTCAAATTAAAGGAAAAAACTTACATAATGGCCCTTAAATGGTCAATTTAGGCACAGTTAAATGGGCCACCATGAAAATTTACCCCACTTGAAGTTTTTTTTCTTGCCTTAAAGCTTGTGTATCGGTAAACCTTAATCAGCCACCGGGGGTGTCATTCCCGCGAAAGCGGGAATCCAGTTAAAAATAACATGCTTTATCATAAGCTGTTAACCAGTAAGGTTTAAAATGGAGCAACAAAAATCAAGCCCGTCTGATACTCAGTCTAAAGCCAAAAAAAGGCTCAAAATAGACTACAAATCCCCGGTCACTCTTTTTCAGTTCATATCAGAAGGGGGTAAAATCAACCCGGCGCGTATCACAGGGCTTACCTGTTCGGAGCAAAGAAAGCTCAGAAGCGCAATAAAAAAAGCCCGCAGGCTGTCTTTACTGCCCTCCTCAGCCCGAGCTTACGATGACTTCGGCTACCCGGAGCAAATATCCGCCACCCCATTACAAATAGACTGAAGTCTCCACTTCACCTGCTAATCACTCCATAAGCACTCTTGCCTCCCACTGAAGCCCGCTACACCACTAACACATTACAAGGGCTAATCACTCCATAAGCACTCTTGCCTCCCATTGAATCCCGCTACACCACTAACACATTACAAGGGCTAATCACTCCATAAGCACTCTTGCCTCCCACTGAAGCCCGCTACACCACTAACACATTACAAGGGCTAATCACTCCATAAGCACTCTTAATATCCCCTCAAGCGTACAATTCCCTCTCCACCTGCTTATTTTACTAATTTCATCGCCCCTATAAACTCATCAATTTCAATCTTCCCGCCCAAACTTAAATCACCCATTCCAAGTCTATCCATCTTGTGTTTTCCTCCGTAGCGCCCAACAAGCAAAAGTCCTTTTCCCACTTGTGTATAAGCATCCACCGGCAGGTTTTTTGTTTAATACGCCTTCTTTGGGGCACGGCTGTTTCCAACAGCACAGGCTTTATTGCTGAAGGCTTTGTCCTTCCCACACCCGGCCCGCTCAACTTCTTTAAAATCCAATATTTGGGATTAAGGCCAAACTCCTTAAGTTGATTTATCAGGCTTTTGTTTTCAATAAACCCCGCAGGCCGGTAAGTCGGGCTGTAACCAACAGCATTGTGTTTGTCACTTTTGCTTTCAATAAACCCCGCATGCCGGTAAGTCGGGCTGTAACCAACAGCATTGTGTTTGTCACTTTTGCTTTCAGTAAACCCCGCATGCCGGTAAGTTGGGCTGTAACCAACAGCATTGTGTTTGTCGCTTTTGCTTTCAGTAAACCCCGCAGGCTTTTGATTGATAAAACTGCCATTTCTTTTCATAGTAAAACCTCCTTTTTTTTGTGTTCTGACAGAGTGTGTAAAGTTTTGGCTCACTTTCACCCGGTCCCATTACAAATATAGGAAGCAAATCGGAGGTAGGGCCAAAACCCCACAAAAACGGCTTCTTTTTAAATTTAATAGACGAAATCCGACACTATGTTCGGATCTCGAACATATTGCAACACCGCACAATCCAAAAATGAAGTATTGTTATGGGCACAAAGTGACTCAAAGAGAGAGGCCACCCACAAGCCCACGCAAGCCCACCACGCACAAAAGCCCCTGCTCAGGCCACAAAAGCCCACAAGCCCACAAGCCCACAAGCCCACAAGCCCACAAGCCCACAAGCCCACAAGCCCACAAAAGCCCTTAAAATCATCCTCTGCCGGTTTTTCAAGCCAAAAAAATACTTTGGAAAATCGAAAAAGGGGTTTTGTTTTTTCATGCAAAACTAAAATGCTGGTTTACTTTTTCATCAAACAGCTGTAAAGTAAGATACTGTAAAGCAAGACAAAAGGTGTTTTTCATAAAGGAGCGAAGGATGTACTCTCGACAGCTGATTTTGGATAAAAAGCCCTCACGAAGCTTTTTTCTTTGGGGGGCCAGACAAACAGGAAAAAGCTCCCTGCTTAAAGCTTTGTATCCTCATGCCTTTTTTATTGATTTGCTGAACACAGAAAAATACATCCGATACAGGAAAAACCCGGCTCTGCTCCGACAGGAGCTTTCCTCCCCTCAATTTAAAAAATCCCTCATTATTATTGATGAAATTCAAAAAGTTCCAGAGTTGCTTAATGAAGTGCATTGGCTTATTGAAAATAAAAAACTGGTCTTTGGGCTTTGCGGTTCCAGCGCAAAAAAACTTAAGCAAGGTCACATTAATTTATTGGGTGGAAGAGCCGACCGGTTTGAATTATTTGGTTTCGTGTTTTCAGAACTAAAATCAGATTTTTCCTTAACCGACAGACTGAACAATGGGTATCTTCCTGGAATTTTCGTCGCTAAAAAAGCCAAAAGAGCTTTAAAAAGTTATTGTGATGATTATTTGAGAGAAGAAATCGCTCACGAAGGTTTTGTACAAAATTTTTCTGTCTTTAATGACTTTTTAGAGACTGCGGCTTTGTCTGATACAGAGCAGGTGAATTTTGTAAACATAGGCAGAGAGTGTGGCATTTCAGCTGTTACGGCAAAAAATTATTTTTATATCCTTAGAGATACATTAATAGGCTCTTTTCTGCCTTGTTACAGAAAAAAAGCCAAAAGAAGAACCTTTGCCGCGCCAAAATTTTACTTTTCCGATGTGGGTATCGTCAATCATCTGTCCCGAAGGCTTAACCTGCAATCAGGCAATCCGCTTTTTGGCAAGGCTTTTGAAAATTGGGTTCACCATGAATTAAAAACCTACCTGAGTTATAAGGAGCTGAATTATAAATTTTCTTATTGGAGACTCACCACCGGAGTGGAAGTGGACTTCATTATCGGAAACATGGCCGTTGCTATTGAGGCCAAAGCCAAAACACGCATTGTGCCTGACGATTTAAAAGGCTTAAGAGAGCTAAAAAAAGAATACCCGTCTTTAAAAAAAAGATTTATCGTGTGTATGGAGTCTCAGCCCCGTATTTTATTGGAGCCGAAAAAGAACAAACCCAAGACAAAAAACAATGGTATAGAGATTCTGCCCTATTCCCTGTTTGCTGAAAAACTTTGGCGCGGCAAACTTTTTTAAAAAACCTTAAACCCTCCCCTCACATTGCTTTTTGTTTTAAAAGCTCTTTTAGGTCTGCCCGAACTTGATTAAAGTTGCTTTCCATTTTAGAGTCCATCTTATCTATTTTAGAATCCAGCCTGTTGATATTGCTATCTATTTTGGAGTCCAGTCTGTTGATATTGTTCTCCACCTTAGCATCCAGCTTATCTATCTTGGAGTCCAGTCTGTTGATATTGTTCTCCACTTTTGCATCCAGCTTATCCATTTTGGAGTCCAGCTTGTCAATTTTTTTATCTGTGCCCGTAATGTGGTTTGAAAGCAGGAGTTTTATATGATCCAAGTCTTTTTTCCCGACTTCGACACAACGCAAGGCATTAAGTGAGTGATATCATATACTTATGAGTTTTTACGGGGGCACACATTTTAAGACTGAAGTCCGGTAAAACTTCAGGAACCGGATACAAAGTCAGACACTCTTTTAAGCCCCAAAGCCTCGTATATAGCCTGTATCGGTTCTGTGGATTTAGAGGGCATACGATAAAGATTTTTGTTCGCATCCTCTATAATACTGTATTGATCTCTTTTTAAAATCTCTCTCATCTTTCGGATACTGAAGTTCAGTCCTCTTTGCTCCATTCTGTGTTTCATAGTGTAAGAAAGCGAGTAAGCCAAGAAGCATATAGCAATATGAGCCTCGATTCTTTTCCTCTTCCAGTGGTAAATGGGTCTCATCTTAAGAGTGTGTTTGCACACACGAAAAGCCTCTTCTATCTTCCAGAGCTGTCTGTATCGGGTGAGGAGTTCTTGGGGGGGCTTATCTTTCATGTTGGTAATAAGTCCATGCAGGCCGTCCCAACGGCTGTCTTCAGCTATTTTTTGTTCATTGAGTGTGGCTTTGGTTTTTTGAACTGTGATGTATTTTTTGGTGCCATGATTGGGGATAAGGCTTTTTATGGGGATTTGCTTGTTCTTTACTTTTTTCATCAGTCTTTTAATGAGTCTTAGTCTGTCCGCCTCATCCTTTTTGGCTCTTTTTTCTGAGTGGCTTATAATGAGTCTTCTTTGTTTATACTCAAGCGCTTTTATCTTTACCCTGTGTGGGTCTTCTGAGACAGTGGAAGATTTTAAGTTTTTGTCTAAAATCTCATCTTTCTTGCTTTTGGGCAGGGACTTTAACTTGGCGGACACCACATATTGAATCCCCTCTTCCTCCATGAGTGTAAGGTTTTGCTCATTAAACATGGCTCTGTCGGCCACCAACACGGCGTTTTTGACTGTAAATCTTTGTTTTAATCTCTGAACTGTGGCAATAAGGGTGGATCCTTCACTCGTGCTTCCGGGAAACAGCTCATAGCTTAGGGGATGACCTTGCTGGTTGGTGATAAGGGCTAAGACCACTTGTGTTTCGTTGAACTTCTTATCTTTGCTGAAGCCGAACTGTCTTGTATCGTCTTCTTCAAAGCTTTCAAAGTAAAGGGTGGTGACATCAAAGAAAAGAATATCCACTTCTTGGTTAAACAGGCTCAGGGTGTTTTTGGCCACCATGTCTTTTGCTTTTTCTATGCGTGGATAAAGCCTGTCCATCATGCGATACATTTTTTCCAAAGGAACAGTCTCGTTAAAATCCTCTGCCAAAGTGTCTACTGTTTTTCTTTTGGAATCCGGGTGGGCCACTCTGGCAAGGACACAGTATTTTAAGATGTTGTTCCATTGTTGATCTTTGTTGGTGTCTTGTATGAGGGTATGAAAGCCTAACTGTTCATAGACAGCCCCGCATACTCCTTTAATGCCGTGCTGGATGCGTGCTGTTTCCTGTGGCTTTTTAAGGGAGAAGATAGAAACAGGCTTTTGTTTTTTCTTCTGTTGTTTTGGTTTTTTGTTTATGTACTGAGATTCTTTGCTGTAGATGACTTTGGCCATGCCGGAAAGAGCGGGCTGTCGGTCATTGCTGAGCTTTACGATCATGTCTTGAGCCACTTTTTTTAAAGCGGACACACCTTCAGGACTTTTGGAGGTTCCCACAGAGTGCAGGGTTTTTTGCACCACTTTGCCCTGTTGTCTTAGGGACTCCATGATACGAACATGACTTCGGCCATTAGGTTTTTGAGTGATTTTGATAAACATGGTTTTACTATGTCAGAGGGTTGAGGAACAGTAAACAGGCCGGGGGCCACACATGTTTTATTTTTTGAGTATTTTAGGGATCAAGACCCCACAAAAACAACCCGGCTGGTCTAAAAAAACCTCAAAATATTTTTTAACTCATAGTGTTGTGTCGAAGTCGGGTGAACCTTCCAGCCCTTTAAAAGCGGGGTGGAAATTGCAATACTGAGCTTTTGAACCCCCTTTTTTACAAATACTATTGCTAATGTTTCGTAAAACCCGGCGCATGTTTGAACCCTCCGGCCCTTTAAAAGCTGGGCGGAAATTGCAATACTGAGCTTGTGAACCCCCTTTTCGGGAAAAAATATTGCTGATGTTTCGTAAAACCCGGCGCCTGTCTGAACCTCATAAGATCAACAAACTAAAGATAGCTTATGGGGACGGCTGTTACTGTTTCCGAAAGAGGCATATCTTTTTCGATCAGACACAACAAAGCGCCCTGACCAACAGGTTTTCCCAGTTTTTCCAGTAAGGAAAAACTTTTAATCATAGTCTTGGAGGGGGTGGAGGTTTTTTTGATTTCCAGAGGATGAAAACAATCAGCTGTTTCAATCAACAAATCCACTTCCTTTTGATCCATATCGCGGTAATAGTAAAAATGAACTTCCCGGCCCGCATGCCAATAACTTTTAAGCAGTTCTGCAATAACCCATGTTTCCAATATACTGCCTGACATAGCCCCGGCTGACAAAGAACCGGCATCAGTCCATTTGCAGAGGTAACTGGCTGGCCAAACCTGTATCCAAAAAATAAATCTTGGGGGTTTTAATAATACGCTTGCTGATGTTCCTATACCAAGGATGCAATAAGTAAATCAAGCCGGAGGTTTGTAAAACAGATAACCAAGATTTGGCTGTCTTGTTGTCAATACCGGTGTCCCTTGCTAAATCAGAGTAATTTAATATTTGACCTGTCCGGGCGGCAAGTGCTGTGATAAAATTATAAAAACCGGTCTGATTGGTGATTCCTGTTACATCCCTCACATCCCTTTGAATATAAGAGCGATAATAAATATCCCTTTGCTTGGGCGGCATTTTTACCACTTTTGGAAATGCGCCCTGCCAAATGTGCTGATAAATATCTTGAACTGTTGCTTGTTTTAGTTTTTTAACTCGTGAAAGCCACTTTAAATCAGGCCTGAATGGAACGGTTTTGGGCAAGCCTTTTATTTCTGAATAAGAAAGCCTCAGCAGATCCACAACAGCCACCCTGCCGGCTAAACTTTCACTAATCCCTTTCATTAAATTAAATTTTTGTGAACCTGTAAGCCAATACATACCTGACTTTTGCTTTGAACGATCAACCTCCATTTTGATGGCGCTGAACAACTGGGGGGCGTATTGAATTTCGTCAATAGTGACAGGTGGCTTAAAAGTTTGTATAAAAAGCTTTGGATCTTGTTGAGCCAGTTCACGCCAGCTTAAATCGTCTAAAGTGACATAGCGACGCTTGGATTTTGAGCTGATTTCCAATAAAGTGGTTTTGCCCACCTGACGCGGACCGGTCACCAGCAACACTGGAAAATGAGAGGAAATGCGTCGGATAACGGGAGATAAAGTCCTTTGAAACATAGATTAACCTTCGTGTATATTGGAATCTGATTCCATTATACACGCATTTTTGCGCCAGCTCAAGTTTTTTACAAATATCAGCAATAAAAACAGCGGATTACCCGGAGTTTTAGCCCGCGCTGTCCACCACTGTTGCCACAGGGGTTTTCTCATCCACCGGCGGTTTGCTTCCTTCTTTTTCCTTTTTATCAGGAGAACGGCCTTCTTTTTTCTGTTTTTGCTGTTTTTGCTGTTTTTGCCGTTCTTTAAGTTTTACAGGATCCGGAGCAAAAAATAAAAAAGCCGACCTTTTTTCTATCTGAGGAGTATCTTTTTCCAGCAGAGAATAAGGCAGTAAAATTTCTTTTACTTTTTCCAGCATTTTAAGCCCCAACTCTTTATGAGCCATCTCCCGCCCGGAATAACGCAAATGTATTTTCACCTTACAGCCGTTTAACAAAAATTCTTTTGCTTTCTTCATCTTTATTTCCAGATCATGAACATCCGTTCGGGGGCGAATCTGAACCTCCTTGATGATAATCCGAATTTGATTTTTCCGGGACAGTTTTTCTTTTTTGCTCAGCTTGAACTTCCACTTCCCGTAATCCATAATTTTACAGGTGGGGGGTTTTGCTTTTGGCGCAATCTCCACTAAGTCCAAGCCTTTGTCTGCGGATAAATTCAAAGCCTCTTCCAAGGGCAAAATCCCCAGCATATTACCCTCATTATCCACCACACGCACCTCCACTGCGGTAATGCGCTCATTAACTCTGAATTTTTCCTCCTTCTTTACCATTCTGATTTTTTTTCTGAACTTACGGATAAGACACCTCCTTTTTAAAGGTTTATTTATTACTCTTTCTTTTATACCACAAAAAACCACTTCAAACGACTAAAAAAACCTATGTAAATCCCATATTCAGCTCCTTTTTTTGAATAATTTTTAATATTTTTTCAATAAATATATCTTTTTCAATGGAAAAAATTTTGCCATCCCTAAGACGCACAGATAAAGACCGGGACTTAAGCTCCCTGTCCCCGGCTACAGCCATACAGGCGATACGGCGAAAACGCGCCTGCCTTATTTTATAGCCCGGTTTTTCTCCCCTTAAATCCATCTCCACCCGAATACCTGCGGACTTCATGTTTTCGGCGCACTCCCTGACATATTGTTCCTGATCCCGGGAGATATTAAGCAAAAGAACCTGAACGGGTGCAAGCCACAAAGGCAGGTAACCCGCCCTGTGCTCCAAATACACTCCGATAAAACGCTCCAGTGAGCCTAAAACCGCCCTGTGCAAAAGGATGGGTGTTTTTTCTGTATTGTCGCGATCCACATACTTCAAATCAAAAGCTTTGGGCATATTAAAATCGCACTGGAGTGTGCCCAACTGCCAAGTTCTTTGCATGGCGTCCACAAAAAGCATATCCAACTTTGGTCCGTAAAAAGCCCCCTCTCCGGCCTGAATTTCAAAAGGGATTTTCAGTTTTTCCAAAGTATCAGAAAGCACAGCCTCCGCTTTGTTCCAAATTGCATCTTCCCCCATTGAGTCTGCCGGGCGGGTGGAAAGAGCAATCCTATACTCCTTTAAGCCCAGTTTGCTGTACACTTCCTGAAACATTTTTAAAATGTTTTTTATTTCTTGGTTCAGTTGATCGGGAGCGCAAAACACATGCGCGTCATCCTGACACATACTATTAACCCGGGTAAGCCCGTGCAGGACTCCCCGTTTTTCTTTTCGATGTAAGCGACCAAAGTCCGCCACCCGCCAAGGCAGATCTCTGTAAGATCGTTTTTGAAAAGAGTAAAGCGCTGAGTGGGCCGGACAATTCATAGGCTTGAGGAAAGACAGGTTTGAACTATGCAACATGTCTTGTTTTTTTGAGGAAACATCCTTGGCAATTTTGGCTTTGTCATTATACAGGCTTTTTTGCAAAACCGGATACATATTTTCTGCAAAATGCTGAGCGTGGCCGGACCTCTCAAAAAGCGCTGAGCTAAAAACTTGAGGGGTAATCACCTCTTCATAACCGTATTGAAAATACATTTCCCGCAAAAACTGTTTTAATTCATTGTAGACAAAAGCGCCCGCGCCGGTAAAAAAAGGACTGCCGGGGGAAAGATCTGAGAAGTAAAAAAGCCCCATTTCTTTTCCCAACTTTCGGTGATCTCTTTTAGCGGCTTCCTCCAAGTTTTTGAGGTATTGTCTTAATTCTTTCTCTGTATGAAAGGCGGTTCCGTAAATGCGCTGAAGCTGAGCTTTTTCTTCATCCCCCCGCCAATAAGCGCCGGACTGGCGCAACACTTTAACCGCTCCAATCTGAGATAAATTGCTGACATGGGGACCTTTGCAGAGATCGAGCCATTCCCCCTGCCGATACACGCTTACTTCAGGCTCGTTTAGCTCTTCTATAATTTCCACCTTGTAATGCTCTTTCATTTTTTTAAAGACAGAAACAGCTTTTTCTTTCGGCCATACTTCTTTTGTGACTTCCAGCTTTCGGCGGATGATCTCTTTCATTTTGTTTTCTATGGTTTCCAGATCTTTGGGATGAAAGGGGCGGGGGGAGTCAAAATCATAGTAAAACCCCTCCTCAATAACCGGACCAATGGTGACTTGCACATCCGGCCACAGCTCCTGCACCGCCTGAGCCATAACATGAGCCGAAGAGTGCCGAATCACTTCTAAAGATTCCTTTGAAGGCGCGCAAATCAGCCTCACATGGTCCCCTTCCTTTAAGATTGTTCTTATATCGGATATTTCCCGGCTCTTGTTAAGGGAGACAGCCAACACTGAAGAGGTTTTGCCCGCTTTTCGCGCAAGCTCCAAAGCGCTTATATTCTCAGCAACATTTATAGGACCGGAATCAGAAAGATAAAGGCGCATACTTAAAATTCTTTAATGAGGGTGGTGAAACAAGACTCATACCCTTTGGGCATAATCTGAGAGGCTTAGACAAAACGCTGAAAAGCATATTTTTATCATTACACAGGTTTTTCGGCATGGCAAGCCCCAATTTAGCCAAAATTTTAACTTTTTTCGCCTTTTTCAGCAGGCGCCCGCCCACCGGCGGGTGGCTTGTAGAGATTATTGTAAGAGCATGCGCGCGCTTACAGCCTCAAAACTGTTTTTCTTCTTATTTTTATTCTGAGTTGCCATTTTTAAGCTTTTTGAGCTTTTTAACGGACAGACCTGTCACTTTAGAGATAAAAGCTGGATCAGCTTTTTCTTTCAACATGTTTAAAATAAGCTCTTTTTGGCCTTCCATTCGGCCTTCCATTCGGCCTTCCATTCGGCCTTCCATTCGGCCTTCCTGACGGCCCTGCCTCATACCCTGCCTCACGCCCTGCCTTATTCCCTCTTGACGACCTTCTTCTTTTATATGTTCTTTGATGTCCATATATCCTCCTTTTGAAAATATACCCTCTTTAACTGCTGAATGCTCCAAACTCTCCCACAAAGCTGGGCCAAGCCTCGCCTAATTCCTCCAAACTCTTGTCTGTAATTAGTAGCCCGTGAAAAAGTACCCCCTTAAGCATTTTTGTCCAAAGTCCGTGCCGTGAGGGTCCAAGGTATTCCGTCCCGAAACGGTGCAGACTTTGGACAAAAACAACTAAAGAGCAAGGGTTTTTCACGGGCCACTAATTAGTCCCCCGTGAACAACCTCTTTAAATTATGTCTGCAAGCAAAGCCAAGCGAAGAGGGTCCAAGGTATTCCGTCCCGAATGAGCTTGGACTTTGCTTGCAGACCAGCAGTTTAGTAGCCTTTTTCACGGACGACTAATTAAAGCCTGATATTTGAGCGTCTGATTAAAAGTTTTATAACTGTATTGTGATTTGTGCAGATATTGATCGGCTGGGATTTTAAAAAATTGTCTCAAAAAACTGTGGTTATTTTGAGTCGCTGTCAAATATGCAAAAGAAGATCAATCAGATTTTGAGATTGGCTCAAAAATAGGGGTTTTTTGAGGGTTTTTGATGAAGAGAAAAAATAAAACTTCTGTAATTTCAAAGACTTACAGTAATAAGTGGTAGACTTGGGCTGTGTCTACCACTTTTATTCAAGTTTATTTTAAGCTTATCGGGAAGATCAAGCTTTTTCTTAAATTTTATTTTTATTTAAAAAATCTTTAATGATTTTCGATACTTAATTTTAAGACAATAGTCTTGTCAGCAATCTTTTTGTCTCAAAATGAAACAGTTTTAAGTTTTTTTATTTTTATTTTTTTCAAAAAATCTATTTTTTCTCGAAACCAGCTTTTCCCCTTAATAAAAGGGCCAAAAACCCCCTCAAAGAAATGGTAGACACAGCCCAAGTCTACCACTTTTCGGGCTTTTCCGGTTTTGCGATAAAAAGGGCTTTTGTGAAAAAAAAGGGATTGTTAACAAAAATACGCGAATAAAAAAAGCCAAGTAAATGTGAAAGAGAAAGGAAAAGACAGAAACTAAGCAAATAACAAAGGTAAAAGAACAAACTATGAACGAAGGAAAAAGAGTAAAGAACGAAGGACAAACCATGAGTGAAGTGCAAGTTAGAAAATACTTTATCAAATACGGCCTATGCTTGGCCGCCGCCCACTTTGGCTTAACTATTTTCGGGGTGTCTATGCTTTTAATGTTTCATATCGGACGGCTGGATAACAGCAATAAAGCCCTTCAAAAGACAGTTAAGAAAATGGAGCAAGTAGATGATACTTTTCGCTCAATCTTAAGAATGGAGCGCATGAAAGAAGACTATGGTCGTCAAGGCATTAAAGCAACAGAAGATTAAACATAAAAAACAAACCAAAAACAAGGGAGGTAAAGAATGAAAAATAAAATCAAAGACTTTCTTATGAAAAGAAGGTTTAAAACACTGAAAAACAAAAAAGGTTTTTCGCTTTTGGAGGTCTTAGTCGGTGTGACTATTATCGGGATTATAGCCGCGATCGCTGTTCCCCGATTTGCGAATTATAGGGACTCTGCGGCCTTGGTAGCTGCGTCCACAACCGGAAAGAATATCGCCAAAGCTTATAACCTGTGCGCGGCTACAAAATCGTCGTGTACTTCATTAGCAAATTTGAATATCGCTTGTGACACTTGTAAAACTATTGTGCATGACAAAGATGCCTTCTGTGTTGATATGGAACAGGAGATCTCAGGTAATACATTCAATGCCTGTGTCTCTATAAACAAGGCTGATGGATCTATTACTCAAACTTATGGTGGAGAATTTAAGCTTTGTCACAAAAAGTGTAAAAATAAAGCCCACGGAGGAGCTACAGCGGCTTGTGGTACAGGGGTTGATAATGGGGACGATATTCCAAACTCTACAATAAAAAGGTGTGATGATGCAGATGATTGTCCAGACGGGAATAACACTGTGTGGAATCAAACTCCAGTATGTAAAAAGAACGCTGGTGCAAATGCGGGAAAATGCGTCAGTGCAGACGGTAGTTGTGCAAGCTCTTAAATTGATTATTTAATCCGGCTCTGGTTTCCCCCGGAGCCGGGTTGTCGGGAAACCAACAGGTTTATTATTTAATCCCCGGCTTTCTTTTCGGACATAGCCGGGTTTTGAGTGGGCGGGTTTTTGATTGTTTAATTCCCGCCCTCTTTTTTTTACTTGACAAATACAACACTTTGTGTTATGTTGCCTTCTTATAGCGTAAAGGAGGTGATTTTAATGGCAAAAAGAGCCGTGTCACTTGTGGGAAGACTGAATGCCGGTATGAGCACAGCTTGATATATCAGGATAAATACACCCGCAGGCCGGCCGTACGGGATAGAGTCCGGGATTATATGTATCACAGATACCATGCCCTGATTATGCTCCGCTATCTTGAAAGCCTTGCCAAGATAGCGTAAAAGTGATGTTTTGGGTCTGTTTATTCATGCGCAGTTAAAGGTTGCTTTTAAATAACCATGCAAATACCCCTTTTCCAGCCTCCTTTCCTCTAAAACTGTCTGCCATGTTCCAATGGTCTGAGGCTGAATTTTCAAATAAAACAAATATATTGTTTACATTATGTGTCCTATAGGATACAAATATAAGCCTCTGAGGATAAAAAAATTATGATAACTCTCAAAGAAAGGAGTATTCTTGAATATGCTCATCAATCCGGTAAACGCCCTTTTCAGGTATGGCTGAATGGTTTAAAAGATATAAAAGGAAGAGCTTGTATAAGGAAGGAAATCAATAAACTGCGGTTAGGTCTTTTATCAAACACTCAGCCATTGAGAAATGGGTTATTTGAAATTAGAATATTTTTTGGTCCTGGGTATAGGGTATATTTTGGAAAAGATGATCGGAACACAATTATTCTTCTTTGGGGCGGAGATAAAGGCTCACAAAAAAGGGATATAATAAAAGCTGAAAAATACTGGAATATTTATCAAAAAGGGAAACAGTGAACAAACAAATAAAAAATATACAGTCGATCTGATATAAAAACACTAAAGGAGGAAATAATGAAACACAAAACAAAAAAATATGAAGATTCTTTAATTGAATCCCTTAAAGATCCGATTGAAGCCTCAGCCTATTTAACCGTACATCTGGAAGATAACGGCGAACATGCGGAAGAGACTTTTCTGCTGGCTTTGCAGGATGTTGCCAAGGCATACGGCATCAGCTCTGTAGCCAAAAAAGCAAAAGTGAGCCGGGAAAGTCTGTATAAAACTCTCTCCGGTTCTGTAAACCCCAAGCTCAAAACCCTGAAAAACATTTTGGATTCTATCGGCCTTAAAATGACTGTTGAGCCAAAATCAGCAAGTTATACCCAAAGGGTAAGAAGAGTGTAATAATGCCGGTATAAACACAGCTTGATATATCAGGATAAATACACCCGCAGGCCAGCCATACGGGGTAAAATCAGGTGCTATATGCGGGATTATATGTATCACCGGTATCATGCTCTTTTGATGCTTCGTGAGCTTGAGAGGCTTGCCAAAAGCTCATAAGACAAAGCTTTATCGGTTTTTTTATCCGGCTAAGCGGGTTTAAAACGCTGTCTTTTCCTTATCCACTCCCCACACACATTTGCCCTTTACAGCACAGGGCAAATACGGGCCTTTTATGGCCTCATTATGGATTTATTTTTGAGCTTTTTTTTGAGTTTTTGCAAGTTGTGGTGTGGTACAAGGTGCTGTCTAAAGTTGCCTTTACTTTCCATTTTATGTATAATGGGCCGTATTTTAAGATTAACTTTCACCTGAAAGGGGGAATAATGGGCAAACAAAAGTGGGAAAGAATCCATGAATTAAAAGCTTATCTTATTTATAGGCATATCAAAAACATTTCAGAAGATAAAGATTTTAAAGGATATATATCTTTTGACAGTCTTCAAATGAAGGTTGCTGATTTTCGGTCTATTGAAACAGGCAAAGGGCTTGATAGTGTGTCCGAAAATTGCAAAAGCATGTTTGCAGAGTTTAAAGGAAAGCTCATGCAGGAAATAGAAAAGGCTATATCACAACAGGGAAAAAACACTGATAAAAAAAGAGCAGAGTAAGCCGGTTGTTGTTTTTAAAAAGAAGTGTGTTATTTGCCTTCAGTCTTTTCCGGTGATCAGGCCAAGGCGTGTGACCTATAGCCATTATTGTAAGGAAAAGTACAAGCTTAAAGGGCCAAAGTGGAAGGTTCAGCCCTTTCGGGCTATGCTCAAAGAGCTTGAACAGTTGGCCAAGGTGAAGATTCCCACTTTCCCGCCAAGCTACGAACTATCATAAAGTGTATGGACGGCTCAATAGGACTGACAACTATTGAAAATTCAACTACAAGCAGTATATCATTGAATATTAAATGATATTCAAGAAAAATTTTATCTTCTCCATTTCAACATATTAAGAAACCATATATTACCTGTAATCTGATTATTATCAATAAAATACACCCCACTAAATTCATGTATTTGATATGTCCTGTATTTCGTTCCATATATCCGCTTTTCTCCTCCAATAAGCCATATTAAACACAGCTTTTCTTGCGCTAACCATGAATTAAAAATGTCTGTCTTGATAAGGGCAGATGAAGGCCCTGTTGAACAAACACTTGGATCTGTAAAAACATGCGCATTATTTTTATTTTTCCAGTATTCAAATTGTTTTGGTGGATAGCTTAAATTTAATTTATCAATCAATATTGGGGAAGGCAAATAAACAGATATACTATTATCCATAGAGTGATCTTCACCCTCCCATGTATAGTGGCGAACAGGAATAAAATGTTTAATTTCACAAACACTATTATTTGTTCTTAATTCTTTGCACCATTCATCTTTTATGTTATCCTGACTTCGACACAACACTATGAGTTAAAAAATATTTTGAGGTTTTTTTAGACCAGCCGGGTTGTTTTTGTTTGGTTTTGAGTGGTAAAATCAGTAAAAATTAAAGTTGTGTTCCCGACCCCGACCTTTACTTCCTCGATCTCTTCTGGAACAGTAAAAACATGTTTATCAAGGTCACTGAAAAAATCTCAAGCAAAAACCGAAAAATTAAATCTTTCCGGATTATGGAATCGGTACGCAAAGGCTCAAAAACCATTCATAAAACAGTGCGCTTTGTGGGATCCTCCACGAACCCGGATATCATCAAGTCTTTGGAACAGATATCTCATAATCTGATCGTAAAGCTCAGCAATGACCGACAGCCCGCTCTTTCCGGCATGGCCAAAGTCATCTACAGCAAAGAATCTCAGTACATAAACAAAAAACCAAAACAACAGAAGAAAAAACAAAAGCCTGTTTCTATCTTCTCCCTTAAAAAGCCACAGGAAACAGCACGCATCCAGCACGGCATTAAAGGAGTATGCGGGGCTGTCTATGAACAGTTAGGCTTTCATACCCTCATACAAGACACCAACAAAGATCAACAATGGAACAACATCTTAAAATACTGTGTCCTTGCCAGAGTGGCCCACCCGGATTCCAAAAGAAAAACAGTAGACACTTTGGCAGAGGATTTTAACGAGACTGTTCCTTTGGAAAAAATGTATCGCATGATGGACAGGCTTTATCCACGCATAGAAAAAGCAAAAGACATGGTGGCCAAAAACACCCTGAGCCTGTTTAACCAAGAAGTGGATATTCTTTTCTTTGATGTCACCACCCTTTACTTTGAAAGCTTTGAAGAAGACGATACAAGACAGTTCGGCTTCAGCAAAGATAAGAAGTTCAACGAAACACAAGTGGTCTTAGCCCTTATCACCAACCAAGAAGGTCATCCCCTAAGCTATGAGCTGTTTCCCGGAAGCACGAGTGAAGGATCCACCCTTATTGCCACAGTTCAGAGATTAAAACAAAGATTTACAGTCAAAAACGCCGTGTTGGTGGCCGACAGAGCCATGTTTAATGAGCAAAACCTTACACTCATGGAGGAAGAGGGGATTCAATATGTGGTGTCCGCCAAGTTAAAGTCCCTGCCCAAAAGCAAGAAAGATGAGATTTTAGACAAAAACTTAAAATCTTCCACTGTCTCAGAAGACCCACACAGGGTAAAGATAAAAGCGCTTGAGTATAAACAAAGAAGACTCATTATAAGCCACTCAGAAAAAAGAGCCAAAAAGGATGAGGCGGACAGACTAAGACTCATTAAAAGACTGATGAAAAAAGTAAAGAACAAGCAAATCCCCATAAAAAGCCTTATCCCCAATCATGGCACCAAAAAATACATCACAGTTCAAAAAACCAAAGCCACACTCAATGAACAAAAAATAGCTGAAGACAGCCGTTGGGACGGCCTGCATGGACTTATTACCAACATGAAAGATAAGCCCCCCCAAGAACTCCTCACCCGATACAGACAGCTCTGGAAGATAGAAGAGGCTTTTCGTGTGTGCAAACACACTCTTAAGATGAGACCCATTTACCACTGGAAGAGGAAAAGAATCGAGGCTCATATTGCTATATGCTTCTTGGCTTACTCGCTTTCTTACACCATGAAACACAGAATGGAGCAAAGAGGACTGAACTTCAGTATCCGAAAGATGAGAGAGATTTTAAAAAGAGATCAATACAGTATTATAGAGGATGCAAATAAAAATCTCTATCGTATGCCCTCTAAATCCACAGAACCGATACAGGCTATATACGAGGCTTTGGGGCTTAAAAGAGTGTCTGACTTTGTATCCGGTTCCTGAAGTTTTACCGGACTTCAGTCTTAAAATGTGTGCCCCCGTAAAAACTCATAAGTATATGAT
Organism: Bdellovibrionales bacterium; assembly: GCA_965203935.1. Lineage (GTDB taxonomy): Bacteria > Bdellovibrionota > Bdellovibrionia > Bdellovibrionales > UBA1609 > JANQSP01. Next base: position 1,832,165 of record OZ241921.1, read on the forward strand.
ATCACTCACTTAATGCCTTGCATTGTGTCGAAGTCGGGAACATATTAAGAAACCATATATTACCTGTAATCTGATTATTATCAATAAAATACACCCCACTAAATTCATGTATTTGATATGTCCTGTATTTCGTTCCATATATCCGCTTTTCTCCTCCAATAAGCCATATTAAACACAGCTTTTCTTGCGCTAACCATGAATTAAAAATGTCTGTCTTGATAAGGGCAGATGAAGGCCCTGTTGAACAAACACTTGGATCTGTAAAAACATGCGCATTATTTTTATTTTTCCAGTATTCAAATTGTTTTGGTGGATAGCTTAAATTTAATTTATCAATCAATATTGGGGAAGGCAAATAAACAGATATACTATTATCCATAGAGTGATCTTCACCCTCCCATGTATAGTGGCGAACAGGAATAAAATGTTTAATTTCACAAACACTATTATTTGTTCTTAATTCTTTGCACCATTCATCTTTTATGTTATTATTATTGATGCAATGTTCTTTCAAAAATCCTGTTTGACTGCTTATTAAATCAAGTCCACGAAGATCTTTACTTTTAAATTTTTTAAGAAATACTTTTCTGTCTTTTTCTAAAATGACAATAGTGTTTATTCTAAACCATAGCTCTAATTTATGAAAATCAGTTTCCTCTATTGTAATTGGTGAAACATCTTTTTGTTGAATTACAAAATTAAATAGAACAGTCCAAAGGTTATCATCATCAGGGTTTCGCACTTGTAGAAGATTTTTAAAATCTGGGATATTATTTTTTGATTCAAACCATTTTTGTTGTTTTTCGATAGTTTTTTCAGGGAACTGTGTTAAATAAGGTTGCCACCAGCATTTTGGGGTATTCTCTATTGGAGTATCACTTTTTGTTTTACGCAAATAACAAGTGGGATCAATATCTCTTTGAAATAACTGCCAAGGACCTTCATACTGTTTTTTGTCATCATATCCTCCAATATAATGAACATTATCTGCCAGATGGGCTAATAATTTATGAAGAGCAATCCATTGATATTTTTTGCCGATCCTTTCAATATCTTTCTTTCCTCTATATCTTAAAGAAAATACATGATCTGTGTCAAATGTTTCAAACAGATCTTTGCTCCAGCCCATTTCATAAACCTGTTTGCATATCCAGCGTTTAGCCCATTTGCGACTAAAAGCGGCCGGGCTATTGTCCATAAAACTATCATCAAATAATCCTTTATGATCGAATAACCATCTCTTCTCCTCTCTTTGTTCTTCGGTAAGGGTTTTTATAAATTTATTTTTTTCTTTTGATAGTTGTTCTTCATGCTTATCTGTTAGAAAGTTATATTGTGCTAAGTATTTATCATACCGATTATCTGTTCTATCAACTCGAGTCATATTTATGTACTCTTCATCAAATTCTTTTCCAAATTTATTTTTAAATTCTTCTTTGAAATCTTTAATTTGTTTTTCCTGTTGTTTTTTCATAAATCTATTGTTTTTCAAATCTCCACGATAAAGAACTTTTTGTTTATCACTTAATGTGTTTATAAATTTTCTTTGAAGCTCTATCCCTGTTTCTGGACACTTTTCAGTTAAAGAAGTTGGTGAAAATTTATGGACACAGTTCATAGTATAAATTCCGAAATCGCCAATAGGTCCCATTAATGAATGATATATAGATCTATGAAGTTTATTATTATTAACTAAAGTGTCTATTTCTGAATCCATTGGGTTTTCAATCGGCCAGTTACTTTTATAAGGCGGGCGAAAGCTCTCCGGGTCTATTTCATCAGAAAGTAATTTTTTGTTATATGCAAACTCTAAAATACTTCTGGCATAATCTCTTAATAAGATATGAGGCACAGGTTTTCCTGCTTTGAATAATTGCTCATAAGTTTTTTCTGCAATCTTTTTAATCAAATCTGTATCTTCTATATTCACAGCTACACCATAAGCAACAGCATACAGCCGTTCCCTCACATATAAATCATCTACATCTGAAAATTGATCCATTAATTTTAATAAATGTGTTGGATATTTCGATAAAATAACAATAGCTGACTTTGTTGCTTTATCTCTTAATTCTCTATGAGATGATGTTGTAAACCAAATTAATGTTATCGCATAAAGTCTTACACTTTCAGATTCTATGTTTTGAAGATTAGCTGAATGTGGCCAGTTAATCAAATTTTTTATAGTGAAGTCTTCACCATAATGATAAGAGAAAAAAATATGAGTGGACCAAAGTCTATCTCTATCGACTAAGGTTCGTTTAATAAGTAACACTTCATGAAGAAAGTCTGCATTACAAGGATGATTAGGCTCAGTAGATAGTTTTAAAACAACCTCCAAAGTTGGAGAATGAAAATGAACAAACGGCATTTGTAATAATAAATCAAAAGTTCTTTGAGTCCATGCATTAGAGGAACGCCATAAGAAAGAGCTTTTTAAAGCTTCTTCAAAGAAAGGCATTTTATTATCTCTTTCTACAAGATCATATAATTCCACTTTGAACTTATCAGCTATATAAACAAATAAAGATTCAATAATTCCTTTAAAAAAATAAATTTTATTATCAAAAAATAAGTTTCCGAGAGGAGTATTGTTTTTGAAATACAGCTTTAACTCTTCAGTTTCTAAAAGAAAATTTTTTCTAAAAAGTATTGTATGGATAAAATATCTAAGCCGAATAATTATTTTTTGTAACTTTTTTGGTTTTTTATAAATTTCTTTTTTAACCAAGCTTTCAGAAATAAAATAATCACTAAATCGCTGATAGGTAAAACGAACAATCGGTCTATATTCATACCCATTCTCTAAGTTTTCTTCTTTTTTTAAAGATATAATATCTTCAGATAAAATCCCTTCTTTTAAAAGTTCATTCAATAAAGGCTCCCCTTGATTTGAGTTTTGATCAACTGATTGTATGATTTGTCTTGCTTCATCTATTGGAAGACCATAAAGGTTGTTAGGAAATAATTTTAAAGCGAATAAATAAAGAGCTTTTAATACGATTTTTTCTCTTTCTATATACTTCTTTTTTTTATTGATAATAATTGAAACAGCATCAATATAAGAATCAAATAATTTTTTAATTCCAGTTAATCCTGTTGGAAACTTATTTGTACCTTTTGTCGTTAAAATTTTGCAGACAATTTTCATAAACAATGGATTAAAAAACTCCGGACTCATTAGTGGAACATTCGGAACAAAAATATTTTGCTTTTCAAGGTATTTGTATATATCTGTTGGTTCAGGAAATCCTCTATGCTCTATTTCTGTTGTCATTTCTTTGGTTTGATCAGGAAGAAGATAATTAAGATAGGTAGAACGACAACTAAAAACAAAAGCTATATGAGGATATTGTTGTAACTCTGTGATTAAAATTATAATATAGTTTTGCCATTCTTCATTGTGGAGACCTTCATTGATAGCATCAATGATAATCAAAGTTCTTGTTGAATGAGTTTCCCCAAGTGCATCTAAAGCCCCAAGAACTTTTTTATGAGAATGATTATTAAGATCAAGCGCATTGGAAATGAATTTTAAAGGATCGCCTCCTGCATAATGTTGACCTAAAAGAAATAAAGTCGGCAGATTATCTGCTAAACGATTTAAAGTAATGTCACACAACAGGTGTGATTTTCCCGCTCCGGCATCTCCTGACAATAACATTGATTTTTTAGAAAAAGCCTCCATATCTTTACTGGATAAAAAATAAAATAACTCACTATGAGCATCCATAAATTTGTTAAGATAATATCGTATTTCTTGTGCACTATTTGATCTGTCAGAACCATATTTACGCTTAATAGGAATATCTGCTACTATTTTTTTTAACTCATCATGTTTTGCAAATAATGTATTTTCTTTTATAATTTTCCTTAATAACACTGATAATGTGTCCACTTTGGTTATTATGGTTTTTAATATATCATCTATTTCTTCTATATAATTCTTGGAGCTTTTTTCTGCTGATGAAATATTATTTTGATTTACTTCCTCAGATTTAAGCTTTAGATTTTGTAATGTTTCAAACCATTTATTTGCAATAGATAAAAATCTTTTATGCCAATTAGGAGTAAGACCAATGCCATCAAAAGATTTTGCTATGGGAAGATCAATATTTAATTTTGGAGAAAATCTATCTCCAAGTGATGTCTTGGATTTTTCTGCGATACTCTTAAGGTGTTGAATTTGTAAAACAGGATAATTAAACCAATATAAAGCACGACCTGAAAAGTGAGAATTATCTGTACTTAACATATCCAAAATTTCACTGGCTCCCCAAAATACAAATTCAACACTCATATTTTTTGAGTTTGCTGTTTTTTTCCACCCTTTTACTTTTTCATACCATTTATCTAATTGACTTTCCTGATTCTCTTTTCTTTGATCTGTTCTGTCCAAAGGAAGACAAATGTAATACTTGCTCAATTTTGGATTCTTTTCTAAAGCTGTTTCAACAGAATTAGATATTTGCTTCCATTGACTGGCTTCTAATTTAAAAAAATATTTTGCCTGCCAAGCGTGTTCTGAACCATCTTTTAACTTCCAAAAGCATTCAACTCCAGCGTCTCCACCAGAACCTTCTTTTCTGACAAAATAATCTGCACTTTCTGGGCGAGACAAGCGAGCAAGTTGGCAAATCAACTCTTCAAAAGCATGATGCTGGTTACCTTTATAGGTTCGTATTTTATCAAAACAGATTTTTGTACTCATAGGTGGTAATTGTAAAATATTTTTTACACAAATCAACTATAAAAAAAGAAGATATATTTTTTCATAATAGCTAAGTGAAGTACACATAAAAAAATATGATAAATATTGAAAATCATTAAGAAAAATTAAAATTTTGGCCTTCATCTGCCAATAAAGATCAATATAAGGAAAATATTTAAGGCAAGGAGGAGGCTTTCGCAGGACTGAAGGTCATCAAAATGACCTTCAGTTTCTTTTGGAAGTCCACCCACTTTTTAAAGAGCCGGAGGTGAGTTCGCCTCTCAAGATACTGTAAGCCCTACGAATAGGGCTTACAGTTTTAGGTTCTTGATAAATGGAAAAAGTGGGTCTCCTCACGGACTCTTTCATACATTATAGTATGAAGGTAATAAGCTTTAACAAAACCTAAAAAGGAGGAGACCCGATGTACGATCATTATATAGCACTGGATTGGGCAAAGTGCAATATAGCTTTGGCCAAAATGACAGGAAGGAGCTCTAAAGTGACGGTCCATGAAAGTCACAGTGATATTAGGGACTTAAGAGCTTATTTAAAAAGATTGAAAGGGCGAAAGATTTTTACTGTTGAGGAAACAGCCAGCTCTCAGTGGTTGTATATGGAGCTTAAGCCTTTTGTGACAAAGCTGATAGTATGTGATCCTTATCGAAACAGGCTTTTATCGGAAGGGCCTAAAAATGACAGGATAGACGCCATTAAGCTGGTGAGGATTCCCGCGTACGCGGGAATGACGGAATGAAGAAAAAAACATGTATTATTTTGTGAAAAGAGGGTTCAAAACGAGTTCGGCTTTGAGCACGTCGCGGCTGAAAGACGCGGGCGTGGCAAAACGCATGTTTGAGCTTTTGAACCCCCTTTTCACAAAACTTTTACTAATGTTTCGTAAAGGCCAGTGCCTGTCGGATTTCGACAATGATCCGGATACCGAACATCCATCGCACAAAATCCTCTGGTTTTTAAAGCTACAGGCATTAGCTTGAGTTATACACTCCGCAATATTTCCCAGATCCAAAATATTTTTTAGCCTTAAAACCCCGCAAAAAGCCTGTTTTAGTGGATTTTTCTTTGGTTTTTTAAAAAGTTGGCACGGATTTTGCATGGACTATTAGAGAGGCGGATTTTCCACTCAAACCACCAAAAAGGGAGAACAAACAATGAAACAAAAAAAATACCTGGATCTCACTCACGACAGAAGTTTTAAGACCTTTTTCTCTCAAAACAAAGACATGTTGCTCTCTTTGTTAAAGGCTTTTTTGCCCCTTCCTAACAAAAGAACAGTTAAAAGCGTGCACCTTATTGAAGACAAAAAACAAAAAGCCCAAAAAGAGGCAGCCCAAAAAATCACTATTAAAGACAGCTTTCTTTACCCTTCCTCTGTCAGGGAAAAACAGGCGATCTTGGACTTAAATGTCTTACTCAATACAGGCGAAAAAGTGGATGTTGAAATGCAGGCTGTATCCAAGAAAGCCTTTGTGGAAAGAGCCTTGTTTTATTGGGCCAGACTTTACACAAAAGGTCTTAAGATGAGTCAGGATTATGGCCTTTTATATCCCACTTATTCTTTGATTTTCACCAAGTTTCCGGCTTTTGATTTGCAAAAAAAAAGAGGTTTTGTAACTTCTTTTTCCATCCGTTCGGACAATCCTCCTTATTTTGCATTGAACGATCACTTACGGATGATGTTTGTGGAGCTGAGCCGGTTTAAACAGGGTGAGTATTTGCTTGACGCAAAAGAGAAGTGGTGTTACTTTTTAAGGGAGTCGGGAAGCTTAACTCCCAAGAAAGTGAAGTTTTTAACTAAAAAGGGGGATGATATGTCAAAGGCGGTAAGTTTGCTGGATGATCTGTCGGAGAGTGGATACGAAAGCTTGCTAAAGGAGACCAAGGAGAGGGAGCACCGGGATCAGCTTGCGATAAAAGCCCTTGCCCGTGACGAAGGCTTGGCGGAAGGCCGGGCGGAAGGCAGGAAAGCCGGCCTGAAAGTTGGCAGGCAAGAAGGCCGGGCGGAAGGCCGGGCAGAAGGCCGGGCAGAAGGCAGACAAGAAGGTAGACAAGAAGGTAGACAAGCCGGCCTTGCGGAAGGCATGAAAGCTGGTATGCAACAAGTGGCTTTGAATATGCTGAAAAACCGGTTGGATATACCTCTGATTTCCAAAGTGACAGGCTTATCTGAGGATCAAATCAACAAGCTTAAAAAAAAGTCTTTATAAATGTTCGCTCCAGATGGATACAGCGCTTTTTGTATGGAACAAGGCCGGGAACAATCCCGGCCTTAGAAACAGAGAATAAAAGCTCCTTAAACTTTCTGAAAAAACTTTTAAAAGATTTTATAAAATAAATACATTACCTGTTTTTATTGGACAGGCCTAATAAATTGGCTGTTTTTTCTCCTGTATTGGCATTTATTAAAGCCACTGTTTTAGCGTATCTTTCAGTGGTTTTGACAGATTGGTGGCCAAGGCTCGCCTGCACAGCCGACAAATCCCTTGTCGCCATTAAAGCCAGTGTGGCGTAAGTGTGCCTTAGAATATGTGTGGATCTGTAAGGCAGGCCAAGTGTTTTAAAACCTCTGTTAAAAGCTTTCTGAATGGCGTTGTATTTTAAAATGTCTTTTCTTTGGCTTCTGAACACCATTTTGTAATGGCTTTGTTCTGCCGCCTGTTCAGCGCTAAGACCCCTGCTTTTAAGTCTTAAGGAAAACAAGGGGTTTTGACAGGTGTAACAGCTTTTTTTTTCATCTCACACAACATGGCTTTTACTGTGTTTGAGAGCAATAAAACTCTTGCAGACTCAGAGCTTTTGGTGACATTTTCCAAAAAAGGGCGCTTGGTTCTGCGATCCCACCGAACACGTCTGATAACGCGCGCTATGCCCTCTCCTAAATCAATATCCTCCCATGTCAGGCCGACAGCCTCTCCCACTCTGGCTCCTGTAAGCAACATAAAAACAGCCAACTGCCAGTAAACTGGATTGCGGGTGTTTGTCTTAAGCCATGTAACCCATTTTTTGGCTTCTCTCGGTTTCATAAAATAGTCCGGTATTCTGGGAGTATTAGTTTTAAAAACACACATTTGCCAGTGCTTTCTGGTAATAGGAATCTGAAAGCTCTCATCTATAAAATGTTTATACCAATTTAAAATAGTATTTAACAGTCTTAACTCATAGAAAAAATTTTTTCTTGTTTTATGATTTGCCGTTGGATGTGTTGTCAGCTTGTTAAGCCATTTCGTAACAAATTCACCTGTGAGATCACACATTTTTACACCGGCCAAAACACTTAAGCGCAAATAAATAAACCGGCTTTCATAGCTTTGAACAGTGGATTTCATCATCCGTATTTGCGCAAATTGAAAAAACAAATTTATGCACTTTCTAAACTTTATATCGCGGTTTTTATTGATAGTGTTCATGTCGGTATTTCCTCCTTTTAAAGTTGTTTTTTGGTCTTTAAAGCAAAACCTCTTATATATCAGGCGCTGAAAGTGCGGGAAGCCCTAATAAAGGACTGATTAAATATTTGACTTTTCCTCAATTTCCGGCTAATTTTGCAGGAGCTGAAAAAACACCGACCGGATGGAACAATATGCCCACGGCCCCAAAAAACCAGAAATTCATTTTTATCACCGGCGGAGTGGTGTCCTCTCTCGGAAAGGGCCTGCTGTCTGCAAGCTTGGGCGCATTGCTGGAAGCTAGAAATTACAAAATCAGCCTGATAAAATGTGATCCCTATCTGAATGTGGACCCCGGAACCATGTCCCCCTTTCAACATGGGGAGGTTTATGTTACCGCAGACGGGGCGGAAACAGATCTGGATCTCGGACACTACGAAAGATTCACCAAAACCCCGCTCAGAAGGGAAAACAGCATCACCACCGGCCAAATTTATGAAAGCGTGATTCTAAAAGAAAGAAAGGGGGTGTACCTTGGCAACACTGTGCAGGTGATTCCCCATATCACGAACGAAATAAAAGCCCGCATTCATACAGCCACCCGCACAGCCGATGTGGTTATTGTGGAAATAGGCGGCACAGTCGGAGATATTGAGGGTCTGCCTTTTATTGAATCCATCCGTCAAATGCGGGTGGACTTGGGATTTGAAAACACGGCTTTTGTGCATCTGACCTTGGTGCCTTATCTTTCCGCCTCCGGGGAGGTAAAGAGCAAGCCCACCCAGCACTCTGTAAAAGCTTTAAGAGAGGTGGGGATTCAACCGGATTTCCTGATTTGCCGAAGTGAGAAACAAATCTCACACGAACTAAAGAAAAAAATGGCCCTGTTTTGCAGTGTCAAAGAGGAAAATGTTATTTCCGCGCCGGATGTGGAAAACATTTATGAGCTTCCTCTTCTTTTACAAAAAGAAAATTTTGACGCAAAATTAGTAAACCGGCTTTGTCTTGAAAATCGCAAGTCTCAAATGGAGCCTTGGAAAAATATTATCAACTCCCTTCGTGAGCCAAAAAACCGGGTGTCTATCGGCTTGGTGGGAAAATATGTGGATCTCAAAGACAGCTACCAGTCTATTCACGAAGCCCTTATCCACGGAGGCATAGCCAACCAAAGCGCTGTGACTGTGCAGTACATTGACTCAGACACTTTAACAGAGGCCAACACAGCCCAAAAGCTGAAAAATGTGGACGGGGTTTTGATCCCCGGCGGTTTTGGACCGCGGGGAGTGGAAGGAAAAATCGCGGCCATCCGGCACTTAAGAGAAAACCAAATCCCTTTTTTCGGGATATGTCTGGGAATGCAAATGGCGGTCTTGGAATTTGCGCGCCATAAGTGCGGTATCGCGGACGCCAACAGCGGGGAATTTGAAACTTCTAAATCCAGCCCAATGAAAAACAAGGTCATTGACTATATGGAAGGGCAATCGGCCAAACGGGAAAAGGGTGGCAGTATGCGGTTAGGTTCTTACACCTGCCATTTAAAAAAAGACAGCAGAGCTTACAATATTTATAAAAGCGAGAGCGTGCGGGAAAGACACCGCCATCGCTTTGAGTTCAACAACCGCTTTAGATCTGTGTTTGAGAAACAGGGGATGGTGTTTTCAGGCATTCATGAACAAAAAAATCTGGTGGAGATTATTGAAGCGCCCGATCACCCCTGGTTTGTGGCGGTGCAGTTTCACCCTGAATTTCAGTCAAAGCCTTTAAAGCCCCATCCTCTTTTCATCAGTTTTATCGCCGCCGCCCTAAAAAACCGCCAAAAACAGCCCTCTCCTGAAATATTAAAAAATCAATCAATCAATAAAAGATCTGCGAAAACACAGAACTTTACCACAGACCAAAGTCTGTAACATTTAAAGTAAAGTTTAGTTTTTTGGTTGGTGTTGCCGAAAAATAATATATGAAACACCAAAAATCACCCGGCGCAAAATGTAAGCTCTTGGCCGGAGGGCTTGCTGTTGTTTTAGCCTGCATGCTTTTTTTTAACTGTTCTGAAATGCGTCTTTCCCCTTGGAACTGTATTGAAGACGGAGACTATGAATGTGAACAATACGGGGATACACAAAAACTGCATAAAAAGCCGACGGATATTGTGATTGTTATGGGCACTTCCAAAAAGGGCCGGGAGCTAAACCCCAAAACCGCAGTCAGCCTTGAGCAATTTTTAAAATGTATAAAACCGGCGGACTGGCGGGTGGGAATTATCTCCGGCACTGAAGAAGACAGCTCTTCGCAAAATCCGGGATCTTTAATGAGCTTGGAAATTGCAGGAGAACAGTCCAAACAAAAATTCATCACCCGCAGAACGAAAAATTATGAAAAAGTGTTTTTTAATACAGTCTCTCTTAAGTCCGGCTGTTCCAAAGCTCCGTATTGCGGGCAGGGCGCTAACACTCCGTTAAACTCTATAAAAACTTTTATGCAAAAAGAAGGAGCAAAGCGAAACAAACAAAACGGTTTTTTAAGAAGCTACGCCCCTTTATCTGTGATCCTTATTTCTTCTACAGATGAAGAAAAGGGAGTGTCTAATTCAAAAACAACGGCCCGCTTGGCTTTGTCCGCTGTCGGAAAATATTACAAAGATGATTTTACCGGCTTGGTTGTGACAGATATGGGAAAAACAAATGATTGCATTCAAACAACCCGTGAAGTGTTGTCCACAGGTATGAAATGGGCCGGAAAAATCGGAGTTCTGGCGGGCCTTGTCACCCTTAACCCTTGGATCAGCTTTGGCTCCCACATTTTTACCAACACAGCCGGAAAATTTATAGAAGAAAAAGACACACCGGAATTGATAAAATTCGCGCAAAACACCGCCGGGGCGGTTTTTGATATATGCAAAAACTCTTTTGGAGCGCCTTTGGCCTACAATGTCTTGAAAAAAATTGATATGGAAGATGCTCTCCCCAATGAGTGCAATCCTTTTAAAAATTATACGAAAAAAACTTTCAAAACAACTGATTAAGAAACTGTATTATTATTTACTCAATACGATGGAAAGCGGATCTACGGCTTCATTCTTTAACAAATGGTTTTTGCCGGACTCAAATTGTCTCCAAACAGCAAGCGCCTCTTCAAAAAAATGCATATTATCAATAATACGACGGTCAATGTTTCCGAAAGCCGTTTTAGGATTCACATTATAAAGATCCATCGGCTTTAAAATATCATACACAGACATATTTTCAAAAGTATAAGCCCGCCGGGCCAATTCAATCCAATCCGGCCTTCCCTCTTTTACAGGATGAACAAAAGAAAAAAGCTCAGCAAACATATTCTGATACTCCATAAGCAGTTTATTGGATAAGGCTTTTTTATTATAAATCTGTGATTCCACCCGCGCCCATTCCTTATTGATATTATCCCACTTAAGAAAGCTTTGTCCTTTTAGGTTTAAGCGCGCACCGGGAGCTGAACCATATATATTTTGCACAGCTCGTTGATATTCCAAGCCCATCTCCCCTTTGCCGAAAGCTATTATCAGTTGCTCAAGCAAGTTCCGTCTATGGAGATCATATTGATCATATAGCCGGTTAAATTCATGAATTTGCGGTTCATACTGTTTCAAAATGTCATTCAGCAACGGTAAAGAAGGCTCTTTTTCCGCCAGCTTTACACCCGCCTCTTCAAACATGCTGATTATTTTTTCCCCCTCCTGTTTTACCGATTTAAGCCGTTCTTTAAGAGACAAAAAATCCTCTTTTAACGAGGCAGGAGGCTCAGCCAACTTTATCCCCTGTTTAATTACCTGGATCTCTTTTTTAACTGCATCAAAGGCCTCCCGGTGTTTTTTCTTCATCTCCTGCTGTTGTTCCTGCAAATCTTTGATTTCTTTATTAAGAACAGACCGGCTTTCAATATTTTGTGACAGCTCCTGTATATACAGCGCCGCCCGGTGTCTGTTTTCAACTGTGAAAAAACCTCTATTTAGAAGCGAGTGGTAAAGATTATTGGAATGAGGATGATACTCCCCTCTTCTAATCTGCTTTATCGTATAATATTCCGTATGGGAGATATAGTTTGCTATTTTTGCCCGTACATCCTGAGGCAAAGACTCAGAATTAAGAAATTCAAGGGCCTGCTCAGCAGAATTCTTTAAGCGCAGGGCTTTTAATATTTCGTTTTGATGTTTTTTATCGGCTATTATACCATCCAACAGTTTGCCCACTTCATTTTCCATGTTTTCATGCGCTACTCTCTCCAAAGAACGAACCAAAGGCTCCACCTTCACTTTCAAAAACCGGTGCCGGAGCAAAAACTCCCTGAAAGCCAAATTATTGGCAAACTCACGCACCACCTGCACAAAAGCGGGAAAGTTGGATGGTGCTCTTTCCAAAGTAATGCTTAAATGTTTCTCTATAAATTGCTTGCTCAGTGATAAAATAACGGGAAGCTTTGTGTGTGGATCCATGTACTCCCCAAGTGAGTGTCCCACTTCCTCTGTTTTATTTTTGTCTCTCAGCAAAGGCAGTTTTTCAAGGTAATGAGTTTCCACATTTTTCAGACGATCAAAATACTCAAACCCCTCTTTTGGAAAACCGGTAAACACCAAAGGGTCTTTTGTGCCAACAGCCATTAGAGTCGGTATATGCCCCCGTGGCGTTTCTGACATCTGCACAATATTCCACATACCGTACAGTTCCGCAAAAGGACTGATGTCATCAAACTTTTGATATTCAAACAAACTTTCACCCACAACAGACCGGCCTCTTCCCGCCTCAGCTATGCCTTTTTTTTGCGCCGAGGAAAAAGCTTCATACTGTTCCCGGGCGGATTTTCCCGGTGCGGCTGATACAACAGGGGAAAAAAGCAAAACACCCTGAAGGTTAGGGTGAAAAAACTGTCCATAAATATCTGTCATGGCCATGAGTTTTTGCACGAAAACAGTGCCACCGCTATGCCCCAACACAAACAAAGGAACATGAGGCGGAATATATTTTTTTGCAAAAGCGGAAAGGACTACAACTTCTTCTTCTAAATATTTAAAAATCTCACGATGGCCCCCCGCATGCCAAGGGAGATCAAAGGCAAGCACATCCACTTTTTTATAAGAATTAAAATCCTGAATAATATTTTTTGCTGTATGGGCGCCGGTGGTTTGCATTCCCATGCCATGTAAAACTAAAACCGCCGCCTCTGCGTCTGAGCCAACCAGATACTTTTTTTCACCACCTTGCGCATTGCTTAAGATCGCCCGTGAGCCAAAAGCTACATTGGTGGATAAAACCCTGCCCCGATGTTCGTAGCTTGCCCGAGCCATTATCACTCCCCCAAAATCCAATTTAACATGGAACGGGCTATCCGGCCGAAACTGCTGATGGCTGATGTAACTGACTCCCTCAGGAAGAACAGCATTAAATATGGGAGGCACATTCTCCGGTTTTTGATCCCACTTTTTTGAAAGTGCATGATCTTTTTCAGGATGGACAAAGGAAGGATGAAGATCTTTATCTTTTACGGCTTTGCTCTTAGCTTGTTCCACAAAATACCAGCCGGACGGGAAAGCGGATTCACAGGGCGACTTTCCGGCCCCGGCCTTTAAGGAAACACAACAAAGTAACACAATTAACTTCTTCATTATTTGTTAGCCCTTGAAAAAATCCACTGTTAAAAAAATCTGTATGTAAAATCTCAAGCTTGTTCGGGACGGAATACGATTTAACCCTCACCGCTTAAGCCCTTTGCCTGCCAAAAACTAATAGATACTTCACACTAAAATAGTAGCCCGTGAAAAACCCTTGTTATTTGTGGCATAAGCAAAACCCCGGCGGTGAGTGTCCAAGGTATTCCGTCACGAACAAGCCGGGGTTTTGCTTATGTCAACTATGAAATCTAGCCTTTTTCACGGACGACTAATTAATATTGGCTTACGGCGCCGTGAAAACGGATATAAGGAAAGCCCCAAAAATTATATCCAATACAATGGCAAATTGTTCCTACAATATCCGGGGCCGGTGTATAGCAAAAACTGATGCCCGCCCGGCATACATTCCCTAAATACAACGGGAGGGGGGGGAGGGGTAGGCAATCTACATGCCCGTATCCGCACCCTCCATGAGCCAACTGTATTTCTTCATCACCTGTTTTTTCTTTATTTGTAATAACACCTGTCATTTCCTCCGGGGCCAAAGGCACACTTAAATCAATGCCTATATCTTGCGCAAGCGGCAGAGAGTTTAGATCATACTCCTCAGTAGCGTATGCCGCTACAGCAAAAGTGGAATAAAACGCCGTAAAACACAGCGCGCTTAAAAATAAAAAAACTTTGTTCATTCTCATACCCTCCTATTTATATACTTGACCCTCTGTTTAGTAGTTCGTGAAAAAACCATGTTATTTTACAGCATAAGCAAAACCCCGGCGGTGAGGGTTAAATCGTACTCCGTCCCGAACAAGCCGGGGTTTTGCTTATGTGAGCTGTTAAATCCAGTCTTTTTCCCGACCGACTGTTTATTGTTAGTTTTACAAACTTTAGTAAAAAAAATCAAATTTTATGCTATAAAAAGTATACTGTGACAGTTAGATAGTGTATTTTTTTCACTATTGTGTTAAAAAGTGGTTGTTTTTGCTGTTTTCCATCCTAACTGATTTGTGAAGAGAGGTTTTTTTATGAATGTGGAAAATATAAAAATGACGGCGCTTGTTCAGGGCGGTTTGGGGGCGGAGCGGGAAATAAGCCTTATGTCGGCCCGGGCGGTGGCAACAGCTTTTGATGAACTAAATATACCTTATAAAGTGATTTCCGCAGGTAAGGATATAGCGGGCCGGCTTTCTGATTTAAAGCCTGATCTTGCTTTTTTGGCTGTTCACGGCAAGTACGCGGAAGACGGCGCTTTACAGGGAATTTGCGAATATTTAAAAATCCCCTATACCGGAAGTGGCGTTTTAAGCAGTGCCCTTTGCATGGATAAATGTGTTTTTAAAGATCTTATTTCCCGATACAAAATCCCGACCGCGCGCTATCAAAATATGAATTTTAGTCAAGCTGATACAGCCCGGAATCTGAATATCCCTTTTCCTTTAGTGGTAAAGCCTTCGCGGGAAGGCTCTTCCTTAGGCATCAGTATTTGCCGAAAAAAGCGGGAATGGGAGCCTGCTTTGGAAAAAGCCCTTAAATATGACAATAAAATTTTGTTGGAGTCTTATATTAAAGGCCGTGAGCTGGCTGTGTCTTTTGTAGAGGGGCGGATGCTTACCCCGGTGGAGATTGTGCCAAGCAGTGAATTTTACGATTATAAAAGCAAGTACCATTCAAGCAAAACACAGTATATTCTCCCTCCCCGTCTGAATAAGCAGGTGATTCAGCAATGTAAAAAATGGGTTTTAAAAACAGCCGATATTTTGCGTATCAACTCTTATTGCCGTATGGATTTTATTATACAAAATGACACTGTCCCTTTAATGACAGAGGTAAACACCTTGCCCGGTTTGACAAATCATTCTCTTTTGCCGAAATCGGCAAAATACGACGGCATGAATTTCAACAGTCTGATTTTAACAATCCTAAAAAGCGCGCGCTTGGATTACAAAGGATGAAGAATGTTTTTTTATTGGATCTTAATTATTTTGCCGTTTTTTGCAACAGCACAAAACATTGATTTAAAGTATCTGGGTTTAGATCGATCAGAGCCATCGAGTATGAATGAATTAATAAAATCAAAGAACGCAGACGATATACACAAAGCGCTTAAAGCGCTTTATCAGACACACGCAATACCTACAAGTAAAAAAATTATAAGTACCTTGGAAGAATTTTACGAGATGGCTCAGGAAAAAGCAAGTCAAATTCTGTATCCTGAATGGTATTCCGAGATATCTGAAGACACAAATTATTATATACTCCAAAAGGCCCTTAAAACTTTAGATTCCAGTTGCGCAAATACAGATGTTTTATCTGATGCTGTATCAAAACTTCACCCCGGTTATTGGCCTGAACTGAAAGATAAATTAAAACACCATAAAGATAAAAAGCTTTTAGATGAGCTTGCACAAAAAATTTATGAAATATTAGAACAAGAAAGATTCCCTAAAAAGTGTCTTGATTCGGCTCATAAGAATCATGAGGTTTGTAAAAAAATAAACAAGAAGGTATCCACCAAAGTACAAAGGTTTAATCATCTAATAGAATGGGCTTATGACCCGGACATATTAAGCGCCACCGAAGCTTCAGCGTCTTGCTTTAACTGTGTGGAAGAATCTTTACCAAAAGAGCTAAGTGATTTTAAAAATTTACTTCCTCTTTTACAAGAACAAATCCTTTGTTCTGACCCTGCCCCTAAAGGGGAAAAAACAGTAACTAATGGTGGGCCACATGTCTCCAGACGCTTCGTATTTCCCACTTACACAGTTCGGAGAGAACAGGATGGATCTTTTACTATCCCTTTAGACATTAGATTTGTTGCAGGTTGGGACTATAACGGGGAAGTTCCAAAAGATAAAATACCTGCGCATTATAAAAATAAAGTGCAAAACTGTTTAAATAAAGCCAACCCCAAAATGCTTGGTCCTAATGGGCAAAGACTTAACCTTGTTATTGAAAATCCAAAAACAAATGAGGATTCTTGTAAGGCACAAAACACTAAAGTAATCAAAATAGTTAGTTCAAATCGTCGTAAAAGCTACTCTAACAAATATGTTGCCGGGGATATGCCCTGTCCGCTTGTTCTTCACGAAGTTTTACATCTCTTAGGGCTTTGTGATGAGTATGAAGATCTATCTTATAACTGCCGGCCAATCATACCTGACAGCATTATGGGGAGTTCGTATGGGAGATGGGCCGAGGTATTTCGTTATGGCACAAAAAAATCTCTTTTAAATCCGGATCAATTTAATGCCATTCTTTATGGCAAATGTCTGTCTAAAAACAAGTTTTTTAATGAGTGTGCAGAACTTACTTATGAAAGCGGTGATGATTGTTTAAAACAAAAAGAGTTATGCGAGAAGCAAAGGGACTAATTAGTCGCCCGTGAAAAAGGCTACTAAACTGCTGGTCTGCAAGCAAAGTCCAAGCTTGTTCAGGCTGGAAGTCGCACAGGCGACTTCCAGTTTTACACTTGGACCTTCACCGCTTGGCTTTGCTTGCAGACATAATTTAAAGAGGTTGTTCACAGCCCACTAATTAGTAGCCCGTGAAAAACCCTTGTTGTTTGTGGCATAAGAAAAACCGAAAGCATTTTAAAAAATTTCTTTAAAAAACTTAAGCAGTTCTTCCCAAGAGGCTTTGTCTGCCTTTTCATTGTAGGCGGTGGGAATGTTGAACTTTTTGCCGTTTTCTGTCGCTTGGGGATTGGTAAAGCCGTGCTTGGCGTCCGGGTAGCTGATGAACTTGTAATCCACACCGGCGGTTTCCATTTCTTTTTTAAAGCTTTGCACCTGCTCATCGGGGATCATGGTGTCGGCCTCTCCGTGACAAACCAAGACCTTGGCTTTCACAGCCCCCGGTTTTATATCGGTACGGGGCTGAAGATTGCCGTGAAAGCTGGCCACCCCTGTAACATCCGCGCCCATGCGCGCCAAGTGCAAAGACAAAGCCCCCCCAAGGCAATAGCCAATGGAAGCGGTTTTGTTTTCATCTGTTTGTTTGAGATCTTTTAAAGCTTTAAAATATTCCCGCATGCGCTCAGAGGTTGTTTTCATGTCAGAATACAGCTTGTTCATGGCCTGAGCGGCCTCTTCCGCTTTATCACCCACATAGCCGTCTCCGTATACATCCAAAGCCAAAGCGCAGTAGCCCAATTCCGCAAGCCGGCAGGCCCGGCTTTTGGTGTGTTCGGTCAGTCCCCAAAATTCAGGAATCACCAAAATCCCCGGCCGGGGGCTTTGCAGTCCCGCCGGATAGGCCAGATAAGACTTTGATTTGTGTTCCCCTAAATGTATGGTTAATATTTCTGTGTGAATCGCGCTCATTGTTTTATCCTCCAAGTATTGGGTTTTGCCTTTAGAAAAGCCTGCGGGCGGAAAAAGCCCGCCCCCCTCAGCCACAACAATACAGCCCTTATAACTTGAATATCAGGGAAAAATCAAAAAAAATCTGTACAAAGCCGGAAAAATCAAAAAAACTATAATTAGTCGGGCGTGAAAAAGGCTGGATTTCATAGTTGGCATAAGCAAAACCCCGCCTTGTTCGAGACGGAGTACCAGAGAAACGAAAGGCCAAATCGTTGGCCTTCCGCCCGTCACCGGCGGGGTTTTGCTTATGCCACAAAGAACAAGGGCTTTTCACAGGCTACTAATTAGTAGCCCGTGATAAACCTCTGTAAATTATGTCTGCAAGCAAAGCCAAGCGGTGAAGGTCCAAGTGTAAAACTGGAAGTCGCCTGTGCGACTTCCAGCCTGAACAAGCTTGGACTTTGCTTGCAGACCAGCAGTTTAGTAGCCTTTTTCACGGGCTACTAATTAGTAGCCTTGTTCACGGGGGACTGATTATGGCGGTGGAATTTTCAAACGAAAGAAAAATAAGCCTTAATCTGGAAAAAACAGCCTGTTTTTTAAACGGTTTTTTGCTTTTGCTGATGATAATCTGTTTACCGGCGGGCTTTTTTTGGGGCTCCGGCTGGTATTGGCTTTCCGCTGTGCTGTTCCCGATCAATGTTTTAAACGGCTATTATTTGTACATTCAAAAGCAACACGCTTTATTGGCCAATTTCGGCGTATTGGCTTTGTTTCGCTACCTTGTGGAAAGCATAGGGCCGGAATTTCGGCAATATTTATACTCCAGTGATACGGAGGAAAAGCCTTTTAACCGAACAGAAAGAGCGGATGTGTACAAAAAAGCGAAAAACAGGGAAAAATCATCCGCTTTTGGCTCTTTGCTGGATTTTGAAAGTCCCGCTTTAAAGCTTAAGCACTCTTTTTACCCCGTGGATAAAAAAAAATTAGAGCCTTTTCGGGTGTGTTTCGGAGAAGAGCGCGCCTTAAAACAAGCTTATACCATTAACAAAGCCCTTATGATCGGAGGGATGAGCTACGGCGCCTTGGGCCGAAAGGCCATTCAGGCCCTTTCCCTTGGAGCGCGAAAAGCCGGTATCCCCTTAAACACCGGAGAAGGAGGCTACCCCAAGTATCACTTAATGGGTGGGGCGGATCTGATTTTTCAAATAGGCACGGCTAAATTCGGGGTCAGAAACGAAGACGGCTCTTTTAACCCTGATTTGCTGGAAAAAATATCCCGCTTAAATCAGGTGAAAATGATTGAAATTAAATTTTCTCAAGGTGCCAAACCCGGAAAAGGCGGGCTTTTACCTAAAGAAAAAATCACACCGGAGATTGCCAAGTTAAGAGGAGTTTCTATGACAGAGGACGCTGTTTCCCCGCCCGGCCATGCGGAATGTGTGTCGCCGGAGTCCACTGTGCGCTTTATCCAACAGGTGCGGGAAGTATCTCAGCTTCCAACAGGCATTAAGTTTTGTCTTGGCTCCCTTCGGGAAACGGCGGAATTATTTAATGAGATGAAAAAACAAAATATGTACCCCGACTATATCGCTATTGACGGTTCGGAGGGAGGCACCGGCGCGGCCCCTAAAACTTTTATGGATGACTTGGGCCACCCTCTTTTTCCCGCTATGGAAAAAGTCAGCGCTTTAATAAAGGAACATGAAGTAAAGAATAAATTTAAAATTGTTGCCGGGGGAAAACTCATCAGCGCGGGCAAACAAATGATGGCCTTGTGCATGGGCGCAAACGCTTTTTACACCGCCCGCGGCTTTATGTTGGCCCTTGGCTGTATACAGGCATTAAGGTGCAACAACAACACCTGCCCCGTGGGAATCACCACCCATTCGGAAAAACTACAGCACGGGCTGGATATTGAGGAAAAATCCGAACGGATTAAAAATTACGCTTTAAATCTGGATCATCATCACTATGAAATGCTGTCAGCTATGGGGGAACACAGGTTTTCCGGCCTTACCCGCGATAACCTGATTGTTCCAGCCTGATTTTTACTTAAACGAACGCTCAAAGCTTATAAGCCACCCCAAACATCCCCGCCATCCCGGGAAGAATCAGGAACATCCCAAAAACTCGCGGAACTGCTGTTGTTGTTATCTTCGCGTGATGGCTCCTGATACAAGGCTGAATTTTCCCTTGAATCTCTGGTGTTTTCAATAGAGTCGCTTGTTTTGCGCTCAGGACGCAGGTTTGCATACTTATTAAAACTTGTTTCACAATCCCCGGCAAAAACAGCTGTGGGACAGGTAAAACAAGCTGAAATAAACAAAAACCGCAATAATGAATATTTCATAAAGCACCTCCTTGTGTTTCACTATGACAGGTTTTTTAATTTCACCCGGCTTGTAAAAGTTCATTTTTCAAAGCCGAATCAAAAAAAGTCTGTTCATAATAACACAATGAGGTGAAATAAAACACCTTTCTTTTGGAATGTGTAATTTTTACATACCGCACTATTCTTATTTGTGTTATATCCCCTTTTAAAGGGGTTTTTACGCCCATAAAAAAGAGGACAGGATGATTGTAAACCGCTGGCAGGCGCCCGCTTTGCCTACAAAAGAGCAAATTTTAATGATTTTTGAGCGGGAGGGCTTAAAACCTATTGAAGAAGTCTATAAACCGGGAGAGGAAGTAACCGGCCATCGTCACCCCTTTGATGAAGTAAGAATGCTGGTCAAGGGCGCGCTTTTAATTGATATAGCGGGTAACCGCCTGCTCTTAAGACAAGGGGATAAAATTGTTATTCCCTCCAATACCCGTCACTCCAAAAAAGTGCAGGGTAAGGCCCCTTGTGTTTGTATATGCTCTTACAAAGCTTTTTAATAATTTGAAAAATGACGATGTTTTTGAATCATCATTAAAAAGGTGTCAATAATTTTTTGTGTTTTTACGGACTGCCCCTTTTTGTAATACGCTGTTATATTCATCGAATAATTAATTTCCTCCAACTGAATAACAGAAAGACGCCCCATGCGTATTTGCTTGTAGATACTGTGAGAGGGCAAAAAGCCCCAACACATCCACACTTCCACAATTTTTTTTAAAGTTCCCACATTGTTGCTTTCAAATACAGGAGGCTGTATCTCCACTTGATTTTGTTTTGCCGACTGATGGAGGTGATACCTAAACTTGGGAAACAGATTTTTAAACCCCACCATAGGGCGAAGGCCTATCTGTTTTATGGACATCGTCTTGGGCAAAGAGCTGTCTTTTCCCGATCCGACGAACAGCATTTCATCTTTAAATAAAAACTGGGCTTGGTATTTTGGAATATCTAAATTGTATTCCTCCGGCAGATTTGGTAAAATCGCTATGTCCACTTCTTGGTTTTTCATTTTTTCTATTACCTCCGAACCGGTGCCGTAAAAAAGCCCCATTTTTAACTTTCTTTGATCAGGGTTCAGTATCGTGCCGATAATAGGGGTGATAAAATTAAGTCCGATGGAGTTTAAAGTGGCCACCTGAATATCGCCTTCCAGCTCAGTAGACATGGTTTTAATGGCTGTTTCCACTTGCCTTGTTAAACTGAGGATTTTTTTCGCGTAGTTGTAAAGAAGCTCTCCCTGTACGGTCAGGCGGGTTTCCCGCGGGCCTTTAACAAAAAGCTTGGCTGACAGCACCTCCTCTAAGTGGCGAATATGCCTGCTCACAGCAGGTTGAGTGACAGACATTTTGGCCGCCGCCGCGGTCATATTGCCTTCTGAAATGACTGTGCAGAATGTCATTAACTGCTGAAGATCCATTGCTGTATATTCTTCAAATCTGTTTTTTACACTCATAAGCCCCTTTTTACACTCATAAGCCCCTGAGAGCCTCCCCTCCTGCCCCGCTGACACCGCATTACGGGATTATCAGCCCCTTTTACTGATCAAGCAACACATAAGATTGTTTTTATGGCAAAAAAGTTAAAAAAAATTGTAGAAATCCCTATTATTGCCGATAATATAAAATGTAATGAATTTTATATTATGTGCCTTTTTTCTGACTTTTTCTTTTTCCACAGTCGCAAAGAAATTTGCGACCAGCTATGTCAGTTTTGATTTATTAAACAACTGGCACTGCCACCCTGAAGGCACAGAGTGGATCTGCAAAAACAAGCTGAACCGGAAAAAAGCCTCTGAAGCCATGATTATTCTTACAGCCAAACAAAAAGGCCCTTCAGACAGTCTGGGCCTGTATATCAATCACTTAAAGTCCCCTCGCACTGTAAAAGCGTCCAAAAGAGGGGAAGGTTTTACCTCTAAAGTGTTTCATGCAAAGCAAAGGCAAATCAACCGGCATATATGGGCAGACGGCTTTCATCAGGGTTCTGAAGTGCCGTCTTATTACACCCGCTATCTGGTGACTATTAAAGGGAATTTAGCTGTTTTGGTCACTTACAGCGCCCACAAAGACCACTATAAAAAATACGCCTCGGATTTTTCAGCCTCCATTAACAGCCTTAGGGTTATGAATGTGTCTGCCGATTTCGCCGGCAGAAAAGGTTCAATGGGTATGGGCAGTGTGCAAGATTACCTTCAGGATATGATAGATGCGGATACGGAGCTTGGAGCAGATGGCGGAGAAGGCGGGCCGGACGATAAAGACGGTTTAATGGGTTTGTTGTCACAGCCTGAAGCTTTAGGGGGTTTGGCCTTAGGGGGCGGAGGTTTGGCTTATTACTTTCTTAAAAGAAGAAGAAAAAGGCAGGCCTCTGAGGCCACCGGCGGGCGGGAAGGCCGGTCTTCTTCCAGAAGAAGCGGTAGAGATGACAGGCGCAGAAGAAGACGCTCCTCCTCCCGCAGACACCGACGCTGACTTCCTTAGAATCAGAGGCTTAATAAGTTATTAAAAGGCTCTCCGACCCTCCCGCAGACACCGACGCTGACTTCCTTAGAATCAGAGGCTTAAATCTTCTTGATCCTGCTCTTCCTGCTCTTCCTGCTCCTCGTGCTCTTTACTCTCAAACAGTTTAAATTCATCATCGTCGGTTTGCGAACCTTCGGTTTGTGGGCCGTCGGTTTGTGGGCCGTCGGTTTGCGAATCGCAAATAATAATAACTCTCATAGGGGTGTAAATTCCCAAAGTGAACAAGGTTACAGTAACATGCCAAAAAGATCTGGTGATTCTTACCTCTTGCCAGTCTTTTCGGCATTGTTCCCAAACTTTTATTGTGTCTGAGCCTTGAATAAGGCCGAATAAAAAAGTGTCAGCCTTAAATGTTTGTTTTGCTTGAAGGCGGTCAGAAAAAGCGAAATCCGTTTTACGCATTTCAACAGAAGTTACACAGGCGGATAACAGCAGGAAAGAAAAAACAAGAAGACAATATTTCATAACTTTAATTCATTATCAGGTAATGCACACTGAATTTTCAGGCTTTTAGGGGAATAAAGCCCAATCGTGCTTATGGCAAACAAAAGATCCTCAAAGGTAAAATAATTCAAAGCGCGAAGAGGCTCACCCTCCACACAGGCCCGTTTGACATTTAAGGAGTCATGCCCTATCAAACCCAACAAACCATAGTGGCTGTAATGATTAAAAGAAGTGGATTTGCCGGCATGAGGCTCCAGCTCAATATCCACTGACATACAGGAAAGCAAAAAAACACTTAAAAGGATAATAATAAAAGCGCGGAGTATTGTTGTCATTGCTCTTCTTTTATATTGTCCGCTTTGGCGGCAGGGGCGGTTTTTAGCCCCGGCAGGCCCTGCGGCATATCACCTAAATGAACAGTTTGTGTGGGGAAGGCAAACCGCACCTTCTGTTTTTTAGCCAGCTTAAGCACAGTTAAAAAAATATTTTGCTTTTGCTTCAGCTCACTTTCCCAATCATCCACAAGCAGAAAAAAATTCATAATAATTTTAAGATCAAAGGCGCCCAATTCCGTAAAATACACCTGAAAATAATCTTGTTTCACTGAGGAATTGCTTTTTAAAATGTCCTTTATGCCTTCGATAAACTCTTCTATTTTTTTAGGCTCAGTGTTATACTGAAGCCCCAAATAAATACGGGTTCTTCTGGCTTTTCTTTTGCCCATGTTATCAATATTGGCTTTGGTCAGAACAGAATTTGGAATGGTAACCAAGGAATCGTAAAAGGTTTTAATTTTTGAAGACCTAAGCCCGACTTCCGTTACTGTGCCTTCAATATCATTAAAACATATCCAATCCCCGATGGAAAAAGGCCTGTCCAGCATGATATTGACATAAGCCAAAATATTACCGGCGGAATCCTTGGCCGCCAAGGCCAAAGCAATGCCCCCCAGTCCCAAGCCCGCAAGCAAAGACACAACATTAACGCCCAAATTTTGCAAAACCAAAAGCCCGCCAAAGCAGAGCACAAATATCTTCATAAACCGGTTTATGAAAGGCAAAAAATGATTTGTAAAACTGGAGTTTTTGCCTTCCTCTTTAAAAAATTTTTTCATCAAAAAGGCCATCAGCTCATCCACTAAGTTGTGGCAAATCCACACCAATCCCGCCCCCACCACCACTTTAATCAAGATTTTTATTCCCCCAATAAGAGGCTTGGATAAAAACAAGGGTATACCGCCAAGGGATTTCCACAGCGGAGGCATAAAGTGCAGTATCATCAGCCAGATAAGCGCTTTGCTCATCATCCCCACCGGCTTTTCCATCTGCAACAGGACACCGGTCGGCGGAAAACGGCTTTTTTGTCCGATTTTCAGAAGAGCTTTCCGAATCAGATAAGAAACAGGCCTGCCCAAAAGAAAAGCCAGAAAAAATATAAAAAGGGTAAGGGCCAAAGTTAAGCCCAAGTTGCCGCTAAAAGGAATTTTTTCCAACAAAAAATCCGCCCATTTCATAAACCTGAGATCTAACACAGCCTGCAAAAAGCCTGCAAGCAAATATCAAAGACACAAAACTTTATTTATATTAAGCAAATACCGATAATATTCCTTATACGGGAGTACATTATCAGGACTCAACCAAAGGTCCTGAAAAGGATCAGGATGAAACGACTTTTTTTTGGCTTTCTTTTTGTTTTTTGTTCCGCTGTCCTTTTGACGCCGAAACAGGCTAAGTCCGCGCCAAGCTTGAAAAACAGTCCTTCAGTGGCAAAAACCGGCCTTTTATTAACAGCCCAAAACAACTCAAAATCAGAATCCAGATCAGAATCCAACGGGTTAAATGTCTATGACCCTTTTGCTGACTACTCGGAGTTTGAAAACACCGCCGAAGAGCAGGAGAATATTCATTTTTTTCAAACCGGCCGGTTTCTGACTTTGGGGTTTATGGGAGGTGTTAAGCTGTTTACCTTAAACATGGCCTCCCTGTATCAGGTGGGGCCTACTTACGGGGGATACCTCAACTATTTTTTTGATCTGCAATTTGCCATTCAGTTTGCCTTGGCGGGAAGCTCCCATACTGTCGCCGTACAAGATCAATCCGGCCAGCCTTTTGTGGGATCGGCGGATTTTATATCAATGGGAGTGGATTTTAAATATTTTGTGGATAAATCTGTGTTCAGCGAAAGCTTTTCTTGGTTTCAGCCTTACTTTTTTTTGGGGGCTTTTCACTCCTCCGTAGTGATAGCGGCCATATTTACCGAGCAATCCGGCTTTTTTGAAGACAGTGGCTATGGCCTGAATATGGGATTGGGCCTGGAGTTTCATTTTCTCAAAAAGATACACTTCGGCTTGCAATACGCTTTCAAATTCGTCACTTTACAGAGAGAATACCTGCACTTATCACTAAATACCGGAAATAGCACACAAAATACCAATTTCAGGCCATACGGGGACTGGATGCATATTTCTATGTTGCTTGGTGTTAATTTTTAGGCGCGATTTTCCTAATTTATATTAATTTTTGAATTAATATTGTAAAAACAGGCATATACGCTTACAGTATTAAGAACCTATTACTTTAAGGAGGAAAACTATGAAAAAAACAATGTGGTTGATTCTTTCGGGGGTCTTTTCTGTTTTAATGTCTGTGCCCTTGCTGTACGCGCCTTCCGCCGAAGCGGAAAGCATGATGGCTGGAAGCATGGATGACGGCATGAGGAAAAAGCGGTATCGCTACCGTAAAAGAACGCATCGGGTGCAAGTGGCCGCAAGCATTACCCCCTGGAGCCAAGAAAAATCTAAAAACCTGTATATGGATGTGGACCTGCTCTATGGGTACAACGCCGGTTATTTTGAAATAGGCCCCAATATCGGTCTGAACTCAAAAGGCGACGGAAAACTCAAAATCAACTTCGAAGGGGGAATATGGGCGGAGTTCAATATAATAAAAAACACCCGAAAAGCCTCTTTTGTGCCTGCTTTGGGCTTAAAAGCCAATTATTCCAGAATGGGCAATGATAATAATATGTTGATATCGCCTTATTTGGCTTTAAAATACTTTCCGGCCAGCAGGACCGGGCTTGTTTTGAATGTCAATTACGATATTGAAACCCCTTTTAATAGGTTTTTTCAAAAAACAACAATGGGACTGAATTTTTCATTAGCTTATGTGCATTATTTTCACTTCTAAGCTAAAAGTCATAAAATTTTCAAAAAAAGCCGAAAGCCTCCCTTTCGGCTTTTTTTTTATAGGCGGGATTCAAGAAAATTAAGCCTCAGCCTGATTTCCCAGACCAAAGCCGTGGATTTTAATTTATTTGAACCGGTGAGCCTTATTATTTTGTATGATTTCAAATGATGAAATTATTATCTTTATCTTTTTTATTTTTCTTGTTTTTTTCAGCTTGCGGGGAAAGTGAATCATCAAGCCTTGCCGGAGAAGAAGACGGAAAGCCACCGGCCGATGACCAAACGGCTATCGTCGCTGACACAAAAAAACAGGAAACAGCCCCGCCTTCCGCCGAAAAGCCGGTAGAGCAAACAACTGACCTGTGCTCCAAAACCTGCGTGAGCAATGCGGAATGCGGAAAAAAATATAATCACTGTCTAAGGCCGAAAGCAGGCTCCCCGGCCTTAACAGAAACAATATCCTGCACACATTCCGATCCGGCCGGCAACCCTCCAAAAATTTTAGTGTTGAATGAATGGAACTCTCCTGCGGGGCAAAACAAACTGCTTTGTGATTTTATTGAAAACGAAAAATACCTGTATCGTTTTGCCACTGTTCAAAAACAGATCTGTCGCGCAGATATGGAAAACAGAAAACACGCTCTAACAAATGCAGGGTATCAATGTGAAGCATCCGCTGTCGGCCCTTCCGAACAAGCGCCTTCGCGTCCACCCGTAAGACAGCCTAACTAAAAAAAAACTACGCGTTTACCGTTTTCAGTAATTCTGACGGAAAATAACGAAACTGAGACCTCACAGACAATATACAACTGACAAAAGACAAAAGAAAAACACAGACCGTAAGCCCAAGCATAAAAGGAAAATTAAAATCCACCGGAAATTGAGCGCCCGCATGAAACTGAGACAAAATTGGCACGGGCTGATACTTCAAAAACAAGCAGACAGACAAACTAAAAAGCACAGCTCCTAAAATGCCCATTGAGCATAAAATCAAGCCGATTTTTACAAACAAACTTCGGATCTTTTGTGCAGAAAGCCCCATAGCCATTAAAATTCCCATTTCCCTTTTTTTCTGAACTATCAGCAAAGCCAACAAAGAGCAAACAGCCAATAAAGTGATAAATCCGGCCAGAGACAAAAACAGGCTCATAATGATTTTTTCCGCTTTCAGGGCAAAAAACACAGAGGAATTTCTTTCCGGCCATGTTTCCACTAAGAACCCCGCCTGCTGTAAAGCGGTTTTGTACGGCAAAAAGTGATCCGGCTCTTTCAGACTTATTTCAAAGCCGGATCCGTAAGATCCGCTTTCACGAAAAGAGGGAAAATGCCTCCGATCATAAAAAACATAACCGGCTCTCCAAGCGGAGTTTTGAGTTACAGCCCCCACCCGGGCCGGTTCAAACTGAACAGGCTCTCCCGGGGGAAGCAGTAAATTTTCCGCCGGTATTAAATTTACTGTTTCCTCTGCGTGGATATTCAGCCGGCCTGCCAGCTCAAAACCCATAATAACGGGCTTACCGTTTTGTTTTTGCTTTTTTGTTTTTTTTTCTCCTACAAAAAAAAGTTTTTTACCCTTAAGGCGCACTGCTGTCACCTGCATCTGATCATCCCGGGACAATACAACTGAATCTTCGTATGTTTTTAGCAAAAAATTTTTTAGATAAGCAGAATCATAACCTTTGGCTACCGCACCGGAAAAAAGCCCCTTCCCGGTGCGAATCACAATATCCACAGTTTCAAAAAAATTAAGGGTGGCCACCCCTTCACTTAAGCCCTGCTCTGTTAAAACACGCTGTATTTTTTCCTTTTGCATTTGAGCTGTAAGTGGCTCTTTAAAGCTGTTTTCAATAATAATATGAGGTTCTGTCTTCAGAAATTGCTCTTTAATAGACTGGCCCAAGCCCCCCATAATATTAAACACAATCAACAAACTGCCAATGGAAATCGTAAGTCCAAAAAAGCAAATAAAAGACACCCTACGAATAACAGAGTTGGCTCTTTTAGAAAAAAGACAGTGGTAAAAAAAGCTAAAAGCGGAAAGGGAGCTGTTTTTATTCATCAAAAACCTTCTTCCTTACTAATGATGCGACGGCAGATGAGGAAAAAGCAGAAAAAGCGCCCCTAAGCCCGCCCCGATTAAAAACCATCTTTTGACCTTGAATTTAATAACAATGGGAAAAAAATGCACAAAACAAACATATAAAAACAAACCTGCGGCAAAAGGCTGAAAAAAACTTAAGGCGCCCCCCGCCACCCGGGACAGCAGAAAAAACAAATGATACCCCGCCAAAAAAGCCAGACAAAAAATAAGAGACAATATAAGAAGAAACTTACGCGAAAACCCCGATGAAAGTCCAATGCCCGCCACAGCCAAACTTTCAGGAAGCAGGTGGAACAAAAGGCCGATACTCATAATAAAAGCTGTTTTTATATCAATTAAAAGCGCGCCGGCCAGCCGGGTGCCGTCAAAAAAAGCGCATAACACAAGACAGCTCACGACAGAGCACCCGGCGGAAGAAGGCACAAGGTGAAAGTGGGTGTGTTCCGAGTCATGTTGATGGCAATCATGCGTGCCGGCAGGCAAAAGCCTATTTAAAAATTTTGTGTTGGATAAGATAATAATTTCTGCAAAGGCATTGACTAAAAAGCCGATTGATATAATGATCAAACTGCGCCACCCCGCCCCGGCACTCAAAGAATGAGGCAAAAACTCAAAAACGGCTAAAATAACAATAACCCCGGCGCTGAGGGCTACGGCACGGCTTAAATTTAGTTGTTTTTTTTTGTAAATAAAAAACCCGGTAAGAGTTAAAACAACGAAACAATAAGCAAAAGACAGAACAGAAAAAAAAAGAAAATTATCAGACATAATAACCTTTTAATGAAAGAAAGAAAGTTAATGAATAAAACACAGCTTCCGATATTCATCAAAAAATGTCAAATTTTTTTGGTTCTGCTTTTGTTTTTTCTGTCATTTTCCGCCACAGGAAACCTTAACGCCAAAAAAAAATTTATATGCGGGTACAAAGGTGTGGTGGAATACATAAACAGCCTTATTCGCAAAGACCGCTTGTCCATTTTGCATCATATTCAAAACCCGCAAAAAGAGTGGTCGACAAAGGACAAAGAAGAACTGACAGTCACTTTGATGATGTACCGCCTTTTACCGATAAATGAAAATAAAAAGGCCAAGTGCCGGTTTTTCAGTTATTTGTGCGTTCAACAGAACAATTTGTCTGACGCCCAAAATGTGCTGTACGATTCAGCCGGCAAATACTTAAAAAAATATCCTGACGGACCTGTGGCCTGTCATATCTATTCTCAAGGTAAAGAAAAAACATTTCCGCTGTCTGGAGAGGAATGTCAAAAAGCGGTGAAAAAGCGCGTGCGGGCTGTTCCCGTTCCTTTGGCGGTCACACAGGCCGGGCTGGAATCCGCTTGGGGAACCTCTTATTTTGCCAAAAAAGGGTATAATTTTTTTGGTGTTCAAACCCGATTTGCCTCCTCCCGGGAGACGAAAAACAACCCAAAATGTATCCCAGCCAGAAGATTTACCAGCAAATGTGTGTATAAATTCACCTCTCTGGAAACCAGTTTTTTTATTTACGCCCAACTGCTTAACACCGGGCGGGCTTATCTGTCTTTAAGGCAAAAAAGATACCAATCTGAATTGGCCGGGGATATGCCCTGTGAAATATCACACAAAACTGCGGGAGGACTCAAAAAATACGCCACAGATCCGAACTATGTGAAAAAAGTAAGACACAATATTCAAAAAATTTGCCAAATTTTGAAAAATTGCTGATAATAAAAACAAGCTATGAAGTATATTTCTCAATTTTTCTTTTTTTTAATGCTTGTAAGGGGCGGGCGGGTGATCCTTACAGTATGGCCGATTCTGTTTTTTTTGTTTGTATCCTGTCAGAGCACAACCAACGGCAATTCTCCTAATAAGGCCGGTTTACAAGACGGACCGCCCGCTTCTTTTAAACGCAGTTTAAGCAATACCGGCGGGGGTGGTGATTGTGATTTGACACAAGGCTCAGCGGTGGTTCTTATGTACCACAAATTTGACGAGCCTTATAAAAGCACCAGTGTCAAAATTGAGCAGTTTAAAAAACAGTTACAGTTTTTTAAAAATAACGGATATAAAGTCGTGCCGCTTGATAAAATTGTGTCAGCCGTAAAAGGGCGGATTCCTTTCGGAAAAAAATGGATAGCCATCACCATTGACGACGCCTATAAGTCTTTTTTAAAAGCCAAACCGCTTTTGGAATCTTACCAATACCCTTATACTGTGTTTGTGAACACCCAGGCGGTGGATGAGGAATATTCCAGCTCCATGACTTGGGAGGACTTAAAAGGCATTATGCAGTCCGGTTTAGGAGAGCTGGCGGCCCATTCCCACACTCACGGCCACTTGGTGCAGGACATGAATAAAGAGCAAAGGCAAAGGGACATTTTGCTTTCTGTGGAGCGGATTTATCAAAATACTTCTTTTTTGCCTCGGTTTTTTTCCTATCCCTTTGGTGAGGTAAGCCATAATCTTATGGAAGAAGTAAAAAGCATGAATCAGGTTTCAGGCCGGTCTTTTCGTTTTTCCGCGGCTTTTTCCACACAGTCCGGCCCGGTGGGTTGCTCTTCAGATCTGTTTGCTCTTCCCCGTTTTGCCATTAACGAAAGATACGGGGCGGTAAATGAGCTTTTTAAAATTAAAATGAACAGCCGTCACCTGCCTGTTGTGGATTATCACCCCAAAAACAAGGCTGTTTGCGTGGAAGAGCAAATAAACAAGGTGTATTTTTCTGTTTCTCCGAATGTGGACTTAAGTGATATAAGGTGTTACGCCGGTGGAGGGAGTCCGGCGGAGGTTAATATCTCCCCAGACGGATTGGTCACGGTTTTACTTGGCAAAGCCTTGGGTTTTGGTTTAAATAACCCCGAAGACATAAGAGAAAGGGTAAACTGCACCGCTCACTACAAAGGCAGATATTTTTGGTACGGACGGGAATTTACGATTCTTACAAACTCCCCGGACTGCTCCAAATACAAACAATAAAGGGTTAAATATATGAACACAAAAAAATGGGAAAAAATAAAAAACCTGACTGTAGACGAATTTACCACGCCCTGCCCAAAGGTGGTGTCTCCTGACATGAGCCTTACGAGTCTGGAAAAGCTCTTAAAAGAGGAAGACATACGGCATATACCTGTTCAAGAAGGCGACACACTGGTTGGTATTATCAGCGAAAGGGATATTTTTTTCTCATACCGCTCAGATAACAGAAACGGGCTGTCGGCAAAGGATATTATGCAAAAAGAGCCTTATGTGGTTGGTTCGGAGACCAAGCTTTCTGAAGTGGCTTTTTATATGTCAAAGCATAAATACGGCAGTGCTTTGGTAAGAAACATACACGGCGAGCTGGGTATTTTCACCTCCACAGACGCTTTAAACGCTCTTGTGGAAGTCTTAAGAGGCGACATCCTGACCAGCGACTTTTAGCAAGTAATACAAGGTGTAAAATCGGCAGATTTTACACTATCTTAAATCTATTTAGTAGAGCATGAAAAACCTTTGCTCTTTAGCTGTTTTTGTCCAAAGTCCGCACCGTTTCGGGACGGAATACCTTGGACCCTCACGGCACGGACTTTGGACAAAAATGCTTAAGGGGTACTTTTTCACGGGCTACTATTTATGCTATTTATGGGGCTGTAGCTCTTTTGGGGGAGTGAAGTGTTGTTCGGAAACTTGCGCATAAGCCCCTTGTGTTGCTTGCGACCACAGGGAGCAAGTAATACAAGGTGTAAAATCGGCAGATTTTACACTATCTTAAATCTATTTATGGGGCTGTAGCTCAGCTGGGAGAGCGCAGCGCTGGCAGCGCTGAGGTCAGGGGTTCGATCCCCCTCAGCTCCACCACTTGATTACATTTAATGCTCTGCGTTACATTATAGTCAGGAGCTCTTCAGTAAGAATTACCGGGTTGTATTATATAATCGGAATTTATTCCTTGACAGAATAGGAATTTTTTCTCAAAATTCAGTCAAATAAAAAAGGTAATTATGTCTGAAAGAGATCTCATAAAGTTATATAAAAAAGCTCATAATTATATGAGAAGTATAGATGGCCTTCAACCACAAGAAGCTCTTGATGAGCTAATGAAGTACTTGTTTGTTAAACAAACATACGAGGAACAAAATAATCATAATAACGATATGACGGGATTATCACTAACAGATATAAAAGTTTATTTTAAGCAGTTTCTAAAAAAATCTAAAGCTTTTGCAGGCGCTATATGGCAGGACTATAAAATCCACTTAAGTGACCACTGTTTGGAAAAAGTGCATAGTTTATTTTATCACTTCAAATTTAAGCAGATAAATTTTGATGTGAGGAGTAGCGCATTAACGGAGTTTATGACTCCAGACATAAGAAAAGGTTTAGGAATATTTTTAACTCCCAGCCCTATTGTGCAGATGATAGTAAATTATATTAAGCCGAATTTAGAATGTAAAGTTCTTGATCCAGCCTGCGGTTCCGGCACATTCTTAATAGAAGTCTTGAAGTATTTTAAATCAATAAACAGCAGTAAAAAGAAATCAGCTGTTCATATTTTTGGATTTGACAAAAACCCTAAAATGCTCTTACTAGCAAAATTAAATTTATCTCATATAAAAAATGTGCAATTCAACAGCCGACTGACAGATTCCATTAAATATTCAACAGACAATAGTTTTGACTTGATTATTACCAATCCACCTTTTGGTGTTAGCTTGGATTCCAGGAATTACAACTTTAGTTTGTATAAAACATGTCAAGATGAATATGGATATAGTTTAAAAACTCAAACCAGCGAAATAGTTTTTATGGAAAAATGCCTGAAACTCTTAACACCCAACGGAGTGTTGGCAATAGTGGTGCCAAGAAGTATCATCACAAATAATAATCTTCAAAGAGCAAGAACTGTTCTATCCTCTTATGGTTATATTGAGGCTATTATCAACCTGCCTCCTGAAACATTTACATTGTCAGGAACACAAACCGCTACTTCCATTTTATTTATAAGGAAATATAGTGATAACAATGAATCATTGGAATTTTCAAATGTTGTCATTGGCAGTATTTCAAATATCGGATATGATTCCACAGGGAGAGCAAAAACAGGTGAGCAATTGTCTTCTTTGCCTTACTTAATGAAGGAATGTTTAAAGCATAAAACATCAAAAAAAGATATTTCCATAAAAAAAAATATCAAAAAGAAAGACACTTTCAAAAAAATTTCAACTTTCTTTGCTAATCCTAAATCTTCCAGAAACAAAGGAACACAGTTGATTTCTTTATGCCATAATATTTGTACGGGGAAAACTCCTTCCAGAAGTGCTTATTCCAATACAGGATCTTTTATACTTAAGGTTGGAAACCTAACAGGTTCAGGTATTAACTGGTCAGCCAGAGATCGCAACTATATATCAGAATATGAAATGGAGAAAAGAATAAACTCTAAAAGAATTTTGACAGTACAAAAATATGACATTTTTTTAACAGCAGCGGCTCATAATCTTTCATATATCGCAAAAAAAAGTGATATGTTTTTAACTGCTCCCGCTTTTATAAAAAACTATATTACTTTCGTGGGAGAAATTATGTTATTGAGACCCAATGTGAAAAAAATCAATCCGTTTTTATTATTGGCTTTTTTAAAGCACCCTGAAGTTATTAAAAAAATTCAAAGAATGGTTCGCGGTCAAACTGCACATCTGTATCCAAACGACTTGGAAAAATTGATTATCCCAGACAAAATTTTAAAATACAAAAAATCGTATCAAGAAATTGTCAAATTAACTGAAAAAGAACTAACTGTGAATCACACACTAAATGCTGTTTCCTTTAAAAGACGCCAATTATTGAATGAATTATCCTTATAGGTGAACCAACTCTCTTAATTTTTTTGGAATTTTTTTAACATGTTTTCTTATATCTTTATAGTATAAGTGTTTAGCCAACTCGGTAACTCTTTGGGCATTAAAGCCTCCACTGTGTTGCATAAAATCATCAATCTGAAGTATTAACTCCTTTTTACTTAAAGAAGAGGAAAATGTTTTTTTAAAATCAATACCTTTCGCAAAATCAATCACTTTCTTTCTTGTTAAATTACTTGAAGCTAAATACTGTTGAAATGAATGTGGTAAATCCAAAATATGATCTTTGTTATGAAAGATTTCTGTCTTTACATCATTATTAAATATGTAAGAGCGGTATATTAATACAGGCAACATTAAGTAAAATTTAAGCTGAAAAGGCCACAGATTAAAAGGAGCTTTTGATTTTGATTTCGTTCTAATATTCAAATAATAGTCTATCATACAATATGAAAAACCAATAGTATTAGGATCAACTCTCCATATAGATGCTCTAATTTTTTTAGGGTTATTAATATTTTGAAAATCAAATAATACAAAATAATAAAACTTAGGATCTAATATCTTCGCAAATTCATCCTCATTCCGTATAGAAAGCAACCATTTTGAATCCTGATTTCTTTTTATATTTGTAGAATTACAATAAGAACATTTTATTTCAATACTGGCAACAACAGATTGACAATCCAAACATTTACCCAGCTGATCCACCCTGTAACAGGTTTTTATTTCACCATATTGATTTCCATTTAAAATTAAGTCTTTTCCGCGGGCGCCGGATTTTCCGCCATGATACCCGGTAACAACGCTTACCAGATGTTGCCCTACATAACCCATACGCGCTTGAGCAGTCTGTTTAGTACGACTTGCCCAATAGTTCACTTTTTTTCTAAGATCAATATACAGTTCCCGAATAAGTTGCTCAGATGATTGTAAGTCACCAAGTTTATTTTCATGGTGATTTATAAATCTATTTTTCTTCACAGGTAATATCCCTTGCAATTCACCGACCAACAGTCACTTGAGCGCCGGCTGGTCTTACTTTCAGCAAAACCGGCCAATTCCTCTGTTTTAGAAAAATCTGTTCTATTGCTCTGTTCGTATTAGGTTTTTTTATGAAAGTGTAGTGTCATTTTTCCTCGTATTCAAGCAAAGCTTTCTTCAATTTGAAGCCCCCGGATTAAAAAAAATTGCATAATCTTTGCGTAATTGGTTTTGTGGGAGGTTATCAGCGGTTACTTCCGGGTGAAAAGGCGCTTTTTTGTTAGGTTTTAAGCTTTTTTAATGTTTTGAGACCTATTTTTCACACTTTTATATTTTTAGAACTAACTACCTGAAATCACTGGAAAAGTGCTCATATCCCGATTCTTCGGCAATAAAAAATATTTAAACCGGGAGGGCGTTTTGCCGATCAAATAAGTGCTATGCTTAAGCTTTTGATATTCTGTTTGTTGATTTACCCTGTTTTAAGCCTTTTTGGTCTTGGTTTTAAGGGTTTTAGCTCCCCCCGGCGGGCTTGGCGGATCTTAACAAATGTCCGTCTTATGGAGTGGTATCTCTTTAAACCCCACCTGCGGGGCTGGAAGCTTTTAAAAGCTAAGTCATGCCTTTTGGCCCGTTTTTTCCTTGGTGTAACAGGGGTGTTTCTTCTTACAGCCTGCTCACCGCTTAATATACAATCAGAAGATTTAAGCCTTAAACCGGATGGTGAGGAGCGGGAAAGTTTTTCTGACTTTGAAAACATACTGGCAAAAGCCGGGTGTCGCAACTTTCAGCCTTATGTATGGGATTATATTTATAAAATTGTGTCTCTTGAAAACGGCAACCCACCCCCTTACCAAACAGTAAAAAACAAAATCATCCAAAGGATCCATGAGCTGATGAAAGATCACCGGGCGGATAAAAAAGATGTGGACCGCTTTGCCCGCCGCTTTGTGGAAATTTACGCCCTTATCACAGAGTTTATGGAGCAAAACCAAGAGGACGACACAACAGAAACCTTGGTGCGCTTTGAATACGGAGCCGGTACACAAGAAAGCCACGCCAACTTTATAAATCAGCTGGAAACCACTTTCGCCCGGCTGAATGAAAACGCAAAAGCGCTGAACCAAGATTGTAAAGAAGATGAAGAAATAGCGGAAGCAAGGGCGGAAGGAAAAACAAACAACCGACATTCAACCGGAGGAGCAGACTCAGCCACAAAGTGGGATATTAACTGGTTTTATGTGCTGAAAAGAAATGTACACCCTTTGGTTTACGGCGCGCGAAAAGTCATGGCCACCGCTTATCAGGATTGCTCTGTGCTGGATCTTCCTTTAATGCCGGCAAAAGACTACACAAAAGGCATTCGCAGAACCCACAGGCACCCCAGCGGACACGGCTGGCGAAGAGCCATCACCTCTTTAACAGCAGTAAACAGCACCCACTATTACCTTCGGCATATATCCCCTCCTGAAAACAGCAGGTGCCTTGATGTGCGAAAGCACCCCCCTATTTATGACTACGGCGGAAAGCCCTCCACCACCTTGCACAGTATTAACCTTTTCAGAAACTCCGGATCCGGTTCCAGACATTCCTTGGGGGTGGACTGCTCGGGCTTTGTCAGCAGTGCTATGGCCGGTGCGGGACTAAGGTTGAAACCCAAGATGTTTATCCGCCCCATCCATGTGAAAGGCATCAACTCATGGATGTTTAAAAACGCGCGAAAAAACAAGCTCACCTGCCTGAAAGAGCAGGATATTTCCTTCTACAATCCCATAAGGCCGGGGGATATTATCGCCTCCAACTCTCATGTTTTGATTGTGGAGTTTACAGGGGACGACCCATTCGGGTTGAGCAAGGCAAGGTCCTCCAGTGATTGCCATTCCAGAAGAATCCGGCTAAGCGATTTTGACTTTACCGTTATACAAAGCAGTGCGCACAATAACGGCGTGGGCATCAATCGTATGCACATTAAAACCGCGGTGGACGGCCTTACCACCATCACAAGAGGGCTTAAAAGAACAGCCTCCAGAGCCTGCTATAAAATGTTCGGCAACAACAACACTCACACAAACATTAATGAAATAGCCGTTCTTCGCCATACCGGGGATGTGCCGGCCTGTCGGGATCGGGAAATTTACCTTGAAAATCAAGAATGCCTGCAAGCCTGCGAACCGCAAAACACAGACATATAACCCAAGATACACCTTAAACCATTAATAAAAAATATTGGAAAAACCTTTTAAAGCTGTATATATAAACACTATGAGCAATTTTACAGCCAAACAGTACCAAGAGGAGTTTGACGAGCGATCCAAAATCAAGGATTTGTCTTCTGTCCCATCCGCCGACGATTCTATTATGGATATGGATGTTGTGTTTGTGGGGGGAGGACCTGCGGGCCTTAGCGGGGCCATCCGCTTAAAACAGCTTTGTCAAAAACAGTTCCCCAACATTCAGATAGCTGTGCTGGAAAAAGCCGGTCGTGTGGGAGGGCATTCTCTTTCCGGCGCGGTGCTAAACCCGGTGGCTTTTAAAGAGCTTTTTCCTGATTCGACAGATATACCCTTTCGGCAAAAAGTAAAAAAAGAAAAATTGTTTTACCTTAGCTCCAAGGGAAAATACCCTTTACCCCTTCCCCCCACGATGAAAAACAAAAACTTTTACACCGCTTCGCTTTGCGAAATACTAAGATGGATGGCTGAAAAAGCGGAGGCTTTGGATATTTCCCTTTTTAACTCTTTTACCGCCAATGAACTGCTGGTGGAAGAAGGCCGTGTCAGAGGGGTCAGCACTTTTCCCGCCGGCCTTAACAAAGACGGATCACACTCCGCTTCTTTTCAAGCGCCGGTTTATATTCGCTCTAAGCTTACTGTGCTTGCGGACGGCTCACGCGGTCACCTTTCCCAAGCTTGGATGAAGTGGAAAAATATTTCCTCCCGGTACCCACAAACTTACGCCCTTGGAGTAAAAGAGCTGTGGTCTGTGCCGGAGGGGAATTTAGCAGGCAGGGAACAGGAAATATGGCACACTATGGGCCAGCCCCTGCCGGCGGACTGCTTTGGCGGCGCGTGGATGTATCCCCTTGGGAAAGATCTTTTGTCCATAGGATTGGTGGCGGGCTTGGACTCCCCTCTTCAAAATTTGGATGTGCATGAAAAACTACAGGAACTAAAAAGCCACCCCTTGTTTGCCCGCTTGTTAAAACAAGGCAAATGTCTTGAGTGGGGGGCCAAAACCATACCGGAGGGGGGCTGGCACAGTATACCAAACAAGCTGTACGACCACGGACTGCTGATAGCCGGGGACGCAGGCGCTATGGTGAATGTGCCTGCCTTAAAAGGCATACACTACGCCATGACAGCAGGGATGCTTTGCGCAGATACCGCTTTTTCCGCCCTTAAGGCGAAGGACTTTTCGGCTCAAGTATTAAAAGGCTACGATGAACAAGTGAAGCATAAAAGCTGTATCGGGCGGGAGCTTTACCCTGTAAGAAATGTCCGCCAGGCGTTTGATAAAAATATTTTTTGGGGGCTTTTTAAGTCCGGCTTGATGTTTTTAAGCAAGGGCCTGTTTCCGGGTGATACCAAGCGCACATTAAAAACCGATGCGGAAAAACCAAAAACAAGGCAAGAAAAACCGCGCCCGCCCGCACCCGGGAGTATCAGCAAAACAGAAGGGGTGTTTTTATCCGGCAACAAAACAAGAGATGACATTCCCTCTCACTTAAAGCTTAAGGAAAACCCGCCACAGGAAGCGCAAAAGTTTTACGAAAGCCTTTGCCCGGCCGGAGTGTACGAAAGCAAAGACGGCAAATTGATCGTAAACGCGCCCAACTGTGTGGACTGCAAAGCCACAGATGTGCTTGGTCCCCGATGGACGGCAAGAGAGGGCGGCGCAGGCCCCAATTACAGCAAAATGTAACAAAGTAACATTTGTAAAATAACAATACACCTGTGAAAATATTTCACCATACGAAAAATAACATATCAAAAGTGCAAACTTTGTGTTATTTATTTTTAATGAAAATTTACCGGTTTTATTTTATATTACTGATTTTTCCGTTCAGCGAACTCTCAGCTCAGTTAACAGAGTCAAAAAGAGTGCAAATAGAATCCCTGCTGGCGCAAAATGTATTTGCGGATGAACAGTCTTTGCAAGAATGGCAAAACACGGCCGGTGGCATAACGCCTTATCACCCGGCTTTGTTTACTGCCTTAGCGGCGCTTTCCTCCACACTTCCCAATAGAGACGAAAGTAAATGGATACCTGTTGAAATGCCTCCGCATAAAGAGTTTTCCCACACCCCTTATAACATTACAGCCATGTTTAAAAAATCTGAAAGTGGAAGCGCCCACACTTATATCATACTGCCGGGGGCCTTTACCCCTTGGAAAAGAGCTTCTTATGTTAATCAAATTGCCGATATCCTCAATAGAAATTTTCAAGATCCGAATATTATCGCTTTCCCGGGATTTTTACACCCTGATTTCTTAAAAAACTCTTATAAAATTATCCCTTGGAACATACCCGCTATGGCCGAAGATATTTACTTCAGAATCCGAAAACTTTTAACAGATGAAGGTGCAAGGCCGGAGGGGACGGGAATCATAGGCGTTTCCTTAGGTGGCTCTTTTGCTCTTATGATGATGGCTTATGACGCAAAATACGCGAGGGCTAATAACAAAGAAATAATTTTTAACTTAGGCGGAATATCCGTAAGCCCCCCCTTGCATGCCCGCTTAAACTACGAGCAATTGGACAAACAACATGAAATGAGCCGGATAAACCCCTCACACGGCTTAACAACACTCGACTTAAGAAATATTTATAACATTGCAAGATATAAGCTGTTTCAACAGCAAAAAGCGGAAAACTTGTTACCTTACTTTAAATCAAAAGAAAATGAATTTATTGACAGAGTTTTTAATGAGTTTACCGTTGTTAATTTAAAAAATCTTCTTTCAGCTGTGGGGCAATCCGGGGTTCGGGAAAAAAGCTACTACAATGTGTTCATAAACAAAGGTTTTAGAGAAAGTACAAAGCAGACGGCGGAGGGGGAGGATATTCTCACCCGCTTTGACAGGGTGTTTGATCAAAAGCATTTTTTAAGATCTGTTGAGCGTCCGTTCTTGCTCTCTGTGGCTCAGGATGATCATGTTATATTTCCCCGAAACAAAAACGACACTCAGCCCGAAGTTATTACAGATATACTGAATACAGCCCGGGAAAACCCGAATATTATTGTTCATAATCCAAAGTATGGAGCACATGTATCCGTCGGTCTTTTAGATCCTAATTTTGAAAAAACAGTCAGCTCTTTTTTTAAATGCGAATCCGCCTTTTGATTTTGCTTTCCACCCTGCACATTAAGGTTGTGCATAAAACAGGAAACCAAAAAGCGCTTTTCATTGAGCTTGGCGCGCGGTCTAATTAGTCCTCCGCAGGCTTTTGGTGATGCCACTTTTTTATAGATTCCCAAAAAGACTCAGGACGAACAGAGAACAAGGCTTCCTTGGTTTGATCATTTAAAATATTAGAATGCCGGGAATAAAAATCCCTTAGAGTTTCATCTGATTGTTCCTTCAATTGTTCGTGGGTCACGGCGTTTACATGATGACGGGTTTTAAGACGGCCGGGCCAGTCCGGCGCACGCTTAAAGGTATCTGGGGATATGTCACTTATTTGTTTTGGAGAAAATTTTTCCATCAAAACTGTAAAGGTGGCTGGATCTAGACTTTTAAGAGATACCTTTATATACTTCATACCCTGTACTTGCTCTTCATCTAAGATCTTTGCCTGATCAGGGCGGATATGGTGAGGCTCAATAAAATGCATCTGTTCCGGTGTAACTTTAGCTGTTTGCTTGGCGTTTAATTCCTCAAAAATAAAGTTTAGATTCTGGGAATCCCATGTGGTTTTAATTTGAGAGATTTTTCCCGGGGGAATTTGATGAACATTATTTATTGTTACACTCATGGACTCCCCGGAGTTTAGCGCAATATCCAAAGGCATATTTCTTTCCTGATCTATAACGTGTTTGACCATATCTTCTGTCGTAAGCTGGTTCCCGGGCAGGGCGGTTCTTAATTCCTCCCCGTGCAAAAATTCTTTTGTCCCCACCTTTTTTTGAGTCAATTTAAACCCGGCATTCTCATCAAACCAAAATTTGCTTAGAGTTTTGTCTCCTTTCGCGTCTTTGTTAGTGGTTCTGTAGAATTGTTTTTCCACCACTATTTCTCCTGATTCACTAATATATACTTCCACTTTTGGTGAAAATTTTGAGCGCGCGAAGTCAGGTATATTTTTAAACACTTCTTTCATATCCACATCAATTACTGAAAATTCAGGTGGCATATCCGAACTCAGCGTGGAGGTATTGTCCCAATGACGTGATACATGCACTCTTAAATCCCTTGTAATAGTAGCCTGTATCCTTGGGTTGTATTTTCGGCGGAGTCTTAGATTTTCTGCGGAAGGAGCGGTTCTATGAATAATGGTTCTGGGGGAACCGAGTATCATGTGTTCTCCTACGTCTGGATTTTTGAAAGTCCTTTCCACAAAATGAAATCCCTTATCCTCAAAGGGCTTTTGAATCCCCTGTGCCCATGCTTCCATTTGTCGGGCGCGCATATAGTCATTTCTTTCATGTCTTGGAAGACTTCTGGCGTATTTCCGTGCCTGTTTGTCGCTTAGCATGACGATAGTTTCTGCTCCTGTTTTCGTAAGTTTTGTATCCGTTCCCGCAGGTTTTGTTCCCGCAGGTTTTGTATCTGTTCCCGCTGTTGGTTTAGGGCCGGTCATTGTTCTCTTAACTGATTTAAGCAGTGGCCCGGCTCCTCCCCAAACTGCAAGGGGCAAAAACAATTTCTCTAAAAAAAGCTCCCTTTGTCTTCCTTCCAAATTCGAAATCTTCTCATAATCCTTGCCCGTTAACACACGACCCAAAGACGCCTCCATTCCTTCTTTGGCCAACTCATAACCCTTAACCCCCACTAAAGACTCACCTCCAAAACAAAAAAGCCTGCCCACAACACCCCCCGCAAAACAAGGCACTGCTGAAAGCAAACTCGCACCCAAGAGAGCGTAGTTCTCAAACCTATCATCACCTTCCGCCTCTATCCTGCCCGCTTCCGCCACTAAACAATATCGTTTATCTTCTTTCAATAGCTCCTCCACCAAGGGATTAAACGAAAGCAAAAGTCCTAAATCCACATCCTTTGCCTCAACTTTCTCCAACATGCTTTGAAGCTGAGCTTCCATTTTGTCTATCGCTTTGGCCAACTCCTTGTTTGAGGGGGGGCTGTTGTTTAAATAAGCCAATATAGGAAGCTCACCCACCTTTTGAAGATACTTCTTTCTGCTTTCTTTTCTGAATTTTTGCTCCTCCCACTTAAGCCTCCTCATGTCTTGACCGCTAAGCTCTAAGGGAAGCTTGTTTGAAAGCCTGTGTCTTAAAACCTCAGGACTTATGATTTTAGTCTTAGCCAAAGCCTCTATGTATTTTTCTTGAGCCTCCTTTTTCTCCGCCTTCGTTAATGGAGAAAGGGAGGAGGCAAATTCAGACATCCCATGAGAGGGAGTGGAATTAAACCAAGTCTTTCGGTCTGCTATTACCCGATCTTCTCTTAATCTTGGCGCGCTCAAGGATAGATGCACCCTCATATCAGACCACCTGCTTTTAACAGCGGACTTTAACTCACTTGTTTGTTTTTGACACTGCTGTTTAAGGGCTGTTTTGTCTTCTGCTTTAAGAGTGTTCCATCCGGGAAACCACCTACTGTTAAAATCCACACAGGCCCTAAGCTTTTTCATCTGAAATATTCTGGCAGAAATCTGACCTATCACTCTTTTTTGAAGTTTTTGCCTAAATTCCCCGGCATGTTCTATATCCTTGGGACTTAGGCTTTTTTGAATGTCTGTTATTCCGAGAAAGTTTTTAACTTTATTAAAGGCACAGCCTATACAAAAGTCCGCCTCTGTTTTGGAGGAAGAATCTTCCAGCTGAGAAAGGTCCGTTCCCTTACAGCTTTCGTACTTGGGGCTAAGCCCCGCCTTAGGGGACTTGTCTTGAGAGTAAGACTTCAAAGGAGAAAAACAAAACACAAGCAAGAAGGTGCTTAGGAACAATCGGGATGTTCTTAGGTCAATACAGCCCTTTAAAATCCGGAGGATAAACGAAACAATATACCGATCAGGCGATAATAAGGCCCGCTGAAGCTTAAAAACCAAGAGCGAAAAAGCCACCGGCAGGCTGTAGCGGTGCGAAGATAAAACACGACAGCCATTTTCATTTCCAAGAAAAAAAATGAGGGGGGGGGCATTGCGTCATAAAATCTTGTTTCTTTAAAATCTTCATCACCTTTCCTCCTGTGTATACAGACTAATTAGTCGGGTGTGAAAAAGTTTTTTTGCTCGTGTAAGTGTCCTTGCTCATACATACCGCTCGGGCTCAGACATGCGTTTTGCCACGCGCGCGTCTTGTTAGACGCGGCGTGTTCAAAGCCGAACTCGCCTCGCGGTAGGTATGAGCAAGGACTTTATCACAGGCAAGTAATTAGTGGGCTGTGAAAAATCTCTTTAAATTATGTCTCAAAAGCAAAGCCAAGCGAAGAGGGTCCAAGGTATTCCGTCCCGAATGAGCTTGGACTTTGCTTTTGAGACCATGCAGTTAGCAACCTTTTTCACGCTCCACTAATTAGTCCCCCGTGAAAAACCCTTGTTATTTGTCTGTATGCTTTAGCCTTAAGCGGTGAGGGTTAAATCGTATTCCGTCCCGAACAAGCTTAAGGCTAAAGCATACAGAACTACTCAAGCCAGCCTTTTTCACGCCCGACTAAAGAGCAAGGGTTTTTCATATCTAATCGGCCTTACAGGCAAAAGACTTTAAAAAAAAATTCTGACTGTTTGTTCACCAAAATTGCACAATTTTCCAGCCCTTTAAAATCGTGGAAGTGGCCTGTCAGCTTTCAAAAAGGTTTTTTTGG
Source organism: Bdellovibrionales bacterium (assembly GCA_965203935.1). Classification (GTDB taxonomy): domain Bacteria; phylum Bdellovibrionota; class Bdellovibrionia; order Bdellovibrionales; family UBA1609; genus JANQSP01. The sequence goes on from OZ241921.1 coordinate 1,876,655, forward strand.
CCGGTTTTTTAATAAAATCCCTGGTGAGGACACTTTAAAGCTTGTAAAACCCGTGAAAAAGCTGTTTTTTTGAGGGTTTTTGGCAAAAAAAGACCTTTAGGCCGGGTTTTAAGGTTGACTTTTTGCTAAAACGCCGGAGAAACTAAAAACTGAACGAAAGAAAAAATTTAAGTATTGACTTTTTAACTAAGTCACCGGAGGCTTATAAATATGAAATTTTTATTACTCGTGTTTTCTTTTTGTATGTTATTTACAGGTTGCAGTAAGCAAGCGGGCCAAAATCAAGTGCCTCAAAAAAGTGTGGAGGAGTTAAAAAAAGAATTGTTGGAAGCGGCCTGCGACGATCAAATAAAAAAGGAATTTGAAGAGGAGATAGCAAAAAAAACCAAAAGGCTTAACGAAAAACAATTAAAAGTCAGCCTGAAAAAAATGAAAGATAACCTCAAGTGCAAGTAACTTTAGATAAATCTTGGCTTGATAAATTTTTAGAGTTACCAATCTAAACACTTAAGGAGGGAATAATGAAGATTTTTCTTTTTTTAACAGCTTTACTGTTTTCAAATTTTGTTTTTGCGCAAAATGTGGCTGGAATTTGGGAATGGACAGCCGCCGGTTGCAGAGACGCAAGCTCCCTTAGCGCAGAAAGCCATGTCACTAAATATAAAGCAGGCAACCCTTTTGGAGTGACTGCAAGCCAGCTCACTTTAAACAGCGATGGTTCAGCCAGTATGACCATTGAGCTGGAGGATCGAACACAAAACGAAACAGGAAACTGGACAATGGACAACAATCGTCTGACCATAACAGATCCTAAATTTAAGGAAGGTTCAGAACCTGTCTTGTTAATGACTTATGTAGATGGCGATTTAATTCTAAACTATGCAGACTCCGGTGATGATGTTGCAGATGAAAATACAAGACTTTGCGGATCAGGCAACACTTATGTTTATGTATTTTCAAGTGTGTAAAATTAAAAGCTTATTTAATACTTATGAAAAACCTTTGTGTCTCAATATAACTTTGATTTATTAACTATTGGCGCCGGGTCCGGCGGAGTAAGAACTGCCAGATGGTCTGCCGGCCTTGGCGCGCGTGTGGCCATAGCCGAAGAAAGTCGCTGTGGGGGAACTTGTGTTCTGCGTGGCTGTATTCCCAAAAAGCTTATGCTTACCGGCTCAAAACTGCCAAGCTCCTTAAAATATTTTTCTGAATACGGCTGGTCTGTAGGAGGTTATTCCCTTAACTTTCAAGCTCAAAAATCCGCCCGGGACAAAGAGTTAAACCGGCTGGAAGGTATTTATGAAAACCTGCTGACCAAAAAAGGAGTCACCATCTTAAAAGGGCACGGCAAAATTGTTGCTCCCCATACTGTGGAAGTAAACGGCAAAGCCTACACAGCCCGTTTTATTTTAATTGCAACCGGCGCTCAGCCGGTTATGCTGAATGTTCCGGGCCGGGAAGGGGCGCTTAACTCTGATGATATATTTGAATTAAAGGAATGTCCTAAGTCTGTCTTAATTATGGGTAGCGGTTATATCGGGGTGGAGTTTGCCGGTATTTTTAAGGGCTTTGGCTCAAAAGTGAGCCTTGTTTTTAGAAAAGATAAACTTCTAACAGGCTTTGACAATGAATTAAGATCCTTCCTGCAAGAGGAAATGATAAAAAACGGAGTGGAAATTATCCCTCATCACATCATTAAACAAATTGTTAAAAAAGAAAAAGGAGATTTTGAAGTCACCTTAAGCCGGGTGAAAAACACTTTGGATCCTTCGCACAATCAAAAAGAGGGGGCAATAAACTCTGAAACAGTAAAAACAGTGGATAAAGTGTTGTTCGCAACAGGCCGAAGGCCAAAAACAAAAGGCTTGGGCCTTGAACTTTTGGGAATAAAAACAAACACCAAAGGGGAAATTGAGGTGGACGAATATTTTAAAACCTCCGTAAAAAATATCTATGCTCTCGGAGACTGCGCAAACACCCCCTACCAGTTAACCCCCACAGCCACAATGGAGGGGACACTTTTGGCCGAACATTTATTTTCCGGCTCAAAAAAAAAAATGAACTACGATTTTATCCCGACGGCCGTATTCAGCAACCCGCCCGTTGCCACAGTGGGCCTTACAGAGGAACAAGCTTTAAAAGCCGGCTATAAAATAAAAGTGTACAGATCCCGGTTTCGTCCTCTTAAATACACTGTCACCCCTTTGGATAAAAAAACATTTATGAAAATGACAGTGGATGAAAAAACAAACAAGGTGTTGGGGATGCTCATGGTGGGGGACGACGCGCCGGAAATTATGCAAGGGATGGCGGTGGCTTTAAAAGCCGGCGCTTTAAAGTCCGACTTCGACAAAACAGTCGGCATTCACCCCACCAGCGCAGAAGAATTTGTCACCATGAGGTAAAAACCTGCGGGCAAGAAATATGAAAGAGGCGAAAACTGTTTTTCAGAGCAAGTATAAAGAGCTTGGCATCCCCGCGCCCGCTTTGCATTTTGTTTTAGGCTCTTTAATAGGGCAAGAGCTTAAGGCGGTAAGCGATTTGTTTCCGGCTTGGGAAAAACAAGGCGACATAGCCTTTTGCGAAGTTCCCGGCTTAAGCCAAGCCTCCGCCCCTTTCCATTCAGGAGCTTACGAATATTTTTACCACCGGGAAAAACAAAAAAGCATCTGCTTTCAATCTGGAAGACTGCACGGCTACGAGGGTCTTACAGCCTGTGAGGCGGCGCAAACTGTAACAGGGCCTTGCTCAGCCGGCACCTCTTGTTTTGTGCTGACCAATATTTCAGGCGGACTTACAAAAGACCGGCCTGCCGGATCTATTACAGCCATCACAGACCATATCAACTTCACAGGGCAAAGCCCCCTGACCGGGCTTTCCAAAAAAGATCCCAAGGGCTTTTACTTTCCCGATATGAAAAAAGCTTACGACTCTGATATGACAAAAAACATAGCCGGTATAATGAAAAGGCAAAACCTGAATGTACGCTCAGGGGTGTACATTGGTGTGCTTGGCCCCCAATTTGAAACCCCTGCCGAAGTGCGGATCTTCGCCCATTACGGAGCGGATGTGGTGGGAATGTCCACTGTTTGGGAGGTGACAGCCCTTCACTACGCCAAAGCGCGAATAAGCGCGTTTTCCGTTGTGGCCAACCCGGCCTGCGGAGTGGGAGACTCTGTAAAGATCCACCCCAAGACCCTAAAACCCTCTTTTACCGGCTTGCTTAAATCCTTTTTCGAATTTGCCACAGCCCTTTAAGCGCTACCAGCGTTTGCCACCGCCGCCGTCTCTGTTTTTTCGGGGTTTGTCAATGGATTCATTAACCCGCATAGGGCGACCTTTTAATTCGTGCCCGTTAAAGGCGGATATCGCCTCTTCGCTTTCCTCTTTGGAGGACATTTCTACAAATCCAAAGCCTTTGGATCGCCCGGATTGATAGTCACTAATGACCCGCGCGGAAAGCACTTCTCCTTTTGAAGAAAACAAATCTTTTAAATCGTTTTCGGTAACATCATAAGACAGGTTGCCAACATACAGTTTTCCCATTATTTTTTTCCTCGTAAATTTGGTTATTCCGTTTTGTCTTTAAACTTTATGTTTAAGATCAGGCTTCTTTCTAAAAAAAACCCTTACCGCTGTCAAATAAATTATTTTAAATGGCTTAAAAAGCCTGTTTTGCCCCGGTAAAAGCCAAAAAAACATGGCTTGCTTTCGCAAATATGATATTCAGGACAGCTAAAGCCCCTTGTTCGGGGATTCCTGCGAAGTGGCGGGGGAGCGCGCGAGGGTCCGGCCGGGGCAAAAACCGGTGATTTTGCCAAACCCACCTGCCCGGCGGGGCGGGTTTATCACCGCCCGGGCACAGCAAAAGCCCGGGCAAAAGCCTTTGCGAAAAAGGGGCAAAACCCGCCCACCCCAAAGCGGACTCTAAAAGAGCCTGCGCGGGCCCCCCAATCGGAGGAACAATATTTTGAGCTTTTCCAAATTGATACTCTGTGAATATTTGCTTTCCATGCAGGAAGAAGACCTTAAAAAAAACCAGATGATCTTGGTGGACGGCTGTAAAATCCACTCAGTGGGGCCTCAGCCAAAAAGCCTTCCCAAAGCAAAAGAGATTATCCGGCTGAAAAACCACTTGGTCTGCCCCGGACTTATCAATACACACACCCACCTTCCTATGACTTTATTTCGCGGTATAGGAGACCACCTGACTTTAAAAGACTGGCTGGAAAAGGTGATTTTTCCTCTGGAAAAAAAGATGATAAACCCGGATTTTATACGGGTGGGCACAGAGCTGGCCCTGCTGGAGCTTATTAAAACCGGCACCACGACAGTATGTGATATGTATTTTCACACCCCCGTCATGGCAGAGCTGTTTGAATCCCACGGCCTAAGAGGCATGCTGGCTGTGGATATGCTAAGCTCCTTTTCCGACTGGGAAAAAGACTTAGACTTTTTGTGCAGGCGCTACAAAGCGGGGGAAAACCGGCATATATATCCGGCTTTGGCCTGCCACGCCCCTTACACCTGCTCTGAGGAAATTTTAAAACTCTCCGCCGAAACAGCGCGCAAAAAACAGCTCCCCATTACCATCCATGTGGCGGAAACAAAATGGGAGATAGAGCATATTCAAAAACGATACAAAAAAACCCCGGTGGCGTTTTTAAAAGAGTGCGGGGTTATCGGCCCGCATTGCGTGTTTGTCCACTGCGTGCACATTAACGAAAAGGATATGGACATTATGGCGAACAGCCAAACCCCCCTTTCCTACAACCCCGAAAGCAATATGAAGCTCGGATCCGGCACAGCCCCGGTTTTAAGAGCCTTGGAAAAAGGCATTACTGTGGGTATAGGAACAGACGGCTCAGCCAGCAACAACAACCTGAACTTATTTACAGAAATGGACACAGGGGCCAAACTGCAAAAACTAAAAAACCCGAATAAAAGTTTTCCGGCGAAAAACATTTTTTCTATGGCAACTTCCTCAGGGGCAAAGGTTTTAGGGCTTTCAGGCAAAATAGGAAAAATAAAGCCCGGTTTTTTTGCAGATATTATCGCCCTTAACTTAAACCATCCCCACCTGTACCCGAAAAACAACTTGGTAAACCATTTAGTGTACTCCGCTACAGGTATGGAAGTGGACTTTATGATGTGCCACGGAAAAACCTTAATGCAAGACTCTGAAATTAAAGGAGTGGACCCTCTTCGGGTGTACGCCTCAGCGGAAAAAATAAAAGAAAAAATAATAAAAAACCTGTAAGCCTGATCTAAAAAAACATAGCGCTTTAGTCCCAGACTGGCGCCCACTCCGGATCCACCAGTCGCTGATTTTGCGAGTACATGCTTCCTAAAACCAGTCGATCTTCCGCGCTTAACTGAAAGTCAAATATATCAAAGTTGGCCTCCGCATGTCTTTGCTTTACAGCTTTGGGAATAGCCACAACATTTTTTTGCTCTATCAGCCAGCGCAAAACAATCTGCCCCGCGCTTTTGGAATATTTCTCCCCAATCTGCTGAAGGGTTTTGTTTTTAAACACCCTGTTTCTGGCCAAAGGGGAATAAGCGGTCAAAAACATATTATGCTGTCCCACCGCTTTTAAAACCGGTCTTTGGTCTAAAAAAGGGTGGTATTCCACCTGATTGCAGACAATCTCAGGGGCTGTTTTTTTTGCCGTCTCCATCAACTCAACCGGAAAGTTACTTACCCCCATAAATCTTACTTTTTGCCGTTCAATTAATTTCTGCATGGCCAAAAGAGTTTCCTTAAGAGGGGCTGTCGTGTCAGGCCAATGAATAAGCAAAAGATCCACATAATCTGTCTTAAGTTTTTTTAAGCTTTCCTGCGTACTTAAGATCACTTGTTTTTCTCTCAAAGAGTCCCGCCACACTTTAGTTACTAAAAACACCTGTTCACGGGGCAGGCCGGAGTCACGAAGCGCCTCCCCAACTTCCTCTTCGTTGCCGTATATCTGTGCTGTGTCAATATGACGATAGCCTATGTCAAGAGCTGTTTTTACAGCTCTTACACACTGAGCGCCTTTCATAAGCCAAGTGCCGAAACCCAACTTTGGCGCTTTAATTCCGTTTTGTGCAGTCCAGTACAGCATATCTTTTTATTGCCCCTTGTCATTTTTGTTTCAAGCAAAAACCCGGCCTTTTAAACTGAAAATTTCGCGCTTAAAGCTTTTAATTCCTTTAAAACCGCATCAGCAACGCAAATTGCAGGCTGTTTCGCCCCGGCAAAAATATTTATTTACTCACTTTATGAAGACCTTTATAATATCATTTAAGTCAGAATCAAGGAAATATCCATCTTCGGAGGCTTACATCTTGAAAAAGACCGGTTTTTTCTTTCTGCTGGTGTTTGTGCTAACTTCCTGCGGGCCGTCAGAGGTCAACCTTTCTTCTATTAATTTTGAAGCCTGTTTTATGAGCTATAAAAACCCATCAGAGCTGACAGAGGCTTTGGAAAAGCTCACCGCGGAAATAGATGTGGAAAAACCCAGCGCCTCTTTTATGACCGTTATAGGCTGTATCAATTATCAGTTGGGAAATTACAGCATGGCGCAATCTTGGCTGACACGGGCTTTTAAAGAATCCAAAGTGAAAAAAACAAAAAGTATTGCGGCTTCCGCCTTAGGCTTAATTTATTTAAAAGAATTTAAAAAAGAAAAAATCAAGCCTTATATCCCCTCTGCGGGTAAAAACCAGCTGGGCAGATGGATGCTCACGCTTTACCACATAGACAACTACCGGCAGGCCGGTTACACAGAACATTTAAAATCCGCCATTAAACAAATGGAAGAAAAAAATAAAGAGGAAGGGGAAACAACAGCCACCAGTCGGTTTCTCGCCCACATGCAACGCATTGAAGTAATGGAGAGTGCCTGCGGTCTGGATCCGGAGGGCGATACTTGCTTAAACTTAGAGGATGAAAAGCTTTACCTGTTCAGCACAGCCCTTGGTTTTTTATCCATGCTGATAAAAGAACCACCCTTAAATCAATTAAAGTAATTATCGCTTAGCCTTTCTATCGTTGTGGCTTCAAAACCTCTGTAGCTTAAGAAACGGCAGACTTTTTAGTTTGATACGGCAAATTCAATATTACGCAAAGGCTTTCTCCTTGCAGGAACACAAAAAAACAGGTAAACCTTTGTTTTTTCATATATCTTTATTGTGGGTAAACACCGGGGCTCAATTCTCCGGGAATAAGCGGAGGAAAGATCAAAAAATCAGGCATACAGTCTTTTACGGAGTTAAGTTTTGGAAATTCCATACAGATACCTGTAGCTATAAAGGCGGAGGCGGAGAACATATCATCCGGCGTTTTTGGTAATTTTGGCTCTTCCACCCATTCAAAAGCCCAGCCTTTGTAAAAGGTAATCGTTCTTGTCTTTCGCAGACCTTTTTCTTTTGTATACCGCAAAATAATATCTTTTTCCTCTTTATCAGGCCATTTATGAAACTCCAATGCAATGCCTGCCGCCTGATAGTACTGTTTGATGTAGGCGATGAATCGCTCATTTTGTGCCTCTTTGCCGGTTGATATATCATTATTTTGAGCCTTTGCCGGAAAAAGGCCATATATCATCAAAAAGCCGATAAAAAGAGCAAAATTTTTCATAAATGTAACTTTATTACACAATTTCCGATTCTTGCAAATTTTATTAAAAAAATGTTACTTTTGATAAAATTATTGCGTAACAAGTCACTTTTTTAGCTGAAAAAGCAAATATTAATAGTATATTTGCAACAGGGGGAAAAAAATGCTAAAAGATACAAAACAGACTGTGAAAATATATATTTTTTTGTTTTTTGTTTGTTCTTTTTCAGGGTGGGCCAAAAAGCCTGCGCCGAATGGCGTGGTTCATCCCGCTCCCATCAAAAGAAACTTACAAACCATCCCCGCCATCACCCCTTTGGAGTACTGTCAAAGTTTTGCACTCCAGTATGCGGAAAACTTTTCTCATTCTTACATGCAGGGTTCTGTAAACCTCCGGGAACAAAAAAAGTTTCCTCCGGGGGACATGGTATCCGCCCAATACACCTGCCAATTTCAAATTCTAACACAAGCCAGCGGGTATAAAGACATTTATATCAATATTTTTTTAGTGGAAGACTATGAATCGGCCTCAATGATAACAGAGCGGGATTGGCAGATTATTCCCATATCCTATATCAAAGAATCAACAGATAAAGAGCTGTTGGCGGAAGGTTTTGGTATTTTTATCAGCCATGAAAAAAGTCCGCCCGCTTCTTCCGCCAAAGAACCAAGGGATCTGCAAAAAGGTGGAACCCCCTTGGAATATTGTCAAAAATTTGCCAAAGCTTATGCCGAAAGTCTTTCTTTTAGCTTAAAGGTGGGGTCTGTAGCCGTGGCGGGGGAAAGTTTGAAAGACAAAGTGACAAAATGGGCCAGTAACTTTTTTCAGCCGGATGGATCCAAGTTTATCGCCGGTTATAAGTGCTCTTTTAGAACAACAAAAGGCGAAAAATCCAAAAAAAGCAAAGTCTTTTCCACCTACCTTTTTTTAGTGGAAAGCTACAGCTTTGCCAAGCATACAATAACAACAGAAGAGCTTATTCCCATAGAATACATCGTAGATCCTGTGAATAAAAAAGAAGGCTACGCCGTTTTTAAATTTCTGACAGCCGGGCCGGAAGATAAAAAAAAGTCTTATTAGTCGGGTGTGAAAAAATATTCTTTAATCATTTTTTCTATCGTAGTGGATTCAAAACCTCTGTAACTTAAAAAACGGCGGGCTTTGTTTATGGTTTTTTGCGACGTAGGTTTTTTCGCCGGGGGTTTTTCCCCCTCAAGGGGGCTTTCCCCCTCAGAGAAGTTTCCAATTTCCCTGCTGAATTTTTTGGTCAGCAAAAGGCGACATTTTTCTTCTTCTTGATCTTCCCGCCGGGGTACAGGGGGCAGTTTTTTTTCTCTAAGCGCTTTTTGAATAAACAGCCATCCCTTTTTTTTGCGATTAAGCTCTTCGCTAAAACGAAGGGCCAGCTCTTTAGGATCTGTCAGCCATTTTTTATCCCGCGCAATTTTAAGCGCGCTTTCCACCTGCTCTTCCTTAAAGTTTTTTAGTTTCCGCCTTAACTCATGCTCAGAGTGCACCCTTCGGGCAAGCAAGGTTTTAAGTTGTTCCAACGCAGTGTTTTCTTTCTTCATTTTTAAATAAACTGTATCACTTTCTTTTTTAAAGCTCCGGGTGAAGGATTTTTTCCGCGATCCGAATGCTTAAAGTGTCCTCACCAAGCGAAACCCCGTATTATCAAACCCGTCAGCCGGAAGGGCTTTGCCACGACACGCGGAGCGAAGGTGGCGCGCGAGGTTGTTCCAAGCGCCGCCACGGCCAACGCGACCGCGAGGCGAATCGAAATTATTTAAGGGGTCCGTTCCACCCGGCAGATAAAATGTATATCCATCCTGCACCCACTCCCATACATTCCCGTGTACATCATAAAGCCCGTTTGGGTTAGGCCGTTTAAGCCCCACCTTATGTGTTCTGTTTTCAGAATTAGCAGTATACCAGGCATAGTCTTCAAGATGTGACCAAGGATAATCTCCAAGATTTGATACCCCCGCGCCAAAAGAAAAAGCTGTTTTTGTGCCCCCTCTTGCCGCATACTCCCACTCCGCCTCTGTCGGCAAACGATAACAGCCTTTTTTAGAACTGGGTGTCCCGTCACAGTCAGAAAGCTTTAAAGCCTCATTCAGTTTTTTAATAAACTCTTGAACATCAGTCCATGAAACTTGTTCCACAGGATTATTCGGACATATACCCTCTTTATGGTCATCACAATGTTTGGCCTCTTTAAACCTTGAAGGGTTGTTCCCCATTACACGAAGCCACTGGCTTTGTGTTACTTCTGTTGTCATTATCTCAAAGGGTCGGGAGATTTTCACTCGTGCCCGACTTGAGCTGTCGAATCCTTCCGGCCGTGCACCTTCATCCAAATTTGCGCCCCTTTCAAAAGGGGCTTTTCCCATTTTAAAACTGCCCTTTTCAATTTTTTGAAAAGGAACAAAAAGTATCCAATGCTTTTGAGTCTCAGCGGTGTTTTGAGAATTTTCAGCGCCTGCGGACTGCTTGCCGCCGGATCCTCTAATTTTCCCGGGTTGGGATTGATTCTCGCCTGAGCAAGAAACAAAAATTAAACTCACAATGAAAATCATCATCAACCGGTTATACATGACAAACCTCCTGCCCTTTATATTGTGATTCATCAAAACACTTTAGTGCCGTCGGCAATATTCACCGAAGTTTGTGAATATGTCAAGACAAAGAAGGTATTTCACGGCGGGTTTAAAAGCATGGTTTACGGCCAATACCCGGCGTTTAAGTCTTATTTTTATGTAAAATTTACAGCCTTCACAAATAAAGCTTGTCGGATTTGTGCTTTTTATGTATTAAGTCCGGTACAATGAAGTTTATCTTTATACTTTTCGCCGGTTTTTTGGCTAATAGTCAAGCCTTTGCCCAAACAAACAGTCCTTTAACACCTGAACGATTCTCTTATAGTGCTGAAACTTGCGGATACAAAAGAACGATGGAAATGTTGCCTTATGACGAATATCCGTGGGGGATTTGTCACTCTGAATATGCTCATTTTAACAGAAGGGAAAGGGAATTGACAAGGCATGCTCTGGAAAGGTGGAATGCAGGGTATAAAAATTATCTGCTAAGCAGGTGGGGGACTACTGATATGGTCAATATCCCGAAAGGAAAACTGTTTATTGAGTCTTGCAATTATGAGAAGTATAATATTATTTACACAAAAAAAGAAGATTTCGGGTTAAAAAAAAGATGGGCTTATTATATCGCGATTGACACTAATTGGGATTTATGGACTTTTCACGGGGAAGTGGTAATGAACAGCCTAAAAAATTTTTCGGATTTTCTTTTTACAAATATTATGATCCATGAATTGGGGCATGCCCTTGGTCTTCCCCATGTGAGAGATCACGGGGAAGGTAACAGGCATAAAAATTTATCCCGGCTTTTGATCCCGGCGGGCTTTGGCTGTACGTTTGAATATGATATTTGCGAATTTACAGACTATGACTTTGAGGCTTTTATCGCGCCTTTTACGGATGAGCCAATGGCGAGGACTGATCCGCGGTACATAAGGGCTGTGGAGGAGAGAGAAAGAGAAGTACGATTTAGAGCGACATGGGCTTGTCCTGATGACAAACTTGGAAGTAAATTTGATACAGCAGGCTGTAGGATGTATTAAAATGAAATACATAATAACTTTTATTTTTTTCTTTTTGTTTGTGTCTTGCGAGGATTGCATAAAGGCCGATCCCTCCACTTCTATTGACAAAAGGTGTATGAAAATAAGAGCTGAAGCACACAAAAAAGGACACGAAACCGGAGTCTGTTATAAACCCGCTGAAGGTGAGGTGATTATTTCAAGTGACCGCCCACGCCTTGACCCGGACCATGAAGCTTGTAAAGCTATAAAAGCAGAGGCACAAAAAAAGTGTGATGCTTTACCGCCCGCCGGTCCTGATGACATAGAGTGGCTTAGTGGTTCAGCTTTTTATAAAAGTGGCAAACCTATCTGTCCCCCCTCTAAAAAATGAAATACAAAGGTTACCATTGTCCCCTTGGATAATCATATCACTGATACAAAATTGATGCCGTAAACGCCAAGCTGGACAAGCTTTTGGATAAATAATCTCTCTACTATGTAAATATTACAGCCTTCAAAAAAAGGGTGATGTTCTGAAACAAGCCCGCCTGCCGGTTAAGCGACGGTTTTTTTTAAGGATAAAGGTTTGTCTGAGGTTTTGCCGGTCCCGGTTTGTTGGCTTTTTAAATTCCTGTTGGAAGGCGAAGCTTTGCCGGAAGATGAAACCTTGCCGGAAGGCGAAGCCTTGCCGGAGGGCGAAGCCTTCGAAAAAGAATGATAATTGTTTTCGTAGGAAATACCTTTTACAGCGAGCTTTATTTTTTCCGGGGAGGTGGAATATCTGGCGGCGTCTCTTTCAGATATAGATCCCTCTTTCACCATTGAAATCAAATGCTGATCAAAAGTCTGCATACCCCAATGGCTTTTGCTTTCTTTCATAATGGTCCTTATTTTGTCGGCGGAGTTGTTGGTCTCAATTTCCTGTTGCACCCGGGGATTGTTGATCAATATCTCCACGGTGGGGATAAAGCCACTGCCGTCTTTTTTGGGGATCAGCCTTTGCGCAAAAACCGCTTTCAGCACAGAAGACAAAATCAGCTTGGCCTCTCTTTGCTCCGCAGAGGGAAAAACACTAAGAATCCGACTGATAACATCCGCCGCTTCAGGAGTGTGAATGGTGGAAAATATCAAATGCCCGGTTTCCGCGGCGGTAAGCGCTGTGGAAATGGTGTCTTTAGCCCTTAACTCGGAAAACAAAATAATGTCCGGGTCTTGCCTGAGAGCGGACTTTAAAGCCAAGTTGGGATCGTAACAATCCACCCCCAACTCCCTTTGGGTCACAAGGCTGTGGTGATCTTGAATAAGAAACTCAATAGGATCTTCGATAGTCAGGATATGCTTGTTTCGGGTTTTATTGATATGATTGATAATAGAGGCCAAGGTGGTGGATTTTCCGGCCCCGGTGGCCCCCGCCACTAAAATAAGGCCCCTTTCTGTTTTGTTTACGATATTGAGTATATCTTTAGGCAGGTTTAAATCTTCAAAAGCCGGTATATGGTGCGGAATATGGCGCACCACCACCCGCACACTTCCCCTTTGAAAAAACACACTAAATCTAAACCGCCCCACACCCTTTAAGCCGTAGCCCAAATCCACTGAGCCTTGCTTTCTTAACTGTTCCTGATGGGCGTCACTTAAAACCGGTAAAATCAGCTGATCTATGGTATGGTAGTCAATAATGGAGAACTCAGGCCCTAAAATACATAATTTGTTTTCTTTCCTCATAACAGGGGGCGCACCGACCTTTATGTGCAGGTCACTGCCTCCTTTTTTTGCCAGCTGTATGAGTAGTGTGTTGATGTCCATTATGTTTTCTTTGTTCGGTTTATTGACAGCGCGATCTTAATTTTATTGTTTCAGAAGGGAAGAAAAATGCGCCCTCTTTCAGAATATTACCCTGAGCTGATGGAAAAATCCGCGTCCTTACAGGCTTTATGCGTAAAAAACCGGCAAACTGTGGCTGTAGCGGAAAGTTGCACAGGGGGGCTGGTCTCTTTTTTTTTAAGCGCCCACCCGGGAGCGAGCCGGTTTTTTTTAGGTTCTGTGGTTAGTTATTCTTATTTTGCCAAAACAAGGTTTTTAGATCTGCCGGCGGATTTACTGAAAAATCAAGGGGCTGTAAACGAGTCTGCCTGCCGGTTAATGGTGCAAGGTGTTAAAAATAAGTGGAAAAGTGATTGGGCCGTGGCCCTTACCGGGGTGGCCGGGCCGGCAAAAGGGGCGCAGGATCCACCCGTGGGAGTGGTTTTTGTGGGGGTTTTAGGCCCAAAAAACGGCCCGGCGGTAAAAAAATTTGTGGCAGGTCTTAAAAATCGTCAGGACATACAGCATCAATCCGCCATTTTTGCTTTGGATTTTTTGCAATCCTGTATCACAATGGGCGGGCACAAAACGGCACATTAAAAAACAGGAGGCAAGTTAGGATGAATGAAAAACAAAAAGCATTGGATCTGGCCATAACCGCCATCGAAAAACAGTTCGGAAAAGGCTCCATCATGAAATTGGGCGGGGGCAAATCCATTTACGAAAATGTGCCGGTCTACAGCACAGGCTCTTTCACCTTGGATATTGCTCTTGGAATTGGAGGACTCCCAAGGGGGAGAGTGGTTGAGATTTTTGGGCCGGAAAGCTCCGGTAAAACCACCTTGGCTTTGACAACGGCCGCTCAGGCGCAAAAAGCCGGGGGCACTGTGGCCTTTGTGGACGCGGAGCACGCCTTAGACACCAATTACGCCACCAAACTGGGTGTCAATGTGCCCGATATGCTGATCTCCCAGCCCGACACGGGGGAGCAGGCTCTGGAAATAACCGAAACCTTGGTTCGCTCCGGCGCGGTGGATGTTTTGATTGTGGACTCTGTGGCGGCTCTTACCCCCAAGGCGGAAATAGAGGGGGATATGGGCGACTCCCACATGGGTCTTCAGGCCCGGCTGATGTCTCAGGCTCTTCGCAAGCTTACTGCGGCCATTAACCGCAGTGGCGCTTTGCTTATTTTTATCAACCAAATCAGAATGAAAATAGGCGTGATGTTCGGCAACCCTGAAACCACCACAGGCGGAAACGCCCTTAAGTTTTACTCTTCTGTTCGCTTGGATGTCAGACGGGTGTCAGCCATCAAAAAAGGGGATCAGGTGGTCGGCAACAAAACTGTGGTGAAAGTGGTAAAAAACAAAATGGCCCCGCCTTTTGCCCGTGCGGAGTTTGACCTGATGTACGGAACAGGCATTGCCCGCTCTGCGGAACTTTTGGACTTGGCCTGCAAAAAGGAGATTGTGCAAAAATCCGGCGCTTGGTACAGCTTTGAAGGAAACAAAATCGGACAGGGCAGAGATTCGGTCCAAACCTTTTTAAAAGAAAACCGCACAATAGGAGGCAAAATCCGGCAGGCGGTTTTTAAAGCCTACAATGTGAAAACAGCGCCACCTACAAGCCCGCAAAGCCCCGCCACTAAAGCACCAGCACCGGGAAAACACAGAAGTTAAAGTTTTTTTCTTCTTTTTTGAAAAAAAGCTTTTAGCAGGCGGGAACTTTCCTCCTGTAAAATCCCGTAATGAACTTCCACCCGGTGATTAAGCCGGGGATCTTGCGTAATTTGATAAAGAGAATGCACAGCCCCGGCCTTGGGGTCTTTGCAGGCATACACCAACTTTTTAAGGCGGCAGGCTGTAAGGGCGCCGGCGCACATTGGGCAAGGCTCTAAAGTGACATAAAGGGCGCAGTCACTTAAGCGCCACCTCCCCAATTTATGCGAGGCTTGTTCTACAGCCAAAATCTCTGCGTGGGCCGTGGCTTTTTTTAAGCTTTCTTTTTGATTAAAAGCCCGGGCGATAATTTGCTGTTTTAAAGAAAAACCGGGTTTTGCTTTGCTATCGGGCTTTTCTGTTTCCTGAACCAGCACAGCGCCCACAGGAACTTCACCCCGTTTTTCAGCCTCTTTGGCAAGCCTAAGAGCCTCTTTCATAAAAAACAAGTCCCGCGCTTTTTCGATTTTTTTGTTTCCACCTTGTTTATATATGGGTTGTTTACAAATCCGCATTTTTAATAGAAGAGCAAACTTTATAATTAACTCCGATGCTTTTAAAGTGCGCTTCCCCACACTGAATTTTTTTGCTTTCCAAACCTCGTAATCCCAATTTATCCAAAGAGGCTTTTGTTTCCCGTATCATATAAACAATATCTCCATTCTGTTTAAGAACAGCCCAGTCGGGATTATATGCTCCAACCGGAGTTGAGACTGTAAACCAGTTCGGCAGTTTAATGAAATATTTTATGTTCCTCATATTTTCAAGGGCCTTGGCAAAATTCTTTTCAGGGTTTGATTCATAATAAATATAATCATAGACTGATTTTTCAGTAGGTATAATTTTATCATCTATAAATTCCATTTTATGCTCTTCTTCTTTAAACCGGGACATCTCATAAGACTCTTTGTCTAACTTCTCATATTTAATACCCTCAATAACTAATTGATTTAAAACAGTTTGTATTTCCTTAATAACTAAATCCATAAATTTTTGCGGATTAGAGATAAAATCATTCAACCTCTTTGATTGATCTAAAATTTCAAAAATCGTTCTTCTGGTTATAGGGATTCTATCTTGAATATAAGATAAAATATCAGGAATTGTATTTCTCTCAGGAAGATAATAATGATCCGGTGTTTTTGTTACATACGGTTTTATACCTTTGGTTTTAAATTCAATATCCACATTAGAAACAGAAATTTTAATCGGTTGCACAACTTCCATATTATGAATAGCTTTTGTAGCTTTTTTTATTAAATATTTTGAGTCGTAACACACATTATAAAATGTTTTTTTAGATATAGCTGTCCAAAATTTTTTAAATTCAGGGTCTAACAAAGTTTTTTTATTTAACCCTGCCTGTTTTTTTGTTTTATATTTACGAATATAACGCTCTGATTGATATTCCTCCACTGTGCAAATAATCTCATTAACGATATTTTTAAAATTTTTAGAAATTGAAAAATCATTACTTTGTATGGCTTTTGCACATTCTTCCTTAATCATACCCTCAGCAGACAGATAAGACAATTCTTTAAGTTCAGTCCATATTGTTTTAGATTCTTCTAAATTTATTTGATGTTTTTTTCCGTGTTTTTCAAAAGTAATGCCAACAAATGCATTAACAGGCAAAGTTCCAAAAGTAAATCCACATTCCTCTTCAAACTCTTTTTGCAAACTGTTTACAAAATTATCATAACTTTCATTAGCTACAATAACCAAATTGTTAATCAAATCATCTTGCACTCTCTCACCTTTTTGATTGACAGGAAGTCTTAAACCCCTGCCAATTTCCTGTCTTTTTTTAATAGCAGAACCTGTCTCATTTAATGTGCAGATTTGAAAAATGTTGGGGTTGTCCCAACCTTCTCTTAAAGCTGAATGAGTAAAAATAAATTTTAAAGGATTGTTAATGTCCAGCAGTTTTTCTTTTTCTTTCATAATCAGGCTATAGGTATTTATATCTTCTTTAGTGTTGCCTCTGGTGTTTTTAAAGCAGCCTTTTTTATCTTTGGAAAAATATCCATTATGAACTATGGAAACAGGCGTAATATCCAACTTTTTTTTATATTTCTCGGATAATTCTTTATAAATTTCCTCAAACCATTTTCCGTAAATTCCTAAAGAAATATCTCCTGCATTATAAACTCTGTAATTTTCCACTCGATCCAAAAAAAAGAGAGATAAAACTTTTATTCCTGTTCTCTTTAATTGTATTTCTTTTTCAAAATGGGTTTCTATAGTTTTTCTAAATTGAGCCTTTATTACCTCTTTCTTAAAACCTCCTTGTTCTTGGTTCTCTGCAATTTTTAAGCCATTGGAAAATCTAACAAACTTATTGCCCTGTTTACAGCTAATTTCATTAACCTTAAATCCATTTTTATAAATAAGATTTTCCTCAGAATGAACAAATAAATCATCATTTTGTTTACAAATTTTTTTTACTAATTTCCGCCCTGTTTTTGTATTTTTAAAAAACTGAACTTGGGCGGTAATCTTGTCATTTTTGTTTGTGATCTTTAAAATTTTTACATAAGCCGATGTAGGATCATTTTCTTCGACCAAAGAAGCGACAGAGATTTTTTTGACCAACTTTTTTTGAAATGCCTGCACAGGATCCAAACGGTATATCGGATTATATAAATTTCTATGGGTTGCGGAATACCGTAAGGTACAAAGAGGATTTAAAGATTTTATAGCTGAATGAGATTTTTCACTTTCCATATTCTGAGGTTCATCAATAATTACAACAGGCTTTATATTTTTTATAAATTCAATAGGCTTTATTCCTCCTGTTTGATCTCTCGCTTCACGAATGATATTTTTATCTTTATTAAAAGAATCTATATTGATAATCATAATTTGTAAATCATTTCCTCTGGCGAAATTTCTTAATAAACCTGTTTGTTTAGACTGATAAATAAAAGGAACAAAAACAAGATTGTTATATAACTTTTTAAAATGGGATTTCATTATATCCAGAGATTTTAAAACTCCTTCCCGAATAGCTACAGAGGGAACTACAATAATGAATTTGCTGAATCCGCATTGCCTGTTTAATTCAAATATCGTTCTTAAATAAACATAAGTTTTTCCTGTGCCTGTTTCCATTTCCACAGTAAAGTTTTTACCTTTGGTGTCTATATTCTCTTTGGAGAAGATTTGATTTTTATCCTGCACTTCTTTTAAATTTTTATTTATTTGTTCATTATTTAAAGTAAGCTTATTTCCATATAGTGACTCCAAGCCCTCTTTGGATAAAGGTAATTCCTGCAAGTTTCCAATGTTTCCTCCTGTAACTCCAAAAGTATTGTATGAAATAGTTTGTCCTTTAAAAAGATCCTTCACAGCGGAAATAGCATTTAATTGATATTGTTGATTAGGGTTAAATTGAAATTTCATTTTATTTTACCTTTATCTTTTATTTTTTGTTTGTTTTTACTCTTTAATTTTCGTGTTTTTTGAAATACAGGTTGATGTGTCTTTTCGGCATAGCCTTTATTTTTATAGATTTTTTTCTTTATTGGACTGATATTTTGAGAGGTATTTTGATTTTTTTGTTTAAAACCGGATATATCCTCTACAGCAGGAAATGAAACAGATTGCACTTTTTTAAGAGCAAGTAATTTTTTTGTCTTCTCAATTTCTTGTGCAAGTAATTTTTTGCTGGGCAATTTTGTCATGTAATCTGCTGTCATAATTTTCCCAGACAGTCCTTTAAGAGTGTATTCAACCACTGTATCATTTTTTCCTGCACATAAAATTAAACCCACAGGCGGATTTTCTTTTTTATGTGTCCAGTGCTTTTCTGCATAATTTAGATACATATTCATCTGTCCTGCATCTGCATGGGTAAAGTCATCCACTTTCAAATCAATAATAATCAAACATTTTAAAATTCTATGATAAAAAATTAAATCCACACGAAACCATTGATTTCCCACTCTTAATCGCTTTTGTTTCCCGATAAAAGCCCAAGCTCCTCCTAACTCTAAAAGAAAATCCTGAAGGTGTTGAATCAAAGCTTCTTCCAATTCATTTTCAGAGTATTCATCTTTAAGATTGAGAAACTCCAAAACATAAGGATCTTTAATAGCTTCTTCAGGAGTGACCTTATCTTGAGGCTTAGCTTTTACTCCTTTAGTGAGCATGGCCACTTTATTTCTGGAGAGCATAGTTCTTGTATAAAATTGAGTGCGGATCTGCCGCTTCAATTGACGGATAGACCAACCTCCCCTCAAAGCTTCTTCTTCATAGAATTTTCTGGCTTCTTTATCTTTTACAGACATTAAACAAGCATAGGCTGACCAAGAAAGAGGAAACTGATCTCCAAGAATCTGTAATGTTTTTAATAGATTAGAAGATTCCACAAACAGTGTTTGCGTTTTTTGAAATGTCTTGAGTTGGTCAGACAATGTCTGCTTTTTCTTAGTATTTTTGAATTTTCCAGACACTGTCTGGAATTTTTGAATATGAGAATAAGAAAGGTAAAATTGGCGAAAATTATGTAAATTTGATTTACCAAAACCTTTCCCACAACTCTTAGTCAAATCTTTGGATAATTTTTCTATTAACTCTTCTCCATATCCTGCCCGTTTTTTACCTTTCTGCTCCACCAGTGCAATCCTTCGGCCAATTTCCCAGTAAGTGGCCGTCATAATAGCATTTACAGAACGGGCAGAGGCATATCGGGTCTGTTGAATCAGCCGTTTTATATCAGAAAGAGCTTTCCGGTAAGAACCAGCTGTCAGTTTTCTGACAGTTAGAGTTTTTTTTATTTTTTTCTTCGGCATGACTGCAAATGTCCTTTTTATTACACCGTTTTAAAATTTGTTATACCATGAGATTTAAAAGTTTCAAAGGCATTGGTTTTTAATTGATCATTGTTTTCAAACCCTATATCCAAACAAACAACACGGGCTGGTTTAAGTTTTGCTATTTCCTTAACCAGCTTGTTAGTGATCTGTTTTTCAAGGCAGATTAAAAGAGCATTACTGTCTATTGAATAAACTGTCTTATCAGATATTTTCAGAATTTTTATTAAGGTTGTCAGCGTATACCCGGTTTTAATAAGAATCTCATAAAGTAAATCTTCATCAGTAGATTTTTTATCAATTAACTCTTCAAGGTACATTTTAATTTGCCTTGAGCTGTCCTTGTTTTTTGGGACTCGTTCATTCCATATTTTAAAATTAGATTTATCCAGCTTAAAAACTTTAAAACCTAAGTCTAAATTATTTTTGCCTTGGTTGAACAAGCTTTGTTGTTTGTTTTCTTCTTTAATTTTTTTAACAGCCCGGCGGATACGCTCTTTTCCTATATCAGCAACAGTTTTTAACCATTTTAAATCTTTAGTATTATAGTACTTGATTTTATCTGAATCTTGAATCACTTCAGGTAATTGAATTGATATAGTTTTCAAACTACTTCGATGCTCTTTATTATACTCTATAGTTGCATGTGCTGTAGAACCAGAACCTGAAAAAAAATCCATCACAATATCATCATCTTTAAGCCCTATTAATTCTATCATTCTTTTTATCAACAAGATTGGTTTCTTGCCATTAGGATATTGAATATCTCCTTCTTTTGAAATATTATTCCAGTTTAAGTCGCTCCACAAAGTTCCGATTTTATCTTTTTTAATAATTGTATTGTTCTTTTTTAAAGAAACATCTTTCAACCATGTTATTAAATCCTTATTTCTTCCTTTATAGTATAAGGTTGTAATCTTTCCTTTATTTTTTCCAGATTCAGGAGTGTATTCAATACTTAAAAAATCGTCTTCAGATTTTGTTGCATCAATTACTCTTTTTCTAATTGAACTTTGTGCATTTGTATCTCGAAAAATTTTATCAAAATATTGTAAATATATCTCTTCTAATAAGTCTTTTTCTTCTTTTAAAAGATTTTTTTTATTTAACATAGAAGTCTCTTTGTCTATCAAGTTATCTATTGTATTAAATTTTACATTTACATGCTTAAATATTTTAATTTCTTTTCCTGTTCCATCTTTAATTTTTTTATAAAATTTTTTGTCACCAAAAGAATCAATTACCCTTGTATATTTCCAACTTTTTCCTTTTTCTCTATATTCTTGAATGTAGGAAAAAAGATTTTTTTCTTCGTAAATATCATTGAACTCAGTAATCTTAGAATTATCCCTACAATAAAAAAGAACATGCTCAATATTTTTTTGGAGACTTTGGCCTAAATAACTTCCACTTACACCTGCAATTTTTGTTTTTATATTAATACAATTTATAAAATTTTCTTCTCCAAAAATCTCATTACAGATTTTTCTTAAGTTGGTGACTTCATTATCATCAATGCTGATAAAAATAACTCCATCATCTCTCAATAAATTTCTTGCCAAAAACAGACGAGGATACATCATGTTGATCCATTTCGAATGAAAACGGCCGTCAGTTTCCTGATTTGTGGAAAACTTTTTACCCTCATTGTCCTTCTGCCCTGTGTATTGTAAATAAGTTTCCAAGGTTTCTGAGTACTTATCAGGATAAACAAAGTCTTTTCCCGTATTATAAGGCGGATCAATATAAATCATTTTAATTTTTCCATAATAAGATTGCTGGAGTAATTTTAATACTTCCAGATTATCACCCTCTATAAATAAATTTGATGTTTTATCCCAGTCCAAGCTTTCTTTTTTGCAGGGTTTTAAAGTCCCAAGACTTGGTTCTTGAATAATACGAAAACAATTGGCTTTCCCCGGCCAACTTGTGTCATACCGCTCTAAATCACTGTTCAGTTGTTCCCCTAAGGTGGTTTTCAGCTTTTTCCAGTCAATTTTCTTTTCATTAAACACTTCAGGAAAAAGCTGTTTTAACTTTCTCTTCTGTTCCTTTGTGATACTCATAGACTGTAAATTTAATTTTTCCGGCTTTTGTTTTATATTTTTCATTTTTACCTCATTTTGATAAAGGGGACTTAAAAGCAAACAAAGTGGCATCCACTTGGTGAGGGTTCAAATCCACCTGAGCAGACATGAGGGTGGAAATAAGACCTTCAATATCCCCGGAAGGACAGCGTTTTGTCAGCTCATGGGCGTAATATTTGGCGTGATACTCTGTGATTTTCATAGCTTAGGCCATTTTCTAAAAAAGAATATAGAACAATGACTTTACCAATAAAAATGTAATCTTATCAAATTTTTATTGGTTTCCCGCATGCCCGATACTCCCGAGTCTGAAATTAGAGTTTTTGATCCGCTCCCAAAAAAAGCCATAGAAAGGGCTTAAAAGCTTAAAAAATATCATAGTTCTTACTAAAAAACAGATTTTAGCCTCTTTTTAAGCACAGATTTGGAAAAACAACAAAATAAGCCGTTTTTAGGGGAAAAATGCCCTAAAAATGGTGTTTTAATGCCCCACTAAGGACATCCTCTTAAAACGATTTTCCACAAAAAACCTTTAAATTCGGAGGATTCTGACGAAAAAGAATACAATAAAGGCTTGTTTTTGGAAGTATTATCTGTTACGAGTCAAGGCTTGCTGGGTAAAAAATGGAAAACCTTTCACAATAACTTTGTTGGGCGTGAAAAAGTCTGTTATTTTGACTGGATTCCCGCTTAAAGCGGGAATGACAGAAGAAACAAAGGCTTGTTTTCGCCGATATTATTTGCTATCAAGTAAAAACTTGTAAAGCAAATTGTGCCTTTTTTGAACTTTTATCGGTCTCCGTCACAAAGTCCAATAAAAGCCTTTATAAAACAAAAGGGTGGTGAAATTACTTTGCCTCGTATAAAAATACGCGAAGGAGAACATTTTGAGCAGGCTCTCCGTCGCTTTAAAAAATCCTGCGAAAAATTCGGGATTCTTTCTGAGATCAAAAAGCGGGAGTTTTACGAAAAACCCAGCGTTTGCAGAAAGAAAAAGGCGCTCAACGCCCGAAGAAGATCATTAAAAAAAAGCAAAAAGTATGGAGCTTAAACCGAGAAATTTAGCGCACTTTAAAGGATTATCCCCCTTATAAGGGACAGAAAAACCGGAAAATTAAACTGGAGCTTAAGTAATGAAACCCGATACATCTTTAAGAAACCGCCTTCTTACGGACATGAAATCCGCCATGAAGGCCAAGGATATGTCTGCACTTGGAGCTTTAAAACTGGCCTACGCAGAATGCCGAAACCGGGAAATTGAATTAAAAACAGAGCTAAATGACGCTCAAATGACCTCTGTTTTGAAAAAGCAAATCAAGCAGTACGAAGAAAGTTTGGAGCAATACGAAAAAGCGGGCAGGACAGAGCAGGCTCAAGAACAAAAAACCCGGCTTAACCTCATTAAATCGTATTTGCCCAAAGCCCTTTCCGAAGAGGAATTAAAAGCTATCATAACTACAGCTGTAGAAGAGCTGAAACCCGCCGGTTTAAAAGACATGGGCCGGGTAATAAAATCAGCCCAAGTGCGGGCAAAAGGCATGGCGGACGGCCGCAGGCTGGCTCAGCTGGTAAAAGAAAGATTGCAGGGTATATGAGGAGATTTGCTCCGGAGTTTATAGAACAGGTCAGACTCGCCAACGATATTGCGGATATTATCGGCGACGACACCTTTTTAAAGCCTGTGGGGTCCCGTTACATGGGGCTTTGCCCTTTTCCCGCTCATAACGAAAAAACCCCCAGTTTTTCCCTCTCCCCGGACAAACAAGTTTATCATTGCTTTGGCTGTGGGGAATCCGGAAACATTTTTACTTACCTTCAAGTCCAAAAGGGTCTGCATTTTATGGAGGCGGTAAAGTTCTTGGCCCGAAGAGCCGGTCTGCCCCTTCCGCAAAGCGAAGAAAAAGAGGACCAAAAATACGAAAAATGGAAAAGCCTTTTGGAAATCAACCGCTTAGCCTGTGATTTTTACCAAGACAACTTACAAAACTTACCGGCCTCTCACTTGGTAAAAAAATACCTTCACGAAAGGGAGTTTTCAGAAGAGACAATAAAAACATTTCAGTTAGGCTGTGCCCCTGAGGCTTGGGACAAACTTCTTTCTTACCTGAAAAAACAAAACGCGAACCTAAGCCTTGCAGAAGAATTGGGCCTGATAAAAAGAAAGAAGGATCACTGTTACGATTTGTTTCGCGGGCGTTTGATCTTTCCTGTGTTCGCAAAAAACGGCCGGGATGTTTTGGGTTTTGGAGGCAGAATTTTAACCAAAGAAAGCGATCAACCCAAGTACATTAACAGCCCCGACTCTTTGGTGTTTCATAAAGGCCGAAATTTTTACGGCCTGCAAAAAAGCGCGGGTTTTATCCGTGAATCCGGAAAAGTCTTGGTGGTGGAGGGCTATACAGATTATTTAAGCCTTTACCAAAGGGGGGTTCGCAATGTGACAGCCACCTTGGGCACAGCTTTAACCGAGGAGCACGCGCGCCTGCTTGCCCTTCAGGCGGGGCAGGTGATTTTATTTTTTGACGGAGACCAAGCCGGCCAAAAAGCCATGATAAGAAGCCTTGGGGTATTGCTTTCCGCCGGGCCGGCCCCCAAAATGCTGAAACTAAAAGAAGGCCAAGATCCCGACTCTTTTATCCGCGCGGAAGGGGCTGAACTTTTACGAAAAAAAATGGATTCCGCAAAAGACCTTTTTTTATACTTGTTTTTAGAGGAGCTGAAAAAACACCCTGTCGGGGTGGATCGTTTGTCGCTTATCCAGAAAATGGCCGGGATTTTGGCGCGGATAAAAAACCCGGAGTTAAAAAGCTATTACATCAATCGGTTTTTAGACAGCTTCGGCTTCGACGAGCAAGTGGCCCGTAGCGCCCTAAGTAAAGCTTTAAAAGCAGAAAGATCTTACCGCCACCGCAGGCCGGCTGGTTTTCCTCATCAAGAAAGGGAAAACACAGGCCCTTTTTCGCTGGCACAGTCGCCGCTTAGCCCGGGCGGGCGGGCTCCTTTAGATCCGGGAAAACAAAAAACCTTGGAGGAACAAGAAGAAAAACTGTCTCTTGTTTCCGCTCCCAAAGCGGAGCTTTCTCTTTTAATACTGTCTTTGGAAAACCCCGATTATTACGCGGAAATCAAAAACTCCGGGGTTATGGAATATTTGAGCCACAGCGGGATTATCCGCATGTTTAAACTGATGCAGGAGCTTGGCGCGGGTTCTGCAAAGCGCCTTGAGCCACTGACACAGGCTTTATCCGCTTACCTGCGCGACCCGCGCGAGCTGAACAGGGACAAATACCCCTCCTTAACCTGCCTGTCTCCAAAAAAAGCAAAAATTTTTATTCAGGATTGCGTTCATAAAGTCGAAGAGGATAGAAAGCAACTAAACTTAAAAGGCATTACGGCCCGAATGCGGCTGGACGGAGAAAACCCCGAAAAGTATTTGCTGAAAATAGCGGAATGGACTAAAAGCAATACGGAACAAGAAATATGAAAAACAAAACCACAGGCTTTAAACCACAAAACGAAAGGGCAAACCCCCGGTCCCCCGCTTCTGTTCATCAAATGAACTTGATGAAAAAAGAGCTGGAAAATCTTATCGCTCTGGCCGAAAAAAACAACAATATTCTGCACATTAACGAAATGAACGAGCGCATGGATCCCGATCTGACAGACGCAAAAGCTTTGGATCAAATGATGCACCTTTTGGAAAAAAAGAACATAGAAATAAAATCTTCCTCTCCTGACGGGAGAAAAAACGGCGCCTTGCCTGAAGAAAGATCTTTATTTGCCGAAGAAGAGGATAAAGAAGAGGGAGAATTAAAAGGTTACAGAAACAACGATCCGGTGCGCCTTTATTTAAGAAAAATGGGCGGTGTTTCTTTATTGGACCGGGAAGGGGAAGTTGACATTGCCCGCCGTATCGAAACCGGCGAGCGGCATATTATCCGCGCAATTTTAATGTGCCCCATAGGAACCGGAGAGGTGATTCGCCTTGGAGAGCACCTTAAGCGCGGAAGAATCAAGGTCAAGGCTATTTTTCGCGGTTTGGAGGACGAAGAGCATCGTTACAATGAGCGGGAGTACGAAGAAAAAATTGATGAGCTGATTGGCAATGTGCAAAAGTATCAAAAAACAGCAAAAAAATATTTTCTGAATATTCGAGACAAAACACCGGATCTACAAAAATCAGAGTCACAGCTTATTAAAGCCAACGATGAATTAATGAAAGAGTTTAAAAATATTAATTTTAACCGAAAAATTATCAACCGCATAGTCATTAAGTTTTATAATCTCTTAAGTCGAATGGAAGAACTAAAAAAAAGAGTGCGGTCTTCTGTGGAAAAAACTTTTTCAAAAGATTTTGCACACTTAAAAAAAACCTACCTGATGATGTACGAAAGCGACCGGCAGGCGCATCGCATTCAGCGGGAAACCGGCCTGAACTTTGAAAAATTTAGGGATTTTTACCTAAGCGCGGAAGATGCGCGAAATCGCCTTAATCGCCTTCATAAAGAAACTTGGATGGACTACGAGTGGATTAAAAAAACCTGCACCGCCATCTGGGAAGGGGAGCGCAAGGCGGATAAAGCCAAGTCCAAGTTAGTAAGAGCTAATTTGCGCTTGGTGGTCTCTATTGCAAAAAAATACACCAACAGGGGTTTGCAGTTTTTAGATCTGATTCAAGAAGGCAATATGGGCCTGATGAAGGCGGTGGACAAGTTTGAATACCGCAGGGGCTACAAATTTTCCACTTACGCCACTTGGTGGATCCGTCAGGCCATTACAAGAGCCATTGCGGATCAGGCGCGCACCATTCGGATTCCCGTCCACATGATCGAAACCATTAACAAACTGATACGAACTTCCCGATACCTTATTCAGGAGCTGGGCCGTGAGCCTACTCCCAAAGAAATAGCCCAAAAAATGGAACTGCCGGTGGATAAAGTAAGAAAAGTATTAAGGATCGCCAAAGAGCCTATCAGTCTGGACACCCCTTTGGGGGAGGAGGAAGATTCCCACTTGGGGGATTTTATAGAAGACAAAAATGTCATCAACCCTTCTTCCGCCATTGTGAATTTGAACTTGATAGAGCAAACCAGAAGAGTGCTTTCCACGCTCACCCCGCGGGAGGAGCGGGTGCTCAGAATGCGCTTTGGAATCGGCGAAGAAAGCGACCACACCTTAGAGGAAGTGGGGCAGGACTTTAATGTCACGCGGGAGCGCATCCGTCAAATCGAAGCAAAAGCTTTGCGCAAACTCAGGCACCCCAGCCGGTCCGACAGGCTGAAAACTTTTGTAGCCACAGACAGAGAAATGGACGCAGACACGGAGGAGTAATTCCCATTGCCACACCAGTTAGAAAAACTTGTCATTCCCGCGCACGCGGGAATCCAATTAAAAATTCGTCATTCCCCCGTAGCTCTTCACCCCCTCGTAGCTCGTCATTCCCGCGTAGCTCATCATTCCCGCGTAGCTCGTCATTCCCGCGCACGCGGGAATCCAGTTAAAAAACAAATTTTTCCTATAAAGTATTTTTATTTACTTTTGTTTTGTCTTCCTTTCTTAGCGGGTTGTGATTCCATGCTCTGCACAAAGGGCGACAGCAAACAGGGGCTTTTTTTCAGTTTTGATCCTTTGCTGAAAACTGTAGACATAGGTTCTTACCCCACTTACACCGCCAAGGCTTCTTGGGTAAAAAAAATCATCGTCAAGTGGGACGGTTTTTTAACTGTGGAATCCCAGGGCACAGTACACTGTGATAACATGCAAGAAATAAAGAAAAACCCCGCCACCCACTGTAAAGGGCATAAAATCGTGCAAAACCTCACAGTCCGCCGTTACCGGGACGGCAAGGGCTATGAGGAATGGGACATAAACGCCATTTCCGAAAAAGAGTGGAGCAAAATAACAGATCTCAACCACCAGTTTTCAAAACCACCCCTTTACCACTACGAAAACTGCCGACACAAATTACTTGGAGGCTTACACAAACTCTGGCAAACTATCAAAAGAGTCTAAACAGTCGGGCTTAGGTAGTGTGGGGGCTTAGCTTTATTGGTTAGAGCATTTGCTCTTATTAGGCTTTAGATATAAGTTCCCTGTGACGATTGCGACTAAGAGGAGCAATGGGCACAGGGCATAAAATCCATTAAGGATTTTATGCTTTTTGCTTAGGTAGTTTGGGGGCTTAGCTTAGTTGGTTAAAGCATCCGGCTCATAACCGGGGGATCGAAGGTTCGAGTCCTTCAGCCCCTACCAATTTTTATTCCCGGCTTTTTCTAAGTCAGGGCAAATACGATTGTTTATTTGTTTTGTAAAAACATCAACCTTTTGCTCTGTTATTTCAATACTCTGTAAATTCACAAGGGCTTTCAAGTTTCTATTTATCTTTAAAATAGCTTGTTTCCTCGTCTATAATTCACCGCCTTTCTTAAAAAAAATCTAATCAAGACTCCAAACATCGGCATTTTTCCGCCGGTTTTTTTCGTCAAAAGCAGGCTTAATTTTTCTATTCACCATGTCATCCCCGTCTTTGTTTTTCATAAAAAAGTGTTTGTCAATATAGCTTTGCAATTCATTATCAGACATACTTTTAAAGTCCATAGCGGACTCCTTATTTAGGATATAATGTATAATAACACACCTTAAAACTAAAAAAGCATCTTTATTATCTAAATTTATCTAGAAGTCTTGATAATAAGGTCCTTTTACAATCATTTTGAAAAGCTTTTTTCGCATTAAACAGTTTCGTATCAGCGTTATATCTTTTCTCTTCATATATCGATCGATCAGCATAGGACCATTTGGTGAAATAGTCTGGATTATTAAATTCGTCTAAAGGAATCAGCTCGTATAAGTCGCTTTGTGCCCAAATCATTTTATATACAGCGTCCCAACAAGCTTTTGACTTATTCCAGCAAGCATTAGAAAAACCATCCATAAACAACCCCGGTATTTCCCAATAGGTTTCACGCGGGGGAAGTTTTGATAAAGGCTTGTATTTTTCCAGTATGCTATTGCAGAGCTGATTGTTTTTCATATTGAAAAAAGACGCTTTACTGTCTTCTTTGTAAAAGTGATATTGTGTTGAGATAAACTCATAAGATATTTTTAACGCAACCAGTATAAAAAAACCGACCGGTACAATGATAAAAAATTTTATAAGGCTTTTCATAGAGATTGAACCTCAAAGAATTTTTTAAGCTTTTCATATATACCCTTTTCGGTGTGCCCGGCGGAACACTTAACCCCTTGCAAGCCGTTCAAGATCCTGTAGTATGATCAGGGCATAATACCTGTTAAGCATGGTTTTTCTTTGCTTTTTTCTTATGGCCGGTCGGCTTTAGTAGTCTGCCACGCGGGCCTTTATATCCTGCCTTGTTTGGCCTTTTACCGGATCTTCGCTCCGGCTCACCTTTTCTTATAAATTCCGTTTTATTTTTTGCCTTTCTATAGCCCGCTGATGCTCTTTGTACTCACTCCAGCTATTATTTACAGTATTATTTTCTTTTCCCATTTCACCGCACGCGTAAATAAACGCAAAAGTAAATAAAAGCATAAAACAGGCAAACATAAATTTTAAGCCACTAAAGAAAAAACTGGAAAAGCTATTGAAGTGGTCAATGGCGTTTCCTTTTCCCTTTTGCTCGACGACATAAACAGTATTGCCCTGATGCGAAAAACCGGCATGCGGGGGATGATGATGATAAACGGGATTTTCATGGGAAAACCCCGGCTGTTGCGAGGGAAACCCGTTGTGTCCCGGCGAGGGGTTTTGCTTTGGTGTATAATACAGCTTTTCTATCTCAGTTGGCATGGATTTTCTTATCAAAACTTTTTTTTCACCCATAGTGCACCACCTTTATTTTTTAATTATCGGGCATTTCGGGGAAAAGTAAAGAAAAAAATAAAAAAAAAGAAAAATTCTCATTATGAGACAAAAAAACAAATAAAAAGCTTGTTATCCGGGGATTTTTCAAACTCTTTCGCCGGTCGCCCCTCATGGGCTGAACACAGCTGAAAAGACCCGGCTCTAAAGGGAAAATTCAGCCATTTGGGCTGGCTTCTTCCGCTGTTGCCGGAATGTCACCATTACTGTGATCCTTTTGCCGGTTCCGGTGCAGTGTTGCTCAATCGGAAGCCTTCTAAAGTGGAAACCTACAATGACTTAAAATGAATTAGGGATCACTTTATGACTTCTAAAAGAAAATGCTCTGCCATTTTGGAAAACTTATATAAAGAAGCCGAACAAAAAGGTTATATTCTTAAACCATGACATTTTTTATATTTTTTCCCACTGCCACAAAGACATTTTTCGTTTCTTCCAACCTTCTTTTTATCACGATATTTCATCTGATTATAAAACCTAAATTCAGCCAATTGTTTTGCTTTTTCTTTATATTGTCTCACTTCTTCCTCATTAAGATTCTCTCTTTTAATCCATTCAAAAGATACATCTTTTATTTTATTTTTCTCATCCAAAAAAATATCTAAAAGCAAACATTCTTCTTTTTCCTGAATAAACATATTTTTTATAGCATAATCTTTAGGGAAAAAATTAGGCTGGATGTCCGGTATTCTCATAATAAGAGAAATGCTAACATCATTCAATAAAAAAACAGACGGCCTAATTCTTCTTTGTTTCCTTTGTAAGTCTAAAAAATCTAAAAAACTCTTATTTGTTTTATCCTTGTCTTCACCAGAAAGAGAATAAAAAACTAAGCCTGTTCTGACAAATCCGGGTTTTCTTTTAACTTCTAAATCCATTAGAATATCTTTTAAAAATTGTGGAATTTTCTGTTTAGGTTTTTCAATTTTTCTTTCAGGATCTACAAAAGATAATTGAAGATACTTATCAAGTTCATCTCTGTATCCTATAAAACTATTAAGATGTGCCTTTGGAAAATTTTCTGTTATATCGTGATATTGATTGTGCTTTAAATACATTCCAAAATGATCCAATTCATCATCTAAAGTGAGCTTTGGGTTATAAAAGGCTTTCTTTCTCTCTGTGAGAAAATGAAAAAATTCAATAACGCCATTAGATAAATCCCTATAAGTTCTCAAATCATCAATAGATATACATATTACAGGTTCTCCTTGATATTCAAGATCTAATGCTTTAAATTGTTGCATCTGAGAGGCAATATCCGTCAACTGCTCCAAAGAAACAGCCCAAACAAGAGATTGACTGAAATCATTTACAGATATTTTACCTATAATAGACTTTCCTTTGCTGTCATAAATATCAAGAGAATGGTTATGTTTCACAACATCAATCAACCTTCTCCCTTGTTTTGCCGGTTCCGTTAACAATTTTTTGATAGTTTTAAAATGCGAATCAATATCCTCAGCTGGAGATTGATAACAAATCTTCCCGGCTTTTACTTCAATAACAAAAAGCCATTTTTCAAATAAAATGATTCCGTCACACTCAAACCAGCATTTCCCCTTTGAATAGCTTTCAATTTTATATTTAAAATTTTTAATCTGTTTTATTTTAGATCTTTTTTGTTTTTTGTAAATAACCTCAGTTTTTCTATAGGGATCAATAATTTTTTCAAATATTTCAAAAGGCATTTGCTCTGATACTTCTTTCTGCTTCTTATTCCATGTCTCTGAATAATCAGGCATGTCTTCTAAAATAGCCGATTGAATATTTCGATAAAAATAATCATTTAAACTGTAGTAGCAAAACAAATGAAACCTCGAATCGTATTCTAAAAAAGGCTTTTTTACAATAGGCAACAATTGAAGAGGAGTCCCCGGGTATTTTCCTGTTGTTATAAATAATTTATTGCTTCCAGGCGTAGCAGAAAATTTTTTAATGAACTTAATCGGCCAATTTGTTATTTTTTCAACGTCCAAGTTTTCTTTATAGATTTTTTCCTCCAGTTTCAAATTATTGATTTCATCCCTTAATAATTCTTCTTTTTTTTCTGTTGAAAGATTTTTAGATTTTATTTTATCTGAAAAAGCTTTGAACTTGATTTTTGATTCGTAAGATTCTCTTAAAATTACAGGAGCACGGCTAACTGTTAAATGAATTTCTTTAATCCCTTTTGATATATCTTGTGTTGTTACATTATATAATCTTTTCAGTATTTCGTTATGAGGTTTTAATAAACTAATTAAATGTTCTCGCTCATGGATTGTATATCGATTTCCTCTGATTCCAACCCAAGAACTTAAAATTTTATAAAACAATTTTTTTTCTTTCTGTGATAATTTTTGACTGTCTTGATTTATAAGAAAAGGAGAACTACAACTATCGTATATCTGATAGACTTTTTGCTTAATTTTCCTCCACCTCTTTTCATTTATGGGTGGGTTCAAAGTTTCTTTTATATCAATAGAAATAAAAAGACTTTGTAAATACTCAATAGCATAATAACTATTTATTTCATTTCTTCCAATTTGAGATTCTGATTCTTTTCCCAAGCACTGATCAATATTTTCACAATAGGCTCGTTTCAAAACTTCAACCGGATGCATTGATTCCAAAAGAACACAGAGTTCCTCTCTCAATTTTATAATTCTTTGAATAATTTTTTGATCTAACATCGATTTTTATACACTTATTTTTAAAAATCACAACCAATTTAAGCTGATCGATCCTAATAATTTCTTTGTCCATAAATCTGAAACTGCTTTTCAAAAAGATCTCTTAATTCTTTTGTTAATTTCATCTCATCTTTAGAATTAAAAACATCATAATCTTTTGATACGCAAAGATCCATAGCATCATCGTAAGCTTTTTGATATATTTGGTTACCCTCTGGAGAATCAGTTGGAATATTATATCGTGCCAACAGCTGACCAACAATACCCTTAAGCCTATTTATAACAAGATCATGATTGTGCCCCATAATTCATCCCACTTTTTTATATTCCCCGGATTATTGGTCTTGTTTTTCCCTCTCCTATTTTTCTGTTTATTTCATCTTCTTCTTTTTCACGCAAACTTTCAAACTTTTTTTAATATCTCATCAAATGTTTTCTCAAAATAGCTTTTATTTGTTTTCTTAGATCCTCTGTGTCACTATTATCGTCAAATTCATTATCTTTAACTTTCCACAGGGTTTTATATTTTTCTATCAAAGCATTTATTGGTTAATAAGTGCTTTACCACTTTTTATTTCTCCCTCCTTTTTCCAGCCTTCTTTGTCTTTTTCCATACTTCACTGCCTTTATATCTTCTTTTTATCTTTTGAAATAAGCTTATAAGCTCCATAACAGGCAAGCCCGCCCAAAGCACCCACAGCAAATAAAGGAACACCGACAGCACCGCCAAAAGCGGCTATTCCTATAGACCCACCTTTTACTGCACCGACCACAGTACCACCACCGACAAAAACACCAGCTTTTTTCCATTCTTTGACCTTCTCTTTATCCATGTTTTTTTCCATACTTTACCGCCTTTCAGGACCAGCTTAAACCGGTCACGCTTTATCAATGTCTTTGTCATTCTTAGTCTATTAGTTGCTATCTGATTTGACAGGTTTTTATTTTATGTTCAAATGTTAAGTTAATCACACCAGATACATAAATATCAATAACTTCCCCAAGCCAAGAAACATCATCCTTTCTTGCCTCCCCCCTAAGGGATACTTTTGCATCAAAGCACACTTGTTTATCTTTTTCGCTGGGTTTAATTTTAATACTCTCACAATCAACCTCGTTGTAAATTCCGTTTGTCTCCGCGATTGTACTCGATACATCCATATCACTATCCCAACATTGAGAACAAAGCCATAATTCTATTTTTTCTTTTAGAATACTCTCATCTATGGATTCTTTTTCCATAATTCACCGCCTTTCAGAAAAAGAGGGTGGAGCTGAAACAAATAAACACCCCACCCACTTTATTAACAATAAACCTGATTGTATCGGGCATTCCGAGGAAAACTAAAGAAAAAAATAAAAAAAAATGTAAAATTCTCATTATGAGACAAAAAAACAGCGAAAAAGCTTGTTATCCGGCTTTTCCGAGTACCCGGACACGCTGTTTTGAGGCTTTTACCTGCTCCCCGTAAAGGGCTTGATATTCCTCTCTTTGGGCCTTCGTGAGCACAAGCTCCCTATAATTGTGTGCAAAAACAAGAGCAATCTTCCTGTTTGTCTTCTTTTCAAGCTGTGTAACATACTCAAAACAGCTTTTTGAATAATGCCAAGCCATAAATCACCTTTTGCCGGTGAACCATAATTATTTTGGTTCAACTGGAATTGGTGTTTTGAGTTTTTGGCGGATTTGTTGATAGACTGGAATATTAACACCTTCTTCTATTTCAAGAGTTACAGCTAACCCATAAGGGATTTTATCCTCCAAAGATTCTGTTGCATCGGCTTTGCATGTTATTTGTAATGAAATTTTACTCTCTTCTTCGTATGAATCAGTTTTGTTTCTTACCCTGTCAAAAACTTCATGCTGAACAGTACCACGAAGAGCTTGACGAAAATCAGAGTCCTTTCTTTTTAACCTCAAAGGTATATCTTTCCATTTTTCAGAAGGGTTTACTTCCAGTTTTGCCTCCCTTAATTTGCGATACCTTGGATTGATAGGAGAAAACCAAGCCAATGTAACCAGCATCTTTCTTTCAACATTTTGACCGAATAAACCACCTGGCAGTGGAAAATTATACTCATGGGCTTTACTGGCTTCAATCTCTCCAAACCCAATAACAGTTCCTCTTTGTTCGGTACAACTTAACACCCGATCAATGTTAGCATTCCCATAGCCAATATAACGAGACAGTATTTCTTTTTTCCTCCCGAAAATTTCAAGAGATTGAATAATCTCTTGAACTACAGAGTCATTTTGTTCGGCGCTATGAACCAACAAAGTTTTAATAAGTACTGCCATTAAATTATCTGGTATCGGATTATGCTTTTCTTTTTTATTCAAATAAGACAGCATTTCGTAAATCCGTACTCCACTTCGCGTTGCCAAGGCTGTAGCATTGCTTGTTCCTCGTATACAAATCACTTTTGAAGTTTCTCCAGGTTGAGAGCTGTCCCCAGCTGTTTGTTGTCCTGGCTTTTGATAACTGCCCGCAATAGAGCAATTTGTTGCATCACCATTAGCTTTATTTGCATTATAAAGCTGACGGCCCCCGGGAAACAAAATCTCTGGCTTAACTGAGCGTTGAAAGCCGTACCCAAGACGAGATACAGGGCTGAAAAAGTGATCCCCATTAGGAATCAAATCAATACGACCTCCAATATTATAATCCCCTGATTGATCAGAATGCAAAGCTCCAATAGCTAATGAATTTAAAGACTCAGCAGGAGATAGCAATCGCCTTTCAGACAGTTGATTTTTAATAGCTTTTAATAACAGTTTCTTTTTTTCAGCTTCCGGCAATTTTATAAATTTTTTAACTGGTATTTCTAAATTAATATTGTCAGCGAAATTTCCTACACTCACACAAAATAACACTCGGTATTTAAAAGAAAGATAATCCAACAATCTTGCCAAAGGGCTGAGAGTATGAATAAACGGTCGCTCTGGATCTCCTATTGAAAGGTTGATGATTTTTACTGTTGGGGCTTGAGCAGGAATATTGCCTTCCTTTTCAAGTATACGGCGGACGGCTCGCTCAATTCGATCTTCAAAAAATATATGATCTGGAAAATATTCTTCAAAATATCCAACATTTCTTGCCTTTGGATTTGGTTGCATAACAGGCAGATAATAAACTTCACTTGATAAAGGAACTGAGTTTTGATCTGACAAATCCCCATGTATCACTAAAGAGGCCATAGAGGTGCCATGCCTTCGCTCCCCCGGTTGATATTCAGCGGATAAATTATCGGGATCATCCAGTAAAACCCTGCCATTTAAGGCGTCGTGTTTTACTTGGGGAGCGCCATCCAATATTGCCGCTATTGGCGGTAATGTTGGCTTTTCTTCTGGAAATTTTGCTTTTTCACTTGTTGTATCCTGCTCAGAAACTGCAATAGATTGCCCTGTGGGGCGAAAGTACATAATACCCGGAATTTTAAACAAGTCAATATTCAATTCTGATTGATTTTTTGATTTGATTTGTTGCAATAGGTCTTTTATTTTTTTAGCAGGAAGCTCTACTTTAACGGCATGAAAAGCAATATCCGGCATATTAATAAAAGGACTAATTGTTTTGCCACCAATATTTTTTAATAGTTTTTCAATGTTTCTTTCGGTGTTTTTACGAGTTTTTTTATTTATTCTATAAAAAAGATCTATTTGAAAAGTTATTGGTTCTTCTGGCTTTATAG
Organism: Bdellovibrionales bacterium; assembly: GCA_965203935.1. Classification (GTDB taxonomy): domain Bacteria; phylum Bdellovibrionota; class Bdellovibrionia; order Bdellovibrionales; family UBA1609; genus JANQSP01. The sequence continues at coordinate 1,912,535 of OZ241921.1, forward strand.
GATAAGTTATATCTTTCCATCTGTCAATCATGCCGGTTTCTTGCAGGGTCTCTTGTATGCCCCATTCACGAATATTGTATGTTTTGGCAAATACATCCCGCCATTTTGTTTCACCTATATCAAATGATTTCTTTTTCTTCCATTTTTGCCATAACGACAATAGTTTTCTCTGTCCTTTTTGATCCACAAAAGAGACAAAAAGTCGCCCTTTTAGTTTTTTATCTGTTCTTATATTTTTATTTGTTTTTACATCTTCTTTCCACTCATAAAAATCATCATCTGCCTCTATATCATCTATATCCCATTCTCCAATCCACTCCATACCGACTTTTTCCACAGCTTGATGAAACTTCTCAACACTACCAACAATTTCAATAACCAATGCTTTTTCTGGCTCAAGCCCGGTTACAGTTTTACTGATACTGGCTTTCAATCTGTCAATTTTTGGAGTTAATCTTTCAATTTGCCGTTGATGATCCGGAAAATGAATTTTTTTAGGAGGAAATCCAGATTTTTTTGGTGGGCTGATAGATTTTGCTTTGGGAAATATCAAGAGAGGCAGAAGTTTTGACATAATATGCTTCTCTTAACTTTTATTGTTCTTTGGAGGATTTAAGCGACTTCGCCATTCCTCCAGTTTGTTTTTAGTGATAGTTGCTGTATTTTTTGTTTGTTTTTCCAGAATAGTTCGCCGAACAATATCCAAACAAAAATCCTCTGCTTCAGAAAAACTGGTTCCTGCTATGGATTTCGCCAAAGTGTTTGGTGTGTATCCAAAATCTATTTTACAACGCCGGCTGATAGCTTGAATCAGTTGCGACAACTGTTTTTGTGTGGGAGTATTTAATTCAACCCTTACTTGAAACCTGCGCCATACCGCCTTGTCCAGTAATTCAGGATGATTGCTTGCAGTCACTACAACAACATAATCCGGCACACTGTCAATCTGCAAAAGTAAAGAGCTTACAACCCGCTTAATCTCTCCTGTTTCATGAGTGTCCCCACGCTCTTTTCCAAGAGTTTCAAATTCATCAAAAAATAAAACGCATCTTTGAGTTTTGGCATAATCCATAAGATGTTTTAACCTGCCGGAAGTTTCTCCTAAATAACTGCCGACCAAATTTTCATATCTGACAACAAACAAAGGATACATTAATTCATAAGCCAGAGCTTCAGCCAAAGTGGTTTTTCCGTTGCCGGGGGGGCCTGCAAATAACAAACGATTTCTTGGAGATACATTATGTGAATGTAATAACTCTGATCTATGTTGCTCTTCAACTACTTCTTTAATTTGATTGTGGATTTTTTGTGTTAAAACCAAACTGTCTAAATTCCTTTCCGGTTTTATTTCAAAAATAAAATTTTTGTGGGTATTATTATGTTCAGTTTTTTTAAAAGTATGAGGGCTAATGGAACCATTAGGTCGCAAAGCTTTAATCAAACGCTCCGCAAGTATTCTGTGGCCCTTGTTTCTTTCTTCTTGAATTAGAGCTTCAGAGATTTTACGAAAAGCGATTTGATCACCATCACTGGCGCTTTTTATCAGCTCAACTAACAGATCTGCCTGCGCCATTTTACCGTCCCTTATTTTATTATAGATACAGTGTTTCCTTAAAACTGAGCAAATATATCTACACAAGCATTTTACTGAATAAAACCTCCACCTCTTTGAGGTTTTTTGTATAATAAAATAAGTGGCAAAAAATGTCAATGTTCAAGCCTAAAGCCACACCCGGAGGGCTGAAAAAGCCTTTGTTTCAAGGTTTTAGGAAGGCAAAAGAAATAAAAAGGCCAGTTTCCGTCATAATTCAGACTTTTTCGCCAATCGCCCCCGCACGCGTCGCACCTTAGCATGCCCACTTAATTTTTCACCATGTTTTGTCGCCCCCGGGCGCGCGTCGTGCCTCTCATGGGCTGAACACAGCTGAAAAGACCCGACTCTACAGGGAAAATTCAGCCATTTAGGCTGGCTCCTTCCTTTCTTTTAGTGGTTTATTGGAATTGAAAAAACCATAATACACCCTTTAACTACGCATGAAACAGCTTGTTTTAGAAGGTTTTGACCAGTCTCAAAAGATCATTAAACTTACATATTTTATCATTTTTTAGAAGGGGGACAGATAGGTCTGCCACTTTTATAAAAAGCTGAACCGCTTGTATATACTATATCACCGGGACCGGCAGGAGGTAAAGCATCACACTTTTTCCTTAATTCTTCAATTAAAGCTTTGCAAGCTTTTGGATCCGGGTCAAGTCGTCTGGCTTCGCGCGCAGTTATTGGAGGCGCGTCTTCGGGAGGTTGATAGCACACTCCAGTTTCTCTTCCTTTTTTGATTGCTTTATCTTGAAGTTTTTTACATCTTCTGTCGTAAGAGGTGGAAGGATCGACTTTTATGCAGTCTTTGCAAGACACAGACAAAAATAAAAAAATAAAAGTTATTATGTATTTCATTTTATATCCTTAAGGGCAATAATAGCCGGGTGGTACTTTACACCACGGCCTCTTCCACATCTCCCCCCCTCCTTCTTTTCTTCTCATTTCCATTTCGCGCTTAAAGTCCCCCCAACTTTGTGGATACCCAAAAGGCTGAATAAAAGTCTTAAAGTCATAGTCTGTAAAATTGCAAATGTTATCTTTCCAATAATATTTACAGCCAAAGCCTGCCGGGAGCATAAACTCGGATAAATTTTTGCGGGCAACATCTCCATTGTTCTTTTACCTTTTAAAACTTGATCAGTCCCGCACATATAATAAGTTGTTCTTTCAGGTGTTAAAGGATCGTTTGTTTGAGCAAAGGCTTGGCTGTGAGCAAACAAACAGGCAAAAAGTATAAAGATAAACTTCATTGTACCGGACTTAATACCTAAAAAGCACAAACCCGACAAGCTTTATTTGTTAGGACTGTAAATTTTACAAAGAAATAGTAACAAAAAACAGCGAAAAAGCTTGTTATCCGGCTTTTCCGATTTACGAAAAAAGTTTTTGACATTTGTCCTTTAAGTTGTAAGATCGAAATTTCACTTATTCTCTTCTAAACAAAAAAGAGGCTTGATGACTCAAAAACCAAAAGAAAAAAAGCTTAAAATACACAACCATTTTGACTTGCTTTTCAAGTACGCTTTTTCAAGCCCACGCTTTGCCGAAGAGCTTTTTAGGCTCATCTTTTCCAAAAAAGAACAAGCCTGCTTTGACTGGAGCACTCTAAAGGCTGAAAAAGACACTTTTCAAGATTTAAGAACCGATGCCGTGTTTTCTGTAGCCCTAAAAGACCATAAGAAACTTCGCTTTAGAATTTGCCTGCTCTTGGAGCACAAATCACAATACAGTTATAAAACTTTTGATCAGATGCTTAAATATCAAACTTTGATTACAAGCAAGAGTTTGGAGGAATTAGGCTTGGCTTGGCCCACTTTGGTGGTGCTGGTGTACAATGGCCAAAAACCTTGGAAGTGGGAAAAGTCTTTTCAAAAAGGGCTTTGGGGGGCTGATTTTGCTAAAATTCCTTTGTCCTTGCAAAAAGATATGTTAAACTTTGGTCTGAGGGTGCTGGATACACATACTCCGGCGGTGGCCAAGGCTGTTGAGAATAGACACTTTAAAAGCCGTGGTTTTTTAAACGCTTTAAGGAAGGCTTGGAGTTTAAAAGCCGATGAGAAGGAGTTAAAACAGCTTATCTCGCTGTTTGACACATGGACGGGGGACCGGGGCGACAGTTTTGTGCTTAGTCTGGGAGATTATTTGTGGTCTGTTGTGCCAAATATGAGTAAAGCTTTATGGGAGAGTTTGGAGCATTCGGCAGTTAAAGAAGGTATATTTTCAAAAGGAGGATATATGAACATCAAAGAACATATAAAAGAAGAAGGCCGTCAGGAAGGAATAAGGCAAGGCATAAGGCAGGGTATGGAAAAAGGTATGGAAAAAGGCAGGCAGGAACTTATTTTAAACATGCTGAAGAAATCAGCTGATTTAAGCTTCATTTCAGAAGTAACAGGCCTTTCTGTTAAAAAGCTCAAAAAGCTTAAAAATGGCGACTCAGAATAAAAATAAAGTTTTAACTACGCATGAAACAACTTGTTTTAGAAGGTTTTGACCAGTCTCAAAAGATCATTAAACTTACATATTTTATCATTTTTTAGAAGGGGGACAGATAGGTCTGCCACTTTTATAAAAAGCTGAACCGCTTGTATATACTATATCACCGGGACCGGCAGGAGGTAAAGCATCACACTTTTTCCTTAATTCTTCAATTAAAGCTTTGCAAGCTTTTGGATCCGGGTCAAGTCGTCTGGCTTCGCGCGCAGTTATTGGAGGCGCGTCTTCGGGAGGTTGATAGCACACTCCAGTTTCTCTTCCTTTTTTGATTGCTTTATCTTGAAGTTTTTTACATCTTCTGTCGTAAGAAGTGGATGGATCGGCATCTATGCAATCCTCGCAAGACACAAATAAAAAGAAAAAAATAAATGTTATGTATTTCATTTTATCTCCCATAATATAGTTAAATTCTCTGTAATGCTTCTTTATATACACCCCTTGGAAGTACACATATTTTTCCACAGGTTTTCTTGCTGTATTCGTGCTCTTTCCCTGTCTCTTTCCCTTTCTTGTTCCTTGTAATGTTTATATCCTTCCTTAGTCATTGGCCAAAGCGGAAACGGCAGAATAAAAGCCTCAAAATCATAGTCTGTAAAATTGCAAATATTCTGTAGATAAAGATCACAACCAAAGCCCGCAGGGATCATAAGCTCGGATAAATTTTTATACCTCTCATATTTCCCATGATCCATAACATGCGGAAGTCCAAGAGCATGGCCCATTTCATGGATCATAACATTTATAAAATGAGCTTTCGTCCAATCTTTCCAATCGGTCATTATTATTTTCCCATAAAAATACTCCCCGTCCCATATAGTGTCAATCGCACTGTAATAAGCTATTGCCTTCCTGTGTCTTAAATCTTCTTTTAGTAGGTAAATAATATTGTATTTGTCACTATCGCAAGACTCAATAAACAGCTTTCCGTTCGGGATATTGTACATATTTTGATACCCCCCATATCCCCACCTTCTTATCTTATAATTGTCATATCCAATATTCCACTTGTTTATAGCTTCCTTTGTCCATTCCCTTTCATTATTGGAAAAGTGGTGATATTCATTGAAACACATCCCCCACGGATATTTGTTATAAGGCAACATTTCCATTGTGCGTTTATTTTCTGTAATAAAATCAGTCCCGCATGTATCATAACTTATCCGCCGGGGTGTTAAAGGATCGTTTGTTTGAGCAAAGGCTTGGCTGTGAGCAAACAAACCGGCGAAAAGTATAAAGATAAACTTCATTGTACCGGACTTAATACCTAAAAAGCACAAATCCGACAAGCTTTATTTGTGAAGGCTGTAAATTTTACAAAGAAATAGTAACAAAAAACAGAGTCAAAAAGCTTGTTATCCGGCTTTGGGGGGCTGATTTTGCTAAAATTCCTTTGTCCCTGCAAAAAGATATGTTAACCTTTGGTCTGAGGGTGCTGGATACACATACTCCGGCGGTGGCCAAGGCTGTTGAGAATAGACGCTTTAAAAGCCGTGGTTTTTTGAACGCTTTAAGAAAGGCTTGGAGTTTAAAAAAGGATGATCTTTCGGAAGTTAAGCTGTATATTAAAAAACATGATTAAAGAAAGAATGTGAATTATGCTTGTGGATAAAATTATATTTTCTGCTTTTTAGTCGCAAAGATTTTTTCTTTTTTGTTCTGTTATTGCTTTAGTGGCGTCTTTTGTTACAGGTTTTAATATCTCTGTTTTCACAGCTTTAAAAGTAATTAGTCGGGCGTGAAAAAGTATCCCCTTAAGTATTTTTGTCCAAAGTCCGTGCCGTGAGGCGAAAGGCCAACGATTTGGCCTTTCGTTTCTTTTTGTTTGTTCGTAAAACTGAAAGCCCTATCCGTAGGGCTTTCAGCCTGAAACGGTGCGGACTTTGGACAAAAACAGCTAAAGAGCAAGGGTTTTTCACAGGCTACTAATTAAGAATAGGCGGGGTAAGCCGGTTGTGATTTATAAAAAGAAGTGTGTTATTTGTCGGCAGTTTTTTCCAGCGGATAGTCATTAACCTTTTTTTTAATTTTATGCTTCCCAAGCAGGGATTTTTGAGAAAGCCTGCGGTGATAACTAATGGCAAAGCGATGCGCTTCATCCCGCAAGTGTGTTAAAATGCGAAGAGCCTCAGAACCGGAGGAAAACAAAACCGCGTTTTTTCTTCCCGGAAGAAAACACCTTTCCCGGCTTAAAAGAACCCGCTTTGAGGAAAAATCAGACTTTACTCTCGCTTTGGCAATGGCCGTAACGGGAATGTCTTTTTTTTCCGCCTCTTTTAAAGCCAGCAAGGCTTTGTTAAGCTGACCCTTTCCCCCGTCCACAACCAACAAATGCGGGTCAGGATATTCCTTGTGCCGAAAACGCCGGTCCAGCGCCTCTTTAATGGCTGAAAAGTCGTCCGCCCCTTCGGTGACTGTCTTTATTTTGTACCTTCTGTAATCCTCTTTTTTGGGCAAACCCTCTTCAAACACCGCTTGGCCGGCCACCTGATTTTGACCTTGAAAGTGGGACACATCAAAGCACTCCATCCGCAAAGGGAGCTTTTTTAAACGAAATTTTTTTTGAATTTCCATAAGCCCCTTCATCAAAGACTGTTTTTTGGAATATTGCTCCTGAAACCTGCTTTGGGCGGTTTTTAAAGCCATGCTCATCAGTTTTTTTTCGACCGGCCCGCGGTGGGCGCGAACTGTAACCGGCCGATTTTGTATTTGAGAAAGAGTTTTTTCCAAAGTAAAAATAGGCAAACCTTTTATTTGCTTAGGCGAAAGTAAAATAAGCTCAGGAAGCAGGTTGTCCATATAATATTGAATAATAAAAGAGCAAAAATCATCAGGTAAAGGGTTATTAATATGAGGCTCATCATAAAACCTCTGCCCGGTAACCACCCCCGCCCGTATATGCAGTGTCTGAAACAAAATCGTCTTTTTATCTTTGTAAAAAGCCACCACATCCAGATTTTTTTTTCTGTGGCTGACGACAGACCCTTTGGCCCGGCAAAATTCAATGGCTTTAATGCTGTCCCGCAGGCGGGCGGCTGACTCAAAATGCTCCTTACGGGAAAGCTTTTTCATTTCCTTTTCCATGTCCTTTAAAACATCTTTCCCCGTCCCTTTCAGAAAAGACAAAGCCTGCCGGACTTTTTGCAGGTAAATGCGTCTTCCAACTTTATGCACGCAAGGGGCCGGGCAGTGGCCGATATGATAAGTCAGGCAGGGTTTTGTTCGGCTTTTCATAAAATGATTACTGCAATCCCTGATTTTAAATCTTGTATTTAAAAATTGAATCATCCGCCGGGCAAAACCGGCTGTCGTATAAGGGCCAAAATAAAGGGAATGTTTATGCTTCAGCTTTCTTTCCAAATAAAAGCGGGGAAAGTCGTCCTCCATCGAGCAACGGATATACGGATAAGCTTTGTCGTCTTTCAGGCGGATATTGTAGCGGGGCTTGTGTTTTTTCACCAAACCCGCTTCCAGCAGATAAGCCTCCACCTCCGTATCCGTTAAAATGTAGTCAATATGACGCACCCGGGGAACCAAAAAAGTGTTTTTAAAGCTTTTGTCATCGGAAAAATAAGATCGCACCCGAGACTTTAAATTAAGGGCTTTTCCCACATAAATAAGCCGGCCCTTTATATCCTTCATTAAGTACACACCGCAGGAGGAAGGAAACACCTTTATTCTTTTTTTTAATAATTCAGTGTGTTTCATAAGCCAGCAGGCCTTGAATGTTGTGTTTATTTGTATTATGCTCATTATATTATGATTTCGGGCAAAAAAACACCGGACAAAAAAACACTAAGTGAGGAAATAAGAAAGAAAGCCCTTTTAAAAGGCCGGTTTATCTTACGCTCCGGGCAAAGCGCTGTGACATATTTTGACAAATACCTTTTTGAGTCCTCCCCCGCCCTGTTAAAAGCCATAACCCATTATTTAAAAGAGCTTATCCCGCCCGATACATCCGTGCTGGCCGGGCTGGAAATGGGGGGCATCCCTTTGGCTGTGGCTCTGTCTTTGGAAACGGGCCTGCCCTGCGTGTTCGTCAGGAAAAAAGCCAAGGAATACGGCACAAAAAAAACCACCGAAGGCTGTTCCATTCAAAATAAAAAAGTGTGCGTGGTGGAGGATGTCGTCACCACAGGGGGCCAGGCGCTGATCAGCTCTCAAAATATGAGACAGGAAGGGGCCATAGTGAAAAACATCATTTGTGTGATCCATCGAGGCGGGGAACAATCCTTGAAAAAAATCCGGCAGGCGGACTTAAAACTCAGCCCTTTGTTTTCTTGGAGTGAATAATTAGTCGGGCGTGAAAAACCCCTGACCTATTGGGTTTCCCTCAGGCAAAGGCTATGCTTGTTCGAGACGGAATACCTTGGACTCTCACCGCATAGCCTTTGCCTGAGGGTTCGACCAACAGGACAAAATGAAGCTTTTTCACGGGCTACTAATTAGTCGTTTGTGAAAAAGGCCGGCTTTCATAGTTGGCATAAGCAAAATCCCGCCTTGTTCGGGCTGGAAGTCGCAAAAGAAACTGAAAGTCGCCTGTGCGACTTCCAGAACTTCCAGTTTTACGCAAAGAGAAAAAGAAACGGAAGGCCAAATCGTTGGCCTATACGCCCTCACCGGCGGGGTTTTGCTTATGCCACAAATAACAAGGGTTTTTCACAGGCTAATCATTACATGGGGTATAAAAAAATCATACAGGCCGAACTTGTATGTAAGTTATTGTAATAACTGGATTTTTAACTTTATTTTTTATGGCATGGAGCAGTATCGCTGTATAAAAACCGCACAAAATATAAGTCAAAGGTCCAGAAAACCATTTTCTTATTTTTATGCTTGCCGTATCGGAATAAGGCTGTATAGACTTATCTTTAGTGATAATTTTTTGAAGGAGGGGCAAGGATGCTCACAAATGACAGGGATTTTTTATTTTCCTCACCGGTCGTCGTAAAACAGATGAAAACCTATTTACAGGAGCGCGGCCTCTCAAAAAGAGAGTCAGAAGTCGTTATTCTGGTGGTTCAGGGTTTGACCAATAAACAGGTGGCTGATCGCCTTTGCGTGGCGGAAAAAACAGTCAAGTTCCATCTTACTAATGTGTATAAGCGCATGAAAATCTCCCGCCGATCTCAAATTATTTGGACTCTTCCTATGGCCCAATTTATAGAACACGCTAAAGACACAGAACCCTCTCCCCCTTCAGGAGGAACAGGCGGTGGCGGAAGAATAACCACCGGTGGCCCTGCAGAAAGCCCCATAGACATGGACGATACGGCAATACCGGTGGGCCATTCCACAGTAACCGATAACTTGTAAAAATTGTTCTTCACCGTTTTTTGATCTTATGGAAAAAGCTGTCTCTCCCTCTCATTCCCTTGTGCAAATGACAGAGCTTGTTTTGCCTCATCACATGAACGCCCAGGGTTCGGCTTTCGGCGGTGTGATTGTGTCTTGGATTGATATTTCCGCGTCTATATCCGCCGGGCGGCATTGCGCAGGAAATGTGGTTACCGCAGGCATTGACGACCTGCATTTTCTGGCTCCGGTTTATAAAGGGGATGTGGTTAATTTAAAAGCCCGGGTGAACTACGCGCACAAAACCTCTATGGAAGTGGAGGTAAAAGTCACGGCGGAGGATATAAAAACAAAAAACATTCGGCACACGGTAAGCGCTTACCTGACTTTTGTGGCTTTGGACGAAAACCAAAAACCCGTTACTGTTCCTCCTTTGTTGCTCCAAACGGAAGAGGAAAAAAAACGATTTGAGCAAGCCAAACAACGCAGAAAATGGCGTCTCGAAAGACGAAAAAGCATCCTTACATAACCGAATTTAATTGGAGGAAAATACGGCGCAGGTGCGGATTCTGAATTTTCCTAAAACACCGCTTGCGCCCGGCTTTCTGCCGTCCCAATATTGAGCGTTTGCAAAACGCATTTCGCCCGTAAAGAGTTCATTATCAAAAGTTCCGTTTAAAGTAATCTCTTTACGACCCTTATTTCCGGTATAGGAAAATTTTAAGTTAATGGCTTTGTTGCCGTTTACTGTGCCGCTTATCCCTTTAAATACAGCTCCTATTGGAGCTATTACCTTTCCACTCTTAGTTTGTTTACCCACCATGCTGTCATGAACCACAAGCTCCAACTGTGAAGAGGCGGGAACCATAGTCAGATTTTTATTATCCCCATTGGAATTGAAAGGGCTGTTCAAAACCACTCTGAGCTGAAATAAAATACCTCCATCGTTTTTGGGGTTACAGCTGATGCTTTCCACCCCCTTTGTTGCGGAGCTGGAGCTGGTGTCTGTCCCGTTGGACAAATATCCTAAAAAGCCGGGATCTCTGTCTGTCCCGCCCGTGCAGGTGACCCCTCCCCATTTTCCGGTACTGCTTTCACAGAAGTTTTGTGAGTTGATCTGTTGGGAATATCCTTTTGTAGTAAAGCCTGCGCTTCCTTCCGTGTTGGCCCCGCCGTAAGTGCCGTCGCCCTTGCAGGATATAAGGTAAAGCGCCGTTAAAAACGAAAGTAAAACCCGGATCGTCATAAATTTCCCCTTTTTTTAGCTTTTTCCCCACCCACTAAATAATCGCCTGTGAAGCAGTATCTTCTTAAACGCTTTTGTCCAAAGTCCGTGCCGTGAGAGTTAAATCGTATTCCGTCTCGAAACGGTGCGGACTTTGGACAAAAACAGCTAAAGAACAAGAGTTTTTCACCGGCCTGTGAAACAGTGTCACTGATACAGCGGAAAAAGACAAGGCGAAAAGAGCTTAAGACGGTCCTTAATAAAACTTTTGTCCTGTGTCCGCTCTTTTTAAAAGAGCTTCAGAGGGAAGAAAGCGCTCTCCACAGCTTTTGGAAAAATTATTCAAACCGGACAATACAGTCTTTAAGCTCACTTCATCGGCGTATTTCAATAAACCTCCCCGAAAAGCGGGAAAACCAAGGCCCAAAATTAAAGCCAAGTCCACTTCAGCAGGCCCTGTAACCACCTGCTCCTCCAAAACCTTCGCCGATTCATTTATCATGCGGTAAATTCCCCTTTGCAGGCAGTCCCCCACGACCTTGATAGAGGGTTTAAGTTTTAGATCCTGATACACAAGAGGGTTTACGGCCTCCGCTTCCCCTTTGTCGTTATAGATATAAAAACCGGTTTTGTTTTTTCTGCCCAAAAAAACCGGCCTTAGCCGAAAAATCTCCTGTGGGAAAGCCGGCCCCTCTTTAAAAGATTTTATCAGCTTAAGACAAATATCCAAACCCAGCTCATCCATCAAACGAAAAGGCCCAAGAGAAAAACCAAAAGCGCTGTAAAGCTTATCCACCTGCTGAATGCCCGCCCCTTCACGCAAACACCATAAGGCTTCTGACATGAGAGGCAAAAACAAGCGATGAACCAAAAAACCGGGCCGGTCTTTCACAACAAAAGGGATTTTGCCCAGCTGTCTGATCCAGCAGGCGACAGAGGAAACAGTGGAGCTTTTGCTTTTCTCACCCCGCACCACTTCCACCAAAGGGGTGTCCGGCACGGGATAAAAAAAGTGCAGGCCCAAAAATCTTCCCGGATCCGGGTGCGCCCCGGCCAACTCAGTAACACGAAAAGAAGAAGTGTTGGTGGCAAACAAGCAGGAAGAGGACAGCCGGCTTGCTGTTTCGGCAATCACCTGTTTTTTAATCTCCAAGTCTTCCACCACGGTCTCAATCACCAGATCCACATTATGAAACCCGGAGTAATCCACTGTCGGGCGGATTTTACTCTCCCGTATTGTTTTTTCCCACAGGCTGAGGGATCCTCCCGGCCTTGAGGCGGTTTTTCCTCCGTAAAACGAAAAGCCCGGGACATAAGGCCAACGGCTGTGCCGGTTATTTACATACTCTTTTGAGCTTTTTCCAAACAAAAAGTTAAGACCGGTCTTTTTTGATTGCTCATTCCATACAGAATACATATTTCGCAAAGCGGAGGTGAGGGATGGAGTATGAATATCCTTCAGCAAAGCGGGAACATGGCGATTAGCCAGAAAATGGCTGATTCCCTCTCCCATCACACCGGCGCCTATAACCGCAACTTTTTTTATTTGATCGGCTTTTGCGGGTTTGGCCTGTAAGGGGCTTTTTTTGTCCACCCTTTGTGGAGCTTTATGATCCTCCGGCTTTGCAGTTTGTTTTTCTGTGTTTTGCGCCTCTTTCGCGCTTAACACATTAAGATGGATTTTTTCTGTATTTGCACAAAGGGAAAGCAAATTCGCCGTCACCGGCGAAACCATTAAATCACAAAAAGCGTCGCTTTCCTTTTTAAGGGCTGTCTTCAGAGACTTTGCCGGGTAAGTGTTTTTTATCACCTCCAAAAGCTTTAAGGGCGCGGGATAAAAATTTTTGCTTTTCCTTAAGATCCGCTTTTTTGTCTTGCGGTAAAGCAAATGCCGCACAAGGGGAATTTCAAAATATTTATCCAAAAAGCGCTTAGGCTTGTATTTACGCAAAGGCTTAGGGGGTATATGTCCGGCATGAATTTGCTCAGCCAAGCGCCGGGCCTTCCGCCTAAGATCCAAAGGGTGAGCCGGTTCATCCAACAGGCCGATTTTCTGTGCATGGCGGGCGGATATTATCCGGCTTTTGAGCAACATATCCAAGGCGTTTTTTACCCCCGTCAAACGGGGCATGCGGATACAGGCTCCAAAACAGGGGATCAAACCAAGAGAAAGCTCAAAGAAGCCAAACCGGCTGTTGAAGTCCGCAATGCGGTAGTCACAGGCAAGCGCCTGTTCCAACTCCCACCCAAGGCAGTCCCCTTGAATAACCGCAATCCAAGATACATTTGCGTTTTCCATAAGATGAAACAACTCATGCGCCTCATCCAAAACCCTCTCCCATTTTTCCCGTCCGTGAATGGTCTCCATTTTCTCAATAACCGCCAAAGGGTGGGACTGTTCATCGGCTTTTGAGCCGGACTGTTCAGGCGCGTTTCCTCCCAAGCCGTAAAAATTAAAACCCTTGATTTCCTCTTTTTGAGGTGAAACATTTTCAAAAAACAAGAGGGCTGTTTGAACAGCAGGATTTTTAATCACCTGCTCCACACAGGATCTTAGACGACCAAACGCGCCGGGAGAAAACGGATCTATTTGTCCCGGCTCAATAAAGGCTTTGTTTTTTTCTATTTTGAAATCTATCTGTTTTGTCACTTAAGTTCCTTTTACAGTTTATTCGTTTTTTAACAGCAAGGCCCCCGCCTGTCCTGAGCCTATACCTGTGGTGACCACGAGTCCCCATTCCACCTGCCGTCTTTTCATTTCCTTTGCGAGGCTTAGCGCCATACGGGCGGGGGTCGCGCTTACGGGATTTCCCAAGGCCAAAGCGCCCCCGTTGACATTGCATTTTGCCAATTCCGGCTCTTCTAAAACTGTTGTTTTTCCATTATGTTTTTTTTCAGCAAATAAAACTTTTAGAACAGTTAAGGCCTGCACGGCAAAAGACTCATCAATTTCAAACAAGTCAATGTCCCTTATGGTTAAGCCCGCCCCCTGCAAAGTTTGTTCCACGGCATGAACCAGCCCCGGTTCGGCAGGCCCAAAACACTCCCGCCCTGAGCGGGCGAAAGAGTAAATGGTCACCAAAGTTTTACAGCCCAAAGCTTTGGCTTTTTCTTTGTTCATTACAAGAAGCATAGCTGAGCCGTCTGCGGAAAACGCGCTGTTGCCGGCGGTTACTGTTCCGAAATTCCCTTTAAAAAAAGGCTCAAACCGGGAAAGGCTGTGTGCTGACATTTTGTTTTCCGGCCCTTTGTCTTTTGCCACAAACGGAAAGTCCGCAGGCGGAAACAAAGGCGCGATTTCCTCTTTTGTTTTTCCGTTTTTTAGTGTCTGCATGGTTTTTTCAAAACTTTTTAAGGTAAATTCATCTTGCCGGGCGCGGGAAATATGAAATATTTCAGAAAGCCTTTCAGCCCTGTGCTCACGGCTCAGGCCGGATAAAGGATCTTCAAGCAGTTTGCAATCCGCAAACTGCGGTTTTATGTCAGAAGGCCTGAAGGAGAGAGCGCATTTTATTTTTTCTTTCCATGTCGTGGATTGAGTAAATTTTCTGATTGTTTTTCTAAGTCGGGGGCCAATCAGTATCGGGGCTTGAGACATATTTTCCACTCCGCCGGCAACAATTGTGTTTTTCAGGCTTAGCTGAATTTTACAGGCCGAAACAAAAAGACTCTGCAGAGAGGAAATATCCGCTCTCCTTACTGTTTCAGCAAAAACAGAGCGGGGCAGGCCCGCCCGAACAGCTATAGTATAGGCAATATTGGAGTGTTCTGCGGAATTGACAATATTGCTTAAAATCACCTCTTCTATTTCTCTTGAGTCTATTTCTGATCGTTCCACCAGCTCTTTAAGCAGACAGGCGCCAAGATCTTCGGCCGGCATATCCTGAAGGTCTCCTCCTGAGAAAATAAAAGGAGTGCGAAAACCCTCCACAATAACAGCTGATTGACCTGTTTTGGACATTATGCACTCTCAACCCGTAATTCAAAACACCGCAAAAGCGCCGTTTTATAATATAATTTTTTTATACAAAAAAAAACCGGGAATGTGTTATAATATATTTTTAAGTCTTGAAAATTCAGGGCTTTGTGTGTGTTTTTTGACCTCTGTCTGTTTATTTAAGTGCAAAAAAAGTATGAAAAAAACAGAACACTCAAAACAAAAACAGCGGGCATTGGCTTATCATCAGCAGGAGCCAAAAGGCAAAATACTGGTTGCTCCCAGCAAGCCCGTGGACACGGATGAAGAGCTGTCTTTGGCTTACAGCCCGGGGGTGGCGGCCCCCTGCCGGGAGATCGCCAAAAACCCCGACAAAGTTTATGACTACACAGTGAAAAGCAATTTGGTGGCGGTTGTCAGCAACGGAAGCGCGGTTTTGGGCTTGGGAAACATAGGGCCTTTGGCCGCCAAGCCGGTTATGGAGGGCAAAGGAATTTTATTCAAGCAATTTGCCGGCATCAATGTCTTTGACATAGAGCTGAACACAAAAACAGTGGAAGAATTTATCAGTGTCTGCAAAGCCTTGGAGCCGTCCTTTGGAGGGATTAACTTGGAGGATATTTCCGCCCCGGACTGTTTTGAAATAGAAAAGCGTTTGGAAGAGGAATTAAGCATCCCTGTTTTTCATGATGATCAACACGGCACAGCCATTATCACAGCCGGCGCGCTTTTAAACGCCTGTCATATTGTAGGCAAAAAACTAAGCCGTATTTTAGTGGTGTTTAACGGCGCCGGAGCCGCGGCCATTGCCTGCGCCCGCCTGATAACAGACTTAGGGGTCAAAAAGCAAAATATTTTTATGTGCGACTCCAAGGGGCTTATTTATTCAGGACGAAAAGAAAACATGAACATTTACAAAAAAGAGTTCGCCCTTAGAACAGATAAAAGAACCCTTAAGGATGCCATTAAAGGCGCGGATGTGTTTATCGGCCTTTCCGTTAAAGACACCCTGACGCCCGCCATGTTAAAAAGCATGAACACAAAACCCATTGTATTTGCGATGGCCAACCCTGACCCGGAAATTACACCGGATTTGGCCAAAAAAACCGTGCCAGATCTGATTATCGCCACCGGACGAAGTGACTACCCCAATCAGGTGAACAATGTACTGGGCTTTCCTTCCATTTTCCGGGGCGCGCTGGATGTGCGCGCAACCCATATTAACCCCGCCATGAAAAAAGCGGCGGTGTTCGCCTTGGCGGAGCTGGCCCGGGAAGATGTGCCGGACAGTGTGTCCCGCGCATATCATGATGAGGTGTTTCACTTCGGTCCCAACTACATTTTACCCAAACCCTTTGATATGAGAGTGCTGACCAGGGTCGCGCCCGCCGTGGCCAAAGCCGCAATGGACTCTGGTGTGGCTCAAAAACCCATCACGGATTTTGAAAAATACAAACTCCGGCTGGCCGCCTTTCAAGGCAGAAGAAGAGGCTTCATAAGAGAAATCATAAACAAAGTAAAACGAAAAAATAAATCCAAGGCCCTGCCGCGCATTGTCTTTCCTGAAGGAACCACAAAAAGAACTTTAAAAGCCATCAACATGCTTTACGGAGAAAAACTCATGCGCCCGATTTTGCTGGGGGATCCAGAGGAAGTCCGCGGGCTTATTCAAGAAATGGAATTAGACAATATGAACGAAGTGGAAATCATCAATCCGCCGCAAAGCCCTGAGTTTGCCTCTTACACAAGCGCTTTTTATGAAATGAAAAAGCGAAAAGGCATCTTAAAAAAAGAAGCGGGCCGTTTAATGAAAGACCCCAATTACTTTGGGGCCATGATGCTGCAAATGGATGTTGTGGACGCTTTAATCACCGGCGCCTCACAAAATTATGTGGACAGCATTCGTCCTGTTTTACAAATCATAGGGACGGGAAAACGAAAAATCGCTTCAGGAATGAATATTGTGTTAGTGAAAGATCAAGTTTTATTTTTCGCGGACACAACGGTTAATATAAACCCCGGCGCGCATGACATTGCCAATATCGCCGTTCATACCGCCCGGGTGGCCCAGGGCTTAAATGTTCAGCCCAAAATAGCCATGCTGAGTTTTTCCAACTTCACAGGCCGGCAGGAAAACCCCCGAAAAATGCGGGAAGCCACTTTGCTGATTAAAAAATGGTACCCGAACTGGGTGGCGGACGGGGAAATGCAGGCGGACACAGCAGTAAACCCGAACATTGTAAAACATATTTTCCCCTTCTGTCAGATCAAAGACGGGGCCAATGTTTTAATCTTTCCCAACTTAGACTCAGGAAATATCGCTTACAAGCTGGTTCAGCAGTTGGGGGCGGGGGAGGTTTTAGGCCCTTTTTTAATGGGAGTAAAAAAGCCCGCCAATATCGTGCAAAGAACCGGCACAACAGAGGATGTAGCCAACACCATTGTTATGACCTGCCTTAAAGTGCAGGCCTACAGGGAATTTAAAAAAATAAATAAACCGGAATGATTTATTTTATTCATAAATAAGGCCCCGGTGGGAAAGCAAAAAAACATGAAGCAAAAAAAATCACCTTCAAAAAAAAAGGCGGAGGGCATTTACATACATGGAGCAAGAGAGCATAATCTTAAGTCTGTAAACACTTTCATTCCCCGCGGAAAAATAACCATTGTAACGGGGCTGAGCGGGAGCGGAAAATCCTCTTTGGTGTTTGACACAGTTTACGCGGAAGGGCAAAGACGATATGTGGAAAGTCTTTCCTCTTACGCCCGGTTTTTTATCTCCCAGATGAAAAAGCCGGAGGTGGACTCTATAACGGGCCTTTCCCCCGCGGTGGCTATTGACCAAAGATCCCTTAACACCAGCCCCCGGTCCACTGTGGGAACCCTAACAGAAACCTACGACTACCTGCGCCTGCTGTTTGCCAAGTTGGGAACCCCCCACTGCATTCAGCATCAAAAGCCCCTTCAAAAAAGCTCTGTCAGCCGGATAGCTGAAGAGGCGCTGAGCTTTCCCCAAGGCCAAAGGTTTTTTGTGCTGGCGCCTGTGGCGCGGGGGCAAAAAGGAGAGTTTTTAAAAGAGTTTGAGCGATTTTTATCAGAGGGCTATACCCGGGCGCGTGTGGATGGAAAATGGATTGATCTTTCTTCAGCCCAAAAATTATCCAAAAGAAAAGACCACTTTATTGATCTGTTGGTGGATCATTTGACTGTGGAGGCCCGGTTTAAAGACCGGTTGAAAGAAAGCCTTAGAAAAGCGGGGGATCTGACAGACGGGCAAATTAAAATTGAGTTTGCAAACTCCTCTGAAAAAGCAAAATATTATTCTCTAAAACTGGCCTGTCCTGTTTGCTTTGCCGGCTTTTCTGAGCCTGATCCAAAGCTGTTCAGCTTCAACAATCCTAAAGGGGCTTGTCTTACCTGCAACGGCTTGGGGTATTTGCGGGAGGAATGGGAAAACGGAGCTTTGGATTCTGAGGAGTGGGAGGAAAATGATATATCAGAGATGGCACGAGTCTGCCCCGCCTGCAAGGGCGCGCGCCTTCAGCCTTTTGCCTTAAGCGTAAAAATTAAAGGAAAAAACATAGCAGAGCTGGCCTCTTTCAGTGTGGATCGATTAAGCGCGTTTTGCGCCGGACTTAAATTCCCTCCGCCGTATAATATAGTGGCGGATAAAATTCTGGAAAAAATCAAACATGATTTGGATTTTTTAAGCAAAAGCGGTTTGGCTTATTTAAGCCTAAACCGGCCCATTCAAACTTTATCCGGCGGGGAAGCGCAGAGGATCCGCCTGATGTCTCAAATTTCCTCCCCTTTGATAGGGGCGCTTTATGTGCTGGATGAGCCAAGTATCGGCCTGCACCCACGGGATCATGAGCGGCTTTTGAATATTTTGTTTCGTATCAGGGATCGCGGAAACACAGTTTTAATGGTGGAGCACGACGAAAAAACCATCCGTTCCGCCGAACACCTTATTGATATGGGGCCTTTGGCGGGGCGTAAAGGGGGATATATTACAGCGGAAGGCTCTTTAAAGGATATTATGAAGTTCTCAAAATCCCTTACAGGGCAATATTTATCCGGCAAAAAAAAGATTCCCGTGCCGGGAAAAAAAAAAATAAGCGGGAACAAAATATTGGAGATCAAGGGCGCTGAAGGAAACAACCTACAAAAAGTGAATGTTAAAATACCTTTGTCCTGTTTGGTGGGGGTTACCGGGGTTTCCGGGAGCGGAAAAAGCACTTTAATTATGGACACTTTATATAAGGCGCTTTTAAAGAATTTGAATCGAACAGGCTTTACTGAACCTCACCCTTACAAGGAAATAAAGGGTCTTAAATTTTTAGACAAAGCAACAGCGGTTAATCAAAAGCCCATAGGCAGAACGCCCCGTTCCGTGCCGGCCACTTATGTGGGTATTATGTCTTGTATTCGCGCTTTAATGGCCGGCACACCTTCGGCCAGAGTGCGTGGCTACACTCCCGGCGACTTCAGCTTTAATATTAAGGGCGGGCGCTGTGAAAACTGCCTTGGCACGGGGCAAATTAAACAAGAAATGCTTTTTTTGCCCTCTGCTGTTTTGCCTTGCGATATTTGTCAAGGAAGCCGTTATTCAGATGACATTTTAAATATTTTGTACAAGGGTAAAAACATAAATGATATTTTAAATATGGAGGTTTCCACAGCCCGGCGGTTTTTCGCTCACCACTTTTTGATGAACCGGCAGTTGCAACTGCTGGAGGAAGTGGGCTTGGGGTATTTGACTTTGGGGCAAAGTTCGATGACTCTTTCCGGTGGGGAGGCGCAAAGGATTAAGCTCACGCGGGAATTGGTGAAAAAAAACACTGGCCGGACGCTTTATATTTTGGACGAGCCTACCACGGGACTTCACTTTCAGGATATTGAGCGCTTGATTTTTGTCTTAAGAAAGTTAAGGGATAAAGGCGCAACAGTGATTGTGATAGAACATCAAATGGATGTGATTAAATCCTGCGATTACATAATTGATCTGGGACCCGGGGGGGGAAAACACGGCGGAAAAATAGTAACGCAAGGCCCGCCGGAACAAGTGGCCCGCTCCCGCCAAAGTGTCACAGCCCCTTTTTTGCATGAACTAATAAAACGGAAGTAAAATGGCGTTTATTGTTTTTGAAGGTTTGGATCATTCAGGAAAAAGCACTTTGATTAAGTCTCTTTCCACTGAGCTGAAAAAACATAAGGTGGATTTTATCCTCACCCGCGAGCCGGGGGGCACCCTCTTGGGCGAAAAAATAAGAGAGGTGGTTTTAGATCCCTACGGCGAGGCTGTTTCCCCTGAAACAGAAATTTTGCTTATTTCCGCCGGGCGAAAAGACCATATTGAAAAAGTAATTATCCCCGGCATACAAGCGGGCAAATGGGTGATCTGTGACCGGTTTTGGCCCAGCACCACGGCTTTTCAAGGGGCGGGGCGCGGCCTTTCAACCGAACAAGTGGGGTGGCTTAACCGCTTTACAGTGCCTGATGATGTGAAACCTGATTTATGGGTCCTGTTGGATATGCCTGTTTCAGAAAAAGAACGAAGGAGTCAGGTAAAAGGGCATTCTTCAGATCGTTTTGAAATACAAGACAGGCTTTTTCACCAAAGGGTGAGGGAATGCTATTTGTCTTTGGCAAAAAAAAACAAAAGCTCTTGGATTGTGTTAAACGCTCTTTTACCCACAAAGGAGCTTACAGATAAAGTTATGGAGGAAATAAAAAATCGATCATGGCTTGGCTGTTGAACAATATTTTTGGACACAAATCTCAAGTGGAAAGTCTGCTTAAAGCAAAACAAAGCGGGCGTCT
Organism: Bdellovibrionales bacterium; assembly: GCA_965203935.1. Classification (GTDB taxonomy): domain Bacteria; phylum Bdellovibrionota; class Bdellovibrionia; order Bdellovibrionales; family UBA1609; genus JANQSP01. The sequence continues at coordinate 1,932,905 of OZ241921.1, forward strand.
TCCTCATGCTTTGCTTTTTTCCGGTCCGTCCGGGATCGGCAAAAAAAAGACAGCTTGGGCTTTTGCGCAGGCTCTGCTTTGTGAAAGCGGGCAAGGCCCTTGTGGCAAGTGCCCCTCCTGCTCAAGGGTGGAAAGAGGCACAAGCCAAGACATAATGTTTATTGAGCCGGAGGGCCTTTATATAAAGCTGGAGTCTATTCGGCGGATCCTGCGGTTTTTATCTCTTCAAAGTTTTGCCCCCGGCCGGGTGATTATTATTGACTCAGCCCATCAGATGAATCCGTCCTCCGCCAACAGCCTTTTAAAAATTTTAGAGGAGCCTCCGCCGAAGGTGTATTTTATTTTAATTTCCTCTCACCCTAAGGCCTTGCCTGTGACCATTCGCTCCCGGGTGCAGGTTTTGCGCTTTTCCCCTCTTTCCCTTGAGGAATTGCGAAAAGTGGCGACAGCCGTAAATCAAGAGGCGCGAAAAACCGGCGAGGAAAAAACATCTTTTATAGATCCCAAAGAGCAATGGATATTGAAAGCCGCCCAAGGAAGCATGGACAACCTACAAAAATGGGTAGGAAACTCAGAATTAAGACAACAGGCCTTTTCCCTTTTGAAACAGGCTGTGCAAAAAAAAGAGCTTTGCTCTTTCGGAGAGCTTTCAGACTTGGTGAAAAACCGGGAGCAGGCTTTGTTTGTTTGCCTTTGTTGGGAGCAGGCCATAAGGGACGCCTGCGTGTCGCGTTTTAAACCTTTGGAAGATGATTTTGTTCATCAGGATCAAAAAGATCTGTTAAAAGCGCTTAACACAATGTCTTTCGGGCTGTTAAGCGATTTTTTTGAAAAAACCATTCAGCTGGAGCGGGATTTAAAAGGGCACGCAGACTCCCCTTTGGCTTTTGATAATATTTTTATGCAGGTAAAGCAGGCCGGAAGGCAAGAGCAAAACTTATGACAAAAAACTTAAGCCCGCAATGGACAGATGTACACACGCACTTAAATATGCTGGATATTCCCCCTGAATCCGCTGTGGCTGAGGCTGAGCGGGCGGGCGTAAAAAACATGATTACCATTGGCACAGAGCCTGCGGACTGGCCCAAAGTGATTAAGTTTTCTCAAAAATTTTCTCAGGTAAAAGGGGCTTTGGGCATGCACCCGCACTCCGCCAGATTGTACACTGAAGAGGTGGAACAAACTTTAAGTAAACAGCTGGATCAAAATCACATTATCGCCTGCGGAGAGATAGGTCTTGATTATTACTATGAATACTCCGATCGGGAAAAACAAAAAGAGGTGTTTCATCGTCAAATGCTGTTGGCCAAGGAAAAAAATCTTCCGGTGGAGATTCACACCCGCTCAGCGGAAGAAGACACCATTAAAATTTTAAAACCGTTTAAAGGATCTGTTAGGGGCCTGCTTCATTGTTTTTCAGGAACATGGTCTTTGGCGCATTCCGCTTTGGACTTGGGCTTTGATATTTCCTTCAGCGGCATTGTCACCTTTAAAAAAGCCGAAGAGTTAAGGCAGGTGTGCCAAAAAACACCTTTGGATCGCCTGCATTTGGAGACAGACGCGCCTTATCTTGCGCCTGTGCCACACAGGGGAAAACAAAACCAGCCGGCTTATGTGGCACACACCGCAAAGTTTGTAGCGGATTTGCACAAAATTCCTGTTTTGGAGCTGTCTCAAAAAACCCAGCAAAACTACAACAACCTTTTCACCCGATAACACAACCAAACACACTCAAATATCTAAATTAACGCGAATTTAGACACTTAAAGAATATTATTGAGCAGGTACTTTATGGGCTGAATACCTCTTGGCTATTTGCCAACATCTCTGCTGTATAAATCGATCCAACTCTCCATTTTCTGCAAAATTTGCAGGAGTAAATAAATCAATCCTTTTGCCCTTTCTCATGTTTTCTGTCTGTCTGCCCTTCGCCTTCTCTGAAAGAGCGGGATCATATACCCCTACAGTCATTCCTTTTAGGGATTTCACCAAAGAAAAAGCAGGGATGTCTGTATCTCCATCACCAATGTAAATCATGTTTTCAAAAGGGCACCATTCGTCACCTTCAGGCACCAGATCATCCACTGTATATTGAGTGGAAGGCAAAAAACACCCTTTGCAAATTTCAAATAAAGCCCTTGTTTTTGCAGTTTTGTCCATACAGTAAATATGAATCATCTGGTTAAGGGCAATTTAAACTTTATTTTCTTTTTGCTTTTTCCGCCAATGTCATTTATAGTCTTCTCTGATCTTTTGGAGATATTCCGGCGTTACCCCTGCCTCTTTTCTTAATTTTTCAATACGACTGTAATCTACAGGCTTTAACTCTCCTTGAATTGAATTGATTATAGGCCCCTGATTGGTCTTTTTTTCACCCATTATAATCTCTCCTTGTGAAATATTATTTTACAGTTCTTGCATAAGGGGTTTTAATTATTGATATCTCTTTAAGCTGTAATGAGCAATGTAACCTATTTATTAGCTCGTGAAAAACCCTTGTTATTTGTGGCATAAGCAAAACCCCGGCGGTGAGAGTCCAAGGTATTCCGTCTCGAACAAGCCGGGGTTTTGCTTATGCCAACTATGAAATCCAGCCTTTTTCACGCCCGACTATTTATAAGATAAAAGCTGATTTAAAACAAGAAAAAAATATAATTTTTTGACCTAAAGTATAAAACAGTGGATTTGTTGCCTTTTTCTCTCCTAACTTTGACACAATGCAAGTCATTAAGTGAAGGACACTTCTTGATTGGATTTTAATCTGAGGATTCTTCAATATCGTGGCTTGATCATAAGGTATTGACAACCTTGTATATTTGAAGTTACAGTTCAAATATGCAAGGTTTTATAAAAAGAGATCAGCTCAGGAACAGGTTGAAAATCCTTTTAAAAAATTATCCCTCTGTGGCCCTTTTAGGCGCCCGGCAGGTGGGAAAATCCACTTTAGCTAAACATATATTATCCTTGTGGAAAAAGCCGGTTGTTTATTTGGATTTACAACTGCCAAAAGATCTGAACAAGCTTTCTGATCCCATTGCTTTTTTTGAGTTTCATCAGAAAAGCCTTATATGTTTGGATGAAATTCAATATAAGCCTGACCTGTTTAAAATTTTAAGAGGACTCATTGACAGAAAAAAAAGAAACGGACAGTTTTTGATTTTAGGCAGTGCCGGGCGGGACTTAATAAGGCAAAGCAGTGAAACCCTGGCCGGGCGGATAGCTTTTTTGGAGATCACTCCTTTTTCCGTTAAAGAATTGGGACAAAAGCATTTTCATCAGCACTGGCTGAGAGGAGGTTACCCTTTGAGTTTTCTGGCTAAAAATGAGGACCTCAGCCTGACTTGGCGCTATAATTATATTCGCACCTTCTTGGAGCGGGACATACCTCAATTAGGTTTTAATATTCCCGCCCGCACTTTGGAGAGATTTTGGAAACTGCTGGCTCATTCGCAGGGGTATAAACTGAACAGCTCCCGGCTGGGGAGTGTTTTAGGGAAAAGCGCGCACACAATCAAACATTATATTGATATTTTGGAACGAACTTTTCTCTTAAGAGCTTTACAGCCTTATGTGAAAAACCTTAAAAAAAGAGTGGTCAAGTCGCCAAAAATTTATATAAGGGATACGGGCCTGCTTCATGCTTATTTGAATATTGAAACCAGTGACGACTTGTTTGGTCACCCTGTTTACGGCCTTTCCTTTGAATCTTATGTAATAGAAAACATTTGCCATCATTTGCCAAAGTGGAACTGTTATTTTTACCGCACACAAGCGGGAGCGGAGCTGGATCTCATTTTGGAAAAGGCGGGAAAAGTGACAGCTGTTGAAATAAAAGCCTCTACAGCGCCTCAGCTTTCAAAAAGCTTTTGGAGCGCTATAGAAGATGTGCGCGCTCATAAGAGTTACATTATCGCTCCTGTTGATAAACCTTATCCTGTTCAAAAAAATGTTATGGTGACTGATGTATTTCATTTTTTAAATTCTAAGAGTCGTTTTGGCCTAAAACCTTAAATAAAAACAGTCCACTTTTTTAGCGCAGTCCAAACTTTTTTGGAGACAGCCTGCATTTACGAAACATCAGTATAAGGTATTTGTGAAAAAGAGGGTTCAAAAGCTCAATCTAAATTAACGCGAATTTAGACATTTATGGAGAGGGACCCCGGTTAAGTTTATGCTCCTTTTAAAGGTTTGGATTTATTAAGTGATGGTTCCATGTTTTGGCCTTTGCCTTTGTTTTTATTTTTCCAGCGATCCAAACGAACAATAATCGGCACATACGAAGATTCTTTGTTATCCGCCGAACCTTTTTTAGGCTCTAAAATAACTACTTCATCTTCTTTTAACCGGTAAATAACACCCCAGTTGCTCCCGATACGATCATTTTTTTGCAGGTAATGTAAAGTGTTGTCCGGGGTTTTGAACAAAGCTTTTGAAGGCCCTATTTTGGAGTTCCATTTTATTCCCACCAACTTAATTTCGCTTAAATTGTATTGCCCGGTCGGATAAGTGGGAATGGGGGCGGTTTTTCCACTGTCCATACTGTCTTCGTCTGACGGCACATCAAAAGCTTTGAAAGGGTCTCTTCGGTTATTGGAGTCGTAGTGATAACTGTTGAGCACTTTATAAATATCCGCAATTCTTCTGTTTATTTTTATCACATCATCAGCGGCGGAAGCTCCGGCTGTTTGATTGCTTTTAAGCCTGTCGGCTGATTCCAAAAGTTTGTTTAGTTCTGCGGAACCTTTTTCATTAACTTTGCCTGCAATATCGTTGTCACTTACTGATGGCTGTGGCGAAGCGGACTCTTCTTTAGAAACGGGAAGAGGCGGCGGGGGTGGAGGCGCCACCTTGGTTGTTACGGAAGCTCCTTTGCGATGAACAGGCTGTGGCGCGCCGGCTTGGTTACTCTGAGCGGTTTTATTATTCGGGGCAGGAGCAAGTGGTTCAATCTCCGCTTTTTTTACAGAACCTTCAGAGGCTTTAGGAATGGGTTGAGTGGGTACCGCCTCCGCTTTTTTTACAGAACCTTCAGAGGCTTTAGGAATAGGCTCTTCCGCCTTTTTTACGGAACCTTCAGAGGAAGAAAGAGCGGATGAAGACACAGAGGAGACTTCTGACTTTTTTACCTCAGGTGACACATCGGCAGACGGCGCTTCGGCAGACGGCGCTTTAGCAGACGGCGCTTCGGCAGACGACGCTTTAGCAGACGGCGCTTCGGCAGACGGCGCTTTAGCAGACGGCGCTTCGGCAGACGGCGCTTCGGCAGTTACAACTGCATTACCGGCAGACGGAGCATTGTTTAAATCAGCTGTATCCCCGGAGGATTCTTCAGCAAAAGCCGTCTGCTGAAAAAGAGGCACAGAAGTAAAAAACCATATCACAAAAAACAAAGCCCCAGCCCCCACATTTATGTAAACAAAAGCCTGAAACACTTTCATTGTGTTACCTCCTTTTTGTTATTATCCGCTGAACTTATAATGGAAGAAGTATATCTGTAACCGTAAATATCCATCGTCATTATCACTTCACCTGAGCCTCCTACATATTTTTCGCTCCGTTTGGCTGTCTGCAAAGTAAATCTGTCCACTGTGATAATTTCCGTCAAACCTGTCAGCTTAGACAAAAACACCAGAATTTGTGAAAAAAGCCCTTTAACCGTCACAGTAATTTTCAGTTTTTCGTAAAACTCTTTTTTTTCGACATAGCTGTGGTGATTGATATTCTGCAAATCCACCCCCGCTGATTTAGCGTGCACATTCAAGTGATTTAAAATCATGGCTGAAGTAACTTTATTAGGAATAAATTGAAGAAATTTATTCACCTCATTACCCATAAGACGCATGGCTTTGTCCATTTCCTGCATTTGTTTTAAATCCAATTCCAAACTCGCAATTTTTTCGCTCACTGTTTTTTTTTGGTCTTCAATATTTTGAATTTCATTTTTAATGCTCTTTCCCCCGTTATATTTCCAAAGGTAATACACTCCACCTACCCCTGCACTCAGGATAATACAAACTCCTATACTAAGCCCAGCAAATATTTTAAACCACAACATATTACTTTAATGTACTCACTATGGTAAAGCGCCTTCTAACATAACGTTTATTTCCGTGATCTTCTGTGGACTCCTGTAAATTCACCTTGGAAAACAGCTCTGTGTTTTCCAATCCTTCAACAAAACTTTGGATCTCTTTGTTTGTTGTGCTGAGTCCTGTAATTGTAAATTGTTTTCTGTCAAATTTTACCCTTTTCAGCCATACCTCTTCGGGAATACTGCTTTGTATTTGATCCAAGCCGGTTAAAGCCAGCATACGCTCGTCCGCCAAATTTTGCATAATATCCAGTTTACCGTAAAATTCTTTTGACTTTTGCGCCAAATCGTCGAAACCCGCTATTTTTTCTTCCACAGCTTTTTGTTTTTTCGTCAATTCGCCAAGCTCATTGTTTATTGTAACTTTTTGCGCATTAAGCTTTTTCAGATTTTGAGTGTCATAGATCCGCAAACCCACAGCGCCCAAAGCACAAAGAGCAAGCCTTACACAAAAACCAATAATCAGTTTAGGCTCAAACTCCACATTGGACAAAAAAGAGGCTTTTTTATCCTCATCAAGAAACAAATCTTCATCCACATTGTCCACTACAGTGGCGGCGCGGGTCTTTCTTAAATCAAGTTTCATTTGCTTATCCCCCTTAAACAAGAACCTAAGGCAATAGGCGCGAAGTGCCGGATATGACTTAAAGAATCCTGCAAAAAATCACCCGCCTTAAGTGATGTAAATGGATCAAGCAGATGAACGGGAATATTAAATTTCCCTTCGAAAGAGGACATCAACCCCGTCATCTTGCTCCCTCCCCCTGTTACATAGCCCTGAGACAACTCCTCATTTGGAAATTGGTTTTTAAAATACTCACAACCGACAAAAATCTCATCACAAAAATAACGATCCCCTTCAGCCATAACACGGCTCATCTCAGGCGGCGCCTCACTACCCGCGCAGTAGCTGATTTTAAGAGATTCCGCCTCTTGATATTCCACTCCCATTGCCTGCTGAAGACTGGTTGTGTAAAAATCACTTCCCACTGTCATATATCGGGAAAAAATCAAGTCGCCTTTATGCAAAACATTAAACATTGTGCCTGACTTGCCAATGTCCAGTATCAGCACATTATCCCCTTTATTTTGCGAATCCATAAATTTCACGCATTCAGAAAGGGAAAAAGCCCCCATATCAATGGAAAGGCAATGATAACCCATGCCTTCAACCAGCCGATTGATTTTATGCACAACATCGTTTTTTGCGGCCACAAGCAGAATGTTTATTTTGCTCTCTCCCATTGGCGCAGGGGCGGACATTTTTATATAATCGTAATTAATCTCATCCAAGTTAAAGGGCAGATTCTGACTCACCTCTTCCTGCACAAGATCGTCCATCAATTCCTTGTCTGACTTAAGAACCTCTATTTTTTTAACAATAACAGACCTCCCGCTCATGGAAACATACAGATCAGACACAGGAGCTGTTGTATTTTGGCTGATAAATTCAGGAAGAACTTCTGTAAAAGGCTCAGGATCAATCAGATCCCCTTGCTCGATACAGTTTTCCGGCACGGGGAGAAAAGCAAAATTTTCTAAAAAAGGAACCTTTTTTTTTACAGAAAATTCAGCCAATTTTATCGTATGGCTTCCCACATCCAGTGTAACCAATTTTTTAGGCTTGAAAAACCTCATTTTCCCTTCCTTGGTCCTATCAGGCTAAAACCAAAGTCCTAAAAAGTCAATGCATTGTTTATATTTGGGGCAAAAAAAGAGAAAGGTATGAATGGGCCAGTTTTTCTCCGCAAAAAATATAGATCAGCGCGGAAAAGCCTAAATAAGGGCCAAAAGGCAGGCTTTGCTGTAAATATCCCTTGGATCGGGACACAGCCACCATGACAAGGCCCGTAAGCAAGCCGGCAAAACAGGATAATAAAATAACAAAAGGCACGGCTTTCCATGTTAAAACAGCTCCAATCCAGGCCAATAATTTAATATCCCCCCCTCCCAAGCCCTCTTCCTTACGAAAAGCGTAATAACACAGGGCTATAAACCATAAAAAACCGCCTCCCATCAGCACACCGGCCAAAGCAGGCCAAAATTCCCGCCCCTCAGCCGGATTCAGTAAAGCGCCTGCAAGGCCGATCAAAATACCCGATAAAGTAAGGGAATCCGGCAAAATTTTATGCTCCAGATCCACGGCGCCGGCCACTACGAGCGCGAAAGTGAAAATCAGATATTCCGGCAAAACATACTGCCACCCAAGGGTGTAAAACAATAAAGCAAACAGAAGGGCCATACAAAGCTCTATGGCAAAAGAGCGAAAAGGAGCAGATCTTTCGCCCGCAGGCTTTTTGATCAGGTAAGAGCAGGGAAAAAAGCCCCATTTTTTCTGACACTGCCGAAAAAAAGAAAAAAAATTCTTATTCTCTTGCCCTGTTTTTTCCAGAAAAGAGAAAAATTCAGTCAAAACAGCGGCAAGGCGGCCCATAATAAGCCCCAGAACGAAAAACAAAAAAGCAAAAATCCACTCAGACAAGGTTTTTCCTCTCAAATAAAATGCCGGTGGCGATCAGCAAAAAGATCATCCAAGAAAAAGCATACAGGGATGAAAAAACCAACTCCCCGTCCTTAAGGGGGATTTGATACAAAGCTGAGGCCCGCCAGTTTAATTTCTCAAAATTAGGAAAAGCCCGAACAACGCCGGTAACCACCCATTTTGAAAAAACATCCCCTTCGCCTTGATTAACAAAAAAAACAATCCCGGCGGCGGAGTGTCCTATAATAAACATTAAAACAGAATACACCAATACAAGAAAAGAGGAAGAAAAAACACTAAAGAAAAAGGCCAAAGTCAGAAGAATCAAAGCCTCTAAAAAAATACCCCACATAGCGACAAACACAATAAGACTCAAGGGCCGGCTGTAAATAAAATGCACAAATACAACAAATAAAGTCAAAAACAACAAAATCAGCAGTAAAACAAAAGACAAACTTAGGAATTTACCGATAATAAATTGCGTTCTGGAAACAGGTTTTACGAAAAGAGTCAGAATAGTTTTCCTTTCAATCTCACGGGAAATCAGAGTGCTTGCGAAATAAACCGAAACAAAAACCAGCCCGATATGGCAGGCTGTAAATGAAAAATTGATGCTGAGCCGCGTCTGCTCGTTCAAACTCAAAGAGCCTAAAATCAGGCCCGCGCCCATCATAAAAACGACAAAAGCGCCTAAAGCATACAAAATTTTGTGCCTGCTGATTTCTTTAAGAGTGTTTAAGGCAATAAGAAAAATATTTTTCATCCTGTCCTGTTTTACATGGCTTTGTTGTTATTTTGTAATTTCCCTAAAAGCCTGTTCCAGATTCTTTTTATCCCGTTGCACTTCCAAAATGACACAGGATTTTTTTCTCAGCTGATCAATTTTGTTTTGAGCCTCTGCAAGGCTGTTTGTGAAAACCGTTTTTTTTGCGTCTTTTTCCAAAAAAATAATTTGATAACGGCTTTTAATGCGGTTCAATATACCCTCAACAGATCCTGAATAAGCCACTTCTCCGTTTTTTAAAACCACCAGATCCCGGCATAGTTTTTCCACATCATAAAGAAGGTGAGAGCTGAAAAACACTGTTACACCCCGCCGGGTAAGATCCTGTATCAGCTCCCCGACACATAAACGGCTGTCCGGATCCAAACCGGCCACAGGCTCATCCAGTATCACCAACTCAGGGTGATGAATCACAGCCTGCGCAATTCCCACTTTTTGCAACATACCCTTTGAATAGGTTTTGATTTTGCGATCTTTTGCCGAATATATCCCAAGCTTTTTCAACAAATCCCCCGCCCTTATTTTTAATTCCGCAAGCGGTACATCAGTGGAAAGCCGTCCGTAAAAAAGCAACAGTTCTTCACCGGTTAAATAATCATAAAAATAAGGCTGTTCCGGCAAAAAACCTGTTTTCTTAAGCACAGACCGAGATAAAGGCTGACCTTCAAAAAAAAGCGTCCTTCCTGAATCCACAGGCAGTAAAGACAAAATACACTTTAGCGTGGTGGTTTTGCCCGACCCATTGGCCCCTGCAAACCCCACAGCTGTAGCTTTAGGGATGGAAAAACTGATATTGTTCAGAATTTTTTTACCGGCTTTAGGAAAAAACCCGGTTTTAAAACTCTTTGTCAAATTTTTAACTTCCAGAACAGGCATAATCATTTTTTTTATGCTGTGCCCGCCGAACTACATGGCCACTTCTTCTTCAGCTGAACCTGCCATAATATCGGAGCTTACTTCGGATTCTTGATTACCGGCGGAGTCTGCGCTGAAATCAAAAAGATCCGGCGGGAAAGGAAAGCTGAGAGAAAACAAAGCGGACAAAATGCCGAAGTTTCCTGATGAGCAGGCGGACTGGTCCATACAATTATAGTATGCGTACCTTAATTCCAAATTGAATTTCAAATAAAATGCGCTGAAGTAACTAAGACCCGCTTTCGCGCCAAACCCTTGGTGATTCAAACCGCCCTTATCCCCAAAGGTGTAGAAAAGGCCTCCGTAAGTGTCGAATATAAAAGGCAGTTCCACTTCAGCAAAAGCCCCTATGGAAAAAGGCTGAAAGTTTGCGGATACTGTGGAGTAATGAAAGGACGCGCTTTTTTTTGCCTGGCCAAAGCCTTTTACCGGCGCTTGTGAGTCATGGTATATTTCCAAATGTTGAAGGCTTGAACCACTACCCCCTGTGTTGTGACCGGTCCAAAACAGATCCACACCTGTTTTAAAAACAGAAAACTGATAAGCTATTTTGCCACCCAAAGAATAACTGATAAACAATGGCCTGGAGGAAAAAGCGGAGGCATAGGATCCTCCTATGTCTGCATAAGGCTCAAGGTGTATGCCCGCCCGCGAAGCCCAAGGCGACATTAAAAACAAAAAACTCAAAAGTGCAATAATATGTTTCATAAATTCACCTTACAACAGCTACGACAGTCACCTGTGAAAAAACTTTTTAAATTATGTCTGCAAGCAAAGTCCAAGCTCATTCGGGACGGAATACCTTGGACCCTCTTCGCTTGGCTTTGCTTGCAGACAAACAGTTAGAGTTTGTTTTCACACCCTGCCATTATAGCACCAAGACCAGACAAAAAGTCGAACATTATTGTTACCGCACCGCTTACAAGACTAACAGCCCGTAGCTGTTAAGCGGAACAATACCGATCAATCGCTATTGACACAGTCGGTAATATTCACTAAAATAGTCGGGTGTAAAAAAGGCTGGGTTTCATAGTTGGCATAAGCAAAACCCCGGCTTGTTCGTGACGGAATACCTTGGACACTCACCGCCGGGGTTTTGCTTATGCCACAAATAACAAGGGTTTTTCACGGAGGACTAAAATAGTAGCCCATGAAAAACACCTTCATTTTGTCCTGTTAGTTGGTCCGTCAGGCAAAGGCTATGCGGTGAGGGTCCAAGGTATTCCGTCCCGAACAAGCATAGCCTTTGCCTGACGAAAACCTAATAGGTCAGAGGTTTTTCACGGAGGACTAAAATGGATATTCAAACAACAGCTGAAATGCTTAAAAATATTTATGAAAAAAGCCGAAACAAGCTAAAGCAGGTTCGGCTTTGGCACAAAAAACCTTTAACCCTGACAGAAAAAATTTTATTTTCTCACTTGTGCGAGCCTCAAAAAAAACAAACAAGAGGAACGGGGTTTTTGTCTTTACAGCCGGATCGTGTGGCCATGCAGGATGTGACCGCCCAGATGGCTCTTTTGCAGTTTATGCTTTCCGGAAAGGATAAATCCGCTGTTCCGGCCACTGTGCATTGCGATCATTTGATTCAAGCCTGGAAAGGCTCCACCCCTGATACAGAAAAGTCCTTGCGGGAAAATAATGAAGTGTTTCAGTTTCTTTCCTCCGCCTCCAGCCGGTTTCATATAGGTTTTTGGAAGCCGGGCGCAGGTATCATTCATCAGGTGATTTTGGAAAATTACGCTTTCCCGGGGGGATTGCTTATCGGAACAGACTCACACACCCCCAACGCCGGAGGGCTGGGGATGCTGGCGATAGGTGTAGGCGGGGCGGATTCGGCGGATGTTATGGCAGGCATGCCTTGGGAGGTAAAAAACCCCGGCATAACCGGCGTGCACCTTAAAGGAAAACTCACCGGTTGGGCCTCCTCCAAAGATGTCATATTAAAATTACTGGGGATTTTAACTGTCAAAGGAGGCACAAACAAAATAATGGAATATTTCGGTGAGGGTTGTTATTCCTTAAGTTGCACAGGAAAAGCCACTATTGCCAATATGGGGGCGGAGTTGGGGGCCACTTGCTCTGTGTTTCCTTATGATTCCGCCATGTCGGAATATTTAAAAGCCACAAACCGGCAGGATCAAGTAAAAGTGATGGAACATTACCGGGAGCTTTTTTCCGCTGACCCGGAAGTGGAAAAAGATCCACAGGCTTTTTACGATGAAGTGATTGAAATTGATCTTTCCTCTCTGGAGCCTCATCTTGCAGGGCCGCACTCCCCGGATCTGGCGCATCCCTTAAGCGAAATAAAAAAACTGTGCCGGAAAGAGAGCTGGCCGACAAAGCTTTCCGCCGCTCTTATTGGATCCTGCACCAATTCCTCTTATGAGGACATTGGCCGGTCTGCGCATATTGCCCGTCAGGCCTGGGAAGCGGGATTTAAAATGCCTCAGCATTTTTTGGTCACCCCCGGCTCTGAGCTGATAAGACAAACCATTGAAAGAGACGGTTATATAAAGGACTTTGAAAAAGTGGGGGCGCTTGTCTTGGCCAATGCCTGCGGACCCTGTATCGGCCAATGGAGGAGGGAGCATAAAAAAGGCCATGTCAATACCATTGTAAACAGCTTCAACAGAAACTTCCGGGGCCGAAACGACGCCAACCCGGAAACTCTTTCTTTCATAGCAAGCCCGGAAATTACTATTGCCTTGGGGCTTGCGGGCCGGCTCGACTTTAACCCCCAAACAGATACCTTGGAGCAAAACGGCAAACAGTTAAAACTTAAGCCGCCCACCGCAGAGGTTCTGCCAAAACAAGGCTTTTTAACAAAGTCTGAGGGTTATGTCCCCCCCAAGGGCCGGGGGGTTCAGGTGATCGTAAAGCATAAGTCAGAAAGATTGCAGATTTTGGAGCCTTTTCCCCCTTGGAACAAGGCGGACTTCAAGAGCCTGCTGATCTTGTGCAAAGCCCGGGGAAAATGCACCACCGATCATATTTCCCCGGCGGGTTTTTGGCTGAAGTACCGCGGACATTTAGACCGCATCTCCGACAATCTTTTATCCGGGGCGACAAACGCTTTTACCGGTGAAACAGGCACAGGGCGAAATCAGCTTTCCGGGGAAAAAGAAGCTTTTTCCAAAACCGCCCGGTTTTATAAATCCAAAAACCAAAGCTGGGTGATTATCGGTGACGAAAATTACGGCGAAGGAAGCAGTCGCGAGCACGCCGCCATGAGTCCGCGATACTTGGGCTGTAAAGCGGTGATCGTCAAAAGTTTTGCCCGCATCCATGAAACCAACCTGAAAAAACAAGGGGTTTTGCCCTTGGTGTTTGACTGTCCGCAAGACATGAACAAAATACAGGAAAAAGACAAACTCGATATTTTGGATCTGGAAAACCTGAAAGCAGGCAGTCGGCTCAAAATATTGATACACCACGAAGACAGCTCAAAGGAGGAATTTACCGTCTCCCATTCCTTAAGCGCGGATCAAATAAAATGGTTTCAGGCCGGCTCCGCCCTAAACCTGATAAAAAAATAAAGATAAAAAAACAGAATTAAAATACAGGCTTGGGTTCCCCTATCGGTTCCACACCGGCCGGGGGCTTTTCTTTTTTTTCTTTCTTTTCTTTTCTTTCCTGCTCTTTCATTTTTTGAGCGGACTCTTTGCGCTCCTGTTCCAATTTAATGTCATGCTCTTTACGGTGTTTATCCAACTGATCCATATCTGCGCCACTTAGGATCATATCCACTTCCTCACCATTAATGGTTTCGTATTTCAGCAAAGCTTTGGCCATAACATCCAAAAACTTTCGATTGTGTTTTAAAATCTCAAGGGCTTTTTGGTGAGCGGTGTGAATAAGACGATACACTTCCTGATCCACTTCTTTGGCCTTGGCCTCTGAGTATTCTCTCCCCTTGGTGTATTGCAGGCCCAAATAAACAGGCCCCTCCCGTTTTTCCAAAGCCAAAGGGCCTAATTTTTCACTCATGCCCCATTCACATACCATTCGGCGGGCCAGCTCCGTTGCTTTTTCAATATCGTTTCCGGCGCCGGTGGTGTAGTCTTTAAAAACCAGCTCTTCCGCCGCCCGACCGCCAAATAAAAAAGCCAAAGTGTGTTCCGCTTTGCTTTTGCTTAAGTTGAGGCTGTCCTCTTTCGGAAGGGTTTGTGTAAGCCCCAAGGCCATCCCCCGTGGGATAATGGTCACTTTATGAATGGGATCCAGCTTGGGCAGTTTTTTGCCCACAAGGGTATGCCCCGCTTCGTGGTAGGCGGTGATCTCCCGATCTTTTTCGCTGATAACCATAGACTTTCTTTCCCGGCCCATAATAACTTTGTCTTTGGCTTTTTCCATATCCGACATTTCAATCTGGCTTTTATCCAAGCGCGCCGCCATGAGCGCCGCTTCGTTTATTAGGTTTTCCAAATCCGCACCGGAAAAACCCGGTGTGCCTCTGGCTATTTTTTCCAGATCCATGTACGAGGAAAGGGGGACTTTTTTTGTATGCACTTTTAAAATCTCATGCCGGCCTTTCAGATCGGGAACACTAACCACCACCCGCCGGTCAAAGCGCCCGGGCCTGAGCAAAGCGTTGTCCAAAACATCCGGCCTATTGGTGGCCGCAATAAGAATAATTCCCACTTGGCTTTCAAAGCCGTCCATCTCCACCAAAAGCTGATTAAGGGTCTGCTCCCTTTCATCGTGCCCCCCTCCCATACCGGAACCGCGGTGTCTTCCCACAGCGTCAATCTCATCCACAAAAATCACACAGGGCGCGTTCCTTTTACCCTGCAAAAACAAGTCTCTCACCCGTGAGGCTCCCACCCCGACAAACATTTCCACAAAATCTGAGCCGGAAATGGTAAAAAAAGGCACTTTGGCCTCCCCCGCCACGGCTTTGGCCAGAAGGGTTTTGCCGGTCCCGGGCGCGCCGATAAGCAACACCCCTTTGGGGATCCGTCCCCCCAAGCGGGTAAATTTTTTTGGATTTTTTAAAAACTCCACTATCTCTTTTAATTCCTCTTTGGCTTCCTCCACCCCGGCAACATCCTTAAAAGTCACTTTTTGCTTGTCCGACACCAATCGGGCGCGGCTTTTTCCGAAAGATAAAGCCTTGCCCCCGCCGATTTGAATCTGACGAATAAAAAAAACAAACAAACCTATTAAAATCAAAATAGGAAGCCAGTTTAAAAGAATGGCCATCCAAAAAGAGTTGTCTGTATTAACATACGAAGGGGTGATTCCCTGTTCGCGAAGCAGTTCAAAACCTTTGTCTGTCACATTCCCCTGAATACGAAACTTTTTGCCTTTATACGCCTTTTCACCCTCTGGAGTTAATTCCCCCTGTATTTCCTGTTTGTTTATGTTAAACACTATGGTGTCTTTTTTAACCTCTTTGTTGGAAAGCGCTTTCACAAACTTGGGGTAATTAAAATCAGAAACATATACACCGCGGTGACGCGCGTACAGCTGAACGAAAAGCAAGCCCCCCGCCAAAAAAACAAGCCATAAGTAAAAAATTTTCTTTCCAGAGGGCCTAACAGGTTTCATTCGCTTTATGGTCTTCATAATATTTTTTTCCTCTTTTGTATGTTTCCCGCCCGGCGGGCGCTACGGCATCCCGCGAAAACCCGGGTAAGTTTAAGCTGAAAAATTAAGACTTTATCCGCTTTTTTATAAAAGATTTTTAAGGTATTTGCAAGAAAAATAACACTAAAGTTAAAAAAACCCGTAAATTTTATCCTTATAAAATCATTTGTAATGTTTTTTGTATCAGGGGCGCGCGGGACCTTAAAAATCAGTCGGCTGTGCCTTTCAGCATTTTTTCCACAAATAACAAGAGGCTGTAACGGGGCTTTCCGCCTTCCGCCACCCGGCCCTGATGGATATAAGCCCGCGTGGACTCATATTGTCCCTGACTATACTTGGCATAAGCCATCCCGCCCAAACCGGATAGGGAATCAGGGGTGTTTCTCAAAACCTGATTCCAGTTTTGAACCGCGCACTTCCAGTCTTTATTTACTGAGCAAAACCGCGCCTGCAAAATATAAGGCAAAATATATTTCATGTCAGAATTGAGCTGAATGGCATCCCCCAACATCAAAACAAACTGATTTTTAAGCTTAATGGAGTCTGCTATATAGGCATGCACCGTCTTAACCAGAACATCATCGGAATCAATCAATTCCGCTTTTTTGATAAAACTTCGCGCCTTTTCATAACGATGGGCGCGCGTCAGGCAATAGCTGTAAAAAGCAATAAAAAGCTTATGGTTTTTATTCGTGGAATAAACACTCTCACAAAAGGGCAAAAGCTGAGGCCAGGAATAAATTTTTCTGTCAATAAAAGCATTGTAAAAGTATTCTTCTGTTAAATAAGGATCGCTGTCCAAAAACCTCTCAATAAAAGAAAGGGCGTTTTGCCCGGAATAAATATAAGCCAAGCCCAAAAGGGCCTCTTGATAATAGTCCCGCGGTTTTTGAGTGATTTGTCGCAAAAGAGCTGTCGCCTTGTTTTTTTGAGAATCAGACTGCAGAAGACAGAAAGCAAAAGAAAAATAAATTAAATTCCTGAAAGCGGATTCACTGTGCTTATTAAAAAAATCACATTCTCCGGTGCGGGCGGAAATCAGCGCCCGGTTGGCAAGAGCAGACTGCTTGATGTCCTGTGATGAACCGGTTTGCATTAACCCGGAAAAAGCCCGCCCGGCGGAGGGCAAATCATCCGCTTTCATCTGCTGAAGGGCTTTAATCATTTGTGCCGTCTCAGAGGATGTTCCCCCTTCCTTCGAAAACCAAGATCCGCCCGTGATATTGTCGTTTAACTGAAATTTTAAGATCTGAAACAGTGTTTCATTGTCTTTATTCAACAGACCGGCTTTATCCTCTTTTGCCCATATTTGAAAAGCCTTTGCGTAATTTCCAACAGAAAAATAGATCCGCCCCATATCCTTTTGAGGCGGAGCGGAGGATTTACGCAAAGGATAAAAAAACACATACCCGATACTCAGCAAAACAAGCGCCAATCCCACAGTCAAAAAGAAACCGCTTGTTTTGCGCTTCGGCTCGTCTGTTGAAGAATCGGCTTCTTCTATCACCTGATAAGGTGTTGCTTTTTGATCAACTAAACCGGTGGATTTTTTCGGAGGAATATGTTGCCCTATAATCTCCGTCTGTAAGGTTTGCTCAAAAATGGTTTTTAGTGTTGCTGTATGTTTCGTTAATTTGCTGACATCCGTATAAGAAGTAAATTCAGGATAAGCGGCTATGAACATCCAAAATTCCTGCCCCGGCAGGCAGGCTGTGGCAAAAGGGGACATATAGCCCTTTGCCAGCTCCGCTTTAAGCTCAGCCTCCGTAAAAGGGCCTATAATCTGATTGCTGTTTTTCACCAGCCATTTTTTACTGTCCGCCGACATGAAGTGGTCCTTACATGACAAAGTCTGGATTTAAGCGCTTCTTTATGTAAAAGTTACACAAATTCCTAATGTATTTCAATAAATACATTAGTCGGGTGTGAAAAAGGCTGGATTTCATAGTTGGCATAAGCAAAACCCCGCCTTGTTCGAGACGGAGTACCTTGGACTCTCACCGGCGGGGTTTTGCTTATGCCACAAAGAACAAAGGTTTTTCACGGACTACTAATTAGTAGCCCGTGAAAAAATATCCCTTAAGCATTTTTGTCCAAAGTCCGTGCTGTGAGGCGAAAGGCCAACGATTTGGCCTTTCGTTTCTTTTTGTTTGTTCGTAAAACTGAAAGCCCTATCCGTAGGGCTTTCAGCCCGAAACAGTGCGGACTTTGGACAAAAACAGCTAAAGTCCAAGGGTTTTTCACGGGCCACTAATTATTCAAGTTGTTTATGAGAAAGAGGCTGTGTAAAATTTTTTCCCGATCCACTTTTACCCGTTGCCATTTCTCAGGCTGTAAAAGCCAGTTGCTGAAATGCAAGGGTGAGCTGATGCTGTTATCTTGGCCGAAAATCGGGACCTGTTCATAGTAAAAAAGGTAAGTAATAAAGGCAAAGGCGGAGGCTTTTGTGTGAATAAAGGGCGTATCCTTAATAAGAGTCCGCTCAAACACATTCAGCAAAGGCTCTATTTCCCTTAAGCTTAAATGTTGTGAGAAGTCTTTGTCTAAGCGCAACATTATGTTTTCCTGATAATGAATAAACAGGAATATTTCAAACATATCCTTAATGGAGATTTCCTCCGCCTCTTCGTAAAAAGAGCTTAGTCGGGAAATGTAACTTGTTTTTTTGCCGTCATTTAAGCTTTTAAAAAACTGCGGCCAACCGGCAAAAACCGCCGGGGATAGAGACCGCAGATAATCCCACACACAGGAGGACTGCAAACGATAAGTGGAGCGCATACAGCCGGGCCGATCTTCCAAGCCGGCAAGCGTTACTTTTAAAGAGGACATAAAAAAGGAAAACACTTCTAAAATTTCCTCTTCCTGCAATACAGCGTCCCCGTTAGAGTGAGAAGTCAAAAAATCGCCGTGCCGAAACACCTGAAAACCCATTTTTTGAAATCTCCGCCACTTCATGTCCTTGTAAAAAGAGCCTCCCAAAGCGGTCCACTCTTTTATCATCGTGTTCCACAGCTTTTGCTGAACAGGTTTGTTTTCCCGCTTTGTATAAGCGGAAGTAACAAGCTTCATCAGATGAGACTGCCAGTTCAAGTGACTGAGCAAAGCGGCGCTCTTACTCCTTTCTGCGTAAAACAGCAACCGGCCATCGTCTGTCACATCAATTTTTCGGCTAAGCCATTTATGGGGTGAGCCAAACAAAGGAAGAAGACCGCCGGCTTTTCTTATATGATTTTCCGATATAACCCATGAATTTACATATTCTGTTAATACCCGCAAATGGCCCGGCTTAATGCGACTTCCGACACCACCAGACAGGGACTCATACAGATCTCCGCTGTCTGTAACAGTAAAAGTTATATCAGGAAAGCTGATTTTTAAATTTTCTGATTGAAAATCCATACTGTGCCGGCAAGGCTTTGAATGCGTAATAGGATTCAGTAAAAAACAAAATACAGAGCGCAAAGCCAGCCGGAAAAAAGGCTCAGACATATAAGGCAAAAACCAAATCCGCCGGACCAGCTCGTCAATATCCTTCAGTGCAATGTCTTTTTTACCCGATTGGCCAAGCCTTTCGCTCACCATGTTTAAGGAGTAAGATACAAAATATTGCGTGTGCTGAACGGTGTCTGCCCTTAAGAAAGGCCGATTCTTCAAAAACTTTTGATAATAAAACCACAATCTCATTATCTGACTGAAGGTGTTTAAAAGAACGGGCCATTCAGCGCTTTGAATAATATGTTCCGGCGAAGTAAAAAAAATACTTTTCCATTTTCTTAAAAGAAGCAAAGAAGCCTTCCAGTAACTAAGATACCCGCTGTGGATCCCCAAAACGCTTAAGCTTTGCGGCAGATGCTCCAAAACAGATAAATCAGAGGAAAAAGAAATTTTTGATAACAAAGATCCCATACTGATTAAATTGGTTGTGAGCATGTCTGTTGCAACTGAAAGATTTGCGCCGGGGGGGCTTTGCCCGTTAATGGTCCGAACCATCGTAAAAACAGCCGGAGCGGCGGAGCGCATTCTTCGCCGAAACACATAAAGAATTTTCCGGCATACAGCTATTTCCTTTGTTGTGATTTTTCCGGGATCGCCGCCTATGAATCCGGTTTTAAGCTTGAGCATGGCCTTACTCATTTCTTCGGCCTGCGCCGGGCTAACCCCCCTAACCATGTACTGTACGGCCCGTCTAAGCTCTGTTTGTGTGTAATAACCGATTTTGCGATGATAAGGGGTGTGGTTTAAAAAAAGCTTAATAAGGTTATCTATACAGTCAAAAAAATTATCCAGCTCTTGAGGCTCAAATCCCTCAACGGAAAAGTAACGGGAAATAAACTGCGCGTTTTCCTGAAAGCAGGTATCGTCCTCAATGGAAACAGCTCCCACTGCCTGCATAGAGTATCCCAAAGCGGAAAACAAGAGCATATTGATAATTTTTTTTTTAAAAGTTTTAAAACGCATAACTTAAGCCTCCAAAGATCCGGCTTTTGTTTTCGTAAACCCCTATATCCTCCTTGGCTTGGTCAATAGAGAAAGGAAATTCAGGAAACAGCAAATCCCCGGAAACAAAAAAGGAAAACGCGCTGTCCAATATCAAAGAGCCGTAAAAAGAAAATAAAAAATAATCACGCTCAAAGTGATAAATAAGACGGCTTTTGATTTGAGCAAAAAGATCTTCCTCAAGCTTTATGCTGTGGCTGAGGCCCGCGCTGACCGCCTGAGAAAAATGAAACAAATCATCTCTGAAAAATTGTTTTTCCAAATTCGGAAAAGTTTTTGACCATATATTTTCTTCTTCCTCCACCGGGTGAAACAAATGGGTATAGGCGATGTGCAGGCGGGTTTCCTCTAAAGGATCTTTGATGCGCGCCTCCCCTTGAAAGGAAATGTAAAGATCTTTTCGGGGTTGAAAAAACACCCATTTTTCATTCGGCGGATGATGTGTTTCAGGATGATTGTAAGTAACAGCGGTCTTCAAAAAATATTGAACACTTTGTGCTGTATTATTTTGTTGTTCAGAGGTTTCCATAACAAAACCTCCGCTGAGCAGATGGTGTCGCAAAATGACCGGTTGAACCGGTATTTCCACCAGATACCCCTTTTCAGGACTGCCCACAGGCTCTTTATCCAAGCGAAGGGCGAGCAGGCTTTCTGAGCTGATTTTGTTCACAGGCTTGTAAGCATAAGCAATATACGCCCCTTCATAAGAGGCTTTTGCCGCTATGGAAAGCTTTAAAAAGTCTGTCAGGGCGGGCGGGATAATCTGATAAACAGGCACACTGTTGGTGGAGCCAATACGCTCTGAAGGGGGGGGGATAAACCAAGGGTTTTCAGATACGATTTTGCCTTTTTTGCTTTCAAAAGGGGGTGAAAAATCGGGCACAAACACAAAAGAGCCAAAAAGTGTAATCCGGCCCTTTTCGTAGTTAATATCCCTGAACACTCCCGTCAGGCCCGCCCACCGGGGACGCAGACTGTCATCGGCGTAAACCGGTTGCCAGAGGCCCCTTTTCCAAAATGAATCTGCCCAGCTCCAGTTTATTTGTTTTCTCCCGAACACCCATTCCCCATTAGGCTGTTCAAAATTCAAATTCCATTCATAAGGACGAAAATAATGGTGATTTTCCGTGTGGCTGTAAGTGTAGTCGGCTTTCAGATCCAGAGTGGATTTTTCCAAAACAGCCTGCCGGATTTTGACTTCCGCGCCTATGAAGTACCTTTGCCGATCCTCGTTTAAAAACTGCATAACATGGGAGTTTATTTGCACCTTTGAAAACTGTTTTTCACCTTGGGATTCATCCGCAGTATAGGGAAAGGCCCACCCCGTTACAGGAAAAAGCAGACACACTAAAAAGATAAACCGGGCGGTTTTTGAATTTTCCGGAGCTTTGAGGGGTTTTGCCCCCTTCCGCCAAGCCGAACAGGCAAAAATCTTAAACCGGCACGATATAAAAAACACACGAAACATAAACTCTCCTTATTGACGAGCAGGGGCGCTGAAATCCACCGGCTTAAAAAAACCGTTTTCAGAACCATTATTTTTAAGCCGGCCGTGATTGCATGCGTTAAGCCGGTTTGTATTTTTTCTGTTCTGCCTGCTTAAAATAATAAGCTTATTTTTCATTAGACTCAATAATTGGCAAAATAATTGTAAAAATTTCACTTAGTGACTTATTTTTATACAATCTCCCTTGAAATGTCCCTATAAAAAAGCTCTCCCGCAAGGTGGCGCTTTTCCGGCACTAACAGAAAAACTATACCTTTTGAATATATTTTGCTGTAGTGTGGCTTTTTTGGCTGAAAATCCCCGAACAGGCGGATTATTTTATGCCGGATTTTGAAGCCGTCCCTAAGCGGCCTTTTTTTAAAAGGAGCTGTTTTTGCGCACATACTTTTTGTGGTTTTTTTTATTGGCTTTCCTGCACGCGCCCGTGGTTCGAGCCGGCGAAATGAATATGTTTATGGAATATTCACCTTACTTAACCCTTTCTGATTTAAAAGGTCAGCTGGATCATTACATGGATGTGGGCTTGAATTTTAAACAAAAAAAACATTTTAACAATTGGTTTTACGGGATGGAGTTTAATTCTCTTTTTTCTTTGGATGAAAGTGACCAGAAATATCTGTCCGTGCCGGATTTGTTCATAGGCTATAAGTATGTTTTAAAAGGCTATAACTTTAATATGGTTTTAGGCAGACAAACCCGATTGATCGGACAGGGGACAAAACAAACACAAAAGGAAAGCGAAGAGTCTTCCCGAGTTCCTGCGGAGGCATGGAGCTTTATGGATGAAATATGGGATCTGGGACTGTGGCAGGGAACCATAAATTGGGACTATTTTCATCCCAAACCACTTGGCCTTATTGGTTCCTTTTTTACTGTCGCAAAAGATGAGTGGCTGGTGACTCTTTTTTTATCCGGCTTTTTTTTACCAAGCCAAGGGCCTGCCGTGGATATTCAAGAGGGAAAAGTCATCTCAGGAAGCAGATGGTTTGTGTCTCCGCAATCGGATTTTGTTTTTTTTAATCAAAGGTTTGAATCTTTTTACTGGCTGGAAAGGCCTTATTTAAAAAATGTAATTTTAAATGACAGTGTGGCCGTTCGATTCCGCTTTGGCAAACCGGAAGACCAATGGTTTGGCTTGGCGTACGCGTACAAACCGGTGAATCAGACTTATTTTAAGATAGACGGGAGCTTTTCTATAAACAAAAAAGCGGTGGACAGTGTGATTTACTATCAATCTTTTAAACATTCCCTGATTTCTTTGGATTTTGGAATGAGAAAAGGCCTTTTTAATACTGTTATTTCCGTAACTCAGGAAACCCCAAGCAAGCCCCGTGTGCCGGAAAATTGGATAGCCCCCGTATTGCCGAAAGCTCTTTTTCTTTCTTCTTATATTGCGATGGATTTAAAAAAATACCGCTGGCCGGTTAAAAGTTTGGAGCTTAGCTTTCTTTATTCCCGGTTTATGAATCAAAGCGAGTCTATTTCCACAGGGGGGGGGCAACTGCAACTGGACTTAAATACCAATCGTTTTAAACTGTACAGGGGTGTTGCTTTTTCTGCACACAGCCGTAAGTTTTATATGGGAAGCCACGCCCTTTCAGCGGGTTTAAGTTACTGGTATTCTGTCCCTGAACAAGGGGGGTGGCTGAATATATCTCTTAAGTGGCGCATTGATCCAAATATCACTGTAGAGTCCCGGTGGGATATTGTAGGAACCGAAGGCGGCACGGCAAACAAAGACAGCTTTTTTAAATTATACAGGCAAAACGACCGTGCACAAATCAGGGTGACTTATGCCATTAAAAACTGATTTTTTTTATCTTCTGAGAATTATTATTGTACCTGTGTTTTTATTCGCAGGCTGTGGCCTGCGAACGGGAGAAAGAGCTGTATCTACAAATACAGAAGGATTTTCCATCGGCTGTTTAAACGGAATAAACAAAAAGATGGATCTGTATATGTCCGGCCGGTTAAATGCCCATCAGATAAATCAAACCGCCAACTGCATAAATACGGCCCTGACGGTTTTTAAAAACCGCGTTCGCGGAAAAAAAGAAGGGGAATTTGCGCCTGATGAGTTAAGAAAATTTATTCAAGATTTGTTTTTACAAGACAGAATAATCACCGACAATCTGCTGGTTCAACTGGTGCGCCTGAAACAGGTTATTATTGGAGGGCCGGCAAACAAGCTGACCGTATCAGACATTGAAAGGTTTATTGTTTTTGTGAATGTGCTTAAAAAGGAAGCGGTGTTCTTTCAGCCTTATATAAAAATGCTGAACACCCGGAATTACAGGCAAACAGACCATAACGAAGATCTGACGAATGCCATAGAGTGGAAATTTAAAAAATCCATATCCCGTATTTCCGGGTTTTTAAAAGAGTTTTCCATGCCGTACTTAATTTCAGATATAACAGCTCTTGTGCGGGAACTTAACCTGTTTTTTGATAACCACAGTGTGCCTTATTTAAACGAAAAAATGAAGCTGACAGGCGCTTTAAAGCAGTTTATTGTGGGCGGTTCAGACTCTGTCGTAAAGCCGGAAGAGTGGGAGGATTTTCTTCTGGGGTACTCTTTTTTGACATCTATAATGGTTAATTATGCTCTCTTTAACAAACAAGAAAACGCTGTTTCCCCGGCAAGCATGCGTTATGTGTCCATGATCTTTAAAGATGTTTTGGACCTTTTATCGCTCACGCTGAAAAACCGGCCAAAAAAAAGAATTAATGAATCAGATTTTTTAAAGCCGATTCAGCTGTTGCGTTCGGCACACATAATACCAACAAAACTGACAGAACAAGCTGTGCAAAATTTGCTGATTATCCTGTTCGGAAAAGTTTTTAATACGCAAAAAGACAGATATGGAATTGTTGAGCTTACCCCCAATCAGCTGAACAAAATGCGTAAAGTCCTGTTGACTTGGACCGGCATACAGTCTTTTTTGGACAGCCTTTCAAGAAATAACCATAATTTTTCACACAAGCATTTAACAGATCCTTCACAGTTAAAGCCTTTTTTTTCTTCTAAAGGGACTTTGTCCGAGGGGGTTAATACTATAAATCAAATGCTTTCGCTCAAACCTCTTTACGCTAAAGGAAGCAAAATACATTTGTCCCGACAGGTTTACTTTGAAACAGAAACAAAACAGAAAATGGATTATAAAAACCTGACTATTTATAATTTTTACCACTTAATATCAACAATAATGAAATGGGGATATGAAAAGGATTACCCAAACAGCCCCGGCATGAGCCAAGAGGAGTTGAAGAATTTTTTTACAGACTTTAACATTATTGCTGAAAATATGGGATGGTTTCAGAATACAGCGGGGCGCGCTTTGTCTGCCGGGGAAGCGGAATTTATAGCGGCCAATATGCTGACAGCCGACGCTCACGGCTTTCATTCGGATTTTCGTAAAGAGGAATATCTGACGGCAAATGAAATTGCCGGGTACTTGGCTTATGCCATCTCTTTTGGCTTTTTATTTTCAGATATAGATAAAGCTTTACTGAAACTTTGTGTAGAACCCGGCGCCAATAATAAAGACGACGAAAGACGGTACCATATAGAGTGTGTTAGGTTTCATCTGCTCCCTGAGCTGGAAAAACACACAAACAATATGCCTGATTTGCAAAAAATCTTTTCACAAATGAATGAAGAGCGTAAAAGCGCTTTTACTCAGGCTCTTATTTATATCTCGTTTGAAACCGAAGAGGAATACCAAAAAGCCGTATACCTGACACCAAACCATTTAAAGAATATCTCTATGGCCCTTTATTTTGTGGAAACCACAATAGGCCGTTACGATTTAAACGGCGACCTCGAACTGCAACATGAAGAGATATTATACGCCTACCCCACCTTCCAAGGGTATTTGTCTCGTGTTCTGGTGTATTTACTTTGCCAGCCGACAGATGCGCTGTCCCCTTCCATGTACTCTTATGTGGTAAAAAAACATCATCTGCCCCCCAGTCGCAATGTGATATGGTATGACCGCTGGTACGCCTATTCACAGCTGAAAATACATCAGTATTTGTACAGCGCAGACAAGCATTTATGGGATTTACACCTGAACCATGAAACATTGACGATTGTGTTTTCCACTCTTATTAAGGGTTTTTTGGCCAAAAAACGAACAGCAAAAACCTGTGGGAATCCTGAAAAAACAGAAATTTATAAAAAACCTGTTGCAACTTTCAGCAGACATTTCGGCAGACAGTAAATTTTTTATTGGCGCCTGTTGATATCAGCAACAATAACATCATGCCCTAACCAGCACACCGGTCTTTTTGTTTTGGATATTTCTTGAAGAATCAAGCGGCCACAGGCGGTAAACAAAACTTCACTTAAAAAAGGGGTAATACTGTCGGAAGAATTTTTATGAAGGCTAAAAAGCCGGGCGGAAGCGGAAAGCATTTTCTCCATCTGCTTTGCCTGATTGTGTTGAGGCCATTTTTCAAACACGCACTGCTCTTTTACAGATTCAAAATAGTTTTTTGTTGTATTCATAATAATATCAAAAGCCTGCTCTTTTAGTTTTTTTAAGAGGAGGGACACCATTTTTTGACCCGCCTTACCGCCGTCTTTTTTTAAAGCGCCAAGAATGGTGTAAAGGGGAATCTCCACTCCCGGAAAAGCCGCGCTGGATTTTGTTAATATTTCCGGGACATTAAACACACAGGTATTAAGCCCCTTTGCGGCAAACTGTGTTGAGATTTTTTCCAGCTCAAGTTTGGCAAAGCCCTGCAAATAAGGGGAGTAACTTTGCCAGCGGTATGTGTTCCCTGTTAAGACTTCTGTGCCGTGATAACTGTAAGCCGTGTAAAAAACCCGCCGTCCGGTTTTACTTAAGCTTTCCCGCAAAGGGGCGCTTAATTCCAAAAGCCACCGGTAGGTTTGAGCGGTGACCTCATTAAAATTTTGCGCGCAAAGCCGGCCTAAATCTGAATGCCAAAACACTTCGGAAGAAAAAAATCTTTTCCCTGTTCCTTTAAGGACACGATTTAAAATCGGGAAAAAAATTTTAGCGCGTGGCACCCCGCCCGCCATAGTATGAGCTATCAGCACATCCCCTTTGTTCGGGAGATGGCGGTTTAACTCCTTAAGCCACTTTTGAGTGCGCTCTTTAAAAGAAAGTTTGGCCCTGTTTTGCGAGTCTTCCATTAAGTTTTTATCCAGCCGGGCCTGCTCCCAGCCGTTTAGCTTTATATCCCGGCACAGATCCACGGGCCGAAGGCGGGAAGCGGCAGGCTCCATATCAAAGCCCGCCTCCAGCGGAACATTGATAAGGGGGCTTTGATTTTTTTCCTCCATCTCTTTGGGGTTTAGCTTTCTTAAGCTTCCGTCCGGATCCCGCCTTCCGGCGGTGGAGTAAATCACTTTCATCCCTTTGGCTTCAGCGGAGCGAATAAGCCCGCTGACATAACCTCCCGAAAAAACCTCTCCAAAAATTACAAGAGTGTCTGATTTTTTAAAATCAATGCTTTTGATTTCTCTTACCGCCGGCAGTTTCATATTTAAACTCCTTTATTTTTTGTCTCTATCTTAATCTTAAGCGATTGTAGCCGGATTTTTGTAAAGCCCTCCAAACTTTTTCTTCAACCAAGGCAGGCTTTACTTTATCCATAGCCTTGTAAAATACAATGTAAGTGTGGCCTGTCTTTACCAGTTCCTCCTGACTGAACGGCTCTCCCTTTATAGCTTTGCTGAACCGGACCAGCCGGGCCAAAAACTCCTCCCCGGCTATGGGCAACTCAGAAAGCTTATCTACAGATCTGCCATAAACCTCTATGCCCTCTTTACTCACAAGCCGGAGGGTTTTGGTCACATCCTCCACCCGGGGGGTTTGTCTTGAAAAAGCCCGGCTTAAAAACTTTAAGCCGGATTTAAGGCCGGCGCTTGTTTTTAAACCTGCGTCGCTAAGAGCGTTTAAGACAGCCGGGGGGTAAGTGTGCATGATTTTTTCAAGCACAGCCCCGGAAAGCACCTTAAGGTTGTTATCCAAAAGCTTTTGATTGATTTTTTCCAACACAGCGTTTGTGTTTTTTAAAGAAGTCTTAATCGCGCCGGCGCTTAAAGCCCCGGCCGTTACCTCTGAAAGTACAATTCCCGCTACCGATAAAGATCTTTCAAAAGCGCTTAAGGATCTTCCGGTAAGAAGATGCCTTCCAACAAAAGCCTCATACACATCCTTAGCAAGGCCCACATTGGGCAAAACCCCAAAGGCAATATCGCTCATCTTCCCGCCTATTTGATAGGTAAGTTCTGCTGACTCTTTATTTCCTTGAGCAAACTCCGCATCAGCTGTTTCCACTGCGGAAAGTCCTATATCCCGCGCGGTTATCCCTTGCTCGTGATAAGGGTTGGCCTGATAAAGCTTGTCGTAAAGGGCTTTGCTTTTTTCCAAAAATTCCCCTTCAGAGGACTTAAATTGATAAGGAATATCCCCCTGCTTAAGAGGGGCATCTTCATAAACAGCGCCAAGCTCATAGCGAGCGTACTTAGTTTCCAAAACTTCCCGCACAGCTGTTTCAAAATCTGTTTCGGAGGATTCCTCCGATGTGGGCAAAGCCGGTTTGGCTGAGGTTCCACCGGCTGATGGATCTTCTGCACCCTCCTCTACATTAACCCTATTCACAAGGGAATGAGACTCAACCACAGTTTGTATAAACGCACCCTCTTGTTGCGATAAAGATTCTTGGGATTGTCCTATTTGAGAATCCCACCACTTTTTCACTTTCGCACGCGCTTTTTGCTCCAATTCAATAGTGGAGTCTTGAATGCTGTTTTCATTATACGAAAAACGGCAGGTTTTGCTTTTTACCCGGGAAATATCAAATGATGAGCGAATTTGAGGCTCAATTTTTTTGATGACCTCTGATATTTGCGCCTGTTTTTGATCCCTATTCAACCCTGTGTTGTGTATCACCTTCTCCAGTTTTTGATTTGTATCGCTTTCCACTTTGCTTAAGAAGGATTGCGCTATGGTTTGTTTTTCCTCCGGCGTGCATTCCTGATTCCGGCTCGAACAACCACATAATAAAATCAATACACCGATAAGCCATCTCATATTTATTTTCTCCTATTATTCTTTATTCCTTTTTGTCTCTCCGTGCTTCACAGGCCGGAAGGGTAGCTCATAAAATCAACATCACTTAAATATCCTTTTTGTTTAAGCAAGTCAATACGATCCCCATATTTTTTTCTGAATCCGCGATAAATTTTCGTCCTCCTAAAACTCTTAAGCTGATTTTTCTCAATTAAAATTTTCAAAATATCCACCTGCTCTTTTGCCAAATCCTTCCATTCCTCCCAAGGAATCCGCTTATCTCCGAAAAAAGCACAACCGCAGTTCATATAATCAGCAAAATAACGATAAACCGGTAATATATTATCAAAATGTATTTCTCCTTTACGGTGCTGTGCGTCCGTTTCCATATCTATAATCCATCCTAAACCAAACAGCTTAAGATTTTTTTTTCTACTCCATTCTTCTTCCATTAAAGCAAATAACAAATGATTATTTGTAAAAACATCTTTTCCGTTTTTTCTAAAAAATTCTATAGCCACTATGTCTGATTGGTCTAAAATACTTATAAACTTCTGTAATTTCATTTCAACTCCGTAAAAATAATAACATTATTTCCACCATGAGCCGAAGGTGCTTGAATGGCTTTAAAACCTTTTTTCTTTGCTATATCACCTATGATATGGGTGTATTGATATGCTTCTTTGTTTCTTCTGATTTTTGTTGCAATATCCTCTTCTGTTAATGCTCTTTTACCGGCTTTCTCACCAACCTTAAAGAGCTGTCTGGTGCTCCTCTGTGTCAAATCCAATACCTTATCCACTTCAATGTTTTTGGATTGAAGGTGAAATAATTTGTCAAAATCCTTAGCCGGGACATTAGGATGGTTTTCCAATATCTCTCTGACAGCCGTCTTCTTGCTTAAAGAGGTGTAAATAGCGCTTTCTCCCGGAAGGGAGTATCTGCCTTCTTCCGGGTAATGATATATAAGCGCCCCTGCCGGATTTACCAATTCCTTCGCAGTGGCTGAAAAAAACGGGAATATGAAAACAGAAAGTAAAATTATTGTTTTAAAAAACCTGCTTGATCGAAAAAGCATAAACATATAGTGGCGCATAAATCACCTACCGCACCTTATATCCCAGTTGTTTTTGCAGAACCTGACTTACAGAATATTTCCAAGAATTATTGTTCAAAGGTGTTTCACACAGCGTATTGTTTTGAGGTGATTTATCCAGCAGGGAACAGGCTTTTTGAGCAAACTCATCAAAGGGCTTGCCGTATTCTGCTTTCATTTTTTGAATCGCTTTTTCACTTCTTTCCAATTTATCAGAACCATCTATTTTACATATTTCTGTTGTAGTGGATATTTTATCTTTTAGTGTTCTCATGGTTTTAAGATTTTTTTCAAAACCATACATATCCCCAAACTCAGAGCTAAACACAGCGCTTAAGTCCTGAGACAGTAGCTGTCTAAAATCAGACAATATTCTCATATTACATCGAAAGGGCAGTCT
This sequence comes from Bdellovibrionales bacterium, assembly GCA_965203935.1. Lineage (GTDB taxonomy): Bacteria > Bdellovibrionota > Bdellovibrionia > Bdellovibrionales > UBA1609 > JANQSP01. Next base: position 1,963,318 of record OZ241921.1, read on the forward strand.
TTGTACGATACGTTTTTTTCTTTCCTCTGCGCGCTGAAGATGAAAGTGATTTATAATAAACTCTCTGCGTTTTTTCCTTATAGAGGAAAAATTTTCTTCCAATGTTGTTATAAAACCTTTCAGCTCTTGTATTGTTTCTTTGAGATTCAGCCGGGGACATATACCTATGCGTTCAGAAAGAAAACGAATAAGATTTTCAGGATCTCTGTTTAAAGCAAGCACGGCGCTCATGCAGGCGATATATTTGTTATCCCCGCTGATAAGAAATTGATTGTCGCAAAGCTCTTGCACCCGGGCCATACGCACTTTATATCGATCCCGCGCCTTTGCAAACTCTGTGGATACCGCATTTGAGATGCGGATGCAATTTTTGGCATTTCTGACATAAGAATCAAAGGAGATTGCGTTTTGCTCCCTTTTTACTTTTACTTCTTGAATATAATCATCAACTAAAGAGGAAAAAGCCCTAAAACCACAACATAAAAATATGAAAAGCAATATTTTATATTTCATTATAAACTCCTTTGGTTAACATCTGCGACAGCCGTTAAAATCCAGCCGGGCTGGATAAATCAATTTTTTACTGTGGTTTTTAACGCTGTTTAAAACCTGCTCCACCTGATTGTTTGCACTTTGATAAATTTTAACCAAATTATTGATTTTTTCCTGCTCCTTGGACAATCTTTCGTTCAGCTTCACAATACGGGAAGAAGATTCCTCACACATCTGGAAAATAAAGTCAGAAAAATGGTATAAAGTTTCCGGATCATGAATTGAAAAAAAATTATAAAAAGAAGAAAACATCTGATCATTTGAATTGTTGATAGTTTTATATATGCTATCTACATAATCTATAAATTGTTCAAATATTTTATAAGAATCTGTTGTACTGTGTGCTTGGATCCAGATTCTTGCCTCCTCAATCCTTGTACCTGTGTCCATTATTTCTTTTCCGATATCAATCATATATTGCTCAAAAGCAGTTAGAAGCTCCATGACAGCTTCCTGATTATTCAAGATCTTTATAAGAAAATGCTGTAGATCATTAAAATTCTCCTTCAACTTTTGTTCTTTTTGTGTTTCCTCCATAATATAAGATATGTTTTCTTTATGAATATGTATTTGTTGTTGCGCACTGTACATTTCACCAAATAAAGAACTTCGTCTGTGTAATGCGTTTGTTATTTTATCAACATGACTTTCCACATAAGCCACATATTGAGCACATATTTGATCGGAGGAACGACATTGAGGTTTTGCAACTCTTAAACTGTAGGTTACTTGAACATGTTTGCCTGCATACTCCGAATAACTTTTATGATGTGCACTAATTTGTGAAGTGATGGTAGACAGCAAAGCGCCGGAATGAAACTCCTTTCGAGCATCGTAATATATAGTGATTTTTGCAGTCTCAGGCAAGGTATGAGCTGTTTCAAGCCACAAAACCCCGGTGGTAACAATAAGGAAAATGGGGGTAACTGTTGTTTTTGCAAATTTAACCGCCCGAGCCTTCTTTAAATGGAGGAGCGGAAAAATAAGCTTAAAAATTGTTCCCGCGAAATTTAACATAAAAATCCTTTTCTTTCTGTTTCATCCCCGCTTTTGCAGAAAACAAGGATCAAAATCGGAGGCTATCCACCGGTATTTCTTCAAAGGGCTGATATGAGTAGCATAACAACAAGCTCCAAGGCAAATTATTTTTTGAATTTTTCTTAAATAAATCCGAATAAAAACCACTTTATTAAAAAAACAGGTAATATTTTCACAGATCTAAAAGCAAAACTAATAGGACCTATAACATTTTCGAATATATCCCGAGTATGTCCCAATTTTCGTTAGGGTTTGAGAAGGGCTGATCATCAGCTTAAGCCACCTTTGTTTGCAACTGTTATTTGTTTTTAATTTATTCACTAAAAACCGGTATTTGCCTGTATCCCTTGATCGTTCTGAACTATTTTTAAGCTTAGGTCACCATGAATAAAAAAATTATTTACAAAAAGTCAGGGCCTTTTCCATATCTTTTTTATCAAAAAGCCCGGGAGCTGTCTCTTGTAAAGCCAAAGCGAGGGATTTTAAACCTTTTTTTAGATCCGGCTTGGAGACATCCCCTAAATGCCCCACCCGTATAATACGACCTTTTAACTTTCCCTGCCCCCCTGCCAATATCACCCGATATTTTTCCTCCAGCAGATTTTTAAGCTTTACTCCGTCAATAGAGTCGGGAAGAGCCATACAAGTTAAAGAAGGTGAAGGAGGATCGGCAAAAACTTTTAAACCCAAAGTACGGCAAAACTGCAAAGTTATTTTAGAAAGCTCCTTTGAGTGGCGAATCATCCCACCTAAACCCTCTTTGTTGCTTAAAGGCTGAAGAAAAGCGCGCAAGGCCCTTATAAAGCTGACATTGGAGCTGAAGGCGGTTTGCCATTTAGCCTGCGCTGTGGCTTCTTTTCTTAAATCCAAGTAATAAACCGGCAGACGGGAAGATTCATTAAAGCGCCATGCTTTTTGAGAAAGAGCGATAAAAGACATACCGGCCGGCAGACAAAAAGATTTTTGAGAACCTGCTGTCATAACATCAATCCCCCACTCATCCATCGGAATATCCACAGCCCCTAAGGCGGATATGGCATCCACAATAAATAAAGTGTTTGGCTTTTCGCGGACAAGACCCGCCAGCTCCCGCACCGGATGCAAAACCCCTGTACTGGTTTCACAGGCCTGCGCCAATACGGCTTTAGTTTGAGGATTTTTGCGTAAAAGCGCGCTCGCAGACTGAACCGACACGGCTTTTCCGTAAGGGGCGCTTACTGTGAGGGTTTTCAGTTTATAAGCCATAGCCATTTCAGCCCACCTTTCCCCGAACTTTCCGGCGGAAAGCGTCAGCACAGTATCCCCGGGGGAAAGGGTGTTTAACAGCCCCGCGGACATGGCTCCTGTGCCTGAACTGTTTAAAATAAAAACCTCTTGCTGTGTTTGAAACATTTGTTTTAAAAGACCTTTTGCCTGTTTAAAAACAAGCTCAAACTCCTTTGAGCGGTGATGAATCATCGGTTCTGAAAGTGTTTGCAAAATGGAATCGGCAATGGCAACAGGGCCGGGGCTGAGAAGCAAAGGAGTGTTTTGAGCTTTTTTCATACAATAAACTTTCCTTCCAGACACCGGAGGTTACAGCTTAACACATTTTTAACAAAAATCAAAAAATGGGGTTAATCGGCCACTAAACAGTCGGGTGTGAAAAAGGCTGGATTTCATAGTTAGCATAAGCAAAACCCCGGCTTGTTCGTGACGGAATACCTTGGACACTCACCGCCGGGGTTTTGCTTATGCCACAAATAACAAGGGTTTTTCACGGAGGATTAAATGATGACGGGGTGCGAAATCAGCAATGTATTTTTTCCTTAAAACCGGCCACTGCTTAGAGTATAAAAGTGACAGCTTTCCTATACACAGTTAAAACCGAAGGCTCTTAATGGGTGGGGGGATGACCAATATGGCGCGAAAATTCTGGCTAAAACTTTCTTTTATCCTTCTTGCCGGGCTTTTGTGTTTTGCTTTTTTGCTTTCTTGGTTTTTTTCTGTCCGGCAGGCCCACAGGTTAAATGATCAACAAAAACTTTATGTGTCTGAAAACTCTATGAGCACAGCCGGTTTGTCAAAATTTCGGGCCGGTGCTGTTTTTTTATCTTATTTTTGGCCGGTTTTTTGGTTTGGCCTTTTGGCTTTTGCCGTTTTGTTTTTTTTTATTTTTCTCTATTTAAAGGCTTTTACCCGAGCAGGCCATTTTTTGTTTCAGCTTTTTGGCAAAGGATATAAAGTGGAGCGCAAAAAAGCGCTTTCTTATCTCGCCCACACCAATAACCCTTACCTGAAAAATATCAGGTGGGCGCTTAATCCCGTATTAAAGGCCGGGCGTAAAAAAGAGCAAAACATCCGGCCTGTGGAAATTACTTTTTCGGATATTATAAAAAAAGCCGTCTCCCGAAGCGGTAAAGTGTATCCCGGTTTGCGTATACACACAAATTTAAAGGCAGACATCAGCCTGCCTGTGTTCTCAGATAAATTGTTTCAATCTGTTTGGGAACTGATTAAAAATGCGGTGCAGGCTTTATCAACGGGGAACACCGCCTCTTATTCAAAACCTGCTGGGGCAAAGAGGCCATCCCACGGCGGTTACACATTTTTACTTAAGAGCAAAAAAGAAAAAAGCGCCTGCCCAGGGCTTAATTCAGAATTTAAAGAGGGGAACACACTTAAAATCCGCACCTTTAAAAAGAGCGGAAAATGGTTTTGTTGCGAAGTGGAGGATCAAGGCCCCGGGATGGATCCGGACACAATGAAAAACGCCCGCGCGCTTTACTTTACAACAAAAAAGAATTTTACCGGCATGGGGCTGACCTTTGTGGAGTCTGTTTTATCCCGTATGGGAGGAATTATGAAATTACAATCTTCCGAAAGCGGAGGCGTGAATGTTTGTCTTTTTATCCCGCTTGATTATATCGCTCACGCGCAAAGCCTGAAGGCGGAAGAAAGCAATATTATACATATCAGCTCAGGAGGCCCAGTTGACAGATTGGATAAGTGAGCTTAAAAAACAAAATTCTTTTTCCTCCGCCTTGGATTTTTTTGTCAAAACCGCCGGGGTCCCTGTTTTGTATTTTGAATATCAGGAATTTGAAGGCTGTCTTCTTCTAAAACAAAGTAGCCTGAAATCACCAACAGATCCGGCCTGCCGTATTCGTTTGTATGAGTCTGACCCGGATTTTGAGCAGGCACAGCTTTACAGTCCGAAAAAAATAAAGGCTTTTCATATAGAAGCGCGAAAAAGGCTTGCCGGTGACTACCGGTGCTTTCTTCTTGTTTTTGAAGGGAAGGTGAAGGGGATATGCGCCTTACTTTCGGATTCTTCTTTACTTCGTGATCGCTTTTTTATTTTAAACAGCTATGTAAAAGATTTTTTATGGAAAGAAAAATGGGACAAGTCCGCCTTAGTGAATGACTTAACTTTTGGTTTGAATCAAAAGGCTTTTCTTAAAAAACTGTTTGTGGAATTTTCCAGAGCGCGCCGTCTTCGTTTGCCTTTGAGCCTGATCCTGCTTCAGCCGGATCAAACGCAGGATTTGGAAAGATCTTACGGCTCTTATAAAACGAATATTTTTATAAAATCTCTCGCAAACCATTTAATAAAAGACAGTCGGGCTTACGATGTTTTTGGATCTTGGCCACCCGGCTTTATGGGGATGATTTTGCCTCATACTTCTGAGCGGGGCGCCGGCATGAAGGCGGAAAAAATAAGGTGGTCTGTTAATTCCGCTGATTTTTCCAAAGTTTTTTCCTCTCACGGCAGGCTGAGCCTTAGTCTTGGGCTGGCGGAATATCCCCGCGTTGGCAGATCTGCTGACAGTTTGTTTCAATCCACTTTAAAAGCCTTGGCTTTTGCCCGTGAAAAATGTGGCGGAAATATGACGGCTGTCGCCACCCCGGCGGTGGGCTTTAAACCGGACTTTTTGGTTTCAAACAGCCTGAACAATTTAAGGGATTTGACCTGATGCGCGCCCTTTTGACTGTAGATACAAAAGCCTTAAAGCACAATGTGACTGTTCTTTCACGGCTTAGCGGAAACAAAACTTTTTTTTGCCCCATGATCAAAGCGAACGCTTACGGCCACGGCGACCGCGCTTTGGCGCGCGCCTTAAAATCTTTTGGAGTTAAAAAATTGGGGGTGGTTTCTGTTGAAGAGGCTTTACGAATAAAAAATCTTGCGCCCGAAATGGCAATTTATATTTTTGGGCCTTTTGAAAAATCAGAAATCCGGTTTTTGAAATCCGGCCCTTTTATTCCTGTAGTGGGGCAGTGGAAGGATTTGAAAAATCTTTGCCTTGTAAAAAAAATACCTTTTCATATTAAATTTAATTTGGGGATGAACCGGCTGGGTTTCGACTTTTCTGAAAAAACAGCTTTAATCAAATACATTAAAGCCACACCCGGCCTTAGTTTAAAGGGGGTCTGCGCCCACTTAAGCGAGGGGGAGAAGGCGGGTTTAGAGGGCGCGGGCAGGCAGGCAGGCGAGCTTTCTTTGTTTAAAAAAATTTGCCCTGAGTTTCAAAACCATTTTTCGGGTTTGCAGTTTCATTTGCTTAACAGTGCGGGGTGGCTGTCGGTTTGGAGTCATTCCAAGTGGTCACCGAACTTGGGCTTTAGACCTGGCATAAGCCTTTACGGCATAAAACCGCCTGTGGTATTTGCCGATGAAAAGGCAAAACAAACATACGAATCCGTAAAGTTAAAACCTGTTTCCTGTTTAAAATCTTTTGTTGTGCAATCAAGGCTTGTTCTCCCCGGCCAGACTGTTTCTTACGGCAAAACATGGAGGGCCAAAAAAAAATCTGCTATAGCGGTGGTGTCTTTGGGATACGCAGACGGCCTGCCTTACAGTTTATCGGGCCGTGGAGCCAAGGTTTTGTTTCGGGGAAAGAAAGTCCCCATCACAGGCCGTATCTGCATGGATTTTTTGATAGTGGATCTTACCAATGCCTTAAACAAAGAGCCTGCGAAAAAAGGGGAGGAAGTGGTGATTTTCGGCTCTCAAGGAAAAAGCTTTATCTCCCTTGAGGAGCAGGCAAAAAAAGCCCGTTCCACACCCTACGAGCTTTTTACCCGCTTGGGAAACAGAGTGCGCCGGGTTTTTTCACCGGCCGTTGAATAGCCTGCTTGCTATGCGTCATAGTTTTATTTTTCAGCCCTTTGAGCTATAAAAATACACTAAATAGTCGGGCGTGAAAAAGGCTACTAAACTGCTGGTCTGCAAGCAAAGTCCAAGCTCATTTGGGCTGGAAGTCGCACAGGCGACTTCCAGTTTTACACTTGGACCCTCTTCGCTTGGCTTTGCTTGCAGACATAATTTAAAGAGGTTGTTCACGGGCTACTAAATAAGGCACTTTTACTTAAATTAAGAAATGCCTGTTTTGGCCCGTTTAAACCACAAAGGCGATAAAAACTCGCTTAAAACCGGAACAGTGTAATATGAGTATCATTGATAAGTTTACACATTTTATAAATACAGTATTTAAAACCACATTGGATATATTTTTTCAAGCATTAAGTATGAGCCCGAATGCTCAAGGTTATATAGGCGGTTCGATTACTGAAATTTTAGTAATGAAAGAGCTAAAGAAATATAACTTGAAAGTCTGTCGCATTCGTGAAAAATGGGAAGGAAGTAAACATAAAAATCACAGGGGTGACTTTTATTTTCAATATAAAAACAAATGGTATGTTATTGAAGCAAAGGGAATTAAATCAAACTCAGAGATATGGCATAAATTATATAATAAGAAAAATCTTACTGATTTTCTTATACAATATGCAAATTTACTGCCTTGGATAAAGGACAATAATCCCGCTGAAAACCAAGTGGAAAAATGGCTCAAAAATCATTTGCCTCTTTTTTACAGTAAATACGCTGAAAATTTGTATAGTTTTGATGAAGTAAAACGCTATCAAATTAATGGCGGAAAAACATCAAAAGCACGGGTTATCTCCAAATTAAAGAGTAAATCTCAAGAAGAAATAAATAATTTAATCAATGAAAGAGTGCAATATGTAAGATCAAAAATTTCCGTATTGGAAACTCACTTTGTTTCCGGAGTTGGCGGAGGACACAGGACACAAGCCACCCTCCGATTTGACGAATTTAATTTATTGGCGGTTGATATTTATCTAAGATACCCTGAACATTATTTTTTATTTGCCAACCCTTATAATCTGCCGGCATCAGAAAAAGACAGTGAACATTTAAAACAGAATTATATTATAGGTTTTGTGATAACAGACAGTCAAAATAAATTAAAATTATCATTGGATGAAGAGTGGACTCAGAGTTTAAAAACAGCTTTAAAGAATCTTAATTCAAAGAATGCCATATCAGCAAAAGATATGCAAATAGATCGCCGTTATTTAACTGAATTGGAGAGCAAATGACACAAATATCTTTTTTTGAACCGGCAAATAAAACAAGTTTTTTTTCTGTTTCACAAGACAAAAAAACACAAATTTTATCTGTTCTTGAAGATTGTCATAATTATATTTATGCCAACGAAGGTGTATTGAAGGAAAAAGCATTTCGGGAAATTATTAAAATTTTATTTATAAAAATCCATCTGGAAAAAAATATCAATAGTGAAAGAACTTTGTTTAAAATCACTAAAAAAGAGTATCAAAATATTTTTGAAAATAAGCCTTGTAAAGCATTTAATTACAGAATTAAAAAACTGTATCAAATATTTTCTAAAACTTCCAAGTTACAAATGTGGAATGAAAAACAGGTTCTCAGCCAAAAGGCTATGGCATATATAGTAAACCGACTGCAATCCATCTCTTTGCGTAATACACCCGGGGATATAGCAGGGCAGGCTTTTCAAACTTTCATCCATCATCATCAAAGAGGGGAAAGAGGGGAGTTTTTTACACCTCTTCCGGTGGTGGAGCTGGCTGTTCAAATGCTGAAACCTGAATATAACGAACGATTGATAGATCCTGCTTGTGGCAGTGGCGGTTTTCTGTTAAACGCCATTAGGTATGTGGAAAAAGCAAATCCTCAAAAAGAATTATCTTCTTATATAGTAAATAATATCTATGGTGTGGAATTTAATCCTGATGTTGCTTGTACAGCTAAACTGCTTCTTGAGACAGAAGGAGGCAAAGGGTCAAATATAGCTTGTGAAAACTCATTAAGTATAGAAGAGCAACACGGATCATTTGACATAGTTCTTACAAACCCCCCTTTTGGCAGAAGGGGCAAAGTGGAAGACCCGGCTGTTCTAAGTAAATATGATCTTGGAAAAAAATGGGTTGTTACAGGTAATAACAAATGGAATATGTGCCAATCTGTTTTATCCGCCGGGCCACCGGAAGTTTTGTTTATTGAAAAGTGCTTAAAGCTTTTGAAACCTGCCGGCCGTATGGCTGTTGTTTTACCGGACGGATTATTACAAAACCCTTCTTTGGCTTTTGTCAGACATTGGATAAAGTCACAAGCCAGTATTACGGGTATTGTATCCCTGCCACAGGAAACTTTTGTGCCTTTTGGCACAGGAGTAAAAACCTCTTTGGTTCTTTTAAAAAAAGATTTTCAGAAAAAGAGTATATTTTTTTCAAAAATAAAAAATATCGGATACGATATAAAAGGCAATATAAACTACAAAAGTTATTTTAATCAAAATAAAATATCTGACAATAAAGGCACACATTATAAAGACAGTGATATAAATCAAGTGATAACCATGTTTCATAACAAACAAAAGAAAGTTAAATCACCTGCTATTGCGTGGCAATTAAAGCATGAGCTTCTAAAAGACAGATGGGATGCTGAACACTACTCTTTAAAAGATATGCAAATGATGGATAAATTAAATTCAAATCAGACTCTTTCAAAGTTTGTGGAAATAGTGAAATATAAAGAAAAGTTGCACCGATATTCTTCTTTACCGGTGAAATATGTGGCTATATCAGATATAGATCGTCATGGGATGAAAGTCGCCACGCATCAGGTATTACCGGCTGATAAACTGCCTTCGCGAGCTTCTTATAAAATTTTTGAAGGGGATATTTTAATTGCCGTATCCGGGGCAAATACCGGCACCGACAGGCAGGCTGTCGCAATTGTCACCAAAGATTATAACAGCGCTATATGCTCAAATGGTTTTGCGGTATTAAGAAATATAAGGGATATAGATAAATATTTTTTTCTCGCATTTCTTAAGACAGAAGTATTTATTAAACAAGTAAGGCGTATGATGACCGGCCATGCCATCCCTTGTATTTCATTGGATAATTTAGGTAAAATTATTGTTCCTGTTCCGAATAAAAAAATACAAAAAAAAATCTCCGAGAGGACAAAACAAATTATTACATTAAGCCAAAAACAACAAACAGAGATAAACAATTTAAAAACAGAAATATATATGTGGCTTAACCTTGAAAATTAAAACAGATTATAAAACTTTTTTTAGATAAATCTTTAAGCAATTTGGAATTATTTTGTGGTCAGGTTAGGGTTTTGCGGGAGGGGGTAAGGTGAAGTTTGGTAAAGCGGTATTTAAAAATGCTTTGGTCAGTGTGAGCGATAAAAAGGGCCTTATAGAGTTTATACGCCCTTTGGCGGAGGGCGGCATGCGGGTGGTCTCTACAGGGGGCACTTTTAAGTTTTTGAAAAAGGCGGGCATTCCCGCCGTAGACTTAAGCGGGCAAACAGGCTTTGCCGAGGTGATGAGTGGTCGGGTGAAGTCTCTTCATCCACGGGTGTATATGCCCCTTTTAGCCCGCTTAAACAACAAAGAAGATGAAGACACGCTTAAAACAGCAGGGCTTTTGCCTTTTGATTTAGTGGTGTGCAACCTTTACCCTTTTAAAAAAAAGCAAAATGAAGGGGAACAAAATTTAACAGAATGGATTGATGTGGGCGGGCCTTGTTTATTAAGAGCCTCTGCCAAAAATTTTGAGCGGGTGACTGTGCTTTGTGACCCTGCGGATTACCAATCGCTTTTACTTGAGGGTAAAAAACCTGACTTAAACAAAAGAAGACAGCTTGCGGGAAAAGTGTTTTCTTTACTGACGAACTACAATGCCCATATCGCCCGGTGGATGAACAGCTCTAAAGATAATACAGCACACTTCCCTACAAATGAGCTTTGCCTGAAAGGCCGTTTTCACAAACAGCTTCGCTATGGAGAAAACCCAAATCAAAAAGCTGTATGGTTTAAAATAGAAAAAGCCGGCCTTCAGCAGGCGGAGCTTTTAAACGGAAAAGAGCTTTCCTACAACAATATCTGCGATTTAGACTCCGCTGTGTCTGTTATAAGGGAATTTAAAAAGCCTTGCGCTACAGCTGTTAAACACAATAACCCCTGCGGTGTGGCCTGCGACACCAAAACAGAAAAGGCCCTTCGTCTTGCTTTAAAGGCGGACCCTGTAAGCGTGTTTGGAGCTGTGGTGGCCGTAAACCGGAAGGTTTCTCAAAAAACCGCTCACATTCTAAGCTCTGTTTTTTTAGAGGCGGTGATAGCCCCTGATTATGAAAGCTCAGCCCTTAAGCTTTTAAAAGAAAAAAAGAAAAACCTTAGAGTAATGAAGTGGCCCGGGCTTATAATGCCAAGTCAGGACAATACTAAAGTCCGGTTTGTTGAAGGGGGAATGTTGGTACAGTCAGCTTCAAAAATCAGCTCACTTTGGAGCGCGGACTGGAAATGCACAGGGGACCCACCCCCCCGGGAGATTAAAAGCAGGCTGTTAATGGCTTGGAAAGTATGCGCTCATCTTAAGAGCAATGCCATTTCTTTAGTATCAAACAGTCAAACAACAGGCCTTAGCATGGGCCAGGTGAATCGTGTTTCAGCCGTTAAAGAGGCCATTCAAAGATGGAAAACCTTTCACCCTGACCTGCCTCCTCCTGTACTTGCCAGTGACGGATTTTTTCCTTTCCCGGACTCAGTGGAAGAGGCGGCGAAAGCCGGTATAAAGTGGATTATCCAGCCGGGAGGCTCCTTAAGGGATAAAGAGGTTATTGCCGTCGCTAAGGCTTTATCCGTCAATATGACACTTACCGGACAAAGATGTTTTTCCCACTAAGCAGTACATTCCCGCGTAAAGAGAAAATGACAAGGTGCGGAACATAAGATCAGAGTATTCACTAAGGCGGGGAAAAATATTGTGAAGGGGCTTTTGCCCTGATAAACTTTTTTCCAATGAAAAAAAAAATTATTTCCCTTTATTTAAAGCATATTCAGCGCCGTAAAACCGCAGTTTTTAAATTTCTTTATGACACAAAGCACTGGATTTTCATACTCATTTGCTCTTACTGTGCCTCAGACCTTGTGATTATCAGCCTGCTTCCCATGTTTTTATCCGCAGAAACAGCCCCCCGCTCAGCTGTTTCCACAGTTAAGATGCGTAAAAATAATCAAGACGAAAACTACAGAGCTATATTGGATTTTAATATTTTTCACCAAGCGCCCATTCCCGGCTCTTTGTCCTTTCTTTCAGAAAAACAAACACAAGACCGGGTTCCCAAGCTTTCCCGCCTGCCTCTTCATCTAAACGGCACCATTGTTTACAATGACCCTGTGTATTCTGTCGCCAATATCACAGTGAAAAACAGTCCTTCCTCTGAGTCCTATCAGGTGGATGACACTGTGGACTCTTTGGCCCGCGTTACGAAAATCACTTCGCAAAGAGTGTACCTTATGAATTTAAGCAACAATCAGGAAGAGTACATAGAAGTGCAAAATATGGGCAATATTCATTTTGACTTTGATGGAAAACAAACCAAACCGCCCCCCTCCCCGACCGGAGGCTTGATAGAACAAATGGGGGATTTTAAATTTAAGGTCAACCGTTCAGACATCAACAAATACATACGGTCCCTTCCCACTATTTTACAGGAGGCCAAAGTGGTCCCGCACTATGAAGGGGGCAAAATGATTGGTTTTCGCTTTAAATACATAAAACCGGGCAGTGTGTATGAACAACTGGGTTTTAAGGTCTCCGACATCATCACATCCGTGGCCGGGGAACAGCCCCGCTCCCAGCTTCATGCCGCAGAGCTGTTTCAAAGATTCAAAAACCGCTCACAATTGGATATGATGATTAAAAGAAAGGGAAAAGATATTGCTTTTTCTTGGTCTGTCTATGAAGATGGAGCTACAGAGGAGCCACCGGCCAGCCGGTATTATTAAACCAGCAAGGATGCTCGTAAAATGCCGAAATGTATTTTTTTCATCAAGCAAAAAAACCGCTGTTTAAAACCCTTTGGTTTAATTGTTTGGGCTTTTTTGGCTTTTGTTTCGGCAGACACATTCAGCCAAACAGAGCAAAACCCGGTCTTAAGCCCGCCTCAGCAATTTATCGGAAAAAAAACCGGAGTGGAAATATCAAAAGCCCGGCCTGAGGATATCACACCCCAAAATTACCCAAACATTATCAAAAGCTTTGTCTTTCCCAAAGCAAAGCTAAAAGATGTTATAAAAGCCATGAGCACAGATTTAAACATTAATATCATTATGGATCCGGCTTTGGGCAATCAGGAGATCAGCATCATCTCTTATTCCCCCATTACTGTTGCCGAAGCGTATCAGGCTTTTTTGTCCGCTTTGGCAATCCATGACCTGACGATTATACGAAGCGGATCTTTTCTTAAAGTGGTTAAAACAGACACCGCACTTAGAAGCAATTTAAAAGTCTACAAAGGGGACAAACCCATAAACACCGACCAATTTATCACAAGCATTATCAAGTTAAAAAATATTGACGCTTCCTCTTTGGAAACAAAAATAAAGCCTTTTATTGACGCAAAGGCTGTTAAGTCGCTGATTTTTTACCCCCCCTCCAACGCGGTTATTATTTCAGACTATGGATCAAATGTGGAAAAACTCAGAAAAATCATCCGCGGTCTGGATGTGCCAAGTCAAGATTTTATATTTAAAGTGTTCCCCATTAAACACGCGCGGGCGGATACACTGACAAAAATCATCAACAAACTTTTGCCTGCGGGCAAAAGCTCTTCCCGTTATTCCTACAGAAGCCGATCGGTCGGCAAATCCGCTTACGGCTCAAAGAAGTTTATTAATATCAGCTCTCTTTCTTCTGACGAGAGAACCAACTCTGTTATTGCAATGGGCAATCGGGCGGGTATAAAAAAAGTGGGGGATTTAATAAAAACGCTGGACTACCACACAGATTCAGAACTGGCCGGCGGAATTTATGTCTACAAAGTCAAACACGGCATAGCCGTTGAGCTGGCAGGCACATTAAACGATCTGATTGGCAAATCCTCCCGCAGGGGGAAAGACAAAAAAAATATTCCAAAAGTGGCAATGGCCGGAGGCGGACCTTCTGTTTCTCATCCGCTGGGCAAAGATCTGCAAAATGTCAATACCGCTTTGGCTTTTCAGGAAGTAAGAATCATCGCGGAAAAAAATACAAACAGCCTGCTTATCGTAGCCAACAAATACAATTACGATCAAATTTTAGATATTTTAAAAAAGGTGGATATTTCCCGCAATCAAGTTTTTATAAAGTCCATTATTATGGAACTCAGCACAGAAAAAAACAGAGACTGGCAAATAGCCAATTACTTTTTCCCGGAGGAAGGAGAGGGCCTGGCCCGCGTGGGGTACGGCCTTAAATCGCTGGCGGATATAGGCTCTGTTTCAGGGGCCACTTTATTTTTTCCTCTGTCTGTTTTTCTTAACAAAGTTCTTCCTAATGAAACAGCTCTTCCCCAAGGAAGATCAGACATCAGCCAATGGGCGCGCATGAACGCCCCCGCCGGTTCTGTCAGGGCTTCCACCGAAAGCAACAAAATAGAAGTGCCCTCTCTTTCTTCTTTTGTAAAATTTTTGCAGACAAATGTGGGGGCCAATATTCTTTCCACTCCACAGGTTATGGCTTTGGACCATCAACAAGCGTCCATCTCCATAGTGGAAAAAATCCCCGTCATAGGAGAAAGAACCGCCAATCAGAGCATCGCCAATCAGTTCAGCACCTCTTACGCAGATAAAGATGTGGAAACCTCTTTGACTTTTACCCCCCATATCAACCCCAATGTAAACTCCATCCGTCTTGAGATAGAGCAAAAAATTGACAGCTTGTTAAAGACCGGCGCTGTGCCTGAGCAACTGCGAAAAACCAGTGTAGCCACAAGAAAACGAAGCATTAAAACCTTTATCACTTTAAAAGACCGGGAAACCGCTGTCTTAGGGGGTTTGATAAAAGAAACCAATACCAAAGATGAAGCAAAAGTGCCGATTTTGGGTGACCTTCCTATTATAGGCTGGCTGTTTAAAAACTCTTCAGGCAAAAAAGAGCAATCCAACTTAATTGTCTTTATCACCCCTCATATTGTCCACTCAGCGGAAGAGCATAAATCCATTTTAAGCGACAAGCTGAAAGAAAGACTGAATTTTATCCGTAAATTCACCGGGGAAGAAGACCCTTACAAAGACTACACCAAACAGATGGAAACTCAAAGCGGGCTGACCAAAGATTTTTCCCCTCCTCAGGAGGAAGAACCGCAAGCCGATGGGGAGCCGGCCTCTGAAGAATACGATATGTCCTCGGCCGATTGGGAGCCTGCACCCGAAGAATACGCCCCCCAAGATGCGGTTTATTTTGATGAAGACGATATTCTGTCAGAAAGCCCTGAATCTTAAGCCAATATGTCTTGCTTTTTTCAAAAACTTGTTTATAATAGGGGAAAACTATACAAAACAGGGGAGAAATTGTGAGCGGTTTAGATCCGGCAACAATTATTGCGATTATGACTCTTATGACAGGACTTGGCTTTCTTTTTAACCTTATGCTGTCTCCGATCAAAAAAACTGTAAATCAGTTAGACACGCGCTTAACACGCCTTGAGCAAAAACTAACACATCTTGAGCAAAAAATCGATCAACTTTTGTCAAAATCAGCGTGAAAAGTGATTTTCTTCTTTGTTTTCGCCGGCAAAAGGCGGCAAAAACAGCTTTATTCCGCTTGCCCGGTGGGCGGGCTTTCAGTTACACTTAAGCAAAACCATAAAAAGGAGTTTTAAGTATGAAAAATCTGTTATTTGCTTTAATCGCATTAAGTCTGTTTTCTGTTTCCTGTGCGCACCATCATCACAAATACGGTAAAAAAGAGGGCTTGGCTCTTATTACCCCTGTAAATAAGAGCAAAGCTCATGGCTATGTTCGGTTTAAAAAGCTGGATTGCGGTCAGGTTCTGGTGACCGCTCAAGTGGCGGGCTTAAAACCCGGCACAAAACACGGTTTTCATATTCACCAATACGGGGATTGCCGGGAGCAGGGCCGGCACGCAGGCCCTCACTTAAACCCTGACAAAAATCAGCACGGCTCACCTGACGATGAAGAAAAACATGCAGGGGATTTGGGCAATTTAATCGCCGGGCCAAAAGGGATTGCGGTCTATAAAAAAACAGTAAATATGTGCCTGCGTAAGGCGGGTGGCAGAGCTGTTATTATTCACGCCGGGGAGGATGACTTAAAGTCTCAGCCTTCAGGAAACTCAGGCGCTTATATCGGCTGTGGAGTTATAGGGTATGTAAAGCCTGAAAAACCCGCGCAGGAAAAAGCAAAACCTGCGGGGGTGGAGAAAAAACTGAAAAAACCCGAAGAAGCTAAGAAAAAACCAGCTAAACCAAAAACTGCAAAACCCGAAGAAACTAAGAAAAAACAACCAGCTAAACCAAAAACTGCAAAACCCGAAGAAACTAAGAAACAACCAGCTAAACCAAAAACTGCAAAACCCGAAGAAACTAAGAAAAAACAACCAGCTAAACCAAAAACTGCAAAACCCGAAGAAACTAAGAAAAAACAACCAGCTAAACCAAAAACTGCAAAACCCGAAGAAACTAAGAAACAACCAGCTAAACCGGAAACTGCAAAAGCTCCTAAAAAAGAAACCCCAGACACTTCCAGCAAAAAAGCATCGGGAGGAAAAGAATAAAAAACAGGCTGTATAAATAATAATGAGCTTATGAATGAGAACACAAAAAAATCGCTGATTTTTTATTTGTTCTTTTTTCTTATCAGCGTGGCGCTTTGTGTGTCTTTTTTTAAGTCCGGCAAAAATCAACTCAAAAAAGCTGAAATCAGTCGCGCGATTAGAAAAAAGTTTAAATTAAAGCCTTTGCCGCCTCCCCCTTTTGAAAAAGTATTGGGCCGTAAAATCAGCAAAGCTGAGGCGAATTTAGGGCGCATGCTGTTTAACGATCCCGCACTCTCCCGCAACAACGATGTAAGTTGCGCCACCTGCCACTTAAGCAATCACGGCTTTGCCGACGGCAATCGTTTAAACTTCGGCGCGTTGGGCGAAGGCGGCCCTACAGGAAACAATGTGGGCAAACACTGGGGCCGGGGAAAGCTCTCTTTAAACCGCGCCTGCTCCGACGATGGCTTTGGCTTTCATTGCGACGACCCCATGTTCAGAAACTCTATTTCCACAATTAATGTTATTTACAGGGCCAATCCGCACAAAGACTCAGGGCTTTTATGGGACGGCCGGTTTGGAAGGCTGGATTTTCAGGTTCTTTTGCCCATCCACACAAAAGAGGAAATGTGCGGGGTAAACCCCGTGCCTCTGACCAACAACCCTTTTAAAAAAGGGGGCCTGCTCTTTGATCGCCCTGTATTGATTACACATTCTCATCTTTTTGACCTTTCTTCAGGAACCCAGATTTTTACCTTCAACAGCCCTCAGCAAACTGTTTTTGGTGTGGAAAGCAGAAGACCCAACAATGACATTGTATACCCGGCCAGAAATGAGTGCTTGGCCATTGCCGTCGCCAAGTTAAGAAAGATCCCTTACTATCAAAAAAAATTTAAAAAAATTTATAATTCCGAAGTTACAGACATTCTAATCGGAAAAGCCTTGGCTGGTTTTATCAGCACTCATATTGCCAAAGACAGCCCTTATGATCGCTTTGTCGCAGGTCGGGATGCTCTTTCCGTTAAACAGTTAAAGGGCCTTGCTGTTTTTATAACCCCTATAGGACAAACAATCACTGTAGACGGTCAAAAACTAAAAGGGGCGGGGTGCGCTTTTTGCCACGCGCCTCCTTTTTTCGGCGGTTCAGGCTATTACACACTCGGAGTGAAAGGGGACGACCGAAGCGCGCTTTCCCGGCCCGGGGTTATTTTTGAAAATTCAGGCTTTCCGGCCAATATCAAAACCGCGCACGGCACTTTGCCCTCTTGTCATATTGCTGAAGTGTCCGCCGGTGTAAACAGCGCCTCCCCGGATATGGGAAGAGCC
This sequence comes from Bdellovibrionales bacterium, assembly GCA_965203935.1. Taxonomy (GTDB): domain Bacteria; phylum Bdellovibrionota; class Bdellovibrionia; order Bdellovibrionales; family UBA1609; genus JANQSP01. Next base: position 1,981,123 of record OZ241921.1, read on the forward strand.
ATCGCCACCTCCAGCGTGAAAGACTGTTTTAAGTTTCGCACGCCGGTCTTAAGAAATGTGATTGAAACCTACCCCTACTTTCATCACGGCACAGAGACCGGTCTTAACAGCCCCGTTCGCGCCTCTTATCCCACAGGCAACACTTTTAAAACCCTTTCGCTCTACGCTTTACGGCGCTCCATTGAATACCATTTAAGAGGCCCTGTGGACATAACAAAAATTCCCACTCTCCGGCCCTCAAAGGTGTTTTTTGATCCTTTTTTTCAAATTGATCCTTTGGTTCCTCCGCTCTTAATGAAATTCGGTCCATTGGAAAGCTCTCCTCATTACCCGGTGAAATTAAATGAAAAATCCCTTTCCGCTCTGGTGGATTTTGTGGCTTTCGGGCTGTACGACAAAAAAGCGGTGCGCCGGGGATACCTGAACAACCGCTTAAGCCACCCCCGCAGAATCCCCAGTGGCTTTCTGCCCTCAGTAACAAGAGATAAGGGAACACAAAAAGAACTGCCCCCAAACGGAAAATTTTAATCAGGCGTGCTCAAACAAACAGCTTTTTTTTACAAGCAGTAACTGCCAGCAAGGGGTCTGAAGTCACTGCACAGGTTTTTAACCTCTCTTATGTTCAGGTTGTATTTGCCTTCCTGTTTCTTGGGTCCGCAATGCACAATCAAGTAACTGTCTGTGCAATAATCCCCTTTATCGGCCTTTTGTTGATACATATCCTGAAGTGTTTGCGTGTAATAAGAGCAACCGGCCGGGCAGTTTTTCCACTCCAAGGCTGTATTAGACATCAGCAAATCCTGAGACAAATTGGAAAAATCATCCAAAGAAATACAAGTTTTTTGATCAGACTTAAGCGCGCCTTTTTTATCAAGCTCAGAGCAAGAGGGAGTGATATCTGTTTTACATTTTTGGTATTTTTCAGACTCTTCTGTCGGGGAACCACAGTAAAGGGCCAATCTTTTTTTATAGGGAATTTTCGTGCTTTCACACATAACAAATCGGCCTTTGTGTTTTCGCACCTGAAAAAACCGGGGTGGCCGACCTGCAGGAAGAGGCACATAAACCGAAGGAAGCTCCACAACATTTGCAGAACCGGTTACAGCGCTTGTTGCGGAGGCCGTTAAAGTGCGTGCCACCGGCCGGACATCAATACTTTTATGCTTTTCACAGGTGCCCGGCTTTATCCGGGACGGATAAGAAGTAATGTTGAGGGTGTATCTTTCTCTGCCCTGTTCCTGATATTTTGTGTTGGCTTCTTCAATTCTTTTAACTAAACTTCTGCTCCAAAAAGAAAGAGTTTCTTCAGACCGCACAATATCATTGGGAAGCAGATTTCCAAAAACATTGGCATTGCTCACTCTTTTAAGCAGGCTGTCTTGTTGCACGGCTTTTCTTAGGTCGAAGTTGAGGCAGGCTATGCCCCGCATCTCTTGAATGAGAGAGCTTTCCCCCTCACAAGGCCGGCCAAAAGAAGCCCCGGGTAAACACAATACAAAAGCTAAGGCCAAAAGCCTTAAAAACAATATCTTATTTTTCATAATCACAATTTTATGGGTCACTAAAGTAGTAGCCCGTGAAAAACCCTTGCTCTTTAGTTGTTTTTGTCCAAAGTCCGCACCGTTTCGTGACGGAATACCTTGAACACTCACGGCACGGACTTTGGACAAAAATGCTTAAGGGGGTACTTTTTCACGGGCTACTAAAGTATAAGATAAAATCGGGTTTTTATCAAAAAAGAGCTTGTTTAAGTAAAAACAGGGTTGGACCAAAGGCTTAAAATCCCAAGCGGATCCGGGCCTGACCAATTAGTCAGGTGTGAAAAAGGCTACTAAACTGCTGGTCTGCAAGCAAAGGCCAAGCTTGTTCGAGACGGAATACCTTGGACTCTCACCGCTTGGCTTTGCTTGCAGACATAATTTACAGGTGTTTTTCACAGGCTACTAATTCGTCCCCCGTGAAAAACCCTTGTTATTTGTCTGTATGTCGTAGCCTTAAGCGGTGAAGGTCCAAGGTATTCCGTCCTGAACAAGCTTAAGGCTACGGCATACAGAACCACTCAAGCCAGACTTTTTCACGCCTGACTAATTATCAGCACATTGATAATTGGTCTTGACAAATTATCAGTCCGCTGTAAAATAGCCGGTATGCTGAAACCCCGTTATTTACAGTCTTTGATACCGAATGATGCTCTTAAAAGCCAAAAAATGGCCTTCATCAGCGGTCCCAGGCAAGTGGGAAAAACCACTTTAGCCAAACAGCTTTTGCAAAGTAAAAGCAATTACTTTTCTTATGATCAAACGGAGTTCAGAAAAATATGGGCGCGCTTTCCTGAAAAAGCATTAGACAAGATTGGTGAAGGCCCCGTCTTGTTTGATGAAATTCACAAAGACCGAAAATGGAAATCAAAACTCAAGGGGATTTACGATGTTCATTCTCCCGGTCTAAACATTATTGTTACCGGCAGTGCCAAGTTGGATCTTTACCGCAAGGGGAGCGACAGCCTTTTGGGCAGGTATATCCCCTATCGTCTGCATCCTTTTTCCGTTGCGGAAAACATATCTCCGCCACACCCGGACAATATTTTAAAAACATTCAAAATCTCTTATAAATGGAAAAATCTGATCCATCTGGGGGGTTATCCTGAGCCTTTGCTTTCCGGTACAGAAAAAAAGGCTCAAAGATGGTCCCGCCTGCGACTGGACCGGCTGGCTTACGAAGACACAAGGGATGTAAAAACTTTATCCAACCTTAACAGCTTTCGGGTTCTCTTGGATCTTATTCCTGAAAAAGTGGGGTCTCTTTTTTCTTTCCATTCCTTAAAAGAGGATGTGGGCACAGCCTACGCCACAGTCAGAGACTGGGTACTGCTTTCAGAAATGCTTTATTACGGATTTTTTATCAAGCCTTATTCAAAAAATATTAAAAGGTCTCTTCGGGCGGAGCCTAAGTTTTACCTCTATGATATTTTGCAAATTCCTAAATCTCAAATCGCCCGGCGAGGCGAAAATCTGACAGCCCTTCATCTTATAAAAGCCTGCCATTTTTGGACAGACACAGGCGAAGGCTTTTTTGAATTGTTTTTTGTAAGAGACCGGGAAAAACGGGAAGTGGATTTTCTGATAACCCGGGACAAAGCCCCTTGGATGCTTGTTGAGTGCAAATCAGGGTCAAAGAGCCTTGCGCCCCACCTTTTATATTATGCGGACAAGTTAAAAACCTGTTTAAACTTTCAACTTGTGGAAAGCGACACTTATGATAAAAAATACAGGCTGAAAAATATACGCGTTATGGGGTACGAAAAATTTTTCTCCGGCTTGGTGTAATCCACATACCTGCTATACCTGCTGTCTAAGCGCGCCGGACAAATGGTCCTGTTTTGGCGGGTTTTACCTTTCATAAAGCCGGGTTTTGCCTTAAAGTTTAAGACGATGAAAAATTGTTATTCCCTTAAGAATTGTCATTCCCGCCTTGAGCGGGAATCCACCTTTTTTATTTGGCTTAAGCCGGTTTTATGCGGTTTTTTTATTTTATTGGCTTGCGGCCCGGCCGTTGCGGATCTGACTGTTGATAAATCGGCCTTTTCCTGCAAAGCGCCTGAGAGGGCGGATAAAAACAAAAGCACATTTTGCTTTTTCTCTTTAAGCAACCCCGATGAGCATAAATTATTTAAAAAAAAATACGACGGACAATACGGAGCAAGAACCGTGGAGGTTAAAGAGTTTTACCACACAGGGGGGGAAAATGCTAAGTCTTCTCTCGAAGATCAGTTTAAAAAAATGCTTATGGAAAGTGAGTGCGACTCTCTTATTATCTCCGGCCATCACACCGGCAAGTTTTCAGGAAAAAGAACAAGGGGGCAAAAACTAAGTCTGGATTTTATGGAAGACATGTCCTGCGAGCCGGGGTGCGCGAATTGGTTTTCCAATGTGAAAAGCCTTTTCTTGGCGGGATGCAGAACGGTTAAATCCGATACAAACCTTGACAGGATAGCAAACAAAGCTCAAACTGATAAAGATTTTTCGGCATTGGAATATAAAGAATTTATTTCCCCCGCTGATTTTCACCAAATACGCGTGGCCGAAGAATACCAATTGCAAGCTGTGATGTCTCATATAAACCTTAACCAAGAATTCAGCTCCACTTTAGCCAAAAAAAACCCTTTAAGCCATCGTTATTTAAGAATGTTCCCGGAAAGCTCACTTTACGGCTGGGCCGAATCCGCCCCGGGAAAAGATGTTGGTTCAGAAAAAAGCCTGCCGATTTTTATTAAGTGGGTCACAAATCTTCAAGAACAAGCGCCAACACGAATTACAGAAATATCAAAACAAAAAACAGAAAAAGATCCTGTGGACATCTTAAATTTTATTCAGTTTATGAACAATCCACAAGCTGTTTGCCGTGAGTACGGCACTGCCAAGTGGACCGGGCATTGGATAAGCGCTGTATCAGGAAAAGTGGTGTCCGGCCCCACCGCCTGTTATTTAAGCGACGACAATACAGCAAAACAAAAATTTTTACACCACCACAAATTAGGCTGTGATTTAAGAAACGCACTTAAAGAAAAAAATGCAGGCAAAGTCGAAAGCGCTGTAAAGGCTGTGCTTAACTCCGGTCAAGAGGGGATTAGGGCAAACTTTAACCGGCTTATGTCTTTAATTATCAGCGAAAAAGACAACGACCAAAAATCTGATTGGTATGCTCCGGTTTTGAACCAATTAAAAACAAACCTTGATCTAAAAAACGCCGTAATTGGTGAGGCGCTTAACCCAAACACGGGTTTTGTCAGAAAAGGCGATTATCTTTACTTTTACAACGAAATGGACTGGAGAAAAGAAAATCCAACAAGAGATAAAACACTTGCCACCTCTTTTTTAAAACAACTGAACAGCGCTTTTGAAATGGGGAAAGAGAATTATTCAACCTCACCCAAGGAGGAAAGAGGTATCTCCAGACTTGAAGAGGCTCATCAAATAACCATTTTGCGATCCATTGGTGACAACAAACTGTATGAGTGGCTTTCCCAAAACCAAGACCGTAATTTACTGGAGGAATTGAAACAAAAACTGCGCGCTGACGGATGGCCCGACAAAAATATCAACCTAAGGTTAGGCATCTAACAAGCACTGTTCACAGGGGACTAAATAGTCCCCCGTGAACAACCTCTTTATAGGTTTTAAAGTCTTGTGGGGGTTCTATGCAAAACCTTAAGCTTGTTCGGGACGGAATACGATTTAACCCTCACCGCTTAAGGTTTTGCATACAAAGCTTACAACCGGAAGGACTTTATCACGCCCGACTAAATAGTCGTCCATGATAAACCTTTGTTTGTATGCGTGATGCTTAAGCTTATTTTTTAAGCTTTTTTATTTCCTCAATAGACCAACCCGTTACTTTAGAGATAAAAGTAAGGTCCTCCTTTTCTTTCAGCATATTCAAAGCCACCTGCTGTTTTTCTTTTTGCATTCCGGCTTGCAGACCTTTTTGCATTCCAGCTTGCAGTCCCTCCTGTCATCCGGCTTTTAGGCCCTTTTGTATGCCTTCCTGCATAGCATCTTCTCTAATCTCTTGTCTTATGTCCATGTATCCTCCACTCCTGTATATCAAGACCCGTTTTTCAACCTGTTGATTTGATCCTCAGACAAACCTGTCATTTCCGAAATATAGGAAACCTCAGCTTCTTTCTTCAGCATATTCAAAGCTACAGCCTGCATGCCCTTTTGCAGGCCCTCCTGCCGTCCGGCTTGCAGACCTTTTTGCATTCCAGCTTGCAGGCCCTCCTGTCGTCCGGCTTGCAGACCCTTTTGTATGCCTTCCTGTATGCCCTCTTCTTTAATCTCTTGTCTTATGTCCATGTAGCCTCCCCTTGTTAATAAACCTCTTTCCACAGCTCTTTTCTCCACCTGCTTCCAAAGCTGAGCGCTTACTCCTCCGGCTGTTTTTAAGTAACTTACCACACTGAGCAATAAATCCTCACGCTTTCCCGAAAATCCTTCAAAAGCCTCCACCACAGCCGAAAGCTCAGCCGGACTGTTTTTTATAAACCAAATCTTGGCCAGCAGGGCTAAAATCCCACGGCTCTTGATACGCGGATCTGTAAAAGCTCTTCTCACCTTTGGATCGTTTGTATCCACAACCTTTAGCTTAAAGTCTAACATACTTTTTCGAAAAGCGGGAGGGATTTCATTAAAAAACCGGCCAAAAAAGCCTTTTTGAAAGCTGACAGGCCACTTCCACGGGCTTTTTCCGTGATAAAACAGTATGGGAATAACAGCTGTAATGTTTTCAAACTTTCTTTCATAGAGTAAAGCCTGATAAGACAAAACCTGCTTGAACATCCCCTTGTCGTAAGCGGATTTATGCTCCAACAGCAGGCAGAGCAGGATTTTAGCATGCTTTCTTTTTTTAAGGGACACAGTAAAAACAAGGTCCGCCTGCTTGTCTTTTAGGGAGTCTTTTTCGGCCTTTAGAGTGCTCCAGTCGCAAGCCTGAAACTCTTTCTTGGAAAGAGCAAGCTTAAAAATTTCAACAGCAAACTGAGGCTCTGAGTAAAATCTTTTAAAAAACCTGTCGTGCAGGTTTGCTGCTTTTTTGCCTGATTTTTCCGCTTTCACTTTACAGCTCCTTTGTGGTTTAAGCCCTACAAATATGCTCATGCAAAATCCGTGCCAAAATCCCGAAAAAGAGCTTTTTTTTGCAAAAAACTTTGTTTTTTTTGAAAATTTTTTATGAAAAAGGCCCAAGAGGGATTAGGTACAGTGCGTAATAAAGGCTGAACTGGGCTAACCGGGTCTGAACGGGACGACTGGAACTGGGGCTGATGGGACACAAGAGCTAATCGAAGATCCAAAGAGGGGGATTAGATGCCGCGGCGGAAGGTTCAGTGGATTCCGCACTGTTTCCCAATGGAAAAAAGAAAGCGGAAAATGAAATAAATACCAAATATAACAAAACCACGGCTGATATATTATTTATTGACTGACTACAACAGCCGGTTTATGAAAAATTTGATTCCAAGCGGCAACATCAACAACAGCAATAAAAACATTTTTCCGGTTTATAATATAACTATCTTTGATAATTGTAAAAATGGTGTCTCCCTTGCTCATTTCCAGATTCATCAAATCCACCATCACTATGCCACTTTTCTGAGTTATACTTTTCCCATCCTCACGGCTTAAAGGAATATAATAAGTATCCCCGCCTTTGTTAAGAGTGGAAGGGCCAAGGCTGGAATAATGATGAGAAAGGTAATTGAACGGATGCCCCCATTCTTCCGCCACAGACTGATATTCACGCATGATCGCGAGAGGAATCATCATACGAGTGCCTGCGGGCAGGTTTTGAACAACAACAGCCTCACTAAAAACATTTTTAGTAACAGGATCCGCTCCCCCGGCGACCGGGATAAAAAAAACAAAAAAAGAAATAAACAAGTAATACAAAATCACATTCTCCTGCTAATGGTATTTCAAAGCCAAAAAATTTGTAACGGGGCGGGATTTTAAAATACAAAAACTTTTTATAGCCCGGCCACAAAGGCTTTAAAATTTTTATCCCCACACCAAATAAAACTCACGCTTAAGTATAGCATGGTTTTTTTACAGCTTTTTTGCAGTTTTGTCAATAATAATCTTTCAAAAGACCTGAAAAACCGCTTTAGATGCCACGGATAGTGGTGTCGCCGATGTCGGAGCTTTGTGTGGTGCCACCGCCACCACCACCGCCACCGCCTACAGTTGTAGTGCTTGCACCGGCTGTAAAACTGCCGCCACCATAAAGAATTTGCTGAATCTGTGACTGAAGGCGCGAAATTTCCATATAAAGGCCGCTTGCCGCCTGTTGCCTGTGCATTTGATCTTGCATACGTGATTGCCAGTAGGCCATCATCGCCTGCTGATGCTGAATATAAGACTGCATTCCACCGCCCGGCATTCCGCCACCCATTGGCATGCCGACACTCATTGGCATTCCGCCCTGCATTCCACCCATCATTCCAGTCATAAATCCAATACCGCCTGCAAGTCCGCCTGCAAGCCCGCCCATCGGCATGCCTCCCATCATTCCAGTCATAAATCCAATACCGCCTGCAAGTCCGCCTGCAAGCCCGCCTGCAAGCCCGCCCATTGGCATGCCTCCCATCGGCATGCCTCCCGCGAAGCCAATACCACCTGCGAAGCCGATACCGCCTGCAATGCCACCACCCATTGGCAGACCGCCACCCATTGGCAGACCTCCCATTGGCAAACCGCCCGCAAAGCCGATACCACCTGCAATGCCTCCCATTGGCATGCCTCCCATTGGTATTCCGCCGGAAGAGTAAAACATCTGCTGAAGATACATTTGCTGCATGTACTGGTTTCGTTGAGCGTACATCATCTGTTGCATGGCAAATTGGTTTCCGAACACCCCTCCCATACCGCCCATAACGGGGGAGCAGGCAAGAGAGTTTGAAGATCCCCCAAACAAGCCTCCGCCGTAAAGCCCTTTCATTATAAAGGGGTAGGCAAGGCCCAAGGCATAGCCGGGCTGAGCGGCAAAACCCTGCCGGTCTCTTAATTTGTTGGCCTCTTTTATTCCGTAGTAGCCAAGGGCGGCCGCGCCCACAGTACCCAAGATATTACCGAAGGTTTCCCACCCGCTGGGGGCCGGATCCATAATCTCTTTAAACTGTTTCAGCCTGTTAAGCTCGCAGTCCCAGCACTGGTCTGCTTCTGTGCCGGCCTCTATCGCTTTTATAAGATCTAAATCCTCCTCTATACTTTTTTCTTTTTCTTTTCTTTCTTTTATTAAGTCTCTAATTTCTTTATTGATCTTATGCAGATTAGTAAGAGCGTTTCTACAATGCTCTCTGTTCCTATTGGTGTCTGTTAGGGTGTTGGTACATTCGCTGGAGGCTTCGGCTTTGGCTTTATCTGTACAAAAGAGTTTATCAATTTCCTTAGCATTTTCTACTGTGAGTTTATTCTTATTACACCTCGGTACTCTGTCGTTTTTAAGTAACCCTCCTATTTTTCCTCTGCAAATTTTGTCTGACACCTCTCCTAAGTCTTCACCAATACATTTACTCCACCTGTTCCATATATCGCATTCATCAACATCTTCTTTTGAGTTTATTGTGGATGCGTCACCAGCTTCAGCTATTGGTATCACGGAATCGTATAGCGCTACTTGCATTGCGTCTGTTCCTGCTGGTACCTTTGTTCCTTTTACTTCTGGTTTTACCAGTATTCCAATTGATGTTGGTCGTATTTCTATTGCTGATACAAGACATTGTTCTCCATTGTTATTTTTACCTTCTTGAAATGTTTTCGATGGATTATTATTACACACACATGGTGCGCCCAAGGCGTCGCTCTGTTTTCTTCCAGTAGGCCCACAGTCAGAGGTACTGGGGGCAACAACACCCTTCCCGTCGTCACTGGTGCTATCAGAGTCCGTCGCACCTACATCATGAGGTTTGTGTGAGATTTTAAGTAATTTGCGAAGCAAGTTAAAGTTCCAAGGGAAAAAGCCGGCCTTGCTGAGTGCGCTTTGCCGGGCCGGAAGCCTTACAGCTTGAGTATGGTTTTCTTTTTTATTTATATTGTGACCGGGACTTTCCCCTCGTGTAAAACCGGCAAAGTAAGAGCTTGGCTTTTTATGCAGGTGATAAGCATCATCATATTCGCAATATGCTTCTTCTGCGGTTTTTTCGTCGTAGCCGGACTCCATGTAATCCAACATTTGCTCTGTTACACCACCTGCTAAAGGCTCACCATCGTCCCAATCGCCGATTGTTGTTGACAAGACCTTCACAGACTTTTCCATTGCTTTTCTCAGCTCTTTTAAGGTGTCGTCAATTACTTCCATTCTTTTTTTATCTTTTTTAAGTCTTACTCTTGCTTGAGCGGAGCGGGAGGTATTATATCCACCACCTTGCATGGCCTGAAGGTAAAGGGGCAGGGCACAGCCCGGCTGAACCCCCGGGGAAAAAAAGGCATAAGAGGAAAAACCAAGACAAGAAACAATAAAAAGAAGAACAACCGCAAAAACACTTTTTTTCATAAAAATCCTTTTTGAGCCTTTAAATCCATTATCTTTTTATCGGCTGTTTCCAAAACCGGCTTTATTTTTTTTATTTAAAACTTTATGCGTATGACACAAAGTCCTATAAAGTATAAACAATTTTTCTTGAAAAATAAGACCAGATCTTAAAAAAACAAAAGGGCGAGGCTCAAAACCTAAAATAAAGCCTTTTTTGAGCCATGCCACCGGCAAAAACCACTTTAACAATCCAGACCTTCGTCCTAACTAACAGACGAACAAGACAAAACGAGGGTTGGAAAATCCACCCGCCTTTTAAATGGCCGATCCAGACATTAAGTTAGTAGTCCGTGAAAAACCCCTGTAAATTATGTCTCAAAAGCAAAGCCAAGCGGTGAAGGCGTATAGGCCAACGATTTGGCTTTCCGTTTCTCTTTGTTTTTTCGTAAAACTGAAAGCCCTATCCGTAGGGCTTTCAGCCTGAACAAGCTTGGACTTTGCTTTTGAGACCAGCAGTTTAGTAGCCTTTTTCACGCCCAACGATTTATTTCTTTCAACAGGAACCGTTCTTTAGTTTTTTGATTTTTTCTACGGAAAGGCCGGTCATTTCAGAAATATAGGAAACCTCGGCTTCTTTCTTCAGCATATTCAAAGCTACAGCCTGCATGCCCTTTTGCATTCCAGCCTGCATGCCCTCCTGTCGTCCTTCCTGTCGTCCTTCCTGCCGTCCGGCTTTTAGGCCCTTTTGCATACCTTCTTGTATACCCTCTTCTTTGATCTCTTGTCTTATGTCCATGTATCCTCCACTCCTGTATATCAAGACCCGTTTTTCAACCTGTTGATTTGATCCTCAGACAAACCTGTCATTTCCGAAATAACAGAAAGCTTAAATTTGTTCTTCAGCATATTCAAAGCTACAGCCTGCATGCCCTTTTGCATTCCAGCCTGCATGCCCTCCTGTCGTCCTTCCTGTCGTCCTTCCTGCCGTCCGGCTTTTAGGCCCTTTTGTATACCTTCCTGTATACCTTCTTCTTTGATCTCTTGTCTTATGTCCATGTAGCCTCCCCTTGTTAATAACCCTCTTTCCACAGCTCTTTTTTCCACCTGCTTCCAAAGCTGAGCGCTTACTCCTCCGGCTGTTTTTAAGTAACTTACCACACTGAGCAGTAAGTCCTCACGCTTTCCCGAAAATCCTTCAAAAGCCTCCACCACAGCCGAAAGCTCAGCCGGACTGTTTTTTATAAACCAAATCTTGGCGAGCAAGGCTAAAATCCCCCGGCTTTTAACAGCCGTATCCTTAAAAACTTTCCTCACCTTCGGATCGTTTGTATCCACAACTTTTAGTTTAAAGTCTAACATACTTTTTCGAAAAGCGGGAGGGATTTCATTAAAAAACCGGCCAAAAAAGCCTTTTTGAAAGCTGACAGGCCACTTCCACGGGCTTTTTCCGTGATAAAACAGTATGGGAATAACAGCTGTAATTTTTTCAAACTTTCTTTCATAGAGCAAAGCCTGATAAGACAAAACCTGCTTGAACATCCCCTTGTCGTAAGCGGATTTATGCTCCAACAGCAGGCAGAGCAGGATTTTAGCATGCTTTCTTTTTTTAAGGGACACAGTAAAAACAAGGTCCGCCTGCTTATCTTTTAGGGAGTCTTTTTCAGCCTTTAGAGTGCTCCAGTCACAAGCGGAAAACTCTTTTTTGGAAAGAGCAAGCTTAAAAATTTCAACAGCAAACTGAGGCTCTGAGTAAAACCTTTTAAAAAACCTGTCGTGCAGGTGTGTGGCTTTTTTGCCTGATTTTTCCACTAACAGCTCCTTTGAGGTTGCACGAATATTCTTATGCAAAATCCGTGCCAAAAAAATTACCGGCTTTTTCTTTATATATGCAAAAGGGAAACCCGTTAAAACAGGCTTTTTGAGGGGTCTTGGAGGAAAAAAGTGCCGGATCTCGAACAAAGTGTCGGTATCCGACACTAATTAGTAGGGCGTGAAAAACACCTGACCTATTGGGTTTCCCTCAGGCAAAGGCTATGCTTGTTCGAGACGGAATACCTTGGACTCTCACCGCATAGCCTTTGCCTGAGGGTTCGACCAACAGGACAAAATGAAGCTTTTTCACGCCCGACTAATTAGTAGTCCGTGAAAAACCTCTGCCCTATTAGTTTTCAGCAGGCAAAGGCTTAAGCTTGTTCGTGACGGAATGGGTTTGGACCTAAAGACTTGGAAAAAGGCGGAACAACTGATAATGGAAGAGGGAATTTTACCTAAAGGAGGAGTAATGGACATAAGAGAACATATAAAAGAAAAAGGCCGCTACGAGGGCAGGCAAGAAGGACGGCAAGAAGGACGGCAGGAAGGCATGGAAAAAGGCATGGAAAAAGGTATGCAGGCTGTGGCCTTAAATATGCTGAAAAAGTCAGTGAACTTGGCTTTTATTGCCGAAATGACAGGGCTTTCGAAAGAAAAAATCAAAAAGCTTAAGAACGGTTCCTGTTGAAAGAAATAAATAGCCTGTTATAACCTAAGAGTTAAAAATAAGGAAAAACAGCTCAAAAGAAGCCTGAACTGTTTTGTGTGGGGATAAAAATTTTAAAGCCTTTGTGGCCGGGCTAAAAAAAATTTTTGTGTTTTAAAATCCCGCCCCGTTACAAATTTTTTGGCTTTGAAATACCATTAGCAGGAGAATGTGATTTTGTATTACTTGTTTATTTCTTTTTTTGTTTTTTTTACCCCGATCGCAGGGGGAGTTGGGGCTACTGAACACATTATCGTCTCTGGAGAGGTGTTTGCTGTTGAAAAACTGCCTTCCGGGACCCGTATGGTGATCCCTTCAGAAATTATAGCAGAATACCGGCAAGAAGAAGGTTGGGGAAAAGCCTTTAACTATCTTTCCCATTATTATGCTGTCCCCGGCCCTTCCACTTTAAAAAAAGGGGAGCACACTTACTATGTGCCTTTAAGAATTAAAAGCGCGCAAAATCAAAACTTGCCGGGTAAAACAGTGCTGGTGGATCTTATGAATATCCAAAAGGAAAAAAAAGAAAATATTTTTACAACTTTGAGGGAAACTTACATCCCTGCCGATATCATCCGCGGAATTTAAACCCCCTTTTGGATCTTCGATTAGCCCCCCCTTGGATCTTCGATCGTCCCCCTCTTGGATATGCAACGGCTTTTAAGTTGGACTTTATCACAGGCCAAGCAAAAACCCCCGCCGTATCCCGTGGTCTCATGTCCCTCGTGTCTCACCAGCCTCGTTCAGCCCCATTCAGCGTTTATTACGCGCTGTGCCTAATCCCTCTTTGGCCTTTTTCATAAAGAATTTTCAAAAAAAACAAAGTTTTTTGCAAAAAAAAGCTGTTTTTCATGATTTTGGCACGGATTTTGCATGAGCTTTATTGAGCTTAAAAAAAACCACCCTGAGACACAAACCAAATGAACCAGCGGAGCTTTCACTAAAAACAAGGAGAAAAGGCAAAATGAAAAAACAACAAAAAAAATACATAAACTTAGTTGACGACAAAGCTTTTAAAACCTTTTTTTCTCAAAACAAAAAGCTTTTGCTCTCACTGCTGAAAGCTTTTTTGCCTCTTCCGAACAAAAAAAGTGTCAAAAGCGTGCGCTTTATTAAAAGCAAAGGCAAAAGCAAAACACCAAAAGTAAAAAACAAAAGCTCTCAAAACCCAAAGCTTGCGCTCTCCGACAGCTCTCTTTATTCCCCTGATGTAACAGAAAAACAAGTGGTCTTGGATTTGAATGTATCACTCAATACGGGCGAAAAAGTGGATGTGGAAATGCAGGCTGTCTCAAAAAAAGCTTTTGTGGACAGAGTGGTGTTTTATTGGTCAAGGCTTCACACAAGGGGCTTTAAGGTTGGTACAGATTACAACAAACTGCATACCACCTATTCTTTAATCTTTACTGACTTTTCGGTCTTTGGCCTGCAAAAAAGGGGAGTTGTGACTTCTTTTTCTATTCGTTCGGATAAATCTCCTCATTTTGTACTGAACAATCACCTGCGGATGGTGTTTGTGGAGCTTAGCCGGTTTAAGAAAAAGGATATAGACAAGTTACTTGACTTACAAGACGAATGGTGTTACTTTTTAAAGCATTCGAGCCGTATGACCGTCAAGAGCGCCAAGCTGTTGGCGAAAAAGGGGGAGGATATGTCAAAGGCTTTAAGTTTGTTGGCGGATTTATCAGTCAGTGATTATGAGGAGCTGAAAAGGCAGACCTTGGAGAAGGAGTATCTGGATAAGCGGGCGATAAAACAACTGGCTTATGAAAAAGGCATGGCAAAAGGCATAAGAGACGGCCGTGCAAAAGGCCGCGCTGAAGGCCGTGCAAAAGGCCGCGCAAAAGGCCGTGCTGAAGGCCGTGCTGAAGGCCATGCAAAAGGCAGAGAAAAAGAAAAACAAGAAGTGGCTTTGAATATGCTGAAAGAAAAAGCGGATCTGACTTTTATCTCAAAAGTGACAGGTCTTTCCGTTAAAAAGCTGAATAAACTAAAAAACGATTTTTGAAAAGAATAAAATTTTGCGCCCTTTTACTGCATATAAAAATCACAGCCATAAAACAATTCGCCTGACGAACTACTGTTGTTGGACGGAGGAAGAAGTGCCGGTGGATCTATCTGCGGAAGCACCTGCACCTGCGCCTGCGCCTGCGCCTGCACCTGCACCTGCACCTACGCCGGCAAAGCCCGGGAGCATGACGGATTCCTGCTCCATCGCCTCTTCAAACTCCAGCTTCCATTTTCTGTAAGCGCCAAGCCCTGTGCCGGAGGGGATAAGCCTGCCCATGACGATGTTTTCTTTAAGGCCGGATAAGTTATCTTCTTTAGACTGCACCGCCGCTTCAGTAAGCACTTTTGTTGTTTCTTGAAAAGAAGCGGCTGAAATCCAGCTGTCTGTGCTTAAAGACATACGGGTAATACCCATAAGCAACATTTTAAACTGGGCCGGTTTGCCGCCGGTTTGCGCCACTTGCTTGTTTACATGGGCAATCTCCACCTTTTCCACCTGCTCACCAACAAGGTACTTGGTGTCTCCCGCGTCGGTTACTTCGACTTTTCTTAGCATCTGGCTCGCAATCACCTCAATATGTTTATCGTTAATCACCACCCCTTGCAGGCGATACACGGCCTGTATTTCATCCACAAGGTAAGAGGAAAGGGCCTTGCTTCCGGAAATGTGCAAAATGTCGTGCGGGTCGCTGGGGCCGTCCATAATGGTTTCTCCTTTTCTGATATACTCCCCTTCCCGAACAGCGATATGTTTACCCTTGGGAATCAAGTACTCTTTTTGCTCATCCTCGCGGGAAGTGACAATCACTCTTTGCTTGCCTTTTATGTCGTTTCCGAAACTGACTGTGCCTGCGATTTCACAAATAATGGCCGCCTCTTTCGGACGACGGGCTTCAAAAAGCTCCGCCACACGAGGAAGACCCCCGGTGATGTCTTTTGTTTTAGTGGATTTTTTGTGAATCTTCGCAATAATATCTCCCGCTGTAATGGCCTCTCCGTCCGAAGTTAAAATATGAGCACCCACAGGTATTGTATAAGCAACCGGCGTGTTTCGCCCCGGCACCAAAATGTTGTTGCCGTCTTTATCCACTATGGCAACTGTTGGTTTTTGATCGGAAGATTTGCTTCTGATAATCATTTTGGTTGCAAAGCCTGTTACCGGATCCACCTGCTCGCTCATGGAAACACCTTCTTCAATATCAATAAACTTTACGCGCCCCGCGCCTTCGGCCACTATAATATCAGAGTAAGGATCCCACTCCGCAAGCAAGGCTCCTTTTTTTACAACAGATCCTTCTTTTACACTTAATACAGAGCCGTAAGGGGCTTTTAGTCTTTCTTTTTCCCGGCCTTTTTCATCTTCAATAATCAACTCACCGCCCCGGTTCATTACTGTAAGTTTTTGGTTTTTGTTTTCCACAAAAACAATATTGCTGAACCGCACTGTTCCCTCGTGGTGAGCGGTATGCACAGACTGCTCCACTGAACGGGAGGCCGTTCCCCCTGTGTGAAATGTTTTCATGGTGAGCTGAGTGCCCGGCTCACCAATGGATTGCGCGGCAATAACCCCCACCGGCTCACCCAGATTTACGGTCTTTCCGCGGGCCAGATCACGGCCGTAACATTTTACACAAATTCCCCTGTGCGCCTGACAAGTTAAAGCGGATCTAATTTTGACAGAGGCGATACCGGCTGATTCCAAAGCGGATAAAACATACTCGTCCATTTCTTGCCCGGCTTTGGCTAATATTTCTCCGCTGTCAGGGTGTTTTATTTCTTCGAAAGAGGTTCTGCCCAAAACTCTATCAGAAAGGGATTGCTCCATACCGCCTGCGTCTATAGGCGCCCATACCTCCATATACTCATCGGTTGCGCAGTCTGTTTCTGTAATCACCATGTCTTGAGCCACATCCACCAGTTTACGGGTCAGGTAACCGGAGTTGGCTGTCTTAAGCGCGGTGTCCGCCAAACCTTTTCGCGCCCCGTGCGTGGAAATAAAATATTGCAGAACTGTAAGCCCCTCTCGAAAGTTGGCGGTGATAGGGGTTTCGATAATCTCTTGAGAGGGTTTTGCCATAAGCCCCCGCATACCGGCAAGCTGGCGTATTTGAGTGGCGGAGCCTCTTGCGCCTGAGTCGGCCATTATAAAAATGGAGTTAAAGCTGTCTGCCTCCATTTTGGATCCGTCCTGCAAAGTAAAGCGCTCTTTTTCCAGATTGCTCATCATTTCTTTGGCTACGCGGTCTCCGCAGTGTGTCCATATATCCACCACTTTGTTGTATCTTTCGCTGTCTGTGATAAGACCCTCATCGTATTGACTGCGAATCTCCTCCACCTTTTGGCGCGCCTCTTTTAACAAATTGTCTTTGGATTTGGGGATCACCAAGTCGTCCAAGCATATTGAAATACCAGCTAAAGTGGAATATTTAAAGCCGTAATTTTTTAAAGCGTCCGCAAGCAGAACAGTCTTTTTTCCGCCACACAAACGAAAGGTTTTATCAATTAAATCGGCCAAAGCTTTTTTGTCCATAACTTTGTTGTAGTCCTTAAGGGGCACCTCAAAAGGAATGGCGTCGCTTAAGAGAGCGCGCCCCACAGAAATATCCACCAGCTTGTTTTGTATTCTGCACTTAATGCCGGCCTGAAGATCCACACAGCCGTTTTCGTAGGCGTAAATCACCTCTTGCACACTGCCGAATATTTTGCCCGTTCCTTTTGCGCCCGGGCGAATGCGGGTCATCCAGTAAATGCCAAGCACAATATCCTGAGTGGGGTTGATGATGGGTTTGCCGTTGGCGGGGCTTAAAATATTGTTGGTGGACATAATTAAAACCCGGGCCTCCACCTGCGCCTCTACAGACAAAGGAACATGAACCGCCATCTGGTCCCCGTCAAAGTCCGCATTAAAAGCGGTGCAGACCAAAGGGTGAAGCTGAACGGCTTTACCCTCGTGCAAAACCGGCTCAAAAGCTTGAATGCCCAAGCGGTGCAGGGTGGGCGCGCGGTTCAGCAAAACCGGGTGCTCTTTTACCACTTCAGACAAAATATCCCAAACCTCCACACTTTCTTGATCCACTAATTTTTTTGCCTGCTTAACCACGGCAAGGCCCCTTTCCTGAAGGCGGTTGTAAACAAAGGGCTTAAAAAGCTCTAAAGCCATTTTTTTGGGCAAACCGCACTGGTGAAGCCTTAACTTAGGGCCTACCACAATCACAGACCGGCCGGAGTAATCCACTCTTTTTCCAAGTAAGTTTTGACGAAACCGGCCTTGCTTGCCTTTAAGCATATCACTCAAAGAGCGCAAAGGCCGTTTGTTGGCGCTGGTGAATGTTTTGCCCCCTCTGCCGTTATCCAAAAGGGAGTCCACCGCCTCTTGAAGCATTCTTTTTTCGTTTCGGATAATGACTTCGGGCGCGTTTAGCTCTTGCAGTTTTTTAAGCCGGTTGTTCCGGTTAATCACCCGGCGGTAAAGATCGTTTAAGTCAGAGGCGGCAAACCGGCCCCCGTCCAAGGGAACCAAGGGGCGAAGATCCGGAGGTATTACAGGCAGGGCCTCCATCATCATCCACTCCGGCCGGTTGTCGGAGTGCAAAAAGGTCTCCACCACTTTTAATTGCTTTGTCAGTTTTTTGCTCAAGGTAACAAGCTGTGTTTCTTGAAGGTCCCGACGGATTTTGCGCGACAAAAACTCCAGATCCAGATCTTTTAACAGATCCCGAATGGCCTCGCCACCGATGGAGACAGTAAAGTGCGGGCCGTATTTTATCTGTGCCTCCTGATACTCCGCCTCAGATAACAGTTGCCCTTTTTTTAATTCTGTATCCCTGGGATCTGTTACGATATGAGACTCACAGTAAAGCACCCGCTCCACCTCTTTAAAGTTCATGTCCAGCAAAATGCCGATCCGGCTGGGCAAAGACCTCAGCATCCAAACATGAGCCACAGGGGTGGCAAGCTCTATATGCCCCATGCGCTCTCTTCTGACTTTGGCTCTGGTCACCTCCACACCGCATTTTTCACAAACCACAGTCCTGTACTTCATCCCCTTGTACTTGCCGCACAAACATTCATAGTCCCTTACCGGGCCAAAAATTTTGGCGCAAAAAAGACCTTCCCGCTCCGGCTTGAAAGTGCGGTAGTTTATGGTCTCCGGCTTTCTGACCTCTCCGTAACTCCATGAGCGAATAACACTCGGAGAGGCCAAAGACACCTTAACACTGTTAAAAGCCAAAGGGTCTTTGGGTTTGTCAAAAAAGTTTAATAAGTCTCTCATAAGTTTTTCTCCTGTTTTCGCGCTTTTGGAGCTTCTGTCAAAAGCTCAGATTCCATCATCTGCACATTAAGGCTTAAACCTTGAAGCTCTTTAATTAAAACATTAAAGGACTCCGGTATACCCGGCTCTAAAATATTTTCGCCTTTGACAATGCTTTCGTACATTCTTCTTCGCCCGGCCACATCATCTGATTTAACTGTTAAAAATTCCTGCAGGCAATAGGCCGCGCCGTAGGCTTCAATGGCCCAAACTTCCATTTCCCCAAGCCGCTGGCCGCCAAACTGGGCCTTACCCCCCAAGGGCTGTTGCGACACTAAAGAATAAGGGCCGATGGATCTGGCGTGAATTTTTTCTTCCACCAAGTGGTGCAGTTTCAACATGTACATCACCCCCACTGTCACAGGTCTTTGAAAAGGCTCCCCGGTTCTGCCGTCAAAAAGCACCGTCTGCCCGGAGCGGGGCAGGTGGGTTTTATCCAACAGCTCACGCACATCTTGTTCGCCGGCCCCGTCAAAAACCGGGGTGGCGATAAACACTCCGGTTTTAAGATCCCGCACAATTTTTTTTAAAGAAGTCTCATCCGCCTTTTCCACCCGGGTTTTAAGCTCTTTATCCTCTTTATAAAAATCCAGCAGAATTTTTCGGGTTTGCTCCAAACGAAAGCGCTCTATATGCTCTTCCAACTGACGGCCCAAAGCGTAGGCCGCCCAACCCAAGTGGGTTTCCAAGATCTGCCCGATATTCATACGGGAGGGCACACCAAGGGGGTTTAAAACCATATCAACAGGAGTGCCGTCAGCAAGATACGGCATGCTTTCTTCGGGTAGAATATGAGATATTACGCCTTTGTTTCCGTGACGGCCGGCAAATTTATCCCCCACTTTTAATTTTCTTTTAACGGCCACATACACCTTTACCATTTTAATCACGCCGGAGGGCATTTCGTCCCCCTTGGAAAGACGCTCCACTCTGTCTTGAAACACCATTTCCACAGCCGTTAGCCTGTTGCGGGCGGACTCCACAAGTTTAGAAATAGATTCGCTTACAGCTTCTTCTTTTAAAGGTATGTAAGAAAGAAGCGCGAAAGGAATTTTGTCTACATCTTGGCTTTCAATACGGCGGCCTTTTGGTAAAAGCTCCTCTGAACCGTCGTCACTTAAAAGGGCGTCTGCGGTTTTTTGGCCTATTAGGAGATCTCTTATTTGATCAATGGTGTTGTTTTGAATAACGCTTTTTTCGATTTCAAAATCTTTAGTTAATTTTTCCTCTTTTTCTTTTAAAATTTCAGCCAGCCTTTCGTTTTTATCCATAGGATCCCGGCTGTAAATTTGTGTGTTGATGACCGTTCCGTTTACGCCGGAGGGGGCGCGAAGAGAAGTGTCGCGCACCTCGCCCGCCTTTTCACCAAAAATGGCAAGCAGTAATTTTTTTTCAGGTGAAACCTGTGATTCCCCCTTGGGGGTTATTTTTCCAACCAGAATGTCGCCCGGTTTTACCTCCGCGCCGATGCGGATAATGCCCGATCCGTCCAGATCTTTTAAAGCCTCCACCCCCACATTGGCAATATCAGAGGTAATTTCTTCTTGCCCCAGTTTGGTGTCGCGGGCCACACATTCAAATTCTTCAATATGAATGGAAGTGTAGACATCTTCTTTTATTAAACGCTCAGAGATAAGTATAGAGTCCTCAAAATTGTAACCGGCCCAAGGGGTAAAGGCCACTAAAATATTTTGGCCCAAAGCCAGCTCCCCTTTGTCTGTGGCGGGGCCGTCGGCGATAATATCCCCTTTGCGAACATGATCCCCGGATTTAACAATCGGCTTTTGGTTAAAGCAGGTGTTTTGATTTGTTTTTTGATATTTTGTTAAGTTGTAAATGTCCACGCTCGCCCCTAATTTGCCGCTTTTATGAAAAAGCCGCACAACAATACGGTTGGCGTCCACTTCCTCCACCACCCCGTCCGCCTTGCAAACCACACTGGTAACGGAATCCCGGGCCACCAACTGCTCAACACCTGTTCCGATAAGCGGGGCGCCGGCCCTCATTAAAGGCACCGCCTGCCTTTGCATATTAGATCCCATTAAGGCCCTGTTGGCGTCATCGTGCTCTAAAAAAGGAATAAGCGACGATGCAATAGACACCAACTGGCTGGGGGATACATCCATCAAAGACACTTCCTCTTTTTTAACCACTTTGTATTCCCCGTCTATACGAACCGTTACATTTCCCCCTTTGGGAAGATCGTTAAAGCGCGGATCCGCCTGAGCGATACAGTGTTTTTGCTCCTCCAAAGCGGAAATGTAGTTTACCTCGTTTGTGATTTTATTTTTACTCACTTCACAGTAAGGGGTTTCGATAAAACCGTATTTGTTGATACGGGCAAAAGTGGCCAGCGATGCGATAAGCCCGATATTGGGGCCTTCGGGTGTTTCAATAGGGCAGATACGACCGTAGTGGGTGGGGTGCACATCCCGCACTTCAAAACCGGCGCGGTCGCGGGTCAGCCCCCCCGGCCCTAAAGCGGAAAGCCGGCGCTTGTGCGTAATTTCAGAAAGAGGGTTGGTCTGATCCATAAACTGAGAAAGCTGGCTGGAGCCAAAAAACTCTTTAACCACCGCTGAAACAGACTTGGCGTTAATCAGATCGTGCGGCATCATGGTGTCCAGATCTTTCATGCTCATTCTTTCGCGTATCACCCGCTCCATTCTGACAAGGCCGATGCGGTATTGGTTTTCCACCAACTCGCCCACAGAGCGCACACGGCGATTGCCCAAGTGGTCTATATCATCCACCTGCCCTTTGCCGTTTTTTAGATCAATAAGAATGCGAACAACATTTAAAATATCCTCTTTGTCCAAGATGCCTGTTGTTTTTTCTGTATTGCCGTTAAAACGGTGGTTCATTTTCAAACGGCCCACTTCCCCTAAGTCGTAAGTTTCAGGATGAAAAAACAGTCGGCTGAAAAAATTTTCAGAGGCTTCTAAAGTGGGAGGCTCGCCCGGGCGCATTCTTTTGTAAATATCCAAAAGGGCCTCTTCCCGATTGGAGACTTTATCCACTAAAAGCGTATTGCAAAGGTAAGGCCCCACGGCAAAGCCGTCGAAAAAAATCAAGTGAAAGCGGGAAATGCCCATAGCCCTGGCGGATTCAAAAATTTCCTCTGTCATGGGCTGATTGGTGTCGGCGATAATCTCTCCTGTTTCAGGATGAAATATCGGCTTGGCAATTACAGCCTCTTTTAGATCTGAAGGCTTTAACTCCACCCGTTTTACACCGGCTAAGAGCGCTTTTTTTATCACCATGCGGGTAATTCTTCTGCTGGCCTTAACCAGCACACTTCCTTTACTGTCTTTAATATCGGTGGAGGCCCTTTGCCCGGCCATTTTTTTAATATCAATGGGACGAAAGATTTTTCCGTTGGAATGCGCAGAGACCAAGGAAAGATCATAAAAATATTCCAATATTTCCTCTTCGCTGTAATTTAAAGCTTTTAAAAAAGTGGTGGCCGGGAATTTTCTTCTGCGGTCAATGCGCGCGTATACCAAATCTTTATGGTCAAACTCAAAGTCCAGCCAAGAGCCCCGGTACGGAATCACCCGGGCGGAATAAATCAGTTTGCCCGTGGTGTTGGATCTTCCGCCGTCGTGGTCGAAAAACACCCCCGGGGAGCGATGCAGTTGAGAGACAATCACCCGCTCTGTCCCGTTGATGATAAAAGATCCGCTGTCGGTCATTAAAGGGACTTCACCTAAAAAAACCTCCTGCTCTTTAACATCCCGAATGGTTTTTTCTTTTTCTGTAGAGCTTTCCGGCACATCAAAAACAATCAGCCTCAGCAAAACCTTTAAAGGGGCGGCGTAACTGATTTTTCTTTGTCGACATTCATCTATGTCATAGAC
This sequence comes from Bdellovibrionales bacterium, assembly GCA_965203935.1. GTDB lineage: Bacteria > Bdellovibrionota > Bdellovibrionia > Bdellovibrionales > UBA1609 > JANQSP01. The sequence goes on from OZ241921.1 coordinate 2,003,849, forward strand.
GGGATACTGCAAGGTGTATTTCACAAACTCCAGCCGCACCACACCCTTGTAATCCTCAATAGGAAATACAGAGTTAAAAACAGCCTGCAAACCTGTGTTTTCACGACGCTCAGGGTCCGCATCTTTTTGCAAAAAATTTTGATAAGAATATTTTTGCAGTTCTATAAGATTAGGAACCTCCACCGCGCCTTTGACCCGGCCAAAGCTTTTTCTGAGCCTTATATTGGATGCTGTAACGGGAGACTTGGACATTAGTTTACTTTACTTCCACTTTAGCGCCCGCTTTTTCCAAAGCGGATTTCATTTTATCAGCCTCTTCTTTGGACACCTTTTCTTTTATCAATTTGGGCGCGCCGTCCACCAGCTCTTTAGCCTCTTTAAGGCCCAGCCCGGTGAGGCTTCGCACCTCTTTGATAACGGCGATTTTATTGGAGCCGACCCCCGCCAAAGTGACATTAAATTCTGTTTTTTCCTCTTCCGCAGGAGCTGTGCCCCCGGCAGGGGCGGCCGCAACCGCCACCGGCGCTGAGGCGCTTACGCCCCATTTTTCCTCAAGGTCCTTAATCAGGCCCGCAACCTCTATAACCGGCATTTTAGATAAATGCTCAATCAGCTGTTCTTTTGTAATGGTCATTATTTATTCCTCCGTTTTTTAATGATTATATTTTTATTATCGTCATAACAATCATTTTTTATCTTTATAAGCGGAAAGCGCGCGCAAAAAGCCCTCCGGGACTGCGGAAAAAGCAGACAGCAGTTTCGACATAGAGGCGGAAAGGGCAGACAAAAGCTGTGCCCTTAAAGTCTCCATCCCCGGCAATACAGCCAAAGTTTTTATATCCTGTACACTAATGCCTTTTCTGTCTAAAACACCGGTTTTGATTTGCAGTTTTTCTGTTTTATTTACATAACCGGCAATAATTTTAGCCACCTTGGACGGATCTTCAAAAGCCAAGATAAAGGCGCTACTGCCGGTAAGAGCCGGATCCAAATGTTGTTTCACTTCAGGAGGCACAGCTTTTTTTATTAAAGTGTTTCGGCATACCTTCATATCCGCCAGGCCGTTTTTTCGCAAGTCCTTTCTCAGCTCTGTTACCTGCTGAACATTCAAGCCCTGAAAGTTCACCAAGAAGCCGGCCTTGGCTTTTTTGATGTTTTCAGAAAGGGTTTTAACCTGTTTTTCTTTTTCCGATCGGGTAATCATTCTTTACGCCTTCTTTGTTATAAGCCTGTTTGGGCCTTTATAAGCCTGTTTTATAAGCCCGTTTGGGCCTGACTGTCCGCTGTATCAGTGGGCACAGAGGGTCCCATTGTGGAGGATAAAGCAATTTTTTTTAAGTAAACTCCTTTACTCCCGGCCGGTTTGGCTTTTATCACCGCTTTTAAAAAAGTCAGAAAATTTTCTTTTATACTGTCCACACCCATTGATCTGCGCCCGACCAAGCTGTGGATAATGCCGTTTTTGTCTGCGCGAAAAACCGCCGCTCCCTTTTTTTCTCTTTTTACCGCAGATGCCACTTTTACAGTCACTGTATTCAATTTCGGGTTGGGCATCAAGCCTTTTGGGCCTAAAATTTTAGCCACTTTGGAAACCACAGGCATCATATCCGGGGTGGATATGGCACAATCGAAGTCCAGCCAACCGGTTTTTATTTTTTCCACCATGTCTTCGGCCCCCACAAAGTCCGCGCCGGCGGATTTAGCCTCTTCCTCTAAATCCCCTTTGGCAAAAACCAAGACTGAGACTTTTCGGCCCAAGCCGTGCGGAAGAGCCACAGAACCCCGCACCTGCTGATCGCCTTTTTTTGTGTCCACGCTTAAGGAAACCGCCACATCCACGGCCTCGTCAAAGCTTGCGGAGGGGTTTTCCACCACCATCCGCAAAGCCTCATCCAAGGGATAGACCTTGCCGGCTTTTATTTTTTCCTTAACCGCTTTATACTTTTTTCCACTCATAATATCTTAAGCCTCCCTCATGAAAAAACTCTGCTTTAAGCGCTCTGTATGTGAAATCTCAAGCTTGTTCGGGACGGAATACCTTGGACCCTCACCGCTTGAGATTTCGCATACAGACAAAACAACTTTTCACACCCCACTAAAAATATCAGCTAATACAAGCCACTTATTTTGGCATAAGCAATTCCACCGCCCACTCATCCAGCGCTTTTTCACCTTATTTTTGTTCCACTTCAAGGCCCATGCTTTTGGCGGTGCCCGTAACCTGCGACATGGCTGATTCCAATTCCAAGCCGTTAAGATCAGGAAGTTTAAGCTTGGCAATCTCTTTAATTTTGTCCATGCCCACTTTTCCCACTTTATCTTTTTGAGGCATTTTAGAACCGCTTTCTATACCAACCGCCTTTTTAAGCAAAACCGACACCGGCGGACTTTTGGTGATAAAGGTAAAAGATCTGTCTTGAAAAACCTCTATAATAACAGGCACAACAGTATCCCCCATTTTCTGGGTTTTGGCGTTAAACTGCTTGCAAAAATCCATAATGTTGACCCCGTGCTGGCCCAAGGCCGGGCCTACAGGCGGGGCGGGGTTGGCTTTGCCCGCCGGAATCTGAAGCTTTATTTTAGAAACCGCTGTTTTTTTAGCCATAACAATACTCCTTTATTCTTCCTTGTGCACTTGAGCAAAATCCAGCTCCACCGGGGTGGGGCGACCAAAAATACTTACCGAAACCTTAACCCGGCCTTTTTCCTGATTAACTTCCTCCACCACTCCGCTAAAAGAATTAAAAGGGCCGTCTATCACCTTTACATACTCCCCCGCGCTGAAAGCGGGTTTTGCCTGAGTATCGGGTGAGGCTTTTTTTACTTCCGTAATGGCGGAAATCTGCTGAGCCGGAACTTCTGTGGGCGCGCCTTGTTTTCCCACAAAGTTCACCACATTGGAAACATTTTTTATCAAGTGCCAAAGGTGATCTGTCAGTTGCATTTGGATAAAAACATAGCCGGGGTAAAACTTCCGGGGACGGGTGACTTTTTTGCCCTTAACCACCTCCACCACTTCTTTTTCAGGAATTAAAATCTCTTTTAACCGCCTGTCCATTTTATGGTCTTTTGCCAGCCGGTAAATAGCCTCTTTGGCTTTAAACTCGCAGTTGGTTTTGGTTTTGATAATGTACCATTTAAAATCGTTTTGCGCCGGTGCCTGCGACTCCATACCGCTGTCCTTTTTTAAAGATCCTGTATTTATCTGAAACTTAAGTGAAAGAAAAAGCGAAAACCGCCCACTTTCGTTTATTTAAACCCTTTAATTTATGATAAAATCCACAACAGCACTGCTGACTAAATCAAACAGCCCCAGCACAAAACCGGAAATCATCAAAATAACACAAACAAGGGCGGTCATTCCCAAAGTGGCCTGCCGGGAAGGCCACACCACTTTACGCACCTCCACCACCACTTCGTGCGCCCATATTTTAGTTTTCTCCCTCATTTGAAAAAAAGAAAACACCGCCAAGCCGGACAAAACAGGCACCCCGTGACGAAGCCACTCTTGCCCGTAGGCCATCGCCACCATCCCAAACTGCACGGCCAAAAACTCAAATAAAACCCGCACCACAAAAGCGGTCAGGAAACCACAGGCCACAAAAGACAAAGTGATAATTTTGGCGTTTTCTTCTTTAATCATTTTTCCAACTGCAAAATGGCAGGGTGGGAGGGACTCGAACCCCCAACCTACGGATTTGGAGTCCGCCGCTCTACCAATTAGAGCTACCACCCTATTCTGAATGCTCCCTTTGGTCGCATTCAACACAGGTTGCTCCAACACTGCTTTATTAAGGACTCGAATCCCCAACCTATAGGATTTGGAGTCCGCCGCTCTACCAATTAGAGCTACCACCCTGTTTTCGTCGCTCAACAAAGCCTTTAAAAAAGGCTTTGTCGCCCTGTCCTGAATGCTCCCTTTGGTCGCATTCAACACAGGTTGCTCGTAAAATTACTCCAGCACCTCGGTCACCACCCCGGCGCCCACTGTGCGTCCACCTTCGCGCACGGCAAATTTACTGCCCTTTTCCATAGCAATGGGTGAAATCAGCTCCACATCCATCGTGGCGTTGTCACCCGGCATAATCATTTCCGTACCTTTCGGTAAAGCAATAGCCCCTGTCACATCCGTTGTGCGAAAATAAAACTGCGGGCGATAGCCGTTTAAGAAAGCCGTGTGCCGGCCCCCTTCGTCCTTGGTTAAAATATAACACTCGCATTTAAACTTTTTATGAGGGGTGATAGTGCCCGGCGCAGAGAGCACCTGGCCTCTTTCCACATCCGTTTTATCCACACCTCTTAACAGGCAACCGGCGTTGTCCCCGGCCTCACCTTGATCCAGCTCTTTACGAAACATTTCAATACCCGTAACCACGGTTTTTTTCGTGTCACGAATACCCACAATCTCCACTTCGTTGCTGACTTTTACCACTCCTCTTTCAATACGGCCTGTGACCACAGTGCCCCGCCCGGAAATGGAAAAAACATCCTCAATAGGCATTAAAAAAGGCTTGTCTTTATCCCGAACCGGAGAAGGAATATTGGAGTCAATGGCTTTCATCAGCTCCATTATGGATTCTTCCGACTTGGCGTCCCCTTCCAAAGCTTTTAAAGCGGAACCTTTAATAATAGGAGTGTCGTCCCCGGGAAATTTATATTCATTCAATCGCTCGCGAATTTCCATCTCCACCAGATCCAAGAGTTCCTGATCGTTTACCTGATCGCATTTGTTCATGTACACCACAATGGCCGGCACACCCACCTGACGGGCAAGCAGAATATGCTCACGGGTTTGAGGCATGGGGCCGTCCGCCGCAGACACAACCAAAATAGCGCCGTCCATTTGCGCGGCCCCGGTAATCATGTTTTTCACATAATCCGCGTGGCCCGGACAGTCTACATGGGCGTAGTGGCGTTTTTCGGTTTCGTACTCCACATGAGCTGTGGAAATGGTGATCCCGCGCTCTTTTTCCTCAGGAGCTTTGTCAATCTGATCGTATTTCATTGCCTCCGCCCCGCCTTTTTTAGCCAAAACAGCGGTAATGGCGGCTGTCAGAGTGGTTTTGCCGTGATCCACATGGCCGATGGTGCCTACATTAACATGCTCTTTATTTCTCTGAAATTTCTCTTTTGCCATTGAATGACTCCTCCCTTTTTTTATTATTTTTTACATTTTTTTGTTGGTCCAAGCGGAAATCCCGCTCCCTAAACTGACAGAAAATGCCCTGACCTTCAACCTGTATAATAAAATAATACCTTTTACACAAGTTTTACTTTGTCTGATTTTTTATTTTTCCCGCTCTCTTCACCAAACCGGGCCAAAAATCGGCACAAAAACTTAAGCAAAACGAAAAAAAAGCCCCTCAAAGCGAAAAAAAGCCCCTCATAAATTTAAACAACTGCATTCCCCACCCGGAAAAAAAGCCCCTCAAAGCGAAAAAAAGCCCCTCCAAAGCGTTTTGTAAATGGAGCCCACGGCGGGAATCGAACCCACGACCCCAGCCTTACCAAGGCTGTGCTCTGCCACTGAGCCACATGGGCCATATAGGCCGGTATAAATAAAGGGCCTATCCTCAATAAACTCTGCCACTGAACCATATAGGCCAAGCCCTTTTTTACTTTTTGCCCGTTTGCTATCAAAAAAGCGGGAGACGGGCCTCGAACCCGCAACCCTCAGCTTGGAAGGCTGATACTCTGCCAGTTGAGCTACTCCCGCATGCCATATAAATCGCTCGCGTAAAATCATAGATTTTACGCTCTGTCTTACCTGCTCCCTCTTCGGTCGCAGGCAACACAGAGAACTCTTGCCCCAAGCCTTACGAAAACCTGATCCTCCACCAACTACTCCCGCATGCCATATAAATCGCTCGCGTAAAATCATAGATTTTACGCTCTGTCTTACCTGCTCCCTCTTCGGTCGCAGGCAACACAGAGAACTCTTGCCCCAAGCCTTACGAAAACCTGATCCTCCACCAACTACTCCCGCATGCCATATAAATCGCTCGCGTAAAATCATAGATTTTACGCTCTGTCTTACCTGCTCCCTCTTCGGTCGCAGGCAACACAGAGAACTCTTGCCCCAAGCCTTACGAAAACCTGATCCTCCACCAACTACTCCCGCATGTACAAAAACTTCAAAATCATCCGTAAAAAACTCTTGTTGTTTGTCCGTATGCTTTAGTCTTAAGCGGTGACGGGCGGAAGGCCAACGATTTGGCCTTCCGTTTCTCTGGTATTCCGTCCCGAACAAGCTTGGCTTTCTTGCAGACAACAATTAGCAGACTTTATCACGGACAATTGCATAGTCACCTGTAATAAATGGTGGAGAGAGTAGGATTCGAACCTACGTAGGCTAAGCCAACGGGTTTACAGCCCGCCCCCTTTAACCACTCGGGCATCTCTCCACAATAATGGAGCTGGGTAAGGGAATCGAACCCCCAACCTGCTGATTACAAATCAGCTGCTCTACCAGTTGAGCTAACCCAGCTAAAGGGTATAAACCTTCTTACGGCATTTTAATATAATTGATTTTTTTTGTACACCACACGAAAAACAATAAGAAAAAGCGGGGCTTTTTCAGCCCGGAGGGCACTATCCCGGAGGCCACTGCATAACCCTACCCCCTAAAATATGGATATGGATATGATACACAGTCTGACCGCCATGATCCCCCGTATTAAGCACCAATCGCCACCCCTCCTTCAGACCCGCTTTTAAAGCAATTTCACGCGCTTTTAAAATTAAATGCCCCATAAGGGACTGATCCGCCTGTGTCACTTCCCGATGACTGGCAATTTCCTTTTTTGGGATCAACAAAATGTGGGTCGGCGCTTGAGGTTTTATATCGTCAAAGGCAATGCACAGGTCATCTTCGTAATGAATACGGGCCGGAATTTCCTTATTGATAATTTTTTGAAAAATAGTGGACATAGAATATCTCCTTAGGCGATTTAAAGCCGTTTAAAAAGCGGACCGGCACCAACGCCGGAGTTTATTTGCCACAACAGATACTTTTTCTTCGATGGACATAGACCTCTAATAAATACGCATTCATCTCAAGCGCTTTATTATAATCATCCAAAGCTCTTTGTGTATGTATAAATTTCATTTTTTTAGCTTTGCGTATTTTTTGCGAAATTTTTCCGCCCGGCCTTCTGTATCCAGCAGTCTTTGTTTGCCGGTATAAAAAGGGTGGGAAGAGCTGGAAACATCAAAAGTCACTAATGGATAGCTTTTGCCGTTTAACTCAACAGTGTTTTTGCTTTTCACCGTGGATTTTGTGATAATCTGAAACTGAGTGGACACATCCTTAAAAACCACTTCCCGAAACTCAGGATGAATATTTTTTTTCATAAACCAATCCTCTTAGTTGTCAAAACAGCTTTTCCCACATAATTTAACAGCCCGTGAAAAAGACCATTAAGCTGTGGGTCTGCAAGAAAATCCAAGCTTGTTCGAGACGGAATACCTTGGACTCTCACCGCTTGGATTTTCTTGCAGACATAATTTAAGGGGTTTTTCACAGCCCGCTTACTGGATTTATCATAGAAATTGATTTGCCGGCAAGTGATTAAGCCCTCCCGGGCAACATTTGTTTAATTTTTACTTGAATCCGAAAAGGCAAATAGGGTAATTAGAGGGTTCAGGCTAAAAAAACAAGGAGCGGGTAAGTTAAAGATGGGTAAAAAAAGCAAAACAGCGCGTTTTCGAATACAAAGACGGCTGGGGACGGAACTTCCCGGCTTGGGCAAAGCCGGAGCTTTGGAAAGGCGACCCTACCCTCCCGGGGAAAGAAGCGGCAACAAAAGAAAAAAATACTCCGACTACGCCCTTCGTTTGGAGGAAAAACAAAAACTTCGTTGTCATTATTGCTTGAAAGAGCATCAGTTACGGCGCTTTATCCGAAACGCCAAAACCGGGCAAAGCTTAAGCTGGATCAGCAAGCTGGCCGGGCTTTTGGAAAGGCGTTTGGACAATGTGGTGTTTCGCTTGGGCCTGGCGCCCAGCATCCCCTCCGCCCGGCAGTTGGTTTCGCACGGCCATATTCAAGTGGACGGAAAAAGAATGAACATTCCCTCCGCCGTGCTTCAGCCCGGGCAAAAGTTCAGCCTGAAAGCCAAATCAGAAAAAAACCAAATTGTGATAACGGCTTTGCAAAATCCCCGCATGGAAGCGCCTGATTTTTTAAAAAAAGAGGAAAAAAACGGAAATATCACCGGAACAGTCCTTTCCATACCCGGTGTGGAGTATATCCCTTTTAACTGTGACACCGGTTTGCTGACGGAATATTACGCCGCCAGAAAAGCCTGATTTTAAATTGATATATTAAAAAAAACATTAAGGAGCTTTTAAAATTGGCTAAAAAAAAAGGAAAAAAGATCATCACTTTGGAATGCACTGTAGCCCGAAAAGAGGGTAAACCCCCTTCCCGCTACACCACCAAAAAAAACAGCCAAACCCATCCTGAACGGTTGGAGAAAAAAAAATACAACCCCTTCTTAAGAAAACACACCCTGCACAAAGAAATTAAATAAAGGGTTAAACCGCTTTGGACCGCTTATCTTTTTTAAAAAACAAAGATCCTGTGGAGATCTTTAAAGATTGGCTGAAGACAGCCGAAGAAGATCCCAAAGTCCCGCAGGCCAATGCGATGGTGCTCTCCACTATTGAATGGAGCGGGCCTGCGGACAGCGATTACAAAGCCTCCTCGCGGGTGGTTTTGTTAAAAGAAGTGCGTGATGACGGAGAGATGCTTTTTTACACCAACTACAACAGCCCGAAAGCCCGCAATTTAAAGTATGAATCAGCCCTTAATTTTTACTGGCAGGCCTTGGGCAGGCAGGTTCGTATGGAGGGGGTCACCTTAAAAACCACACGGGAAACCTCCATAAAATACTGGAACACCCGCCCGCGGGAAAGCAAGCTTAGTCAGTATATTTCCAAACAATCTGAAAAACTGGAAAGCCGTAAAGAGCTGGAAAAACAATACGAACAGGCGCGACAAAAATTTTACGGAAAAGAAATCCCCTGCCCGTACCATTGGGGTGGCTACGGCTTTAACCCGCACCTGATTGAGTTTTGGCAGGAACAAGCTCACCGCCTGCACGAAAGATTAGTGTTCAAAAAAAAGCTTTTCGGTATGTTCTCAAAAAAAAAATGGAAATCCCACCTTCTTTATCCTTAAAAAAATATTATTTTTTATTGGCGGAGACGGCTATATTTTCCACTCCCGCCAGGCGAATTTGGTCCATGACATCCACTAAAATGCCGGTCTGTGATCTTTTGTCCGCCTGAATAACCACTGTGCCCTCCGGGCTTTCGGCGTGCAGTCTTTCAATATTGGCTCTGACAGATCGAAGATCCACTTTTCTTTTTTGAATATATATTTCCCCTGACTGACTGACAGCAACCAATATGGAGGCCCGTTGTTTTTTTTTGGCGGTCTTTGCAGACGGGCGGCTGACATCAATGCCGGACTCTTTTACGAAAGAGGTGGTGACAATAAAAAAGATCAGCATGATAAACACCACATCCAACATGGGAGTTAAGTCAATGCCGCTTTCATCAGTTTTTTTTTTTAACAGTCTTCTCACTCAAACCACCTTATTGTTAAAAAAATTGTTTAATTTTTGCTTTTCTTTTTCCGCCCGATTTTGAAGCACACTGCTGACATAAATGCCGGACAAAGCCCCCACCATACCGGCCATTGTGGGAATGGTGGCCATAGAAACCCCACCTGCCATAAGTCGCGCGTTGCCTGTGCCGACAGCGGACATCACTTCAAAAACAGCAATCATCCCCGTAACCGTGCCCAAAAGCCCAAGCAAAGGACAAAGCGCCACCAAAGTTTTGATATAAAAAAGATTTCTGTTTAAAGAAAGGCTTAAAACACAAAGGTCCGCCTTCCATATCCGCGAAAACAAAATAAAATCCTTAGAGCCTGCAACAAAAGATCTATCCCGCCACTTATCCAAAACCCTTTGAGCTTCTTTTTTGAAGTTAAAATGAAAGTGCCAAAACCTTTCTATAATCAAAAGCCACAAAACAAAAACTGCAAAAAAAATGCCGTAAAGAACCCAGCCCCCCAAGTTCATAAAATTTTGTATTGTTTCAAAAAAATAATAAACCAAATTCATGTGTTTGCTGTCTCCTTCTTATGTTTGTCATTCCCACACAAAGGGAAACTGAAAAACCACAGAAAAAATGAAAGTCGCCTGTGCGGCTTTCAAGGTTTTTTATCCCCGCACACGCCTGTTATTCCTGCGTATTGCTGAAACCCGTAAATCAGATCTTAAATTGTTTATTTTTCTCCTGTTTCTTTTTCTTTTTCTTTTTCTTTTTCTTTTTCTTTTTCTTTTAACAGTTTTTTGGCCAGCAGGCCCGCTATTTGCTCTTCCAGTATTTGCGCCACCTTTTGGGACCTGCTGAAAATAAAACTATGGCCAAGCAAAAGGGGAATGGCGCAAATAAGACCCAGCATAGTGGTGACCAAAGCCTGTGAAATACCCCCGGCCATAAGCTTGGGATCTCCGGTTCCAAACAAAGTAATGGATTGAAAGGTGATAATCATACCTATCACTGTGCCCAAAAGCCCGCAAAGGGGGGATATACCCGCAAGCAGTTTAACAATGCTTATTCGTTTTTCCACCTTGGGAAGATATTTAATAACTGTTTCGTTTAACTTCATCTCCAAAGATTCCATATCCCTATTTTTATGTTTTTCGTAAAGAAAAAGAATTTGCCTTACAGGATTTTCTGTTTGATGAGACACCTCCAAAAAGGGAAGCCACTTAAAGAGTTTGCCAAATTTCCGGCTGTTGACAGCTTTTTTAACGGCTGTTTGTTTCCCCGGTTGTAAGTCAACGCCTGCAAGCACGGCTTTTATTTTTCTTTCTTCTTTTAGAATCACCACCGCTCTTTCCACAATAATGCCCAAGCCAAACAGCAAAATAAAAATAATAAAAAGGCCCACAAGCCCGCCTTGCTTTACCCTTTCAACAATACCGGGGGCTTTAATTAAAATAGAGATCAAAGAACCTCTGGAAGGATCCACCGCAAACATCGGGTAGGCGCCCGGTTTTGCTTTTTCCATCTTTGAAATGTAACGGGTAAACCTTGGTTGCTTGGGAAGTTCCACAATCCGGGCGGGGTCTCCTTGATAGCTTAAATATTCACCTTTGCTTACCAAGTTAAAAGCGCCCACACGCGTAACCAAACGGCGGGATTTTTCACCTTTTAGAGTTATCACCTCCGCCGAAAAGCGGGTGATTTTTCCCTGCTGAGTCATTTCCCTTTGCATTTCAAACCAGAGTTTTCTTAACTTTTCGGTGGTGGGCAGTTTTTTGCGCGCGCTTATGGTTTCTGCAAACTTTTCGCGACCGGGTATTTCCACTGAGACAAGAGAATTAAGCGCCTGCCCGCGAAAGTCCCCCGCCACCTGTTTAACCACACCAAACAGCTCTCCCAACACACCCACTGTGATTTTTAATTCATCTTCCAGTATGGTCAGCTCTTTTTCGTTTTTTTCAAACTCTAAAGTTAAAGTTCGGCTTATTTGCTCCTCTTTTTTTAACTCTTTTACGGCTTGATTTAAAAGGATCTTTCTTTTGTCTCTTTCTTGTTTGAACTGCCACTCCCTTTCTTTAAACTCTTTTGATTCGTATTGCCTTTCATCCAGCACTTTTTTTAACAAGTCGTCTAAGGTGTCCGCCCCGCCAAAAAAAGGCGCGCACAAAAGCGCCCCCGCAAAAATAAAGACCACTTGTTTTATTTTGCCTTTGGTTTTTATCATCAGCCTGTCCCATTTTAACTTATACATTTTTACAATTTTTACTCCATTTGCCGCACATTCCATTTTTTATTTACCGGCTGTGTTTTCTGTATTTGCGATGGCTGTTTTAACAGGGGCCGGAACCGGCACAATAAGCAACTCACCGGGCAGTTCTTTTTTAGCCACCTTAAGGCCCCTTTCCACCGCCCTTTTGTAACGGGAGGCAAGGGGAATCCAAGTTTTTTTATTTTTATCCCAGTAGGCTTGTTTTTTGCCGTCCAAACTTTGATAGATAAAGGCCACACGCCCCACACGAAGGTAGTTTACGCTTAAAGTTTTGCCGTCCACATTTTGAACACCCTTGTAATGCTCCAGTGTTCTGCCGTATTCGCTTTCGATTTGATAAGCCTCCATGAGCCTTCGGTATTTTTCTGATACAGAAACATCCGCGCGGTCCATAATTTTTTTAATATCCTGCAAACGCTTTGTTCTTTCTTTCATCAGAAAGGGAATATCCAAAGCAATAAAGCGCTCTAAGTTTTTGCTCATCTCTAACATAAGAGGCATTATCTCTTTGCCGGTTTGTTTAACTTCTCCTATTTGCCGGCGGATAGACTCCATTTCTTTAGTTTGCGCTTTAATGAGCTTTCTTGTTTGCTCATTGTAACTGCGGAAGGTTTCAATTTGATGAAGAATCACCTCGTATTCACTTACAATATCTGCTGTTTCTTCAGAAAGGGCGGAAACTTTTTTTTGAGACTTTGCCCCGGCCTGGTGATTTTCAATTTGCTCTTCAATCACCTGCTTAAGCTTTCCTTCATCCGCCGATAAAAAAAAGGGCACGGCAAAAAACAATAACAAAGCCACTGGAGTAAAAATCATAAAATAACACCTTTATCTAAACGCCCTATATGGCCCGAAGGCCAATACTCAAAGTAAATGAAATTAAAGAAAAGTCAAATAAAAAACGGGAGGCTGAATTACCGGCCTCCCGCCCATCACCGCTTAAGACTAAAGCATACACAAACAACAAATTTTTTCACAGCCTGTGCTGTTTTAAAGGCTTTTTAAGCTTTAAAAATCATAAGAATACCGCACATCTATGGTACGACCGTGCATACTGTACAAATTGGAGTTTAAATATATACCAGCGCCTTCTTGTATTTTATACTGCCCGGCTGTATAACCTTTCGCTTTATCTGCGTCTGACAGTTTTTTTCTTCTCGTGGGGCGATCAAAGCCAAAAATATTTTTTACTCCCACAGTTAAACGGCTGTTCTTGGTAAGACTGAACATACCTCTTAAATCCAGTTGCCAATAATATTCAATCAGATCATCTTCTACAGACTCCGGTGTCTGCAAACGGGAGGGGATATTATGAACAATTAAATCAAAGCGATGCCCCACATCTTTATTCATAAGGCTGAACACCGCACGATTTCTCCATCTGGGGGTGAAGTCCCATGCAACAAGATTATCTTCTTTTTTAGGATCCTTATTATTTCGTTTAGAGTCCGGATTTTTAAGTCCAAAGATATCCTGCATAAATCCATACCAAGGAACGGGGTTTTCTATCTCCCCGCCTTCAAAGGCTTGCTCTTCCACATAAAGCAAGTGGGAGTGTTGCATACTAAAACCAAAATCCCAGCCCCCCTCTATAGGCAGGCTTAAAGCCATTTCCAAATCCAAGCCTTGCACCTGATATTTGGACAAATTAGATGGAACAACCACAACATGTTCAACAGTTCCGTCAGGATTCCTTATTACCTCCAAACCCAGTTCTTTTAATTTATCCGAACCGTGGAGTTTTTCATACTTAAAAATATCCCTCAACTGAGGTTTAAAGGCAATGTTCTTTTGGTCTGT